>CAWIMG010000026.1:0-328758 GCA_963837105.1 uncultured Actinomycetes bacterium | reverse complement strand
GCTTGGTGCGCGTAGCAGCGATGAAGGGTGCCCAGGAATGTAGCGGACACCGGACCCGACCATGCTCAGACTGCGCGGCCGGTCAGCTTGTTTCAGATCGCGCCGTCCCTGCCCGCCAGGGTGATCAGATTGCCGCCGCCATCAGTGGGCATTCAGCCCGGCGGCTCCGTCAAACGGCGCCAGATAAGACCTTCAGGAATGGCCGAGACCGGCCACGTGCTTGGGGATACCTCGCCCTCCCGGCCGCCAAACCTGGCGCGCACGACGCAGGCATCTGAGCCGGGCAGAAGGGTGAACGCCCGGGGCATGACTTGGCCGCACGACAGCGAAGTGCCGCTGATCCTCGTGGCCGGAACATCCGGCGCGACTGTCCGGCTCGGCGGCGTCATGCTGTGCGCCGCGCCCGGTGGCCTGGGCCGGGTTCACCCTTGTTGGGTGACGACCTGGCGCGACCAGGTGGTTACGGTTTCATCGTCACGACTCGCCGAGTGTCCGGTCTTGGCCTGGGGGTTGGCACCGATGAACACGTTTCCGCCTATTGCCGAGTATGGGCTGCTGTCGAATTGTGAGCAGAGCTGCCTGGTCGCACCGGATGGGTCGGTTGAGTGGCTGTGCCTGCCCCGCCCGGATTCGCCGAGTGTGTTCGCGGCGCTGCTGGACCGGGCCGCTGGCTTGTTCAGGTTTGGCCCGAGCAACGCCCATGTCCCGCAGCACCGGCGATATGTGCCGGGGACGATGGTGCTGGAAACGACGTGGCAGACGCCGACGGGCTGGATGACGGTCCATGACCTGCTGGTCGTCGGCCCTGCCGAGGTGGAGGGGCGGCGGGCGGATTACCGCCGGGCTCCTTCTGATTTCGGGGCTGTGGGTGCCCTGGTGCGGATCGCGACGTGCATCAGCGGCCGGGTTGAGGCGATGGTGAACTGTGCCCCGCTGTTCAATTACGGGACCACTGGCGGCATCTGGAGCTATAAGGGCGACGGGTACGACGCCATGACGGTCGCCCCGGCCGAGGGGGATGTGCGGCTGGAGCTGGCGGGCAGCATCCGGCTCGGTGTGCTGGGTGCCCGCTGTTACGGCCGGACCACGCTCACCCAGGGCCAGTCGGCGTTTGTGGTCTTGTCCTGGGGGGATACGAAGGTCCCGGCCAGCCAGGAGGAGGCTTTCACCGCGCTGAACGCCACGGTGGACTTCTGGCGCGACTGGCTGAGCACAGCCAAGATCGCTGACCATCCGTGGAAGCCCTACATCGACCGCAGCGCGCTTACCCTCAAGGCGCTCAGCTACGCCCCCACGGGCGCCATCATGGCGGCGGCGACGACCTCGCTGCCGGAGACGCCCGGCGGGGCACGCAACTGGGACTACCGGTTCACCTGGATCCGGGACTCCTCGTTCATGCTCAGGTCGCTGTACCGGCTGGGGTTTGACTGGGAGGCGATCGAGTATTTCGGTTTCATCATCGATGCTGTCAGCGGCGGTGACCTCAACCGGAAGCTTGAGTTGCAGATCATGTACGGCATCGGCGGGGAACGTGATCTGACCGAGAAGACCCTGGATCACCTGTCGGGGTACCGGGGGGCGCGCCCCGTGCGGGTCGGCAACGGTGCCTGGAATCAGCAGCAGCATGACGTGTGGGGGATGATTCTGGACGCCCTGGACGTCCAGTTCCGCCGGGCAGCGGGCCAGATCGTGATGCCGGTGTGGGAGGGGCTGGCCGGGTTCGTGGACGCCGCCCTTGAGCACTGGCGCGAGCCCGATCAGGGGATCTGGGAGGTCCGCGGCGAACCCAAGCACTTCACCGCGTCCAAGGTGATGTGCTGGGTGGCGGCGGCCCGCGGCGCCGATCTCGCCGAGGAACGCGGCGATGAGGAACGCGCCAAGCGGTGGCGGGCGGGAGCGGACAAGATCAAGGCCGAGGTGCTGGCCAAGGGCGTGTCCGCCCGGGGCGTCTTCCGCCAGCACTACAAGACCGACGACCTCGACGCCTCGCTGCTGCTGCTGCCCATCATGGGATTCCTGCCCCCCGGCGACGACCGCGTCAAGGCGACGGTGCTCGCCATCGCCGACGAGCTGACCAAAGACGGCCTGGTCCTGCGCTACCGGGTGGAAGGAACGGACACCGGCTTCTCCGGCGAGGAGGGCACCTTCACCATCTGCTCGTTCTGGCTGGTCAGCGCGCTGGCCATGATCGGCGAAACCGCACGCGCCCATGCCCTGTGCCAGAAGCTGCTCTCGTTCGCCAGCCCGCTATTGCTCTACGCCGAGGAAATCGACACCACCACCGGCCAGCACCTCGGGAACTTCCCCCAGGCCTTCACCCACCTGGCCTTGATCGAGGCCCTCTCGCTGCTCATCGAATCCGAGCCCGAAAACAACCCGGCCATCGCGGGATAGGGGCGCCACAGATGCGGTCCCTAGCGAGGTCGGCGCGAACTGGATCGGCAGCCCGGGTATGGAGGGCATGCATGCGGTGGAAAGTACCGCCGGGGCTGCAGGCGAGCCGCGTGGGTAGCGTCAAGGCGGGGTGCTTCGGAGGGGCCATGTCCAGGGCGGAACCAGTCACGCGTCTTCGGGCGGAAGGAGCAGTGAAGTGAGCGAGCCGTTTAAGGGCATGATCAACGTCGATATCCGGGATTCGGTTCCGGACTGGGCTCCGTTCGAGCCGCCGAAGGCCCCGGATGGGGCGCCGAACGTGGTGTACATCGTGCTGGATGACGTGGGGTTTTCGGCGATGAGCTGCTATGGCGGCCCCATTGAGACGCCGAACATCGACCGGATCGCCAACGATGGCATCCGCTACACGCAGTGGCACACCACCGCGTTGTGCTCGCCGACCCGGTCGTGCCTGCTGACCGGGCGTAACCACACCCGCAACTCGATGGCCTGCATCACCGAGGCCGCGATCGGGTTCCCGAACGCCAGCGGGACGATCCCGCCGGAGAACGGCATGCTGCCCGAGATCTTGGGCGAGCTGGGCTGGAATACCTACATGGTCGGCAAGTGGCACCTGTGCCCGACCGTGGAGATGAACCTGGCGTCGACGCGGCGGAACTGGCCCACCGGCCGCGGGTTTGAGAGGTTCTACGGGTTCCTCGGTGCCGAGACCAACCAGTGGTACCCCGACCTCGTCTATGACAACCACCCGGTGGACCAGCCCAAGTCGCCGGCCGAGGGCTACCACCTCACCGACGACATCACCGACAAGGCGCTCGAGTTCATCAAGGACGCCAAGACGGTCGCGCCGGACAAGCCGTTCTTCCTGTACTACGCACCCGGCGCCGCCCACGCGCCGCACCATGTCTTCAAGGAATGGGCCGACAAGTTCAAGGGCCGGTTCGACATGGGGTACGAGGCGATGCGTGAGCAGACCCTGGCCCGGCAGAAGCAGCTGGGCGTCGTCCCGGCCGGCACCGAACTGCCGCCGGTCAACCCGATCGGCACGCCGGAGACCCGCACGGGGCCCAAGGGCCAGCCGTTCCCGCCACTGGATGTCACCAGGCCGTGGGATTCGCTGTCCGCCGACGAGAAGCGGCTCTTTGCGCGAATGGCCGAGGTCTACGCGGGATTCCTGGCGCACGCCGACCACCACATCGGTCGGCTGCTGGACTACCTGGAGGAATCCGGCCAGCGCGAGAACACCATGGTGATCCTGGTGTCGGACAACGGCGCCTCGGGCGAGGGCGGCCCCGACGGCTCGGTCAACGAGATGCTGTTCGCCAACGGCATCCCCGACAACATCCAGGCGAACCTGGCGATGATCGACGAGCTGGGCGGGACAAGGACCTACAACCACTACCCCAACGGGTGGGCGATGGCGTTCAACACGCCGTTCAAGATGTGGAAGCGGTATGAGTTCAACGGCGGCACCGCGGACCCGTGCATCATCTCCTGGCCCAAGGCCACGGCGGGCAAGGGCGAGATACGCCACCAGTACCACCACGCCATCGACATCGTGCCCTCGATCCTGGACACCCTGGGCGTCGAGCCGCCCGCCACGATCAAGGGCCACGTGCAGAGCCGCTTCGACGGGGTCAGCATGCGTTACAGCGTGGACGACCCGTCGGCGCCGTCGGCCCGCAAGACGCAGTTCTACTCGATGCTCGGCTCCCGTGGGATCTGGCATGAGGGCTGGAAGGCCATCACCACGCATCCCACGATCAGCGGCTGGAGCAACTTCAACGACGACACCTGGGAGCTGTACCACACCGACACCGACCGCGCCGAGATACACGACCTGGCCGCCGAGCACCCGGAGAAGGTGCGGGAGCTGGTCAACCTGTGGTTCGCCGAGGCCGGCCAGAATGACGCGTTCCCGCTCGATGACCGGTCCGCACTGGAGATCATCACCACGCCGCGGCCGCAGCTGGCCTCGCCCCGCGACCGTTATGTCTACTTCCCCGGCACCGCCGAGGTGCCCGAGGCGCAGGCGGTGAACGTCCGCAACCGGTCCTTCACGATCGGCGCGCTGGTGGACATCCCCGCCCCCGGCGCGCAGGGCGTGCTGTTCGCGCACGGGTCACGCTTCGGTGGGCACGCTCTGTACGTCAAAGACAACCGGCTGCACTACGTCAACAACTTCGTCGGCATGATGGAGCAGAAGATCGACGGCACCGAAGACGTTCCGGCCGGGCAGAACCTGATCCTGTCCGCCTCGTTCGAGAAGGATGGGGAGGACCCGCCGCACGTGTTGACCGGGATCCTGTCCCTCTACCACGGGGCCAAGAAGGTCGGCGAGGGCCGGATCAAGACCCAGCCGGGGTTGTTCTCGCTCGCGGGCGAGGGCCTGTGCGCCGGCCGCGACAGCGGCGAGCCGGTCACCGGCGACTACCCTGGCGCTCACCCGCACACCTTCACCGGCGGCACCATCCAGCGGGTCGCCGTGGACGTCAGCGGCGAGCCGTACGTGGACCTCGAGCGTGAGGCCGCAGCCATGCTGGCCCGCGAATAGAGAGGAGCCGTTCGTGAGATAGACCCTCCCGGCCGGGATGAGGGCTCAATTGTTCACCCTGAGATGGGTGATGCCAACAATCCGCTCTCAGGAGGAGGATGATCTTCCCGGGAGTGCAGCGACGGTAAGCGCGCTGCTGCCGGAGATCTGCTTGCCGCGAAGGAGTGGGCATGTCACTTGCCAGTTCGTCCTACCCGCTGCTGAACATTTTCTGGTCGATGTTCATCTTCTTTCTGTGGATCATCTGGATCTGGATCCTGATCATGGTGTTCATCGACATCTTCCGCAGTCATGACCTGGGCGGCTTCGCCAAGGCCCTGTGGTTCCTGTTCGTCCTGTTCATCCCGCTCGTCGGGGTGCTGGTCTACCTGATCGCCCGCGGCGGCAAGATGCACGAGCGGGCGTACCGGCAGGCCCAGCAGCAGGACCAGGAGTTGCGTGCCCATGTGCAGGAGGCGGCCGGATCGCAGAGTTCAGCGGACCAGCTGGCCAAGCTGGCCGACCTGCGCGACCGGGGGGTCATTTCCGCCGAGGAGTTCGAGCGCGAGAAGGCCAAGGTCCTGGCGGCTTGACGGGCGGGCTTACGGGGCAGTGCGGGCTGCTGGCCCGTACAGCCCCAGGCACGCGGTAACCCCGCGCATGAATCGCCGAAGTGACGGAGGGCAAGGTCGTGAATGCTCGCTGGCTCGCCCGGGCCGCTTTCGCGCTGATGTTTGCCTCGGCAGTGGTCCTGATCGGTTTCGCGGATCTGGCCAGCCTGGCCATGGTGGTGCTCGGGGCGGTTGCTGCCTGCCTGATAGCGGCGGGCGGGTACGTGTTCCTGGCCCACCGCGGGGTGCTGAGGTGGCTGGCGCTGGCCGTGGTGGCCCTGGTCCCGGTCGCGGTGCTGGTGGTGTTTGCCCGGCACCACCTGATCTGGGTCGCCGTGGTGTCGGTCGCGCTGCTGGCGCTGGCCGTCGCCGCCGCCCGGCTGGCGCTGGCCCCGGCCGCCGCCGGCCCCGGCATGCCGTCCCGGGAAGTCCCGCCGCCCACGCGTGCGTTCCTGATCATGAACCCACGGTCGGGCGGCGGGAAGGTCGCCAGGTTCGCCCTGAAGGAGAAAGCCGAGGCGCTGGGCGCCGAGGTGGCGCTGCTGGAAGGTCCCGGCCAGGTGGATGTGGCGGCGCTGGCCCGGCGCGCGGTCGCGGCCGGCGCCGACCTGCTCGGCGTGGCCGGCGGCGACGGGACTCAGGCGCTGGTGGCCGGGATCGCCGCCGAGCACGACCTGCCGTTCCTGGTGATCAGCGCCGGCACCCGCAACCACTTCGCGATGGACCTCGGCCTGGACCGGGACGACCCTGCTACCTGCCTGGACGCCCTCACCGGCGACGGGGTGGAGCAGCGGATCGATCTGGGCATCATCGGTGACCGCACGTTCGTGAACAATGCCTCGTTCGGCGCCTATGCCGAGGTGGTGGAGAGCCCGGCCTACCGGGACGACAAGCGGGGCACGACGCTGCAGATGCTGCCCGACGTCCTGACCGGCCACCGCGGCGCCAAGCTGTCCGCAAACGCCGGCGATACCACGATCACCGGCCCGCAGGCCCTGCTGGTGAGTAACGGCCCGTATGCGCTGAACGACATCGCGGGACTGGGCCGCCGGGCGCGGCTGGACGCCGGGGCGCTTGGCGTCGTCGCGGTCACGGTGAACAACGCGCTGCAGGCCGCCGCGCTGCTGCGCGGCGCGCGTGGCCAGGGCCTGACCACGATCACCGCCGGCGAGGTCGTGGTGGACGCCGACGTGCCGGAGATCCCGGTCGGTATCGATGGGGAGACGGTCATGATGGCCACGCCGGTCCGCTGCGCTGTCCGGCCCAAGGCCCTGCGGGTCCGGGTTCCCCGCAACCGGCCCGGGGTACGGCCGCCCAAGCCCGAGCTTGCCTGGCCGGCGCTGCGGCAACTGGCCTCATTCCGGGCCGCACCGGCAGACACGGGCTGATCCACTTCCAGCCGGAGCCGCAGGCCAGGGTAATCCGGGTCAGCCCAGGACCATCTGTTCGCCGGAGCCTGACTGCTCTGGGTCGGGCTGGCGGATCATGCGGGATGAGATGAGCAGCCCGCCCGGGCCGGCCAGGATCGGGATGAGCGGGGCTATCTGCAGGGCGAGGTGCCTGGCCTGGGTGTTGATCTTGATGATCTCGTCCTGGGTTTTCTCCGGCTGGCCGACGAGCTGCTTTCCCAGCTGGGTGTTGCTGACCACTTCGGCGTCGTGCTGCAGGGCCGTGGCGACGTGCTGCTGTTCGGCTTTGGACAGCACGGTGCTGGAGTTGGCCATGGTGGTGAACGACGCCGACAGTGCCGCCAGCAAGATGGCGCCGGCGAATGCCAGCCCGAACGACAGGCCGAACGACCCTCCGGCCGAGTTCACCCCGGCGGCTTCGCTGACCCGTTCCTCCGAGACCGGGGCCAGGGTGTAGTTGTTCAGCTGGGAGACCATCAGGCCCAGCCCCGATCCCGCGGCCAGCAATGGCAGCGCCAGGTACCAGCCTGAGGCCGCCCGGGCACGATCGGCTCGATGACGATCATCCCGATCGTGAACAGCGCGAACCCCGCCCGGATCAGGCCCGCCGGGCGGCGGTTGCCGCCCTTGCGCCCGGCGATCAGGGCGACCGCGGACATGGACAGCGACAGCGGGGCGATGGGCAGGCCCGCGCCCATCGCGCTGTATTCGAGCACGATCTGCAGGTAGATCGGCAGCGCGATCATCGTCCCGCCCAGCCCGACCTGCTGCAGCAGCTGCCCGGACACCCCGGACCTGAACAGCTTGGCCCTGAACAGGTCCGGGTCCAGCAGCACCGCCTTGCCCGCCCGCTTGCGCCGCACCAGCCACCACGCCAGGGCCCCGAGCGAGACCGCCCCGAGCGCCAGCAGCAGGCCGACCGCCTCACCGCCTTCCTGCCACACCAAGATGCCCAGCACGATGCCGCCCATCCCCAGCACGGACAGGACCGCACCCACCACATCGACGTGGCGGGACCCGGTGTAGGGCACGTCGTGGATGAGCCTGATCCCGGCCAGCACGACCGCGATGATGACGTCCTCCAGCAAGAACGCGATCCGCCACGACAGGTACGTCGGTGATGAACCCGCCCAGCAGCGGGCCAACCGCGGCAGCGGCCGCGGCCGCGGCCCCGGCCAGCGCATAAGCCTGCCGCTGCGCCGCACCCCGCGAAAATTGCCGTGGCTCCGCGGCAGCACCGACGGCAGCAGCAGCGACGCGCCAAGCCCGCCCACGACCGCCCAGAACACGATGACCGCGGTCAGCCCCTGCGCCAGCGCCATGGCCAGCGCCCCGGCCGCGTAACCGGCCAGCCCCAGCACATACGCACGCCTGCGCCCGATCAGGTCACCGGCCCTTGCTGCCGATCAAGATGAACGCCGCCGACACCAGCGCCTCAAGCGCGATCGCCGACTGCACCCCGCTGACCGTCGTATGCAGAACATGCACCACCGGCGCAATGGACACATTCATCACCGACGTGTCCACCACCAGCACAAACATCGCCATCGCCAGCAGAACAGCCAGCCTGCGGTCCCCCCGGCCAGTCGCGCAGCGTCGGCCTCAGACCCGCCAGTCATCGCAGGCTCACCAGGTGGGAGGCCCGCTGTGTGGCGTGCCCATGCGGGCTACTGGGCGGCAGCCTGGTCCCCGTGCAGGGCGTCCTGGAGTTCCTTCTCGTCTTCCTTGGACAGGGAGGTCTTCAGCACGGTCCCGCCGTACTTGCTCATCGCCTCCACCGCCTTGCCCGGGGTCACCTTCTCCAGCATCAGGAACAGGCACGAGGTACCCGGCTTGACCATGTCCCGCACCTGATCCTGGAACTGCTTGTCAATGCTGGACTTGCCCAGCTTGCCCATCAGCGCCCCCATCCCGGCGCCGATCGCCATCCCTGCCCTACCGTCCTCGCTCAGGCTCAGGTAGCGGCATGATCCCGGCCCTCGGCCGGCGCCGGTTCCGGCAGGCTCTGCCGCTCGGCACTTGGCAACAGGTGGGATGCGTACCTGATAGCGATCGCGCGCGCTACGGTCACGGCTGCCCCGACCAGGAACGCCCAGAGCACGGCCTTACCTAGCGAAACCTGCTCGTCGTCGGCGGCCGCCGGCGGCTGTTCGCCAGCGATCCGTTTCCAGGTGAGCTGCAGTCCCCTCCGGGCGGCGACCGCCGCGACCAATCCGGCCGCCTGTTTCAGCGCCCGGACGTTGCGGCCTTCGCGCTTATCCGCCATAGGAATCCTCCCGGATGGGCTGCCTCGCCAGGCTACGCCACGTTGAGGATGGCCGTATGTGGTGCAGACGGTACAGGAGGGTCGCGGCGATGGCCAGGCCATCGGAGATGCCCAGCCAGGACACAGCGGGCCAAGGTGCGCGGTGACTGGGGTGCCCGCACCCGCCGCCGACGCGGTGCCGGGGTGGCGAGCCACCGGTAGCCATGTTCCGGGCCGGGGCGACGGTGACTCCATTGGCGCTGGGGGGCTATTTTCTCGGCTGGCATGAATATTCTGCCTAGCGTCTCGAAGCTGGTGGGCCGCCGGATCCGCAGGACGCCAGCAGCCATGACCCCGAGGCAGAGCCAGCCGAGCGCCACGAAGGGCCGCAGGTCCACCAGCGTGTGGGTACGCGGATGGAGGATCCCCACACCGGGAACATTAGCAGCACGGCGGCCGCCGCAGGCAGGAGCAGGTGCCGCCAGAGCCGGAACTCGCCGCGGAACTCGGTGCGGAACGCGCGGATGGTCGCGATGTTGACGGCGAGGTAGATGAGCACGACCGACAGCCCGCCGGCTCCGGCGAGATACCCGAAGATGCGCGCGCCGCCGCGCCTGATCTGATTCACCCCCGGATTGGTTGACGACACATTCAGGTGGCCCGAACAGGATCGGGATGGCTCCGGGGAAGGCCTGGTCGCTGGAGGCTGACATGCGGATCGTGATCGCACTGGGTGGTAACGCGCTGCTGCGTCGCAGCGACCCGATGACCACTGAGATGCAGCGGCGCAACGTCGCGATCGCAGCCCGGGCGATCGCGACGCTAGCCGCGGAACCCCGGCGCGTCCTGGAGATCGAGCCCATCATGTGGCTGCTCGAACGGGGAGCCGTGGTCATCTGCGCGGGTGGCGGTGGCATCCCCACGATGCTCCCGTCCTCGGGCCCGCGCGAGCTGGTGGGCGTCGAGGCGGTCATCGACAAAGATCTCGCGGGCGAACTGCTCGCCGAAGACGTGCGCGCGGACCTGTTCCTCATGGCCACCGACGTCGACGGCGTGTACATCGGCTGGGGCACCCCTGAGCAGTGCAAGATCAACTGTCATGGCGGGGCAATCGCAACGCCGCCCGCCGCACCCGCCCCAGCGGCCGGTCAGTCGCGGGCCGCCGGGGGAGCGGGTACCACGGGGTATCCGGCAGCAAGATCCAAAGAGCCAAACCAAGAGCCAACGATCGCAGACACCGGACCACACTGGGCCACTGCCAGCCATCATCGCTGCAGGCAGATGCCACAGCAGGCGATGCCCAGCACCATCCAGCCACCCCGCCGATGCGCCTTACAAGCGAGGGGTCGCTGGTTCGAACCCAGCTGTGCCCGCCAGGAACAACATTCTGAGCGTGATCATGAATCTGGCCAGACCCGGCGGCCACTCGCCTGGAACTCGCGCCTACCAGGATGACCGGGGGATGTAGGTGGGTAATCGCCTTTCCACCGGGATCTGCGTCAGTTGATGTCGAACTCGTTGCCCTCCGGGTCGGTCATCGCGATCCCGAAATGACCGATGCCCGGCTCCACCAGCTCACGGACGATGGTGGCGCCCAGGCTGGCCAGCCGCTCCGCCTCGGCCCTCACGCACGCCTTTCGCTGTGGCCGGGGAACGTCCTTGCGGATCCCGCCGGTGGCGTTGATGTCGAGGTGCAGCCGGTTCTTCACGATCTTGATGTCGTCGACCTTCTGGAACCAGATGTCGGGGCCGCCGCCGTGCGGGTCACTGAGCCGGTCCTCGCCGAGGCCAAGGTCCTCGTCAGGGACGCCCAGCGCCCGGTAGTAGTCGTCCCAGCTCGCGTAACCGTCCGGGGCGGGCGTGAACTCGTAGTGCAGCGCCTCTTTCCAGAACCGGGCGAGCCGGTCCGGGTCAGCGCAGTCGATCACGAGCTGAAAGCGGACCATGTCGTCTCCTCTGGAGCAGGCTCATGGTGATACCGGACTTGGCCCGACCCTAACGGCGCCGTCTGTTGGTCAGCGGCGATACATGCCACCAGCGAAGACATCCCCATCGTGATCATGCGTCGGGCCTGGCGTGCTCTTGGCAAAGCCGTGGAGTCTGACGGCGGCCGGTAGGCTCGCAGCATGACAGAGCCACGCAGAGTCATCATCGAGGCTGATTACTGCGCTGGCGGTATCTGGTGGGCGGGTACCAAAGAAGAGCATGAAGCTCAGTACCCACGGTGGAGCTATTTGACCCGTGCCCAGCGGCCGGGCAAGCCGCCCGCACCACGCCCGTGGCGGGAGCGGCTGAGCCAAGAGCTGCTCGACGACCTCAAGGCCTGGAACCAGTCCTGGGATCAGCACGACGGATTCCGGAGTGACGCGCGGGTTCGCCAGGCGTGGGAAGAGCAGGGGCGGGAGCTTGCCGGCCGGGTTCAGGACCAGCTAGGGACCGACGGCTGGGAAGTGCTCTACCGGATGAACGGGTGGATGCACCGGGTGCAGCCGCCGGGAAGTTGGCCCGCTGAAACCTGGACCCAGGACCTTCTTGGCTATGGGCCGCCAGAGAGGGCAGGGGAAGAGGCGGGGAGCCGCGAAGGATGGCTGGGAAACCAGCAGCAGATCGCCCGCTAACGGCGCATCGCCGGCACCGCGGCCGCCTGGGCCTGGATCGGTGCCCTGGGCATGGGGGTGAGGCTTATGGACTGGGTTGAATCTGGCCGGGCCTGGGGCGAGCGGGCAGCCGACTGGGCGTATCTGGTCGAGCCGTACGCGCGGGGCGCCAACGATGCGCTGTTTGACCGGATCGGCGTCGGGCCGGGGACCGAGTTGCTGGACATCGCTTGCGGTTCTGGCTACGCCGCCAGCGTCGCGGCTCGCCGTGGAGCGAAGGTGTCGGGGCTGGATGCCTCCGAGGCGCTGCTCGCAATAGCGCGTGCCCGTACTCCCATGGGTGACTTCCGGATCGGGGACATGTTGGCGCTGCCCTTTGAAGCTGACAGCTTCGATGTGGCTACGAGTTTCAATGGGATCTGGAAGGGATGCGAAGGCGCGCTGGCCGAGGCGCGCCGGGTGGTGCGGCCTGGCGGCCTGGTGGGGTTCACGTTCTGGGGTTCCCCCAAGCGTCTGGGCCTGATGCCCTACTTCGCCACTTTGGTCGAGCTGTCGCCCGCCGATCACGTCAGCGCCACCATCAACCAGGGCGACACCGGGCGGCCCGGCGTAGCCGAGCAGATGCTCAAGGACGCGGGCCTGGAGTACATCGACCGGAGTAGGGCCCAGGTCATCAACGAGCTGCCAGACCTTGACCTGACCATCCGGGCGCTCGCGGCTGGTGGCCCTTCCTGGCCAGCGATCCAGAACGTCGGATATGACAAGTTCGCCACGGCAATGCGCGAGGCGATGCGCCCGCTGTATGTCAACGGCATCGGCGTCCGCATCGTCTCAGAATTCGGCTGGATCATCGGCAAAGTGCCCGCCACCTGACATTCCAGGTCGTGGAGGAGGACTGCGGGTGAGGCATGCGATGGTGTGGTGCCAGCCTGCCGGACCGCGGTCCTGGCAAGCTAGCGGCATGGAGAGTGTGCTTGGAATCGGTGGGTACTTCCTGCGGGCCGCCGACCCGGTGGCCCTGATCGCGTGGTATTGCGATTGCCTGGGCCTGGACGCCGATGAGAACGGCCTGTGGCGTCAGGAAGCCGGGCCGACGGTGTTCGCGACGTTCGAGTCCGGGACCGGCTACTTCGGGTCCCGCGCCCAGCAAACCATGCTCAACTTCCGGGTGCGCGATCTGGACGCGATGCTCGCGCAACTGCGCGCCAAGGGAGCGGACGTAGCCAGAGAAACGCAGGACATGGAGGGTGTCGGCCGGTTCGGCTGGGTCACCGATCCTGAGGGCAATCGGGTCGAGCTGTGGCAGCCTGCCTGACCGCGCCCGCGGCGGTCTCGTCGGTGTCACAACCGGGCGGCACGGGCGTTGAACTTCGCGCAAAACAGCCGGGCCATTCCACGCCCACGCCTCGACTCTGCCACGCACCAGCCGTCGGCGCATCTGCCTACCGGCCCGGTGCAGTTGCTCCTCGATGTCCTCGGCGGACCGGCCTGGCTGACCGGGCCGGCATTCCGCGGATCATAATGCGAACAGAGCAGGCTTCCGCTGGGAGTCCCGATCGACGACCTCAATGATCCGAGAATCTCGGCCTACAAGCCGCAGCGGCGGCTGCTGCCAGCACCGCCGGGATACCGGCGGAAGCGGAGCAGTGCCCAGCGCAAGCAGAAGGCGCTGCTGACGCGCGCGCAGCCCGGCTGCACTGGTCGGCTTGACCGATGCAGCGGTCATCATCATGGCCCTGGCCGCCGCTGCCATGATTGTCATGCTCGTGGTGGTACTGATCATTTTCCGTTAGCCCGGGCAGGACCCGCTCTCCGGCATCGGGGCCGTTCGGTCACAAGCGCGATTCGGTTGCCTTTCCCAGCCTGGCCGCGATGTCGCTGACCGAGTCGAGGTGGCCTGTTGCGACGTCGATGACGAGGTCGTATGCCTCATCGTTGGTCAGGGTGAGCCGGCGGCCGTTGACTCCGTAGAAGGCGATGACCGCCGCCAGGGCCAGTCTCTTGTTCCCGTCAACGAGGGCGTGGCTGCGGGCGAGTGAGTGCAGCAGCGCCGCTGCCTTGGCATCCAGGTCCGGGTAGGCGTCGCCACCAAATGCTGTGGCTTGCGGACGTGCGGCGGCTGACTCAAGCAGGCCATAGTCACAGACCTGCGGTTCCCTGCCGATGGCTCGCTCAGCCACATGCAGCAGTTCCGGCAGCGTCAGGTAGATCACCGCCCGAGGCGCTCCAGCGCCTCGGCATAACGGGGCAGTTCCTCGTCAAGGACACGGTCCAGCAACTCGGCTCGGCTGTGGCTTTCCACGTACTCGCGGATCGCCTGCCGGGCCACCTCCTGCATCGGCCGTCCCTCGTGCTCGGCACGCCGGCGCAGCGCGCTGGCCTCGGCATCGGTCAGCCGCAAAGTCATCGCCATGCCCACATGGTATCAGCAGTGATACCAGTCATGGCTCGCACCCTGGGACCGTCCGGCCGTCTGTGTAAGTGATCGTGGCGGTTTTCATGGGGCGGGGATTCGCCCGTCGAAGTAGATGGTGCCTGGGCCCAGGTGGTCGAGGTTGTAGTCGAACAGGTGGAAGGTGAGCGTCCAGCCGTTGATGACCGGCGCCAGGCCGCCCGCTGTCAGGGCGTTTCCACCTTCTGCTCCGCCGCATCCGCGCCCGCCGCCAGTGCCCGGTCCAGTTCGGGCGAGCAGCCGGTATAGGGGGAAGCCGCATCGAGCAGGCCGAGTGGGGCGAACCGCCGCTGATAGTCCTGGTCCGGGCCGCCTGGCGGGAACGCCCGCATCCAGGTGCGCAGTTCCTCGAAAAACGCCAGCTCGGCAGGAACTGTCGCCGGTACCGGGATCCCCGTCAGTGGCCCGGGGGTGCCATACGGCTGGAGGGAGAGCTGGCTCTGCAGAAGCCTGGACGGCGGCCAGATCGGCCGGGACGGCGCAAGCCCAGCGGCCGACGATCATGCCCACCGTCGTCGGGAACTCGATGACCCGGGCGCCCTCGGGCACATCCCCGTCCCAGCCGGGCGGGGTGAGCAGGAAGGACCGGGCGGCGGTGCCGGTTGCCCCGGCGGCCCACATAGGCGAAGTTGTTCGTCCATGCGTCAACGAACTGGAGCACGTCGTACCGGCCGGCCGTGTCCGGCACCCGCAGCAGCGCCGCTCACGTCAACTGCTGCGATCGAGTAGATGGTGTCGTTGTTGATCGATACGAACCGGTCATCGGGCCCGGCCAGCTTCGACGCGTGGCTGAAACTGTTGAAGGGGGCCGGGCCGACCAGCCCGATGCCCTGCTGGGAGGTCCCTCCGACCGCGTGCAGGTTTGAAGACCATCGCAAAGCCGTAGACGTAGGCCAGAGCAGCCAGCGCTACCAGGTCATCGCTCATGGATAGCCCTCCCTCTCCCGACGCCAGCAGCATCGTTGCAAAGGCTGGCCCGCGAGGTGGACAGCGTGTTCAGGCGTCGCGGAGGCGCAGGATCAGGGCGCCGGTGAGGAGCGCACCGGCGGCCCAGGGCAAGCACGCCGAGTCCCGTCCACGATCGCGAAGATCTCACCCTGGCGGACGGTCACGCTCGCCCCGCGCAGCGCGGGTGTCTAGCCGAACGACTTGCGGATGCCGCGGGCCTCGATCAGGCTGCCGCGGGTGACGCTGGCCGGCGCAGCAACAGTGCTCATCGGTCCCGCACCGCCTCAGATAGGTCCGCCAATCGTGCTGACGCGAGGTCGATCCACCGGAGGTCCGCCTCCAGGTGGAAGAGGGCATGGTCGGCGAGCAGCACGTCGACCAGGGAGCCAGCCCGCTTGACCTCGGTGAGATCCTGCATGCGCCGGATATGGGCGGCGCGCTGGGTGTCGAGGTAGGCCAGGGCCGGCTTGCCGAGCATCAGCGCCAGCGTCACCTTGGCGAACAGCACTGTCTGCAGGTGCGGCTCCGGTTCCACCGGTTCGGCCAGCCATGCGTCCAACTCGTGCCGGCCGGCCTGGGTGATGTCGTACCGCTTGCGGTCCGGTCCGCCGCCTGGCTCCGCGTCGCCCGCGGTGACCTTGCCGTCCCGGGCGAGCCGGCCGAGCGTGGCGTACACCTGGCCGAAGGGCAGTTGCTTACCGCGCCCGAAGAAGGCGTCGTAGTCGCGCTTGAGGTCGTAGCCATGGCTCGGCTCCCGTTCGAGCAGGCCGAGCAGGGTAAGGGGAACGCTCACAGGTCCGCACTCTACACTGAGTGTATACGTCGAGCAACTAGTGGGTCATGAGTGGCCGGTGACCGCGGAGAGCAGGGCGAGTGCGGCGGCGAGCAGGGCGATGATGGCGATGGTGCCGGCCAGGAGGAGGGGGAGGCGGGAGCGGGGCAGTGGCTGGCCGTTGCGCAGGGCGCGCTGGCTGGTTTGCCATTCGGTGTAGCTGAGGATGGCGATGGCGGCGCCGAGGAGGATGAGGGGGATGCCGATGGCGTGGCGGGCGCCGGGGACGCCGGGGAAGGGGGGCAGGAGCTGGGCGACGGCGAGGCCGCCGACGACCAGGGCGAGTGCGGTGCGGGCCCAGGCCAGGAAGGTGCGCTCGTTGGCGAACGTGAACCGGGCATCCGGCTCCCGCTCCTGCCCGGGCCGGGGCGTCTCAGCCGGATCGACTGGCCCGGCGGCAGGCGTCACGAGGTCCAGGCCCGTCCGCGAGCCGGGGTGCCCGGATGCAGGTACCGGGTCACGGATCCAGCCTGAACGGCGGGTACTGATCGGTGACCAGGATGAACGCGTAGGCGATGACCCGGTTATGCCAGCGGAACACCCCTTCGACGAAGCTGAATATGCCCCGGGGGTAGCGGCCGGTGAACAAGATCGCGAACCAGGTCACGATCAGCGCGAAGAACGCGGCGATTTCCAGGAAGAACAGCACGATGTAGTGCGGGATGGCCAGCAGCCATTTGACCAGCGGCAGCCACCGGTTGAGGTCGGTGGCCGCGTCCGGATAGGGGTAATCAAGCTGGACCCACTGGTGCTCGTCGGTCAACGGGTAGTTGTCGTTCATCAGGGCCAGGTAGGTCCCCACCCGGTTGATGAAGCGCAGCAGTTCGATGTTCCAGTCGAACCACCAGCGGGGGTACTTCTGCCTGAACAAGATCATCAGTAGCGGGCCGAAGAACAGCAGGCCGCCCACGCCCGCGGCGGCGGAGGACATGGTGGGGTGGTGGAGCGCGGAGGTGTTTCCCCCGTATTCCCCGCCGGCCACGGTGCTGAGCACGATCGCGATCGGGATGATCACGAAAATCCGGAAGAACGAGGTCAGCCGGTTGAGCGGCCGGTCCTGGTATTCAACGGCGAACTGCACCGGATACTGAGCTGGATATGGACCCTGATCGGTGGTCATGACACCCTCCTTGCAGCCGGTTCCGGATCATCCTGACACTTACCGCAGAGCCACCGCCATTGCCAGGCTCTCTAGCATGAGAATTGCCCGCATCACGACCGGCAGGGAAGGAAGGCGGCCATGAAGGACACGGGGAAGCCCGCCGAGAGCACCACCGCCAGGGCGTCGAGGGGATTCACGGCCGAGGAACGGGCCGCGATGAAGGAGCACGCGCAGGAACTGAAGGTGGCCACGCGCCGCGGCCCGCGTGCTGCGGCGGCCGACGGGGAAAGCGATGTGCTCGAGAAGATCGCCGAAATGCAGGAACCGGATCGCGCCCTGGCCGAGCGGCTCCATGCCCTCATCAAAGCCAGCGCGCCAGCCCTGTCGCCGAGAACCTGGTACGGGATGCCGGCGTACGCCAAGGATGGCAACGTCGTCTGCTTCTTCCAGCCCGCGCAGAAGTTCAAGACGAGGTACGCGACGCTCGGCTTCAGCGACAAGGCGCACCTCGACGAGGGTGCCATGTGGCCGAACGCCTACGCACTGACGGAGCTGACCGCTGAGGTGGAGGCAAAGATCGCCGCACTCGTGGCGAAAGCGGTGAGCTGAGGACTGGACTATGCGGTGCTCGCGGCCGGGGGCGTTTCCGGTGGTGCCGCGGCCGCTCGCTCGATGTTCCGCTTGAGCACCGCCAGCATGCGTGCCTGCATGGGCCAGACGAGCGGGATGTAGAGCCAGTAGTTGGTGAAGCTTTCTACCCATCGCGGGCGGGCGACCTGGTAGCCGCTGATGACCAGGCGAGTACGGCCACCTGGCAGTTCCGTCAGCAGGAAGCCCCAGAGCCCTTCGGTGTAGGCCGATGGCCGCGGCTGCTGTGGATCAAGCGGGCGGCCCCGCAGATCGCTCAGTCCGTGCAGTCCCAGGAACCGGCCTGGTTCCAGGGCTGCCACCTGCCACGCGTTCACGGGCCCATTCCGGGTCGCATACTTCACGTAGTCGCCGAGGGCGAGGTCCTGCCATTCCGGATGGATTTCCCGGGCACTCGGGCGGCCGCGGTTGTCGAGGCGATCCCAGGAGTACCAGCCCCCGCGATCCCCGCCCAGCTGGACGAGCCACGGCCAGACCTGATCCGGCGGGGCACCGATGGTGACCGCCATCGTCGCCGCCCGGTTGCCTTCGGGGACCAGCTCAGCCCCCGGGTACGGCCCGGTCACTTCCTCCTCGCTCGCACCCCAGCGCATGAGCCGGGGCCGCACCAGGAATGCATAGACGACCGCCACCGCGGCGGCGGCAGCCATCATCTTTCGCCCGGCACCCACAAGACAACAGTCCAAGGCCCCAGCATGGACGGGCAAGGGACCAAGGTCACGAGTCCCGGGTGTCATCCGGCCGTGACTGTCGGCGGCCGCGCGTACGGTGCGGGCATGGCTATCGCACGGTTCCCCAGCATCGTCATCGACTGTCCGGACCCGGGCGCCCTGGCGGCGTTCTACGGCGCGCTGCTGGACTGGCAGACTGAGATCTCTGACGACTGGGCCGAGGTCCGCGCGGAGTACGGCCAGTGCATCTGCTTCCAGCCGGTGCAGGGCTATACCCCGCCCAGCTGGCCGGCCCAGGAACTGCCCCAGCAGATGCATCTCGACGTGGTCGTCGACGACCTCGACACCGCTGAGGCGGCGGTGCTCGATCTCGGCGCGACCAAGCACGAGTACCAGCCGGGCACATCGTTCCGGGTCTTTCTTGATCCGGCGGGGCACCCGTTCTGCCTGTGCCTGGACTGACCGGGGTGACCGGCCTGCTGCGTTCACCGCAGCTGATCCAGCAAGGCGGGCAGGTCCGCAAAGGAGCCGAGGACATGGTCGGGGGTGCCGCTGGCGCCCAGATGAGCGCGGGGCAGGTACTTGCCGGTCTTGACCAGTACCCCGGTGAGCCCCTGGCGCTGGGCGGCGAGCACGTCGTTCTCGATGTCATCACCCACCATCAACGTGCTGGCGGCGCTGGCGCCCAGGTGGGCCAGCGCGGCGGCGTAGAAGGCAGGGGCCGGCTTGCCCACCACCTCCGCCGTGGTCCCGGCTGCCTGCTCCAGGCCCAGGACAAACGCCCCGCCGTCCAGCTGCAGGCGAGGGCACCATCCGGTCTGTCAGCGTCGTCTGGACATCTGGACCACGATGGCGCCGAAGACCAGCACGATGACCCCGTAGATCCCCAGCGGGGCGGCGGCGACGCCGAACGCACTAGCGGCGATGCCCGCCGCCACGGCGAAGTCCCGCATGGCGGTCGGCAGGACGAGAGCGGTGCGCCGCCGCGGCGGCACACCGAGCGCCAGCAGCCATCCCAGCACCGCGGCGCCAGCAAGATAGGCGAGCAGGGCACCGGCGGCCAGGATGTCGCTGGCCTCGAGCCGCAGCTGGCTGGCAATCTCCCAGAGCAGCAGCAGCAGGCAGACCGTTCCCAGGATCTCGAGTAGGGAGCGCTCGCGCCCGCGGAAAGGGTCGAGGGTGCGCATCGAGCAGCCCGCAATCAGTGGCAGAGCCACCACCAGGGCAAGCGTGGATAGCAGCCCAAGCTGCGACACCGCGGAATGGGCGCCGAGAACCCCCAGGATCGGTCCAGCGAGGAGAACGGTCAGCAGCGTCGACGCGATCAGCAGGCCAGCTGCCACGGCGACCTCCCCTGCCGCCATACCGGTGAGCGCCACGGATGCCACTTCCACCGGGGCAACACCAGCGGCGAGCACCCCGCCTCGCAGTGCCGGCTCGCTGACGAGCCTGCTGGCGAGCCAGGCCAGCACCGGCAGGATGACGGTCGTGGCGGCCAGCACCAGCACTATCCGCGCCGAAGCCGCGCGCATGCCCTTGATCTCGGCGAACGTCACGGACGCGCCGGTGCAGAACACCAGCACCGCCAAGGTCATCAGGATCGCTCTCTGGGCATCCAGGTGCCGCCCGGGACCGGGAAAGACGACCCCCAGCCCAGCGAAGATCAGAACCAGGGGCAGGAGAAAGCGAGCCAGGAGTCCGGCCATGCCAGCGAGCCGGTCCTGGCCACCGGACAGGGGGTCGCGTCCTGCCACTGCCTCACCATCACCGAGTTGCACCACAGCTGCCGAGCGCCCAACTGGAGCGCGATCAGTCTGCCGCTGAACCCGCAGACTGGCACGATTAGCAGCTTTCGCGCCATCTGCCAGGCAGGGTCGGCCGTGTTAGCCTCCTCGCAGCCCACCCGCTGGCCGGGTGCGATCACAGGACGGGACGGAGGCGGATGCGCAGGACCGCGTACGTGCTCCAGCACATCCGGTGTGAGCCGCCGGGGCTGTTTTCCGGCCTGCTGGCTGACCGCGGCTTCGCGGTCCAGACAGTCGAGCTGGATGAAGGTGATGAGCTGCCCGACTGGCGCGAGGCTGCCCTCGTGCTGGCGATGGGCGGGCCAATGGGTGCCTATGACGAGACCGCACATCCCTGGCTCGCCACGGAGAAGCAGTGGATCGCGGCGGTGGTTCGGGCCGGCACGCCCTACCTGGGGGTATGTCTTGGCGCACAGCTGCTGGCCGCGAGCCTCGGCGCGGAAGTCCGCACCGGAGATCTGCCGGAGGTCGGCGTCCTGCCGGTGGGGGTGACGGGTCCCGGGCGGGCCGATCCAGTCTTCGGCGTGCTCGGCAGCCACTTCCCGGCCCTGCAGTGGCATGGCGACACATTCGCGATTCCCCCGGGCGCGGCTCATCTGGCGCGGTCGGCGGACTACCCGAATCAGGCATTTAGGTTCGGTAAGGTCGCCTACGCCGTCCAGTTCCACGTCGAGGTCACCGACTCGATGCTTGCTGAGTGGCGGCTGGTGCCCGCCTACCAGAAGTCGGCCGAAGCTGTGCTGGGTGCGGGTGGGTTCCAGCAGCTAGCGGCGGCCTTTGCGGCCGCCCGGGAGTCGATGGCGCGGACTGCGGTGGAAATGTTCACCGCGTGGCTGGATCTCGCCGACCGGGGGCGCCGGGCTGACGGTGCATGAGCTGCCCGCCGCCGAATCTCCGGACGAACGACCCTGGAACGGTGGACGTCCGGCCGTCATCGTAGAGACAGGAATGGCCCACCAGACAGGCCATTCGCCAGAGAATGGGGGTCGGCAGATGTACGAGAGGATTCTCGTGGCCGTCGACCACTCGGCTGTGACGGACCGGGTGCTTGCCGCGGCCAGAGAGCTGGCGGCCATGTCCAGAGCCGAGGTGTGGGTGCTCCACCTCAGGGAGCACGAATCCACCCGGCTGGGTGGCCTGGTGCCGACGGAATCGGACAGCGACGCGACATCGGCCGTGGACGGCGCGGTCAAGTCGCTGACCGAATCTGGTGTGGACGCACACGGGGAGGTGCGGGGCACCATTTTCGGCCATGCGGCTGCCAGAGAATGGGGCCGGCTGATGTACGAGAGAATTCTGGTGGCCATCGATCACTCGCCCGTTTCGGACCGTGTGGTCGCTGCGGCCAGGGAACTGGCGGCCATGTCCAAGGCCGAGGTATGGGTGCTCCACCTCAGGGAACACGAGCACACCCAGCTGGGCGGCCTGGTACCGGCCGAATCGGACAGCGACGCGACGGCGGCGGTGGACAGCGCGGTCACGTCACTGACCGAGGCGGGCGTGGCGGCACATGGGGAGGTGCGGGGCGCGGTCTTCGGCCACGCTGCCCGCGAGATCGTCGAGGATGCCAAGCGGCATGATGTGAAGGTGATCGTGATGGGCTGCCGCGGCCGGGGCGATCTGGCCGGGCTCATCCTGGGCAGCACCGCGCACAAGGTGATCCACCTGGCCGACCGTCCGGTGCTGGTCGTTCGCTGACCGGTACCGTGGCGTTTTTCGAGCTCGCCGATCCTGGCTTCTCGGTCACCTCTGATGAGGTGCACCGGGCCAGGGAGGAGAGCTGGTACGCCCATACCAGCTACGGCCTGGCGGTGTTGCGTCATGATCAGGCCAGCCGGCTGATCCGGCACCCTCGGCTGCGGCAGGGGAGTTCCGCGTGGCCAGCCCACCATGGCATTACCTCCGGGCTGTTCGCTGACTGGTGGGCGGGCTGGGTGCTGAACAAGGAAGGGGCGGATCATCAGCGCCTGCGCAGGCTGCTGAACCCCGCGTTCTCGCGGCGGCTGGTGGCCGCGATGGAGCCGCGTTTCCGGCAGCTGGCGCATGAGCTGGTGGACTCCTTCGCCAAGCCAGGCCGGTGCGAGTTCATGGCCGAATTCGCGGATCCGTATGCGGCGCGCGTCATCACCGCCATGCTGGGTATCCCGGAGCAGGAGTGGCCGGTGATCGCGCGCGATTCGGCGGTCGTGGGCCTGGCGATGGGGGTCCGGATCCAGCAGCACCTGGAACAGATCGAAGCCGCGCTGGGGCGGCTCTACGCGTACGCCGATGCGCAGATCGCGGACCGCCGGGCCACGCCCCGGGAGGACTGCGTGACCAGCCTGGTCCGGGCGCACATCGAGGACGACCGGCTCAGCGAGGCTGAGCTGCGGGACACGCTGGTGCTGCTGATGTTCGGTGGCTTCGATACCACCCGCAACCAGCTGGGCCTGGCCATGCAGGTGTTCATCGAACATCCCGGTCAGTGGCGGCTGCTCGGGCAGCGCCCCGGCCTGGCACCCGCCGCGGTTGAGGAGGTCATGCGGGTCAGCCCGACCACGACCTGGGTCACCCGGGAGGCGCTCACGGACTTCACCTTCGACGGGCTCGCCATCAACGCCGGCACCACCATTCACCTGCTGTGCGAGTCAGCGGGCACCGACCCGCGAGCGGGCGAGCAGCTGGCGTTCGACATCACCGCTCCCAGCCGGCCCCTGCACCTGGCCTTCGGCGGCGGCATCCACTACTGCCTGGGTCATCTCGTGGCGCGCGCGGACATGAGCGTGGCCCTGGCGGTGCTCGCCCAGCGGCTGCACGAGCCACGGGTGTCCGGGACCGCGGTCTGGCTGCCGCGCAGCGGCAACACTGGGCCAGCCCGGCTGCCGCTGGCCTTCACGCCGGGCCGCCAGGCTGTGTCCACGGCCTAGCCGCCCCGATCGCCTCCGGTCAGCCTGTTCGCCTTGTATCCCCAGAGCATGTACCAGATGAAGGCCGCCACCGCCAGCGCGGCGCAGCCGATGACGCACAGGGTCACGATCCCTCGAATATGACTGGCGATGGAGGTTATGCCGGAGCAGGCACCCGGACCGGTCCGCGGCTTCGGCGCTGCCAGGCACGGGCTGGCCAGGCTATTGGTCACGAACAGGAAAATGACGCCTATGATCGCGATCGTCATCGCCGCGCCCAGCGCGTCCTTGGCCCTGCTGGGCGGCGGCCGGTAAAACTCCTCCGGCCGGTCCAGCTCATCGAGGTCACGGACGGTCGGCAGGGCCCCGCCTGCCCGCCGCCGCTGCCAGCGTCTGACGCGCGGCGTCCCGTCGCGTGATCCCATACCTCAGTGGGTTCCCTCGCCGGCCGTGACCGGAACCTCCGCCCGCGCTGGACTACGGCTAGTGGCCGGCCGGCCGTTCGGTGTCCGTGTGCACGGGCGGCTCCCAGTTCTCACCCACCACGGGGGAGTCCTCCCGCCAGGGGCCAAGTTCCGGCTGGGGAAACTTCGCGTGCCTGCCCTTGAGCCAGATGCCGTAGGAGTTGCCCTCGCGCAGGTGAGTGATGAGGACCTTGCGCGCGTACTCATCCTCGCGGCCGGCCGGGATCTCGAAGTAGATCTTGAGGAACGCGTTGGTGTAGCGGTCAAAGACAGCGGGAACGTCGTCCTCCTGCATGAGCTGCACGTCTTCCAGCCAGTTGATGTCCGCTCCCGGCGTGGCCGCCACCAGATCGACATCCTCCACCAGCGAGCGGTCGAACTGGTACGGGAAGGTGCGCCCGGTCAGCTCCTCGGTGTCGATGCCGATCTTCGTGGTGAGCCGCCGGCCGTGGTCCGCCGGCTGGCCATCCGCCGCGGCCACGCGCTCGTCAGACATCGCGTGCTCCGCTCCTGCCGTCGTCGCCTAGCTTCCCCAGCAGGGCCTTGATCTCGGCCAGTGCACGCTCCTCGGTCCTGCCCGGGATGTAGTCGGTGCCGGCCAGCGGCACCCGGGCCATGGCGGCGGCCTCGACGGTCAGCGCGCACAGGTCCTCCGGCTCCAGACTGTGCACGTCGGTCTTGCCGCACGCGCGTGCCAGCATCTGCGTCTCGAGCGTGAGCGTGTGCAGGAAGTTGAACACCCGCCCGGCCGCCTCGTCCACGTCCAGCCGCTTGCGCAACTCGGGATCCTGGGTGGTGATGCCGACCGGGCAGCGCCCGGTATGGCAGTGGTAGCAACGGCCCGCGGGCACGCCCACCGTGCCCTCGTAATCGGTGACGCCGGGGATCTCCTTGTTGCAGTTCAGCGCCATCAGCGCGGAGTGCCCGATCGCGACCGCCTTCGCGCCGAGTGCCAGGCACTTGGCGACGTCAGCGCCGTTGCGGATGCCGCCAGCCACCACCAGGTCGATCTCGTCAACGAGGCCGACGTCTTCAAGTGCGCGCCGGGCCTCCGGGATGGCTGCCATCAGCGGGATGCCGGTCTCCTCGGCGGCGATATGCGGCCCGGCTCCGGTACCGCCCTCCGCGCCGTCGAGGTAAATGATGTCCGGCCCGCATTTAGCTGCCATCCGGACGTCGTCGTAGACACGGGCCGCGCCCAGCTTCAGCTGGATCGGGACCTGGTAGTCGGTCGCCTCGCGGACCTCCTGGACTTTCAGGGACAGGTCATCGGGACCCAGCCAGTCTGGGTGGCGGGCCGGGCTCCGCTGGTCGATCCCGGCCGGCAGCGACCGCATCTCCGCCACCTGCTCGGTGACCTTCTGTCCCATCAGGTGGCCACCCAGCCCGACCTTGCAGCCCTGCCCGATGAAGAACTCGACGCCGTCAGCGAGCATGAGGTGGTGCGGGTTGAACCCGTAGCGGCTCTGGATGACCTGGTAGTACCACTTGGTCGACAGGTCCCGCTCGGGTGGGATCATGCCACCTTCGCCGGAGCAGGTCGCGGTGCCGGCCATCGAGGCGCCCTTGGCCAGCGCCATCTTGGCCTCCAGGGACAGTGCCCCGAAGCTCATCCCGGTGATGTAGACGGGGATGTCCAGTTCGAGCGGATGCTTGGCGAAGCGCGCGCCGAGAACGGTCCTGGTCACGCATTTCTCCCGGTAGCCCTCGATGACGAACCGGGTCAGCGTGCCGGGCAGGAACATCAGCTGGTCCCAGTGCGGGATGGGCTTGAACATCGAGAATCCGCGCATCCGGTAGCGGCCGAGTTCGGCCTTCACGTGGATGTCGTTGATCACCTCGGGCGTGAAGATGCTGCTGTGCCCAAGGACGGCCTTCCCGCCATCTTCGATCGCGCTCACGTTAGGCTCTGCCTCTCACAGGACCAGCTTGCGTTCGGCCGGCTCCAGGTTGTCGTAGTTCCAGAGCATGCGCCCGCAGACGAACTTGCGGAATGCGCCGGGCGGCTCGATCCCGTAGATGCGCAGCTTCCGGGCGAGGAACTCATCGTCGTCGGCAGTCAGCTCCGCCTCGACGCAGTCCACGCCCAGCGAAGTGATCTTGCCGCCCACGTAGATCGTGCCGTCGTACATCGAGTCGCCCAGGCCGCCGCCCACGTTGCCGCAGACGATCTGGCGGCCGCGCTGCAACATGAACCCGGTCATCATGCCCGCGTTGCCGCCGACGATGATGGTGCCGCCCTTCTGGTCGATGCCGGAGCGGGCGCCGACATCGCCGCGGACCACGAGATCACCGCCGCGCAGCGCCGCGCCGGTCAGGGAGCCGGCGTTCTTGTCGATGACCACCACGCCCGACATCATGTTCTCGGCCACCGACCAGCCGACGCGCCCCTTCACATGGATCTCCGGCCCGTCGATGAGCCCGCAGCCGAAGTAGCCGAGGCTGCCATCGATGGTGATCCGGCAGCGGGTCAGGATGCCCACCGCGATGGAGTGTTTCGCGCCCGGGTTGAGGATAGTCACGTCACCGATGCCCTCGTCGTAGACGAGGCGGCGGAGCTCCAGGTTGATCTGCCGGGTGGTCAGCTCGGCCGCGTCGAAGACGGCCGTGGCGCCGTCCACGTCGGGGGTGACCGTCGCGGTTCTCGGTGCCTGGGCGTTGGGCTCGGCCAGGCCGCGGGCGTCGTAGGAGATCTTCACCGGCTCCACACCAGCACTTCCCGCTCGTAGGGGTCGTAGGTGTCGATCTCGCGGCCGAGCACGGCGCGGATCGCGACCTCCTCGGAGGCGAGCGCCACCAGTTCCGGCGACTCGTAGAGCACCAGCGGCTTGGCGGCCATCTCATCCTTGGCCATGCCGAGCGAGTCGCCCGTCACCACCAGATAGGTGAAAACGCCGTCCAGCTCATCCAGGCTCTGCTTCATCGCGGTCTCCAGCGACAGCCCGTCGTCCATCTTCTGTGCCAGGTAGACAGCGATGATCTCGGAGTCGCATTCGGACTGGAAGCGGTGACCCAGACGCTCCAGCCTGCGGCGCCACATGTGGTAGTTCGTCAGCTGCCCGTTGTGCACCACGGCGATGTCCGAGAACGGGTAGGCCCAGTACGGGTGCGCGCCCGAGATGTCCACGTCCGACTCGGTGGCCATCCGGACGTGGCCGATCGCGTGGGTGCCGGTGAAGCCTGCCAGGTGGTAGCGCTCAGCGACGCTCTCCGCGTCGCTGAGGTCCTTGATGATCTCCAGCGAGTGGCCGAGCGACAGGACCTCGCACCCGGGCACGTCCTCGATATAGTCGGCCAGCGGCTTGAGGTCACCGCTGTAGCGGAACGTGACCCGGTAGGCATAGTCCTGGTCGCCGTGCAGCACGTTGACCATGGCGCCGATCTTGGCCAGCCGGTGCTCCACCTCGTCGCGGTGCCGCTCCAGCCGCTCGGCCCAGCCGACATCGCGTACCTCGTTCGGGTCAGCCAGCTTGACGCGCATGACGAGCAGGTCGCTGGGCGGGCCGTAGAGCGCGAAGCCGCTGGAATCCGGGCCGCGGTGCTTCATGGACTGAAGCATCCTGGTCATCTCGCTGCCGATGTCGCCCGGCCCGGTGCGGTGAATGATGCCGGCGATTCCGCACATGTCGCTCAACCCCTCTCGGTCCGCGCCGTCCCTGCGCTAAGGCAGGATGTCCAGGTACTCCGCGACGTCCCAGTCGGAGACCGTCGCGCAGAAGCGTTCCCACTCGTCGGTCTTGTAGTGGTGGAACACCGTGTACATCTCGCCCGGCAGTGCCTCCCTGATCACCGGATCCTTCTCCAGCGCCGCGAGTGCCTCGCCCAGGGTCATCGGCACCCGCTTGACGTCCTTGCCGCCGGCGATCGCCTCATAGATGTTGCGGTTCTCCGGGGGGCCCGGGTCCAGGTTGCGCCTGATGCCGTCCTCCATCGCCTTGATGATCGCGGCGAACGACAGGTAGGGGTTCACAGCGGAGTCCACCGCCCGGTACTCCAGCCGGTCCGGGGAACTGACCCGCAGCGCGGTGGTCCGGTTCTGATACCCCCAGTCCGCGAACAGCGGTGCCCAGAAGCCGGTGTCCCAGAACCGCCGGTAGGAGTTGACCGTCGGCGACATAATGCAGGTGAGAGCGCCCAGATGCTCCAGGATGCCGCCGATCGCGCTCAGCCCCAGCTTGCTGGGGATCCGCGGATTGTCGGTGTCCGGCAGGAACACGTTCTCGTCGCCCTGCCAGAGCGAGATGTTGTGGTGGCAGCCGTTCGCGGACACGCCCATGAACGGCTTGGGCATGAAGCAGGGGTAGGCGCCGAGTTCCCTGCCCACCTGCTTGCAGATCTGGCGGTAGGTGGTGAGGCGGTCGGCGGTCTGCTCGGCCCGGTCGAACATCCAGTTGAGCTCAAGCTGGCCGGGGGCGTCCTCATGGTCGCCCTGGATCATGTCCAGGCCCATCGCCTTGCCGTACTCCATGACCTTGTGGATGAGCGGCTGGAGCTCAGCGAACTGATCGATGTGGTAGCAGTAGGGCTTGGTCTTGCCGTCCACCGATGGCGTGCCGTCCGGGTTGACCTTCAGCCACATCATCTCCGGCTCGGTCCCCACCCGCAGGTGCAGCCCGGTGTCTCGCTCGAAGGCCTCGTGGATGCGCCGGAGATTGCCGCGGCAGTCCGAGGTCAGGTAGCCGCCCGGGTCGTTCTCCTCCTCCCGGTTGCGGAACAGGGTGCAGAACACCCGCGCCGTCCTCGGGTCCCACGGCAGCTGGCAGAAGGTTTCCACATCCGGTAGCCCGACCAGTTCCCATGCCTCGGGCCCGTAGCCGATGTAGTTGCCGTGCCGGTCGGTGAAGAGATTGGCGGTGGATCCGTAGACCAGCTGAAAGCCACGCGCGGCCATACGCTCCCAGTGATCCGCGGGCACCCCCTTGCCCATGATCCGGCCAGTCACCGAGGCGAACTGGTAATAGATGTACGTGATCCCCTTGGCATCGATTTCCGACCGGATACGTGCCACCGCTTCGTCGCGGCCATCGGTCGCAAGGAATCGCTCAAGGTCAGTCGACACAGGGCCTCCTACCGGGTCAAAAACGCCCAGGCCGGTGGCGCGTCCGGGGCACGCCCGGAGTGGCCTGATGGGCGCTGGCTACGCTGGCGATTCACGGACAGTAAACCCTGTATCATGACACGATACAAGCCGTCGTTGCGCCCTGAGGCCGGCGGATGGCGCGGGCGGCGGCGATGGGAGGTGATGCGGTGACTCAGCTGATCGACCTCACGGCGGACGATGACGGCCGGGACGGCGGGCAGGCTGGCGCGGTGCCGGAAGGGGCGCTCGAAGACGAGCTTGGTGCCGTCATCGCCGAACGGGTCCGCGAGTTCAGGCTCCAGCTCGGGCTGACCGTCGGGCAGCTCGCCGAGCTCACCGGCCTGTCCAAGGGCATGCTGTCCAAGATCGAGAATGCCCAGGCCTCACCGAGCCTCGCCACCTTGGCCCGGCTGTCCGAGGCGCTGAAGGTTCCCGTCACCGCGTTCTTCCGTGGCCTCAATGAGGAACACGACGTGCTCCATGTCAAGGCCGGCCGCGGGCTGGACATCGAGCACAAGGGCTCTGGGCCCGGGCACCGCTATCAGCTGCTCGGCACGCTGCGCGCACCGCACAACTCGCTGGAGACGCTGCTGATCACCCTGACCGAGCGGGCCGAGGCCTTCCCGCTCTACCAGCATCCCGGCACAGAGCTGATCTACATGATCACGGGGCGGATCGAGTACCTGTACGGATCCTCGCGGTATCTGCTTGAGCCGGGAGATGCCTTGCAGTTCGTCGGCGAGGTTCCGCACGGCCCGGGCACGCTGATCGAACTGCCGATCCAGTTCCTGTCGGTAAAGTCGATCCAGCCAGCCGGCTGACGTTCACTCCAGGACGGTTTCCTCTAAGTGGACATGGTTTCATGGCTGGCGTAGCCTGTCCGGCGGGGGCACCGCTCATTAGCAGGTCTGCAGGAGGTGATGACCCATGGCGGCCAGCATGAACGGCCATTCGCGCAGTCAGCGTCGCATCACCTACCCAGCCAGGTATTCCGCGGCAGGCCTGTTCCGCCGGGGACTAAGCCAGCAGGAATGGCCTGCCGCCTGGTCGCCGCGCCCGATGAAGAGCAGCTACGACGTGGTGATCGTAGGCGGCGGCGTGCACGGCCTGGCGGCCGCCTACTATCTGGCCGCCAACCACGGGATTACCGACGTGGCGGTGCTGGACAAGGGCTATATCGGCAGCGGTGGGTCGGGACGCAATACCGCGATCCTCCGGTCGAACTACCTGACCCCCGAGGGAGTCAGGTTCTACGACCGGTCGGTGAAGCTGTACCAGCGGCTCGCCACCGACCTCGACTACAACGTGATGTTCTCGCAACGGGGCCACCTCACGCTGGCCCACAGCGACGCGTCCCTGCGGACGATGCGGTGGCGGGCTGAGGTAAACAAGGTCGAGGGCGTGGACTCCGAGGTGATCGGGCCCGCCGAGATCAAGCGGCTGGCCCCCTTCCTCGACGTCAGCCCGGCCACCAGGTACCCGATCCTGGGCGCGCTCTGGCACCCGCCGGGCGGGATCATCCGCCATGACGCCGTCGTCTGGGGTTACGCACGTGGCGCAGCCGCCCAGGGCGTCCACATTCACCAGCACACCGAGGTCACCGGCATCGACGTGGTCTCCGGCCGGGTACGCGGGGTGAAGACCAGCCACGGCGACATCGCCACCCCGGTCGTGCTCAACGCCACCGCCGGGTGGGCCACGCTGATCTCCGACATGGCCGGGGTCGCCATGCCGGTGACGACCTACCCGCTGCAGGCGGCCGTCACCGAGCCGGTGAAGCCGTTCCTGTCGACGGTCATCGTGTCCGGCACGCTGCACGTCTATATCAGCCAGACGGACCGGGGCGAGCTCGTGTTCGGCGCCAGCGTGGACCCGTTCACCTCGTACTCGATGCGCGGCTCGCTCGAATTCATCGAAGGCCTGGCCGGGCACGTGCTCGAGCTCATGCCCGCCCTGACCAAGATCCGGCTGCTGCGGCAGTGGGCGGGCCTGTGCGACATGACCCCCGACTTCTCGCCGATCATGGGCCCGACGCCGGTCCAGGGTTTCTTCGTCGATGTGGGCTGGGGCACCTACGGATTCAAGGCGGGCCCGGTGTCGGGAGAGGCCATGGCGCAGTGCATCGCCTCCGGCAAGACTCCCGGGATCATCGCCGCGTTCGGCCTGGAACGGTTCGGCGAAGGCGTACTGGTGGGCGAAAAGGGCGCGGCCGCCGTCGGCCACTGATCGGAAGGTCCGGTGATGATTCTCCTGCCCTGTGCCTGGTGCGGCCCGCGGGACGCGACCGAGTTTGCCCACATCGGCGAGGTATCCGCCCGCCCTGACCCCGGCGAGGTGACCCCGGCACAGTGGCGGGGCTACCTCTATCTGCGGGCCAACCCGTGCGGCTGGACCCGCGAGACCTGGTACCACCGGATGGGCTGCCGCAGGTTCATCACCGTGGAACGGCACACCGAGACCAACGAGGTCCGGGCGGTCCTGGCCACTGCTGATGGCCACCGCGGGGAGGTGGGCTCATGAGCGGGCCCGGGCCCGCGATGCGGCTGCCACCGCAGCCGGGTGAGGTGATCAACCGCAGCCGGCCGCTGGAGTTCACCTGGAACGGGCGTCCCGTCCGCGGCTACGCAGGGGACACGATCGCCTCGGCGCTGGCCGCCGCCGGCGAGCGGGTGTTCTCCCGGAGCCTGAAGTACCATCGCCCCCGCGGCCTGCTCACCGCCTCCTTCCACGATCCGGGCTGTGTCGTCCAGGTGGGCGACGAGCCCAACGTCCGCGGTGCCCACCGGCTGGCGGCCGACGGCATGGCGGTCACCTCCCAGAACACCTGGCCTTCACTGCGCCTGGACGCCAAGTCGGTGAACCGGCTGGCCGGGCGCTTCCTCACGGCCGGCTTCTACTACAAGACCTTCATGCGCCCACGCTTTGCCTGGCCCGCCTATGAGAGCGTGCTGCGCAGGTTCGTCCACGGGGGGACGGTCTCGCCGGACACCTCGCGCACCCGCCCGGAAAAGCGCCATGTGCACCCCGATGTTGTCATCGCCGGCGGCGGCCCGGCCGGGATGGCGGCGGCTGTCAGCGCCGCCCAGGCGGGCGCATCCGTGCTGCTGGTCGAGGAAGAGCACAGCCTCGGCGGCCATCTGCGCTGGGGTGGCGAAGCCGGCCTGGCGGCGCTGGCGGACCTGGCCGCGCGCGTCGACGCCGAGCCGGGCATAGAGGTGCTCACGGACGCGGTGGTGATCGGGCGCTACGACGGCAACGCGGTCGCGGTCCTGGCGCGGCGGCACGGCGGCGCGGAGGCCGAGTACCTCATCCGGGCACGCGCCAAGACGCTGGTCGTGGCACCGGGCCTGATCGAGCGGCCCTACGTGTTCGCGGGCAACGACCTGCCGGGGGTCATGCTCTCCACCGCTGTCCGCCGGCTCATCAACCTGCACGCGGTCAAGCCAGGGCACCGGGCGGTCGTGCTGACCGCCAACCGCGACGGCGACGCGGCCATCGCCGATCTCAAACGGGCCGGCATCGAGGTCGTCCGGGTGGAAGACGCCCGGCTCGGCGGTGATGTCACCGCCGCCCTGGGCCGGACCGGCGTGCAGGAGGTCCAGGTCGCTGACGGCACCAGGATCGCCTGCGACCTGCTGGTCACCGCGGTCGGCTGGACCGCGCCGACATCGCTGCTCAACGCCGCCGGTGACCGGCCCGTGTACGACCCGCGCGCGGCCAGGTTCTTCCCGGACCTCGCCCGGCTGCCCGCGGACGTGCTCGCGACGGGCGGCATCGCCGGGGACGGCAGCCTGGCGGAACTGACCACGCACGCGGCCGCGGTGGGCGCCGAGGCCGCCCGGCGCGCGGGGCGCATCGGCGCGGCGCGGATGGCCGCCACCCCGACCAGCCCGCCCCGGCCGGGAGACGGGGCCAGCCCGGCGGTCGCCGTTTCGCTGCCTGATCTCCCGGTGGAAGCGCATCCGGAGCTGTTTATCGGCCGGACCAACGGGTTCGTGGATTTCAGCGAGGATGTGACCGCCAAGGACCTGCGGCTGGCGGTCGCGGAGGGCTACGACAGCGCCGAGCTGGCCAAGCGCTTCACCACTGCCACCATGGGCCCGCTGCAGGGCAAGCTGGAGACGGTCAACACAGTGGCGGTGGTCGCCGCCGCCAACGGCTCCTCGATCGCCGAGACCGGTACCACCACCTGGCGCCCCCCGTACGTGCCGGTCACTCTGGGTGCCCTCGCCGGGCAGGCCTTCCAGCCGGTGCGTTACTCCCCGATGCAGCCCTGGCACGAGGCGCACGGTGCCGCGCCGCTGGTGGCGGGGGCGTGGATCCGGCCTGACCGCTACGGTGACGCCGCGGGGGAGGCCGCCAACGTCCGCGAGCACGTCGGCATCATCGACGTCACCCCCATCGGCAAGCTGGACCTGCGCGGTCCCGACGTGCCCGCACTGCTGAACCTGCTGTATGTGAACAAGTGGTCCAAGCTGGAGATCGGCCGGGTCCGTTACGGCGTCATGTGCGCCGAGGACGGGGTGGTGCTCGACGACGGGGTGACCGGCCGGCTCGGCGACGAGCACTACCTGATGAGCACGACCTCCTCGGGCGCGGCCACGATCTGGGAATGGGCGGAGAACTGGCTGCAGACCGAGCACCCGGACTGGCGGGTGCACATCACGCCGGTGACCACCGCCTACGCCAGCATGAACGTGGCCGGGCCGCAGGCCCGCCGCCTGATGGAGCGGGTCACCAAAGACGTGGACCTATCCAACGAGGCTTTCCCCTACATGCACGTGCGGACCGGCCAGATCGCTGGCGTCGACGACTGCGTGCTGTGGCGGATCGGGTTCACCGGCGAGCTCAGCTATGAGCTGCATGTGCCCGCCAGCTATGGCCTGTATGTCTGGGACACACTGCTGGACAGCGGTGCCGACCTGGGCATCGGCGCGTTCGGCGTGGAGGCGCAGCGCATTCTCCGGCTTGAGAAGGGCCATTTCATCGTGGGCCAGGACACCGACGGCCTGACCCGCGGGTTCAGCGCCGCCCTGGAGTGGGCCATCAAGCTGGATAAGGACGACTTCGTGGGCAAGCCGGAGCTGGCCTGGCAGCTCGCCGACGGCTCCGGCCCGCGACTGGTGGGACTGCAGCCGGTGGATGGCTCGGTGGTGCCGGAAGAGGCCAGCCTGATCATGGAGGACGGGCGCATCGCTGGCCGGGTCACGTCCAGCCGGATGTCGCCCACCCTGCGCCGGTCCATCTGCCTGGCCCAGGTCGAGGCCCGACTGGCCAGGCCGGGCACCGAGGTCACGGTGCGGCTGCCGAGCGGGCGCCTCATTGCCGCGACGGTGATGCCGCAGCTCGCCCATGTGGACCCGGAGGGGGAGCGGATGCGTGTCTGAGCCAGATGCATGGGCCGGTCCCGCAGCGGCCGGTTCCGGGGGGCTGCGGCTGCCTGCTGGCACCGAGCCGGTCGCCCGCAGCCCGATCGCGCCGCCGCCGCCGGTGCTCGTCATCGACGGCTGGGAGGTAAGCGGCCACCGGGCGGCCGCCGGGCTGACCCTTACCGACGCCACCCCGCTGGCCAAGGTCCAGGTGCGCGCCCCGGCCGGTGGCCGTGCCGCCGCCGAGCTCGCGGTGCCATTCGGCCGTGCGGTCAGGCGCCCGGACGGCACCATCGTCGCCGGGTCCGGGCCAGGGGAGTGGCTGCTGCTGGCCGCGCCGGGGCAGGGCCCCGCCCTCGCCGGCCGGGCGGCGGAACTGGCCGCCCGCAGCCCCGGCGAGCTGGTGACCGCCACCGACGTGACCCACGGCCGGGCCCTGATCAGGCTCACCGGCCCACGCGGAGCCGATGTCCTGCGCAAGGTCTGCGGCATCGATTTCTCCGACCGCATCACGCCGGACGGGGCGGCCTTCCGGTCCTCAGTGGCTGCCGTGGCCACCGACGTGCTCCGGCTCGACACCGATGGCGAGCGCTGCTACCTGCTGCACTGCGAGCGCTCATCCGGTGCCTACCTGTTCGGCGAGCTGCTGGCGGCTGGCCGCGAGTTCGCTATCGAGATCGACGGATTTACCTTTCCTGGAATATGAGGAGTCAGCATGGCATTCCCGAGTGACCTTGACATCGCCCGATCGGCGCTGCTCAAGCCACTTGATGACATGGCTCAGGAACTGGGCCTCGGGCCTCATCTCCTCGAGCCGTACGGCGAAAGCGTGGTAAAGATCAGGCTGGCGGCGATCGACTCGCTGGCAGACCGGCCGAACGCGAAGTATGTCGTGGTCACCGCCATCACCCCGACGCCGCTCGGGGAGGGGAAAACCACCACTACGGTCGGGCTCGGCCAGGGATTCCGCCACATCGGCAAGCGGGCCACGATCGCGATCAGGCAGCCGTCGATGGGACCGACGTTCGGCATCAAGGGCGGCGCCGCGGGCGGCGGGTACAGCCAGGTTGTCCCGATGGAGGTGCTGAACCTGCACCTGACCGGCGACATGCATGCGGTGACCGCGGCGCACAACATGCTGGCCGCGATGATCGACAATCACCTGTTCCAGGGCAACCAGCTCGGCCTCGATCCGCACAACATCACCTGGCGCCGGGTGCTCGATGTCAACGACCGGGCGCTGCGCAACATCGTGATCGGGCTTGGCTCGCGGCTGGACGGGGTACCCAGGCAGACCGGATTCGACATCACCGCCGCCTCCGAGGTCATGGCCACGCTGGCACTGAGCACGTCGCTGGCGGACCTGCGGGCGCGGCTGGCGAAGATCGTGGTCGGGTACACCTCGGCCGGCGACCCGGTCACCGCCGAGCAGCTCAGCGCCGCGGGGTCGATGGCGGTGATCCTCCGCGACGCGATCAAGCCGAACCTGCTCCAGACGCTGGAGAACACCCCGGTGCTGGTGCACACCGGGCCATTCGGCAACATCGCCACCGGGAACTCCTCGGTGGTCGCCGACCTGATCGGCATCCACACCGGCGACTACCTGGTGACCGAGGCCGGGTTCGGCGCCGACATGGGCGCGGAGCGGTTCTTCAATATCAAGTGCCGGGCCTCGGGCCTGCGCCCCGACGCGGCGGTCGTGGTCGCCACGGTCAGGGCACTGAAGGCGCACTCCGGCAAATACAAGATCATCGCCGGCCGGCCGCTGCCTGCGGACCTGCTCGCGGAGAACCCGGGCGACGTCCTCGCCGGTGCCGCCAACCTGCGCAAGCAGATCGAGAACGTGAGGCTGCACGGGATACCCGCGGTGGTGGCCATCAACGCGTTCCCCACCGACCACCCCTCTGAGCACGACGCCATCCGCGAGGCAGCGGCAGCGGCCGGCGCCAGGTCCGCGGTGTGCACGCACTTCGCCGACGGCGGCCGGGGCGCGGCCGAGCTCGCCGAGGCGGTCGCGGAGGCCGCCGACGAGCCGAGTGAGTTCCGCTTCCTGTACGAGAACGAGGCGAGCCTGCGGGAGAAGATCGAGACCGTCGCGGTGCGCGTCTACGGCGCTGATGGCGTGGAGTACTCGGCGCAGGCCAGCAAGCAGCTCGACACTTACGAGGCGGCCGGGTTCGGCACGCTGCCGGTGTGCATCGCGAAGACGCACCTGTCCATCTCGTCGGATCCCGCGCTGAAGGGGGCACCGACCGGCTGGACGTTGCCGGTGCGGGAAGTCCGGGCCTCGGTCGGTGCCGGATTTGTGTACCCCATCTGCGGGGAGATGCGGACCATGCCCGGGCTTTCGGCAAGCCCGGCGGCCGCCCGTATCGACCTCGATGAGCACGGCGAGATTCTCGGGCTGTCCTGAGGCGCGCGTTCCCGGCCAGCTGCTGGGCAGCGCGCCGGGTACCTGCGGTGACCCGCAGCTGGGCGTCGGCTGGGCCCCTTTCGCCGGGCAGGTCTCAGGCGTACTCTCGGCAACGTGTAGTGCAGGTAAACATCGTCCACTGTCGTGGCTACCGATCCAGTAAAGGGGTTCCAGGTTGAGCGAGGAGAAGATGTGGGGTTCCGAGCCGTACTGGGGCCTGGGGTATGACTGGGATCCCAACTGGCTGCTGACCGACCGGCAGAAAGAACTCCGGTCCACGCTGATCGAGCTCTGCCAGCAGGAGATGCGGGACAACGCCAAACGCTCCGACGATGAGCTCAAGTTCCCGCGCCGGAACCTGGAACTGCTCGGCGAGCACGGGTTCCTGGCGCTGACCGTGCCCGAGGAGTACGGCGGGCTCGGCCAGAACCACGTCGCCTACTCGATGGTCTGCGAGACGATCGCCCGCTATGGCTGTGCGTCCACCGCGATGTGCTACGTCATGCACATCGGCGCGGTGAACGCCATCATGCTGCGGGCCACACCCGCGCTGATCGACAAGTACATCCGGCCGCTCAACTCGGGGAAGATCGGCACCCTGTCATACTCCGACCCGGAGACCGGCAGCCATTTCTGGTATCCGATCTCGTCTGGGGCCGAGCGGGTCAACGGCGGCTACCGGGTGCGGAAGAAGGCGTCGTGGACCACCTCGGCCGGCTTCGCCGACTTCTATGTGGTGCAGACGACCAGCCCTGACTTCAAGGGGTACGACGACCTGTCGGTGTTCGTGGTCAACGCTGAGGACGCGCACGCCCAGCCGGCCCTGTGGGACGCGCTCGGCCTGCGTGGCAACCAGTCCGGCGGGCTCGACGTGAACGGCGAGATCCCCGGTGATCAGATTGTCGGACCAGTCGGGGATGGCGCGGAGTCCAACGACGAGTCGGTGGACCCGTGGTTCCTGGTCGGCTCGTCGTCGGTGTGGAACGGCATCGCGATGGGCGCGATCGACATCGCCAAGCGGCATACCACCCGCAAGCGGCACGTGGACGTGGGCCTGCGGGTAGCCGATTACCCGACAATCCAGGACTACGTCGGCGAAGCGGTCATCGACACCAACGCGTGCCGGGTCTTCTCGCTCTCGGTGGCCGACGCGATGGACCGGGCGACCGACAACAACCAGCGGGTGCTGCGGCCGGGCACCACCGCCCGGGCCGCCTACCTGCACTGGGCATGGCAGATCAAGTTCGCCGCGGCGAAGAACGTCGCGCATGTGGTGGACAAGATGCTGCACGCCTGCGGTGGCTCCGGCTACAAACGCGACATGGAGCTGGAACGGTACCTGCGTGATGCCAAGGCCGGCTGGGTGATGGGCCCGACCAACGAGGTGCTGCGGCAGTTCGTGGGCAAGGCGACGCTGCTCGGGTTCGAGGTCCTCGACTACTGGAACCAGCACGTCAACGAGCGCGCGATCGCCAACGAGACGAAGAAGCTCGACGCGAAGGGCAAGCGTGCCCTGGCGGAGAAGCTGCTCACGCAAGCGGCGGAGGACGAGGCCAAGGAGCCGATTGGCAGGTGACCCGGCAGTGACGGTGTCCGCTGCGCGACCGCGCCTGATCCTGCCCGGGCTGCTGCCCGCGGACCCCCGGCTGGAGCGATACCGGGTGCACCCAGGGGCCATCACCGCGATCGAGCTCGGCCCGGGCGACGTGCTCACCGTCACCGACACAGAAGGACGGCAGCGGGGTGAGCTCACCGTGCTCGCCGGCGGCCGGGAAGACTACCGGGCGCTCGGGACAGCGGCCGATAGCGAGGCAACGGTGCTGCGCACGCTGGCCCGGCCCGGGCCCCAGCCACCCGGGCACGATAGCCGGCGGCCGCCAGAGGCGGAAGCCGCGGTCATCGGACCGCTGGCGGCCAGGGGGCTCGATCCGGCGCAGGTGCACGCGGTGGGGCTGTTCGGGGAGTGGTCGCCCGCGGGCACGCAGGCGCAGTTCACCGCGCAGCAGCACCTGACCTGCGTGGTGGCCGCGCCGGGCGGGCTGATGCCGGTGGCTGGGCACAACCCGCCCTCGGACCTGGTGATCGAGGTCAGGCGGGCGACGCCACGGCCGGCCCGTGAGCCGCAGCTGCCGCCACCACTCGCCGACCCGCTGCTCGATGTGCGGGTGGACACCGCCACCGCGCGGTCGTATGAGGTAGCGGCGGGCCAGTACATGCAGGTGATCGACGTTGAGGGCCGTCAGTGCTCCGACTTCCTCGCCTTCCACGCCCAGCGGCTGGCCGAGGGAGCCGAGCGCGGCCTGGACGCGACCACCACCCGCAACCTGATGGGGAACGCCTACCCCCAGCCGGGGCTGTTCGGGAAGTTCTACGACCAGGACATGCGCCCGCTGGTGGAGGTGGTGCGGGACACGGTCGGCCGCCATGACACTTTCGCGCTGGCGTGCAACGCCAAGTACTACGAGGACATGGGTTACCCGGGCCATGTGAACTGCACCGACAACTTCAACGGCGAACTCGTCCGGTACGGCATCGCGCCGCGCCGCGGCTGGCCGGCGCTGAACTTCTTCTACAACACCTCCTTCAACGACGCGAACCAGTTGCTGTTCGACGAGCCCTGGTCACGGCCCGGCGACTACGTCCTGCTGCGGGCCATGAGCGACCTTGTGTGCGCCTCTTCCGCCTGCCCGGATGACATCGATCCGGCCAACGCCTGGAACCCGACCGACATCCACGTCCGCGTCTACCCGGCCGAGCGGAGGTTCTCGATGGCGGTAGCGCACCGGGTCACCCCGGACAGCGAGCCCAAGCTGACCAAGGAGACCGGATTCCACCCCCGCTGGTCGGAACTGACCAGGCAGGTCACCGAGTACCGTGGCTACTGGCTGCCGTCGAGGTTCGACAACCACGGCGCGGTCGAGGAGTACTGGGCCTGCCGCGAGGGTGCGGTCGTGATGGATCTCTCCCCGCTGCGCAAGTTCGAGGTGGTAGGCCCGGACGCCGAGGCGCTGCTGCAGGCCGCGGTCACCCGCAACATCAGGAAGCTGGCCACCGGCCAGGTGGTGTACACGGCCGTGTGCAACGAGACCGGCGGCATGCTCGACGACGCGACGGTCTTCCGGCTTGGCCAGGACACGTTCCGTTTCGTCGGCGGCGACGAGTACGACGGGACCTGGCTCCGCCAGCTCGCCGGCCGGCTCGGCCTCGACCAGGTGTGGATCAAGCACTCCACCGACCAGCTGCACAACATCGCCGTGCAGGGCCCGAAGTCGCGGGAGCTGCTGGCCGAGCTGGTATGGGCCCCGCCGACCCAGCCGGCCTTCGGGGATCTCACCTGGTTCCGGTTCACGATCGGGCGCATCGGCGGACCCGAGGGCCTGCCGGTGATCGTCTCGCGGACCGGGTACACCGGCGAGCTCGGCTATGAGCTGTGGTGCCATCCCACGGACGCGCCCGCGCTCTGGGACGCGGTCTGGCAGGCAGGGGAGCCGCATGGGCTCATCCCGCTCGGGCTGGAGGCCCTGGACATCCTGCGGATCGAGGCCGGCCTGATCTTTGCGGGGTATGAGTTCAGCGACCAGGTAGACCCGTTCGAGGCCGGCATCGGTTTCACCGTCCCGCTGAAGACCAAGGAGGACGATTTCGTCGGCCGGGCCGCGCTGGAGCGGCGCAAGGCCTCGCCGCAGCGCACGCTGGTCGGGCTTGAGCTGGCCGGGAACGAGCCCGCCGCGCACGGCGACTGCGTCCATGTGGGCCGGTCCCAGGTCGGCGTGATCACCAGTGGCACCCGGTCGCCGCTGCTGCGCACCAACATCGCACTGTGCCGGATGGCCGTGGAGTACTCCGAGATCGGCACCGAGGTCAACGTCGGCAAGCTGGACGGGCACCGTAAGCGGATCCCCGCGGCCGTCGTCCGGTTCCCGTTCTACGATCCGGGCAAGACCCGCCCGCGTTCGTAACGGATGGCTCCCATTACCGCCGTGGCTACGGTCATCCCGTCGCGGAGTCCGACACGACCGTGCCGAACCGGCTGCGGTGGAAGATGAGCGGTTCCCCGGCGTAGAACCGGGCCCGGTGCACCCGGCCGATGACGATGTCGTGATCTCCGCTGGGATGCCGGACGTCCAGGGTGCACTCGATATGCGCGATGCAGCGGTCCAGCAGCGGGTCGCCGAAGATGCCCACCCGCCAGTCGAGGCCGGTGAACTTGTCAGCGGCCGGCCGTGCGAAGCGCTTGGCGATCTCCTCCTGGTCGGACGCCAGCACGTTGATGGCGAAGTGCCCGGTGCGGATCAGCCCTTCCAGGCTGGGCGCGCGGTGGTCGACACAGAAGAGCACCAGCGGCGGCTCAAGCGAGACCGACGCGAACGAATTCGCGGTCAGGCCAAACCGGCTGCCCTCGGTGTCGCAGCTCGTCACCACGGTGACGCCGGTCGTGAAGACACCGACGGCCTGCTTGAAGTCCCAGCTGTCGAGCTGTCCGGCGCGCAGCCGGGAAGGTCCGGCCATAGCCTCTCCAGAGACACGGAATTGCCCTCACGGCAACATGGTTGCCGGTCGTCTCCCAGTGTAGGTGCCAGCATCCCACCGAGGAAGTCGTGGTTCTGCAATACTGTCGCCGTAGTGGCAATAGACGAGCCCTCGCCCATCGCGGCCTGGGGGCAGCTGACTGGGTACCTCACAGGGCGGCGGAGATCCGGGCGGCCCGCTCCATCAGCAGCTCCACGGCGCTGCGCATGACCCGCGGGCTGAAGCGGACCGCCGGGCCCTGGACGCCCAGGATCGCCGCCAGCCGCCCCGATGGATCCAGCACCGGCACGGCGACCGCGTTGAGGTCCTCCTCGCGCTCACCGAGTGCCTGGCCCCAGCCCCGCTCACGGACCAGGGCCACGTCTGCCCGCAGGACATCGTGATCCACGATGGTGCGCTCGGTAAAGGCCGGCAGCGGCCCGTCCGGGATGAAGCCGCCGTGGGCCAGGAAGACCTTGCCCACCGCGGTCGCGTGCGCTGCGCTGGCCCGGCCCACCTCGGCGACGCTGCGCACCGACAAGGGGCTCTGGACATAGTCCAGGGTGATCGCCTCGTGCCCGCCCGGTATCGACACCGTGGCTGTCTCCTGGGTACGGCTGGCGAGGTCCGCCAGGTGCGGGTGGGCCAGGGAGCGGATGTCGAGCCGTTCGGCGGCGGCGCTCGCCAGCCGGATGACCCCGATACCTAGCTGGTAGCGCCCAGTGGCGGCGACGTGCTCGACCAGGCCGCCGCTGGTGAGGGTGGCCAGGATCCGCGAGATCGTGCTCACGTTGATGCCGGTCCGCCGGGCGATCTCGTTGGTGCCCAGCTCTGCCCGGGCGCCGGCGAGCTCATCGAGGACGGCGATCGCCCGCTGGACGGCGGCGACCTGGCGGGTGGCTGGCTGTCCGGTCCTGGCCACGATATGATCCTAGAAGAATGGAAATTCTATTGCCGATAGGGCAATAATACACGCCGGCCGGCGATGGGGAAGGCGGACGCGATGATTCCCGATCACAGCAGGTACGTGATCGTTGGCGCGGGCATCCACGGGCTCTCCACCGCCTGGCATCTCGCGGCCGAGCTCCGCCGCCGTGGTCTCGGCGGCGGTGGGGACGTCCTTGTCCTGGACAAGCGCGGCGTGGGCGCCGGAGCCTCCGGCATCGCCTGCGGGGTCATCCGCAACAACTACTTCCAGCCCGCGATGCGCGAGCTCATGGCGCACTCGGTCGCCGTGTGGGAGTCGGATCCGGAGGCGTTCGCCTACCACCCGGTCGGCTATCTGCAGATCGCCCCGGAGGCGATGCACAAGGACGTCGCGAAGATCTTCGCTGAGCAGCAGGCGATCGGCTACCCGTCGGTGCTCACCGAGGGGGAGCGGAACTGCCGGGAATACATGCGCGCGCTGTTCGATGACTGGCGGGCGCCCGGCATCACCGCGATCCTGCACGAGCAGCGGGGCGGTTATGCCAACAACGGGCGCTCGCTGCATGGCCTGGCAGCCAAGGCCGAAGCCGAGGGGGTGCGGATCCAGTCCTGGGTCACCGTTACCGGGATTCGCACCAGCGGTGGCGCGGTGACCTCGGTGGAGACAGATCAGGGCACGATCGGCTGTGAGCAGCTGGTGATCGCCGTCGGCCCGTGGATCCGTGATCTGTGGGCCATGCTGGATCTGCCCGCCAGCATCACCGTGACCACACCCGGCGGCGCCGTTCACCCGGACCGGCCAATGTGGACGTACTGGGCACTGCAGGAGGGAACGCTGGCGGTGGACCCCAGGGAGTTCACCACCAACCAGGGTGCCTTCCCGCCGGTCCTGCACGTTGACTCGGACGCCCCGCTCTACGACGACCGCACCGGTGACCTGATCACGGACCAGCTGTGGGGGATCTACTACAAGCCGGACGCCTATTTCGGCGGGGTCCAGGGCGGCACCGCGCCCTACGTCGTGGCCAGGCCCGCCGCGGACGTCGCCGTCAACCCGTACGGCCCGGAGAGCCCCGAGTACACGGTGACCGATGGCTTCGCCCGGATGTGGACCTCAGCCCTGGCGCACTGCCATGGGCGTTTCCAGGGCAAGGGTCATCTCTACCGGCATGAGCCCACTGGCGGGATCGGCGCGTTCACGCCGGACAGCTTCCCGGTCTTCGACGTGTTCTGCCAGAACGCCTACGTCGTCGCCGACTCCAATCACGGGTACAAGATGATCGGCGTCGGGGAGCTGGTGGCCAGGGAACTGCTGGGGGAGCCGCAAGCACTGCTGGCGCCGTTCCGGTTCGGCCGCTACCGCACCGGCGAGCTGCACCCGACCAGCAACTCGCCGTTCCCCTGGAGCTGACGTCAGTCAACCGGGACCGCGGCCTCTTCGCGCAGCAGCGCCATCTGCTCGGGAGTCGGCTCGGTCGGCACTTCCTCGCGGAACGTGACCTTCGCCTTGTCCTGGACCAGCCGCCGGTAGAAGAACAGCACCACGGAGCCGACGAGCACACCAACGCCGATCCACATGTCGGCGAAGGTCCCGTAGCCGGTGAGCGCGGGGTTGGTCACGCCGAAGCCGATGAGGATGATGTTGTACACGACGAGCACCGCGGCGATGCCGAGCCAGATGGGGCCCACCTTGATGGGTCTCGGCCAGTTCGGCCGGTCCTTCCGCAAGAGCAGGAACCCGGACAGCGCCAGCACGTGCGCCAGGATGTAGCCAATGTTGCTCAAGTAAAGGATCGCGATGATGCTCGGGACGAACAGCACCAGCGCCACGTTCACAACCAGGTCGACGGTCATAGCCCGGGCCGGCACGTGCCAGCGGTTCAGGTGATACAGCTGCTTCACCGTCATGTCATCACGCGCGATCCCGTACAGAGCCCGCGACCCGTCGGCGGTCGAAGAGATCATCGACAGGAACAGGCTGCCGATAAGCAGCACGATGACGACCTGAGCCGCGCCGCTGCCCACGAGCTTGGTGAGGGCGGGTACGTAGAACTCGCCCGCCGCCTGGCTCGGCGGTGGGGCGCCGGTGACCCCGCCCACCCCGAGCGGGAACAGCAGGGCCACCATCAGCGTGAACACCCCGGCCGACCGCAGTGCGATCGTCGTGTCCCGCCTGGTGTTGTGGTATTCAGGGGCGAACGTCGCGCATATCTCAGCGGCGTAAATTGACCATCCCATCAGGAACAGCCAGACCATCGCGGTCTTGAAGCCGGTCCAGCCATGCAGGGACCAGGTCATGTTGGAGCTGTGCCAGTCCCCCGTGAAGTACGGCACGAACATGAAGATGGCGAGCGTGACCAGGAGCCCGGCCCCGGTGATGTAGGAGATCCACACCGCCGGGCGGATGCCGAAGACGTTGAGCAGCCAGACCGCCACAATGCAGCCGACCGCGATGAACTGCGGCAGGCCCAGATGCACCGCGCCGTCGAACACCGTCCAGGTCGAGTTCGGGAACCACTGCGCCTGGATGAGGCCGCCGATCACCACGCCGAAGATCGCCAGCACGACGGACCAGCCGATCCAGTACCCGAACGCCCCGATGGGGCCGGCCAGCGAGAACCGCCCGCGCCAGCCCTCGTGCGCGTAGAGCGAGATGCCCCCCGGCTTGTCAGGGAACATGGACGCGGTCTCGGCGTAGATCCAGGTCTGCATCATGCCGACGCAGGCCGAGATCCCCCAGAGGAGCACCGCTCCCCAGGTGCCCAGCACGTCCATGGAGGCCCCGAGCGACGCGATCAAAAAGCCCGGGTTGCACAGGGCGATGACGAACCCGTCCCACCACCGGAGGGACTTCAGCAGGTGCCGCTCTTCAACATACGCCTCAGCCATCAGGGCACCTCCGTTTACCGCAGGTGAACGTTGTTTAGCATGGATGGCTCCGGATGTCTATATTTGTCACGGATTCTCGGCACCTTCTTTACACTGCCCCAGCACCAGCGCGGGCCTGGTCACACCCCTGGCGAGCACCTAGGATGCGAGCATGCGGGGCGCCCTGATCACCGTCCGCTGCGACTGCGGCGAGGTAGGCTACGTCGCCTACGGCGAGCGCTGGGTGTGCGGCAAGTGCCGCCGCGCCTGGAACACCGCTCAGATCCCGGCGCAGGAGTACTGGGGGATGATGCGGGACATGCGCAGGCTCCGGATCAACGTGATCTTTGTGGCGCTGGCGCTGGTGGTGCCGGTCGTGGCCCTGATCCCCCTCGTCGGCGCCCGGATCATGATTCTGGTCCCGCTGCTGATGGGTTTCTGGTTCATCTTCTACATGCCCCGGTGGCGCCGCCGGGTGCGGGAGCAGGCCAGAAGCCTGCAAAAGTGGAAGCTCCGGCCAGAGTGAGCTGACATGCCCCTGTTGCAGCAGCAGCGCCCGTCGGCCACGCCGGGACCGGTCCGCGCGCGGGGACGCCCGGTCATGCTGGCGACGCTGGACGTCCCGTTCGACCCCAACGCCGTGGTGTTCGCAGTAGACTCGGCGGTGGAACTGGGGCAGCGCCTGATCGTGGCCAACTTCGTCGAGCAGGAGCCACTGCCGCTGTCGGCGATGATGGGCTACGACGACCTGCCCTACACCCCGGAGATGGCTGAGTCTCTGGCCGAACCGGTGCGGCTCGCCCTTTCCCTCGGGGTTACCGTGGCCAGGCTGCGGGTGAAGAGCTTCCGCCCGGTGCAGGCGATGGTGGAGGTTGTCGCCGAGGAAGATGCCGGGCTGCTGGTCTTCGGCCCGGACCGGAGCCGGATCAGGCGCCTGCGTTACCGGCGAGCAGCCCGCGCGATCCGCGCCAGAGTCACCACCCTGGTCTGGCTGGCCTGATGGCGGTGGCCGCCTGCGGACGGCCAGCGGCAGCCGCTGTTAATCTGCGTGTTCAACCTTGTTTAGTGCCCGTGAACCGTTTGCTTCGGCGACCTGGCCCAGCCGCTCCCAGGTGGACTCGGCCAGCAGCACCGAAGCGACCCGGCCGTCGGCGAGGCGCCGGAAGATCACCTCAGCCCCTGGCAGGTCGCATTCGGGTGCGACCGTGAACAGATCCGGATCTCCGGACGGCAGGAGAATCAGCTGCCAGTCGGGCGACTCCGGGGTCGTGACGGTCAGCCTGCCATCCCGCCATTCCAGCAGGATCAGCCAGCCGCCCAGGTCCGGCCGGGCGTAGATGCCGAGCAGCGGCTGGTAGCCCGCTGGCACCGGCTCGGGTGCCGTGATCGCGGGCGGCTGAGCCATGACCAGGCGGCGGACGGCCGCCGCCAGGTCGATGCCGAGCGTCACGCTGCCGCTGGTCCCGTTGATGAGCACGATGGCCCCCACCTGGCCGATGGGGTCGAAACAGATGGTCGAGGTGAATCCCGGGATGCCACCGGAATGCCCGATCCAGGTGGTTCCCTCCTGCCGGGTTGCGCACCAGGAGATGCCCTATGCCTGGGTCCACTGGTCGTCGGCGAGGTAGCGCGGCCGGTGCATCTCGCGCAGTGACCCGCCGGCCAAGTCCGCCGCCGCGTCCGCCGCGGCGTCCCGGTAGGCGCCGAGCTGGAAGCGGACCCAGGTGGCCAGGTCCGACAGGCACGACCACAGGCCGCCTTCGGCCCACACCGGTGGCATGGCCGGGGCTGGATCCAGGGTGTCGGATAGGGCACGCCAGCCATATCCGGTCGCACGCCTCGCCGCCAGTCCGGCCGCCAGTGGCGGGAAGCCGGTCGCGGTCATGCCGAGCGGGCCGAGGATCGCCTCCCGCACATACTCCGGGTAGGGCACGCCACTCACCCGGGTGACAATCTCGCCAAGCAGTTGATAGGCAAGGTCGGAGTACGTGTGCCGGGCATGCGGCGGGAGCTTGACGGCGATCTCACCGGCGCGCTGGAGTGTCCGCTCCGGCTCGCCCTGATAGGCCGGGATGACCCAGTCCGTGCCCGGCGGCTCGGCGGGAAGCCCGGACTCATGCGACAGCATCCGCCGGATCGTCACCCCCTCGACCGGCCCGAACGGGCTGGCCATGGAGCGCAGTTCGGGCAGCCAGGCCACGGCGGGATCGTCCAGGTCGAGCCGGCCCGCGTCCCGGAGCTGCATAACGGCGGTGCCGGTGAATGTCTTGGTGATCGACGCGATGCCCGTACAGCAGGTCCGGGTCGGAGCCCCGCCGGGCAGCCACATCGGCCAGCCCGGCACCAGCCGACCAGGCCATCTCATCGCCGCAGACAACCCCGGCCACCGCGCCGGGCAGGCGGTGCTGCCGGAGGAACGAGGCCAGCCGGGCGGCCAGTTCGGCCCCCGCGGCCGCGACCGGGCCGCTCTCGTCCGCTGCCCGGCTCATCCGGTGATGATGACAGGCCGGGAGCAGCGCGGAATCTGATTTTGCGGGACGGCGCCCGTGCCCGCCCCCGGGCCGGGAATTCCTGGTGGCTCCATTTCCGCCCCGCCCCCAGCGGCTGTGGATTTCCTGTGGGGAAATCCCCGCCGCCGGTGGATAACTGCCGTTGAGTTGTGGACATTCTGTGGATAGGAAAGAATTTCTCAATTGCCGCCAGAAACCTCTTGCGCACACCCTGGCTGATGGCGTAGAAATTCTCTCACCACCGAAAACGGAACCACCCGGGGGACACCCCGGACGCCAGGGGAACCGGGGCACCGGAGCTTCAGGCGGGTATCCGGCTCGGAGGTTGGTCGAGCGGCACGGCGCGGGGCATGAGCTACCGGTGCTTGAGTTGCTTGACCGGGAGGGCCCCTCCATCTCATGCATGGAGGGGCCCTCTCTATTGCCTGCCGAGGCGGGCGCGCAGCCGTTCCCGGCGGATGTCCGCAATGATCACGCGGGACGCGTTGCGGGCGGGGACCGCCATGACGCCGCCACCCGGGTGGGTGCCCGCCCCGCACAGGTACAGCCCGGTGATGGGCGAGCGGTAGTCGCCGTACCCGAAGATGGGCCGCAGCGAGAACATCTGGTCCGGGCTCATCTCGCCCTGGAAGATGTTGCCGCCGAGCAGCCCGAAGCGGGCCTCGATGTCGGGCGGCGCGAGTACTTCTGAGTGCACGACCGAGTCCGTGATGCCAGGGCAGTACTCGGCCAGGGTGTCCAGCACCCGGCGCCCGTAGGCGTCGCGCTCGGTATCCCACGACCCGCTGGCAAGGTGGTAGGGGCCGTACTGGGTGAAGGCGAGCGCGATATGCCCCCCGCCGGGGGCGAGCCCAGGCTCGTGCGCGGTGGGGAAGACGATCTCAACGTACGGATGCTGTGAGGGCCGGCCGTACTTCGCGTCGTCCCAGGCGCGCTCCAGATACTCCACCGATGGGGAGATCGCCATCAGGCCGCGGTGGAGAGGCCCGGCCCGGCTGCTGTCCCACGCGGTGGGCCGGGGCAGTTCGGACAGGGCCAGGTTCACCTTGACCGAGCCGGACCGGGTCCGCACCCGCCGCACATCCCGCACCACATCAGCCGGGAGATGCGCGAAGCCGACCAGGTCCCGGTAGGTCGTGACGGGATGCGCGCTGGAGACGACCCGCCTGGCCGCGACCAGCGACCCATCATCCAGTTCCACCCCGGCCGCCCGGCCGCCGCGGATCCGCACCCGGCGCACCGCCGCGCCGGCCCGGATCTCGGCACCAGCCGAACGTGCCGCGGCGGCCAGTGCCTGGCTCACCCCTCCCATGCCCCCGTGGACCCAGCCCCAGGCGCCATCATGGCCGTCCACCTCGCCGATCCAGTGATGCATCAGCACGTACGCCGAGCCGGGGCTCATCGGCCCGCCCCACGCGCCGATGACGGCCTGGGTCGCCAGCGCACCCTTGATCCGCTCATCGGTGAACCACTCGTCCAGGAAGTCCGCCGCCGACATGGTGAACAGCCGGACTGCCTCGGCCACATCCCGGCCGGTCCAGCCCCGCAACCGGGCCGCGGCCGCCGCCCACTTCGGCAGGTCGCCGACCGCCAGCCTGGGCGGCACCACGAACAGCAGGTCCTTCAGCAGGTGGGCGACCCGGGCGAAATACCGGTCGAACTCCACGTACGCGCCGGCGTCGGCGGGGGAGAGCTTAGCTATCTCCGCCGCGTCCCGGTGCGTTTCACCCCACAGTGTCAGCCCCGACCCGTCCGGGAACGGGACAAAGTAGTCGGGGGAAACGATCGACACCCGGTAGCCGTGCCGCACCAGGTCAAGCTCACGCACGATCCGTGGCGGGAGCAAGCTCACCACATAGGAGGCGCTGGAGACCCGGTAACCCGGCCACGGTTCCTCGGTGACGGCCGCGCCGCCGAGCACCCCGCGGCTTTCCAGTACCACCACATCCAGCCCGGCCTTCGCCAGGTACGCCGCGCAGGCAAGGCCGTTATGCCCCCCGCCGACCACCGCCACGTCTTTCACCGCGCGCCCTCCCGCGTTGTCGCCCAGCCCTGACCAGACGATCTAACCGCACCGCGCGGGATCCCGGCGATCAGGGCGCAGGGTCGCCCGGCGCGGCCGAGGCCGCCGCCGCGACCGTGTCGGGCTGGCCCAGGTCCGGCTCCCAGACCCGGCCCATCGCCTCGACCATCGCTGGCTTCCGGCTCTTCAGGTACAGGAAGTAGCCGGCCCCGGCGGCGATCCACACGACGATCAGGTACGGGACCAGGTCATAGGGCCAGGGCGGGATCGGCCAGAGCTGCCCGTAGATCGGCAGCAGCAGGAGCAGGCTGTCGGCGAGTGGCAGCACGGCGTGCCGGACCGGGGAGAACTCCGCCCGGTGGTGGCGCCGGAAGTACACCAGCAGGCCCACGTTCATCAGGATGTACAGCACGATGATGCCGAGGCCGAGGATGCTGCCGAGGAAGTTGTAGGCGCCGAACGGCGTGATCCACGCGCCCAGCGCGAAGGTGACCACGGCCGAGAACAGGATGATGACGGCCCAGGCGGACACCGGGTTGTCGCGGCGGCTGGTGGTGCCCAGCTTGCGGCTGATGATCCCCTCCCGGCCGAGCGAGAAGACGATCCGGACCGCGGCCGAGGAACCGGACAGCACATTGGCGAACTGGCTGTTCAGCACGGTGAGGGTGAGCACCCAGGCGACCTGGGTGCCCCAGTAGGTGTTCGCCAGGGTGGTCCAGGGCTGGTGCTGCTGGCCAGTGCGGACACGTGCTGCTCACCGAAGCCGATCGCGGCGGCGTATCCGGACAGGACGTAAACAATGCCGATGAGGATCACCGCGAAGAAGGTGCTGCAGCGCATTCAGGACGAGCATCTGGCCTATCACGCCCGGCTGCGGGCCACAGGCGACATCGTGACCAACGCCCCCGTCAGCGACCAGCCTGATGCGTCGCTGCGGGGCTGACGTTCTACCGGACCGGGTCGCTGGCCCAGGCCCGGCAGCTTGCCGAGGCCGACCCGCCTGTGCGTGCCGGGCGGCTGGCTGTTGAGATCATGACGTGGTACTGCCCGCCTCGCACGATGAGCCAGCCCGGCCGCGCGAGCCGGATCCCGCCGCGGCAGGGCTGGCCGGCAGCGGCCCGGCGAAGGAGAATGCTGTTGCCGGGCCGCCGCATGAGACCGGATCACTGGGGGAGCCGGCTCGCACGGCCTGGCCCAGCGGGGCCCGGTGGGAAAGGGGGATGCGGCATGCCCGCGGACATCATGAATCCGGCCACGGCGGTCACCTGGGGACCGTTTATTCAGGCTGCCTACGCGCAGTTCACCAGCCATCCTGGCGAGCTGAGCCCGGCCACGATCGACAACATGCCCGCTGGCTACGAATTGGTCCAGACGATACAGATGACCGATTTCTTCGGCCTGGACCAGTCGCGTGTCTTCTACGGGTTTGTCGCCGTGGGCGGCAACCCCAAGACCGCGGTGGTTGCGCTGCGCGGCACCGCGACCGCCACCGAGTGGTGGGACGACCTGCACTGGGACCTGGTGCCGTTCGACCGCGTTACCAACGGCGGGAATGTCGCCCGGGGATTCTTCGAGATCTACAGCACGTTCGGCACCATGGCCCCAGGTCAGCAAGAGGCCACGGGACCATCGGCCACCTTCGCCTCCGATATCGCGCACGCGGCCGCCGACGGCCTGGCCGTCGGCCTTGATCCGGGGCTGCCCATCGTGGTCTGTGGCCACAGTCTGGGCGGGGCGCTCGCCACACTTCTGCTCGCCGACGTGGCCGCGAACACCCCACTGAAGCCGCAGGCCTGGACATTCGCCTCACCACGGGTGGGAGACGCTGCCTTCGCCGCCTGCTATGGACGCCTCAGCACCGTATCGTGGCGAATCTACAACCTGCCCGACATCGTCCCCTACTTTCCCGTTGACGTGCTCGACAGCTACCAGCCGGTCGCCGCTGGCTATGCGGTCAACTCGGTGGGACATGCGCGCTGGAACCTCGGCTGCTGTCATGCACTGAACACCTACCTGCACATGCTGTCGCCGACCACCGTGCCGCTGGACTCAGGCTGCGCAACCGCGCTCTAGCACGGGCTGGACTGGCATCATCGGGCACATGACCGTTGTGAAGATCAATGCGATAACCGTGCCGGCTGGCAGCGGTGACGAACTTGCCCGCCGGTTCGCTGCCCGCGCTGGCGCGGTGGACAACCAGGATGGCTTCGAGGGCTTCGAACTCCTCCAGCCCACGGACGGGCGCACCACCTGGCTGGTGATCACCCGGTGGCGGGACGAAGCGTCGTTCCAGGCGTGGCTGCACTCACCGGCGTTCGGGCACGGGCACCGTGCCGCGGCCGAGCGCAGCGGCGGCTCAGCCGCGCCCCCGGTTGGGGTCAGCAGCGAGCTGTGGTCCTACGAGATCGCCGTCACCTAGGGCCTGTCTGGAGTTGCAATCAGTGGTGGCGACGAGGGTTGGAGGGATGATGATCGGGCTGGTAGCTTGCAGTTGACCGTGACACCGCCTGAGGAGGTGAGACCCATGAACGCTGTATCGATGTGGGTGCTCCCCCTTCCGGTCACGGTCGGGCGATTGACGTAGGTGTCGCCGGGAGCGCCTTGACAACAAGGCACTCCCGAAAGGCACGGCCATGCGATTCACTTCTGAACTGCGCCTCGACGACGGCGTCCTCGAGCGCGAATTCACCCTCGGCGAGATCCCCGGCGTCCTGTGGACGCCTGGATCCGCACCGGCCCCGCTGATCCTGAGCGGCCATAGCGGCGGCTTGCACAAGCAGCACCCGCGGCTGGTGGCCCGGGCCCGGCACTACGCGGCGGAGTACGGCTTCGCGGCGGCGGCCATCGACGCCCCCGGGCACGGTGACCGGCCCCGTTCCGCCGTCGACGAGCAGGCCCGCGCCGACCTCCGCCGGGCGATGGAGGCCGGCGAGCCGGTCGACGAGATCGTCGACGCCTTCATCGTCCCGCTGGTCGAAAGGGCGGTCCCGGAATGGCGGACCACCCTGGACGCCCTCCTTTCGCTGCCCGAGATCGGCGGCCCGGTCGGGTATGAGGGAATGACCGCCATCGGCATTCGGCTGGCGCTGGTCGAGCCGCACATCTCGGCCGCCGTTTTCTTCGCCGGGGGTTTCGTGCCCCACACCCTGCGCGAGGCGGCCCGGCAGGTCACCATTCCGCTGCAGTTCCTGCTGCAGTGGGACGACGAAGGGATGGAGCGGCAGCCGGCCCTGGACCTGTTCGACGCCTTCGGCACCAGGGAGAAGACGCTGCACGCCAATCTGGGCGGGCACGCCGGTGTCCCATGGTTCGAGGTGGACGACGCGGCCCGGTTCTTCACCCGGCATCTTGACCGGGCGGTCACCTCACCGGCCTGAAGATGAGAGGCAGCGGCGCGCATTCCACGCGGCCGCGTCCGGCGCAGATCCCCCTATCACCTCGTAGTGCCAGCCGGGCAGACCGCTGCCTTACCGTGGAGATATGACCGCATGGAGCAACCTGCCGCCCTCGCTGCCGCCGCATGGCACAGTGCTGGCCTGGGCACGAGGCTGCCGGTGCGATGAGTGCGAACCCGAGTACAAGCGTTTCGTGTCCGAACTGGCGCTGCGTGGGGGGCTGAGGCTTCCCGCTCACCCCGAGCCTCCCAAGCTGGACGCCGACACCCTCGCCCGGCTGGAACCGGCGGTGAGCCGGTCTGAATGCCCTGTCTGCGGCGCAATGCGCCATCAGCGGTGCCGCAACTTGGCGTTTCCCCAGCATTTCGCGCCGACCCATGCGGAGCGCAGAGCCAGCGCGTGACCAGCCTGGGGTCCGATGGCACTCGCGCAAGGAAGGATGCCTGGCTCTATGACGAGCGGTCCGGGCGGGGGCCCCGGCTCTGACGTCACCGTCTGAGGCATCTGCCAGGATGCCGGTAGCTACCCGAGCGGGCTAGGGAGGACACCGGTGCCTGTCCGTTTTCAGCTGGTGATCGACTGTGCCGACCCGGACCGGCTAGCCCGGTTCTGGGCCGCCGCGCTGGGATATGAGCTCGCGCCGGTCCCGGCCGGGTTCGCTACCTGGAACGACTTCTACCGGGAGCGTGGAGTGCCCGAGGAGGATCTGGCCGAGGGGGCGGACAGGATCGGCGATCCGCAGGGCCACGGGCCGGTCATCTGGTTCCATGCCGTCCCCAATGCAAAGACGGTCAAGAACCGGTTGCACCTGGACATCCGCGCCAGCGGCGAGTGGACGGACCCGATCGAGGCTCGCAGGAAGCGAGTCAACGCCGAAGGCCGGCTGGCCCGCCTGGGCGCCACCATCACCGGCGCATTGGCCGGGGAAGGGCTCGACCACTACGCGGTCGGGATGAGGGATCCCGAAGGCAACGAGTTCGATATCAACTGACCGCAGCAGCCGGGCCCCGAGTCCCGTACCGGGTTAGGAACCGGCAGCCGTGGGCGACGTGGCGGGCTGATCCGGGACGATCGCGTCCACCTCGAACTCCACCAGCCATTGCGGGTCGACGAAGCGTGACACTTCGACGAAGGTGCAGGCTGGCCGGACCCGGGCGAATCGCTCCGCATGCGCACGGGCGGCTTGCTGCCACTGCCGGATGTCGGTGAGCATCACCCGGGTGCGGACCACATCCGTCAGCGCGGCGCCTGCTTCCCGGAGTGCTTGTTCGGCGATGTCGAGGCAGCGGACCGACTGTGCGTAGACGTCACCGGGGGCAGCGGTGCCACCGCCCTCGGCGATCGGCGCGGTCCCGGCCACGCAGACGTATGGCCCGGCGCGCACGGCACGGGAGAAGCCAATTTCGGGTTCAAGTGGCGAGCCGGAGGTCACCAAACGGCGGGAGAAAGTCACAGCCGCAGCATGCCACCCCCCGCAGCTGGCTGGTCTGTCAGGTTCACGGCGTGACCGGCGGGCAGCATCAACGCGGCGCGCCGGGTAAGGCTGATGCGCTCGCGGGCCGCGCTTGCTCCACTGTGCCGCGCAGAGTAGAACGAAACGGTGGGAAGGGCAGCCGCCGCCGTGCTGTACGTGCTCGTGATGATCGCCGTCATAGTCGGCGTGGACATCCTGTTCTTCCGGCACCACTTCTGGGCGCGGCTGCTGGTAAACGTCGGAATCGTCCTGGTATTCGCGGCATTCTATGTCAGGTTCCTGAAGCGCTTATAAGCGCAGCCGCTGGAAGGCTATCCCCGCTTACGATATTGCCCATGCCGGCGCACGCGCGTCCCGCGCGAGTCGAGGACGTCCACGGCCTGGCCATGCGCATGCCTCACGTCAGGGTGATCCATGGCCCGCTGGGAAATCCCGTCTACCAGGTGGGCGGCAAATCGTTTGTGTTCTTCCGCAACCCCCGCCCCGACGCCATTGACCCTCAGACCGGCGAACGTTACCCCGACGTGATCATGTTCTGGGTGCCATCGGAGTCTGACAAGCAGGCACTGGTCCAGGATCCGGGCTCGCCCTTCTTCACCACCCCTCACTTCGACGGTCACCCATCCGTGCTGGTGCGTGCGAGCCGGATCGGCGAGCTCTCGGTGCGAGAACTGTCCGAAGTCATCCAGGACGCCTGGCTCGCCCGGGCATCACCCGCCCGGGCGGCGGCCTGGCTCAGCTCCCGCGGGAAATAGCCGGCGAGTGTGGCCTATTCGGTTTGCAGTATCTGTGCCGGGGGCGCCGCGCACTGAGCCTGGATGGGATGGCGGTAAGAACAGTGACCGCAAGCAGGGTTGCCAGGAATACCCCAGCGAGCTGCCACGCGGGCGGCACGGACAGGGGAGTGCCTGAAGCGAGAAGGTGGTAGGCCCCTATGCCCAGCGGTATCCCGATGATGGCGCCAGGCAGGGCAGGGAGCAGCGCTGTCATCGAGAGACCGGCGGTCACCTGTCCTGCCGTCGCTCCGAGCGCTCGCTCCAGGGCGGAGGAGAATCTGCCGTCGGCGGCGGTCGCCCAGGCGATGAAGGTGGTATTCACCGCGGCAAGGATGATCAGCATCACGGTGATCATCGCCGTCAGCTCGTCGACCCGGCCGGCCTTCAGGTTGCTGATGGTGAGGTTGGCGGTTGAGACGTGGGCATAGTTGGCGAGGATGGCAACGATGCCGGTGACAGTAACGGCGATGCTGATGGCGTTGAGCAGAGCACGTCGGGGCCGGCGTGAGAGCTGACGCAAGGCCAGGAGAAGCGGCACGGGCAGGAGCGCCGAAACAGCGGTGAGCATTGGCCTGCGGGGAGGCACGCGCGGTGCGTCGGCGAGAGCGGTGACAGTGCTGGTGCGGGCGGCCCGGATGGCGGGGACAAGTGATGAGACAGTGGCGACCGCCAGGGCGATCACGGTGATGATGATGACGGTCGGCATGCTGACAGAGGGTGCGCCGGGCGCACCGACCAGGCCCGCCCCGGTGCCAGTGAGCAGGGGTGCGATCAGCCATCCCGCTACCAGCCCGACGACGGCGGCGGCCAGGGCCAAAGCGATGTGCTCCAAGAGCAGTACTCCCGCCACCATCATGGGGGCCGCGCCGACGGCTTTGAGGAGCCCGATCCGCCTCGCCTGCTCGGTCATCCGCCGGCCGACGAGGACACCGAGTCCGGCGAGGGCAAGCAGGCCAATCAGCCATCCGCCGAACGCCAAGGCCACCTGCTCGATCCCGATCAGGGCGTTGATCGCGCTCTGGATGCTCTGCCAGGAAAAGGTGCCCGGATGCTGAGCCGCGAAGGCCGGAGCCTGTGCGGGGTTCGCCAGCTTCAGGTTGAGGAGGTAGGCGATGTTGCTGCCCGGCCCGGCAATACCTGACACGGCCGAGCGGCTGAGCCACACGAGACCCATGTTCGGGACTCCGAAGCTTCCCATGTGGACGGCGAAGGGGCAGACGATGTGGCACAGGCTGCTGGGATAGGGCGGGACGGCAGCCGTCACGGCGATCCCGGCCACCCGGAACGACCGGCTTCCCAAGCGGACAGTGTCGCCGGCGTGAATGCCAAGGGCATTCGCGAAGCCACGCTCGATCACCACCGCGCCGGGGCGGATCCAGCTCCCTTGGGTCAGTTTGGGCTGGTCTACCGAGGCGGGGGCCCGGTCTCGCCCTTCGGCCACCACGTCCACAGCGTGCCCCCGGAACCGGATGACGCTATCTGTGACGGGATAGGGCCCGCTGTGAGCGGTCACACCGGATGCCGTGCTCAGCGAGGCGACGGCCGCCGCGAGCTGCGCGGGGCTCACCTGCTGAGCCGGCCTGGGGGGCCGGCACCCTCGACAGCGACGACATCCGGGCCGGCTGTGGCCAGCCAGGTCCGAGCTCGCAGCCAGCTGCCGGGTAGGTGACGAAAGACCCTGGCAACACGAGTTCGGTCTGCCAGGCTGAGTTTCCGGGTGCGTGACAGGAGTGACCATGACCCAGCGGGCGCTGACGATCTTGTTCATGCCCGAGAGCGCGTACGGGCCGACGAACAACTGCATCGGCATCGGTGACGTACTGCGCCGCCGGGGGCACCGGGTGGTATTCGCGGCGGAAGCCTCATGGCGGGGGCGGCTCGAGCCGCTGGGGTTTACGGAGGAACTGGTGGGCCTGGCGCCCCCGGCGCCAGCGGGCGCGGACGGCCAGGATGCCGGCCAGTTCTGGAAGGACTTCATCCGCGACACAGCGCCGCAGTTCCGCAAGCCGACGATCGAGCAGCTAGCGGGGTTCATCAGGCCGGTGTGGGAGGAGCTGATCGGCGGCGCGCGGTACTGCCAGCAGCAGCTCACCGAGGTCATCGAGCGGACCCGGCCGGATGTGATCGTCGAGGACAACGTGGTGGCGTTTCCGGCGCTGCTCACCGCGGGGGTGCCGTTCGTGCGGATCGTGTCCTGCAACCCGCTGGAGCTCCCCGATCCGGCCATCCCGCCGCCGTTCTCCGGCTACCCCAGCGCCGGCCCGGAAGGCTGGCAGGCGTTCCGCGACGAATATGAGCGGGTGCACCGGCCGGTGTGGGCCGAGTTCAACGGCTGGGTGACCGGGCAGGGGGCGCCACCCCTGCCCGATCTGGAGTTCATCCACGAAGGCGCGGTCAACCTGTACATCTACCCGGAGCTGGCCGATTACCGGCGCAGCCGGCCGCTGGGGCCGTCCTGGCACCGGGTCAACTCCTCGGTGCGGGGAACGGATGAGAAGTTCACCCTGCCCGCGGCGCTCGCCGGCGGCGACGGAGCGCTGATCTACTTCTCGCTCGGGTCACTCGGGTCGGCGGATGTGCAGCTGATGCAGCGGGTGATCAACTGCCTGTCCGGGACCCCCTGCCGTTACATCGTGTCCATGGGACCGCTGCACGACCAGATCGACCTGGCCGCCAACATGGCCGGCGCCGAGTTCCTGCCGCAGACCTCGGTCATCCCGCTCTGCGACCTGGTGATCACTCATGGCGGCAACAACACGGTCACCGAATGCCTGCACTTCGGCAAGCCGATGATCGTGCTGCCGCTGTTCTGGGACCAGCACGACAACGCGCAACGGGTGCAGGAACTAGGCCTGGGCGCCCGGCTCGACACCTACCGGTTCACTGACATCCAGATGCACGCCGCGCTTCGCCGTCTGCTCGGCGACAGCGGCCTGCGGGCCCGGCTGGCAGCTGCCGCGGCTACGATCCAGCGGCGCGGGGGCGTCCGCGCGGCCGCTGACCTCATCGAGCAGGCAGCGGGTACTTAACGGCTGGCACCGCGAACCCGGCCGAGCCAAACCGTGAGGAGGACATGTGTTCAGGGAGAGGCGGCAGGAGCGGCGTGAGGAGCGCCGCGGTGGCGATGGCGCGACGCACTACCAGATGCGCCAGAAGCTGGTGTCCATCGGCGACGACTACTGGATCGAGAATGACCAGGGCGAGCGGGTCTTCAAGGTGGACGGCAAGGCGCTGCGGGTACGGGAGACGCTGCTCTTCGAAGACAGCCAGGGCAACATCGTCGACCACGAGTACACCATCGAGGACGGCCGGTCAACGGTGGCCGAGGTGTCCAAGAAGTGGTTCCGGGCCGCTGACACCTATGGGGTCGCGGTGGCTCCCGGGCAGGACCCTGTGCTCATGCTGGCGATCACGGCCGTGCTGGACACCATGGCGCATCCGGCACGCTGACCCGGGTGCCGGAGCCCGCGGTCTATCTGGGGCTGGTCACGGCAGGCCCATGGTGGGGGCGTGCGTGATCAGCATCGAGTCGGGCGGCACGAGGTCGAGGCCGTCGGGATCGTTGAGGTAGCCGGGGGCGGTCCCCGGGACGCCCGTGTGCCCGTACTGCCACACGATCCGGTGGGTGAGCGGGTCGATGACGATGACCCGGTCGTTGTAGTCGTCGTTGACGAGGATGTCGCCGTTCGGCAGCGGCAGGGCCAGGGAAGGGTGGTTGAGCCCGCCGAACCGCCACAGCAGCTGGCCGCTGGAGCTGAACTCGACCACCTGCCCGGGCTGTGAGTAGTCCGCGGTCAGGTACCGGCCCGGGTACACCTCGTTGGTGTCCGACGGGTAGGCCACCCCCGGCGGATGCGTGGCCCACGCCACCCGGCCGCTCAGGCTCATCTGGGTCACCCAGTCGCTGCTGATCTCGGTGACCAGGTAGCTGCCATTGGTGGTGGGGAAGGCCCCGTTGGGGCTGCCGAACGCGTACGGGGGGTTGTGCCCGCAGACTCCGGGTGTGCCGATGATCCGGCGGGGCCGGTGCAGCTGGCGCGACGGCGGTGCGAGCTCCAGGATGCGGCAGTTCTTGATGTCGGCGGTGAGCAGGCTCCCGTCCGGCAGCATCATCGCGTCGTCCGGGTTGGACAGGTAGTTGTCCGCGCTGCCCGGCACGCCGGGCGTTCCGTACCGGTACACGATCCGGTGCCTGGCGATGCTGATGACGCTGATCACCGAGTCTTCCTCCTCGGTGGCGACGATGTACCTGCCGTCGGGGGAGAAGAACGCATCGTCGGGCAGCAGGAAGCTCTGGCCCCTGGCCAGGTCGCCGGGCCGAGGGAAACGCCACCGTACCCGCCCCTGCGGGTCCACGATGAGCAGCCGGTTGTTCCAGTCGTCGGCGATCAGGATGTCCCCGGGCAGCACCGACGGGTCCGAGCCCGGCGCCAGGTGACCCTTGCCGTGCGCGGCGCCCAGCCATGGGGCGCTGGCCAGCTCCTGGCCGCCGGCGGCACCGCCCGGCGGATCGACCGGGGTGCCCGGGTTCACGGCGGAGAAACCGGCCGTGACCGGGATCAGCCGCAGCTGGGTGACCGAGGGCAGCGGCCGGTGACCGTCGTACCCGCCCACGAGGAAGGCGGTCCGGCCTATCACCGCGGCGGCGGCGCCGCTGACCCCGGCTGGCAGCGTGCCCGCTGCCGTGACCGAGTGGCGGGCCGGATCGAAGGCGAGCACTGCCCGGCTGGCCGCGCCGGTACCGGCGCCCTGCCCGCCGGCGAGGAAAATACGGCCGCCGAGGGTGAACGCGGCCGCCCCGGAAAGCGGGGCCGGCAGGTGACCAGCGACCGCCGCCTTGCCGGTGGTGATGTTCACCCGCTGGATGCTGGTGGTCGGCCCGGCCGGGGTCTGGCCGCCGAATACCCAGATGTTGTTCCCGGTGCCGGCCACCGCCGCGTCCCGGACGGGGACGGGCAGCTTCGCGACCGTCCTGAATGTTGTGCCGTTGCTGGTGCTGAGCACGGCGGCGGGGTAGCCCGGGCCGTCGTGGCCGCCGGCGAGGTACGCGGCCGGGCCCAGGGTGACCGAGGACAGGCCGGAGCGTGGCCCCGGCAGCTGCCCGGCCACGACGGCGGTGTGACCGGGGCGCAGCGACTGGACGGCTGCGATGCTGCCGGTGTCACCGCCACCGAACACGAAGGGCTGGCCACCGAGCAATGCACCGGCCGCGTCGTGGCTGGCGATGGCCAGCCGGGCCCCGGTGGTCCGGCCCGTCACCGGATTGAGCTGGGTGAGCGCGGCGGCAGCGCCGGACCGCTGGCTGACGCCACCGATGAGCAGCAGATCCCGGCCGTAGGCGAGCACCGCCTCGCCGGAGATCCCCCACGGGAGCTGGTAGGGCGCTGGCGTGATCTGCAGGGCCTGCGGCGGGCCCGTGGCCGGCGGAGCACTGGCCGCGGGGGAGTGCGCGGCGGGCGAGGCGGTCCGCCGCGGCGGCGGCCCGCTGCCCGCAGAGCAGGCAGCGGCGATCAGGGCCAGGCTGGTTCCGCCGGCGGCCACCGCCAGGCGCCACCGGGGGCCGCCGGCGTGCCGGGCATGGCCGGTGCCGCCACGGGCGGGACTGCGGGGCCGTCCAGGCGACACGGGCGCCGTCCCTCCTTGTCGCTGCGTGCTCGGCTGCCCACGACGGCCAGGCCGGGTATCAGCTTCGCACGATCGGCCAGGCCGGCGGCGGCCCGCCCCCACGGGCGGCTGCCAGCGGCGGCCGCCTGCCGAGGCGCGGAGTGGGAGACTGCTCGCATGGTCTATTCCGCCGCTGCTGACCGTTACGACGGCATGGCCTACCGCCGCTGTGGGCACAGCGGGCTCAGGCTGCCAGTGATTTCCCTTGGCCTGTGGCAGAACTTCGGTGACACCACGCCGCTGGAGGTCCAGCGGGCGATCGTGCACCGGGCTTTCGACCGCGGGATCACGCACTTCGACCTGGCGAACAACTATGGGCCACCGTACGGCTCGGCCGAGCTGAACTTCGGCCGGATCCTGGCCGAGGACCTGCGGCCCTACCGCGACGAGCTGGTGATCTCGACCAAGGCCGGGTATGACATGTGGCCCGGCCCCTACGGCGAGTGGGGCTCCCGCAAGTACCTGCTGGCCAGCCTGGACCAGTCGCTGCGGCGGATGGGCCTGGATTACGTGGACATCTTTTACAGCCACCGGTTTGACCCGTCTACCCCGCTGGCGGAGACGATGGGCGCGCTGGCAACCGCCGTTCAGTCCGGCAGGGCGCTGTACGCCGGGATCTCCTCCTATTCGGCGGAGCGGACCGTCCAGGCGGCCGGGATACTGCGCCAGCTTGGTGTGCCACTGCTGATCCACCAGCCGTCGTACTCCATGCTCAACCGGTGGATCGAGCACGGCCTGCTCGACGTGCTCGGGCGCGAGGGAGTTGGCTGCATCGCCTTCTCCCCGCTGGCCCAGGGCCTGCTGACGAGCAGGTACCTGGCGGGCGTCGCTGCCGGGTCGCGGGCCAGTCAGGCCGGCTCGCTCAGCCCGGACCAGCTCAGCGCCCCGACGATGACCCATGTGCGGGCGCTGAACGACATCGCCAGTGCTCGCGGCCAGACCCTGGCGCAGCTGGCACTGGCCTGGGTGCTGCGCGATGACCGGGTGACGTCGGCGCTGATCGGCGCGAGCAGCGTCGCCCAGCTGGAAGAGAATCTCGCCGCGATCGATGGCCGCGAATTCGCCCCGGACGAGCTGGCCGCGATCGACACGCACGCGGTCGAGGCCGGCATCAACATCTGGGCCGAGTCCAGCCAGCACTGAGGTCAAGGACTGGGCCAGGCGCGCGGGCAATGCGATCACGGCGGCGGTGACAGGTCGATCTGCTGGCCGGCCCCCCGTTCCCGGGCGGCCGCGATGACCAGCGCCGCCGCCGCGGCGTCCTGGACCGCGACACCGACGGACTTGTACAGCGTGATCTGCTCGCGGCTGCCGCGTCCCGGTTTCCGGCCGGTGACCAGCTCGCCCAGTTCGGCATGGATGTGGCCAGCGGTGATGACACCCTCCCGGATGGGGATGAGCAGATCGTTGCTGCCGGCCGGGAACGGGGCCAGTGCCGCCTGCCGGGATTCCACGCAGACCAGCGCCGCGGCGATGGTCGCGTCATCGATCTCCCGCCCGGCCGGGTTGAAGCCGACCGAGGTGATGTGGACGCCGGGGGAGAGCCATGCGTACCGGATGACCGGCTCGGCCGCGTGGCTGACCGCGCAGGCGATGTCGGCGCCATCCAGCGCCTCGCGGTAGGAGGGCACGGCCTGGGCCGCCACCGCCAGCTCAGCGGCCAGCCCGGCCGCCAGGTCCGCCGCCCTGGCCGGGTTGCGTCCCGCGACCCGGATCTGGCGGATCGGCCTCACCCGGCACATGGCGCGGGCGTGCGAACGGGCCTGCTCCCCGGTGCCGAGGATGGCCAGGACCGTGGCATCGTCCCGGGCGAGCAGCCGGGCCGACAGCGCCGAGCAGGCACCGGTACGCGCCGTGGTGATCGCCGTGCCGTCGAGCAGCGCCGCGGGCGCGCCGGTCCCCGGATCGAAGACGGCGATCACGGCCTGGTGGGTGGGCAGCGCGCTGCCCGCGTTGCCCGGGAACAGCGACACCAGCTTGGCCATCAGCACGTCCGCGGAGGGGAGGTAGCCGGGCATCGCGGCCAGGAACGCGTCCTGCCCGGGCACCAGCGCCGCCACCCGGTCAGGGACCGATGCCCGGCCCGCGCTCAGGTCGGCCATGGCCGGTGCCAGCGCGCCGATCAGCGCGTCCAGGTCGAGCAGCGCCTCGACGTCGCGGCGGGTGAGTACGAGCATCGCGGTGGTGTCCGCCATGCCTCATTGTCCAGCCGGCCGGCCCGGTATGGCCCCGAACTCGGCCAGCACCGACTCGGTGTGCTGGCCGAGCCCGGGGACAGCGCCCATGGCCGGCTCGCGGCCGGGCATGGTCACCGGCGGGAGCAGCGCCCGCACCGGGCCGGCCGGGGTGCCCACCTCGCGCCACCGGTCCCTGGCCGCCAGTTGCGGGTGCGCGGCGAACCCGGCCGGGGTGCGCAGCCGCGCGCAGGCGATGCCGGCCGCGTCCAGCCGGGCCACGGCCTCATCGGGCGTCATCGAGCCGAGCACATCCTCGATGATCTGCGTCAGCTCGCCATCGTGGGCCACCCGGTCCGGGTTGGTGGCGAACCGCTCGTCGGTGATCAGGTCCGGCCGCCCCAGCACCCGCTCGCACAGCACCGCCCACTCACGGTCGTTCTGCAGGCCGAGGAACACCTGCCCGTCCAGGTAGGGGCCGTAGGGCGAGATGGACGCGTGCCGGGCTGCGGTGCGCTGCGGTTCCAGCCCGCCATAGACCGTGTAGTAGACGGGCTGGCTCATCCACTCGCCCAGCGCGTCGAGCAGCGACACCTCGAAGCTGCCGCCCCGGCCGGTGCGCTCCCGCTCGTACAGGGCGGCGAGCACCCCGCTGTAGGCGTACATCCCGGCGGCGATGTCGGCCACCGAGATGCCTGCCTTGCACGGCTGGGCTGGCGTGCCGGTGACCGACAGCAGCCCGGCCTCGCACTGCACCAGCAGGTCATAGGCCTTCTTCCCGGCGTACGGGCCGTCCGGCCCGTACCCGGAGACTGAGCAGCAGATCAGCCGCGGATGACGGGTGAGCAGACGCCCGGCGCTGAGCCCCAGCCGCCCGGCCGCGCCGGGTGCGAGGTTCTGCACGAACACGTCGGCCCGGGCCAGCAGGGCGGCCAGTGCCGACTGGCCGCTGGCGGTCTTGATGTCCAGGGTCACCGACTCCTTGCCCCGGTTCAGCCAGACGAAGTAGCTGGCCTGGCCGAGCACCGTCCGGTCGTAGCCGCGGGCGAAGTCGCCGGTGCCCGGCCGTTCGATCTTGATGACCCGGGCGCCGAGGTCGGCCAGCTGCCGGGTGGCGAACGGCACCGCGACCGCCTGCTCCAGGGCGACGACGGTGACCCCGGTGAGCGGCAGCGCCGGCCCGGCGTCCGGGCCCGGCACGGCCGGCACGGCAGCCTGGCCGGTCACGAGGCGGCCGGATGGCGCTGGACAAGCTGGCGGGCGATGATGGTGCGCTGGATCTCGTTGGTGCCCTCGCCGACGATCATCAGCGGCGCGTCCCGGAAGTAGCGCTCGACGTCGAACTCGGTGGAGTAGCCGTAGCCGCCGTGGATGCGGACCGCGTCCAGGGCGACCTCCATCGCAATCTCGGAGGCGAACAGCTTGGCCATGCCCGCTTCCAGGTCCGCCCGCCGCCCGGAGTCGTAGCACCGTGCCGCGTACAGCACCAGCTGGCGGGCGGCGGCGAGCTTGGTGGCCATGTCGGCCAGATAGTTGCCGACCGACTGGTGCTGCCAGATCGGCCGGCCGAAGGCCTGCCGCTGCTGGGCGTAGCGTAGTGCGTCGTCCAGCGCGGCCTGGCCGACGCCCACTGCCCGGGCGGCGACCTGGATCCGGCCGATCTCCAGGCCGCGCATCATCTGCGCGAACCCCTCGCCCTCGCGGCCGCCGAGCAGCGCCGCCTGCGGCACCCGGTAGCCGTCGAAGGTGAGCTCGCAGCTCTCCACACCCTTGTAGCCGAGCTTGGGCAGGTCACGCGAGACGGCGAAGCCCGGGCCGGGCTCGGCCAGGATGATGCTGATGCCCGCGTAGGCGGGCTGCGCCGCCGGGTCGGTCTTGCACAGCACCGCGATCAGCCCGGCCCGGCGGGCGTTGGTGATCCAGGTCTTCGATCCGTCGAGGACGTATGACCTGCCATCCCGGCGGGCCCGGGTCCGCAGTGCCTGCAGGTCCGACCCGCCGCCGGGCTCGGTCAGTGCCATCGCGGCCCGGAGCTCACCGGTGGCCATCCGCGGCAGGTAGGCGCGCTGCTGCTGCTCGGTCCCGAACTCACCGATCAGCCTGGCGACGACGGTGTGGCCGCCCATCGCCCCGGCCAGGCTCATCCACCCGCGGGCCAGCTCCTCGGTGATCAGCGCGTAGCAGGACGTGCTGACCCGCGCGTCGCCCCAGGGCTCGGGGATGGCCAGCCCGAAGATGCCCAGCTGCTTCATCTGCTCGATGAGCTGGCCAGGGTAGGTGTTGGCGTGCTCCAGTTCGCGTGCGACCGGTCTGACGTCACGGTTGACGAAGTCGCGGACGAGCCCGACCATGGCCTGTTCGTCCTCGTTCAGCTCATCCATGCCTGCTCACTCCCTGTTCGGTGCGCTCGTGCGCCGCGGCCGGCCCGGCTGGTGGCCCAGGTACTCCCACGCTGCTGGAGACTTGACATCATGCCGGACCGGGACGGGGGACAGATCGTGATCCGGCGGGCCGGGCTGGCCGACGCCGAGCCGGTGGGAGTGCTGACCGAACGGGTCTACCGGCAGGGCGGGTGGGCCAGCGACAATTACGCGCCGCAACTGCGGGACGGCCGTTCCCGGGTCGAGAAGGCGATCGTCCTCGTCGCGGTCATGGGCGGCGCCGCCACCGGCTCCGGCCCGGCCGGTCCGGGCACGGCCACCGGCCCCGGCACCATCGTGGGCACTGTCACTGTCGCGCTGCCGGGCACCCGGTTCGCGGGCGTCTGCCGGCCCGGCGAGATCGAGGTCCGGATGCTCGCCGTCGCCGGGGAGGCGCGCGGCCAGGGCATCGGTGACCGCCTGATGGCGGCCTGCGAGGCCATCGCCGCGGAGCGTGGCTGCACCGCCGTGGTCTTGTCGACCGACCCGGGCATGCGCGCGGCTCACCGCCTCTACCGGCGGCGCGGCTATACCCGTCAGCCCAGCCGGGACTGGCAGGTGAACCAGCTCAGGCTGCTGGTGTTCCGGCTGCTCCTGGCAGGCCGCTGACCACCGGCGCCGCGGGTCAGCTGGCCGGGACCGACCGCGCCCGGGTCCCCGCCTCGCCCGGGTCGATGCCGAACGAGATGATCCGCGTCGGCTGGATCCGGACGATCGTGTCCTCGAAGCGGTCCCCGAACGCCTTGCCCCCGGTGGGGAGCACGGCCGCGGTGCCACGTATCTCGATCATGCGGGGCTGCCAGGGCGGCAGCACGTCGTCGATCACGATGCTGGCCCGGCCGGTGCGCTGCACGTCACGGAGCTTCTTGGTCTGGCTCATCCGCAGGCCGCCCACGTCGATCGCATCGTGCTCGGCGTTGTACCGGAACGAGGTGGGCACCACATGCGGCTGCCCGTCCGGGCCAACCGTCGCGATCCGGCCCAGGCGCTGGCCAGCGAGGTAGTCGAGTTCGGGGTCGGTGAACGCGCTCATGTCCGGGCCAACCTGCCCGGCGGCACCGGCATTCCAGGAGCCGCGGCACGCCCCCCCGGGACCAGGCGCGCGCCGCCGGAGGAGGAGGCGGGGTCAGCGGTCACCCGGCCGGTCCAGCCGGGTGCGCAAGCCGGCCCGGACGGCGGGCCACTCGCTGGCGATGACCGAGAACATCGCCGAGTCGCGCAGCCTGCCTTCCTCGCCCGGCACATGCGAGGGCGACCACTGCCGGAGGACACCCTCGAACTGCGCGCCCAGCCGCGCCAGTGCCCGCCGGGACTGCTGGTTGCGGGCATCGGTCTTGAAGTCGACCCTGGCCACACCCAGCGTGCCGAACGCGTATTCCAGCAGCAGCAGTTTCGCCTCGGTGTTGATGCCCGTCCGCTGGGCCGAAGCGGCCAGCCAGGTCCAGCCGATCTCGATCGCGCACAGGTCGGTGTGGCCGGGCCAGAACCGGGGCTCCCAGTACGTGGTCACCCCGACGGCCTGGCCATCCCGCACACGGATCTGGGCGAACGGCGCCATCGAGCCGGTCTTCGCCCGCTCGAAATGGGCGGCCAGGTAGTCCGCCATCTGCCAGTCCCGCGGGACATGGGTGAAGGCGAAGCTGTCCCGGTCCTGCCCGGCGGCGGCCGCCAGGCCGGCGGCGTGATCCGGCGCGAGCGGTTCCAGCCGGACCAGCGCACCGTTGAGCACCGGGATGTCACGCGGGAAATCCATGGCTCTCCTCGTTGCCGGGCTCACTGGCTCAGCGCCTGGGCCAGCTCGTGGTAGGTCGGGGCCAGAGCGCGGAGGGCAGCGGCCACCGCAGCGTCGTCCCCGGTGACGAGCGGGTACTGGAGGCCGCCCACCAGCCGCGCCTGGCGGCCGGCCACTACGGCGGCACTGGCCAGCCCGATCTGGCCGAGCCAGTACCCGGCATCGGCCAGCCGCCGGGCGCCGACCCGGACGGCGAACCACACCAGGTCCGCCCGCTGCCCATCGGTCAGGCCCCGTTCAGCCAGATCGGCCATCGCCAGGGCCGCGTCGGCGCCGCCGAGCGAGCCCGGCGGTGCCTGCCCCGGCTTGCCGTGCAGCCACCCGGCCGCCGCCGGGACACTCGCCCGCAGCGCGTCGAGCGGGGCGACCGTCCGGGCCCGGCGGAAGCCGTTGCGCATCACGTACTCGTCGGCCGTATAGCCGATCGACTCGCCCCGCCAGGCGGCGGCGAAGTCTGGCCATGGCAGCGTGGCGTACGGGTGACCATGCGGGTCGTGGAAGCGGACCAGACCGTCCGCGGCCGCGAAGACCAGCAGGTAGTGGTCGGCCCCGATGGCGGCCCGGGTCCCGGGATGGTGGCCGAGGAGGCCCAGCTCCACCGGCCCGGCCAGGACCGGTCCCTCACCGACGGCGTGGCGCAGCCGGGCCAGCGCCGCGTCCGCGCCGCCGCCGTGACGGCGCTGACACGACCAGCCGAGCAGGCCCAGCGCCGCGTCGATGCCGGCCTCCGGGTCCCAGCCCAGCGGATCGAACAGCGGCCGTTCCCCGGCCAGCAGCTGGATGCCGAACGGCGCGCCGGTGAGCACCTCCAGCAGCCCCGGATCGGTCCCGTCCGCCATGACCATGGCCAGGCAGTTGGCGTAGCAGTAGGGACCGGAACCGATATAGCGCGTCATGCCGCCCAGTCTGGCAAGCCTCGCCGGCATGGGTGCTAGCCCATCCGGCCCAGGACCTCCCGGACCAGGTCCATCGACGTGTGCGGGTGCAGGAAGGCGAACCGGGCCACGGTCTCGCCCTCCCACGCCGACGGCGGGATGAACGCCACCTGGTCGCGCAGCAACTGGTCGGCCCACTGCCCGTACCGATCGGCCGGCCAGCCGCGGCGGCGGAACAGCACGATCCCCAGTTCCGGTTCCCGGATCAGCTCCAGCTGCGGGCGGTTCCGGATCTCGGCGGCGGTCTGGCGGGCGAGCGAGATCGCCGCCTCGATCGCCTCGCTGTAGGCCGCCACCCCGTGCACGCACAGCGAGAACCACAGCGGCAGCCCGCGGGCCCGCCGGGTCAGGTGGTAGGCGTAGTCGGCCGGGTTCCACTCCGACGGCTGGTCGTGGATGACATCCAGGTAGGACGCCTCCTGCCGGTGCACCGACCGGGCGAGCGCCGGGTCCCGGTAGAGCAGCCCGGCGCAGTCGAACGGCGCGAACAGCCACTTGTGCGGGTCCACGACCAGTGAGTCGGCGTGCTCGATGCCGGCATACCTGGCCCGCACGCTGGGCGCGAACAGGCCGGCGCCGCCGTAGGCGCCGTCCACGTGGAACCACACCCCCAGGTCGCGGGCGGCGGCAGCCAGGCCAGCCAGATCATCGATGATGCCCGCGTTGGTCGTGCCGGCGGTGGCCACGATCGCGGCCAGTGACCCTGGGTCGCCGTCGCTCGCCACCGCGGCCCGCACCGCGTCCCCGGTCAGCCGGTGATCGGCCGTGCGGACGGTCAGCGCGTCCACATCCAGGATCCGCAGCGTGCTCACCACCGAGGAGTGGGCATCCTCGCTGACCACGACCCGCCATCGGCGGCCGGCAGCGGCCGGCCCCGCCCGGCGGTCTGGCCACCTCCCTGGCGACGACCAGCGCCGACAGGTTGGCGGCAGAGCCACCGGAGACGAAACATCCGCCCGCACCCGCAGGCAGCCCGGCCCGGTCGGCGATCAGCCGCAGCACCTGGTTCTCGGCGTGGATCGCGCCGGCCGCCTCCAGCCAGGACGTGCCCTGGATGGAAGCGCACGACACGAGCATGTCGAACAGCAGCGACGCCTTGGTCGGCGCGGCCGGGATGAAACCGAGGAAACGCGGGCTGTCGGCCGAGATCACGGCCGGTGCCACCACCGACGCGTAGACCCCCAGCACCTGATCGGCATTGTGCGGCTCGTCGCCGAGCAGCCCGGCCATCGCCGCGTCCAGTTCGGCGGGATCGCGCGAGCCCCGGTCCAGCGGGACCGGCTCCAGCCGCAGCCGGTTCTCCGCGTACGCCAGCACGGACCTGATCATCTGCTCGGTGACCGCATCGACACTGTGCACGGTGGCAACTTAGCGCGGGCCCGCCCGGCCTGGCCCACCCGGGGACCTTCGCACCAGCCGCCCAGGACCTTCCGGCCTGCCGGCCCGGCACCGGGCCGCGTTAGCGTCCAGGCAGAGGTGGCCGCCGCGAGGACGGTCCCGAGCGGGAGGCGGGCCTGCGACATGGGGACGGGCACAACCCGTCAGGTGGCGGTCAGCACCGAGCACCTGACCAAGCGCTATGGCACGGTTACCGGCCTGGAAGACCTCAGCCTGGAGGTGGCGGCGGGCGAGGTGCTCGGCTATCTCGGGCCGAACGGCGCTGGCAAGACGACCACGATCCGGCTGCTGCTCGGGCTGATCAAGCCAACCGCCGGCCGGGCCACGATCTTCGGCCTGGACGCGCAGCACGACAAGATTGCCGTCCATGCCCGGGTGGCGTACGTGCCGGGTGAGGCGACCCTGTGGCCTTCCCTCACCGGGGCCGAAACCCTGCACCTGCTGGCCAGGATGCACGGGCAGACCGACGTCGGCTACCGCGACCTGCTGGTGAAGCGGTTCGAGTTCGACCCGTCCCGGAAGGTCCGTACCTACTCCAAGGGCAACCGCCAGAAGATCAACCTGATCGCGGCCCTGGCCACCCGGGCCGACCTGCTCATCATGGACGAGCCCACGGCCGGCCTGGATCCGCTGATGGAGCAGGCGTTCCGGGAGAGCGTGCTGGAGGCGAAGGAGAACGGGCAGACCGTGTTCCTGTCCTCGCACGTGCTCTCCGAGGCGGAGGCGCTGTGCGACCGGATCGCGATCCTGCGGGCTGGCCGGCTGGCCGAGGTCGGGACACTCGCCGAGATGCGTCACCTGTCCGCGGTGACGGTCGAGGCCATCTTCCCCGGTGCCCCGCCGGCCGGGGTGGCCAGCCTCCCGGGCGTGAGCGCGGTCCAGGTCACCGGCCACAATCTCAGCTGCCAGGTGCACGGGCCGATCGGCGATCTGCTGGCCGTGCTCGCCACCGGGCACCCGAAGACCCTGCTCAGCCGGGAGCCGTCGCTGGAGGAGCTGTTCCTGTCCATCTACGGCGAGACCGAGCATGTTGGCAACGGGGCCAGCCATGGCTAGTGTCGCGGCCACCGCGGCCCTCACCCCGGCGCGGTGGACCCGCTACCGGCTGCCACAGTTCACCGCCGCCCGCTTCATCGGCCGCCACTCGGCCCGGGTCGGTGCCATCTGGGGCCTGGTGTTCGGCCTGTATGTCTACGACAATGCCTTCGCCTTCGACACCATCGCCAGAACGGCTGCTCTGCGTACTCAGCTGCTGACGTCGATGGGCCGCAACGCCGGGCTCAAGGCACTGCTGGGCGACACCCAGCAGATCACCACCCGGGGCGGTTTCACCGACTGGCGGGCGATCGGGGTCATCACCCTGGTCGCGTCCATCTGGGGCCTGCTCGCGGCGACCAAGACCTTCCGTGGCGAAGAGACGGCTGGCCGGTGGGAGATGTTTCTCGCTGGGCAGACAACCCACCGCCGGGCGGCGGCGAACGCGCTGGCCGGGCTGGGTGCCGGGATGCTGGCCATGTACCTGCTGACAGCGCTGCTCACGGCGCTGGTTGGAGCACGGCCGGGCGTGGGGATCAGTCCCGGGCGGAGCCTGTTCTTCGCCCTCGCGGTAGTCGCCGGGGCGGCCATGTTCGCCGGCGTCGGCGCGGTCACCAGCCAGCTGATGGCCACCCGCGCCCGGGCCGCCGGCGCGGCCGCGGCGGTGCTGGGGGTGGCGTTCATGCTCCGCGCCATGGGTGACACCACCAGCAGCGGGCACTGGCTGGTCTATCTCAGCCCGCTCGGCTGGGTGGAGCAGTTGCACCCGCTGACCGGCCCGCAGCCGGTCTGGCTGCTCCCGATCGCCGGCCTGGTGGTGCTGTGTGTGGGGCTGACCGTGCTGCTCAGCGGCCGGGATCTGGGGACCAGCCTGCTGGCCGATAAGGACACAGCGACCGCCCGCACCGGCATGCTGGGCTCGCCGGTGCTGTTCGCGCTGCGCCTGTCCTGGGCCAGCATCGCTGGCTGGCTGGCGGCGGCTGTGGTGGGCGGCGCGCTCTACGGCTCGCTGGCGAAATCCACCGGCGAGGCCTTCGCCTCCTCGGGCATGCTGCGGAAGTTCACCGGCAACCTGACCCATACCGCGGTGCGGGAACTGCAGCTGACCGGGGCGCGGGTGTATGCCGGGATCATCTTCCTCATCCTGATGACGCTGATCATGGCGTACGTGGCCGCCGCCATGGGCCGGGTGCGGGAGGACGAGGCGGAGGGATACCTGGACAACCTGGTGGTGCGCCGGGTCAGCCGGCCGCGCTGGCTGGCCGGGCGGGCGGCCCTCATCCTGGCGGTTCTGGCCCTCGCCGGGCTGCTCGGCGGGATCGCCTTCTGGGCCGCCGCGGCCAGCGGGCACGCCGGGCTCGGCTTCCACGAACTGCTGTTGGCGGGCATCAACGCGGCCGCCCCGGCGGCCTTGCTGCTCGGGGCCGGCCTGCTCACGCTCGGCTTCGTGCCCCGGCTCACCGCCGTCGTCTGCTGGGGCCTGCTCGCCTGGGCGTTCCTGCTGGACATGCTGGGCTCCGCGGTCAGGATCAACCACTGGCTGATGGACACCTCGCTGCTCTACCACCCGGCGCTGGCGCCTGCGGTCAGCCCGGACTGGCGGATCACCGGGACCTACCTGGCGGCCGGCGCCGTGGCCGTGCTTTTCGGCGGCTGGCGTTTCACCCGGCGCGACCTGCAGAGCAGCTGACTGGCGGGCTGGCAGGACGGGCGGCTGGCCGGGTCGGCTGGCTCAGGTCTCGGCCACGGCCAGCGTGCTGGGCGGCATGGTGACCGAGCCGGGGCCGGCCGCCACCCCGGGCCCGAGCGTGGCGAGCACACTCAGCACCGGCCGGTCCAGCGGCACCCGCCGGATCCCGGCCGCGAGGTTGGCGATCACCCGTAGCCCGCCCCGCCGCAGCACCAGCCAGCGCTGATCCTCGTCGTAGCTGGCCCAGCCGGGGGTCGGTCAGCAATCGGCGCCGTCCGGTGGGACCGGCAGATCGACCTGCCACCAGCCCGGCCGGCCCGCCGGGGTCATCGGATGGCGGGCGCCGGCCACCGCCACCTCCACCTGGTGCGCCGTGGGTGCCCACACCGTGAAACTCGGCCGCCGGTGTCACCGGGCGCCTCCGGCGGCGGGCTGCCCCGGGGGTGACGGCACCAGCAATGCCACCGGCAGCCGCCGGGTCAGTTCCGCGAGTGGCGGGGCGGGGGCCCTGTGCACGGTGCCGGTCAGCAGGTCCTGCCAGCCGCCGGCCGCCGTCGGCCCGGCCGGCAGCGGCAGCACCGTGCCGCGCCAGCCGCCTGCCGCGGCCAGCCCGGCGGGCAGCCGGGTGGCGACGGTCACCGCCTGATCGCAGCGGCAGAACGCGACGCAATGGCCGGCCGCCGGGCCCTGCGCCGCGAGCGGCTGGTAGCTGCCCGCGAACCAGTCCGGGTGCGCCCGGCGCAGTCGCAGTGCCGCGGAAGTGACCAGCAGCTTCTCGGCGTCCAGCCGGCCCGCTGGCTGGACAGAGTGAGTCTGGGCCGCCGGCTGGCCGGCCTCCAGCCGGGCCAGCAGCCGGGCCCGGTGGCCGAAATCCACCGGCCGCCGGTTGTCCGGATCTACCAGCGCGAACCCGGCGAGCTCGCAGCCCTGATAGACGTCCGGCACGCCGGGCATGGTGAGCTGCACCAGTTTCATGCCGAGCGAGTTCACCCGGGCGGCCGGGGCCAGGGCCGCCACGAACTCGCCGATCCAGCCGGTCAGCAGCGGGTCGGCCAGCACCGCGGCGGCGAAGGACAGCACCGCTGCCTCGTAGCCGGGGTCGGGGCTGATCCAGGAGGTGGCGGTCTTGGCCTCCCGCATGGCCTTGCGCAGGTACCCGGCCAGCCGGTCACCGCTGACCGGCCAGGCACCGGCCAGCGTCTGCCACAGCAGGTACTCGGTGTCGGCCTCGGGTGGCCGGTCACGGCAGAGTGCCGCCGCGCGGGCGTGCCAGCGCTCCACCGCCCGCGCCCAGGCAGGAGCGGACTCGGCCAGCACCGCGAGCCGGGCCCGGACGTCCTCCTGGCGCTTGGTGTCGTGGGTGGACAGCGTGGTCATGGTGGCCGGCCAGCAGTCGGCGAGGTGACCGGCGAAGGCATGGAACCCGGCCGGGGTGCCGCCGAGCCGCTCCGGGTCCCCGCCGACCTCGTTCCGCGAGACCAGCCGGGACCACCGGTAGCAGGCGGTGTCCTCCACCCCCTTCGCCTGGACCGGGCCGCAGGTCTGCTGGAAGGCCACCGCGAACTGCGCGCCCGTGCTGGCGGGGCCCGTGCTGGCGGGGCCGGTGCTGGCAGGCCCCTCGGCGGCGGGTGCCCCGCCGCCGAGGACCAGGCTGGTGACCACCCGCAGGACGGTGTGCAGCCGGCGCGGAAGCTGCCGCCGGGCGGCTGCGGCGGCAGCCCGCACCGCCGCGACGGTGGCCTCGCCGGCCGGCTCACCGGGCACCAGGTAAGCCCGGTACACGCCAAACCCGGCCAGCAGTTCGGCCAGGACCGTGCGCAGGTCGCGGCCGCTCACCCGGGCCAGCGTCGGCTGGCCCGCCCGGGCGGCCAGCCGGGCCAGCCGGCCGACCTCGGCGGCGAGCAGCGTGCCCGCCACCTCCCGCCGGGCCGCGTGTGCCACCGGCGCGAACCGGCCGGGGCCGCCGGTGAACCGCTGGTAGCACACGGTCAGCGGGCCGGTCCCGGCCGGGTCGGTGAACAGCGCGTCGGCCGCGGCCAGGGCGTCGTAACCGGTCGTGCCCGCACATGGCCAGTCCGGCGGCAGTGTCTCCGGCCCGGACAGGATCTTCTCGGCCACCACCCAGCGGCCCCCGCTGGCCTCGGCCAGCCGCTGCAGGTAGCCGCACGGGTCGGCCAGCCCGTCCGGGTGATCTACCCGCAGCCCGTCGATGAGCCCCTCCGCGGCCAGGGCGAGCAGCAGTCCATGGGTGGCGCTGAACACGCGCGGATCCTCCACCCGGACCGCGATCAGCGAGGTGACATCGAAGAACCGCCGCCAGTTGAGATCCGCCACGTGCTGCCAGGGGGCCAGCCGGTAGTGCTGCGCGGCCAGCAGGCCATCCAGCGGCAGGTGCTCGGTGCCGGCCCGCACCGGCAGCAGGTGGCCGAAGTAGCGCAGCACCGGCCCGGCGATGCCCCCCGCCGGGTCACCGGCGGGGTCCAGCCGCAGGTCCGGCAGGCAGCTCGTGACCGGCCCGGCCAGGATGGGCAGCAGGAGCCGGCCGTCTCCGGCGGCCCAGTCCACGTCGAACCAGTGCGCGAACCGCGAGCCCGGGCCGCCGGCCAGCACCGACCACAGCTGCCGGTTCAGTGACTCCGGCTGCGGGATGGCCATGTGGTTGGGCACCACGTCGGCCACCACTCCCAGCCCGTGCCCGCGCAATGCCGCCACCATGGCCCGGAAGCCGGCTTCCCCGCCCAGTTCGGCTGAGATGCGGGAGTGGTCGACCACGTCGTAACCGTGCGCGGAGCCGGGAGCGGCCTGCAGGATCGGCGACAGGTAGACGTGGCTCACCCCAAGCGCGGACAGGTAGCCGCCGAGCCCGGCCACCTGGGCGAATCCGAAGCCGGCGGTCAGCTGGAGCCGGTAGGTGGAGACCGGGCGGGCCAGCTCCTGGTCAGGCACGCCGCAGCAGCTGGATCGAGCGGCTGGCCACCATCAGCCTGTCGCCAGCCTTGCTGTCGCCGTTGTCCGGGCTGGTGGGTCCCGCGGCATCGAACTCCCTGGCCCACCGCTCGCCGTAGCCGCCGGGCGGGATCGTGAAGGGCAGGTCTATCTCGCTGGCGTTGAACAGCAGCAGGAACGAGTCGTCGCGGATCCGCTCGCCCCGGGTGCCAGGCTCGCTGATCGCGTCGCCGTTGAGGAAGACCGACAGGCTCTTGGCGAAGCCGGCCTCCCAGTCGCGGTCGGCCATCTCGGTACCCGCCGGGGTGAACCAGGCGATGTCGCCCAGCCCGTCCCGCTGGCCGCGGATGTCCTGGCCGCGGAAGAAGCGGCGGCGGCGGAAGACCGGATGGCTGGCCCGGAATCGGATCAGCGCGCCGACGAAGCCCGCCAGTTCGCGGTCGGCCGCCGCCCAGTCCAGCCAGGACAGCTCGTTGTCCTGGCAGTAGGCGTTGTTGTTGCCCCGCTGGCTGCGGCCCAGCTCATCGCCGGCCAGCAGCATCGGCACCCCTTGCGAGAGCAGCAGGGTGGCCAGGAAGTTGCGCCGCTGCCGGACCCGCAGGCCAAGCACGGCCTCGTCCTCGGTCACTCCTTCCTCCCCGCAGTTCCAGGACCGGTTGTCGTCGCTGCCGTCCCGGTTGTCCTCGCCGTTGGCCTGGTTGTGCTTGTGCTGGTAGGACACCAGGTCGGCCAGGGTGAACCCGTCGTGGGCGGTGACGAAGTTGACCGATGCCACCGGCCGCCGGCCGCTGGTCTCATACAGGTCGCTGGAGCCGGTCAGCCGGGACGCGAACTCGGGCAGCGTGGCCGGCTGGCCGCGCCAGAAGTCGCGGACGGTGTCGCGGTACTTGCCGTTCCATTCGCTCCACAAGGGGGGAAAGTTCCCGACCTGGTAGCCGCCCTCGCCCACGTCCCAGGGCTCGGCGATCAGCTTGACCTGCGACACCACCGGGTCCTGCTGCACCAGGTCGAAGAACGCTGACAGCCGGTCCACGTCATGCATTTCCCGGGCCAGGGCCGCCGCCAGGTCGAACCGGAACCCGTCTACGTGCATCTCGGTCACCCAGTACCGCAGCGAGTCCATGATCATCTGGAGCACATGCGGGTGCCGCATCAGCAGGCTGTTCCCGGTCCCGGTGGTATCGAGGTAGTAGCGCGGGTCGTCGTCACGCAGCCGGTAGTAGGCGGTGTTGTCCACGCCCCGGAAGCACAGCGTCGGCCCCAGGTGGTTGCCCTCCGCGGTGTGGTTGTAGACGACGTCCAGGATGACTTCCAGCCCGGCCTTGTGCAGCCCGGCGACCATCGCCTTGAACTCCTGCACCTGGTCGCCCCGCTGCCCGCCGGCCGCGTAGCCGTTGTGCGGGGCGAAGAAGCCGATGGTGTTGTAACCCCAGTAGTTCGCCAGGCCGTGGTCAGCGAGCCCGCCGTCGGTGACGAACTGGTGCACCGGCATCAGTTCGACCGCGGTCACGCCCAGCCCGCGCAGGTGCTCGATCACCGCCGGATGCGTCAGCCCCCGGTAGGTACCCCGTTCCTCCGGGGCCAGTTCCGGGTGCAGCCGGGTCAGGCCGCGTACGTGCGCTTCGTAGATCACGGTCTCGTGATAGGGGATGCGGGGCGGCCGGTCCGTGGCCCAGTCGAAGAACGGGCTGGTCACCACCGACCGTGGCACGAACGGGGCGGAGTCGGCGCCGTTGCGCTCGTCCGGGCTGCCGAACGGGTAGGCGAAGACCGCCGGATCCCAGCTGACCGCACCTTCGACGGCTTTCGCGTAGGGGTCCACCAGCAGTTTGGCCGGGTTGCAGCGGTACCCGCGGGCCGGGTCGTACGGGCCGTGCACGCGGTACCCGTACCGCTGCCCGGGGCCGATGCCCGGCAGGTAGCTGTGCCAGACGAAGGCGTCGGTCTCTGGCAGCGCCACGCTGGTCTGGCTGCCGAAGTCGCCGAACAAGCAGAGTCCGACCTGTTCGGCGACTTCGGAGAACAATGCGAAGTTGGTGCCGGTGCCGTCGTAACTGGCGCCCAGCGGGTAGCTGTCCCCGGGCCAGATACTCGCCGTCTCATCTGCCACTTGCAGAACCTGCCCACCGGACGCGGCGGTAATCCACCGCTGGGCTGGCGGGCAGCCGAACGCCAGCTGGCCGGGCGTTGACGGATCCCCGGCCGCCGCCGGTCAGATCGTCCCGGACGCGATCGCCTGCTCGATCCAGGGGATGACCTCGTCCAGCATCTGGTCCAGGGTGGTGGTCGCCTCGAAGCCGAGCACCCGCTTGGCCTTCTCCGTGGCCGGGACCCGCCGCTGCACGTCGTAGGCGAACGGGTCGTCGTGAACGAGCCGCAGCGGCACGTCCTTGCCCTTGATCTTCCGCCAGATCAGGGCGGCCAGTTCGCGCACCGTGGTGCTCTCGGCGGTGGAGAGGTTGAAGTCCTCGTTCCGCGCCTGCGGGTGGGCCATCGCGGTGACGATCCCGGTGGCCAGTTCGCCGCCGTAGGTGTAGTGCCGCACCTGGTCGCCGGAGCCGAGGATGTGCAGCGGGTCCTGGCCCTTGAGCACCTTTTGCACCAGATCCGGCACCGCATGGCTCATCGCCAGCTGGACATTCCCGGACAGGATCGTCTCGTCGCTGACCGCCCGGCTTTCGCCGATGCCCACGCAGTTGAACGGCCGGACGAGGGTGAAGGGCAGCTGGTACTGATCCCAGGCGGCGCGGGCGAAGTATTCGACCGCGAGCTTCTGGAACCCGTAGGAGCTGAGCGGCGGCGGGATCTCGCGTTCCTGCCCCTCGTGCGACGGCCAGTGGCTGGCACTTTCGAACACCATCGACGAGGACAGGTAGGTGACCTTGCGCAGCCGGCCCGCGCGGTGGGCGCGGATCGCCGCGTCGCAGCTGGCGGCGATGATCCGCTCGTTGGTGGCCAGCAGGTCGTAGGCGTAGGTGTGGAAGTAGGAAATCCCGCCGATCATGGCGGCGCCGGCGATGAAATGGTCGCAGTCCGCCAGCAGGCCGGCCATCAGCTCGACGTCCCTAGCATCGCCCTCGACCAGGGTGTAATCCGGATGGCTGTCGTAGGACTTGCGGACCTGCCCGTATTTGGAGAAGTTGTCAATTCCGGTGACCGCGTAGCCGTGCGCCAGCAGTTCCTCGACGACATAGCCGCCGATGAACCCGGCCGAACCGCTGACCAGGACCTTCTCCATTCCTTACCTTTCCTTGGCGGCGATGCCCCGGGCCTGGCCGGAGGAATGCTCCGGAACCCGGGCGCGGATTTGCTCGGCGGTCAGCTGCGGGCCGAACGCGAACCGGTACCAGCGCAGGTATTTGGGAATCCACTGGGCGACCCTGAAATTGGACACCCCGGCCTGCCGGTCCAGCCAGATGGTCGGCAGTTCGGCCACCGGCAGCCGCATCCGCCTGGCCTTCGCGGTGAGCTCGATGCCGATCTCGAAACCGTCCCGGGAGTCGATGCCGACCTGGCGGATGAAATCGGTGGAGTACGCCTTGAACGAGTTGGTCGCGTCCCGGGTGCCGACCCGGGCGAACAGCTGCAGTGACCGGCCTGCCGCCTTCGACATCAGCCCCTTCAGGTAGGGCCCGCCGACCTGCTGGCCGCCGGCGGTGTACCGGGAGGCTGCCGCGACCGCCACCCCCCGCTCCACCAGCCGCACCAGGTCGTCGATCTGCCGCGCGTCATCGCAGCCGTCGGCCATGGTGACGACGGCCACCGGGGCAGCCGCCGTTTCGATGCCAAACCGGATGGCGTTCGCTGGGCCCGGGCCGTAGCTGTTCACCAGGTGCCGGACCCGCGGTTCCTTGAGCGCGTACTCGCTGATAACCGGAACGGTGGTGTCGTCCTCGCTGTCCACCACCACCAGCACCTCGCACGGCAGCCGCACCGACTCGAAGATGCGGTCGAGCACCGTGCGGATCTGCTCGCCCTCATTCCGGGCCGGGATGACGATGGATACCCGTGCCTCGCCCGCGGTCACACCTGCACACCCTTGCCCAGCACGTTCCAGATGTCGGCGACCGGCTTGTCGGTCGCCAGCTCGCGGTACTCCGGGTGCGGTGCGGCGATGATGAGCAGATCGGCCTCGGCGACCGCCTCGTCCAGCGGCCGCAGGTGCGGGTCCACGGTCACGTACGGGTCGGTGCAGATCACCGCGCCCGCCTTGAACGCGAGAATCCGCTTGAGCTTGTAACTCAGGCTGGACCGGATGTCGTCCGAGCCGCCTTTGAACGCCATGCCCAGGATGGCGACCGTCATGCTCGGCAGGTCGAACCGCTGCTCCAGCCGGTGCACCAGGTAGGACGGCAGGCCCTCGTTGATGGCCATGGCGGCGTGGCCGAACGCGAAGTTGTTGTTGTTGTAAGCGGCCAGCTGGAGGGTGTCCTTGAACAGGCATGGCCCGGCGGCGAACCCGGCGCCGGGCATGTCCGCCGCCCGCGGGTAGTCCAGCATCAGGCCCTGCCGGATGCGCTCGAAGTCGAGGCCGCGGTCATTGGCCATCATGTAGAGCTGGTTGGCCGTGGCGAACTTGATGTAGCGCCAGGTGTTGGTGAACAGCTTGGCCAGCTCGGCCTCTTCCGGCGTCATCGGCACCAGGGTCTGGGTCAGCCGCCGGAACAGCGCGCTGGCCCGGTCCAGGCCGCGGGTGGTCCGGCTGGACACGATCTGCGGCAGCTCGAACAGCTCCGTCATGGCCTTGCCCTCGGCGATCCGCTCCGGGCAGAAGGCCACGTCGATCTGTACCCCGAGTTCGGTGATCATCTTCTCGACCAGCGCGGTGACGCCCGGGTAGACCGTGCTCCGCAGCACCAGCAACTGCCCGTCGCGCAGGTAGGGCGCGCACGCCGCAAGCGCGTTGGGGACGGTGCCCGGGTCGGGACTGAGGTGCTCGTCCACCGGTGTGCCGATGACCACGATCACCTGCTCGGCCGTGCCCACGATGGCCGGCTCGGTGGACGCGGCCAGCCGGCCGTCGGCCACCGCACGCTTGAGCATGTCCTCCGCGCCGGGCTCGGCGAAGTGCATCCGCCCGGCGTTGACCATGGCCACTCCGGACTGGCTGACGTCGTAAATGCCTACCTGCCCGCCGCGATCGGCCAGGGCGATCGCCAGCGGCAGGCCGACATGCCCGCAGCCGCCGATCACCACGACGTCGCGCTGGAAGGAACTGCCGGGCGACCACTCAGTCACGCACTTACCTCCGTGCCATATTCGCTGCGGGCCGGTACACATAGGCGCCGTCTGCCCGGTAGTCCAGCCGGAAGCCGGTACCGGCCAGATAGCTGCGTACCGCCGGGGTCTGCTGCCAGACAATCACCCAGCCGATGTTCAGGTGGCGGGCGTTCGCGCTGGCCGCCGTGATCGGGACCGGGTAGCTGTCGGGCTGGCGGGTGGCCTTCAGCAGGCCCATATAGAACGCATTCTTCCTGATCGCCGCCAGCGTCGGGGCCGGCAGCCGGGATAGGTAGGCTATCGCACGCGGATGCCCGTCCGCGGTTGCCAGCACCTGGTCCTCGGGATAGAAGGCCGCGCCCTCTCCGGCCAGCGGGACACCGCCCCGCACGCCGAACGGGATGTTGACCACCAGCGAGGAACTATGGTCAGCGGCGATCGGGCGGTCGAGCGCGGGCAGCGTGGTCGGCATCACGCCCGGCACCGGGGTACCCGCCCAGACACCCACCGCGGCGTCGCCCGCCCAGCCCGCCTCCAGCACCCCCGCCACCAGCACCACCGCTGCCAGCGGCCGGCTGCGCTGGGCCAGCCAGCCGAACCCGGCCCCGGCCAGCAGCGACGCCGGCACCAGCCCGAGCATCACGAACCGGGTCGCCTCCCGGAATCCGGCCATCCCCGGGATTTGCACGAACCAGGTGAACGGCATGATGGCCGATACCCGGACCCGGTTCCAGGTTTCGGTGAATGGCACGAAAACGTGGTTACCGAGCCGGATCGTGGAGCCGAGCGCCAGCACGGCGCAGGCCAGCCAGAACAGGCCGAGCAGCCGGGTGCCACGCCGCCGCCAGCCGACGATCAGGCCCAGCAACGCTGCCAGCGACAGGATCAGGCCGAAGGTGGGTACTCCGTCACCGATCGGCCCGGGGTAGCTGATCCACCTGAGGAAGGTCAGGCCCAGGCCGTCCACCCGCGGCGAGAGCGCGAACATGCCCGGCAGGTTGGAGCCGGAGGTGGTGTAGTACTGGTTGACCACGGCCGCCGGGAAGGAAGCACCGCCGGAGCGGGTCTGCGCCACCATGGCGGCGATCTGCGGCGCCGCCACCACCAGTGCCGTGACCACGGCCGTGCCCACGGCGAGCAGTTTCACCCGCAAGCCAGCGGCCGGCTGGCCGTCCCTGTCGGGCCGGCGCCGCAGCAGCCAGGGCAGCAGCACCACCGCGGCCAGGATTACCACCAGCACGGCCGACTCCTGGTCGGTGAGCAGGCAGCCACCGACGACCAGGCCGAGGATCGCCGCCTGCCAGAGCCGCGGGTTGCGGCGCAGCCGCACGCTGGCCTCCAGCGCCAGCGGCAGGAACAGCGCCCCGGCGGCCAGGTTCAGCTGGTACCAGGCGTGCCAGGCCATGTCGGAGGACAGGCCGAAGAAGGCGCCGGCCGCGATCGCCCCGGTCTCGGTGGGCAGCCACAGCCGGGCGGCGCGGTACATCGCGTAGCACATCAGCCCTGGCATCAGGACCGACAGCAGGTTGTAGGAGGCGCTCGGGCCGAACACCACGGTGACCGGCATCATCAGCAGGCCTTCCAGCGGCATCAGCGCGTGGTAGCCAAGCTGGGACCCAACGGGGGCGGCGATGGCACGGGTGTACCAGGGGTTGCCAAGGTGCTCCACCTGACGGGCGATCCACCAGAAGTCCCAGACATAGACCGCGGCGTCCCGGGTCGCGGGCAGCTTCCCGCCGAACAGGTACGTGATGCGGGGCCAGGTGACGGCGATGCTGGCGGCCAGATAGCCTGCCAGCACGATCAGCTGGCGGACGACGGGATGGCCCGTCCTGGCCTGGGCGCCGTCCGCCGCCGGCGCGGGCTTGCTGGGCAGTTGCAGCCGGTCGGCTGCGCCGCTGGTGTCAGTGGTCATGCCAGTCCGCAGCCACCACGATATGTACAGCCCCGGTCACTCACCGCATACCCGTTTCCCGCGCAGGCTTTCCCGAAATCACCGATGCATACTGCCACAGCGGGCAATTCCCCGCAGACAGACGATATGCCAGCAATAAGGTGCCTCGCCCAGGACTAGCGGGTACCGGCCCCGAGGCGGCCACGATTCGGTCATACAGTCGGAATCTCCGGGTATAGCCACATTAATGTTGTGGTAACGAAACAGTCCCACCCGATTTCCGGCCACCACCCCGGTGATCATGCCAGCCGCCCGGCGGTGACCTCGGCCGCGCTGCGGGTGTTGATAACCCGGGCTGGCCCGAGGCCAGCCTGTTCCGCCCGTGCGCTGCCGCTGCCAAGCCAGTCGAGCTGGCCCGGCGCGTGCGCATCGCTGTCGATAGCGAACAGGCAGCCGGCCTGCGCGGCCAGGGAGACCAGCCGGTCCGGTGGATCCTGCCGGTCCGGGCGGCAATTGATCTCCACGGCCACCCCGTGCTCGTGGCAGGCGGCGAAAACCGCCGCCGGGTCGAAGGCGGATTCGGGCCGGTTCCGGCCGAGCACGCGGCGGCCGGTGCAGTGCCCGAGCACGTCCACCCGCGGATTGCCGATGGCGGTCACCATCCGCGCGGTCATCTGGGCCGCGGGCATCCGCAGCTGCGAATGCACACTGGCGACCACCATGTCGAGCTGGCCGAGCAGGTCATCATCCTGATCCAGGCTGCCATCTTCACAGATGTTGACTTCGATGCCGGTCAGGATGCGGAACGGGGCGAATTCGGTGTTGAGCCGGGCGATCAGCCCCAGCTGCTCGCGCAGCCTGCTCGCGGACAGGCCATTGGCCACGGTCAGCCGCGGTGAGTGATCGGTGAGGGCGATCCACTCATGGCCCAGATCCCGCGCCGCCTCCGCCATCTCCTGGGGCGGGCTGCCGCCGTCGGACCAGTCGGAGTGGGTGTGGCAATCGCCGCGGAGCGCGGCCCGCAGTCCCGTCCGGTCCGGCGGCGGCGCCTCAGCCAGCAGCCGGGCGAGGTAAGCGGGCTGCTGCCCGGCCGCGGCCTGGCTGATGACCTCGGCGGTGGCCGCCCCGATGCCGGGCAGCGCCTGCAGCGTCCCCTCGGCGATCCGCTGGCTCAGCTCGGCCGGGGGCAAGCCCGCGGCCACCGCGGCGGCCCGGCGGAACGCCCGCACCCGGTAGGTTGGCGCGCTGGCCCGTTCCAGCTGGAAGGCGATCTGCCGCAGCGCCTGGACCGGATCCACGTACCCGTGTCTACCAGTCCCGGGTGACGGCCCGCCGGGCGGCTCGGCCGGCGGGCCGGGACGGCCGCTGGCGGCTCCGGCTGCCTGCAGCCCGTAACCTGGCAGGCATGCACGTCATCGTCATCCGCCACCACGCCGAGGACACCCCCGGCTTCATCGCCGACGCGTTCGCCGCCCGCGGCGCCACGCTCGCCACCTACCTGTTCCCGGAACATGACACGCTGCCCGACGTCACCGGCGCCGACCACGTCGTGGTGCTGGGCGCCGTGCCCTCGGTGTACGACGACGGTGCCCACCGGGACTGGATCGCGCAGGAACTGGCCTGGCTGCGGCAGGCCGACGCGGCGGGGGTGCCGGTGCTGGGGATCTGCTTCGGCGCGCAGGCCCTGTGCGCCGCCTTCGGCGGCCAGGTGCAGGCGGCGCCGCGGCGGGAGATCGGCTGGACGCTGATCGAGTCGGCCGACCCGGATCTGATCCCGCCGGGGCCATGGCTGCAGTTCCACGGTGACCACTGCCTGCCACCGCCGGAAGCGGCGGTGCTGGCCCGCAACGAGATCGGCGTGCAGGCGTTCGTGATCGGGCGTCACCTCGCCGTCCAGTTCCACCCGGAGGTGGACGGCGAGCAGCTGGCGCGCTGGCTGGACGCCGGCGGCCGCGCGCAGGCCCAGCGGGCAGGCCAGGACCCCGAGCAGTTCCTCGCCGAGACCATCGCGCACGAGCCCGCCGCGCAGTCCCGGGCCGGCCAGCTGGTGGGTGCCGCGCTGCGCTTCGCGGCCGGCCACGCGTCAGCCGGCGAGTTTCTCGATCCGGGCATGCAGCCAGGCGGTGTGGCTCTCTGATTCGGGCTTCATCAGCACGCTGCGCAGGATCCGGGCCGGGTCGGCGTCCGTGCTGAAGCCGGTGTGCCGCCGGGTGAACGCGGCCGCGGGCACGCTCAGAGTGCTCAGGAACACCGGGTCCACCGGGTCGGACATGCCGTCGGCGAGCATCCGGGCCGACTCGCGGTCGATCGCTGACAGGCTGGCCCCGGCGGCGGCCGGGAAATAGCAGACGATGTCGAGGTCCGGCGGCTGGTACAGGCGCAGCCGGTCCGATGCCGTGAGCAGGTCGGCCCAGTCCAGCGCGGCCCGGCGGCCGGCCGCCAGCACCTGCCCGAGCCCGTCCGCCCGCAGCGGCAGCAGCTGGAGGGTGAGCCACAGTGCCGCGGCCGCGGCTCCCGCCCGTGAGCATTCCAGGCTGATCTCGCCCAGGTGCAGCTCGTCCGAGGTGAAGTAGGTATACGGCGAGTCATGCGCGTAGAAGCGGCCGGCCGCGGGATCGCGGAACAGGACCGCCCCGCAGCCATAGGGCTGCAGGCCGTGCTTGTGCGGGTCGATCACGACCGAGTCGCAGTCGGCGATGGCCTGCCAGGGTGCCGGGTCGAGCCCGGCCCGGCCGCCGGCCCCGGCGAGCAGGGTGAAGAAACCGCCGTAGGCGGCGTCGACGTGGACCCGCGCCCCGTACCGGCGGGCCAGTGCCAGCACCTCGTGCACCGGGTCGACGGCGCCCAGCCCGGTGGTGCCCGCGGTGGCGACCACGGTGCCGGTCCGGCCCTCGGCCAGCACCGCTTCCAGGGCGGCGAGATCCATCCGGCCCGCGGCGTCCGTCCCGACGGCGGTTCCCGGCACGCCGAGCAGCCTGCACACCCGCGCGTGGGTGTAGTGCGCCTCGGCGCTGTAGGCAATGCCGAGGCCAGGATGGCTCTCCCGGGCCACGTACAGCGATTCCAGGTTGGCGATCGTGCCGCTGGTGGTCAGGTGCCCCAGGTGGGTCCCGAAGCCGAACATGGCGGCCAGTTGGGCGATGACTTCCTTTTCCATCTCCGAGGTGGCAGGGCCGCCGTCCAGCGAATGGTTGTTCGGGTTGATGAGCATCGCGGTCACGTACCCGGCGACCGCGGCCGGGTGCGGCGGCTTCAGCATCTGCCCGGCATAGGAAGGGTGGAAATACGGGTAGTTGTCCCGCAGCCGGCGGGTGAACATGCCGAAGGCGGCGGCGAACTGCTCCTCACTCACCGTCAGTGCCGGATGCTGGCCGAACGTGCCGAACGCCGCCTGCCAGTCCGCCACCGCACCGACCGCCTGATCCAGCCAGTTCCGCAGGTCCATCCCGCCACCCCCTTCTCATCCCGGCCGGGCGGCGCTGCCCTGGACCGCCCGGAACCCCGGCATCGTGTCTATCACCTCAGCGCGGGACCGGTGCGCCGGGTCGTTTACGCTTCGGCTGTGCCGGAGGCGGAGTGGGATGTCGCGGTGGTCGGTGGCGGGCCGGCCGGGCTGGCTGCCGCGATCGAGGCGGCCAGCGCCGGGGCACGCACCGTCGTGCTGGAACGTGGCGTCCACCCCCGGTACAAGACCTGCGGCGGTGGCCTGATCGGCACCTCGCTGGCCGTGGCCGGCGCGCATATCACGGTGCCCGCCCGCGACCAGATCGCGACGGCGACCGTGACCCTGGCCGGCCGCCGGCCATTCACCAGAACCGATGACCGGCCGCTGCTCGCGATGGTGGCCCGGGACGAGTTCGACGACGCGCTGCGCCGGGCCGCTGAGACGGCCGGGGCGACGATCCGGCCGCGCTCCCCGGTCCGGGGGGTCAGCCAGGAGGCGGCCCACACCTGCGCGCGGCTGGCCGACGGCAGCCAGGTCCGGGCCCGGGTCCTGGTGGGGGCGGATGGCTCCGCCGGGGTATGCGGCCGGTACGTCGGGGTGCGGTGCGGGCAGGTGGACCTCGGCCTGGAACTGGAACTCCCGGTGACCCCGGGCCTGCGGGAGGAGTGGCACGGGCGGATCCTGCTGGACTGGGGCCCGATCCCCGGTTCCTACGGCTGGGTGTTCCCCAAGGAGGACCGGCTCACCGTCGGCGTGATCGCGGCCCGCGGCCAGGGCGAGCGGACCCGGCAGTACCTGCGCGACTTCACCGGCCGGCTGGGGCTGGCCGGCCTCCCGCCGGACCAGGACTCCGGCCACCTCACCCGCTGCCGCGACGACGATTCACCGGTCCGGCGGGGGCGAGTCCTGGTCGCCGGGGACGCGGCTGGCCTGCTGGAGCCATGGACCCGGGAGGGGATCAGCTTCGCCCTGCGCTCGGGGGAACTCGCTGGCGCGGCGGCCGCCGCCGCGGCCGGCGGCGACCTGGACCTGGCCCTGGCCGGGTACCAGGCCGCGCTGGGGCGGGAACTGATCCCGGAGATGGCCGCAGGCCGCCGCCTGCTGGCGGCGTTCAGCCGGCATCCGGGCGCGTTTCATGCCGGGCTGGCGACCGGCAGGGGCTGGCGGATGTTCGGCCGGTTCTGCCGGGGTGAGATGTCCTGGCTCGCACTGTCCAGGCACCCACTGGCGGGCATCGCCCTGTCCGTGCTGCGCTGGGCCTGACCCGGCGGGGTGATCACCGGCCCGGGGCCGCCTGCCTGGCGGGGCCGCTACGCGTGGACCGTGCCCCGGCTGTCGAAGGTCATGGCGCGCTGCAATGCCGCCGCCCGCAGGTCCGGCTCGATCTCGGCCGGGCCGCCCAGCCCGGCCGCGTTGACGCCTGCCTGCGCTGCCTCCTCGACCACCCCGCCGACCAGGATGGCCAGTTCCGGGGTGCGGTGGAAGACCAGCACGCCGTGGTTGGCCAGCAGCACGGCGGGTACGCCCGGGGTGACGGCGGCCCGGATGCTGGCAACCGCCTGGTCCGACCCGCGCGGCCCGTAGCCGGCGACCGGCACGCCGTCCGGCAGCCCGAACATGGCCAGGGCTTCCACCCAGCACCCGATCGGGCGCCGGGCCACCGCGTAGGCCGTGGCGTAGGGGGAATGGGTGTGCAGCACGCAGCCGACCTCGGGGTGGTCGGCGTACATGGCCGTGTGCATGGCGACCACGGCCCCCTGGATGGGCGGCAGATCGCCTTCCAGCAGCGTCCCGTCCAGCCCGACCCGGACCACGGCTGACATGGGATGGTCGCGCAGCGACGGCCCGGCGGTGAAGTACATCTCCGCCGCGCCGGGGACCCGGACACTGACGTTGCCGTGCCCGTTCGCGGAGATCGCCCCGCTGGCGACCACCCGCCGGGCGATGTCCACCACCTGCCCAGCCAGATCCGTGTCCATGGATGATCCTCCCCCCGGCCTGTGCGGCCGCCTGGCGGGCACCGCGCCCGCACTCACCTGGCAGGATTATCCCGTGGCTGGGGCCGCGGCGCAGCACTGTCCGCCCGGCGGCCTGCCATGGGCTGTGGCCAGCTGGATGGGACGGGTGGCTCTTGACCGTTCCAGTGGGCCGGCTGAGAATCCGTTAGAGAAGGGTTGCCTTCCGGTACCAGGGTGTTTCGCTGAATGAAGTCACGACCGCCTCCGGGTGACCGCCCCGGAGGGGACATGGGGTGGGCCATGCGTCCGCGGCGGCTGTGGCCGGCGCTGCCGACGGTGCTGCTCGCCCTGGCCGCGCTCTGGTGGGGCGCGCCGGCAGCGCAGGCAAGTGTCGGGGTCGGCGTGCAGGCCGCCCCGGTCCGCCTGGCGGGCGCCGCGCAGGCGGGGCAGAGCTACCAGCTTCCCGCCCTGGCAGTGATCAATACCGGCAGCCAGCCGGAAGCGATCACGGTCCGGGTGGAGCGGATCCTGCCCGGTCCCGGCCGGGCGGTCCCGCCCGGCTGGGTCCATGTCACCGGTCAGGGGACACAGGTGGCCCCGCACGCCGAGGCGAGCATCCCGCTCGGCCTGTCTGTGCCCGGCGGCGCGAAGCCGGGCGCGTACCTCACCGAGCTTGTCGCCTACGGTTCCGCCGCGATCCGGGTCGGATCGGCGAATCTCGGGGCCGCAGCCGCGACCAAGCTCGAATTCCGGGTGACCGCAGCCCCCGCGGGCCTGTTCTGGTTTGTTCCCGGCTGGGCCGGCTGGACCGCCCTCTGGCTGTTCCTGCTTGCCGTGCTCGCGGCGGTGGCCGTCATCGCCTGGCGATCGGGCCTGCGGCTGCGGCTGGTGCGCACCCCTGCGGGCCGTCGGCCCGCCGAACCTCCCTGGAGCCGTCATGCGTAGGTGGATTCTGGGTCGCCATCGGCGTGCTGGCAGTTGTCGCGATCGTCAAAGGGGGCGGCGGGGGCACGGACCCGTCCGGCGGGGCGCACGAGGGCCAGGTGACCCTCCATTTCAATGCCATCACCACCTTCAACACCGTCACCATTTCGCCCACTGACGCCCAGTGCGGCCACTACCACGGCGGCAAGCCCCCCAACGCGTCCACGAACACTCTCGGCCAGCCGAACGGCATGTGCTCGGTCGGGATGTACCCGGTCGCGAAGATCCAGGATGTCCCCATCAAGATCACTTACAGCGGGCTGGCCGGCCAGGTGTTCGTCAAGAGTGGCAACGCGATCCCCGCGAACGACGGCACTCAGTGGCGGCTGTGCGGGCCGCACATCGGCCCCGACGGCTTCTGCACCGGCCCGGATGGCAACCCGGGACCGTACCAGTTCGCCGTGCACAGCTTCGCCGGGTCAGGCATGCCGCCCGTGCCCCTGCGGCCGTGGTGGACCTGTGACGTGAACTTCGACGCCGGCAGCTGCAACGCCGTCCGGACCCAGTCCCAGCAGGAGGGCTTCAACATCATCGGGCCGTACTGGCAGAAGAACCCATCGACCACCTGGTCGGTCACGGTCACCTGGGTCGCGATGCCACCCAAGACCTGAGCACTGCCGCTTGGCGGCCGGTCATGTGTCAGGCGGCCCCGTTCTGGCTGAACTTGACATTGCTGCCGGTGACGTGGATGAGCACGCCCTGGCTGGTCACCTGCACGCCCTGGATGCTGATGCCATACGGCAGGCTGGGGACCTGGACGCTGAAGCTGGTGGCGGGCAGCACCGCCCCCAGCAGGCCGCCGCTGCCAGATATCCGGACACTGAACGTGTGCGGCCCGGCCTGCGAGATGGTGGCCGTGGCCACCTGGAGGCCGTTGAGGCTGATGTTCACCTGGTCGCTGCCAGCCGCCTGGAAGCTCAGCCCGGCACTGCTGGACACACCGGCCGCGGAGGCCAGGCTGGAGAACCCGATCAGGCCGGTGCCGGTGATGTGGGTGATGGTGCCACTGGAGAAGCCGGGGTCGAGCCGGACGTCGGTCGCGTCCACCACCAGGCTCAGCGCCACCGGGCCTTCCTTCACGTTGTTCGCCGTGATGTGGACGTCCTTCAGGTTCCTGGACAGCACCTGGGTGAGGAAGGGGAATCCCTCGATGGTCACGTCGGGCTTGGTGGGAAAGCCCTGGCTCTGAATCTGCTGCGCCGCCTGGTTGTTGGCATACGCCACCGCGACCCGGTCGAGCACCACCAGCAGTACCAGCAACGTGATCAGGCTGCCCAGGGTGATCCACAGGCCGCGGTGACGCCGCCGGGGGCGGCGCGGAGAAGATCCCTGGGGAACTTCCGAGCTGGGCAGGTTCAGGGTCGGGTCGTTAGTCATGGCACCGCCATCCGCGTTTGGCTCCGCCGGGATGGGCCGATGCTATGGCATTACTCACCGGTTCCCCACCCAGTGGCGCCGGGTCAGGGCAGCTGGCCGACATTGACCGCCTCCACCTGCCCGGAGCCGGTGTTGGTGACCAGCAGCGTCTTGCCGTTCGGTTCCAGGCTGAACTGCCGGGGAGTCTCCCCGGCAGTGATCAGGCCCAGCAGGGCAGGTTTGCCCGCCAGCGCCTTGGCCACGTTGACGACGGCCAGGCTGGGCAGGGAGCCGCCGAGCTTGTCGCGGTTGGAGTTGGCGACCACGATGCGGCTGCCGTTGCCAACCATGACCAGGCCGAGCGGGGTCTGCCCGACGTTGACGCTGGCGATCAGGGCATGGGCCGGGTCGCTGATCAGCTTGGCCGCCGAGAATCCCTCCAGCGCGTTCGCCCCGCCGGCGGTCACCCAGACATCACTGCCGTCGGCTGAGGTGATGACCCGGGCTGGCCCGCAGCCCGCCGGCACCACCTTCAGCACGGACGAGCCGGGATGAGTCTCGGCCGTATGCATGTCCAGCACGGTCAGGGTGCCGCCGGCCGAGTCTGAGGCGGGGGTGTTCAGGCCGCTGGCCACGTACACGTACTTGCCGTCCGGGGACGTGGCGATGCCCACCGGGTCCTTGCCGTGCATGGAGATGTTGCCCACCAGGCCGGACGAGCTGAAGCCGCTGGCCAGCGCGCTGGCCAGATTGAAGACCGCGACCTGGTTGCTGCTCTGGATGCTCACGAAAGCGAATTTGCCGTCGGGGGAGACCGCCACTTCCACCGGGTGCTGGGCCCCCGGGCTGCTCAGGGTGCCCAGCGGGGAGGTCAGGCCCTGTTCCAGGTCACTGACGCGGAACACGGTCAGCCCGGTAGCGCTGGTGACCAGCAGGTACTTGTGATTGGGGGTGAGGGCCATGCCCTGCCCGTTGTTCACCGGGACCGTCTGCACCAGCGTGGGGGTGAACCCGGACGTCTTCATGACCGCCAGCCCGTTGCCGCCCAGCGACACGAACGCGAACCCGCCGGGCGCGGCCACCGTGTCGAACGGGTGCCCGCCCACCGTGACCAGACTGGTGTGCACGCCGGTCAGCCCGCCGGTCCGGGCCGTCTGGTTGGTGCAGGGCGGCAGCACCAGCTGGGGAGCGGTGGTGGCGGGGGCTGACCCGTGGCCATGCGTGCTGCTGTTGCTGCTGGTGGACCGTCCCACCAGCAGGTAGGCGGTGGTGCCGCCGGCGATCAGGATGACCGCGGCCAGCGCGGCGATCAGTGGCAGCCGTGACCGCCGGCCCGGCCGCCCACCACCGGGGGGGTGACCCGTGCCGGGCGGGTAGGTCGCGGGCGGGCTCGTGCCGGGCGGGTGCCCGCCCGGCGGGTAACCGGTCCCGGGATCGGCCCGGTACAGCGGCCGCCCGCCCGGGCCCAGCGGGTCGGTCAGCCTCGGCTTGGTGCCGCCGGGCTGGACGGCGGCGGCCTGGGTTGGCGGGCTGGCGGCGGCCGGCGGGTTGGCCTGGGCCGGCGGGCTGGCCTGGGCCGGGGGCGGTGGGCTGGCGGGAGCCGGCGCACTCGCGGGGGCGGGCGTGCCGGCTCCGGCCGCGCCCGCACCGGCCGGGACCGGGCCAGCGCCCGCCGGGCCGCTGGCTGCCGCGGTGGCCTCTGGAGCGCCGGCCCAGTGCCAGCCGGGCCAGTGCCAGCCGGGCCAGCGGCCGCCGCCGCTGCCGCCCCGGCCGCGGACGCCAGTTCGCCGGAGCGGACCGCCCGGGTGCCGCCCGGCCCGGGCGGAACAGCCATCCCCGGGTCAGTGCCACCTGGCCCGTAACCGCAGGCCTGGCGCAGCGCGGCCGCGAACTCCAGGCAGGTCGGGTACCGGTCGGCTGGTTTCTTGGCCAGCGCCCTGGCCATCACTTGGTCGACTGCCTCGGGCAGATCAGGGCGGCTGCTGGTCACGGCGGGCGGCTGGCTGGACAGTTGCGCGTACATGATGGCCAGGGTCTCCTCCCGCCGGAACGGCGGAGACCCGGTCAGCATCTCGAACGTCGAGCACGCCAGCGCGTACTCATCGGTACGGCCATCCACGGGCCGGCCCTCGATCTGCTCGGGCGCGACATAGTTCAGCGTGCCCAGAAATTGGCCCTGCGAGGTGAGGCTCGGGCCGCTCTGCGACACCGAGTGCTTGCTGAGCCCGAAATCGGAGAGGTAGACGTGGTCGGTGCGGTCGCTGCCGACGCTGGGATCGCGGAGCATGTTGGCGGGTTTCACGTCCCGGTGCACCAGGCCGTGCGCATGCGCGGCATCCAGCGCCGCCGCCACCTGCCCGACGATGTCACAGACCCGGGCCGGCGGCAGCGGCCCCCGCTGGTTGATGATGGTCTGCACGTCCCGGCCGTCCACGAAGCGCATGGCGATGAACAGGACTCCGGCCGCCTCGCCAGCCTCGTAGATCGGGATGATGTTGTGGTGGTCCACCGCCGCCGCGGCCCGCGACTCGCGGATGAAGCGCTGCCGGAACTCATCGTCCCGGGCCAGTTCGGGCGCCAGGATCTTCAGCGCCACCCGGCGTTCCAGGCGGGAATCCCAGGCACGGTAAACCACCGCCATGCCACCCCGGCCGATCTGCTCGTCCAGCCGGTAGCCGGCGATGAAGGAGCCAGGACCCAGCCCGCCAGGGCCGGGGGCGGACTGCTCACTCACTGTGCCTCCCGCTCACAGCCGGCGGCGCCCGATGCCGGCATCGGTGCCTGACGCATCAGCTGCCACAAGATCCTCACCGAAGCGTAGGCCGCACGAGATGGGATACCTGGCTCAGCGGGAACGTCCCAGTATCCGGGCCTCGTCCGGCTGGCTGTCAACCGAGAGAGACGATTTCGTTACGTACACCCATCCAGCCACGGGGAAAGGGGTGAAAACACCGACCGGTACTGGCGCAGTGGATACTTCCCGGTCCTGAATCGCTCTAGAGTTGGCAAATGGCGACCGAGCAACCAGTGTCTTCGAGTATCCTGCCGCTCGCGGTCAGGTCCGAGGGCGCTGACCGCACCCTCCAGCCGGGTGGCACCTACACCATCGGCCGGGACCCCCAGTCCGACATCATCGTCACCGACGACCGGGTGTCGTGGCGGCACGCCACCATCACGGTGGCGGACGGCACCTGGGTCCTTACCGACACCGGCAGCACCAACGGGACCTTTGTCGGCCGGGAACGGATCGGCCGGGTCAGCCTGACCGGCGAGCGCACGATCCGGCTCGGCCACCCGGAGAACGGCCCGGTCATCACCTGCTCGGCCAGCCGCCGGCGCACCAGGCCACCGCCCTTGCCATGGACAGCCCCCGGCCCAGCGCCGGTACGGCCACCGGGCTGACGTCCTCCCACCGTTCGCCCAGCGTCATCCGCCAGCTGCCGGCCACGGTGCTCCGCATCGGCCGCGCCCAGGACAACGACATCGTCGTGGCGGACCTGGGGGTATCCCGGCACCACGCCGAGCTGCGCCGGGTCGGCGACCGGTACGAGATCGTGGACCTGAACAGCCACAACGGCACGTTCGTGAACGGCCAGCGGATCGCCACCGGGCCCGTGTCCGATGGGGACATCGTCGGCATCGGGCCGTCCATGTTCCGCCTGTCCGGCAACGAACTGCTGGAGTTCGTCGACACCGGCGACATCTCGCTGGTCGCCCAGGACCTGACCGTCACTCTGCCCAACGGCAAGGTACTGCTCGATCACGTCAGTTTCCCGCTCGGCGAGCGGTGCCTGCTGGGCATCATCGGCCCGAGCGGGGCTGGCAAGTCCACCCTGCTCGGGGCCCTCACCGGGATGCATCCCGCCAACGGCGGCCGGGTGCTGTACGACGACCGTGACCTGTATACGCACTACGCCGAACTGCGGCACCGGATCGGCCTGGTCCCGCAGGAAAACATCCTGCACACCCAGCTGACTGCACGCCGGGCGCTGCGTTATGCGGCGGAGTTGCGGTTTCCCCGGGACACCAGCAAGGCCGAGCGGAACCACCGGGTGGATGAGGTGCTGGCCGAGCTGTCCCTGACCAACCACGCCGAGACCCGGACCGACCGGCTCTCGGGCGGGCAGCAAAAGCGGGTCAACGTCGCGCTGGAGCTGATGACCAAGCCCTCGCTGCTGTTCCTCGACGAGCCGACATCCGGCCTGGACCCCGGGCTGGACAAGTCGGTGATGGAGATGATGAAGGGGCTGGCCCAGGACGGCCGGACGGTCATCGTGGTCACCCACAGCGTTGCCAACCTGGACATCTGTGACCGGCTGCTGGTACTGGTGCCTGGCGGGAAGGTCGCCTACTTCGGCCCGCCGCAGGACGGCCTCAAGCACTTCGGCAAGCCGGGCTGGGCCGAGGTGTTCCAGTCGTTCGAAGCCGAGCCCGGCCGTGACTGGGCCGGCGAATACCGGCGGTCCACCTGGCACGCGCAGTACGTGATGGCCGCCGCGGACGGCCAGGCGGCAGCGGCCGGCCAGCGGCAGGCACCGCCCCCGCCGCCGTCGAAGAACCGGTTCGCGCAGTTCAGCACGCTGTGCCGGCGCTACCTGGCGGTGATCGGGTCCGACCGGGTGTACCTGGGACTGCTAGCTGGTGCCCCGATCGTGCTCGGCGCGGTCATCCTGGCCATCCCGGACCAGTACGGGCTGGCGCCCGGGCCGGCCCCTGGCGCGACCACACCTCACGGCCAGCCGACGGCCACCCCGCATCCGGGCAAGTCCCACCACACCGGCCAGTTGCTGCACCCGGCGGTGCGGGCCAGCGGTCACCCGTCCGCACACGCCTCCGCGCACGCCACCGCCGGGCACCTGGCGCACGGGGCGGCGGTCGGCGTGAACAACTCGGCCTCGTCGCTGCTGCTCATCCTGGTCATCTGTGCCTGTTTCGCCGGGGCGTTCAACGCGGTCAGGGAACTGGTCAAGGAACGCGCCATCTACGGCCGGGAACGGGCCGCGGGCCTGTCCACCGCCTCCTACCTTTCGTCCAAGCTGGCGGTGCTGGGGCTGATCTGCGGCATCCAGGCCACGATCATGGTGCTGATCGGCCTGGCCACCAGGAAGCTGCCGCCCACCGGGTCGCTGCTGAAGTCGTATCCGCTGGCGGAGCTGATCATCGCGCTGGCTGTGCTGGCAGTCGTGTCGATGGCGCTCGGCCTGCTGATCTCGGCGTCGGTCAACACCTCAGAGAAGACGATGCCCATCCTGATGGTGGTGGTCGTGGTCGAGGTCATCCTGACCGGCGGGGTGTTCGCCCTTGCCGGCAAGGCGGGCCTGGAGCAGAATCTCGTGGCTGTCCCCGTCCCGGTGGGGATACGCGCTGACGGCATCCACCTCCAATCTCAACGTGATCATGCCGCCGCAGCCGGGCAGCCCGACCGACCCGCTGTGGGCGCATACCCCGCGGGCGTGGCTGACGAACATGGTGGCGCTGATCCTGCTCGGGGTGATCTTCGCGATGCTCACCTGGTGGCGGCTGATCCGGCAGGGACCGGGCCGGCGGGCCTGACCCGTTAGCTGACCCCGTTCAGCCGGCCCGGTTCTGGGTCAGGCCGGTGAGTTCCACCTCAGCGCTGGCCGCTTCCGGGACGCCGAGCCGCTGGTAGATGCCGAGCGCCTGGCTGAGGTGGCGGGCAGCGCCGTCGTTATCGCCGGTGCTGGCCAGGCAGCGGCCGATGCCTGCCAGTGCCCGCGCCTCCGGCAGCGGGAGATGCAGTTCGCGGGCAAGGGCCAGGGCGTCCCGGAAGCTGGCCAGTGCCTCCTGCTCCCTCCCGTCGGCCAGCCGCAGCAGGCCGGCCTGCACCAGCGTGCCGGCTTGGCCGGCCCGGTCGCCGGCCTCCCGGAACAGCCCGAGTGCCTGGGTGAGGCTGCTGTCCGCCGCCGGGTAGTCGCCGCTGGCCCGCTGCAGCTCACCCAGGTCCCGCAGCACCCGGGCCTGCCCCCGGGTATCGCCCAGCTCGCCATACACCTGCAGTGACGCCGAGAGAGCCTGGGTGGCGGCCGGGAGGTCACCGGTCGCCAGCCGCAGTTCGCCGAGACGGCTCAGGGCGCCGGCTTCGGCCAGGCGGTGCCCCGGGCCGCCGGACATCGGCGGCGCCTGCTGGAGGCTGGTGGCGGCGGCCTGGTAGTCGCCGGTGACTGCCTGCACCGCGCTCAGATCGGTGAGCACGGTGACCTGCCCCGGCTGGTCGCCGAGGTCGCGGTAGGCGGCGAGGGCGTCGGCCAGTGCAGCGGCCGCCGCCGGGTGGTCGCCGGTCTCGAATTTCACGGCGCCGGTGTGCGCCAGTGCGGTGGCTTGCCCGGCCAGGTCGCCAAGATCGCGGAAGATCGGGAGCGCCTCGCCCAGCGCCTGCGCGGCGCCGGCGTAGTCGCCGGTCTCCAGTTGCACCGCGGCCAGCCGGAGCAGCACTTCGGCGAGGCCCGCCGGGTCGTCGAGCCCGCGGAACAGTTCCCGGGCCTGGCTCAGCGTTTCCGCCGCGGCCCGGTGATCCCCGATCACGTACTGGACCGACCCCCGGTAGTTCAGCGCCCGGGCCTGGCCCACCCCGAGGTCGGCCAGGGCCGCCGCCAGGCCCGGCTGGTCACCGGCGGCTTTCCCGGCCGCGGCCGCGGTCTGGTAGATGCTCCTGGCCTGATCCCAGTACCCCTCGTCGTACAGGAAGTTGCTCATGGCCGCGGCGATCCCGACCGCCTCGGGATAGCGGCCGGTGGCGGTCGCGTACTCCACGCACGCCTGCAGGTTCGCCCGCTCCGCCCGCATCCAGCTGAGTGCCTGGTCCCGGGTGGCCAGCGCGGGCAGCACCCCCCGCAGCGCGGGGTCGGCAGCGGTGGCCTGGCCACCGGCCGCGGGGGACAGGTGGCGGTCGGCCGCCTGGGCCGTGCGCAGGTAGAACTCCAGCAGCCGGCCGGTGCGCGCCTCGGTATCAGCCGCCTCGTCACCGCTGGCCAGGGCCCGGGCATAGGCCCGGAGCAGGTCGTGCATGCCGTACCGGCCCCGGGACGTCTCCTCGATCAGGTGGTTGTCGTACAGGCCGTCCAGCAGCCGCCGGGCCTGGGCCAGCGGGCTGCCGTCCATGGCGGCGGCGGCCCGGGTGTCGATGTCCGGGCCGGGGTGCAGCCCGAGGCCGCGGAAGAGCCGCTGCTCGTCGGGCTTCAGGTCGCGGTAGGACAGGTCGAAGGCGGCCGCCGCGGAGACACTGCCCGCCTGGATCTCGGCCAGCTCGTCGCCCGACTCGGCCACCGCGGCCACCAGGTCGGCAACCGTCCAGGACGGATGGTGCCGGAGCCGGCCGGCCAGCAGCCGGATGGCCAGCGGCAGGCAGCCGCACCGCCGCATGAGGTCGGCGACCGCGTCCGGCTCACCCGCCGCGGCCGGGGCGAGCCGGGTGAACAGCTGCCCGGCCTGGTCCGGCGGCAGCGTGGCGAGCGTGAGCGGCACGGCTTCGTCCAGGTCGGCCAGCCGGCGGCGGCTGGTGATCAGCACCAGGCAGCCGCCCGGTCCTGGCAGCACCGGGCGGATCTGGTCGGTGTCCCGGGCGTTGTCCAGCATCAGCAGCATCTGCTTGCCTGCCAGCATGCTGCGGAACAGCCGGGCCTGTGCCTCCGCGCCGACCGGGATGCGGTCGGCTGGCACCCCGAAGGTGTCGAGGAAACCGCGGATGGCCTCGGCCGGGGACACCGGTGCGCCCGACGGGTCGTGGCCGCGCAGGTTCACGTACAGCTGGCCATCGCCGAACCGGTCCGCCACCTGGTTCGCCCAGCGCAGGGCCAGCGAGGTCTTGCCCACCCCGGCGGTGCCGTCGATCGCGAGGATCACGCTGCTCTCATCCTCGGCGATGGCCTCGTCCAGCAGCTGGGTGAGCTGTGCCAGCTCGGCGTCCCGGCCGACGAAGTGCGCCGGGTGAGCGGGCAGCTGATGCGGTACCTGGGCAGCCGCCGCGGCCACCGGGCGGGCCCGGGCGGCGTCCAGTTGCTGCGCGTCCGATGGGTAGGGGTGGTCCGGGCGGCTGATCCAGCCGATGGCGGAGGTCTCCTTCACCGACACCTGGACCGGCCGGTAGGTGGCCGCGTCGCTGCCCGCGCTGTGCCGGACGACCTCGTCGAAGAACCACGGCGAGACGATCATCGCCAGCGAGCCCGGTGAATCGGCCAGGGCCTCCTTCAGCGGGCGCGCGTCCAGCATCCGGAACGTCAGGTTGATCGACTCGGCGGTGACCCCGTGCTCGTCGTAGTAGACCTCGCCCGCATGCAGCGCCATCCGGAGCCGGATCTGCTCCGGCGCGGGGTGCGCGGCATTGTGCTGATGCAATGCTCCGGCCAGCTCACGCGGTATGGACTCCACGAACACGCCCTTGGGCACCTCGGCCGAGATCAGCACGAAGACCCCGTCCCCGCAGCTCTCGTGATAGCAGTCGGCCCAGCTGACGCCGGCCTCGGCGAAGGCATGCTGGACCGCGCGGTACATGCCGTCGCGCACCGAGAGCCGGTCTGTGTTGGTGCGCCGCTTATCCCCGAAGCCCTCCACGTCCACGACGAGTATGGTCCGGTGGACGGCTGGCCGCTGATGCTGCATCTGACCTCGCGCCCCGGGAAACCAGCCAGCAGTGTTGCCCTTACCGATCAGGGTGCCGATTCTAGCCGCTTGCCGGGGTGGGCGTCAGACCGCGCATGCGGGTTCATGCCTGCGTTACTTTCGCTCGCGGGCCGGATGCGCCAGTAAGCGGCCCGGCGACGCCGGCTGGGTGGTCTACGCCGATGGCCGCTATTCCTTCAACACCGCCCGCCCGCATGAGTGCGACGTGACCAGTTTCGAGCAGGCGCTGGCGGCGGCCCGCGGCACTGCCGGACCTGCAGGCCGCCATCGCGGCCTACGGCGGCGACTTCCTGGCCGGGCTGGCCGAGGGGGAGTGGGCCGAGGCCCGCCGGGGCGAGCTTCGCCGCAGCTTCGAGTCGGCGCTGCTGGCGGCGGGCAGGCTGCATGCCGCGGCGGGCCGGTACCAGGCGGCGGCAGCGGCGTTCCGGCGGGCGGTCGCACACGAGCCGCTCAACGAGTCCGCGCACCGGGAGCTGATGACAGCGCTGGACCGGATGGGGGAGACCGCCCGCGCTGTGGCCCACTATGAGGAACTCACCCGGCTGCTGGCCGATCAGGTGGGTGTGCCGCCCTCGGCCGAGACCACCGCGCTCTACCAGCGGCTCCGGGGCGAGACCTAGATCGCTGGCGGGGCCGGCGCGCGAGGATCGCGCGCGGTTATCACGGCAGGACGAGCTTTCCGGGTGACGATCTGAGGGTTGCCCGGTCGTCATCTTGGTGCAGATGTCGCGATCGGCGCGACACTGGGATGGGAGGCGACGCTGATGCGTTACGCACTGCTGATGCACTACCGGGAGCCCGGCGTGGGGGAGATCAGCGAGGAGGCGATCAAGGAGGCCAGGGAGGCTTTCGGGGCCTACGGCCGTGCGCTGGAGTCTGCTGGGGTGCTGCTATCGGCTGACGTGCTCCAGCCGTCCGCCGCGACGACGTCCGTGACCTGCAGGGACGGCGGCCTGCGGGTGCAGGACGGGCCGTTCGCCGAGACGAAGGAGGCGCTGGCCGGGATCTTCGTGCTCGAGGTAGCTGACCTGGATGCGGCCATCGGCTGGGCCGAGAAGTGTCCCGGCGCCCAGTGGGGTGTGATCGAGGTGCGCCCGACCGCGACCGCCTTCGTCGACGGCGCGTGGACACACTGACGTCCGGCGGCAGCCGGGAAGCCGGCCCTGGCCAGGGCGAGCCGGGGCCGGCGGCCCGCTCCGCGGGCGTGGCGGCCCGGGACAGCTACGGCCGGCTGCTCGCCCTGCTGGCTGCCTCCACGAGTGACCTGGCCGCGGCGGAGGACGCGCTCGCCGACGCATTCGAGCGGGCCCTGCGGACGTGGCCGTCGCGGGGGGTGCCGGGCAACCCCGACGCGTGGCTGCTGACCGTCGCCCGCAACCGGCTGCGCGACCAGTGGAAATCCGCCTGGGCGCAGCGGGCCGTCCCTCTCGATGCCGCGCGGGATGCACTGGCGTATATCGATGACGCCGACGTCAACTCGATCCCTGACCGGCGGCTGGAACTGATGCTCGTGTGCGCGCACCCAGCGATCGCACGCCCCGTGCGCGCGCCTTTGATGCTCAACACGGTGCTCGGCTTCACCGCCGAGCAGCTCGGCCGGGCCTTCTCGGTGCCGCGCTCGGCGATGGCGACGCGTCTGGTCCGGTCGAAGAAGCGCATCAAGGCGGCCGGTATACCCTTCCGGATCCCGGGCCGGGCGGACCTCCCGGCCCGGATGGCCTCGGTCCTTGAGGCGGTCTACGGCGCCTATGTCATCGACTGGGCGACCGGACCGCAAGCCCGCCGGCTGCCTTCGGAGGCGCTGCACCTCGCCGAGGTGCTCGCCGCGCTCGTTCCCGGCGATCCCGAGGCCCGGGGGCTCGCGGCGCTGATCGAGCTCTCGGCGGCACGCGCGCCGGCCAGGGCTGGCGCAGGCGGGCGTTTCGTCCCGCTCGCCGACCAGGATCCCTCACTGTGGGACCCGCACCTGATCAGCCGGGCACACGAGCACCTGCGGGCCGCGCACGCGCGAGGACAGCTGGGGCGGTTCCAGCTCGAGGCCGCGATTCAGGCCGTGCACTGCGCCCGGGGACGCGACGGCACGACGGACTGGCCGGCGCTGCTCACCCTGCACCACATCTTGCACGCGGTCGCGCCCTCGCTCGGCAGCAGTGTCGCCCTCGCCGTCGTCACCGCCGAGGTCGACGGGCCCGCGGCGGGACTGGCCACGCTCGATGCGCTGCTGGCCGGAGCCGGTCAGGACGCCCGCCGCTTCCAGCCGGCCAGGGCCACCCGCGCCCACCTGCTGGACCGGCTCGGACGCAAGGAAGAGGCCGTCCTGGCTTATGAAAGCGCGATCAGCCTGACTCACGACACCGCCGAACGTCAGTACCTGGAACACCGCCGTGACCGCGCCAGCCGTCAGGATCAGCGCAGTTCCCCCCGAGGCCGGCCATGAGCATGAAGCCGGTCTGGCATCCCCCGAGTTTCCCCCCGTCGCGGACCGGATCCCCCGGCCGCAGCTGGCATGCTGGGCACGCCCCGACCGAGATGGAGGACCGCGGACGATGCCCGACCCGATCGCGCCGCCGGCCGCACAGCAGCCGGCCGAGGCCACTGACCTGGTCTGCCTGGCACTGAGCGACGGTGACCTGGAGGCGGCGCTGGCGCAGTACGAGCCCGGCGCGGCGCTCCGGCCGTGGGCCGTGGACGCCGCACCCGGTGCGGACGGCCTGCGGGCCATCCTCGCCCGGGTGATCGATCTGCGGCTGCCGCTGTCGACCGACGCCTTCCTGAGTAAGGCCGGCGGCCAGTTCATCAAGATCGCCTACCCGGGTGCCGCGATGACACAGGCGTTTGGCATCAACGACCGGGACGAGGTCGTGGGCGCCTACACGATTGGCACTGGCAGCAAGGCCAAGATGTACGGCTTCACCTGGCAGCCGGGCCACGGCTTCACCACCGTCAGCGATCCGAAGGGGCTGGGGAGCACGGTCATCAACGGCGTGAACAACGCCGGTGACCTGGCCGGCTTCTACACCGGCAGCAAGGGCAACACCGGCGGGATGCTCGCCCTGCCCAGTCACTGACCGCCGCGCTGGCCTGAGCACGGAATCCTGCCCGTCACCGACGGGCAGAATTCCGTCCTGCCGGGCCCGCGGCCGCGTCGCTGGCGGCTGGTGCGGGGTCGGCGGGGCCGTCGGGGTGGTGGTCCGAAATCCACTCGTCGATACGCTCCCACCAGTCGTACAGCCACTGCACCTAGCGCTCGTGATCGGCGGTGCGGGGCACCTCGGGGGCGGGGACCCGCCACCAGCGGGCCCGGATGAGCTGGTCCATCGGCAGGCTCCGCCACACGTCGGCCACGCTCACCAGCCGGTCCAGCCCGGCGTGGGCGACGAAGATCACGTCCGCGTCCGGGCAGGCGGTGAGGGCGGCCAGGACACCGCCGGCGCGGGGCGGCAGCAGGTTCGGCATGTCCCGGGCCCGGGCGGCCAGATCGGGCCGGCCCAGCCCCTCCAGCCGCTCGACACCGCGCCGCCAGCGGCCTGGCGTCCAGTTGCCACCCTCGGGGAAGATCACCAGGGCGCCAGCCTGGTCCAGCCCGCTGGCCAGCCGGGCGATCTGCTCGACGAAGATGCCCTCGCCCGACCGCCGGTGGGCAGATGAACACGTTCGGCAGCCGGTTGGCCACCACGTCCAGCCCGGGGTCGAGCTGCAGGGTGGCCTTCATCACCACCCGTGGCCGCCGCCGGTAGACGCTCAGCAGGTGATGGACGAGCAGGAACGAGTCACCCGGGCCGGGCATGCCGGCTGAGCACGATGACCGGGCGGGCCAGCCTGGCCGCCTGCTCGGCGGGGGTGAGTTCCGGCTCGGTCACCTCGACCCGGAGCCGGAAGGTGCGGCTGCCGCCCCGGTACACCACCCCCAGGAACCAGCGCATGACCGCGTAGTGACGGGCCTGGAACGGCTCGGTGCGCAGCCGGCCGCCGAGCCCGCTGGCCAGCCACAGGCCCAGGCACATGAACAGCGCCACCGTGTCGGCGGTGACCCAGACCAGCGCGAACCAGAGCAGCCGGAGCACGCGTGCGTGGCCGGGCCGGGACAGCCCGACCAGCCGCAGGGTCAGTTCGAGCAGGGCGGCCAGCGGGACCAGCAGGGCCAGCGCGACCGCGATCACGATGACCAGCGGCGCGAGCACCAGCCGCCGGATCAGCCGGGGCGGGAGCATGGCCGCCACCTCCCCTGGGCGCCCGGGTCAGGACATCTCGGCGAGGTAGCCCGCCGTCGCGACGTAGGCGCGCTCGATGTTCGCCGCGACACCAGTCTTGTCGCGATACCTCAGTTGCGACAAATCCGGCGCCCGCTGAATTGTCCCGGTCGGCAGGACATGCACCGTTACCTCGTCCGGCAGCAGCGACATCTGGTCGTGGAAGCGGTGCTGGCGGGCGATCTCGAATGCCACCAGGCCCACCTCCCACGGCCAGCGGGGCACCCGCAGCGGGCGCTCGATCCGGCCGACCTGCAGCACGTAGACGACGCTGGCGCCCAGTTCCACGGCGCGGCCGACCGGGATCGAGTCGACCAGCCCGCCGTCGAAGTAGTGCTCGCCGTCCAGTTCGACCGGGGGCAGCAGGCCCGGTACCGCACACGAGGCGAGCACGGCCGGCACCAGCGGGCCAGCGCTGAACCAGGTGGCGCAGGCACCCTCGATCCTGGCCGCGACGCACTGGAACGGCAGCCGCAGGCCGGCGAAGTCGGCCGCAGGCAGGTTGTGTTCCAGCAGCTTGCGGAGCGGGTCGATGGCGTGCAGGTGGGTGCCGGACCGGACCAGCTGGGTGATCCGGCCGATGAAGTTCTCGCTGAACGCCTCCTGCAGATCCGGGCCCTGCCAGAGCTGGTCCAGCCGGGCGGCGGCGCCATCGGGGTCGGCGGCGACGAACACGCCGTTGATGGCGCCGACCGAGGTGCCCACGACCACGTCCGGCTGGATGCCCGCCTCGGCCAGCGCCCGCAGCATGCCGACCTCGAAGGCGCCGAGCACGCCGCCGCCGCCGAGCACGAACGCGGTCTTCACCCCGGCCCACCTCCTCCGGGCCCAGCCTAAGCAGAGCGGGTGCCAGCACGAGCGGTGCTGGTGGCCAGCCCCAGCTCGCGCATGGCCTTGCGGTAGGCGACCGCCACCGCGTCGAACTTCAGGTGCAGCTCGGCGGCGAGGTCGAACGGCACCCGCTCGGGCCGCTGTGACTCCACCACCACCTGGTCCTGGCCGAAGATGGTGTCCTCGAACTCCTGCAGCACCCGGCCGGGCTGGTCCAGGTTGTAGTTACGGCCGATGACCACATAGCCGGCGCAGCTGTCGGCGGACAGGGGCTGGGAGGCGAAGAAGTACACCATGCCGCGCTCACCGCCCCAGCCCAGCCGGAGCGCGATGGTGTACGGCAGGTGCAGCTCGTAGCGGCTGCGGCGCTCGGGCGGCCCGGCCTGCTCGTTGCCGAACACGGGGAAGTCCTCGCTGTTCGGCGCCTCCGGCCGGGTGATCGTGTAGTGCAGCACGTGGCCCTCGGTGCGGACCTGGTGGCGCGGCACCTCCGGCCGGTCCGGATCGCCCAGCAGCCCGGGATGCACCCAGGGGAAATGGCCGAGGTCGGTGAAGTTCTCCACCTGCCGGGCCGCGTCGCATGCCCAGCGGTAAGGGCCGGCGGTGACGAGCGGCCACCGGCCATCCTCCAGTTCGGGCACCTCCGGCAGCGGCCAGCGTGGCTCGGCCAGCGCCACCCAGATCAGGCCGTAGCGCTCCTGGCAGGCGAACGCGGCGATCCGGGCCTTGGCCGGCACCCGGGACGGGTCGTCCAGCTGGGGGATGGCGGCGCAGCGGCCGTCGGCCCGGTAACGCCACCCGTGATAGGGGCAGACCAGTTCCTCGCCGGCGATCCAGCCGAGCGAGAGCGCCGTGCCCCGGTGCACGCACAGATCAGCGTTGGCCCGCGGCTGGCCGTCCGGGCCACGCCATAGCACCAGCGGCTCACCGAGCAGGTCGGCGTGCAGCGGGCGGTCGGCCAGGGCGGTGCTGAACGCCACCGGATGCCAGCATTCGCGCAACGCCGCCACGTCCGCGAATGCTCCCGGTGCCGTGGGCTCATGTGCGCGCATGGCCGTACCTCCGGTCTCTGCCCCTGCCTGCCAGTACCACGGGAGGCAAGACTATGCGTGGGCCGGCGGCTGGGTGGCACGGCGTCAGGGCCACGTCAGGATCGGGGCGCCCGGCATTAAGAACACATCAAGATCATCGGTGTGGCGGAGCTCGTGCGTTCCACTGGCAGTGATGGACCGCACTCCCCGCCGCCGCGGACTGCCGGCCTATGCCGCCCTGCCAGCCGGGTTCGCCGGGTTGCTGGTCGTCGGGACCGCGGCGGCCGCCACCCACGGTGGGGTGGGGGCGGTGGCCGTACTGGTGCTGGCCGCGATCGTGGTGACCGTGGTGGCCGCCACCGCCGAGCCGCTGGCCGCCCCGGCTATCGGCGTCATCGGGTGGTTCACCGCCGCCGGCTTCTCCCGCGCTCCCTACGCCCAGCTGCGGCTGACCGATCAGGCCGGGTTTCGGGCAGCTGCGGTGATGGCCGGCTGCGCTGCACTCGGTGTCATCACCGGCACCATGGTGCGCAGACTCGCCCCATCGTTCAGAATGTGGATTGTGGGCGTGCGGGGTGAGAGCCAGGATGCTCGCCAGGCCCCGGCCGGCATCCACGGGCGCCGGCAACTGACCGGTGCCCTGCTCGTCGGCGGCCTGCCGCTCCTCACCCTGGCGCTGGTGGCGGTGCGCGCGGACCTGAGCCTCGCGGATGACCTGCTGATCTACCTGGTGGCGGTGGTGGTCATCGCGGTGGTCGGCGGCTTCTGGCCTGCCGTGCTCGCTGCCATCACTGCCAGCCTGCTGCTCAACTGGTATTTCACCCGGCCGCTGCATACGTTCACGATTGCCGAGCCACAGAGCCTGCTGGCACTGCTGCTGTTCATCACGGTGGCGGTGACGGTGAGCAGTGTGGTGCACCTGGCCGCCCGCCGGGCGGTCATGGCCAGCCGCAGCAACCAGGACGCGGCTGCGCTGCTGGCGCTGGCGCAGACGGTGCTCGGCGGGGCCGATACCCCGGCCGCGGTGCTCGATCACCTCACGGGGGCCTGGGGTGGATGGGCCGAACTGTCCGAACTGGTGAGTGGCCAGTGGATCCCGGTAGCCGTCAGCGGCAGCGCCTCCGCCACTTCAGAACCCACCCGGCTGCTGGTCCGGCCCGGGCTCGCGCTGGTGGTGTCCGGGCAGTCCCCGCCGGTGACCCGGCTGCTGCTGGAGGGATTCGCCGCCCAGGCCGGGGCCGCCCTTGACCGGGACCGGCTGCGCACCCAGGCCGCCCAGGCGGAGGCGCTGGCCGAGGGCAACCGGATGCGCACCGCCCTGCTCGCCGCGGTCAGTCATGACCTGCGGACCCCGCTCGCCTCGATCAAGGCGAGCGTCAGCACGTTGCGCCAGACCGATGTCGCGTGGACGCCGGCCGACGAAGCCGCACTGCTGGCCACCATCGAGGATGGGGCCGACCGGCTCGACGCGCTCATCGGCAACCTGCTCGACATGAGCCGGCTCACCACCGGGTCACTTCGCCCCTTCCTGCGCGCCGCTTCGATCGACGAGGTCGCACCGGTAGCGCTGCGGGGGCTGGGGGCCGGCCTGGACGTCCGGCTGGTGATCCCGGACGGGCTGCCACTGGTGCGTACCGACCCGGGACTGCTGGAACGGGTGCTGGCCAATCTGCTGGCCAACGCGCTCAGCCACTCGCCAGCCGGCCGGGGACCGGTGCTGCGCGCACAGCAGTCGGGTGACAGCGTGGTGCTGACGGTCGAGGACCATGGGGCGGGTGTCCCCGACCACCTGAAAGCGCGCATGTTCGAGCCGTTCGAGCGGCTGGACGACCGCGGTACCGGTAACGGGGTGGGGCTGGGGCTGGCGGTCGCGAGGGGATTCCTGGACGCCATGGGCGGGTCGGTGACTGCGGTGGACACCCCGGGCGGCGGGCTCACCATGCGGGTCGTGCTGCCGGTCGCGGCCACCCCGGCGGCTTCCCCGGCGGTGGCCGACTCGTGACCCGGGTGCTGGTCGTTGACGACGAGGCGTCGATCCTGCGCGCTCTGCGGATCAACCTCGCCGCCCGTGAGTATCAGGTGACCACCGCCAGCGACGGCACGTCCGGCCTCGCCGCCATGGCGCGGGACCGGCCCGACGTCCTCATTCTCGACCTCGGCCTGCCCGACATGGATGGCATCGAGGTCATCAAGGGGGTGCGGGGCTGGACCGCCACCCCCATCATCGTCCTGTCCGCCTGGGGCCAGGAGAGCCAGAAGGTAGCCGCCCTGGATGCCGGGGCCGATGACTATGTGACGAAGCCGTTCGGCATGGACGAACTACTGGCCAGGCTGCGGGCGGCGGTGCGCCGGGCTTCGCCTGCGCCGGACGAGCCGGTGGTGATAACCGCCGACTTCACGGTCGACCTGGCCGCCAAGCGGGTCGTCAGGAACGGCAGCGATGTGCGGCTGACCCCTACCGAGTGGCAGCTGCTGGAAGTCCTGGTCCGGCACGCCGGCCGGCTGGTCACCCAGCGGCAGCTGCTGGCCGAGGTGTGGGGGCCGCAGTACCACAGCGAGGCGAACTACCTGCGGGTGTACGTCGCCCAACTGCGCCGCAAGCTGGAGCCAGACCCCTCCCGGCCGCGGTACCTGCTGACCGAGCCCGGCATGGGCTACCGGTTTCAGCCGGGGTCACCGGAGTCCGGGCCGGGCCGGAGCTCGTAGCTGGGGTTGTACATGGTCCGCTGGTCGTGGATCTGGGTAATCCGTCCCTGCACCACCAGCCGCCGGCCGGCGCGGATGCCCCGGATGGCGCGCCGGCCCAGCCAGATCAGGCTGAGGCTGCCCGTCCCGTCCCACAGATCCGCCTCCATGGTCAGGCTGTCACTGTGCGGGCGCAGGGTGACTGCACGCAGGACCCCGGCCACCGTGACCCATTCGTGGTCGGGGCAGTCGGCGATCGGGGTGGCACTTGCCATGCCCGCCTCGGCCCGCAGGTCCTCGGCGTCGAGCAGATCGCGGTCGGCGAGCAGCCGCTGTAGTGGATTGCTACCCGCCCGCTGCGGGCTGGCTGCGGTCGGCCTGACTGGATCGGCGGCCGGGGCGGGCTCAGCGGCCGGGGCGGACGGCTCCGGCGCGGGGTCCGCGAGGTAGGTGTCGGGCGCATCCGGCCCGGCGGCCTGCCGGAACCTCGCGGCCGACCGCAGCTGGTAAGGGACACTGGCGACGACCACGCCGGGCTGGAGCAGCAGCCGGGTCTTGAGCCGCAGGGCGCTCTGGTTGTGCAGGAGCTGTTCCCACCAGTGGCCGAGCACGTACTCCGGGACGTAGAGGGTGACGATGTCGTGCGGACTCTCCCGGCGCATCCGTTTCACATAGTCCACGACGGGCCTGGTGATCTCCCGGTAGGGGGAGGCCACCACCGTCAGCGCCACTGGGAGGCCACTGCGGTCCCACTCCTGCCGCAGGGCCAGGGTTTCCGCCTCGTCCACCTCCACCGTGACCGCTTCCAGGTGGCTTGGCCGGGTGGCGCGGGCGTAGGCCAGCGCGCGCAGGGTCGGCAGATGCAGCTTGGAAACCAGCACGATGGCCCGGTTCCGGGCGGGCAGGGTGATCACCATCTCAGGCGGTGGGGCCAGTTCCACCGTGACCCGGTCGTAGTGCCGCCGGATCCCTCGCATTCCCAGCCAGATGAGCGGCATGGCTAGCACCACGATCCAGGCACCGCTGGCGAACTTGGTGACCAGCACGATGACCAGGACCACGGCGGTGAAACAGGCGCCGATCGTATTGATCACCCGGGTCCGCTTCATGTGCCGCCGCACCCGGGGGTCGGTCTCGGATCGCAGATGGCGGTTCCAGTGCCGGATCATGCCGGTCTGGCTGCACACGAAGGACACGAACACGCCGATGATGTAGAGCTGGATCAGCCGGGTGGGGGAGGCCTGGAAGATCACGATGAGCAGGATCGCGAAACCGGACAGCATCAGGATTCCGTTGCTGAACGTCAGCCGGTCCCCCCGGGTATGAAGCTGGCGGGGGAGATAGCCATCCCGGGACAGGATCGAGGCCAGCACCGGGAACCCGTTGAAGGCGGTATTCGCGGCGAGCACCAGGATCAGCGCGGTGACGAACTGCAGGAGGAAGAACAGCGGCGACGAGCCGCCGAATACCGCCCGGCCCACCTGCGCGATGACAGTGCGCGGCGTCTGTCCTGGCGCCAGCCCGGCCAGATTCCCGGGCGGCCCCGCGTGCACATGACTGGCCAGAGCCAGGGCTGTGACCCCGGCGAACATCGTCACCGCGATGACCCCGAGCAGCGCCAGCGTGGTGGCCGCGTTCCGGCTCTTCGGCTTGCGGAACGCGGGCACCCCGTTACTGATCGCCTCCACCCCGGTGAGCGCGGTACAGCCGGAGGAGAAGGCACGCAGCAGCACGAACACCAGCAGCAGCCCTGCGTAGGTGTGCACGCTGCGGTAGTGCAGCCCGGCGCTTTCCGCCCGCAACTGGCCCCCGGCAGCCAGCCTGGACAGGCCCCAGACGATCATCAGCCCGACCACTCCGATGAACAGGTACGTGGGAATGGCGAACGCTTTCCCCGACTCGTGCACCCCGCGCAGGTTCATCACTGCGATAACGGCCACCACCACCACGGCCAGCCATGTCACGTGCGGGTTCAGGGCCGGGAATGCGGAAGCGAGGTTGGCCACGCCGGACGACACCGAGACGGCAACCGTCAGGGTGTAGTTGACCATCAGCGCACTGGCCACCGCGATCCCCACCCGAGGGCCGAGGTTGGTCGAGGCGACCTCATAGTCACCGCCGCCCGAGGGATAGGCATGCACGTTCTGCCGGTAGGAGGCCACCACCACCAGCATCAGCAGGCCGACCCCCAGGGCGATCCAGGGTGTGTACGCGATGAGTGCGATGCCGCCCGCGGACAGCACGATCAGGATCTCTTCCGTCGCGTATGCCACGGAGGACAGCGCGTCGCTGGCGAAGACGGGCAGTGCGATCCGTTTCGGCAGCAGGGTGTGGCTGAGCCGGTCACTCTGCATGGGCCGACCGACCAGTACCCGCTTGGTGATTCCCAGCAGCATCGGCACGTGCGCATGGTAGGACCCTGGCTGGCCTGGCGTAAACGGCCGTCCGTTGCCGTCCCGGGCCGCCCGGTTAGGCTCTGGCTATGCCAGATCAGCGGCTCACGGTAGGCACTCCCGATGGCCGGCAGCTGGATGTGCTGGTCACCGGGCCGGACGACGGCCTGCCGCTGCTCTTCCACACCGGGACACCGGGCGGGCTGGTGCCGTGCCGGTGGGTGACAGAGGCGGCGGCGGCCCACGGGCTGCGGACGGTGATGTACGGCCGGCCCGGTTATGGCGGATCGACGCCGCAGCCCGGCCGCCGGGTCGCCGGTTGCGCGGTGGACGTCGCCGCCATCCTGGACCGGCTGGGCGCGGACGGGTTCGTGGCGCTGGGCTGGTCAGGGGGTGGCCCGCACGCCCTGGCCAGTGCCGCGCTGACCGGCGGCCGGTGCCGGGCGGTGGTCTCACTGGCGGGGGTGGCGCCACGCGCCGCGGCCGGCCTGGACTGGCTGTCTGGCATGGGCCCGGAGAACATCGAGGAGTTCGCCGCGGCCGAGGAAGGCCCGCAGGTGCTGGATGGCCTGCTGACCGGGCGGGCGGCCGGCCTGGCCCAGGTCACCGGCAGCGAGGTGGCGGTGTCCATGGGCGGCCTGCTCTCGGCGGCCGACCAGTCGGTGATGACCGGCGAGTTCGCCGACTACCTGGCCGCCTCGTTCCGGGCCGCGCTGAGCACGGGCGTGGCCGGCTGGCGGGACGACGACCTGGCCTTCGCCAGCGACTGGGGATTCGGCGGTGCGGACCTGGCGGCCGTGCCCACCGCGATCTGGCAGGGTGGCCAGGACCGGATGGTCCCGCTCGCCCACGGTGCCTGGCTCGGTTCGCAGGTGCCCGGTGCCAGCATTCACCTGCTCCCGGGAGAGGGGCACCTGACCCTGGTCACCGCCCTGATCGGGCAGGTGCTGGCCGAGCTGGCCAGCCTGGCCGGGCTCCCGCCCGCAGGTGGCGGATAGCGGTGCCGTCCCAGCTGCCGCACCCGGACCGGCAGCGGTGGGATGCCCGGTACGCGGACGGCCCGGCCCCCAGCTTCGCGCCGCACCCGCTGGCCGTACGGGCGCTGGCGGTGCCGCCGTCCCCTGGGCCGGTGGCGGACCTGGCCAGCGGCCCGTCCGGCAGCGCCCTGCTGGCCGCGGCGGCTGGGCGGCGGGTGACCGCGGTGGACATCTCCGGTGTCGCGCTCGGCATGCTCGCCGCCGAGGCCGCGCGCCGGGGGCTGGCCGGGCTGATCACCGTGGCCGAGGCCGACCTGGCGGACTGGCGCCCGCCCGCCGCGGGTTACGCGCTGGTGCTGTGCACTGGCTTCTGGGACCAGGCGGTCTTCGGGGCCGCCGCCGCGGCCGTCCGGCCGGGCGGGGTGATCGGCTGGGAGGCCTTCACCACCGCCGCCCGGCAGGCCCGGCCAGGCCTGCCGGCCAGCTGGTGCCTGGCCACCGGGCAGCCGGCCAGCCTGCTGCCAGCGGGCTTCACGGTGCTGGCCGAGTGCGACGTCGATGGTGGCCCGGGTGCCAAGCGCCGGCTCCTCGCCCAGCGGCAGCCCGGCTGCCAGCGCGTTCACGCCTAGCGTCGCTGGGTCTAGGTCGGCTCCGGCCCAGTTCCGGGGGCGCCGGACCGCAGCGGCTGGGTGTCCGGGCCGCTGCCCGGCGGCGTGGTGCTGGCGGGCGGGGTGGCATCGGCCAGGCTGGGCAGCGTGATGACGAACCGGGTCTGGCCCGGCCGGCTGGTCACCCCGACGTGACCGCCATGGGCGGCCGTGACCGCGTCGACGATGGCCAGCCCGAGGCCGGTGCCGCCGGTCGCGTGCGAACGGGAGGCGTCGCCGCGGACGAAGCGCTCGAACAGGCCGGGCTGCAGGTCGGCGGGGATGCCCGGCCCGTTGTCGGTGACGCTGAGCACCACTGTGCCCATGGCCGGGTCCGGATCGGCGAGGGCGACCGTCACCGTGGTTCCCGCTGGTGTGTGCCGGCCCGCGTTGCTGAGCAGGTTGGCGAGCACCTGCCGGAGGCGGTACTCGTCCCCGCGGACCAGCACCGGCTCGTCCGGCAGTTCCAGCTGCCAGCGGTGATCGGGTGTCGCCGCCCGGGCATCGCTGGCCGCGTCGATGGCCAGCCGGGTCAGGTCGACCGGCTCGCTGGCCAGCGGGCGGCCCGCGTCCAGCTGGGCCAGCAGCAGCAGTTCGTCCACCAGCACGCTCATCCGGGCCGACTCCGACTCCACCCGGCCGAGCGCGTGGGCGATGTCGGCCGGCACCGGCCCGGGATGCCGGCGGGCGAACTCGGCATAACCCCGGATCGCCGCCAGCGGTGTGCGCAGCTCGTGGCTGGCGTCGGCGGCGAACCGGCGCAGCCGGGCCTCGCTCGCCGCCCGCCTGGTCAGCGCGGACTCGACGTGGCCGAGCATGCGGTTGAACGCCGCCCCGACCTGGCCGACCTCGGTCCTGGGGTCGGCGTCCGGCACCCGCTCCGGCAGCCTCACCTCCCCGCTGGCCAGCGGCAGCTCGGTGACCCTGGTCGCGGTGGCGGCGACCCGTCGCAGCGGCCGCAGCGACAGCCGCACGAACGCGGTGCCGATGATGCCGGTGAACAGGAGCACCGCGCCGAACACCGCGATCAGGGCGAGTTCGACCTTCCGCAGGGTGGATTCCATCTCGGTCAGTGGCAGCCCGGTGATGAGCACGTCCCCGTCCCGGCCGGGCACCGCGACCAGCCGGTAGTCCGCGCCGAGCCAGGGCAGCTCCATGGTGTAGAAGCGGTGCGGCCAGGTCAGCCGGGCCAGCGAGGCCTTGTCGGCGGCGGTTGGCCGGGACTTGCCGCCGACCACCCCCTGCGCGGTGACCACGCCGTCTTTGACCCGGGCGCCGAACGTGCCGGTCGCCAGCCCGGGAATCCGGCTGCAGTCCTGCTCCCCGGGCAGCGCGCCGGGGGCGGCCGGTGCGGGGCCGGTGCCGCTGCCACCCGAGTCCGCCTCCCCGGCCTGCTCGATGGCGTCGTTGGCCTCCATGCAGCTGGCGTACCGGCCACCCGCGGCCAGCAGCTGCGCATCGATCTGGTTCAGCAGGGTCTGCTGCAGGGTCAGGTAGGTGACGATCCCGGCCACCGCGCAGGCCACCGCGAGCAGCGCGACCAGCCCGGTGATGAGGCGGCCGCGCAGGGTGCGCCCGGCCAGCCAGCGGCGCAGCCCGGAGGCCCGGGGGCGGGGCTCGCTGGCGTGGGGCGCGGTCATCAGCTGGCCGGCTTGAGCACGTAACCGACGCCGCGCACGGTATGGATGAGGGGCTCCCGGCCGGCGTCGATCTTCTTCCGCAGATAGCTGATGTACAGCTCGACCACGTGCGCCTGGCCGCCGAAGTCGTAGTTCCACACCCGGTCCAGGATCTGTGCCTTGGACAGCACCCGGCGCGGGTTGCGCATGAGGAACCTCAGCAGCTCGAACTCGGTTGCGGTGAGCTCGATCAGCTCCCCGTCCCGGTGGACCTCCCGCGACTCCTCGTCCATGGTCAGGTCACCGACAGCCAGTTCGGTGCCGCTGCGGGTGCGGGCGATGCCGGCCCGCCGCAGCAGGCCGCGCAGCCGGGCCAGCACTTCCTCCAGGCTGAAGGGCTTGGTCACGTAGTCGTCACCGCCCGCGGTGATGCCGGCCACCCGGTCCTCGACCGCGTCCCTGGCGGTCAGGAACAGCACACACACCTGCGGCAGTTCGGCCCGCAGGCGCCGCAGCACCTCCAGGCCGTCGAAGTCGGGCAGCATGATGTCCAGCACCACAGCGTCGGGCCGGAACTCGCGGGCCTCCCGGATCGCGGTGGCGCCGTCGCCCGTGGTCTTGATCTCCCAGCCCTCGTACCGCAGCACGCTGGCAAGCAGCTCAGCCAGGCTCGGCTCGTCGTCCACTACCAGCACCCGGATCGGCGAGCCGTCGGCCCGCTGGTTGGCTGCGCCCAGGTCAGGCGGCATCGGTCAGCACCAGGGCCAGGGCCGGGCAGTCGGCCACCGCGCGCCGGGCGTGCCGGTGCAGCCTGCGTGGCAGCGGCCCGCTGGCCATGATGGGGTAGCCCCACTCATCCAGCGTGATCAGCTCCGGCAGCAGTTCGGCGCACAGCCCGTGCCCGGCGCAGGCGATCGGGTTGACGCGCAGTTGCTTTTCCATGTCACCTCCAGTCTGCGTCATTGAGGGCCAGATCGGACGGCAGGGGCAGGAATGGGCGGCCACTGCTGCCCGTGCACTGCCCCAGGATGTGGTGGTCCAGTTCGGTGGCGAACACCTCCAGTGCACTGCGCACGAGCCGGACCGTCCCGTCCGGGTGGCGGCAGGCGCCACGCCCCTCGACCAGGCCGCACCAGCGCCGGATGTCGGCGATGATGTCCGGCCGTGGCCATGGGCGGGCCAGTTCGGCCAGCGCACCGGCGATCCGCGGCAGCCCGTTGAAGCAGGGCCCGCACTGGCCGGCCGACTCCAGGGCCAGATACCGCACCACCCGGGCGGTCTCGGCCAGGCCGCACCGGTCCGCGGGCAGGGCGGCCAGCACGCCGGCCCCGACCGCTGCCCCCAGCGGGCGCAGCGCCGCGTTGGCCAGCGGCAGCCGCTCGGCCTGGCTGCCCGGAATCCAGGCCCCGTGGTAACCGCCGACCAGCACTGCCGGGGCGGGCAGCCGGAGCAGGTCAGCGATCGGGGTGCCCAGCTCGGTCTCCACCACCATCACCTGGCCGTCCGCCTGATGCAGGGTGGCCAGCATGCTGCCCGGCTCGTCGGTGGTGCCCGCCGAGCGGTACCAGGCCGCGCCGTAGCGGGCGATCAGGGCCAGCTGGGCCAGCGTCTCCACGTTCTGCACCAGGGTCGGGCGGTCGGCCACGCCCCGTTCGGAGGCACGCGGCGGCTTGAAGCGGGGCAGCACAGGGCCGCCCGCCACCTTGCTCGCCAGCGCCGACTCCTCACCAGCCAGGAACCGGGGTGGCGCCTCGATCAGCTCCACCGGCACCGGGTCCAGCCCGGCCGCCTCCCGTTCGGCGATGGCCGCCGACAGCCACCGGTGCAGCCGCGGGTCGCGGTGCACGTACAGGCCGGCCGTGCCGGAGCCGATGGTGCAGGCGGCCATCTGCAGCCCGTCCAGCACCAGATGCGGCGCGGCCCACAGCAGGGTCTTGTCCTTGCTGCTGGCCGGCTCACCCTCGGCACCGTTGCCGATGACGACCACGGGCCGCCGGTAGCCGGACATGGCGGTGAGCTTCCGGAAGGTCGGGAAAGCGGCGCCGCCCCGGCCGGTCAGCCCGGCCGCCTGCACCTCGGTCACGAATCCCCGGCCGGCCCGGTCCAGTGGCGCATAGCCGAACCAGGCCAGGTGGTCGCGCAGGCCAGCCGGGGCAGAGCCGGGCGGCAGCAGCCGGGGCAGGCCGCCGCCGTAGCGGGGTGCCGCCGGGCCGCCCGGCTCCTCCCGCTCCCAGCCGTGGTGCTGGGAGCGGGTGGGCAGCGGCAGCGTGATGCTCGGGGTCATCGGGCCTCACGATCGTGGACGTAGGAACGGGGTGCGGGCCGGGCCGGCGGCTGGACGCTGGCCAGCACGGTGGCGGCACGCTCGGCCCGGGGTGCCTCCTGGGCGGCCTGCGTGAGCCGCCACAGGCCGGCCCCGCCGACCGCCAGCGCGCAGCCGATCGCCAGCAGCCGCAGCCCGCCGGAACGCAGGTCGGGGCTGGACCCGACACCGTGGATCAGTGCCACCGGCCAGGCGGCATAGGCCAGCCAGTGGATGCCCCGCCAGGCCCGGCGCGGCATCCGCGCCCGCGCCAGGCTGGTGAGGACGAGCGCGGCTATCAGGTCGAGCGCGACCGCGCCCAGCCCCAGCCAGAACGGCTGGTAGGCGGACACGAAGGGAATCACCACCGCGGCCCACCGGATGGTCACGTACGGATCGATCACCGCCGTGGCCACGTGGGCCGCGATGAACAGCACCGACAGCAGGGAAACGCTCCGGTGCAGGCCGGTGACCGCGAACGCGGGCAGCCCCGGCAGGCGGCCCTGCCGGTTCACCGCGATCCCGAGAACCACCACCAGGGTCAGCAGCAGCAGGCTGACGACGCCGGTGGCGCGGCTGGCATACCAGAGCGCGGTGCTCTGGGTGATCGCGGTCATGAGGTGGCTCCTCGCTCGGTCCGTTTATCTGTCTTCGAGCATGACCGCCGCCGTGCAGTGGCGGCTCTGGCATAGCTCTGAATTAGCTCTGAGCCTCCGGCGGGCCAGCGGCTGGCCTTCAGGCTCTCCGCCTGGCAGGATGCGCCAGACACCCCCGTCCCCCCCGGAGGCCGCATGTCCGTCCCGCCCACCCGCCGCCGCGGCGTGGGTGGCCTGCTGGTGGACGTCGGCCCGCTGCGGCGGCACCGCGGGTTCCGGCGGCTGTGGACGGGGCAGCTGGTCGCCGCCACCGGCAGCCAGCTGACCGTGGTCGCGGTCAGCTACCAGACCTACCGGATCACCGGCTCGACCGCGATGGTGGGCCTGGTCAGCCTGGGCCAGTTGCTGCCGCTGCTGGCCGGGTCCGTGCTCGGTGGCCCGCTGGTGGACGCGTGGGACCGGCGCCGGGTGCTGCTGTTCACGCAGGTGCTGCTGGCCGCCGGCTCGGCTGGCCTGGCCGTGAACGCGATGCTGGCGCACCCGCTGCTGTGGCCGATGTTCGCCTGCACCGCCGAGTCTGCCGCGTTCCAGGGTGTGGACTGGGCTGCCCGGAGGGCATCGCTGCGCGGGCTGGTGCCACCCATGGACCTGGCGGCCGCGCTGTCGCTGCAGTCGGTGGCGTTCCAGTCCACCCAGGTGATCGGCCCGGCCGCGGCCGGGCTGCTCATCGCCCATGCCGGCTTCGCGCTGGTCTACTGGCTGAACGTGGCCTCGTTCGGGATGGCGTTCGCCGCCGTGGCCGCCCTGCCGGTGCTGCGGCCGCATGGCGGCGGGCAGAAGGCGAGCCTGGCCTCGCTCGCGGGCGGCATCCGCTACCTGCGGTCCAGCCCGCCGCTGGCCGGGGCCTTCCTGATCGACCTGGGGGCGATGGTGTTCGGGATGCCCCGGGCGCTGTTCCCGGCGCTGGCGGTCAACGTGTTCCACGGCGGCGCCACCACGGTGGGCTACCTGAACGCGGCACCGGGGCTGGGTGCGCTGATCGGGTCGGTGCTCACCGGCCATATCGGCCGGGTCCGGCGGGCCGGGCGGGCGGTGACCTACTGTGTGGCCGGCTGGGGCCTGGCCATCACCGGGTTCGGCCTGGTGACCTGGCTGCCGGCGGCACTGGTGCTGCTGGTGCTGGCGGGTGCCGCCGATGTGGTGTCGTCGGTCTTCCGGATGATGATCGTGCAGCACGCCACCACGGACGCGGTGCAGGGCCGGGTCAACAGCCTGGTCTTCGCCGGGCTGCAGGGGGGTCCCCGGCTGGGGGACGCCGAGTCGGGGATGGCCGCCGCAATTGCCGGGCCGCAGGTAGCGGCCTGGTCCGGTGGCCTGCTCAGTATCGCCGCCGCGGCCGTGACCTGCTGGGCGATTCCGCAGTTCTGGCGGTACCGGACCCCGGCCGCCACCGCCGTGCCTGCCCGGCCCGCCGCTGGTCAGGATCCGCCGGAGGTGGAGTGAGTGGTGCCGCCGCTGGTGCTGAAGCCTGAGCTGGTGCTGGAGCCGCCGTCGTCACCGCCATAGCTGGTGGGGACCTGGACCGTGGGCTGGGCAGTGGGCGTCACCGTGGTGGTGCCGGCCGTCTTGTGCGCCGGGGCGGGCAGGTGATACGCCACCACCCCGGCGGTTACCAGCGCCGCCGCCCCCAGGCCCGCCGTCGCCAGCCGCATACGGCCCCGGGCCCGTTCACGTCCGGCCAGGGCCGATATCAGTTCCTGGTCATCGTTCATCAGGTGTACCTCCGTCTGTGGGCCATCCCGCGCAGATCTGAACGCGGCCGTCGTCGGCGACCAGCCGGGCGGGCAGGCCCAGCTCGGTCAGCCAGGCGGGTGCCGCCCGGCCCCGGATGATCGCGGCCGTGCTGGCGATGTTGGCGTCGGTGCAACTGGCCGCCGCCACCGACACGGTCCGCCAGACCGGCGGGGCGGGCAGGCCGGTGCGCGGATCGAGGATGTGATGCAGCACGTCGCCACCGCGCCGCCAGCGCCGCGCCGCGGTGCTGGAAGTCGCCAGGCCGCCGGTGTGCACCGCCACCACCGCCGATGGCCCGATCGGCGGCTCGTCGGGCGGGCCGCTGATGTCCTGTACCCGGATCCGCCAGCCACCGTCCGGCCCCTGGCCACTCACGGCGATGTCCCCGCCCAGGCTAACCAGCACGCCGCAGCCGAGCCCGGCGCTGATCCGGGCCGCCGCCCGGTCGGCCGCCCAGGCCTTGGCGGTGGCACCCAGATCGAGCCGGACACCGGCCGGCAGCTGGAGCCGGCGGGAGTGCTGGTCAAACTCGACCTGCCGCCAGCCGGGGACGGCCCGCACGGTCAGCCGGACGGCTGGCCCGTCCGGCGCGACCAGGGCGAAGTCGCGGTCGTACCCGACCGCGCTCATGGCGGCGCCCACCGTCGGGTCGACGTCGCCGTCGGTCAGTTCCGCCGCCCGTAGCGCGACACCGATCGCCTCCGCGAGCAGCGGGCTGACCGTCACCGGCCCGCTGGCCCGGTCCAGCGCGATCAGCTCGGAATCGGGCCGGAACCGGCTGCAGGCCAGATCCACCGCGGCGAGGTCGTCCGTCAGCATGCCGCGGGCGTCCGCCAGCTTGCTGTCATCGGTGACGACCAGTTGGACGCCGGTGCCCAGCGCCCGCCAGGAGGCCGATGCTTCCCGGGTCACCGAGCCGGCCGGGCTGCTCATCAGGAGCCGCCCGAGGTGGCGTGGCTCACTCCGGTCGCCGCCGTGGGCGTGGATGTGCCGGTGGTGCCGGCCGAGCTGGTCGTGGTGGTGACGGCGGATCCGCCCGAGGTCACATGGACCACGCTGGCGGTCCCCTGGGTGGAGGTGGTGCCGGCCGCCTGGGTGCTGGTGGTGGACTGGGTCACGGTGCCGGGCAGGTTGGCCGCCACGACCCCGGCGGCGACCAGGCCGGCGGCACCGACGGCGAGGGTCGCCGTGCGCAGCCGGGCCCGGCCGCGGTGGCGGCGTACCACGGCCGACAGGGCGCTCCTTGGGCTGGCGTCCATCGTGCTGCCTTCCTCGTGGTGCTTGTCTTACACCGAAGTCTGGGCCGTGAGCGTATGTGGCGACTCCGTAAGTTCTCTGAAGATTCTCTGAGTGCCGGAGCCCGCGGTGATCGGCAGCGGGCCGGCGGTCAGTCCGGCCGGGCCGCCGGGCCTGCGGGCGCGGCTGGTGAACCGGTAGCGGCCAGCAGCCGGCCCAGCTTCGAGGCGGCCGCCGACGGTACCGCACCCGCCTGGCGAAGCCGCTCGCCGACCGCGTCCAGCAAGCTGGCCGGGCCGGTCTTCAGCTCCACCTCGATCTCCCGCCAGGCGGATTCCTCCCGCCAGCCCTGCCCGCCCGGTCCCGGCAGCGAGCCGGTCACCAGGTCGTCGGCGATTTCGGCGAGCACCTGGCCGTCTGGCCCGGCCAGCGGCAGCACCCGGCGGGTGGTGTCCAGCCGGGCGACCGGCCGCAGCGGCCGCCCGCCGGTCCAGTCCGCCACCCGGCCGGCCAGCGACGCTGGCACCGGCTCGGTGCCGTCACCGAGCGGCGCGTGGATCTCGCGCCGGCGGTCGGTCCCGGCCGGCAGCTTGAGGTGCCAGCCCGCGTCCGGGCCGCCGGTGCGCCGGCGCAGGGTGACCTTGGCCGCCGCCAGCGCGAGGCCTTCGGTGTCGAAGTAGACGGCCCGCAGCTCATCGGTTCGTGCCCCGCCCGCGGCCACCCCTGCCAGTCCGCTCAGGTCGGGCAGGGTGAACCCGGCCCCGGCCTCGAATTTGCGTTCGGTCTCGATGAACCCGCCCGGTTCGGCTGCCATGCCAGAAAGGCTAGGCCACTGGGACGCCGGGTACGGCGAACCGTGCCCGGCCAGCGGCCCGGCGCGGGCCGCGGCTACTGCACGGTCACCGCCACCGTCGGGTAGCCAGTCGCCCCGTTCGGCTCGGGCGGCGCCTGCCGCGCGGTCTGGGTGTAGCCGGTGGCGTCGGTGGCCCGCACCGACAGGACGTGATTACCGGGGGTGGCGTCCCACTCCCACACCCACTGCCGCCAGGTGTCGATTCCCGGCACGGCGGCCAGCCGGGCCTGCTGCCATGGCCCGCCGTCCGCCCGCACCTCCACCGCGTCGATGCCCTTGTGCTGCGCCCAGGCGACGCCAGCCACCGCCACCCGGCCGGCCCGCAGCGGGGCAGAGCCGTTTGGCACATCGATTCTGGACCCGGTCTTGATCGGGGCCTGCTGCGACCATCCGCGCGGTACCCAGTAGCCCTGTGCGTCGGCGAACGTGGTCACCTTGATATCGGTGATCCACTTGCAGGCCGACACGTACCCATACAGGCCGGGCACCACCAGCCGGACCGGGAAGCCATGCGCGACGGGCAGCGGGGAGCCGTTCATCGCGACGGCCAGCAGGGCTTCCCGGCCGTCCATGACCGCCTGCACGGGGGTGCCGGAGGTGAACCCATCGACGGAGGTGCACAGCAACTGGCTGGCGCCCGCCCGGATCCCGGCCGCGCGCAGCAGGCTCGCCAGGCTGGTGCCCAGCCAGAGTGCATTGCCGATGTAGGGGCCGCCCACCGGGTTGGAGACGCAGGTGAGGGTGGTGTAGTTCTCGGTCAGCGGGCGCCGGAGCAGCTGGTCCAGGGTGAGCGTGATCTCCCGCTCCACCATGCCGTGGATGCGCAGCTGCCAGCTCGCCGGCGCTACCTGCGGCAAGATGATCGCGGTGTCCACCCGGTAGAAGCTGCCGTTCGAGGTGAGGAACGGGCTCAGGCCGGGGATGCGCAGATCGGTGCCGGGCGGCAGGCCGGGCACCGTGTGCTCCGGCCGCGGGATGCGCAGCGTGGCGCGGGCCTGCGCCACGCTGGCCCGCTCGGTGAGCGCGCGGCCGGCCAGCGCGCTGGCGCCCGCCACCGCCACCGCGACCGATCCGCTGACCAGGAACCTCCGCCGGTCGGGCTGCGCGACCTGGTCAGCCGGGCGGCCTTCGGCCGGGCGGGTCCCAGGCGGCGGCGCGGCGGGGATCCAGAAGCCACCGGGCTCGCGGGCCGCTGGGGACCGGTCCTGGCCGTCCTGGCCCGGTTCCGGCGCGGTGGGCGCCGGCCGCGATGGCGCGGGAGGAGCCTTCCGCGCGGCCGCGCTGGCTGCGGCGCGGGCCAGCCGGATCATGGTGAACGTCCCGGCCGCGGCGCCGGCCAGCACCGGGATCGCATCGGATGGCCCCGAGGTGGGGCGGGTGAGCGCGGCCACCAGGCCGACCAGCGTGAACATACCCAGCCCGGCCAGGCCATAACTCAGCCGCCGGACCGCGGCCACGCCGATCACGGCCGCGAACACCGCGAGCACCGCCAGGATGCCGATGACCAGGACGGTCTTGTCGTTCGGGCCGAACACGGAGATCGCGAAATTCTTCACCGGCGGCGGGGTGGCATCGATCGCCGCCCCGCCGACCGCGACCACCGGGGACCCCTCCGGCCCGGTGATCCCGGCGATCAGCTGGGCGATTCCCATCGCGACCGCGGCGGTGATCAGCCCGGTTGCCACCCCATAGGCGGCAGGCACCCGCGGCCGGGCAGAACCCGTAGGGTCAGTGTCACTGGCAGATGTCACACCGACTATTCGTAGCCCAGCGGAGTGCGGATTGCCGCCCGGCCGGCCAATCCTGTCCGGCCGCGGCCACGAATTACAGCTGAGGAGGCAGAACGTGGGCATGTCCGAGGGCCAGCCGGGGCACGCGGGCCAGTTGCCGTCCGAGCGGCCTGGCAGCGACCTGGCCGGGCTGCTCGCGCTCGTGGCCCGCGGGGACCAGCGTGCTTTCGCCACCGTCTACGACCAGTCCGCCGCTCAGGTGTTCGGCCTGGTCCGCCGGGTGATCCGGGATCCCGCCCAGGCGGAGGAGGTGACCCAGGAGGTGATGCTGGAGGTCTGGCGCAGCGCCTCCCGGTTCGACCCGCACCGGGGCAGCCCGATGGCCTGGCTGATGACCCTCGCCCACCGCCGCGCGATCGACCGCATCCGGTCCGGGCAGGCAGCAGCCGAACGGGAGGCCCGGGCGGCCGCCGCTACCGGGCCCGGCTACGACATGGTGGCCGAGGCAGTCGAGGCCCGGCTGGACGCGCAGCGGGTGCGCCGGTGCCTGGACTCCCTCACCGACCTCCAGCGGGAGTCGGTCACCCTCGCCTACTACGGCGGGTACACCTACCGGGAAGTAGCCAGCCTGCTCGGGGTGGCGACCGGCACGGTGAAGACCCGGATGCGGGACGGCCTGATCCGGCTCCGTGACTGCCTGGGGGCCGGCCAGTGAGGCTCCGGCGGGAGGCCCCGCACACCCTGGCCGGCGCGTACGCGCTGGACGCGCTGACCGAACCGGACCGGCTCCGGTTCAAGGCCCATCTGGCCGAGTGCGATGTCTGCCGCCTGGAGGCGGCCAGCCTGCGCGAGGCGGCCACCCGGCTGGCTGCGCCGGCCGCCGAGGCGCCCCCGGCGGACCTGCGGGAGCGGCTGCTGGCGACCGTCGCCATCACCCGTCAGCAGCCACCGGTCATTGCCGATGCCGCGGCCGGCTTTGGCCGCCGGGCCTCGCGGCTGGTGGCGCCACGGATGGCGGTGGCGATCGCGGGCGGCTGCATGCTGGTGGCGCTGGTACTCGGCGGGATGCTTCTCAGCAGCCAGAACCGGCTCAGCCAGGACCAGATGCGCAGCCGTGAGGTGGCGGCCGTGCTGAACGCCCCCGACGCGAAGATCATCACGGCCCGGGCCTTCACTGGCGGCAGCGCCACCGTGGTCATGTCGCACCGGGACCGGGCGCTCGTCCTCACCACGGCGATGCTGCCGGCACTGCCCGCCGGGCAGCACTACCAGGTCTGGCTGATGGGTCACGCCCGGCCACGGTCGGCCGGGATGCTGCCCGGCCCGCACCGCGGGATGACCGCCCCGGTCGTGGTGACCGGGGTGCGGCCGGGGGACATGGTGGGGGTCACCGCCGAGCCGGGCAACGGCACCGCCTCGCCCACGTCCACGCCGGTGCTGATGCTGGTGCTGCCCGCCTGACCGGAGGCAACGCCGGCTGGAGCGGCGACCGCCGACCGGCGGGCCCCCGGTACGGCAAGACCCTCTAGGGTGAACTCTTGTGAAAGCATCCCCGGAAGCGCAGCTGCGGCTGCTCGAGCTCGCTGACCTGGACGCCGAGCTGGGCCGGCTGGAACACCGGCGGCGCGGCCTGCCCGAGACGGCGGAATATCAGCGGATCGAGGCCCGGGACGGCGAGCTGCGGGACGAGCTGACCGCGCTGGAGGCGGAGGAGAGCGACCTCAGGCGGGAGCAGGCCAAGGCGGAGGCCGACGTTGAGCAGGTACGGTCCCGGGTGGCACGCGACCGTGGCCGGCTTGACGCTGGCCAGGTCTCGTCGCCACGGGAGCTGGAGAACCTGCAGTCGGAGATCGTCTCCCTCGGGCGCCGCCAGTCCGACCTGGAAGAGATCGTGCTCGACGTGATGGAACGGCGGGAAGAGGCCGAACGCCGCCGCGGTGCCCTCACCACCGAGCGGGAGGAACTCGCCGGGCAGCGGGCGGACGTCGGCGCCCGCCGGGACGCGGCACTGGCCGAGATCGGGGAGCAGGTGGACAAGGCCGCGGGCCTGCGCGCAGGAGTGGCCGCCGGCGTGCCGGCCGATCTGCTCGACCTGTACGACAAGCTGCGGGCCCAGCACGGGGTGGGTGCGGCCATGCTGCGCGGCGGCCGGTGTGAGGGCTGCCACCTGTCGCTGAACGCGGTTGACCTGGCCGGGTACCGGGCCGCCGACCCGGACGAGGTGCTGCGCTGTGAGGAGTGCCGCCGGATCCTGGTCCGCACCACCGAGTCGGGGCTGTGACCCGGTGACCCGGCACTTTGTGCTGGAAGCCGACGGCGGCTCCCGCGGCAACCCCGGCCCGGCCGGCTACGGCGCGGTCGTCCTCGATGCGGTGACCGGGGAGGTGCTGGCCGAGGTGAGTCACTTCCTGGGCCGTGCCACCAACAACGTGGCCGAGTACTCAGGCCTGGTCGCGGGCCTGCGGGCGGCGGCCGCGCTGGCCCGCGGCGCCGACGTGGACGTGCGGATGGACTCCAAGCTGGTGGTTGAGCAGATGTCGGGCCGCTGGCAGATCAAGCACCCGGACATGCGGCCGCTCGCCGCCCAGGCCAGGCAGGCCGCGCAGGCGCTGGGCCGGGTCACCTACACCTGGGTGCCACGGTCCCGCAACGCCCACGCCGACCGGCTGGCCAACGAGGCCATGGATGCCGGGGTCGCCCGCGCCTGACGGGCCGGGCCTGGGCAGCCGGGCCAGTGGGCGGCGCTCGTTAGGCCACCCGCGCGCAGCAGCCAGGAACTGTCGGTAGCGGGGCGTACTGTGCGGATATGAGCGAATTGCCCGTTGACACCGCGCCTAGTGTGGCCGAGGCGGCGCATGAGGCTGCCCGCGGCGAGATCGTCTACCTCACTAAGAACGGCCAGCGCCTAGCCGCGATTGTCCCCGCTGAGTTCGCCGCGGTGCTTGAGGGGATCGCGCCCGATGAGGCAGAGGAAGTTCTCGGAGATCTCGCCGACACGGGCAATGCCCGCCAGGCACTGGCGGAGCCTGCACAGTCCATCTCGTGGGAGCAGGTCGAGGCCTGGCTGTAGGCGGCCGTAGCTGCCGCTGAGTCACGATGCCGGCGCCAGCGCCGGTTATCCGCAGAGGAATGAGCCGGTGAGCGCCTATGCTGATGATCGCGGCGGGCGAGCCGGCCGGGCGGCCGCGCCGGGGAAACCCGGTGAGGAAGGTCCGGGCTCCGCAGGGCAGGGTGGTCGGTAACACCGACCCGGGGTGACCCGCGGGACAGTGCAACAGAAAGCAGACCGCCCCCGGCCCGGCCTTCGGGCCGGCCAGGGGTAAGGGTGAAACGGTGGTGTAAGAGACCACCAGCGCCTGGGGTGACCCAGGCGGCTAGGTAAACCCCACCCGGAGCAAGGTCAGAAGGGCCACGCGGTTTCGGCCGCGGGGCCTGCGCGAGCGTTCGAGGGCGGCCCGCCCGATGCTCGCGGGTAGACCGCACGAGGCTGCCGGCAACGGCAGTCCCAGATGGATGGCCGTCGGCCCGCGCAAGCGGGTGCACAGAACCCGGCCTACAGGCCGACTCGCCCGCCGCCTGGCTTTGACCTGAACGTTTATTTCATTGGGCGCTCCTGTTCCGCGCCTGTTCCGCCAGGACGTCTCCGATGGCGGCCTCGACGCGCCTGCCGAGGTCTTCGGAGTCGGGGGCGAACTGCTGTGCCCCGTTCGCGCTCAGCCCGCAGGCCGGGCCCGCAGACGCCATAAATCAGGTGGCGATTCGCCCGCCCGCCAGGATCCGGCAAAGGCCCGATGGGGCCACAGCCTCATGGTGTACGTTGCAGCCAGTGCCCGCATGCCAGCGGCGCCGTCCCGGCAGCCCGTGGCGGGGGACAGGGCACGGGGGAAGCGCGAGTCTCATGGCCGCGGGTTCGTCCCGGGTGATCGCCCGGATCTTCAGCACTTACGACAGCGAATACGCATCACTGACCTGGGAATGGATCCTCCGGGCCGACGGGCAGGTGTGCTACCGGCTCGCCCAGCTGGGAGGCAGGCGGGAACATAACCTGTGGCGGCCAGTGGCCCAGGTCAGCGGCGCCGATCTGTACGCCTTCATTCACGGCACGGCCAGCGCCGAACCATGGCTCGCCGGCCTCGCGCTCGACCGCGGGCACCATGTTGACGGCTACCGCGACCGCGCCGACGGTGCTCATGAGCGGCGCGAGTAAAACAAACCCGAACCGGACACAGGGCTTCAGAAAGCTCACCCCTATCCGACTACGGTGATCGAGGACCGTCCGCTGGACCAACGATTCAGGACAAACGGCGAGGGCGAGTCTCCGGCGCCTTCCAGAACCTGCCTCCTGACCGGGGCGGCTACTGCCGCCTACGATGGGGGCGAGGTAGCGAGTGCCATCAGAGGATGTAATCGAGTTCGGCGGCTGGCCGCAGCCACCACGGTGGGTATGGGTGGTTGCCGGAGTTGCCGCTGCGGCAGTGCTGGCCGGCGCGGTAGTCGCCCGCGCTGGGCCGCACCACGCCGCTTCCTCACCGGCGGACGCAGCGCTAGTTGCCGGCTCGCGCCCGCCAGCGGCGCAGTCTGCGCCCCAGGGGTGGCCCTCGCCTGCAGGCCCCTGCGGGCCGGCCGTCTACCTGCCGCACCTCCTCCCGGTCCAGCCCCCTGCCGGTGGACCCGTCTTGGTCCAGCCCCCTGCCGGTGGATCGGTGGGGATGCGGGTTGGGGGCACTGGGCTGCGCCAGGCCGTGCCCGGCGGCGTCGTCTTCAGGTCCCTGCCAGGGACACCCGGTCACGGGCTGCAGGTACCAAGGTGGTCGCTGGGCGGGGTGCCGGCTGCGTCATGCTCGTGAGCGCCTCCCAGGCGTAGCGCGCCACTGACCGTCAAGGGGCTTTCCCTGCAGACTCCCGCCGAAAGCTCGTGGACTGTCATCTCCCAGGCCAGCTGAGCGCTGCCACTACGCCGCCGGGTAACCCAGCGGCGTAGTGGTTGAGCAGCGTCTGGAGAAAGTAGGTGGCCAGCTCACAGCCGGCGAAGGCGATGGGAATCGCGGCCCAGGCGGCGATCCGGGAGCGGCGGGTTAGCAGCGCCGCGACGGCAATGAACACGCCGGTCAGCCACCAGGTCACGTTGTGGGCGTCGATGGCCCGGGCGGCGATCGGCAGGCATTGGGCGGTTTGCGTGGTCGGCAGGGCGTTGCAGGCTGCTTGGGCGCTGCCGTCGGCTCCGTCGAGCGCCCCCGGGACCGTCGGCCAGATCAGCCAGGCGAACAATGCCGTAGCCACTCCGGTGAGGTGCCACCAGCTTGCGGGCTCGGCCCCCGCCGACCGGGTCTGCCACCACTGGACCATGCCGACTCCGAGTGCCACCGCAGCGGGGGCCAGCAGCACCGGCACGGCGACCACCGGGGCAGAGTAATAGGTGACGAGGGAGAGGATCAGTTCGGCGACCACCGCGCCGAAGATCACGACCCACCCGATGATGCCTGCTTCCCAGGGATGAGTCAGCAGCGAACGTGACGCCCGCATGTCACGCGTCAGCCAGCCGGATACCGCAACCGGGGGTTCCCGGCGCTCCGGCAGTTATGTCGTGGCTCCGCCAGCCCACGGCGGAAAGTCTATGGTGCCCACATGGCGATGGCCTGGTGATCACCAACCAGTGAGATGCACCTGTGTCCCGCGGCTTGTTTGGCTAGCGGCGTGGGTGGTCTGTGGCGGCTGAGCGGTAACGTTCCCGGAACGCTCGCGGGATACCGTGGCGCGCATGGGGGACGGGAACCCGGTGGCCGCCCGGGCCGCAGCCGGCCCGGTAGATCACCGTTTGCGGCTGGCATCGCCGCGGACTGTGCTGGTGGCCCTTGGGTGCTTTGTGCTGGCCCTGATCGCCGTCACTGCGCCGCTCGCGCGGCTTGCGCACGTGAACCCGACCGGCAGCGAGAACGGCCTGTGGTTCTTCGGCGTGCTCCCGTTCGGGGTGGTGGGTTTCGCGGTGGCCTGGCGGAAACCGGGCAACCGGCTCGGCTGGATCTTCGTCGGCGTGATGGTCGGCCTCGCGCTCACCGCTGCTGGCGGCAACTATGCGATAGCCGACTACCGGCTCCACCACGGCACGCTGCCGCTGGGCTGGGTGGCGATGCTCGCGCAGCCTGCCTGGGCGCCCATGATCGTCCTGGCCGGGCTGGCCATCCTGCTCTTCCCTGACGGCAGGCCGGCCTCGCCGCTGCTGCGCTGGGCGCTGTGGCTGTACCTGGTCCCGGCCATGCTGTGGGTGGGCAGCGCCTATGTCCTCACCGCGCGCGCCATCATCGGCCACGACATCCACGTGGACTCTGGCGGCAACCTGCTGGCTCTGAACAACGGCCCCAGCTCGCCGGGCTGGTGGAACGTGCTCCAGGGCGTGGTCTTCATAACGATCGCGATGGCCTTTCTGCTGTCATTGGCCGGGCAGGTGGCCAGTTACCGGCGCTCGTCCGGTGAGCGGCGGCAGCAGCTCAAGTGGCTACTGGGCGGACTGGCTGCCTGCCTGGCAGGCGCGGTCACTGGGATAGCCATAGCGGTGGTGCACGCGGCTGGCCTGTGGGTGGCCGTCGGCCACGCCGGCCTGCTGGTAGCCCTCGTCGCGGTGCCGGTCAGCATGGGCGTAGCGATCCTGAAGTACCGGCTGTACGACATCGACCGGATCATCTCCCGCACCCTGGGCTACGCGATCATCACCGGCCTGCTGATCGGGATCTACGCCGGGCTGGTGCTGCTGGCCACCCGGGTCCTGCCGCTGTCATCGCCGGTAGCGGTGGCCGCCGCCACGCTGGCCGCCGCGGCCTTGTTCAATCCGCTGCGGCGGTGGGTGCAGCTTCGGGTGGACCGGTGGTTCAACCGGGCCCGCTATGACGCTGACAGGATGGTGGCCGCATTCGCGGCCCGGCTGCAGGACGCCGTGGACCTGGACTCGGTTCAAGATGACCTGGCTGGTGTCATCCACCAGGCCCTGGAACCCGCCCACGTGTCGGTCTGGATCAGCCAGCACGGCTGAGAAACCTGCGATCCTGCCGTGGCGCGCCGATGCTGGCAGAAACTGGGAGGACCACCGATGGCACGGCAGATCATCACCACGGCGAACGCGCCGAGTTCGCCGTTCTACAGCCAGGCGGTCAAGGCCGGGCCGTACGTGCTCGTCTCGGGCACGACCGGCATCGATCCGGGCACTGGCAGTCTTGCCGGCGACACCATTCAGGATCAGACCCGGCAGGCACTGGCGAATTGTGAGGCCATTCTCCAGGCCGCCGGTGCCAGCCTTGCTGACGTCATCGAGGTGGGGATACTGCTCACCAACCCGGCCGACTTCGCTGGCCTGAACGAGGAGTACGCACGGTGGTTCCCGTCCGAGCCACCGGCCCGCTACGTCGCGAAACTCGGTGTTGACCTGCCCGGCCTGCTCGTTTCGATCCGGATGACTGCATTCGTCACCTGACGCCCGCCCGCCACGTAGCTAGGCGACCCGCCGGTCCGGTGCTGGCACCGGCTCGCTGCCTTCCAGCTCGCCCGGCTCTGGCTGGGCGGGGACGAACCCCGCGGCGGTGAGTTCGGGTCCTTCCTGGGCGATGCGCGTTTTCCAGGCCGGGTGGGCATCGGCCCAGAAGATCAGGATGAGCCAGATCCCGAGGGCGGGAAGAGCCACAAGTGGCGTAACGATGGCCACCACGATCGATCCGGTCATGACGGGCGTCTCCTTCCCGTGGCACACCCTTGACGCCAGCACGCCTGATCGCGGCTGATCCCCGGCGGTGCCTGGACGTGTCCTCTCCATGCCAGCGCCGCGTTCCGGGCAGCGCTAGGGACCAAAGACCCTGGTTTCGGGCCTGCGTGCGGGAGTTGCCGGCCTGCCTGCGGGCCGGATCAGGGCACGATGAGCACGGTGCGGGACTCGGTGTAGAAGGAGCGGGCGGCCATGCCCTGCTCGCGCGGGCCGTCGCTGGACTCCTTGGTGCCGCCAAAAGGCGCCTGGAAGTCGACGCCGGAAGTCGGCGCGTTGACCCGGATCATCCCGGCCTCCAGCCGCCGGGTCAGCCGCAGCGCCCGGCCGAGGTCGCTGGTGAACACGGCCGCGACCAGGCCGTACCGGACGGCGTTGGCGATGGAAACCGCCTCGTCCGCGGAGCTGGCCCGGATGAGCGCGGCCACCGGCGCGAATACCTCTTCCGTCGCCAGCTGGCCTTCCGGCCGGTCCAGCTCGACCAGCGTCGGCGCCAGGTAGAACCCGGGCGCGTCGAGCGCGGTGCCCCCGGTCACCACCCGGCCGGCCGCGCCGGCCACCGCGGCCAGTGCCGACGCCCGCGCCCCGTCGTCGATGACCGGGCCCACCAGCGTCTTCTCGTCGGCGGGGTCGAGCACTCCCAGGGCCTCGACGGTGGCGGCCAGCCGGTCGCGGAACTGCGGGTAGACCGCCTCTTCCACGATCACCCGGCTGGTGGCGGTGCACTTCTGGCCGGCATACCCCATCGCGGCGTAGGCGATCGCGGTGGCCGCACGGTCCAGGTCAGCGTCGGCCAGCACGATGGACGGGTTCTGGCCGCCCATCTCCGCCTGCACCCGGCAGCCGCGCTCGGCCGCGCGGCGGCAGATCTGCCTGCCGACGTGGGACGAGCCGGTGAAGGAGATGGCCGCCACATCCGGGTGGTCGATCAGCGCACCGGCTGCCGCCGCGCCGCCCAGCACGACCTGGAAGGTGCCGGGCGGCAGGAAGCCGCCGAGAAGATCCGCCAGCGCCAGCCCGGTGGCCGCCGCCGCGCTGGCCGGCTTCAGGATGGTCGCGTTGCCGTAGGCGAGACTGGGCGCGGCCTTCCACAGCGGGATCGCGACCGGGAAGTTCCAGGGCGTGATCAGCGCCGCGACACCGAGAGGGAAGTGCCGGGCCATCAGCAGCTGGTCCGGGGCCGCCGCCGGGATCGTCTCCCCGTCGGGCAGCAGCGCGGCCTGCGCGTAGTACCGCAGGATCGCGACCCCGCGGGCGACCTCACCACGGGCCTCCGACACCGGCTTGCCGACCTCGCGGACGATCAGGCCGGTGAACTCCGCTGACCGCTGTTCGAGCGCGGCCGCCGCATCGGACAGCGCCTTCGCCCGGGCCGGCCCGGGGTTTCCCGCCAGGCCGCGGCCGCGGTGACAGCGCGGCCGACCGCCGCCTCCGCCTCGGCCGGGCCCGCTGGCTGCCATTCGCCCAGGACATCGGCCGGGTCATGCGGGTTCACACTGGTGAAGGTCATGGATCGTGCCTCCCGGATGTGCTGCTCTCGCTGCTGCCGTCAGCTGGCGCTGATCTGGAGTACCACCTTGCCGCGCTGCCCGTCGCCACCCCGCAGGCAGGCGATGGCCTGCTCCCAGTCCGCCAGCCGGAAGCGGTGGGTGACCAGGAACCCGGGCCTGATCAGGCCCGAGTTGAGCAGCCCAACGACGTCGCGCCAGGCCGCGGCGGTATAGGAGAAGCTGCCCAGCATCGTCAGGTCGTTGTTGACCATGTCGTCCACGGCCAGCGCGACGGTCTGGCCGTGCGGCGGCAGGCCGAGGAACAAGACGGTGCCGCCACGGCGGGGAGCCGCGATCGCGGCCGCGGCCGCCTGCACCGACCCGGCCGCCTCGACCACCAGGTCATAGCCGGTGCCCACCGCATCCGGCGTGGTCTCGAACCGGGCCGCGCCGGCGGTCGCCGCCAGCTGTGACTGGGCGGCGCGGCGCCCGAGCAGGACGACCTCGGCCGGCGACCACAGCCGCAGCAGGTAGACAGCGAGCAGGGCGATCGTCCCGTCGCCGATCACCAGCGCCCGGCCGCCCGGAGTGGGCTGTGCCCGGGCCAGGCCCCGGTAGACGACCGCGGCGGGCTCGGTGAGCACCGCGTCGCCGGGGCTCACCTCGGGGGCAAGGGGGTGAACCAGCCCCGACGGCACCGCGACCAGGTCGGCAGCGGCGCCGTCCCGGGTGAAGCCGAACTCGTCATAGGTCTGGCACAGGTTGGTCTCACCCCGGGCGCACCGCGCGCACCGGCCGCAGGCCACGATGCCCTCCACCACGACCCGGGTCCCGGCCAGCGGCGAATCGCCGGTGACGATCCCGGTCCACTCGTGGCCGAGCCCGATCGGATAGCGGATATAGGCGGGATCCACCTGGCCGCCGATGATTTCCAGATCCGTGCCGCACAACCCGACCAGATCCGGCCGGACCAGCGTCTCCCCGGGCGCCGCTGCGGGCGCGGGGCGGGTGGCCAGGGCCACGTCGCCGGGCGTGGTGACGACCAGTGCCCGCCCGGCCGCACTCATCACGAGGCCGGCCCGGCCGCGACCCGGGGCGCGGGCGCGGCCCGGGAGCCGGCCCGGCCCGGTCCGCGTAGCTGGGGCCGCCCAGGATCTCGCTGACCCGGTCCGCGGCCCGGCGGACGGCCTGGCCGAGTTCGTTGACCCGCCAGGCGGGCAGATCGCCCTTGATCCCGGTGACGCTGACCGCACCCGCGACGGTGCCGTCGTAGCCGAAGAACGCCGCGCCGAGGCAGAAGACGCCCTCGGCGTCCTCCTCATCGTCCAGGGCGAAGCCGTTGCTGCGCACCAGTGCCAGGTTCTCCCGCAGGGAAGCCAGGTCGGTGATGGTGTGGCTGGTCCGCCGGGGGAGCCCGGCCTGGCCGCACACCTCGCGCACCTGCTCGCCGGTCATGGTGGCCAGGATCGCCTTGCCGGCCGCCGAGGAATGGGGCATTTCGCGCTGCCCGAGCGGAGTGTGGAACCGGACGCTGCCGGGGCCGTCCACCCGCTCGATGAAGACCGGGAACCCGTCGTCACAGACCGCCAGCCGGGAGGTCATCTTCGTCAGGTCGGACAGCTCGATGAGCAGCGGGCGGCAGACGTCCCCCAGCGGGAGCTGGCCGCGGGCGATGTCGCCCAGCCGGATCAGGCCGGTGCCGAGGGAGTACCTGGGTCCCGGCTGCCCGTCCCGGAGCATCCCGAAAGCGGTCAGCGTCCGCGCCAGCGAGAGGGTCGTGCTCTTGGACGTCCCGAGTGACCTGGCCAGTTCGCTGAGCGGCAGGCCCTCGGCTGGGCCGTCGGCCACGATCTGGACCAGCCGCATCGCCCGGGCGACGCTGCGCACGGTGTACCGGCCCGCCACTTCGTCATCCAGCTCCGCTGATGTCAACGCGGCAATCCTCCGCATGTTGTTCGGTAGAGCAGAACGGTTTGTAACAAACTAGTACAAACCTTGACACCATACAGCGCTGCCGGGTTTGGTTGTCTAGATGATTCTACACCACACAACAGCGTTCGGCCTGTCCGAACGCTGGTTCCGCAGTGTGGCCCGCGCCCAGGCTGCTGCCGGGCGCATCGGCGCCTGGCTGGCCGGTGGCGGCGTGGGGCGCCCGGCCGGCCTGGTGCTGACCGGCCCGGCGGCAGTGGCGTGGGCGTGCGGCGGCGTGGCGCCGCCGGTTGACCGGACGGCCGCGGTTGACCTGGTCTGGGCGGTCTTCACCACCGGCGGAGCGGCGCTGGTGACCACGAACGTCGAGGCGGACCGGATCCGGGACGAGTATGACCCCGGCGCACATGGCTTCACCGGGTTCGAGGCCGTGCCCTGGCAGGATCCAGGCGCATTCGTGCGCGCCGCCGAGCGGCTGGCCGGCGCCCCAGCCGCCGGCTGGCCGCCGACGGTCACCCGGCCTTCGGGCTGGATGCCGGCGACGAGCTGATCGCACTGCGGCTGGCGCTGTCGCCGGGGGAGCGCGACGACCTGGCCGACCTCGGCCGGGACGCGGCGGCCGCGCTGCAGGCGGCCCTCAGCTCCTGGCGTCCGGGCGAGCGTGATCTGGACATCCAGGCGCGCTGCGCGGCCCAGCTGGAGGCCGCCGGCGCTGATGCCCCGGTGCTCATCGTCGGCGGCGATGACCGGCTGGAACGCTACCGCCACCCGATGGCCACCGGGGCGCCGGTCGAGCGCCTGGTGATGGCGGTCACCGTCGCCCGGCGGGCCGGCCTGCACGTGGCTGCCACCCGGTTCGCGGCGGCGGCCCCGCTCCCGCCCGCCTACGCCAGCCTGCGCCGCCGGGTGCTGGCGATCGAGGACGCCGTGCTGTCGGCGTGCCGGCCGGGCGCGACCTATGGCACCGCCCTGGCCGCGCTCGCCGCCGGGTACGCCCAGGTGGGTGCGCCGGGCGGGTGGGCCGGCCACTACCAGGGCGGCCCGATCGGCTTTGCCCAGCGCGAGTTCGAGATCGCCCCCGATCAGGCCAGTTCCCGCTGGTACGGTGAGCCGATCGCGGCCGGTCACGCGATCGCCTGGAACCCCAGCCTGCCCGGCGGCGCCAAGACGGAGGACACCTACCTGGTGACCGACGGCGGCCAGCTGCGGCCGGTGACTCGTGCACCTGGCTGGCCGCTGGAGCCCGACGACGAGCGGCAGCCGCCGCGGCCCGCTGTGCTGGAGGTCGGTACATGACCGGTGGATCGCACCCCGCGCGGCTGACCGGGGCGGGCCTGCTGGCCGGCCAGGGCCTGACCGTGGAGCCGGCCGCGCCGGCCAGCCAGGTGCGGTTCCCCGACGGTGCTCATTTCCGGATCGAGATCCCCAGCTGCGAGGGGCCCGATGTGCTGCGCGGCATCGTCGCGGAGGCCTCGGCGCGGGGGGTCACGGTCAACCGGGTCTCCCAGGGCAGCGGCGCGATGCTCCAGTCGGAGGCGGAGCTGGCCGAGATGGCCCGGGTCGCCGCGGGCAACGGCATCGAGGTCTCCCTGTTCGTCGGCCCGCGGGAGGAGTGGGACACCGGCCGGGCGGCGGCTTCGGCCGACGGCGGGATGTTCGCCGGCCGCCTGCGCGGGACCCGCCAGCTCCGGTACGCGGTCGACGACATCCTGCGGGCCTGTGAGCAGGGAATCCGCGGGTTCCTCATCGCCGATCCCGGCCTGCTGCGGCTGGTGAGCGAGATGCAGGCCGCCGGGCAGCTGCCCGCCTCGGTCGTCTGGAAGGTATCGGCCGTGCTCGCGCCGTCGAATCCGCTCGCCTTCACGGTGCTGGAGCGCCTGGGCGGCTCGACCGTCAACGTGCCGTCAGACCTGACACTCGGCCAGCTGGCGGAGATGCGGGCGGTCAGCGAGCTCCCGATCGACCTGTACGTGGAGACGCCCGACGCCATGGGCGGTGTGGTCCGCGGCCACGAGGCGGCGGACCTGATCGCGGTGGCGGCCCCGATGTATGTCAAGTTCGGCCTGCGCAACTCCCGCTTGCTGTATCCCAGTGGCCTGCATCTGGCCGCGGACGCCGTCGCCATCGCGCGGGAGAAGGTGCGCCGCGCCCAGATCGCGCTGGAGTGGATCGCCCGCAGCGGGCTGGAGCTGTGCCAGTCCGGCCCCGGCGCGCCGGGGCTTGGCGTCCCGGAGCCGGCCCGGTGACCGGCCCCCGCCTGCGCAGCCGGGCATGGCTGGCCGGCGACGACGAGGTCGCCGTGGAGCACCGGGTCGCCCTGGCCAGCGCGGGCCTGCCGGTCAGCAGGGCCGCGGACCGGCCGGTGATCGGCATCGCGAACTCGGCCAGCGAACTGAACCCGTGCAACCTGCCGCTCCGCGAGCTGGCGGGGGAGGTGAAGGCGGGCATCGCGGAGGCCGGCGGCATCGGCGCCGAGTTCGGGACCATCTCACTCGGCGAGGACCTGATGAAGCCGAGCGCGATGCTGTACCGCAATTTGCTTGCCATCGAGGTCGAGGAGATGGTGCGCGCGAACCCGCTGGACGGGCTCGTGCTGCTGGCCAACTGTGACAAGAGCGTGCCGGGCGCGCTGATGGGCGCGATCAGCGCCGATATCCCGGCCATCCTGGTCACCGGCGGCTCCCGGCCGGTCGCCCAGTTCCGCGGGCGCCCGGTCGGCACTGGGACGGCGCTGTGGCGGATGTGGGACGAGCGCCGCGCCGGGCGGCTGGACGACGCTGGCTGGGCAGAGTTCGAGCGGAGCCTGGCCTGTGGCCGTGGCGCCTGCAACACCATGGGCACCGCCTCGACCATGGCCGTCCTGTCGGAGGTGCTCGGCCTGATGGTGCCCGGCTCGGCCTCGATCCCGGCCGGCGATCCACGCGGCCGCGCCGCGGCGCGGGAGGCCGGCCGGCTGGCCGTCGGCGCGGTGCTGGCCGGACGGCGGCCGCAGTCGATCCTGAGCGGGGACTCCTTCGCCAACGCGATCGTCGCCCTGCACGCGATCGGCGGCTCCACCAATGCCGTCATCCACCTGGCGGCGATGGCCGGGCGGGCGGGGGTGCCGTTCCGGCTGGAGGACATCCGCCGGCTCGGCGAGACGGTCCCGGTCCTGGCCGATATCGAGCCATCCGGGTCCGGGCTGATGCCGGACTTCGACCGGGCCGGGGGTGTCCCCACCCTGCTGCGTGAGCTGGTCGGCCTGCTGCGGACGGCGGCGCTCACCATCACCGGGCACAGCCTTGGCGAGGTGATCGGCACTGCCGCGGCGGCGTCTGGCGCCATCCGCCCGGCCAGCGATCCGCTGCGAAACGGCGGTGCGTTCGGCGTGGTCCAGGGATCGCTGGCACCGGACGGGGCGGTCATCAAGACCTCCGCCGCGACGCCGGAACTGCTGCGCCACCGTGGGCCGGCCGTGGTCTTCCACGGCTATCACGACATGCTGGCCAGGGTCGATGACCCGGCGCTGCCGGTCTCACCGCAGACGGTCCTGGTGCTGGCCGGCTGCGGCCCGGTCGGCGTTCCCGGCATGCCGGAGTGGGGGATGATCCCGATCCCGGCGCGGCTGGTCCGGGCCGGGGTGACCGACATGGTGCGCATCACCGACGCGCGGATGAGCGGCACCAGTTTCGGGACGGTCGTCCTGCACGCCGCCCCGGAGGCCGCCGTCGGCGGCCCGCTCGGCCTGGTCCGCGACGGCGACGTGGTCGCGCTGGACGTGCCGGCCGGGACGCTCGAACTGGAGGTCAGCGGGGATGAGCTGGCCCGCCGCCGGGCCGCCTGGACCCCCCCGCCGCCGGTGCACCTGCGCGGCTGGCCGGCCCTGTACGCCCAGCACGTCCTGCAGGCCCCGGAGGGATGCGACCTTGACTTTCTGCGGGCGGACACGCCCGCGGCACGGACATTTGTGGAACCAGTTGTGGGCCGGTCGTGACCGTAGCCCAGAAGAGAAAGGAGAAAGCCGTGAGGCGATGGAAATTCGCGGCCGCGGCGGCAGTAGCCGTCGCGCTGCTGGCCGCCGGATGCAGTTCCAGTAGCGGCAGCACCGGCAGTGGTGGCAGTGCGCCGGTGACGCTGACGATCTGGCACAACTACGGCACCGAACAGAATGCGACCGCCCTGGTCAACCTGGCCAAGGCATTTCACCAGCTGCACCCCAACATCACCGTGAACGTGGTCAGCCAGCCGGCCAGCAGCTATTTCGCGCTGCTCCAGTCCAAGGCCATCTCCCGCACCGGCCCGGACCTGGCGGTGATGTGGACTGGCCTGTTCACCCTCCAGTACAAGGGTTTCCTGCAGAACCTCAAGGGCCTGGTCCCGGCGTCCGCGCTGGCGCAGGTCGACCCGAACGCGCTGAAGTGGACTTCGGACGGGTTCAACCCGGCGAACGGGCCATATGTGATCCCGCTGGAGAACCAGTTCTACATCGGCTTCTACAACAAGTCTGACTTCGCCAAGGCGGGCGTCACCTCGGTGCCGACGGACTGGTCGCAGCTCTACGCGGCGTGCACGAAGCTGAAGAAGGCCGGCTTCACGCCGATGGTCTACGGCAACGGCGGCCAGCCGCTGGGAGCCACCTTCTATCCCTGGTACGACATGAGCTACATGATGATCGGCACCTACACCGTGCCGCAGTGGCAGGGCCTGTACAGCGGCGCGACGCCGTGGACCTCGCCTGCCATCAGTGCCCAGCTCGCGAAGTGGAACCAGCTGCACTCCGCGGGCTGCACCAACTCCGATGTGGTCACCAACACCAACAACCTGGGCCAGTTCGAGTCCGGCAAGGCCGCCATGATGGTGGACGGCACCTGGGACACCCAGAAGTTCACCAACGCGCTCGGCAGCAAGGTCGCCGCGTTCGCCCCACCGTTCTCCAGCACCCCGATCAAGGGCGTCGTCGACTTCGCCGGTGATGGCCTGTCGATGATGAGCTACTCGCCGCACAAGGCGCAGGCAGCCGAGTTCCTGACCTTCATGACCACCAAGCAGGCCGCGGCCATCGTCAACGCGGCTGGCCTCATCCCGGCCATCAACGGCACTTCGACCACCAACCCGGTGAATCAGGAGATGCTGAACTTCGTCAGCAAGGGTGGCCTGGCCGCCTACCCGATGCTGGACAACGTGGTGCAGGGCAACGTGGTCAATATCGGATCGAAGTACCTGCCCGCCGTCCTCAACGGCAGCGAGTCGATCCAGAAGACGCTGCAGGCGATGCAGACCACGCAGCAGCAGTTGCCGGCCAGCCAGCGCGGCAACACCTTCCCGTAAACCCGCCCGATCCGTCCATCTGAGAGCGGGGCGCGCCGGCACCCCCGCGGCGCGCCCCGCCCGCTCTCTCCAGGAGCCAGCCTGTGAGTCTCACCGCGGACCGGCCAGCGCGGCCAGTGCGCCGCCCGCGCCACGGCCGGCTGGCCCGCCGCCGCCGGCGGGCGGGCGTGCTGCTGTCCATCCCCGCGGTCGTGGTGATCGGGGCGCTGCTGTGGGTCCCGATCGGGCAGGCGATCCGGTACTCGATGACGAGCTGGAACGGCTACTCGGCGCCGGTCTGGATCGGGCCGAGCGCCTACACCGCCGCGCTGAAGGACCCGATCGTGCACCGGGTGCTGGAGAACAACGCCCTGCTGCTGCTGGCGGTGCCGTTCGCGATCGGAATCCCGCTGGTCATCGCGGCCCTGCTGAACGAGCACGTCTCGGGCTGGCGTTTCTTCCGGTCCGCCTACTTCCTGCCGACCGCGATCTCCTGGGTCGTCATCGGCATGGTGGCGCTGCAGTTCTTCGCCGTCAACGGCATCCTGAACCACTTGCTGGCCGACATCGGCCTGGGCTCGGTGCACACCGACATGCTGGCGTCGGAGTACAGCGCACTGGCGGCGCTGGCCCTGACCTTCATCTGGTCAATGATCGGGACGAACACGATCATCTTCCTGACCGGGATGGCGACGCTCGACCCCAGCCTGATCGAGGCAGCGCGGGTCGATGGGCTGAACCGGTGGCAGATCTTCTGGCGGGTGATCCTGCCGCTGCTCACCAGGTTCATCCAGTTCGCTTTCGTGATCACGGTGATCAGCGCGTTCTCCGCGCTGTTCAGCCTCATCTTCGTGATGACCGGCGGCGGGCCCGGGCTGGGCACCACCACGCTGGAGTTCTTCGTCTACCAGGCGGGGTTTGCCCAGGGCCAGTTCGGCACCGGTGCCCTGTACGGGGTCATCCTCTTCGTCATCATGATCACCGTTGGGATCGGGCAGCTCCGGCTGATCCGGTCGGGGGACGACAGCGGGGGCTGATAGCCATGACAGCCAAATCCGCACCCGTGCCCACGTCCCCGCCCCCGGCTGCCGTGCCGGGCGTCCCGGCCACCCCGGCCCGTCACTGGCGGTCGGCCCGGCGGCGCCGGCGGGTGACCGTCATCGCCATCTTCGCGGTCATGTGCGTGGTCGTGCTCGTGATGCTCTACCCGTTCTGGTACATGGGGGAGAACTCGTTCCGCAACCAGAGCCAGTTCGACCAGCAGGCTGGCCATTCGTTCGCGGGCTGGACCCAGCTGTTCCAGGAACTGCCGGTGGCGCAGGAACTGCTCAGCTCCACCATCGTCTGCGCCGCCGCGATCATCCTCATCCTTCTCGTCTCCACCACCGCCGGCTTCGCGTTCGCCAAGCTGCGGTACCGCAGCAGCGGGATCATCTTCCTGCTCCTGGTGGCCGCGATGATGGTGCCGCTGCAGTCGATCATCATCCCGGAGTACGTGAACCTCTCGCGGTTCCACCTGGTGAGCAACTACACCGGCGCGGTGCTGGTCTACGCGGCGCTGGGCGCCCCCTTTGCCACCTTCCTGATGGCGACGTATTACCGCGGCATCTCCGATGAGCTGATCGAGGCCGCGGTGATGGACGGCCTCAGCTACGAGCGGACCTTCCTGCAGATCGCGCTGCCGCTCTCGCTGCCGGCGATCGCGACCGTGACCGTGCTGCAGTTCATCCAGATCTGGGATGACCTGCTTGTCGGCTACCTTTTCCTGCCGACCAACGAGCGGACGATCACGGTCGGCCTGGCCGTGCTGTCCTCCGGCCGTACCACTGGCATCCCGCCGCTGATGGCCGGGTCCCTGGTCAGCGCCGTCCCGGCGATCATCGTGTACCTGATCTTCCAGCGCTACCTGGTCAGGGGCCTGACCCTGGGCATGGGCAAGTGACCAGCCCGGGCCTGACCTGGGAGGCCACCGCCGCACCCACCGCCGAGCTTGGTGAGCGGCCGGTCTGGGACGCCGCCGCGGCCCGCCTGATCTGGGTCGATATCAACGCCGGCCGGCTCCACGAGCTCGGCCCGGGCGGTGCCGACCGGGTCATCGCCACGGCCGGGGTACCGGTCGGCGCCGCCGCCCCGCGCACGGCCGGCGGCTACGTGCTGGCGGCGGCGGACGGGTTCAGGCTGATCGGCGCGGACGGTGCGGCCGGGCCCCCGCTGCGGCCGCCGGGCATGCCCGGCAACGTGCGTTTCAACGACGGCGCCTGCGACCCGGCGGGGCGGTTCTGGGCGGGGACAGCCGCCACCGACGGCCAGCGGGGGGCGGGGTCGCTCTACCGGCTCGACCAGGACGGCTCGGTCACCGAGATCCTGCGCGGCGTGACCGAGTCGAATGGCCTCGGCTGGAACCCGGCGGCGACCGTCTTCTACTACACCGACTCCGGCGAGGAGCAGTCCCGGGTGCGGGCGTTCGGGTTCGACCTCGCGGCGGGCACGCTCGGCGCCGAGCACGACCTGATCCGGTTCGGGCCGGGCGAGGGCACCGCGGACGGGCTCGTGGTCGATGCCGGCGGGTGCCTGTGGATCGCCATGTGGGGGGCCGGCTGCGTGCGCCGGTACACGGCCCAGGGCGAGCTGCTCGGTGTCTACCCGGTCCCGGCCAGCCAGCCCACCTGCCCCTGCTTCGGCGGGCCTGATCTCGATGAGCTGTTTCTCACCACCGCCTGGGAAGGGCTGGACGGCGAGCAGCGCTCGGCAGAGCCGCTGGCCGGCCGTCTGCTGCGGGCCCGTCCTGGTGTGTGCGGTCTTGCCATGGCGTCTTACGGCGGTTAGGAGCTAAGGACATGTCCCGGATCGTGCTCGACGCGGTCTCGAAGCAGTTTCCCGATGGGACGTCTGCGGTCACCTCCCTGGATCTGGATGTGTCCGACGGCGAGTTGCTGGTGCTGGTCGGCCCGTCCGGCTGCGGCAAGACCACGGTGCTGCGGATGGTCGCCGGGCTGGAGGAGGTCAGCTCCGGCACCATCCTGATCGACGGCAGCCCGGTCAACGACGTGGAGCCACGCCATCGCGACGTCGCGCTGGTATTCCAGAGCTACGCCCTGTACCCGCACCTGTCGGTGTACCAGAACATGGCGTTCAGCCTGAAATACCGGAAGGTGCCCAAGGCGGAGGTCAGGAAGCGGGTCGACGAGGCCGCGCGGATCCTCGAGCTTGAGCCTTACCTGCAGCGCAAGCCGCGGCAGCTGTCGGGCGGGCAGCGGCAGCGGGTGGCGATGGGCCGGGCGATCGTGCGCCAGCCGCGGGCGTTCCTGATGGACGAGCCGCTGTCCAACCTCGATGCCAAGCTCCGGGTGCAGATGCGCGCCGAGATCGCGCAGTTGCAGCGCTCTCTCGGCACCACCACGATCTACGTCACCCACGACCAGACCGAGGCGATGACGCTGGGCAGCCGGGTCGCGGTTCTCCAGCACGGCGTGCTGCAGCAGGTCGCGCCGCCGCAGGAGCTGTACCGGCGGCCGGTCAACCTGTTCGTGGCGGGGTTCATCGGCTCGCCGCCGATGAACCTGATCGACGCCCGGCTGGAACGCGGCCCGGACGGCTCCGGCGGCCCGCGGGTGCTGTTCGGGGGGCACGAGCTGGACATCCCCGCCAAGGTCATGGCTGATCGCCCGGCGCTGGCCGGCTACCTCGGCCGGGACATCGTCGTCGGCGTCCGGCCGGAGCACCTGCAGGATGCGGGCCCGCTGCGGGAGACCGCCCCGGGCTCGGTCGTCGAACTGCCGGTGCGGCTGCGGGAGGAACTGGGCGCCGAGGTGTATATCCACTGCGGGATCGGCTCGGTGGCCCATCACAGCGAAGCGGCGCAGGACGTCACCTCGCTGGCGACGCTGATCGCCCGGATGGATGGGCAGACCGCGCTGGCCGAGGGCCAGCGCGCCCGCATCCAGGTGGACACCACCGAGCTGCACTTCTTCGACCCCGGCACCGGCCAGGCGATCCGGGACTGAAACCATCGTGGCGCCACCCCGCATATCACCGGCAGGGAGCGCCGGACACGGTGAACCCGAGCCCGTGGCGGGGGATTTCCGCTGGGTGGCGGAGGTGCTGACCCATATGGTATTCACCGAGCCCGGCCACGAAGCCGCCCGCGAACTGCTCACCGACACCGGCGGCAGCTACCGGCTGCTGCTGCGCAACGGTGTTCTCACCTGCACCAGCGCCCCGCAGGTGGCCCCCGCCGACACGGTCGTCCGCCTGCCCGCCGCGGCCCTGCCGGGACTGGCTCTCGGCGGGTTCCGGGAGGATCCCGGGGCGGCTGGTGTGCGGATCGAGGGGGATGCCTCCGTCCTGCCCCGGCTGCTGGCCGCGCTGGACGCGCCCGACCCCAACTTCGCGATCGTCACGCCCTGACCTCGCCACCCGCCGGACCAGTGCCCGGCTCTGCGCCGGTGACCGGGAACAGGATGGGGCTGAGCAGGTACTGCCGCCGCTGCGGGGCTGGCTGGTGCGGGATCACGCGGGCGAGGACCGCCTGCAGCTCGGCGATGAAGGTGGTCAGCTCGGGCGGGGTCAGCCAGAGCGGGATCTGCCGGTAGCCGACCAGGTCGCTGCTCGGATCAGCGCCGCTGTGATCAAGGTAGAAGCCGAACTCGGCGATCAGGGCTGCCATGGCCGCCGCGAAGGCGCGGCGGTGTGCCTCGATGGACATGCCCTCGACCGTGTCCTGGTCCAGCCTGGCTCGCTGGCGGTTGAGCCGGTAGCTGCGCTCGACGGTGCCGCGGACCCGCTGCTCGCCGGCTGACCTCGAGCACTCCCGCGTCCGCGAGCAGCCCGACGTGGCGGTACAGGCTGGTGTGCGGGATGTCGGGCAGGCGAGCTTGCAGATCCGATGTCGTGCGGGCGCGGCCGCCAGCGAAGGCGTGCACGATGCGGATCCGCACCGGGTGCAGAAGGAGATCGAGACTGTCCATCATCCATTACTTCCAGATATGGTATTATTGCTGTTGTTGGAACTATGTTAGCCGCCGGACCGCATGAGCCGCGAGGATGCCTGATCGGGATGGGCGCACACGAGGTGCTTTCGCCGCCAGTCGGGACCTTTGCGCCCGTGTCCGGCCGTCGCCTGTTCGTCGATCGCTGCGGCACCGGTGATCCCGCGGTGGTCTTCCTTCCCGGCGCCGGCCTGGCCGGGCTGGACTACTGGCCGCTGCAGCAACGGGCCGGGACGCGACGCTCGGGCGTCGTCTACGACCGGGCTGGTACCGGGTGGAGCGACCGCATCCGGCTGCCACGCACTGCCCAGGCGGTGACCGATGAGCTCCACCAGCTGCTCGGCCTGCTCGGCATCGGGCGGGCCGTGCTCGTCGGCCACTCACTGGGCGGTCTGTACGCCCGCGTCTATGCCAGCCGCTTCCCCGGTCAGATCGCGGGACTCGTGCTGCTCGACCCTGCCCACGAAAGCTACGACACGTACCTGCCAGCCGAGCTGGCCAGGCGCCGGCAGCAGAACACGACGTTCGCGGTCCTCAACGCAGTCATCGACGTCATGCTGAGCACGCCTGTCACCAGAGCCGCGCTTGGCCAGGTGCCGGTAATACGCAGGTACCAGGCGCTCTACCGCGACCTGTTCGCCCGGGAAATGGCCGACTGGCCACATGACCTGGCAACCGCGCTTGTCGAGCGCCACGGCAGCCTCGACTGGCTCGCGGTGGGTCTCCGCGAGGCGCGCGGCCTCGATGACCTGTACGCCGAGGTCCGTGACACCGGCCCGATGCCTGACATCCCGCTCGTGATCCTGTGCTCGATGAGCAGCGACGGCTTCCAGCAGGCCGTTTCCGCCGGGCAACCGGATGAGCTGGTACAGGCAGAAATCGCCGCAAAGCTCCGCCTCTACACCGACGTCACCGCCACCCTGCATCACGCCGAGGTGCGGCCCGTTGACAGCGGCCACGTCACGCTCGCCTTCCGCGACCCCGACGCCGTGCTCACAGCAATCGAGGACGTCGCCAGCTAGCCGTGCCGCAGGCGCTTCGCTGAGGACGAACAGGGCGCGGAAATATCCAGCGGCTCTTGTTTCTTGAGTGTGGTTGACTCAACCTTTGGAGGACGCTCATGGCCGAGGTGCTCACGCTGCCGGTCCTGCCCCTCGATGACGAGGTCGTGCTGCCTGGCATGGTGGTCCCGATCGAGCTGTCAGATACCGAAATCCGTGCCGCCATCGAAGCGGCGCGCAACCGCAGCCAGGGACATGGCCCCGGCATCCGGTCGCAGGACAAGGCCCAGGTGCTGCTGGTGCCGCGGCTCGGTGAGCGGGGCCTGGCCGCGGTGGGCACGCTGGCCGTGGTCGACCAGCTAGGCCGGCTGCCCGGCGGTGGCCCAGGCGCCGTGGTCCGGGGCATCGCCCGGGTCCGGATCGGCTCCGGCACCACCGGCCCCGGGGCGGCGCTGTGGGTGGAAGGCACCGTGATCGAGCCCACCGGCGGTGGCGCCCGGGCCGAGGAACTGGCCAAGGAGTTCAAGTCCCTGGTTGTCGGCCTGCTCGGCCAGCGTGGCGCGTGGCAGATCATCGACATGATCCAGCAGATCGACGACCCGGCGGTGATGGCGGATCAGGCCGGCTACGGCAGCTACCTGACCACGGCGCAGAAGCTCACCCTGCTGGAAACCGCTGACCTGGTCGAGCGGCTGGAACTTGTCATCGGCTGGACCCGCGACCACCTCGCCGAGCTGGACATCGCCGAGACCATCCGCAAGGACGTCACCGAGGGCATGGAGAAGCAGCAGAAGGAGTTCCTGCTGCGCCAGCAGCTGGCGGCGGTCCGGAAGGAACTGAGCGAGCTGACCGGCGAGGACGACGGCGAGCAGGACGACTACCGGGCCCGGGTGGAGGCGGCCGGCCTGCCGGACAACGTGCGCGAGGCGGCGCTCAAGGAGGTCGGGCGGCTGGAGCGGACCCCCGACGGCTCACCCGAGACCGGGTGGATCCGGACCTGGCTGGACACCATCCTGGAGGTCCCGTGGCACGAGCGGACCGAGGATGCCTACGACATCGCCGGGGCACGGCGGATCCTGGACGAGGACCACACCGGGCTGGACGACGTGAAGGAGCGGATCGTCGAGTACCTCGCGGTGCGTAAGCGGCGGGAGGACCGTGGCCTCGGGATTATCGGCGGCCGCCGCAGCGGCGCGGTGCTGGCCCTGGTCGGGCCGCCCGGGGTGGGCAAGACCTCGCTGGGCGAGTCGGTGGCCCGGGCCATGGGGCGCAAGTTCGTCCGGGTGGCGCTGGGCGGCATCCGGGACGAGGCCGAGATCCGCGGCCACCGGCGCACCTACGTCGGCGCGATGCCCGGCCGGATCGTGCGGGCGATCCGCGAGGCGGGCACCATGAACCCGGTCGTCCTGCTGGACGAGGTGGACAAGATCGGCACCGACTACCGCGGTGACCCGGCGGCAGCGCTGCTGGAGGTCCTCGACCCGGCCCAGAACCACACGTTCCGCGACCACTACCTGGAAGTGGATCTGGACCTGTCCGACGTGGTGTTCCTGGCCACCGCCAACATGCTGGAGGGCATCCCGGGCCCGCTGCTGGACCGGATGGAACTGGTCCAGCTCGACGGCTACACCGAGGACGAGAAGGTGCTCATCGCCCGGGACCACCTGCTGCCCCGGCAACTGTCCAAGGCCGGCCTGGAGCCGGACGAGGCCACGGTGGGCGAGGACGCGCTGCGGCTGATGGCCTCCGAGTACACCCGGGAGGCCGGGGTCAGGTCGCTGGAGCGGTCGATCGCGCGCGTGCTGCGCAAGGTCGCCGCCCAGGTCGCGCTGGGCTCGGCGACCCTGCCGGTGCAGGTGACCGCCGCCAGCCTGACCGGCTACCTGGGACGCCCGCGGTTCACGCCGGAGACCAGCCTGGCCTCCGACACCCGGCGGACCGCGGTGCCCGGGGTGGCGACCGGGCTCGCAGTCACCGGCGCGGGCGGGGACGTGCTCTACATCGAGGCGTCACTGGCCGACCCGGAGACCGGGTCGACCGGAGTGACCCTGACCGGGCAGCTGGGCGATGTCATGAAGGAGTCGGCCCAGATCGCGCTCTCCTACCTGCGCTCACACGGCGCTGAGCTGGAACTGCCGGTGACCGGCCTGAAGGACCGTGGCGTGCATGTGCACGTGCCGGCCGGGGCGGTGCCCAAGGACGGGCCGAGCGCTGGCGTCACCATGACCACCGCGCTGGCGTCACTGCTGTCCGGCCGGCCAGTGCGCCCCGAGGTCGCCATGACCGGCGAGGTGTCGCTGACCGGGCGGGTGCTGCCGATCGGCGGGCTGAAGCAGAAGCTGCTCGCCGCGCACCGGGCAGGGATCAGCACCGTGCTGATCCCGCAGCGGAACGAGCCCGATCTGGACGACGTGCCCGCGGAGGTGCTGGCCAAGCTGGACGTGCACCCGGTAAGTGACGTGCGCGAGGTGCTGGTGCTGGCGCTGGCTCCGGCCAGCTCCGAACCGGCCGCTCCCGTCGCGGCCTAACGGGGGGCCAGCCCCGCTGTCCATCCTGGCCCGGCCGCAGGACGCGGATGAGTGGCCGGGCGGCCTAACTGGCTGCGCCGGGCTGGGCCGCCGGGGGCCCGCTCGTCAGCCCGGCCGGGGGGACGTAGGAGCCGATGATGTCGGCGGCGGCCGGCGCCGGGGGAGTGGCCACCCGGGCGGCCGAATCCCGGCCGAACTCCTGGAAGGCCGCCATTTCCGGCAGCGGATTGGACCCGTCCGGGGTGTCCGCCGACGATACGTGGACGAACGACACTCCGTCCGCCAGCCGCACGACCTTGTACTCGACGTTGCCCGGCCGCTCAGCATGCAGCTGCGCGAATACCCCTTCGATCAGCCGCACGTGCTCGGCGACTGCTTCCGGCCGCACCTGGTAGCTGACGACGACGCTGGTGATCACCCGGCACCCCCTGGTTGCACCTGGATGGGACGGTGGCGGCCCTGCCGCCGGGAAGGCGGAGCCCTCCGGAGAAGTCAGCAGCCTCTTCCTGCTGCCGACCGTAACAGCAGTCAGTCTAGCCAGCGGCCGGTCCCGGAACGCGGCGATGCCGCTCCCGCGGTACTGGCCGTGCCGCTCGCTGGGCGAGGCGTGACAGGCTGGGCAGATGCAGTTCAGCGCGGATGAGCTTGGCTGGGCGGCCCAGATCGTGGGCCGGTGGGTACCGCCGACACCGCAGTACGTGTGGCCATTGCTGGCCGAGCGGGTGGGCGCCGAAGTCTGGGTCAAGCACGAGAACCACACGCCGGCCGGCGCGTTCAAGGTCCGCGGCGGGCTGGTCTACGCCGAGCGGCTGCGGGCCCGGTCGCCTGCGGTGACCGGAATCGTGTCCGCCACCCGCGGCAACCACGGCCAGAGCCTGGCCTTCGCCGGCCGGGCCGCCGGGATCAAGGTGACCATCGTCGTCCCCGAGGGCAACAGCCCGGACAAGAACGCGTCCATGCGCGGCTTTGGCGCCGAACTGGTCGTGCACGGCCATGACTTCCAGGCCGCCCGTGAGCATGCCAATGTGCTCGGTGCCGGGCGGGGGCTGGAGGTCGTCCCCTCCTACCACCCGGATCTGGTGCTGGGCGTGGCCACCTACGCCGCCGAACTGTTCGCCGCCGCGGGCGAACTTGACGCCGTGTACGTGCCGGTCGGCATGGGGTCGGGTATCTGCGGGATCATCGGCGTCCGGGACCTGCTCGGCCTGCGCACCGAGGTGATCGGGGTAGTGGCCGAGCGGGCGCCGGCGGTCGCCTGGTCCGTGGCGGCCGGTCGTGCCGTCAGCAGCCCGGCCGCGGACACGTTCGTGGACGGGGTCGCCTGCCGGGTGCCGGAGGAAGCCGCCATCGGTGTCATCTGCGCCGGGGCCGCCCGGATCCTGGCGGTCAGCGAGGACGACGCTGCCGAGGCGATGCGGGTGCTCTACACCACCACGCACAACGTCCCGGAGCCAGCCGGCGCACTGGCGCTGGCCGGCCTCCTCGCGGAACGCCCGCAGGCCGTCGGCAAGCGGGTAGCCGTGATCCAGACCGGCGGCAACGCCGACGCTGGCCTGCTCACCCAGGTGCTGACCGGGCATACGCCCGCGGCGTGAGGGTCAGGCGGCGGCCGGCCCGGTGCCAGGGCCCTCGGTGGCCGCCCCGCCGCCGTGCGCGGCCGTGAGCCGGTAGTACATCAGCGTCACAACCAGGGCGATGTAGGGCGCGATCAGGGTCCCGGAGACCACCGTCGATATTCCGCTACGCAGCGCCGTCGAATGCAGCGGCAAGAAGATGATCCCGAGAATGAAGTCCACCGCCAGCAAGATGATCCACAGCAGCACCAGCGTGCCGAAAACGTTCCAGCCGTGACCCCGGACGAGCTGCTGGCTGCGGCCGAAGGAGGCGAACACACCAGCCCGCTCGATGACGATGGCGGGCACGATCACTGCCCAGATCGTGATCAGGAACAATCCCGGCGCGATCAGCAGGATCAGGCCGATGGTGATCGCGATGCCCGCCAGGACCCCGGCGCCGATGACCGCACCAAGCGCGGGCGTGGCGGCTGACATCGTCTCGCCGATGGGCAGATCAGCATGCCCGTCCCGGACGTCCTGGACGGCTTTCACCAGCGAGGCCTGGACCAGAAAAAGGGCGATGAACAGGACAATGGAGCCGAGCAGCGCCCCGAATAGGCCAAGCAGCCCCAGCAGAGCGGCGATGACCGCGGCCACAAGGTAGATCACAAAGGCGATAGCGAGCAGGTGTCCCGCATGTGCCCGGTACATCTGCCAGGCCTCGCCAAGAACTCCAGTGAGTGGACTCATGGCAGGTGATCGTACAGCGAACGGGTGACGTGCGGATGATCCCACGCGCATCATCCGTCCAGCCCGGCTAGCGGCCCGGCCAGGCGGGCCGGCTACTCCTGCGCGGCCTTGGCGTCGGCTTCGATGTCGGCGGTGTCGGCCTTGAGTTCCTTGGCTTCCACCTTGCGCGCCTTCTTCATCGCATGCTCGACCTTCGCGCCCATGTCGGACACCGCGACCACCACCAGGCCGGCCTGCCCGGCGTCCAGCTGCTCGCCGAGTTCCTTCAGGTCGTGGCGGCTCATCCCGGCGGCCGCGTGACCGGCCAGCGCGCCCAGAATCGCGCCGCCACCGGTGGTGGCCACGAGCAGGCCGCCGCCGATGGCGGCGAACGGGAACAGGGCTACCACCAGGCCGGTGGCCAGGCCCACGCCGGCGCCGAGCACCCCGCCCGCCCGGGTTGGCGTCTCATGCTTCTTGGTGATCTTGACCTTTCCGTCGGCCCGGTGCTCGATCACCGCGGCGTCGTAGGCGTCAATCAGGCCCTCTTTGATGTGGAGGTCCTTGACCAGCTGGTAATCGGCGTCGGCGTCGGCGGCGTTGTCATATACCCCGACGTAGGCGATGAAGGTGTTGACTGCCATGGCAGTACTCCCTGGCTCTGGATGGCCGCGTTCGTCACCGGACATTATGGCGGGCCGGGCTGGCCCGGATCCCCCCGCCCAGGGTGAGAGGAGCTACCGGCGGCCGGCAGGAACGCGGTGACCTCGGCCACCACCCGCCGGTGCTGGGTGAGCAGCGGCGCCAGGTGGCCGCCGCGGATCAGCACCAGCCGGGAGCCGGGGATGAGGCGGTGCATCTGCTCAGCCACGGCGAGCGGGGCGATGTGGTCGGACCTGCCGTGCACGATGAGGGCAGGCGCCCGGATCTGGCCCAGCCGGCTGGTGCAGTCGAACCGGGTGGTGGCGCCGAACTGCGCCTTCATCGCATACCGGGGCTGGCGCTGGCGGCCGCGCAGCACCGGCAGATCCGCTGCCAGCATGCCCGCCCTGACCAGCCACCGCGCCCCGGCGGCCCGGGGGCCGGTGGAGATCAGCACCAGCCGGTCCACCCGCTCAGGCCGGGCCGGCGCCAGCGCGAGGGCGATCCGCCCGCCCATGGAGATGCCGAGCAGGTGCGCGCGCTCCAGATCGAGCCGGTCCATCAGCCCGGTGGTGTCCGCGGCCATCTGCTCGATCGAGTACGGGCCAGCGGGCTTGGACGAGCGGCCCGTGCCGCGGTTGTCCACCGCGATCACCCGGCACCGGGCGGCCAGCGGGCCGGTCAGTGCGCCCATCTCGGATACAGCCAGGCCAAGGCCGCCCAGCACCACCAGCGGCGCGCCCGGCCCCTGCGACTCGTAGTACAGCTCGATGTCATTCACGGCGATCAGCGGCAATCCGGCATCCTGGCCCCCGCACCGCCACCCGGGCAACCAGGGGGACTGGAGGCTGACCCGCGGCCGACCTGACCTGCGTGCTAGGGGGCTGGGCGCGGCGTCAGCGTGCCCGCGAGAAAGTCGAGAGCAGCCCGGAACGATCGCTGGTCAGCACGTGCATCGTAGGCGACACCTGCCACCGCGCCCGAGATGGCGTGCTCATGCGTGAAGCCATGCATCGCGCCGCCGTACATGATGAGCTGCCAGTCTGCCTGGGCATGGCGCATTTCCTCGGTGAACCGCACCACATCGGCCATCGGCACATGCGGGTCCAGCGCCCCATGACAGACCAGCATGCTGGCCTTGACCGCGCCCGGCTCGGCGGGCCTGGCCGTGGCCAGGCTGCCGTGCATGCTGACCACACCCCGCAGGTCGGCCCGGGCCCGGGCAAGTGTGAGGACCGCCAGGCCGCCGAAGCAGAAGCCGATAGCGGCAAACGGGCCGCTGACCTCGGGGCAGCCGGCCAGCGCCGCCACTCCCGCCTGCCCGCGCTGCGCCAAGCTCTGCGGATCGTCGCGCAATCCCATCAGGCACGCCATCACTCGTTCCCGGTCGCCGGTCACGCCCGCCCCGAACATGTCACCCGCCAGGACCGCATAGCCGTGCGCGGCATACCGCTGTGCCTGGCCCCTGGCATGATCATCAAGGCCGGCTCCGCCGTGCACGAGCAGCAGCCCGGGCAGCGGGTGCCCGGCGGCATCGTCCCAGGCCAGGATGCCGGTCAGGGTGGTGTCACGGTCGCGATAGGTGACTTCGCGGGTCGTTACCGCCATGGCCGCATTCGCGCTGTCGGGAGCCATGGCCGGATCCTAGGCCCCCAGTTCGGCGCGCCCTGGCACCGCGGCATTGGCCGGCTGGGCGAAGATGTGCCCATGGGAGTGATCCAGTTCCGGGCCCAGTTGCAGGCCCGCGGGCCGGCCGCCGCCGTGGTGCTCGACGACAGCCAGGTTGCCGTCGTCGGGGAGGGTGCCAGGCGGTTCCCGGTCCGGGCGACCGTGAACGGCTACACCTGGCGGACGAGTGTCGCCCGGATGGGCGGCGAATTCCTGCTGGGCCTGAACCGGGAGGTGCGCGAGGGCGCGGGCGTGGCCGCCGGCGATGAGGTGGACGTGACCATCGAACTCGACCGGGAGGTCCGTACGGTCGAGGTGCCCGCTGAGCTAGCCGCCGCCCTGGCCACCGACCCGCAAGCCCAGGCGTCGTACGAGCGGATGGCGTTCACTCACCGCAAGGAGTATGCGCGCTGGGTCGCGGAGGCGAAGCAGGCCGAGACCCGGCAGCGGCGCGCCGGGCAGGCGCTGGAGATGATCCGGGCCGGGAAGACCCGGTCCTGACCTGCGGATCCGGGGAGCAACCCGCGGTGCGGATCAAGATCGTGCTGGCGGCTGCCGTGGCAGGGCTCGGGCTTGCTGCGTGCGGCCAGCAGCCGCCACCCGTGGCCCCACCAGCACCGGCGGCCACGGCCAGCATCCCGGCTGGCAGGACCGCATCGCATCGGCAGGCCCCCAGCCCCAGCCCTGCGGTCCGCCGGCCCGGCGCCGCTGGCAGGCTGGTGGCAGTGCATGACCCTGGCCAGGTCACCGGCACGCTCACCGGGCCCTGCCACACCCGTGACCAGGGGCTGCTGCCGGACCGGTCCTGCACGCCGGGTGCCATCGACCCGGCGGTCACGCAGGCGAACATCGGCTCCACCATCTGCCGGGCCGGGTACACCGATGCGGTCCGCCCGCCGGAGGCCCAGACCGAGGCGTTCAAATGGAACGTCGCTGAGCCCGCCTACGGCCAGCACGACGTCTCCGGCGAACTCGACCACCTGATCCCGTTGGAGCTGGGCGGGGACAACGACGCGAAGAACCTGTGGGTGGAGGCGGGGCCGATCCCCAATGACAAGGACAGCGTCGAGAACGCGCTCAACCAGGCTGTCTGCGACGGCCAGATCACGCTGCGCGCGGCCCAGCGGGAGATCGCCAGCAACTGGCTGAAGGCCGCGGCCGCCCTGGGCATCAGCGTCCCGCCCCAGGCCGGTGGCGGGCAGCCGCCACCGGCGGGTGGCAACGCCCGGTGCACTGCGACCGCCTACTACAGCTCCCCGTACGGCGACTGGGACGTCTACGTCCGCTCCAACCAGCCAGACGCCACCGTCACCGCCAGCAGTGGCGGCTACTCCCACAGCTGGCACACCGACGGCAGCGGATACGCCGACGTCTACCTGCGCGGTCCCACCGCTGGTCAGGTGATCAATGTGACCGCCGGCGCTGCGCACTGCACTACAACTGCTGCCTGACCTCGCGGCCAGCGGAGCTAGCCGGAACCCTGGCCGGCCAGGGCGAAGGCGAGCAGCGAGATGGCCGCGTAGTCCAGTGCCGGTTCCACCGACGGCCAGCTGACCACATTGTCCTCGTATGCGGCCGCGGGGGAGTCGAACGGCCGATAGCTGCCCGTGTGGCAGGCCCGCATCCCGCTGACGGTGCCCAGCCCAGCGAAGCTGCCCGGGTTGTTCGGGCCGTCCACCACGGCGCCGAGCTGGATGTCGCCGGTGCCGGACAGCGAGCCGGCCAGGTTGGCGATCTCGCTCTGCATGCAGTGCGGGAACGTGCTGCCCGCCCCGACCACGAATGAGCTGCCCCACGGGTTGGCGCCGAGCACGTAGTCCAGCTGCTGCTGCCCGAACCCACCGAACCAGTTCCCGCCGCCGTACCGGGCCAGCAGCGCGCCGGTCACGTACAGGCCAAACGCGTGCGGGGTGGCGTCATTGCTGCCCAGGCCGGTGCCGAGTGCGAAGGGATCACCGCGGGCCCAGTGCTCACCCAGCCGCAGCTGGGCGGCCAGGTCGGCGAGCAGCGTGCCCGCGGGCATGACCGCGGTCCCGCCGGGGCCGCGCATCGCCGACAGCAGTTCCGTCTCGCCGATCGCGCCGGTGTCGTACAGGTTCAGCGTGTCACCGCCGGGTGGGTGCCCCTGCGCGATGTACGCCTTCGCCCAGTCCGCCGCGGTGGCCAGCTCGGCCCGCAGCTGGTCGGCCGGGCCGCCCAGGGCCTCCTGTGCCAGCGCGATCTCCGCCGCGCCCCACAGCATGTCGCTGCGCCACTCGCTGCCCGGGTAGTAGTCGTGCGGGAAGGTGGTCACGATCGCGCCGACGTGGCTGGTCTGGGCCATCGCGTACATCCCGCGGGCCAGTCCCAGCAGGTACTGAGCGCGGGCGCGGTCGCGCCCGGCCGCGAGCTGGGCACCGAGCGCGAAATCGGCGGCCATCCGGCCCGCGAGATCCGGGCTGACTGGCGCGCCCGGCGGCGCCGCCTCGAACACCGGCCGGTATTTCACGAAGTAGGCGCTGGCGCCCGGATGGCCACCGGACTTGACGTCCAGCCGGTCCTCGGCCTGGGGCAGGAACCAGAAGTTGTAGTCGCCCTGGATCGTGTTGCGGGCGTTGCCGTTGCCAATCCCGGCCTGGATGTAGAGCACCTTACGGGCCGGGTCCCACAGTTTCTCGAGCCAGCTGAGGCCGAAACTGGCCTCCGCCGCCAGCGACGGGTGCTGGCCGCCGGTGTCGCGGGCGGCGAGCAGCATCAGCCCGTCGGCGTAGCTGGAGGTGTAGGCGAACTTCTCGTAACCGCCACCGGCGTCGAACCAGCCGCCGGAAACGTCCACCGGGCCGCCGATCCGGTGCAGGGAGCCGAGCAGGTTGTCGTTGTTGTCATAGCGGGGGTCCTGGTAAACGTACGCGCGCTCGTCGGTCAGGTTGGCCGGCTGCCGGCCGAGCACCGAGTTCACGACGTCCGCGCCATCCCGCTCGGAGGTGAAGTAGGCCACGGCGTTGCCCACCAGCCGGTGGTACAGCGCAGCGGGGGAGGAGGCGACCACGAATGGCGGTGAGGTCGCGGTCACGCCGACGGCGCGGACCGTGATCCGGTAGCTGCCAGGTCGGCGCCAGCGTGCTGAAGTCCAAGTGGGTAAACCGCCGGATAGTGAGCGTTCCAGGCGCCGAGGTCCCCGCCGGAGTGGCCGTGGAATACCACCCCCTGGGGGCCCACAACGGTGAAGGCGACGGCGCCCGGTACCCGCCGTGGCAGCATGACGTAGGCGAGCTTCGGACCGCCGGCCGGGTATCCCACCTGGTTTACCCGGACCCGAGGCGCGGCCGTCGGCGGAGCGGTCGGCCGGGCCGTGGGGCGCCGGCGGCGAGCTGTGACTGGTGCAGGCCACCGGCAGCAAGACCGACGTGGCGATCGCGGTGGCGGCACAGCGTGCGGCGTCCTGTGCGTGTCATGACCCGGCCCGTTCTCCATAGGCAGCCCGCAGCCGCGCTCCGTTCCGGGCCCGACATCGAGGTAGTCGAGCCCCAGCAGCGCCGCCCCCGCCACCGGCGGGACGTCGGTGACCGCACCACCGCCCGGGGGGCCGCGGCAGTGATCGAGTCGATGGTGCGTGCGGTCAGCAGCGGGTCGCGGGCGGCCAGCACGCTGCCGCCCAGCACCACGGGCGTGGCCAGTCCGGTCAGGTCCAGCCGGCGCATGACGGTCAGCACCATGGCGCAGATCTCCTCCGCCTGCCGCCGCACCAGCGCCGCCGCGACCTCGTCGCCCTCGCCGCCGAGCGCGAGCACGAGCGGCGTCAGCTCGCGCAGTGTCTCCTTGTCGATAGTGCCGAGATGGATGCCGACGGCCACCTCCTGGACCGACCCGGCGCCGAAGTGAGCAGCCACCGCACCGGCCAGCGCCGTCCGCGGACCGCGGCCATCCTCGGCCCGCATCGCCCACCACAGCGCGGCCCGCCCCAGGCCGTTCCCGCCGCCCCAGTCGCCGGTGATGCTGCCCAGGGCCAGGAACCCCGTGGTCCGCCCGTCCGGGGCGACGCCGACGCAGTTGATGCCCGCCCCGCAGACGACGCCAACCCCCCACCGCGGCTGGCCGGGGGCAGCGGGGCACGACGTCAGTCCCGGCCCGCAGCACCGCGAACGTGTCGTTCACGACCGCTGTCGTCTCGCTCCAGCCCTGCGTGCGCAACGCCGCTGCCAGCTCTTCCTGCTCCTGCGGCAGGTCGGCGTTGGCCACGCAGGCGCAAAGGTGGCGGGCCACGGGAAGCCCCGCCAGCCCGGCCTGCTGCTGGGCCTGGCCGATCAGGGCGGTGAGCATGGGGAGGGTCACATCCAGGCTGGCCGCATTGGCCATACCCGGCCCGCGGGCGCTGGCGAGCACGGCGCCATCGGCGGCCACGAGCGTCAGGTCGCTCTTGCTGTTCCCGCCATCGATGGCAAGAACTGCGGGCAGCGGAGCGCTCACCGGCACTGCCCACCTGCGCGGCCCACGGCAGGTACTGCGTGTTCTCGGCGATGAGGCGGTCGGCGAGCCGGCCGGCGAGGTCGTACTGGCCGACAAGCGGATGGGCGAGCAGCGCGATCATGACCCGGTGCCGGCCGCCTCGATCGCCGCCTCGACGGCCAGCTCCTCGTAGGCCGACACCTGCGCGACCAGGCCCCGCAGTAGCGGGCTGAGCGGGGCCAGCCGCGGCCCTACCGGCCCGTCCGCGCCGATCACCGCGGGTACCTCGATCACCGCGTCGCCAGGCAGGAACGGGAAGGTGCCCGCGTTCCGCATGTTGACCACCTGCACGTCACGCCGGTCGCCGACCAGGGAGGCCAGCAGCGCCACCGCGGCTTCCGAGTAATAGGCCCCGCCCCGCTCGCCGAGCAGCACGGGCTTGCGATCGAGCAACGGGTCGGCGTACATGGCGAGCAGGTCACGCTCGATCTGGGCAACCGTCTCCGCCCGGGTCGCGCTGCTCCCGCTCCTGCGCCACGACCTTGTCATGGGCATAGAAGTAACGCAGGTAGTAGGACGGGATCACGCCCAGGTCATGCAGGACGGTCGGCGGCAGCTCGATATCGGCGGCGATCTGCTCGCCGTGGGCGGCGACCAGTTCCGGCAGCCGGTCGGTCCCGTCCACCAGCACCGCCCGTTCCCAGGTCAGGTGGTTCAGCCCGGCATGGTCGAGCGACACCTGCTCGGGCGCCACCCCGAGCAGGGCGGCGAACATCCGCTGGAAACCGATCGCCACATTGCAAAGGCCGACCGCGCGGTGCCCGGCGTCCAGCAGTGCCCTGGTGACGATCCCGACCGGGTTGGTGAAGTCGATGATCCAGGCGCCCCGGACGGCCAGCTGGCGCGCCCGTTCGGCGATCTCGAGCACGACCGGGACGGTGCGCAGCGCCTTGGCGAGCCCGCCGGCGCCGGTGGTCTCCTGGCCGACGCAGCCGTACTCGAGCGGCCAGGTCTCGTCCCGGTGCCGGGCGGCCTGCCCGCCGATGCGCAGCTGGAGCAGGACCGCGCCGGCCCCGTCCAGGCCATCGTCCAGGTCCGTCGTCCAGCGGACGCGCGCCGGGTGGCCGAGCGCGCGCCATGATGCGGGCGGAAACCGGGCCGACCACCGCCAGCCGGGCCGAATCCGGGTCTATCAGGACGAGTTCGCCAACATCGATCTCACTGGCCAGCCGCCCGATCCCGTCGGCCAGTTCCGGCGTGTAGGTGGACCCGCCACCGACGACCGCGACCTTCATGCCGCAGCCCTCGGGGTGGCGGTGGCCTGGGCCAGGTGGCAGGCCGCGCCGTGGCCGGGCAGCAGTTCCCGGAACGGCGGCGTGACCTGGTGGCACTCATCGGTGACCAGCGGGCAGCGCCAGCGGAAGCGGCAGCCCGGGGTGGGGTCGATCACCTTGGGCGGCTCGCCACGGTCGGTCTCGGCGCCGACCGCCAGCGGCGCCCGCGGGTCCGGGACGGCGGACAGCAGCAGCTGGGTGTACGGGTGCCGGGGGCTGGCCAGCACCTCCTCGACCGGGCCGGATTCGGCGATCTGCCCCGCGTACATGACGATCAGCCGGTCGGCCAGGTAGCGGGCGCTGGCGATATCGTGGGTGATGTACAGGATGGACACCCCCTGCTTGTCGCGCAGGTCGGCCATCAGGTTCAGCAGGCCGATCCGGATCGACACGTCCAGCATGGACACCGGCTCGTCGGCGACGATCAGCTTCGGCCGCAGCGCCAGCGCCTGGGCGAACCCGACCCGCTGCCGCTGGCCACCGCTCAGCTCGTGCGGGTACCGCTGCAGCACGTCCTCGCCCGGGGTCAGCCCGACGGTGTCGAACAGCCGCACCGCCTCGGCGTGCCGTTCGGCCTTGCCCAGTTCCGGCCGGTGCAGGAGCAGGCTGCGCAGCATCCCGTGTGACACCCGGAACACCGGGTTGAGCGAGCTGAACGGATCCTGGAAGACCAGCGGCACCGCACCGCGGTAGCGCACCAGGTCCGCCCGGGACCGCAGCGCCGACAGCGGCCGGCCGCCGAAGTAGATCTCGCCGCTGGTCGGCGGGTACACCTTGGCCAGCATCCGGGCGATGGTGGACTTGCCGCTGCCACTTTCGCCGGCCAGGGCCACGATTTCCTGGCGGCCGATGCTGAATGTCACGTCGTCCACCGCGTGCAGCCGTTTCCGGACCAGCCCGCCGCCGATCCGGAAGTGCTTGGTCAGCCGCTCCGCCCGCAGCACCGGCTCGGTCGCCTGGCCGGTGGCGGGCTGGCCGGCCGCGAGGTCAGTCACCGGTGGCCCTCCCATCGGCGTGCAGCAGGCAGCGGACCAGCGTGCCGCCGACCCGGTAGAGCGGCGGCGCGCTGGTCTCGCAGACGGTGCTCGCCTTCGGGCACCGGGGCGCGAACGCACAGCCCGGCAGCAGCCGGGACAGATCCGGCGGGCTGCCCGGGATGCCGGTCAGCGGCTGCCGCGGGCCGGTGATCGACGGGAAAGCGTCCATCAGCCCCGAGCTGTAGGGATGGAGTGGGCGGTCGAACACCTCCCGGGTGGCGCCGTACTCGGCGACCTGGCCGGCGTACATCACGATCAGCCGGTCGGAGAAGTGACTGACCAGGGACATGTCATGGGTCACGAAGATGATCGCGAAGCCGAGGTCCTGCTGGAGCTGCTTGATCTGCACCATCAGCGATCGCTGCGCCACCACATCCAGCGCGGACGTCGGCTCGTCCATGATCACCAGGTCCGGGGTGAACAGCAGCGCCATGGCGATCATCGCGCGCTGCCGCATGCCGCCGGACAGCTGGTGCGGGTAGCTCCGCAGGTGCACCGGGTCGATACCGACCATCCGCAGCACCTGCGCCGACCGGTTGCCGATCTCCTGGCTGGAGGTCACCCCGTGCGCCCGCATCGCATCGGTGAACTGGGCGCCGACCGAGGCGACCGGGTTGAGCGCGTTCATGGCGCTCTGCATCACCACCGACAGGCCCCGCCAGCGGATCACCGCCAGCTCGCGCTCGGTCAGCCCGGCGATGTTTGTGCCCCGGAAGATGACCTCACCGGCGGTGATGGCGGCGGGCGGCACCAGCAGCTGGGCGATCGCGAACAGCAGAGTGGACTTGCCGCAGCCGGACTCGCCGACCACCCCGAGAAACTCGCCGGGCGCCAGGTCGAAGCTGACGTCGGTCACCGCCCGGACGGTGCCGCGCGCCAGGGCGTACTCGACCGACAGGCCGTGCACCGAAAGCACCGGCCCGTCGCCGGCGCCGGCCGGGATCGGGGCGGGGGGGCTGGAGCCGTTAGGCATCATGGCGGTTCCGGTACTTGCGAACCGGCCGCAGCGCCGGGTTGCCGATCTCGTCGAAGGCGTAGTTCAGCAGCGCGAACGCCGCGCCGAGCAGGGCGATGCAGACGCCCGGCACCACCGCCCACAGGTACTGGCCGGTCTGCAGGGCGGCGTTGTTCTCGGCCCAGTAGAGCATCGTGCCCCAGCTGAGGGAGTTCGGGTCGCCGAAGCCGATGAACTGCAGGCCCGCCGCGGCCAGCACGTTGTAGACCGCGGTGCCCAGGAAGGTGGCCACGATCAGCGAGGTCAGCGCGGGGATGATCTCCATGAAGACGATGTAGAGGCGGCGCTCGCCGCGCACCCGGGCCGCCTCCAGGAAGTCCCGGTCCCGCATCGACAGTGCCTGCGCCCGCAACTGCCGGGCACCATAGGAGTAGCCGGTGATCACCAGCACCGCGATCAGTGGCACCAGGCCGCCGTTCGGCAGGTAGGCGACCAGCACGATCAGCAGCGGGAAGGTGGGGATCACCAGCAGGATGTCCGTGATCAGGTTCAGCCCGCCGTCCCACAGCCCGCCCAGGTAGGCGGCGGCGATGCCCATCACCGCGGACAGCACGGTGGAGATCGCCCCGGAGACCAGCGCGATGATCAGCGTCTCCCGGGCCCCCCACACCACCTGGGCGAAGATGTCCTGGCCGTAGGCGGTGGTGCCGAACAGGTGCTGGGCCGACGGGCCCAGGCTGCGCGGGTAGGCGTCCGCCTCCGGGTTGTCGTGCGCGATCAGCCCGGGCACGGCGGCCACCACGCAGAAGACCGCCAGGATCACGGCGCCGGTGGCCGCCTTGCGGTTGGCGCGGACCGCCCGCCACAGCCGGCCCAGCGCCGCCGACGCCGCCCGCGTTCCCGGCGCGGTCCGGGCCGGCCCGCTGGTGCCCGGAACCGGGCCGGGCCCGGCCTGGCCCGGCCCGGTGGACAGCCCGGTCGCGGCCATGGCTACCTCGCCGCCCTGGTCCGGGGATCGAGCAGCGCGGTGGCGATGTCGGCGAGCAGGACCGCAACCAGCACCGCCACCGTGATGAGCAGGAACAGCGCCTGCATCAGCGCGTAGTCCTCGTTCTGCACCGCCTGCAGCAGCATGTAGCCGACACCGGGATAGGAGAAGACGTACTCGACCAGGATCGCGCCGCTCACCACGAAACCGAGCGACATCGCAAACCCGGACAGGTTCGGCAGGATCGCGTTCCGCGCCGCGTACGAGAACATGATCCGGCTGCCGGACAGGCCCTTGGCCCGGGCCATCCGGATATAGTCCTCGGCCAGCACCGTGATCATCGTGTTGCGCATGGTCAGGATCCAGCCGCCGATCGAGGTGATCAGGATCGCGAAGGCCGGCAGGAACGCATAGTGGATCACGCTGCTGACGAACGGCCAGGTGAGCGACGGGGTAAGAGTGTTCGCATAGGCACCGGCCGGCGGGAACAGGTGGAACTGGTTGGAGAACAGCAGGATCAGCATCATCGCGATCCAGAAGAACGGGATCGCCGAGGTGATCACGAAGACCGGCGGCAGGATGCCGTCCAGCCAGCCGCCGCGGCGCCAGGCGCCGATGATCCCGATCAGGGTGCCGAGCACGAACGCGAGCACGGTGGTGACGCCGACCAGGGCCAGCGTCCACGGGATCGCGCTCTTGATCACCTGGCTGACCGGTACCCCGGTCACGGTCAGTGAGATGCCGAAGTTGCCGGTAGCCATGTCGCCCAGGTAGCGGACGTACTGGGTGAGCAGGCTGGCGTGGGTCTGCACGCCGAACGCGTTCTCGATCGCCTGCAGCGCCTGCGGGCTGACCCGGCCGTGGTACTTGGCCATCATCGAGTCGATCGGGCTGCCCGGCATCATCCGCGGCAGCAGGAAGTTGAGCGTCAGGCAGGCCCACAGGGTGACCACGAAGAAGCCCAGGCGGCGGAGCGCGAATCTCATGCTCTCCTCCTTGCGCCCATCATCGCTCCCGCGTGGTCACCCTGGGGTCTGGCACCGGTGATGTTATTTACTGGTCAGCCCTTGGGCTTGAGGTGCAGCAGGACGATGCCGAAGTCCGGGGCGATGGCCGGGCCCGGCTGGGCGTAGGGGTTGGCCTGGGTCGGCCAGCCGCTGAACAGGTTGGTGTTGTACTCGTACCAGTCCACCGACTCGGTCACCGGGATCACCGGCACCTGCGACAGCATGACCTGCTGCAGCTGATTCATGATCTGGTGCTGGGCGGCTGGGGTGCTGGCGTTGGCGTAGGAGTTCAGCAGGGCGTCGGTGGCCGGGCTGGAGTACCGCTCGTAGTTGGACGAGGCGGACTGCCCGATCGGCGCCGAGTTGGCCGACAGCAGCCACTGCCGGAACTCGTAGTAGGGGCTGGGGCCGCCGGACTCGTAGTAGTAGGCGAGCTGGTAGTGGCCGTTGAACAGGGCCGCGTTGAAGGCGTTCTGGGACAGGTTCTGCACGGTGATCCCGATCCCGGCTGCCTTCAGGTTGGCCTGGATGACCTGCAGCGAGGCCACGAAGTCGGAGAAGTCGCCGATGTTGATGACCGTGAAGTTGAGCGGGGTGCCGGACTTGGTGACGAAGATCCCATTCGGGCCCTTATGGAAGCCGGCCGCGGTGAGGATCTGGTCGGCCTTGGCCGGGTTATAGCTGTAGTTGTACTGGGCGGCGGCGCTGGCGTCGTACCAGCTGCTGAACGTCGGGTTGACGATGCCGGTCTGGTTGGCGGGCGGCTGATAGCCGTTCTCGCCGATCTGGGACACCTTCGGCCGGTCGATCGCGTAGGCCATCGCCCGCCGCACCGCCACGTTCGACAGCAGCGGGTCCTTCAGGTTGATGAACACGTCGTTGTTGAGCGTTGGCGGGAACCAGTAGCTGTTGCCCGGGGTCTTGCCCATGTAGAACTTGGCGATGTCGGGGATGAACTGGTTGCCCCACTGGGCCTGGCCCGTGGCCAGCTCGGTGTTGGCCGAGGTGTTGGAGGTGAAGGCGGGGTAGAGCACCGTGCTGACCTTGGGCTCGCCCGGCATCCAGTAGTGCTTGTTGGCGGTATAGGTGATGTTCTCCGGCGTGCACGCCTTGATGGTGTAGGCACCGGTGCCGATCGGGTTGGCGTCGTTGTAGGTGACCGGGTTCTTCACCGTTGACCAGATGTGCTCGGGCACGATCGCCGTCTGCCCGGCGACGTAGTAGAAGTAGGGCAGCCCGGAGGTGTTGAAGTTCATCACCACCTGGTTGCTGCCCTGCTGGGTGACGCTGGTCAGCTGGGTCCAGACCGAGTTCAGGTCCAGCGCCGAGTTCTTCTTCAGCAGGCCGAACGTGTACACCACGTCCGCCGCCGTCATCGGCTTGCCGTCGGTCCAGTGCACCCCGTTGCGGATGGTGAAGGTCAGCGTCCGGTTGTTGTTGCTCCAGGCCCAGCTGGTGGCCAGCCACGGCGACGCCTTGCCGCTCTGGAGTGCGTTCACGAACGCGAGCGGCTCATAGATCGGACCGAACGGCAGGCTGTTGACGTTCGGGTTGAACGGGTTGAACTGGCAGGTCCAGGTGCCGCCGGTCGCGTTGGAGATGGTGAGGATGCCACCGGTCGAGGTGCTGCCGGTGCCACTGGAGCCGCAGGCGGCCAGGGATACCGCCAGCAGGATGGATGCGGTGATCGCCCCGAGGGACGTTAGGCGCTTCATAGCAGGGGCCCTTCGGTGATGGTCCGCAGGCCGGGTGCGGTACCCGTTGCGGTCTGGTGGGGGGAGATCGGGCTGTTGCCATGGCCGGCCGGGGTGCCGGGGCCGGCCAGCCGGGCCTGCGCTACCTCGGCGGCCAGCGCGATGGCGCCGACCAGGGGAGCGTCGAGGTGATAGCGGGCGATGACAAGCTCCGGTGGGTAGGGGACGGCCTGCGCCAGCGCGTGCTGGAGCCCGGGCCCGATCCGGTGCCAGGACCGGACGAGCCCGCCGCCGGCCGCGATCCGGGCCGGATTCAGGAGGATAGCCAGGTTGACGACATGGAAGGACAGTTCGGTGACGAAGTCGGTGACCAGATCCGCCAGGACCGGGTCGTGGCCGTCGGCGGCGAAGATGTCGGCGGCGGTCAGTGGCTGGCCGTCGCTGGGGTGGCCGGGATGGTGCGGGCTGGCTGGCCGGTGGCGGGCGGCGCGGTCGGCCAGCGCCTGGCCGCTGATCATGGCTTCCAGCGGGGTCCGGGCGGCCAGCGCCAGCCCCACGTCGGAAATGGTGCGCAGGTTGTAGCCGATCTCCCCGGCCGCGCCGTTGGCGCCCGCCAGCACCTGGCCGCCGACGACGATCGCGATGGACAGGCCGGTGCCGAGGTTGAGGTAGACGCCCGGGTCACGCCCGGCCAGGGCCCCCCAGCGGGCCTCGGCCAGGGCGGCCGCCTTCGCGTCGGTGGCCATCGCGATTTCCGCGCTGGGGAAGGCTTCCCGCAGCCGGTCGCCCAGCGCCAGGCCGTCCCACCCGTCGATGGCGGGGGCCAGTTCCACCCGGTCGTCGTAGGGGATGCCGAACGTGGACACCCCGACCGCGGCCAGCTCCCGGCCCGCCGCGGCGTGCGCCAGCAGTTCCCGGGCCGCCCCGATACCCCGCGCGAAGGCGGCGGCCGCTCCGCCGCTGGCGTCGCTGCTGACGATGGCGGACGCGAGCCGCTGGCCGGCTGGCTCGGAGACCGCCATGGCGATCTTCGTGCCGCCGAAGTCGAGTCCGAGCACGACCGGGGGCTGGGGCACAGTGACCTGTCCGGGAGTGGCTTGCTTCCGTCAAGTAAGTTAAGACAGTATCCTAACTATCCAACGCCGACAACGGGAGTGGGCCACTTCGTTTTCCAGGCTCGGCCCCGAACGGCTCCGTCATTTCACGGACGTGGCACGTGGCTGACCGGGAAGCGGGTCAGCCCATGCGGGAGGATGGGGTGGTGATCATGGCGACGCCTGCTGGCAGGGCAGTCGATGGTGAGCTGGCCGCTGCCCGCCCCCAGCTCATCCGGGAGCTGAACGGCCGGCTGCTGCTCGGCCACATCCGGGATCTGGGCCAGTGCTCGCGGGCGGAACTCGCCCGGCTGTCCGGGCTGTCCAAGCCCACCGTCTCGGTCGCGCTGGCCGATGCCGAGCGGGCCGGGCTGGTCCGGGTGGCGGGCCAGCGGACCGGCCGTCCCGGCCGGTCCGCGGTACTGTACGAGGTCCGGCCGGAGGCCGGCTTCATCCTCGGCCTGGACGTCGGCGCCCAGTACCTGCGCGGGGCACTGGCCGACCTGGCCGGCGGCATCCGGGCCCGGGCATCGGCCAGGTCCCGGGCCTCCAGCGTCCGGGGCAGGCTCGATGAGCTGATCGGGCTGGCCGACGGGCTGACCGCGGAGGCCGGGCTGACCCGGGACGATGTCATCCAGACCGTGATCGGCAGCCCGGGCGTCTACGATCCGCGCCGTAACGCGATGGCGCTCACCGGCGGGCTGCCTGGCTGGGACCGGCCGGCCGTGCTCGCCCGGCTGCGCGAGGCATTCGGCCCGTCGCTGGCGGTCGAGAACGACGTGGACGCGGCGGCGCTGGCCGAGCACGCCCAGGGGCACGGCCGGGACGTGGACAGTTTCGCGTTCGTCTCGGTCGGCACCGGCATCGGCATGGGCCTGGTGATCGGCGGCCAGCTGGTGCGGGGCGCGCACGGTGTCGCGGGCGAGATCGCCTACCTGCCGATGACCGGCGGCAGCGGGGCCGACGACGTCGACGCGCGCCGCCGGGGTGCGCTGGAGGCATCCGCGTCCGCCCCGGCCGTGGTCCGGGCGGCCCGCCGGGCCGGCCTGCGCGGCCCGGTGTCGGCCCGCCGGGTGTTCGCCGCGGCCGCCGCCGGGGACGAGCGGGCGGTGGCGGTGGTGACCGAGGAGGCCAGGCTGGTCGCGCGGGCGCTGTGCGCGGTGGTCACCGTCATCGACCCGGCGCTGATCGTGCTCGGCGGCGGCATCGGCCAGGCCCCGGGTTTCGCGGATGAGGTGACGCGGGAACTGCGGCCGCTGGCACCGGTCATGCCGGACGTGCGGGTCAGCGCGCTCGGCACCGAGGCGGTGGTGGACGGCTGCCTGGCGGGGAGCCGACCTCGCCTGGAAGCAGCTGACGCGCGCCCCGCGATCGGCGGGGATGGCCAGTACACCGGCGGCCCTGGCAGCGGTCCGGACGGGGCCCTGCGCGGCCCGGTGACCGGCGCGCTGATGGCGGCCGAGATGGCCGAGCAGCCGGACGTGCTGGCCCGGCTGCTGGCACGGGCCCCGGCGGACGCCGAGCGCGTGGCGCGGGTGCTGCCCAGCCCGCTGGCGGGGACCGTGTTCCTGGCCCGCGGCTCGTCGGACAACGCCGCTGTGTTCGGCCGGTACCTGGCCGAGCTGTCCGCCGGGCGGCCGGCCGGGCTGGCCGCGCCCAGTCTGTGCACCCGCTACCACGCGGACGTGGACTGGCGCGGCTACCTGCTGATCGCGCTCAGCCAGTCCGGCGCCACCCCGGAGGTCGTCAGCACCTGCGCGTCGGCGCGGTCGGCCGGGGCGGCGGTCATCGGCATCACCAACGAGCCGGACAGCCCGCTGGCCGCGGTGGTGGATCTGCTGCTCACCACCGAGGCCGGGCCGGAGCGGGCGATCCCGGCCACCAAGACGGTGACCGGGCAGTTCGCGCTGCTGGCCACGGTGGCCGGGGCGCTCGGCGCATGGGCCGGCCGGGGCAGGCCGCCCGCTATCGGGGATGCCGCCGGGGATGCCGCGGCCGGGGCGGCGCTGGCCGCGCTGCCCGGCGCGGTCGCCACCGCGCTGACCGATCCCGGGCCAGCCCGGGAACTGGCCCGGCGGTGGCGGGATATCGACCGGCTGGTGGTGGCAGGCCGTGGGCTCGGTTACGCGGCGGCGCTGGAGACGGCTCTGAAGGTGGCCGAGACCACCGGGATCCTTGCCACCGGCATGTCCACCGCGGATCTGTACCACGGCCCGATCGCGGCCGTGTACGGCGGCGCCCCGGTCCTGCTGGTCGACGGCACCGGCCCGGCCGACGCCGACCTGGCCGGTCTCCGCGAGCTGCTGACCAGCCGCGGCGGGCAGACCGCCACCGTGCCGGTCCACCCGGGCCTGGCCGAGGCGGCGCAGGTGATCACGGCGGTCGTGCGCGGCCAGCAACTGGCGTTCGAGCTGGCCAGCCTGCGGGGCACCGACCCCGACGCCCCCGCTCACCTGACCAAGGTGACCGCAACCACCTGATACCGGCTCACTGGCAGGATGAGCCCATGATCAGGATCTGTTTCGCCGGGATTACCGGGTGGACCGCACCCCCGATCCTGGCCGCGATCGACCGCGCCGGCGACCTTGCGCTTGTCGCTGGTGTCTCGTGGTCGGCCGCCGGGCAAAGCCTGGCTGCCTACTCAGCGGGCGATGGGGCCATCTACGCCACCGTGGCCGAGGCGCTGGCGTCCACCGGAGCCGATGTCCTGGTCGATTACACCAGTGCCACCGCCGTCCGGGACAACGTATGGACCGCGGTCCGGGCGGGGGCCCATGTTGTGATCGGCTCCAGTGGGCTCGGCGCGGACGACTATGCCGAACTGGACCGCCTCGCCCAGCAGCGGGGCGTGGGCGTCATCGCGGCGGGCAACTTCTCCATCATGGCCGCCATCTTGCGCCGCGCCGCCGCGCTGGCGGCACAGCATCTGGACCAGTGGGAAATCATCGACTACGCAAGCGACGGCAAGCCCGACGTGCCGAGCGGGACCGCGCGGGAACTGGCCGAGAGTCTCGCCCGGATTCACCAGCCAGCCCTCACCCTGGCGCTGCCAGATTTGCACGGCCCGCCAGAGGCACGGGGCGCGGACGTGGCTGGCACCCGAATCCACTCGGTTCGCCTGCCCAGCTTTGTGGTCAGCACCGAAGTTGTGTTTGGCGGCCCGGGGGAGCGGCTGGTCATGCGCCATGATCCGGGGCTGACGGCTGCCCCCTACGTGTCTGGCACCCTGCTGGCCATCCGCCGGGTAGCCGAGGCGGCTGGTGTGCGCAGGGGGCTGGACTCCCTTTTGTTCGGGGAATCTGCCTAAGCCTGCATGACCGGCAGCGACAGCAGGCCGGGCTGACCGGAACCGTGGCCGATCTCGATGTCGACCGGGACCAGCCGGGTGGCCGTCGCCAGCGGCTCACCGGTGCCGGTGTTGCGCGCGAAACGGGGGTGGGGGCCGCCGGAGATCTGCACCCGGAGCCGGTGACCGGCGGCGAAGCCTCGCTGCACCGGTATGTCGGGACCCGTGAGGAACTGCTGGACCTGATGACTGACGCGGTGGGCGGGGAGTACGCGCTTGCCGGGCCGAGCGGGGACTGGCTGGCTGACCTGCTGGCGATCAGTGATCAGACCCGCGCCATCGTCCACCGCCATCGGTGGCTGGCCGACCTGATGATCACGCGCCCGGTGCTGGGCCCGAACGGCGTGCGGCTGCTTGAGCACGTGCTGGCGGTGCTGGCCGCGCGCCCGGCCGACATCACCACCAAGCTTGAGGCGTTCGCCATGCTGACCGGCGTTACCGCGCTGCTCATCCAGCACGAACTGGCGGACGGCTCACCACTGCAGCAGCGCAACGCCGCCTACCTGCATCACGCCGCAACCTTGGGCGAGTGGCCCCGGCTGACGCTCCTGCTCTCGCAGGACCCGGCCCCGTCCAGTCCCGCGGCAGGTGCTGACCCGGCGCTGCGGGACCACCGGATCCTGGCCCGGATCCTCACCGGCCTGCTGGGGCCCGCGCCGGGATTCGGCTGAACCTGCCACCATCCGGCGCTGCCACGGGCATCCGCGCCGCCGGGCCGGGCCCTATCCTCGCGGGTTATGAGCGTCGGTGCGCCCGCGTGGGTGGTGGCTGGGCCCGCCCGGGGCCGGCAAGAGAACGGTGGCCGAGCTGCTGCTGGCCCGGCTGATCCCGCCGCCAGCGCTGCTCGACAAGGACACGATGTACGGATCGTTCGTCGCGGCGGTCCTGGCTACGGCCTCCGGCCGTCCGGGGGGAGCGTGAGGGCCCCTGGTACGACGAGCACATCAAGGTCCACGAGTACGCCGGGATGACCGCGACCGCCCGTGAGATCCGCTCGCACGGCTGCCCGGTGCTGCTGTCCGGGCCGGTTCACCCAGCAGATCCACGACGCTGCCCGCTGGCGGGCCTGGCTGGCTGAGCTCGGCGGCGCGCCCGTGCACCTGGTCTGGATCCGCTCGGATGCGGCCACGCTGCGCCACCGGCTGGCCGCCCGCGGCCTGGCCCGGGACTCGGCCAAGAAGGCCGGCTTCGCCACCTTCACGGCCAGCATGCGGCTGGGCACCGAGCCCGCCGTCCCGCACCTGGCCATCGACAACCGGCTGGCCGCCGTTACATCGCTGGCCGACCAGGTCGCCCGCCTGATCGCCCGCCTGCCCGGCCCACCGGGCTGGCACGTCGCTAGGCTAGACGGTCGCAGCGTCGCCCCGGCTGGCGCGTATGCCCGGGACCTTGCGGCCGTCCTCCAGGTAATGCGGGCCACAGCCGGAAGTGGCCGCACGGACGCGGCGCCGGATCGGTTTGCGCAGCAGCGTCAGTGCGATCGACAAATCGACAAATTGGTGGGCTGAGAGTTCCTCGGCCTGCAGGCTGATCCCGGCTAGCTCGGTATCGGCGAAGGTACCGCAGTCGAACAGGAAGCGGATGCCGCCCACCCGCCCGGGCCGCGGCCGCCGGAAGTCCACGCAGGCCAGCCGGCCGCTGGTCAGGTCGAGGCCGCATTCTTCCCGCACCTCGCGCTGGCAGGCCTGCCAGGGCGTCTCGCCGTCGGCCTCCATCACCCCGCCCGGGATCGTCCAGCCGGACTTGTAGGTCGGCTTGAGGATCAGCAGCCGTCCCGCCCGGTCGAAGATGAGGGCGCCCGCCGAGGCCGGGATGGCCGGGATCGTGTCATCATCGGCTGTGGTGCCTGCCGCCGTGGGGGCCGGGTCGCTGGTCACGACAGCCACGGTACGGCCCGCGCCAGGGAGGTCAGGAACTGAGGTGGACCGGGGCGAGGTATCGGTATGGCTGGCCGGCTACGAGCGTGCCTGGCGCGCGCCCGGCACCAGCGCACTGGCCGCGCTGTTCACCGAGGACGCCGAGTACCGCCAGGATCCCTACGCCAGGCCTTTGACCGGGCTGCCGGCCATCGCCGCGATGTGGGAGGCCGAGCGGGACGGGCCGGATGAGGTGTTCCAGATGGCCAGCGAGGTGATAGCGGCCGATGGCAACACCGCGGTGGCCCGGGTGCAGGTCTGGTACGGCCGTCCCGTCCGGCAGGAATACCGCGATCTGTGGGTCATGCGTTTCGCCGCCAACGGCCGGTGCGCGTGGTTCGAGGAGTGGCCGTTCTGGCCGGAGCAGCCGCGCCAGGCTGCCCTGCCTGGCGCGCCGCCGGGGGAGGGGGCCGGCTGATGGCGCTGGAGGTCAAGCGCCTGCACCTGGCCAGCCTGCGCGGGCTCGATGGCCGCGACTGGCCGGTGCACGGCTTCGTGATCAGCCACCCCGGCGGCGCTGCGCTGGTCGACACCGGCGTCGGCGGCCCGCAGCAGGTTCTCAACGACTGGCGGGTGGTGAACCGCACTGCCGCCGATGCGCTGTCCGATCTAGGCATGACCCCGGCCGACATCTCGCTGGTGATCAACACCCATCTGCACTTCGACCACTGCGGGCAGAACGCCGTCTTCCGGCACGCGCCCATCTACGTGCAGCGCCGTGAGCTGGCCCGGGCCGAGCGGGAGTCACCCGACCTGTGCCAGTGGTTCGATTTCATGAACGCCAGGTTCGAGTTGCTGGACGGGGACGCGCAGGTGCTGCCGGGCGTCGAGGTGATCAGCACGCCCGGGCACACCGACGGCCACCAATGCGTCGTCGTCGACACCGGGGAGGACGGGGCCGACCTGATGATCGGCGATGCCGCCTACACGCCGCGCCAGTACACCGGCCCGGCGGACCAGAAGCTGGTGGCCGGCCAGGCGAGTGACCGGGCGGCCTGGTGGGACTCACTGCAGCGGATCCGGGGCATGGCCCCGGCCCGGGTGCATTTCTGCCACCACACCGACATCATCCACAGCTGAGGTCAGTGGCGGACGTCCTCGGGCAGCTCATACCACTGGACGCGTTCGCCCACCCGGGCGCGCAGATGCCAGCCCAGGCTCTTGGAGCCGCCGTCGAGGGCGGCGAGGATGCCGGCGATGCGCTCGCCGACCGTCCTGCTCACCGCTTCCGGCAGGCCGAGGCCGGCCAGGGACTCGCGCAGCTTGGCCAGGTTCAGGCGGGTGGTGTGCTCGAATCCCCAGTCCTTCCCCAGCAGCGACGTCAGGCGGCCAAGATCGATCGACCCCGCCTCCTGGCCACCCAGTGGATGGTCGGCCAGCAGCGCGGTCAGGTCGAGCAGGTCCTTCTGGTTGATCCGCACCACCTGCAGCTTGGTGAGCAGGAGATCGGCGAGCCCGATGGTGACCGGATCGAGGCCGAGCCGGTCCTTCAGCTCGATCGTGTGGCACATGGCGAACCGGTCGAGCAGCACGTCAAGCGGGCGGCCGGTGGCCGGGTCGGTGAAGTTGAGGCGCTGCGCCCCGTGCAGTGCGTTGAAGAGCTTGTCAGGCTGGTAGCCCATCGCCTCGGCGAAGCGGATGAGCTCCCGTGACACCTTGCGCACGCTGATGACGTCGACATCGCCGTAGTCGCGCCGCAACTGCGGGATCTGTGCGCTCGGGCAGCGAGCCCAGACGGCGACCCCCCCGATCAGGCGGACCGGCAGGCCGCGCTCGGCAGCCGCGTGCACCAGCCGCAGCCCCTCCTGGCGGGCGTCACCGAGTGGCGCCGCCTGATCGGGGGCGTAATCCATGACACTCGGCTCCCGTTCCCCCGGTCCGGTGCCGGGTCGCCTACCGGTCTCATCCGCGCACGAACTGGTAGGCCTTCACCTTCTTCGGTTCCAGCGTCACCAGCACGCCATTGAGAACGCCAGTACCGTAGTCGCTGCCAGGGTTGATGGCGAGTGTCTCGCCGATCCTGCGGAACCCGGCGCCCTCGTGGATGTGCCCATGCAGCCCGAGCAGCGGCTGGAACTGCTCCAGCGCCTCGCGCACCGCGTGGCTGCCCACCGGGCTCATCCGGGCCTGCCCGGCCGCCGACTGGACCTGGAGGTTCTCGTCCAGCACGGGCGCCTCGTCCAGCCCGCTGTCGTAGGGGGGCGGGTGGAGATTGAAGATGGCGGTCCGGGCATCGCTCAGCTCGCCGGCCAGCCGGGCGAACACCGAGCGCAGGTCATCCTCGCTCATCTCGCGGTGGGTGTGCCACGGGGTCGGGTTGGCATAACCCCAGGAGATCATCTCGTGGCCCTCCACGAGCACGTCCCGGCCCTCGCAGTGGACTCCCCAGGGCGCGTCGTCCAGCAGCGCCGCCAGTTCGGGCGGGTCATCATTGCCGAGCATCCAGTAGACCGGGATGCCCCGGGCACGCAGCCGCTCGTCGGCAAGCTCCAGCCAGTGCCGCAGGCGCTCGGCAATCAGCCGCAGGAAGAGGTCATCGAGCTTGCCCGCGGCCTGCATCTGGGCGAGTTCGCCCGGTTCGGCCCGGTAGGGGTAGTAACCGTGATCGGCGATGAGCTGCTCCACCCCCCGCAGTTCCTCGCCGTCCGCAAGGTCGTAGGCGGCACCACGGAAGTTGAACTCGAAACCGGCCCCGCGCCGTCCGGGTGATCGCCTGGATCGCCTTGCCGGCCAGATCCCCGCCGAGCACCATGACGTCGGCCTGGTAGATCGGGCCGCCGTTGAGGAATTTGCGGAAGCACTTGCCCGAGCCGTGCAGATCGCTCACGAAGTAGAGCCGGGACCGTCTGGCCATCGCACCCCCTCGGCTGCCCGCGCCGCCCGGACGATGTCTGCCATCCGCGCCGCGCGGCCGGGGTCGACGGCGTTCCAGGTCGAGCCATCGACCTTGAGGCTGGTACCCACGATGACCCCGTCGGCGATGGCGAGGGTCTGCCCGGCATTGTCGTGAGTCACCCCGGTGTTGGCGAGCACCGGAACCTCCCCGGCCGCTTCCTTCGCCGCGCGGAGGTCGGCCAGGTCCACCTGGGCGCCCGCCTGTGGCCCGCTGATCAGCAGCGCGTCCGCGCCGAGGAACGCCGCCCCGCGGGCACGCTCACCGACCGTCCGGCCCGCCACCGAGCGGCTGAACTCCGGCGTCACGTTGGTGAAGATCGCGACGTCATCGGCGCCGATGGCGTGGCGGTAACCGGCCAGCTCACCGAAGTCGGGCGCCAGCAGCCCCATGTCGCTGTCGAAGACCCCGGTGAAGACCTCCCGGACGAAGGCGGCCTCGGTGGCCCGGGCGATGGCCAGCGCGGCCCGGGGATCCCAGAGCACGTCCACCCCGAACGGGACGGTCAGATCTGGCCGGAGTCGGGCGATCACCGCCGCCTGCGCCGCTGCTATCTCCACCCCGACCCCGATCGAATAGGGAAGATCGTGCTCGTTGCAGAAAAGCAGGCCATCCACCCCGGCCGCTTGCAGCGCGAGCACATCCTCGCGGAGCGCGGTGTAGATCGCGGTCGTCCCGCCGGCCGCGTCATGGCGTGGCCGGCCGGGCAGGGCACGCAGATGGCACATGGCGATCAGCGGCTTGGGCACGGCGAAAATCCGCTGCAGGACGTTCACTAGCTGGCCTCCTTGCCCGGGCCAGCCGTGCGCCGCTGCCGCTGCCGCCCGGCTCGGCTGGCGACCACTATCCTCACCCCGGCCGCGCGCAGCAGGTCAAGCTCGGCCGCGGGCGCACCCGGGCTGGTCACCAGCATGGAAATGGCCCCGGCCGGCGCGACCACCGCATGCGCGTCCACACCGATCTTCGAGGCGTCGGCCAGCACCACCAGCCGCGAGCTGTGGGCGATCGCGGCCCGGCTCACCTCGGCGAGTTCGTCGTCGAACTCGGTGACGCCACAGCCGGCCGAGACACCGGCGGCGCCGATCACGGCGGCGTCCGCCCGGTACCTGGCGAGGGTGGCGGTGACGATGGGCCCGGCGCACGATAGTTCCTCCTCCCGCACGACTCCGCCCAGCGCGATGACGTGTACCGGCCGGGACCCGAGCAGGCTGGCGACCGGCAGCGAGCCGGTGATCACCTGCAGGCCGGGCGTCGGGGTGAGGAAGAGGGAGAACTGCTCGGCCGTCGTCCCGGCGCCGACGAACAGCACCGCGGGCCCGGAAAGTTCCTCCGCGGCCCGCATGCCGATCAGCCGCTTCTCGGCGGTGTGCTCCAGCGCCCGGGCGTTGAAAGCAAGCTCGATAGACTTGGTGATGTGCGCGGTAGCGCCGCCGTGGGTGTGCCGGAGGAACCCATCGGTCTCCAGCTTGCTGATGTCGCGCCGGATCGTCATCTCGGAGACGCTCAGCTCGTGTGCCAGCTCGCCGATCTTGATGGTCTGCTCTTCGGCGACCCGCTGCAGGATCCGGCGGCGGCGGTTGACGGCGAACACGGCAGCTGGCACCCCTCCTGCGGCGCTTGCCAGGGCGGTTCTGGCTGGTCCTGGCCGACGGCAGCAGGCCAGCACCGGCAGTTCATCAGACTCTAACACTCTTAATGACGGATATATACAGACTTCTCTTGTATAACATGTTCGATCTTGTTACTCTCGCTGTAACCCGAGTAACCGGCCAGGCCGATCGGGTAGCTCGGGCGTGAGGAGCAGCCATGAGCAGCGCCGAGACCAAGAACCAGCAGCTGTTCGTCCGGCAGAGCACCGGCCTGGTGCGGGAGGCCAACGCGTTCGACGCGATGGTCTTCAACGCGGTGTTCTCCGCGCCGGTCGGGGCCACCCTTGCCTGGGGTGTCTTCTTCGCGCTGTCGCTGTTCCCTGGCGCGGATCTGGTGACCGCCACCCTCATCGCGTTCGTCATCAACGTGCCGGTGCTGGTGATGATGGCGCTGATGGCGTCGAGCATGCCGCGGACCGGGGGTGACTACGTCTGGGTCAGCCGCATCCTGTCGCCGCCGCTGGCCACCGTGTCCAACTTCGGCGCCGCGTTCTCCGCGATGATCGGCGCGACCTTCTGGGCCAGGTACTTCCCCGTCTTCGCGCTCGGCCCGACCCTGGTCACCTTCGGCATCTTCTTCCACAACAACGACCTGATCGCCTGGGGGGACCGGTTCCAGACCGACCACGCCTGGATCTTCCTCGGCGGGCTGTTCATGATCGTGCTGATGACGGCGATCCTCATCGCCGGCACCAAGGTGACCTTCCGCTGGCAGAACACCTTCTGGATCATCGCCTCGGCGGGGACCTTCCTGGCCTTCATCGTCCTTGCCTTCGGCTCCTCCCATTCGTTCCAGAGCCACTTCAACCAGCTCTCGGCCCGCTTCGGTGGGCACGGTGACTCCTACCAGCACGTCATCAACGCCGTCCGGGGCAGCATTTCGGCTCATCCCAACCCGGGCCTGATGTCGAGCACGCTGCCCGCCATCTTCGTGATCATGACGTTCATGATGTGGAACTGGTGGAGCGTCTACCTTTCCGGCGAGCTGAAGAGCGCGTCGAACCGGAACCGGCACCTGAAGATCATGTTCTCAGCGCTTGCCTGGGATGTCGTCTTCATCTGCATCGGCGTGCTGCTGATCTACAAGGTGGCCAGCTACATCTTCATGTCGGCGGTCAACACCAGCCCGAATCCGGCGTACACGATCCCGACCGGGCCCTGGTACCACTTCCTGGCCGCGCTGACCGTGAACGTGCCGGTGCTGACGATCCTGATCGTCGGATCGTTCCTGTTCTGGAGCCTGCCGGCCATGGTGGGCAACACGTTCATGCCGGTACGGACCGTCTTCGCCTGGGCGTTCGACCGGCTGCTGCCTGCCAAGCTCGCCGATGTCAACGAGCGGACCCACTCCCCGGTGCCATCGATCCTGACGGTGATGGTCCTGGTCACCGTCATGCTGGTGTGGAGCGTGCTGGCGACCACCTTCCAGACCTGGCTGGCCCTGGGCGTGCTGGCCGGCGTGGTCTGCGTCTGGATCGTCTGCATCGCGGCGTTCACGTTCCCGAACCGCCGCCCCGACCTCTACCAGGCATCCCCGGCCAACATCACCTGGGGCAAGGTGCCGGTGCTCAAGATCATGGCGCCGCTCTCGTTCCTGGTGATGTGCTTCCTCGTCTACGACGTGCTGAAGTACCCGGCGCTGGCGATCGGCACCACCTCCCACTGGTGGTACGTGCCGGTGTTCATGGGCGCCACGGCCCTGTTCGGCCTGCTGGTTTACTACGTGGCCAAGTACGTGCGCCGCGCCCAGGGCGTTGACGTTGACCTCGTCTACCACGAGCTGCCGCCCGAGTGACCGGCGCCACCGGCGGCGGGCACGGCGAGGAGGTGACGGCGGGCCGGCGGGTGCGGGACGCTCCGCTGTTCGCGGCCGTTGACGCGGGGACGACGGGCGCCCGCGCGATCGCCTTTGACCTCCAGGGGAGGCAGGTCGGGGAGGCGCGCCACCCGTACCGGATGTCCTCGCCCCGGCCGGGCTGGGCGGAGCAGGACGCACGCGACTGGGCGGAAGGCGCGGTGGCAGCGCTGCGGCAGCTGGCGGCCCGGGCCCGGGTAGCTGGCCGGATCCGTGCCATCGGCCTCACCGGGCAGTGCCCGAGCATGGTTCCCGTCGGTGCCGGCGGGGAGCCGCTGCGGCCCGGCATGCTCTACCGCGACAACCGGGCCGTCGCTCAGGCGCGGCAGATGCGGGACCAGCTCGGCGACCGCGCCATGCACCAGCGGACCGGGCATGTCGCGGAGGCGTTTCACATCGGCCCGAAGGTGCTCTGGCTGCGCCAGCATGAACCCGGCGTCTTCGCGCGCACCCGGTTCATCCTCCAGCCGCGGGACGTTGTGCTGCACCGCCTCACCGGGCTGGCCCGCACCGACGAGACGCACGCGAATGCAACGCTGTTCTTCAATCTGCGCGAGCGCCGCTGGGATGCTGGCCTGTTCGCCGCGTTCGGCATCGATCCGGCCCTGTTCCCGCCCGCGCTGCCGCCCTGGCAGATAGCGGCCGGGCTGTCCCGGCAGACCGCCGCCGAACTTGGCCTCGACCCTGGGGTACCGGTCGTCGTCGGCGCGGCGGACAGCCAGTGCGCCGCCTTCGGGGCCGGTGTCACCGGGCCGGGCCCGGTCAGCGAGATGGCCGGGGCTTCTTCCTGCCTCAATTCGGCTGTGCCCGAGCCGCTGCCGGACCTGCGGGTGACGCATTACAGTCACACCGTCCCCGGCCTCCTGTGCACCGAACTGGGCGTCAACACCACCGGCGCGGCGATCAGCTGGGCGGTCCGGGTCCTGGGCTACGGTGCCTACGCGGAGCTGGCCGCCGACGCGGAGCGCTGCCGCCGGCGGCTGGAGCGGGCCGCGCGGACGGCGAGCAAAGGTGCCGGCGGGCCTGGCGTCAGCCCGGGGAACGCGGTTGACGCGGCCCCGCTCTTCCTGCCCTATCTCGGCGACGGGGAGCGCGATGACCCGTCGGCCCGGGCCGGGTTCATCGGCCTGTCCGACCGGCACAGCCGGCCAGAACTCGCCTATGCGGTGGTCGAGGGAGCGGCACTGGGCGTGCGCTCGGTGCTGCGGGTGCTGGCGGCGGCCGGGTCGCCACTGACTGAGCTCAGGGTTGGCGGTGGCGGCGCCAGGCTCGATCTGTCCGGGCAGGCCAAGGCCGACCTGCTGGGCCGGCCGGTGCTGCACCTGGACCTCGATCCAGCCGGATTCGGCGCCGCGATGCTGGCCGCCGCCGCAGCTGGCCTGGCGGAGGAGGCGGACGCGGCGGCACGTGCCGTCCGGCAGCGGGCCCGCCACTTCCTGCCGTCGCGCTGGGGCAGCCAGTTCGGGCTGGACCGGGCCGCATGGTTCGACCAGGTGCGGGCAAGCGCAGCGGTGCATGACCCGGGGAGCGGCCATGACGAATTACCGGCTGGGGATCAACACCTGCTTCGCCGTCAAACGGTGGCCGCAGCCAGAACGCTGGGCCGCCCTGGTCGCCGGCGAACTGGAGCTGGATCTGGTCCAGCACAGCCTGGATCTGGTGGACCTGGACGCGCCCCCGGCCGCAGTCGCTGACCAGTCCGCCGCTTTGCAGGCGGCCTGCGCGGGCGCCGGGCTCGCCCTGCATTCGGTCTTCACCGGGCTCGCCGCCTACTCGGCGAACCTGCTGCTGCACCCGGACCGCACCGCCCGCGACCGGGCACGGGACTGGTACCAGCGGGTCATCGCATTCACCGCCGACGCCGGCGCCCAGTCAGCCGGCGGGCACGTCGGCGCGTTCAGCGTCGGGGACTACCGCGATCGTTCCCGCCGCGCCCGGCTGTGGGATGAGCTGCGGGAGTCGCTGGGCCTGCTGGCCGGCTACGCACATGACCGGGGCCTGTCGTCGCTGCAGGCGGAAAACCTCGCCGCCGCCCGTGAGCCATCCACGATGGCCATGATGGAGTCGTTGCTGACCAGCGGCGACCAGGCGCATGTGCCGGTCGTGCTCTGCCTCGACGTGGGACATCAGTGCGTGCCGGGCACGGCAGGCCCAGACCGCGATCCCTACGCGTGGCTGGAACGCCTCGGCGCCCGCGCGCCGGTGGTCCAGCTCCAGCAGACCGACGGACAAGCCGATCACCATTCGCCCTTCACACCGCGGGCGAACGCGGCTGGCATCATCGAGCCAGCCCGGGTGCTGGCGGCACTGGACCGGTCCGGCGCCACCGACGTCGCGCTCATCCTGGAGATCATCCCGCCGTTCGAGCAGGACGATGACCAGGTGCTGGATGATCTCCGCCAGTCGGCCGCCTACTGGCGGGCCGCGCTGCGCGATCACGCTGGTGGCTAGCCCAGCGCTGGTCCCGCGCCTGCGCGGGGTGATCTTCGACATGGATGGGGTCGTGGTCGATTCTGAGCCACTGTCCATGGCGGTCATCACGGAGATCATCGGTGAACAGGGCGGGCAGGTAGACGCCGGGCTGCTCGCCGGGCTGGCGGGCGTCAGCCTGCCGGAGGTGCTCAGGGTGGCCGCCGCGCACTCCGGCCAGGGCCTGGACGCGCAGGCCCTGTACCGCTTTTACCAGCAGCGGTACCTGCCCCGGCTGCGGGCGTCCGCGGTCGCCACCCCCGGCCTCGCCAGGCTCACCGCCGCCCTGCAGGAAGCCGGTGTCGCGATTGGCCTCGCGTCATCGTCATCGCTGGCCGATATCGATGCCGTCGTCCAGGCGCTGGGGCTCGGCCACATGCTGGCCGCCGTCGCGTCGTCCGACGAGGTCGCCCGGCCCAAGCCGGCCCCCGACGTCTACCGTCTCGCGGTGAAGCGGCTCGGAACCGGGCCCGATGGGGTGGTGGCGATCGAGGACTCGGCGACGGGCATGGCGGCTGCGCTCGCTGCTGGCCTGATCTGTGTCGGCGTACGCACAGCCGTCACCCGGGGGCATGATCTGGGGAGGGCATCGCTGCTGGTGACCTCCCTCGCCGAACTCGATCCCGGCACCCTGGCGCGGCTCCTGCCGGATGGCACTGACTGAGTGGTGGATGGCTTGGCCAACGGGCTTGTCACACTGTTCCTGTCCGGTGACGTGATGCTGGGCCGCGGCGTTGACCAGATACTGCCCCATCCCGGGGATGCTGAGCTGCGGGAGGAGTATGCGCGTGACGCGCGCGGGTATGTCCGGCTGGCCGAACGTGCCAACGGACCCATCCCGTGGCCGGTCAGCTTCGCCTGGCCGTGGGGTGACGCGCTGGCCGTCCTGGGCCAAGCTGCCCCCGATGCCAGGGTGATCAACCTGGAGACAAGCGTCACGCGGAGCGGCAGTTTCGCGGCTGGCAAGGCTGTCCACTACCGGATGAGCCCCAGCAACCTGCCCGCGGTGATCGTGGCGAACCTCGATGTGTGCGTGCTGGCCAACAACCACGTGCTCGACTTTGGCCGCCCCGGGCTGGCCGAGACGATCGATGCACTTGCCGCCGCCGGGCTGCCACTGGCAGGTGCCGGGCGTGACGCCGCGCAGGCCTGGCAGCCGGCCGCCGTCCCGGTGCCGGGCGGCGGCCGGCTGCTCATGTTTGCCTGCGGAGCCGCTTCCAGCGGGATCCCGCCCTCCTGGGCCGCGAGCGCCAGCCGACCCGGGGTCGCGTTCCTGCCCCGCCTTTCCGGCGCTGCCGCCGATGACATCATCGCGCGGGTGCGGGCGGCGCGGCAGCCCGGCGATGTCGTGGCCGTGTCCATCCACTGGGGCTCCAACTGGGGGTATGACGTGCCGCGCGAGCAGGTCCGGTTTGCCCACCGGCTCATCGATGGCGGGGTCGATGTCATCCACGGCCACTCGTCGCACCATCCCCGCCCGGTGGAGATCTACCGGGGCCGGCTCGTCCTGTACGGCTGCGGCGATGCCATCAACGACTACGAGGGCATCAGCGGCCACCCGGAGTTCCGGGGCGATCTTCGCCTGATCTACCTCGCGTCGGTGATGGCAGGCACCGGCAGGCTCGCCGCCCTGCGGATGATGCCCATGCAGGCCAGGAAGATGCGGCTGTGCCACGCCACCGCCGCGGACAGCGCATGGCTGCAGGCTCTGCTCGAACGGATCAGCCAGCCGTTCGGCTCCCGGATCGGCCAGCAGCCCGACGGCGCCCTCGCCCTCAGCCCGCCGGATGGCGATTGCCCTTGATACCTGCAGAAACTCGGAGTTACGTTCAGTTTCATGCGTAACGAGGAGGGTGGCGATGGACCCGGCGGCGATCGAGCACATCCGGCAGGAAATTCAGGACCAGGTGACCAGGCGGTTCCCGGGCGCGCCGGTGCAGCGCACCGAGGTGCTTGCCTACGGCGACGACCCGGTGATCGAGCCGGGTGAGCTGCTGATCCGGGTGACCATCGAAGCGCCGGAGGGGCGGGAGGGCCAGGAGGAGGCCCTGCACGACTTCGAGAAGCAGCACGGCCCGGCGATCCGGGAGTTCCGCCGCGATCTTTCGGCCCACCTGCCCGAGGCTGGGCGGCTGGAGTTCTGGGTCAGCGGCGGCGACGACCATGGCCCCCAGATGGTGCTGCGCGGCCGGCGCGGCGGGTCGCTGGAGGACCGGGCGCTGGCGGGTGGCGAGCTGACCCCGGTGATGGCCCGGCTCGGCCCGGCCGACCTGGAAACCCTGGACGCGCTGATCAAGGCCGGGATCGCGGGCAGCCGCGCGGAGGCGGTCCGGTGGGCGCTGGCCCGGATCCGGGAGCGGCCCGCCTACGCCCAGCTGCGGGAGCGTGCCCGCGAGATCGAGCGCCTCAAGACCGAGTTCTAGCAGCCCGGCAGGCCCGTGCCGGGGCGTTCAGGCCGTGCCCGGCTGGGACGGGGCGCGCAATGCCTCCGGGTGCGCCCGGCGGTAGTGCTCCGTCAGGACTTCGCTGATCTTGCCGGGCCGGTAGGCGACGGTGCGCTGGCAAATCTGGCAGCGCACGACCGGAAGGCGGGTGACGGTGACCGGGAAGTGGCGGGAACTTCGGCTGTTCACTGTTTCATGATGCCAGCCCGGCCAGGGAGACGGTCCCGCCGGCACGTAGCGGCCCGGGACCTATTAACCCGGGAGTGCGGCGTAGGCCGCGGCCTGGATGTCGCGGTGCACGGCCGGGGTCGCCGCCGACTCGAACATCCGCTGGGTGAGCACGATGACCGTGAGGTCGCGGGCGGGATCCACCAGCCACGACGTGCCGAGCCCGCCGTCCCAGCCGAACGCCCCGCTGTCGAGCACCGACTGGCAGAACGACCAGGACCGGCCCACGAAGAAATCCGGCCCGAGCCCGCCGCGCGACTTCTGCGCGGGCGTCAGCTGGTCGGTGGTCATGGCCTGGGCGGCGGCCGCTGTGAGTACCGGGGCACCGCCGTTAAGCAGCATCCTCGCGAAGGCGAGCAGGTCGTCCGCGGTCGATACCAGCCCAGATGCGCCGTCGCCGAACGCCGGCGGCCGGCTCCACGCCCCATCCGGCTCGTCCCACACGGCCAGCCCGCCAGGGACCGGCCGGTAGGCGGTTGCCAGCCGGCTGGTGTCGGCCGCCCAGAAGGCGGTGCCGGTCATGCCGAGCGGCTCGAAGATGCGGGTCCGCAGCACCTCCCCGAGCGGCTGGCCGGCCGCCCTTGACAGCAGCACCCCGAGCACCGAGGCGCCGGTGTTGTAGAGCCAGCGCTCGCCCGGCTGGGCCAGCAGCGGCAGGCTGCCGAGGCCGGCGATCCAGGTGTCCGGGTCCGGCTGGATCGCGGGGTCGGGCGGGCCGAGCGTGGCCAGCCGCAGTTCCGCCTCGGCCGCCATCACCGGCCACGGCGTGGCCGCGGCGAACATCTCGGCCGCCGCGCCGAAACCGAAAGTGAAAGTCAGCAGGTCGCGGGTGGTGACCGGGCGGGCGGCAGGCACCGTGTCGGCCAGCGGCCCGTCCATGGCCCGCAGCACCCGCCGCCCGGCCAGTTCCGGCAGCAGCCGGTCGACCGGCTCGTCCAGCCCGATCAGGCCTTCGCCGATCAGCGCGAGGGTGGCCGCGCCGGTCACCGGCTTGCTGGTGGAGGCGATCCGGTAGAGCGAGCCGCGGGTCACCGGCCGGTCGGCGCCGGCTGTCAGCGTGCCCAGCGCCGCCACGTGCACCTGATCGCCGCATGCGGCCAGCGCCACCAGGCCCGGCACCCGCTCGTCCCCGACGTGCCGCTGCGCCGTGACGTCCAGCCGGGCCAGCCCGGCGGCGGTCAGCCGGTCAGTCACGAGGCCCGCCCGCCAGCCAGCGGCTGCCCCGCTGGTACAGGGCCGTCACCTCCGGTCCGGTCAGGCCCGGCATGTCCGGCTTGACCTGATAGCCGAGGCCAGCCTGCAGGTAGGCCAGGTGCCGGTAGCCCTCGGGGAAGCGGGCCAGCAGGGCGGCATCCAGATCGAGCCGGGCGGCCGGGTCCACCGGGTCGAGCCGGTCCTTCTCATAGATCGGCTGCCGCAGCACGATGCCCCAGCGCCCGTCCCGGCGCTCGATGAAGTCATAGAAGCGCCCGGTGCACACCACGTCGCAGAGCACGTCGTGGACCGGTGCACGCTGGCTGATGGTCATCTTGGTCTGGCTGATGGCCCGGTCGCCGGCCACGTCGGCCGAGTTTCCGCCGAGGAAGTGCAGGATCCGCACCCCCCGGTCGAAGCCCTCCTGGCTGACCCGGATGAAATCGGTGAACGGCCCCTGGAACCAGGTGGCCATCATGCGTCCATCGGAGTGCCAGACCGTCCGGAAGCGGTCCCAGTCGCCGGCGTCCCGCCAGACCGCCCAGTTGTCCACCAGTTCCCTGATCGCCAGCCGGTCGGCTGCCGCGCCGTCCATCCCGGGCTTGCCTCCTCAATCGGATGATCACCCCGGATACGATGATGTCAGCAGCACCGGACACCACGCGGCACAAGCGGAGCATCGAATGCGGGTCATCGCAGGCGCCGCCAAGGGCCGCATCCTGCGGTCCCCGCCGAGCCGGGAGACCCGGCCGATCACCGACCGGGCAAAGGAAAGCCTGTTCGCCATCCTGGGCCCGCGCCTGCCCGGCTGCCGGTTCCTGGATCTGTTCGCGGGCACCGGCGGGGTCGGCATCGAGGCGCTCAGCAGGGGCTGCGGCGAGGCGGTTCTTGTCGAGCGCTCCCCGCGCGCGCTCGGCAACATCCGCTACAACCTGGAGCTCACCCGGCTGGCCGCGAACGCCCAGGTAGTCCCCGCCGACGTGTTCAGCTACCTGCGTGGCAGCCCGTCGGAGTTCGACATCATCTTCGTGGCGCCGCCGCAATGGCGGGGGCTGTGGACCCGGACCGTCCAGCTGATCGACCGCGAGCCGGGCTGGCTGGCCCCGGACGGGCTGGTCGTGGTCCAGCACGACCCATCCGAAAGCACCGGCCTCTCGCTGGCCTCGCTGGGTGTGTCCGCGGAACGGACCTATGCCCGGGTGCGGTTCACCTTCTTCGCCCCGGCGGCGGCCGGGGAGAGCTGACCGCCCCGCGCCCGGGGAGAGCGGACCGCCCGCGCCCGGGGAGGGCACCGGCCGGCGCCGGGGGGCAGCCGCCGGTCAGCGGCCGCCGGGGCAGTCGTACAGGATCGCGGTCACGGCCCGGGCGGTCTCGGCCGCCGACGGGTTCAGGTAGCGGTGCGGCATGGAGGAGGGGAAGTCGATGCTGTCACCTGGCTCCAGCAGGTAGCGCTCGAAACCGATGGTGATCTCCAGGCAGCCGCTCATCACCAGCACCATCTCGGTGCCAGGGTGGGTGTACTGGCGCGGGTGGGACTGGGCGCCGGGCTCGTAGATCAGCTCGAAGAAGTCCAGGTGATCCAGCGTGCTGCGGGTCAGCCGTTCCCAGCGCACGCCGCCCTCGATGTCGATGGCCGCCCGGCGGCCCCGGCGTACCAGGTAGCGACCGCCGTCCGGGCCAGCCCCCGCCCGGTCCCCGGCCGGCGTGGTCCCGGCCGGGTTCCCGGCGGTACCGGCCAGGTTCCCGGCGGGGGCGGGCTCGGCGGGCGGGCGGGCGGCTGGCGGCACCGGCTCGCGGAAGAACGCGTCCACCGGCACGGCCAGCGCCTGCGCGATGGCGAACAGGGTGGAGACGGACGGGCGGGACTGGCCCCGCTCGATCTGGCTGATGAGGCTGGGCGTGACCCCCACCGCGCGGGCCAGTTCGGCCACCCGCAGCCTCCGCTCCGTCCGGTAGGCGGCCAGCCGCCGCCCGATGCCGTCGGCCAGGCTCCGGGCATCAGTAGCAGCACTGAAATCGGACATGGTGACTGAATGCTACTGCACCAGGTCAGGCCACCAGTCGAGGGTTCCGCTCGGCGTTTAGCACTGCTATCGTCCGAGGCGGAGCGGGCCGGAGCCGATGACCGTCACTGAACGCCACCAGCCCACGCGGGCGGCTGATTAAAGGGAGCACACCGTGGCGCCAGGAGCGCAGGACCGTCCGGGCCAGCCGCCCGTGCCCGGCCCGGACGCGATCGTTATCGAGCGGGACGTGCCGGTGCCGGCCAGCGACGGGCTGGTGCTGCGGGCCGACGTGTTCCGGCCGCCGGGGGAGGGGCGCTACCCGGTGCTCCTCAGCTACGGCCCGTACGCCAAGGGACTGGCATTCCAGGATGGTTATCCCGACCAGTGGCGGCTGATGACCAGCCAGCACCCGGACGTGACAGCCGGGTCGAGCAACGTCCACCAGAACTGGGAAGTCGCCGACCCGGAGAAGTGGGTGCCGGACGGCTACGCCTGCGTCCGGGTCGACTCGCGCGGCGCGGGCCGCTCGCCTGGCCGGCTCGACCCGTACTCGCCCCGGGAGACCCAGGATCTGTACGAATGCATCGAATGGGCGGCGGCGCAGCCATGGAGCACCGGCAAGGTGGGGCTGAACGGCATCTCCTACTACGCGATGAACCAGTGGCATGTCGCCGGGCTGCATCCGCCGCACCTGGCCGCCATGTGCGTCTGGGAGGGCGCGGCGGACTTCTACCGGGACGGCACCCACCACGGCGGGATCCTGTCGTCCTTCTGGCTGAACTGGTACGACAAGCAGGTCACCGTGGTCCAGCACGGGCGGGGGGAACGCGGCCCGCGCAGTGCGGTCACCGGGGAGCCGGTGGCCGGCCCGGAGACGCTGGCCGACGCCGAACTGGCGGCCGCGCGGGCGCCGTTCGGCGAGGACATCCGGGCCCACCCGCTGGACGACGAGTTCCACCGGGCCCGCTCGGCCGACTGGGCGCAGATCACCGTCCCGCTGCTGACCGCCGCCAACTGGGGCGGCCAGGGCCTGCACACCCGCGGCAACTTCGAGGGCTTCACCCAGGCCGCCTCCCGGCACAAGTGGCTGGAGGTGCACGGCCTGGAGCACTGGACCCACTTCTACACCGACTACGGCGTCGATCTGCAGAAACGGTTCTTCGCCTGCTTCCTGCACGGTGATGACAGCGGCTGGCGGAACCAGCCGCCGGTGCAGTTGCAGGTCCGCACGCTGGACGGCTTCCGGCCGCGGGCCGAGCAGGAGTGGCCGCTGGCCCGGACCGACTGGCGGCGGCTCTACCTGCGGCCCGGATCGGGCGACCTGGCCGGCGAGCCCGGCGGCGAGCACGAGCGGGTGAGCTACCAGGCGGACGGGGAGGGGATCACTTTCACGGCCGCGCCGGTGACGGCCGAGACCGAGATCACCGGGCCGGTCGCGGCCCGGCTGTTCGTCTCCTCCTCGGTCACCGACGCCGACCTGTTCTGCGTGCTGCGGGCCTTCGCCCCGGACGGCCAGGAGGTCACCTTCCCCGGCGCCATCGACCCGCACACCCCGGTCGCACAGGGCTGGCTGCGGCTGTCGCACCGGAAGCTGGACCCCGTGCTGACCAGGCCGTACCGGCCCTACCACAGCCACGACGAGATCCAGCCGGTCACCCCCGGCGAGATCTGCCAGGCCGACGTGGAGATCTGGCCGACCAGCGTGGTGCTGCCGGCCGGCTACCGGCTGGCGCTGACCGTCCGCGGCCGCGACTACGAGGTCCGCTACCCGGACGCGCCCCGGCTGGGCTCGTTCAAGAACGAGATGACCGGCTGCGGCCCATTTCTTCATAACGACCCTGTCGACCGCCCCCCAGAGCTGGCCACGAGCCGGCAGACGCTGTGGCACGGCCCCGGGCGGGAGTCCTACCTGCTGCTGCCGGTCATCCCGGCCAGCTCAGGCCGGCCGCGGCGTGCCTGACCCCCACCGAAAGGACGGCAGTGCGATGAGAGAAGCCTTTGGCGGCCTGAGCACCGACTGGAAGGAGGGCATCAACTGGGCCGCGGTCCGGGCCTGGCGGCTGCAGCGGGCGCGGGAGGCGATGGCCCGCCACGGCCTGGGCGCGGTGTTGCTGTTCTATGACGAGAACATGCGCTATGTCTCCTCGACCTACACGCCGGGCTGGAACCGGCTCAAGCCGGGCCTGCGCTATGTCGTGCTGTGCGAGGGCCGGGAGCCGATCGTCTACGAGCAGGGCGACATCGGCATTCACCTGAAGGTGCACAACCCGTGGATCCCGGCCGAGAACATCCGCCATTCCTACACCTGGATCAAGGGGGCCGCGGGCCCGGCGGCCCAGAGCCAGGTCGCCAAGTTCACCACCGCGCTGCTGCACGACCTGGAGGACGCCGGTGTGCTGGACAAGCCGCTCGGGGTGGACTTCATCGACATCAACATGCTCGCGGCGTTCGGCCGGGCCGGAGTGACCTGGGCCGACGGTATGACCCCGATGATGGAGGCGCGCGCCATCAAGAGCCCGGACGAGCAGAAGGCGGCCCGCATCGTCGGCGCCATCTGCGACACCCTGCACTACGAGTTCACCCAGTTCCTGCGGCCTGGGCTGACCGAGAACGAGGTGGCCGCGTTCGGCTTCGAGTACCTCTACAGCATTCCCGGAATGGAGGACGTGGAGGACATCATCGTGTCCTCCGGGCCGAACGCCTGGCCGAACTGGCGCAACTTCTCCGACCGCATCATCCGGCCCGGCGAACTGGTCATCGTCGACCTGGCCGCGCTGACCTGGAACGGGTTCAAGTCGTGCGTATACCGGACCTACTGCGTGGGCGGCACGCCGACCGACGAGATGAAGCACTACTACGACACCGCCCACCGGTGGCTGTGGGACGCCATCGACGTCGTCCGGCCGGGTGTGACCACGGGTGACATCGCCGCGAAGTGGCCATCGGCGTGGGAAGCCTGGGGATACCAGGAGGAAGACCAGGCCGCCGCCAACCTGTGGGGGCACGGGCTGGGCCTGGCCCAGTACGATCGGCCGGTCATCTCCCGGATCTGGTCGCTGGACTACCCCGAGGAGATCCGGCCCGGCATGGTGTTCGCGCTGGAGACCCAGCACGGGAAGGTGCACGAGTTCGGCGTCCGGCTGGAGGAGATGCTGCTGGTCACCGACGAGGGGCACGAACTGCTGTCGTCGTACGCCTCGCACGAGATCATCTCCGCCGGGTGAGCACGGAGGCGGCCGGGCCGGGCCTGCTCCGGCTGGGAGCCGAAGCCACGCTCGCCGGCGGGGCCGCCCAGCAGGTCGGGGCCAAGGCGGCGGTGCTGGCCCGGGCGCTGACCGCCGGGCTGCCGGTGCTGCCGGGCTGGGTGGTGCCGGTCGCGGCCGGGCAGCCCGCGCTGGCCGCCGGGGCGGACGCGGTGGCCGCGGGCCGGCCCGCGGCAGCCCGGCGGGCGGTGCTGGGGCACCGGCCGGGCGGTCAGTTCGCGGCCAGCCTGCGTGCCGCCGTGGCCGCGCTCGGCGGCCAGGCCATCGCCCGCTCGTCCAGCCCGCTGGAGGCCGACCCGCGCTGGGCCGGCGCATTCCGCTCGGTGGCCGGGGTCGGCCCGGTTGACGCGCCATCCGCGGTCGCCAGCTGCTGGGCGTCGGCATTCGCGGTGGATCCGCTGGGCCGGCTGGCCGCGTCCGGGCTGCCGCCGCCTGCGCTGCGGATGGCAGTGCTGCTGCAGCCGGAGATCAGCCCGTATGCGGGCGGGATCGCCCGGCTGGCCGCGGACGGGCAGGTGAGCATCGAGGGTGTCCCCGGTCATCCGGCCCCGCTGCTGGCAGGTTGGGCCGAAGGCCTGACCGGCCGCCAGCTCACCCGCCTGCTGGGCGGCGAGCTGGTGGCGGCGGTGGCCACCCTGGCCCGGCAGGCCGGCCAGCTGCTCGGCGGCGCGGAGATCGAGTGGGCGGCGGCCGGTGGCCGTATCTGGCTGCTGCAGTCGGTGCGGCCGGCGCCGGCCGCCGCCGGGCCTCCCGCGGGAGGCGGCACGGTGGCCCGCGGCCCAGCCGGGCCGGGCACCGCCGCCGTGGCCGGGCCGGGGGACGAGCTGGCCGCGGGCCTGCTCGCGCTGGCCGCCCCGGCCGGGCTCACCCGGGCCCGGAAGTGGATGCCGCTGCTGGCCGCCATGGTGGTGGGCCGGGGCGAGCGCGTTGCCGGCCTGGCCGCCCCGGGAACCGCGGCCGGCCGGCTGCTGCCCTGCCATCCGCATCAGCGGCCGGCCGGTGACTGCGGAGATGCCATCCTGCTGGTGGACCAGCCGGTGCCGGCCCTGGCCCCGCTGCTGTTCTCCGCCCGTGGCATCATCGCCAGGTCCGGCGCGGCAGGCTCGCACCTGGCCGGGGTGGCCCGCAGCCTCGGCGTGCCGATGGTGGTCGGCTGCCGACCGGAGCGGGTGACCGGCCCGGCCGCCGGTGACGGGGCCTGGCTGGCCGCCATCGACGGCTCGACGGGTGAGGTCGCCTTGCTGCCCGCCGCCGCGGCAGATCCAGCCGCCAGTGTGGAGCTGCCAGCGTGAGGAGGGCGCAGTGACGCAGACCAGCAGCCTCCGGTGGGGCATCGTCGGCCTGGGCCGGATCGCCGACACCGAGATCGCCCCGGCCATCGCCGCCAGTGCACATGGCGTGCTGCGCGGGGTGGTCAGCCGCGACCAGGAGCGGGCCAGTGCATTCGCCGCCCGCCATGCCGCGGCGCGGGCACTGGTCAGTTACCCCGACTTGCTCGCTGACCCGGAGCTGGACGCGGTCTACATCGCCACTCCCAACGCGCTGCACCCGGACCAGGTGGTGGCCGCCGCCGAGGCCGGCAAGCACGTGCTGTGCGACAAGCCACTCGCGCTCAGCGCCGCGGACGCGCGCCGGGCGACGGCGGCCTGCGAGAGCGCGGGGGTGCGGCTCGGGATCACCTTCCAGACCCGGTTCCACGACAATTTCGGCCGCCTCCGGGAGGTGATCCAGGACGGCTCACTGGGCGAGATCCGGGTGGTGCAGGTGGAGATGAGCTCCGGCCGGACGCTGCTGAAAGGGTGGCGGACGGACCCGGCGCTGGCGGGCCTGGGCGTCATCAACAACATCGGGGTGCACGCCTTCGACCTGATCCGGTTCCTGCTCGGGGCCGAGGTGACCGAGGTAACCGCGCTGACCGGGCACGAGCAGGGCCTGGTGCCAGAGACGCTGGCGCTGGTGCTGCTCCGGTTCGCCAGCGGCGCGCTGGCCTATGTCAACGTGAATCAGTCGGTGGCCTGCCCGCAGGCCGACCTCACCATCTACGGCACTCAGGGCCGGGTGATCGGCCGGTCCTGCACCCGCATGAACATGACCGGCAGCCTGGACATCCTCACCCCCGATGGCGAGGCCACGCTGGAAACCGCCAGCTTCCACGCCTACCAGGGGGTGGTAACGGCGTTCACCGAAGCTGTCCTGGCCGGCCGCCAGCCGAGCCCGTCCGGGCGCGACGGGCTGCGCAGTGTGGAACTGACCGCTGCCATCGCCGAGTCGGTCAGCGCCTGCCGCACCGTGCCGGTGTCAGCGGGGCTGTGACATCTCCGCCAGGATCGCGTAGACGCAGGCCGGATCCTGCTCGGCCCGGCCCTGGCCGAGCGCGGCCAGGTGGAGCTGAGCGGCGGCGGTGAACAGCGGCAGCGGGCAGCGGACCGACCTGGCCAGCTCGCTGATGAGGTCGATATCCTTGCAGAACACCGCCAGCGCGATGTTGGCGTCGGTGAAGTCGCCGCCGAGCATCATCGGGCCGCGGACCTCCAGCATCCGCGAGTTCCCGGCCCCGTCGGCGAGCGCCCGCAGCGCCAGCGCCGGGTCGAGCCCGGCCCGCTGGGCCAGCAGCAGTGCCTCGGCCGCCGCGGTGTGGTGCACGGCGACCAGATGGTTGGCGATCAGCTTCATCCGCATGCCGTTGCCGAACACCCCGACCAGATGCTGTACCCGGGAGAAGGCGGCCAGCACACCGCGGCAGCGCCCGATCGCGTCGCGGTCTCCGCTGGCGTAGACCGCGACGTCGCGGGACCGCAACTGGCCGGCGGTGCCGCTGACCGGGCAGTCCAGCATCACCGCCCCGGCCTGGCCGAGCAGCCGGGCCGCGTCCTCCTTGGCCGGCACCGGCAGGGTGCTGGTCTCGATCACGATCATGCCGCCGGCCGCCACCGCGGCCAGCCCCCGGTCCCCGCCCACCACCTCGGCCAGCGCGGCCGCCGACGGCAGCGAGGTGATCACCACCCGGGCGCCCTCGGCGGCCGCGGCCGGGTCCGGTGCCGGCACCCCGCCCAGGACGGCGAGTGCGGCAGCGGGACCGGGGCGCAGGTCGCACCCCTGCACGCGATAGCCGGCCGCCAGCAGATGGCCGGCCATGGGCAGCCCCATGTTCCCCAGCCCGATCACGGCCACTGTGGCTGGTTCGGATGCCATCGTCCCGCCCCTCGGCTCGTGGCCCGGCCGGTCCGGCCGCCGTCAGCCCGCGGCGCGGGCCCGGCCCAGCAGGTCAGTAGCAAGATTTAACACCGGAAATTAGCATGGCTACCGATTCGCGGCGGCTGGAGGCTGGGTGTTCATCGACGTCCACAACCACGTCATCCCGGTACCGGTGCTGCGGCTGGCCGGGTGGGCCAGCGGGCTCGGCATGTCCGTCGCCGGCGGCGAGTTCCGCAGCTCCCACCACGTGCCGTTCGCCCTGGTACCGGCCTTCCACGACCCGGCCACCAAGCTCGCCGACCTGGCCAGCCGCGGGCTGTGGGGGGCGGTGATCTCACCGGCGCCGGTGCTGTTCGGCTACGACCTGCCCAGCGGGCCGGCCGGGGCGCTCTGCCAGGCCAGCAACGAGGGCATGGCCGATTTCTGCGCGCAGGCGCCGGACCGCCTGAACTGGCTGGCCAACCTGCCGATGCAGGCACCAGCGGAGGCCGCGCGGGTATTCGCCGAGGCGGTGGCGGCTGGCGCGGCCGGCGCGGCGATCGGGACCTCGATCGCCAGCCGCCGGCTGGACGAGCCGGAGTTCGGCGTGTTCTGGCAGCAGGCGGACGCGCTGGCGCGGCCGGTGCTCATCCACCCGGCCTTCAACTGCCCGCACCCCGCGCTGGAACAGTGGTACCTGCAGAACGCGATCGGCAACCCGCTGGAAACCACCATCACGGTGGAGCGGCTCATCTGCGCGGGAGTACTGGCCAGCTATCCGCGGGTGCGGCTGGTGCTCATGCACGGCGGCGGTTTCCTGCCGTACCAGACCGGCCGGCTGGTGCACGCCCGCCAGGTCCGGCCAGAGCTGGCGGATGCGCCGGAGGACGCCTGGGACTTCTTCAGCCGTCTGTACTTCGACACGATCACCCACGACGCGCAGGCGCTGCGCTACCTGGTCGCCCGGGTGGGGCTGGACCAGGTGGTGCTGGGCACCGACCTGCCGTTCGACATGGCGCTGGCCAGTCCCTTGACGACGCTGGCCGCCGCCCTGGCCGACGCGGACATCCAGGCGGTCGCGGTCACCAACCCGCGGCGGCTGTTCGGCCTGGACTGAGCGGCACGGCGGCCCGGCCAGGCCGCCGCCTGATTCGCCCGCGGACGGTGGCCGGCCTCGGTCTACACTTGCGCAGACGTGATAGCGATGCCCGGCCCGCGCCGCCGGCGGTAGGGGGAGATAGTGCGACCAGCAACGATCGCCATCGACGGGCCTGCCGGCAGCGGCAAGAGCACCATCGGCCAGGCCATGGCGGCACGCCTGCACTACGCGATGGTCGATACCGGGCTCATCTACCGGCTGGTCGCCAGGGGTGTCCTGGACGAGGGCACCGATCCCGATGACCTGGACGGAGTGCTCGTGATCGCGGCCAGGGTGCTGAAAGAGGTGGAGATCACCCGGGCCGCTGGCGGCGGGGTGATCCGGGTGGCCGGGCGGCCGCTGTCGGAGATGCGGCTGCACACCGATGAGATCACCAGGACCGTGCCCCGGGTCGCCCGCTTCGAGCGGGTACGGGAAGTGGTGCGGCTGATCCAGCGGCGGGTGCTGTCGGAGGGACCGACCATCCTGGCCGGCCGGGACATCGGCACGGTGGTCGCGCCTGACGCTGAACTCAAGCTGTACCTCGACGTCAGCCTGCAGGAGCGGGCGGCGCGCAAACTGTGGGCGCAAAGCGCCGACGAGCTGCGCAGCCAGGCCGAGGTGGAGTTGCAGATAGCCGAACGCGACCAGATGGACCGCGAACGGGAGACCTCGCCGATGCGGGTGGCGGCGGACGCGGTGGTGATCCGCACCGACAAGATGTCAGTGGACGAGACGGTCGACATCGTCATCGCCATGTGCGGGCTCGAGCCCGGTGATGACCGGTGAAATACCTGCGGGATGCGACGTATGTGGCCGGCGGCTATGTGGTGCGCGACGACCGGGTCCTGCTGCTGTGGCACGGCGGGCTGTCGCGCTGGGTTCCGACCGGCGGCCGGATCGAGCTGGCCTCGGGGGAGTACCCGCATGAGGCGCTGATCCGGGAGGTGCTAGAGGAGACCGGGCTGTCGGTGTCCGTGGTCAGCGGCGGCGGGATGGAGGTCAGGGACGAGGCCGCGTCCCCGCTGCCGATGCCGGTATCGATCCAGGAAATCCGGATCAGCCCATCCGCCGAGTACCTGGACTTTGTCTATTTCTGCCACGTGGTCGCAGGCGAGGTCTCGCTCGACTACCACGCGGCCCGTGCCTATCACTGGTTCAGCCGGGACGACCTGCGGCGGTTCCCGCTCATGCCACACGTTCTCGCGTATGCCTCGCGCGCGCTGGAGCAGCTGGCCCCGGTCCGCAGTTAGCCGGTAACCGGTTCCACGGGTAGCCGCTCAGCGGGCGGAGAGAACCTCGGCGATCTTCGCGGCCGCGGCCGATGGGTCGTCGGCGTCGTGCAGCAATTCGCCCCATGACCAGCGGTAGTACCAGTGCAGGCGGCCGCTGTCGTCGGTTCCCGGAATGCAGTCGATGCTCTCGGCGAGCATGGCCGCACCGGGGGTGAAGATGTGCAACGCCGCCGGGTAGGTGGTCTGCACGGTCAACTGCAGGCCCTGGGTGTCAAGGGCGGTGGCCAGCCGATGCAGGTGGTAACTGCGTGCGTGGTCCCGAGGGCGTAGGCGTTCCAACTCTTCCCCTGCTCCTGTGTCGCGATCGGCACATTGTCCGCCCGCGACCTACCAGTCTGTCAACCCTGTGCGGCTGGGTAACCGTACCGGCTGTCCTGGTAGGGGTCGGCAGGGTAGCTGCTGGCATCGCCCGGCGGGTAGCTGGCGGCTTCCTGCGGGGCCGGGTAGCCAGCCTGGCTGGCGTGCTGCTCATAGCCGTAGCCGGCATCGCTGGGGTAACCGGCATGCGGGTAGAGCCCAGCCACCGAATGGTGGCCGGCGTCGGCCGCGTGGCTGGCCGCCGCTATCGCGGGCTGGTAGGGGGCCGGTTCCTGGCTGAAGCCGGGACTGGCGTAGCCGCCGGCCATGTCGGGCGGATAGGGGTGGGCGCCGCTCGGGTGGGATTCGGCATACCCGGCCGGGCTGGCCTGGTAGCCGGCCGGTGCCGGGTCCACATAACTGCCGTACGGATTTCCGCCCGCGGGGGCCGGCTCGTCCGGCTGCCGGTGCCAGCTCGCCGGGGCAGGCTGCGCCGCCGGCCCGGCCGGGTAGGCGTAACCGGGGCCGGCCTGAGCGGGAAGGTGATACCCCTCAGCGGGCGCGCTGGCCGCTGGGACGGCGGGCGGGCCGCTGAGTGGGCCGCTGCCGTGGTAGTCGCTCGCCGGGTAGCCCTGGCTGGGGTAGTCCGGGCCCGGCTGGTAGCTGCCCGGGCCGTGACCCGCCGTGGCATAGCCGGCTGTGCCGTAGCTGACAGTGGCCGTGCTGGCCGCTGGCTGCGGGTGCGCGCCGGGATCGGCGTGCGGGGCGCCGGATCGCTGGTAGGACCGGCTGTCGATAGCCGGGCGGGAGAAGGAGGGGCTGGTGAGCGGGTCCTCATCCAGCGCACCGTACGGCCGAGCAGGCGCGCTGGTGGCCAGGCTGCTCAGCACCGCGATGCTGGGCTCCTCGGCCGGCCGGGGGCGGGCGGCCTCGGCCCGGCTGGGGGCCGGGGAGGGGTTCGAGGACCGGGCCGGAACCGGCTGCTGCGGCCGCGCGCGGACCGGCAGGCGTTCGGTGACAGGTTCGCGGGACGGGCTGGGCGCCTTCCGGCTGGGCAGCTCGCGGGCGGGCTCAGCGAGGGGCATGGGCGCCGCGGCGGCGGCATGGCTGGCCGCTGGCCTGCCACTGGCGGACCGCGACGTGCCGTGGCTGGCCGCTGGCGTGGGCTCGCTGGCCGCCTGGGCGGGGTGGGCGCTGGTGGACAGCGGCTTGTCGGAGGAGAGCTCGGCCCAGTATTGCTCGTCGGTCAGCTTGTCCCACTCTGTGCTGGGCCAGTCATCGTCGTCACGCTTGCGCGACCGTCCCCGCGCTGAGCTCTGCGGCTTGGCGGGCTTGCGGCGCGGTTCCGGCTGCTCCCGGCCGGGGCGGTTCTTGCCCGAACCGGACCTTGACCGGCTCCGGCCGCCTGACGGGGTGCCGGCCGGAACGGCCGGGTAGTCGGCCGACGGATAGTCGGCAGCGGCCAGCGGCCCGGACGGGAAATCCATCGACGGGTAGTCGGCTGACGGATAGTCGGCAGCGGCCAGCGGCCCGGACGGGAAATCCATGGACGGGTAGTCGGCCGACGGGTAGTCACCCGACGCGAACTCGGGAACCGGCAGCGGGCCGGACAGGTGATCCCCGCCGGCGTAGGCGCGCTGCGGGCCGGAATGGTAGTCCGGCTGGCCGGTACCGCGCTGGTCATGGCGGCCGTCAGCCGGCCGGTCGCGGTAGTCGCGGCCGCTGGCTGGCCGGCCGTTCCTGGCCGTTGCCCGGCGCGGGCTGCTGGGGTGCTCTGACGGCCCGGCGTCGCGGGGGTCCGGGTAGCCGTAGTCCCGGTCCCGCCCGCGGGCCGCCTGCTCGCGGGACGGCCGGCGCTCGCCGTGATCGCGGTAGTGGGAGGCAGAGGTATCGGCCTCGTCCCGGGCACGGCTGCTGCCGCCTGTCCGGCTGGCCGCCATCACGCGGCGCGAGTCGTGCGCGTCGGCGTCCTGCCAGCGCGAGTCCTCGTCGTCCTGGCGCCCGCGATCGCGGGTGCCAGGACGCACCGGCTCTTCATGGTCGTCCGCACGGCCGAGCCTGACGCTCAGGAATACGGCGATGAGGATCACGATGACAACGGCTGCGAGGCCAACCACCAGCAGCAGTTTCATTCCACCACCCAACGAGCCGTGGCCAAGAGGGCGGCGCTAGCGAGGTACACGCGGCCATAGACGCGGACCTGCCCCTGTGTCGCTAGCACCTTGGATCAGTCCAAGGTCTGAACTCCTGAGCAGGGATTCTTGCGGACGAGTCCGGCCGCTGTCATGTATTTAGCGAACTTCTTAAGCTCGTGTCGCGTTTACACCGTGTGATGATCCGGCTACGGGGTGGCCATTGCGGGGAGCCGGCCACGCGCGATAGCCGCGCTGGCGATCGCCGACCACGCCGTCCTCATGCTGGTCCCGTTCGCCAGCCGGAGCACCGACCCGAGGGCGTAAACGGTAAAGCGGTAGAAATGACTGTGGCCCACCGGGCAGGGCGGATCATAGCCGATGGTGCCTTTGCTACTACGGGCCTGCTGGGCACCTGCCGGAATCTTCCCGGCCTGAATATTCGTGGTCTGCGGGCCGATATCAAACACGATCCAGTAGATGTACGGCGTGATCGGTGCCGCTGCATCATCCATGACCACAGCGAGTGACTTTGTGCCGGCCGGCGCGCCAGACCAGTGCAGCCCGGGGGACTTCCCCTCCCCGTGGCAGGTGAAGTCCGAGCCCATGACATTCTGGCTGATATCGGGGCTGGTCACGGTCATCTGGTCGGGCACGTTCGCGGGCACCGTCTTGGGGCCACCGACCAGGCCGCAGCCCCCGATCAGAGTGAGGACCGCGCCGGCAGTGAGTATCCGGGCAGCCCCGGCCGGCCAGTCGCCGACCATCTGCCTGAACCGGCTCACCCGCACCTCTCCCGCTGTTACCGCGCCCGCTGTTGCCGCCCGCTGCCGATGGTATGGCCTGCCGGGCCGGATCTGGCTGCGCGGGTCCCTGGCCCGGCTGCCCGGGAAGCCCCCCGGCTGCCCGGGGATGCGTAGTCCGGCTGCCCGGGCAGCGCCTGGCGCGGCCGCCGGGAAGTGCCTAGTGTCCTGCGCCTGAAATTCGTCAGATTAGTTTAGACTGGGCAGATGGCGAGGACCGGGCGGCCGATGGCCGCGCTTGTACTGTCGGACGCGGAACGCGAGCAGCTAACGCGGTGGGCGCGGCGGGCGAAGTCTTCGCAGGCCCTGGCGCTGCGGTCGAGGATCGTGCTGGCGTGCGCGGAGGGCACGCCGAGCCTGGAGGTCGCCGCGCGGCTCGGCGTGCACGAGGACACGGTGGGCAAGTGGCGGCGGCGGTTCCTGGCCAGGCGGCTGGACGGGCTGGCCGACGAGGACCGGCCCGGCCGCCCGCCGTCGGTCACGCTGGACCAGGTCGAAGACGTCCTGGTCGCGACGCTGGAGCAGGTCCCGGGGGATGCCACGCACTGGTCCCGGGCCTCGATGGCCAGGCACAGCGGCCTGTCAAAGTCCACGATCGGCCGGATCTGGCGCGACTTCGGCGTCAAGCCGCACCGGACGGACGGGTTCAAGCTGTCGTCTGACCCACTGTTCATCGAGAAGGTCGTGGACGTGGTTGGGCTGTATCACGACCCGCCGGAGAAGGCGGTGGTGCTGTGCGTGGATGAGAAATCGCAGATCCAGGCCCTGGACCGGTCCCAGCCGGTGCTGCCGATGATGCCCGGCATGCCCGAGCGCCGCAGCCACGACTATGCCCGGCACGGCATCACCAGCCTGTTCGCCGCCTTCAACATTGCCGACGGCACGGTCCTCTCCGAACTGCACCGCCAGCACCGCGCCACCGAGTTCAAGAAGTTCCTGGCCTCGATCGACAAGGCCGTCCCGCCGGAACTGGATATCCACCTGGTCTGCGGCAACTACGGCACCCACAAGACCCCCGCCATCAGGGCATGGCTCGCGCAGCACCCCCGGTTCCACATGCACTTCACGCCCACCGGCTCGTCCTGGATCAACCAGGTGGAACGCTGGTTCGGCTACCTCACCGGCCAGCTGATCCGCCGCGGCGTCCACAAGAGCGTGCAGGCCCTGGAAGCCGACATCCGCGCCTGGATCAAGATCTGGAACGACGATCCCCGGCCGTTCGTGTGGAAGAAAACCGCCGAGGAGATCCTCGACTCTCTCGCCCGATATTGCCGACGAATTTCAGGCGCAGGACACTAGTCCGGCTGCCGGGAAGTGCCGAGCATGATCTCGTCCCAGGACGGCACCGATGCCCGCCGGGAACGGCCGCCCGCCGCTTTCCGGGCCGGCCGCTCCCGGGCCGGGGACTGCGGCACGGCCGCGGCTGGCGCGCTCTCCTGCTCGGGGGCCGCCCGCGAAGGTGCCGGCGCCGGCTGGGCGCGCCCGTCCTGCTCGGTGGGCGGCTGGCTGAGCCGGCTGCCGATGGGGGTGACCGTGGCGGCGCCCAGTGAGCGGGCCAGGGCGGGCGGCAGGCTGGCATCGGCCAGGCATAGCCCGGAGGCGGTGTCGTCGACGGGGCTGACGTGCCTGCTCCGCGGCTCGAAGATCCATTCGGCGAGCCGCGGCAGGTCGCCCGCGGTGAACGTCAGTGTCACCAGCCAGTTGCCATCGAGCCGTTTACGCGAGTCCCACTGGGTGTCCCCGGCGTCCGCGCCAAGGCTGGTGAGCCGCTCGCTGACCAGGTCGCCGAGCGGGCGGCCGGGCCCGGTTTCCCCCTGCTGGCGGATGCTCGCCGCCTGCGCCTCCTGCGCCCGGTAGGCGCGCTCGGCCAGCACCGGCCCCTCGAAGCGACGGACCCGTTCGATCGGCACGCCCGCTACGTCGGCGATTTCCTCGGCCGTCTCTCCGGCGCGGATCCGGTCCTGGATCTCCTTGGGTCGCAAGGGACTCTCCACTTCGATCTCGTACTGAGCGAGCCGGGAGAACTGCCCTCGCGCCACGATCCGCAGCCGGTCATCGATCGGCAGCGAGAAGCGGCCGCTGCGGCCCGGGGCGGTCAGGACGGCATAGGTGCCATCCTCACTCACCGCGACCAGGCGCAGTTCCTGCATCGGCGTCCTTTCTGCACCGCCGGCGAAGCCGGCGTGCCTGATGCCGCGCGAGGGCGTCGCTCGGACTTCCCTCCTGCGAGTGTGACGGGTCGATATGGTCCTGGCCAGCACCGCGCGCGGCATGTCCCGCAGATCACCGAACACTAGTGCGCCAGCCGGGAAGCGGCGGCCCGATCCCGGATATTCCGGCTGGCCGGCCCGCCCACCCGGGCGCAGCCGCCGGCCCGCCTGACCCGGTCAGCCCGGGCGCTGGCCCAGCGGCTCCTGATCGCCACCCGGCGCCACAGTGCCCGGGGCCGCGGTGCCCGGGGCCGCGGTGCCCGGGACAGCCACCTGGCCGTCGGGGCTCTCGTCCGTGGGCAGGTCGGCACTGCGCCGGCTCATCTTGGATGGCCACCAGTTCCACCGGCCGAGCAGCACCACGGTGGAGGGGACCAGCAGGGTACGCACCAGGAAGGTGTCCATCAGTATTCCGAGTGCCAGGCCCAGCCCGATGTCGCGGATCTGGTCACCGCCGGATCCGCTGCCAGCCACCAGCGTCAGCACGATGAAGCTGCCGGCCAGCACCAGGCCGGCCGAGGTGATGGTGGTCCCCGTCGCGCCCAGCGCCCGGGTGACCGCCTCCCGGAGCGGGTGGCGGTGTGCCTCTTCCCGGATCCTGGTCATCATCAAGATGTTGTAGTCCTCGCCCAGCGCGAGCAGGAAGATGAACATCAGGAACGGCATGAAGAACACCAGCCCGCCGCTGTTGCCGATCTCGATGAAGATCAGCACCGACAGGCCCAGTGCCGCCAGGTAGGAGATGCCGACCGAGGCGATGAGGTACAGCGGCGCGACCAGGCTGCGCAGCACGATGGCGAGCAGGATCCCGATCGCGATGATCGCGATCGGGATGATGTGCTTCAGGTCGCTGCTGGAGATGCTGCTGATGTCGTACAGAGCCGGGGCCTCGCCGCCGACGGCGTAGTCGGAGGCCCCGACCGACGCCGCCACCTGGCCGGTGGCCGCCCGCACCGACGGCACCGCCCGCATCGCGGCGGTGCCGCCGGGGTCGCCGGCTCTGAGGCCGGTGAGGAATTGCACGGTCTTACCGTCCGGGCTGACCAGGTTCCCGGTGGCCCGGTAGAGCTCGTAGGCGGGCAGCGGTACCCCGGTGCTGGCCGGAGGCACCGCCGGGAGCAGGTTCGCCGGTCCCAGCTTGGCGTGCAGCGCGGTGTATTCAGCTGGCGTCAGGGTCGCCCCGCCGGGGTTCAGCGGCCCGGTGACCTGGGTGAACAATGGGTTGGCCGACAGCTGCCTGGTGGCATTGGCGATCGGGGCCGGGTTGTCCCAGACCGGGGTGGTGAACCGGAAGAGGAGATTCGTCGGGTTCGCCGACGACTGCGGGAAGTACTTGCTCAGCAGCGCCTGCCCAGCCGCCGAGTCACTGCCGGCCGGCGGTGCGGTGTTGCCGCCGAATCCGGCCGCGGTATAGCCGAACACGGCGAAAGCCAGCCCGCCGAACAGGACGATGCCCGACACCAGGGTGGGCACCGGATGCCGGACGATCCGCCCGGCGACCCGGCCCCAGGTGCCGGTCTTGCCGCTGCCCTGGATACTCCACGGCAGCAGCTTGGGCCTGCCGAAGACGGCACGGAACAGTGACCGCTTCTGGGCGAGCAGGGACAGCCGGAGCGACAGCAGGGCCGGCAGCAGCGTGAGCGCCGCGACCAGGATGACCCCGATGCCGATCGCGAACGGGATGCCCAGGTTGGAGTAGAACGAGAAGCTGGCCAGCAGCAGGGTCAGTACCGCCGCGATCACCGTGGCGCCCGAGAACGTGATGGACTCGCCCACCCGGGTGACAGAGCTGACGATCGCCTCCCGGGCGGGGGGCCGGGGGTGGAGGAAGTCAGCGAGCAGGCTGCGGCCCAGGCCGGAACTGCCCGGGTAGTTCTCCCCGGACACCCCGTGCTGCCTGCTGCGCAGTTCCTCCCGTACCCGGAACACCAGGAACAGGCCGTAGTCGGTGCCCGCGCCCAGGACCAGGACGATGAGCAGCAACTGGGCGATGGGGGACACCTGCAGGCCGTGCTGGGCGGCCTCGGCCACCAGCGGCCCGGCGATCGTGATCGATAGCAGCGGTGGTATGACCGTCACCAGTGCCAGTGTGAGCGACCGGAAGATGAGCACCAGCAGCAGAATGATGAACAGCAGCGACAGGTACTGGACCTCGTTGCCGGTGTTGCCGGACGCCTTCTGCTGGTCGATCTGGGCGGCGACGTCGCCCGTCACGTGCGCCTGCAGCCCGTCCGGCAGTCCGGCAGCGGCGATCTTCGCCCGCAGCCCGTCGATGAGGTCGGTGGCGTAGTTCTGGTTCCCGCCACCCTGCTGTGCGAGCACCACCAGCTGCTCGGCGTGACCGTCCGCGGACCGGCCCGAGTCCAGCACTCTGGCGACCCCCGGGACCGCGCGCAGGTCGTGCTGGAGTGCGGTCAGTGCCGCGGCGTCCGCCGGGGTCAGCGGGGCGGCGGGCCGTGCTGCCACCACTGGGATCGGGACCAGGCTCGCGGTGCCGAACGGAGCAGCCAGGACGACCGCATGCTCGCTGGGCGCGCCGGGCGGCAGGAACTTGGCGTTGTTGTTCTGGGTGACGCTGTTCAGCGATGGCAGCTGTGTGGCGGCGGCGAACGCGCCCACGACCCAGATCACCAGCATCAGCCATCTGAACCGGACCGAGAACGCTCCGATCCCCCGGAAAATGGTGTCGATATGCACGGCGCCGAGCCTACTTGCCCACGGTGACATCCGGGTTGCCGGCTCCTGGCTGACCCGAATACCCGGGCCGGGCCAGCTGGCTCCAGTAGAGTCGCTTCCGTCGCGTACCCCGGCCAGGAGCGGGAGTAGGGACCAACGCACAGCATGCGTCACCTGGTTGGCATCATCCTGGCAATCGTCCTCGCCGCCGCCCTGTTCTTCGCGGCCGGATGGGGCATCGCCCATCTGTATGGCACTCTCGCGCCCGCCCGCGGCCTGATCAGCATCACCGGCCTGCTGGCGTTGTCGGCACTGCTGGCAACGGGCCTGTTCCTGGGCATTCTGCTCGCGGTGCGGGCGATCTCGCCGCTGGCGACCGGGCTGCCCGGGCTCAGCCTGCTGGCCTGGACCGCGCTGCTCGCGGTGAGCCCGCAGTGGGCGCTGCGCTGGGTGCCGCTGACGGGCCATGCGTTCGGCTTCGGCTTCCGGCTGGCGCTGGCCAGCGGAGTGCTGGCGGCGCTGGGAGCGGCCATGATCGTGCCGCTGTTCATCCCGTCCCGGTGGCACGGCAGCTACCCCGAAGGCGACGAGGACGGGGCCGGCCCGGCCCTGCCTGCCGCCACCGGCCTGCTGTCCTGACGCGGCCGCCGCCCATCGCACCGGGTTCGCGCTGGCATCCCCGGCCGGGCCAGCAGCGGCCCGCGGGCCGTCTCCCGGCAGGAAGTTCCTGGGCCGGGACAAGAAGCTGAGCGCCGCAATTACAATCCGACGGTGAGCGAAACCACGGTGGGCCCGGTGCCGCCCGCGCCCACCGGCGACGCACCGGCGCGGCCCCGGCTGGCGGTGATCCGGCGCAACCCGGTGGCCCTGGTGATCGTGGCCACCACGGTGCTGGCGCTCGGGCTGCGGATCTACCAGCTGGCCAGGCCGGGTGTGCTGCTCGGGCTCACCGAGTATGACGACGGCTCGTACTTCGGCAGCGCGATTCACCTGCTCCAGGGCAAGCTGCCGTACCGCGACTTCATCTTCGTCCAGCCACCCGGGATCACGCTGCTGATGACGCCGGCCGCGCTGCTGGCCAAGCTGACCAGCACCGCGACCGGGATGGCGGCCGGCCGGATCCTGACCACGCTGGCCAGCGCGGCCGGGGTGGTGCTGACCGGCCTGCTGGTCCGCCACCGCGGGGTGCTGGCCACACTGGTGGCCTGCGGGGTCACCGCGCTGTTCCCGGACAGCACCGCCGCCGCCCGCACCGTGCTGGTCGAGCCGTGGCTGACCCTGTTCTGCCTGGCCGGGGCGGTCGCGGTGTTCCATCGCGACCGGATCACCGCCAGCCGCTGGCGGCTGGTCGTGGGCGGGGTACTGTTCGGCTTCGCGGGCGCGGTCGAGTCATGGGCCATCATCCCCGTGCTCGTGGTCGCAGCCCTGTGCCTGCCCTGGGCCCGGCGGGCGCTCGCCTTCGTGGCTGGCGTGGTGGCCGGGTTCTGCGTGCCGGTGCTGCCCTTCGCGGCGCTGGCCCCGCACCGCTTCTACCAGAGCCTGATCACCGCCCAGCTGGGGCACCGGGCGGCCTCGCTGCGGGTGTCGATCTGGGTCCGGCTGCAGGAAATGACCGGGCTCAGCCTCGTCCGGCTGCCCGCCCGGGCCAACCTGCTGATCACCCGCCTCTTCCTGTACCCGCAGTCGACGATCTTCCTCACGGTCGTGATCCTGCTGCTGCTGTCGGTGGGCAGCATGGCCGTGGTGATCGCGGCGACCCGGCGCCCGCCGGCCCCGCTGGATGGCTTCGCGGTGGTCAGCATGCTCCTGATCGCGATCGTGTTCCTGCTGCCGAGCCAGTTCCACTATCACTTCCCGGCGTTCCTGGCCCCGTTCCTCGGCATGGCCATCGGCCTGCCGCTGTCCCGGCTGGCCATGCTGGGCCACCCCGCGCAGGCCAGCCCCTGGCGCGGGGTGCTGGGCGTGGTCACCGCGGCGGCGGCGGCCGTGCTGGTGGTGTTCACCATCTTCCAGGTCCGGGCCGAGGGCCAGGTCAAGGCACTGCTGGCGCCCACCGGGCCGGTCAGCATCGCCGCCTTCGCCCGGCACATCCCACCCGGCGCCTGCGTCGCTACCGACCAGGTGTCCCTGCTCATCGTGTCGGACCGGTTCGTCACCAGCATGCCCGGCTGCTCGCCGATGCTGGACGGCACCGGCACCGACCTGGCCCTGTCGGCGGGCGGGACGCCCGCCGACAGGGCGGCCAGGACACCGGCGGTGGTGGCGGCCTGGCAGCAGGAGTTTGCGCACGCCACATACGCCTGGTTCTCCGCGTACAGCTCGCGCCGGATCGCCTGGTCCCCGGCCCTGCGGGCCTACTTCGCCAGCCACTTCGTGCAGGTGATGCGGGATCAGCGGGGCGATGTGCTGTACCGCCGCATCCGGTAGCCGGCCGGGTAACGCTGCCCCAGCGGTCAGCGCAGCGGGGGATAGCCGGTGTAGTTCTCGGCCAGCGAGGTGGCAGCGGCCCGCGATGTGGTGACATACCGCAACTGGGCCAGTTGCAGATCGGTGTCCATCGGGTCGCCGCCGGGGATGGTGTGCAGCATCGAGGTCATCCACCAGGAGAAGTGGGTGGCCCGCCAGACCCGGTCCAGGCACGCGTCCGAGTAGCCGTCGGCCGCCTGGGTGTCCCCCTGCGCCAGCCGGGCCAGCGTGTCAGCCAGCACCATCACGTCGGCCACCGCCAGGTTCAGCCCCTTGGCCCCGGTCGGCGGCACGATGTGGGCGGCGTCCCCGGCCAGGAACAGCCGCCCGTAGCGCATCGGGGCGCTGACGAAGCTCCGCATCGGGGTGATCGCCTTGTCGAAGATCGGGCCTTCCTTCAGCTCCCAGCCGGGCAGCGCGAGCCGGCGCTGCAGCGCGGCCCAGATCCGGTCATCCGGCCAGTCCCCGATCCGCTCATCGGGGCGGACCTGCAGGTAGAAGCGGCTGACCTGGGGGGTCCGCATGGTGTGCAGGGCGAACCCTTCGCGGTGGTGGTTGTAGATCAGCTCGTCGGTCGACGGCGGGACTTCCGCGGTGATGCCCAGCCAGGCGTACGGGTAGGCGCGGTCCCGGACGGTGAGCAGGTCAGCGGGGATAGCGGGCCGGCAGATGCCGTGGAAGCCGTCGCAGCCGGCGATCGCGTCGCAGACCAGCTCGCGGCGATCACCCCCGGCGGTGGTGTAGGACAGCACCGGCCTGGCGGTGTCCAGCCCGGCCACGGCGGTGCCGGACACCCCGAACTCCAGTGCCCCGCCATCGGCCAGCCGCCGGGCGATGAGATCCTTGACGATCTCGGTCTGCGCGTAAATGGTGACCGTGCGCCCGGTGAGCTCGCGGAAATCCAGGTGGTGGCGTTCCCCGGCGAACTGCAGGTAGATGCCGCCGTGCTCGAGCCCTTCGGTATCGAGCCGCTGCGCCAGGCCCGCCTCGCGCAGCAGTTTGACCGTGCCGTCCTCCAGCAGTCCCGCCCGCTGCCTGGCCTCGCAGTACGCCCGGCTGCGGTTTTCCACCAGCACCGACTCGATGCCGCGCTGCGCGAGCAGATGGGACAGCAGCAGCCCGGCCGGCCCGGCCCCGATGATGCCTACCTGAGAGCGCATGTCCTCCCGTGCCGGATCCCCGGCGCTGGCCGCGCCGCCGCTAGAAGGGATAGGGGGCGATCTCGCCGCGGATGGTAACCCAGCGGGTGTCGGTGAACGCGTCCAGGTTGGCGGTCCCGCCGAAGCGGGCACCGGTACCGGAGGCGAAGATCCCGCCGAACGGGGTGTTCGGGGCGTCGTCCACCGTCTGGTCATTGATGTGCACGATTCCGGTCGGGATCCGGCGGGCCAGATCCAGGCCCGCCATCACGTCCCGGGTCAGGATGCCCAGGGACAGGCCGTACTCGCTGTCGCCGGCCAGTTTGGCCGCCTCGTCCGCGGTCGCGAACCGGACCACCGGCGCGACCGGGCCGAACACCTCGTTCGCGTAGGCGGGCATGGCCGGTGCCACCTCGGCCAGCACGGTCGGCTGGTAGAACAGGCCCTCGTAGCTGCCTCCCGCCGCCAGCCGGGCGCCCGCGTCGACGCTGCTGGTGACCAGCCCGTGCACCTTGTCCCGCTGGCGCTCGTCGATGAGCGGGCCGAGCGCGACCTGGCCGGTGGCCGGGTCGCCGACCGGCAGGTGGGCGGCCTTGCCGGCCAGCCGCTCGACGTAGCCGTCATAGACCGACTCGTGCACCAGATGCCGCCCGGTCGTCATGCAGATCTGGCCCTGGTGCAGGAACGAGCCCCAGGCCCCGGCCGATGCGGCTTTGTCCAGGTCGGCATCGGGCAAGATGATCAGCGCCGAATTGCCGCCCAGTTCCAGATGGCACCGCTTGAGGTGAGCGGCGGCCAGCTGGCCGACCCGGCGGCCGGCTGCGGTGGAACCGGTGAACGAGATCACCCGCACCAGCGGGTCGGTGATGAGCGCCTCGCCGGTATCCGGCCCGCCCGGCAGCACGTGCAGCAGCCCCTCCGGCAGGCCCGCCTCCTCGAACACCCGGGCCAGCACCACACCGCCGCAGACCGCGGTGCGCGGGTCCGGCTTGAGCACGACCGCGTTGCCGAGCGCGAGCGCGGGCGCCACCGAGCGGATGGCCAGGATCTGCGGGAAGTTGAATGGGGCGATGACCCCGACCAGGCCGGCTGGCACCCGCTCGGCGAAGCTGAGGTGGGGCTGCTCGCTCGGCAGCAGTTCGCCGTACGGCCGGGACGGCAACGTGGCCGCCTCGAACACCTCCTCGGTGGCCACATGGGTCTCGAACTGCGCGGCCGGGCCGATCTTGCCGCCCTCGCGGATGCTCCATTGCTCGATCTCGGCGGCATTGGCCAGCCAGAATCTCACCTGCCCGGCGCAAGATGGCCGACCGCTGGGTGTGCGGGAGCGCGGCCCACGCGGGCTGGGCGGCGGCGGCCACGGCGGTCGCCGACGCGATGTCCGCGGGCGAGGCGATGCCGACCCGCCCCAGTTCTTCCCCGGTGGCGGGCTCGGTGACCGCCGCCTCCCCGCCGGCCGCCGGCCGCCAGCCGCCGGAGTAGATCTGGCCTCGCCAGGTGGCTTCGTCCAGGAATGTCATGGGGCCTCCTTGACCGGGGCGGCTTGTGCGATGAGCGCACGGTGGTTCTTACCACGAACAGGGCGAATCTAGGACCAGCCGCGCCGGGGTGTCAACGCGGGCCGCCCGCACCAGCGCTCCGGCCCGGCAGGCCGCAGCGCTGGTGCGCCCGGCCGCAGACAACGGCCGCCCGCACCCTGAAATCCGCTGCCGCCCGTGCTCTAGGCGGGAGGAAGGGATCATGTTACGCCTTATATATGGACCCGTACCCGCATGCGGGAGCAGCGAGCGATGCGGCCCGCCAGGAAGCGATCGCGGCCGCCGTCGCGCGTGCCGAGTCGGCCGGCATCTCGCTGGTCTGGTTTCTCTACGCTGACCACGGCGGGATCATCCGCGGCAAGTCCGCCTCGGCCGCCGCCCTGCTGGCCCGGATGGAGACCGGGATCGGCCACACCGTCGCCATGATGGCCATGTCGATGCTGGACCACCTGCAGCCGGTGGACGGCATGGGACCGGTGGGGGAGGTCCGGATCATGCCGGACCCGGCCACCTTCGTGCGGCTGCCCTACGCGCCCGGCGCCGCCGCCATGCTCGCCGACCTGGTCCACCCGGACGGCCAGCCGTGGGATGCGTGTGCCCGCACCTATCTCAAGCAGGCCATCGCGGACCTGGCCAGCGAGGGCTATGCGGCGGCCGCGGCGTTCGAGCCGGAGTTCACCCTCGGCCGCCGGGAGGCCAGCCCGGACGGCGGGCCCGACCGGCTGGTGCCGAACGACGACAGCCTGTGCTACTCGGCCACCGGCTTCCACCTCGCCCACGACTACACGGCCGACCTGCTGCAGGGGCTGCAGGCACAGGGCATGGTGGTCGAGCACTACTATCCCGAACTCGGTCACGGCCAGCAGGAAATGTCGATCCGGCACGCGCCGGCCCTCCGGGCTGCTGACAACCACGTGCTCTACCGGGAAACAGTGCGGGGGACCGCGTTCCGCCGGGGGATGTGGGCCAGCCTGGCGCCCAAGCCCATCCCCGACCAGGCCGGCAACGGCGCCCACCTGCATATCTCGCTGACCGACCTGGGCAACGGCGGCCAGCCCGCGTTCTATGATCCCGGCGACCGGTACCAGCTGTCACAGACCGGCTATCACTTCATCGGCGGCCTGCTCGCGCACCTGCCCGCACTCACCGCGCTCACCTGCGGCAGCGTGAACAGCTACCGCCGGCTCGCGCCGCAGATGTGGAGCAGCGCCTACACCATCTACGGGATGGACAACCGGGAGGCCGCGATCCGGATCTGCTCGCCCATGCGGGACGACCCGGCCGCCACCGTCAACCTGGAAGTCAAGCCGTCCGACTCCAGCGCCAACCCCTACCTCGCGCTCGGCGCGGTCATCCAGGCTGGCCTGGACGGCATCCGCCGCAAGCTCGACCCGGGCGAGGCGGTCAACGTCGACCCGGCCATCCTGTCCGATGCCCAGCGCATGGCGGTGGGCGCGGACCGGCTGCCCACCTCACTGGCCGAGGCGCTGGACGCGCTGGCCACCGATGACCTGCTGCTGGCATCGCTGGGCGACCTGCGGCGCCGCGCCTACCTGGCGGTCAAGCGGTCGGAGGTGGCGGCGTTCGCCGGCACCGATGCCAGCTACGAGTGCTTCGAGCACTTCACCAAGATTTAGCGGTCCTACCGGCCACGGCAGGCAACAGGAGGATGGCCATGGCAGCCGAGACCAGTACCGACAGCGGCGCGCTGATCTCCGAGCGGGTAGCCGGGGGGATGCTGCCCAAGGTGCTCACGACCTTCGACATGGTCGCCATCTTCGTGGCGATCGTGCTGTTCATCACCAACTCGGCGGCCATCCAGCCGGCCGGGGCGGCCGCCTACGGCTGGTGGCTCATCGGGTTCCTGGTGTTCCTGATCCCATGTGCCATCGCCACCGGCCAGCTGGGCGTGATGTTCCCCGGTGAGGGCTCGATCTACCTGTGGACGCACAAGGCGTTCGGCCGGTTCTGGGGGTTCTTCGCGGGGTTCTGCGCCTGGTGGCCGGGGGTGCTGGTGATGGTGGCCACCGGCACCCTGGTGATCTCCTTCCTCGGCTACGCCTTCCCGGCTGTGGCCAGCTGGTCGGTGCAGGAGCAGGGGCTGGTGATCGTGGCCGCGATCGTGCTGTCCGGCGGGCTGGCCGTGCTCCGGTTCCGGGTCACCCAGAACATGGTCAACGTGGTGTTCGCGCTCTACGGGCTGGCCATCGTGGCCATGTTCGTGAGCGGGGTGGTGTTCCTGGCCCGCGGCCACCATGCGGCGGTGAACCCGTGGGACTTCTCGCAGTGGGCGGCCGGCTCCGCGCACGGGCTCAACTTCACCAACTGGACGTTCTTCGGCCTGGTCGTGCTGGCCCTGCTGGGCGTGGAGGTGCCGCTCAACATGGGGGTGGAGATCCGCGACCAGAAGGCGGTGACCCGCTACCTGATCTGGGGCTCGCTGGTGGTCATGGTCGCCTACGTGCTGGCCACGTGGGGCGTGATGGTCACCGTGCACGGCGCCGGGAACGGTGTCATCACCAACGTGGCAGCGGCCGTCGCGGTGGGCCTGGGCAGCGTGGCCGGCAAGATCACGGCGGTCATCCTCGCGCTGTTCTTCCTGTTCATCACCGTGGTGTACAACTACTCCTTCGCGCGGCTGATCTTCGTATCCGGCCTGGACCGGCGGCTGCCGAAGGCGATGGCCCAGGTCAACAAGGCCCGGGTGCCCGCCAACGCGGTATGGGTGCAGACGGTGATCGCCGCCGTGTTCACGCTCATCGCGTTCGTGCTGGTGCCGGCCATCAGCGGCGGCAGCGGGGTGAACGCGGAGACCAAGGTCTACGACATCCTGCAGGCTGCCGTCACCGTCATCTGGTGCATCTCCATCGCGGTGCTGTTCCTGGACATCCTGATCATCTTGCGCCGGTACCGGGCCCAGTTCGAGGCACGGCGGCTGGCCCACCCGGTGGTCTTCTGGGTCTGCTCGGTCATCGGCGGCCTGGCCTCGGTGGTCGGCATCGTCGCCACCTTGTCCGGCTCCTGGAACCCGCTGCTCATCCCGAACAACGCCGGCTCGGTCAGCATCTTCGGTGCGACCATCGCCTACGGCACCTGGTTCTGGTGGGTCGCGGGCATCGCGGTGGTCTCGCTGGTGGTGGCGGTGGTGCTGTACGTGGTCGGCAGGCGGAGCGCGGCCCGGGCGGAGCCGGTGCCGGCCGGGGTTGCCGGTGGTGATGGCTGACGGCGAGCCGATCGGGTCAGCGCTGGCCGGGCTGGCGCTGACCGACCACCACGTCCATCCCGCGCTGGCCGGCGAGCTGTCCCGGGCCCGGTTCGAGCAGCTGATCACCGAGTCGGGCCAGGCCGCCCCGGCGGGCACCACCCAGTTCGACTCCCAGCTGGGGCTGGCGGTGCGGCGCTGGTGCGGGCCGGTGCTGGGGCTGCCACCGTCCGCCCCGGCCGAGGACTACCTCGCCCGGCGGGCCGAACTGGGCCCGGCGGAGGCGACCGTCCGGCTGCTCCGGGCCAGCGGCATCGGCCACTTCCTGATCGACACCGGCTACCTGGCCGACGGCATGCTGGACCTGCCCGCCATGGCGGAGACGGCGGGGGCGGCGGTCGCCGAGATCGTCCGGCTGGAGTCGGTGGCCGAGCAGGTGGCCAGGGACGGGGTGACCGCCGCCGGCTTCGGCGAGCGGTTCCGGGCCGCGCTGTGGCGGCGGGCCAGCCGGGCCGCAGGCGTTAAGAGCATTGTGGGTTACCGGTTCGGCCTGGACATCGACCCGGCACCGCCCGGGCCGGCCGAGCTGGCCGCGGCGGCCGGTGGCTGGCTGCGGGAGGCCGAGTCCACCGGCCGGGTGCGGGTGACCGATCCGGTGCTGCTGCGGCACCTGCTGTGGGCCGGGGTCGAGCGTGGCCTGCCGGTGCAGATCCATACCGGCTTCGGCGATCCGGACGCCGACCTGCGCCGGTGTGACCCGCTGCTGCTGCGCGGCTTCCTGGAACTGACCCGGGACCGGGGGGTGCCGGTGATGCTGCTGCACTGCTACCCGTTCCACCGGCAGGCGGGCTACCTGGCGCAGGCGTACCCGCACGTCTACCTGGACGTGGGGCTGGCAATCAACCACGTCGGCGCCCGGGCGGCAGCGGTGGCCGGCGAGTCGATGGAACTGGCGCCGTTCGGCAAGCTGCTGTTCTCCAGCGACGCCTGGGGCCCGGCGGAGCTGCACTACCTGGGCGCGCAGCTGTGGCGCCGGGCCACCGGCACGGTCCTGCGCCAGTGGGTGGACGCGGGCGACTGGAGCCTGGCCGACGCCCTCCGGGTGGCCACGATGATCGGCAGCGGCAACGCCCGCCGCGTCTACCAGCTCGGGGGTGGCAGCGATGAATGACCGGACAGGCACGGCGAGCTGGGCGCTGCTGACCGCGCTGCATGCGGCCGGTGTGCGCTACCTGTTCGCGAACCTGGGCAGCGACCACACCGGGATCGTCGAGGCATACGCGCGGGCCCGGCAGGACGGCAGCCCCGGTGAGCTGCCAGAACTGGTGATCTGCCCGCACGAGTTCGTCGCGCTCAGCGCCGCCCAGGGGTACACGCAGGTCACCGGCCAGGCGCAGGCAGTGCTCGTGCACGTCGACTGCGGTACCCAGAACCTCGGCGGTGCCGTGCACAACGCCGCCCGCGGCCGGGTGCCGGTGCTGATCCTGGCCGGCCTGTCGCCGGTGACCCAGCACGGCGAACTGCCGGGCACGCGCAACGAGTTCATCCACTGGCTGCAGGACACCCCGGACCAGGCCGGGCTGGTCCGGGGCTACGTCAAGTACGCGCACGAGATCCGCCGCGGCGTCACCGCCCGGCAGCTTGTCCACCGCGCCCTGCAGATCGCGCGCAGCGAGCCGCCCGGCCCGGTCTACCTGGCCGCGGCCCGCGAGGTACTGGAAGAACAGGTGCCGCCGGAGCCGGACCAGTCGCCATGGTGGTCGCCGGTGGCCCCGGTGGCGCTGGCCCCGCAGGTCGCCGACGAGATCGCGGCCGCGCTGCTGGCCGCCAGGAACCCGCTGGTGGTCACCTCCCACCTGGGCCGGGACAGCGAGGCGGTGGCCGCGCTGACGCAGCTGTGCGAGCTGGTGGCGGCGGGCGTGGTCGAGTCGGCCCCGATGCGGATGAACTTCCCCGCCGATCACCCGCTCCACCTCGGCTACCAGTGGAACACGGCCAGCCAGAACCCGGTGCTGGCCGCCGCCGACGTGGTGCTGGTGGCGGGCAGCGACGTGCCCTGGATCCCGGCCACCAACCGGCCGCCCGAGGGCGCCCGGATCTTTGTGCTGGATGCCGACCCGGTCAAGGAGCAGATGACGCTGTGGCACGTCCCGGCGGCCCGGTACGCCCGGGCGGACCTGGCCATCGCGCTGCGGCAGGTGGCCGACGCGGTCCGGCGGCAGGGCGGCCCGGACCGGGCGGCCACCCAGGCACGCGCTCAACGCCTCGCGGCCACGCACCGGGCCCAGCGTGCGGAATGGGCCGCCCGCGAGCACCCCGGGCCCGATGGCACGATCACCCCCGCCTACCTGGTCGGCTGCGTGCGGGACGCGATCGGGCCGGACGCGCTCGTGCTCACCGAGGCGGTCACGAACTACCAGGTGGTCAGCGAGCACCTGCGGGCCAGCCGGCCCGGCTCGCTGCTCGGCAGCGGCGGCAGCTCGCTGGGCTGGTCCGGCGGCGCGGCGGTGGGCGCCAAGCTGGCCGCCCCGGACCGGACGGTGGTGAGCCTGGTCGGCGACGGCTCCTACCTGTTCGGGGTGCCGGCCACCGCGCAGTGGCTGGCCCGGCGGTGCCAGGCCCCCTCGCTCACGGTGATCTTCGACAACGGGGGCTGGTCAGCGCCGGTGCTGTCGGCGCTGGCGGTCCACCCGGAGGGCGCGGTCGCCGCGGTGGGCGGCGGCATCGGGTTCGCCCCGGGTGCGGATCTGCCCGCGGTGGCCGCCGCGGCGGGCGGGGCGTACGCCGCCACCGTGACCCGGGCGGACCGGCTGCCCGCCACCTTGCGCCGGGCACTGGCCCAGGTCCGCCGCGGCCGGTCCGCCGTGGTCAGCGTCACCGTGCCCGCCCCCGGCCCCAGCTGATCCCAGCCGGCCCGCAGGCGGATCCCGGCTGGTTAATGGCTGGCCGCTGGCCGGCCGCCATGCCATCCTGGCCGCGTGCTCAGCCCCGGCCAGATCAGCTCCTTCCTTGCTGACGGCTACGTGGCCTTGCGCGGTGCTGTTCCCGCCGAACTGGCGCGGGCCTGCCAGGACGTGGTCTGGTCCGAACTGCGCCAGCGCGGCGTGCGCCGGGACGACCCGGCCACCTGGACCGCACCGGTGGTGCGGATCGCGTGCCCGGAAGGCGGCCCGTTCGCCGAGGCCGGCACCCGGCCGGTGGTGCAGGCGGTGTGCGACCAGCTGATCGGGTCCGGCCGCTGGTGGCGCCGGGCTGGCGTCGGCGGCACCATCCCGGTGCGGTTCCCCAGTGAGGCCGACCCGGGTGACGCGGGCTGGCACATCGAGGCCAGCTACTCCGAAGGCGACCGATGGCGCGTCAACATCCACTCCCGGGCCCGCGGGCTACTCGCGCTCTACCTGCTGACCGACGTAGACGCGGACAGCGCGCCGACCCGGCTGCGGCCCGGATCCCATCTCGACGTCCCGCGGCTGCTGGCCCCGGCTGGGCCAGCCGGGATGGATGCGACCGAGGCCGGCCAGGCGGCCGCCCGGGCCAGCGAGCACCGGCCGGTGAAGCTGGCCACCGGGCGGGCGGGGGATGTGTTCTTGTGCCACCCCTTCCTGGTGCACGCGGCCTCCTGGCCGCACCGCGGCCGGTTTCCGCGGATGATCGCCCAGCCGGCTGTGGCCCTGCACGGCGAGTACCCGCTGGCCGGATCGCCGTCCCCGGCTGAGCAGGCGATCCTGGCTGGCCTCGGCCGGGCGGCCACCGCGGGCTGACCAAGCTCCGCGGCCAGCCCGGCCGGATCATGGCCCGCCCCGCCCGGCTGCGCAGCCAGCAGCCGGGGAACCGGGCGGCCAGATGGCGCGTCGAAACGGTGGTCATCCCCACCGATCAGGAGGCACGCCATGGCCGTCTCTCTCACCTCCAGCCAGCGAGCGGCCGCCATCGGCGTCGCCACCGCCGTCCTGCTGACCGGCGCCTTCGCCGCTGGCGCCGGGCTGGGCAGCGCACCCGCGGCCGCCTCGCCAGCGGGCGGCCAGGCCGTGCTGACCGGGCAGGCCGTGACCACCGGCGGCGGGGCCAGGATCACCGTGACCGGCACCGGCAATGTGACCGGCACCCCGGACCAGCTGCTGCTGTCCATGGGCGTGCAGACCAGCGGCGGCTCGGTGGCGACCGCGCTGGCCCGCGCCAACCACGCGGTCCGGGCGGTCACCGCCGGGCTGGCCAGGACCGGGGTGCGGGCCAGCGACATCCAGACCTCGGGCCTGTCGATCCAGCCGGACTACGGCAGCTCGCCGGTGCCCGACGGCTACGGGGTCAGTGAGTCCATCCAGGTCACGCTGCGCGACCTGGCCACCGCCGGTACCCAGATCAGCGACGCCGTGCGGGCCGGCGGTAACGCCACTGTGGTGGACGGGGTGTCACTCAACCTGAGCGACAACGGCTCGCTGCTGGCCGCGGCCCGGGCGCGGGCGGTGGCCGACGCCCGGGCGAAGGCGGCCCAGTACGCCCGGGCGCTCGGCCAGCCGCTCGGGCCGCTGGTGACCATGTCCGAGCAGAGCCCGGTGCAGCCGCTGCCGGTGTTCGCGGCGCCGAGCGCACGGGCGTCGGCGGGTTCCTCGCCGGTCCCGGTCTCCCCGGGCACCCAGCAGGTGTCAGTGACTGTCACCGCCGTCTTCGCGCTGGCCTGACCGGCACCGGCCCGGGCCGGTGGCGCGGGGATGGGCCGCCCGGTAGGCTCCCGGCATGCGAATCAGCCGTGACCACCAGTGGTGGCGCCGCCGGTGAGGCGGTGACTGGTTCGCAGAGCGCATATCCAGCAGCGACCGCCCGGATGTGGCGGTCGCTTCGCGCGTCAGCCGGTCCGGGCCCTGACCCAGGGCGGCAGCCGTGACCTCGGCAGCAGCAGGTGACCCAGCGGCAGGCCGCCGCGGCGTCAGCGTGACCGCGGGCGGGGTGCAGGTGACCCGTACCGCCGAGCCGTTCGATGAGCAGCTGCTGGCCGGCATCTGCGCCCAGGCAGACCAGGTGCGCGGCGGTGTGCTCAGCTCCGGCATGGAGTACCCGGGCCGGTACAGCCGGTGGCACCTGGCCTATCTCAACCCCTGCCTGGAGCTGACCAGCCGCGGCCGCCGGATCACCGCCCGGGCACTGAACGCCCGGGGACAGGTGCTGCTGCCGGTGATCGGCACGGCGCTGGCCCGGGCGGGAGCCGGCCCGGCTGCCCGGTGACAGCGGGGCCGGGACGCTGCCGGAGGTGACGGTGACCGTGCCCGAGCCCGCCGGGCTGCTGGCCGAGGAGGACCGGAGCCGCCGCCCGACGGTGTTCTCCGCGCTGCGGGAGATCATCGCCGCCATGGCGGGCGATGACCCGCACCTGGGCCTGTACGGGGCGTTCGGCTACGACCTGGCGTTCCAGTTCGAGCCGGTCCGGCTGCGCCGGGAACGCCCGGCCGGCCACCGGGATCTGGTCCTGCACCTGCCCGACGAGCTGTACGTGGTGGACCGCAAGCGGGAGACCGCGGTCCGCTACCGGTACGAGTTCGCGGTGGCCGGCGCGTCCACGGCAGGGATGGCCCGGCAGACCCCGCCCGCCCCGGTGGCCGGGCCGGGTGTGCGCCGGGGGACGGTGCCGCCGGGCCCGGAACCAGGTACGTATGCCCGGGTGGTCGGGCAGGCGCGGGAGCGTTTCGCCCGCGGCGACCTGTTCGAGGTCGTGCCCAGCCAGGCATTCCACGCGCCGTGTGCCTCCCCAGCGGCCTTCTACCAGCTGCTGCGGCAGCGCAACCCGGCCCCGTACGAGTTCTTCTTCAATCTCGGTGAGGGGGAGTGCCTGGTCGGCGCCTCGCCGGAGATGTATGTGCGGGTGACCGGGGACCGGGTGGAGACCTGCCCGATCTCCGGCACCATCGGCCGCGGGGCCGACCCGCTGGAAGACGCGGTGAACATCCGCACGCTGCTGAACTCGCCGAAGGAAGAGTCCGAGCTGACGATGTGCACCGACGTGGACCGCAACGACAAGTCGCGGGTCTGCGTGCCGGGCAGCGTCAAGGTGATCGGGCGGCGGCAGATCGAAATCTACAGCCGCCTCATGCACACCGTGGATCACATCGAGGGCCGGCTGCGGCCCGGGCTGGACGCGCTCGACGCGTTCCTGTCCCATATGTGGGCGGTCACCGTTACCGGCGCCCCGAAGACCTGGGCGATGCAGTTCATCGAAGACCACGAACAGGTGCCGCGCCGCTGGTACGGCGGGGCGGTCGGGGTGATCGGGTTCGACGGGGGCATGAACACCGGCCTGACCCTGCGCACCGCGCACATCACCGGCGGGGTGGCCACCGTCCGGGCGGGTGCCACCTTGCTGTTCGACTCCGACCCGGCGGCCGAAGAGCGGGAGACCCAGCTGAAGGCCACGGCCCTGCTGGAGACGCTGGCTGAGGCTGCCCAGGCCGGCCAGGACGGGCTGGCCGGGCCGTGGCCGGGCGGAGTGGCCGGCGCTGGGCTGCCGGGCGCGGGCCTGCGGGTGCTGCTGGTCGACCACCAGGACTCGTTCGTGCACACGCTGGCCGGCTACTTCCGTGAGCAGGGCGCGCAGGTGCTGACCCTGCGGGCCGGGCTGCCGGTGTCGGCGCTGGAGGAGTACGGGCCGGCGTTGGTGGTGCTCTCGCCGGGCCCCGGGCGGCCATCCGATTTCGGCTGCGGCGCGCTGCTCAGCGAACTGGACCGGCGCGGGCTGCCCGCCTTCGGCGTGTGCCTGGGCCTGCAGGCAATGGTCGAGCACGCCGGCGGTGAGCTCGGGCTGCTGGCCGAGCCCGCCCACGGCAAGCCGGGCCAGGTGATCCGGCTCCGGCCGGACGACGGCTGCGGGCTGCTTGACGGCCTGCCCGCCGAGTTCACCGCGGCCAGATACCACTCCATCTACGCGGCACCGGAGCAGGTCAGGGGTGGTTTCGAGGTGACCGCGCGGACACCGGACGGGGTGGTCATGGCTATCGAGAACGCCCCGGCGGGCCGGTGGGCGGTGCAGTTCCACCCCGAATCGATCCTGACCGCGGCGGGCGGCGCCGGGCATCAGGTCGTGGCCAACGTGCTGCGCCTGTGCCGGGAACGGGCGGAGCGCCAGCTCACCACCTGATGTCGGCCGCCGCCGGTAGGGTGCCGTGCCAGGGAGGATTGCCAGCCGAGGAGGGACCCACGTGCGCTATCTGCCGCCCGCGGCGCGGGAGCCGGATCCGCAGTACCGGCAGCTGCTGGCGCGGATCGCGGATGAGGGCACGTCCGTGCCGACCCGGCAGGGCCCGCCCGCGCTCACCCTGATGCAGCAGGCGATGCGGTTCGAGCTGGCGAACGGCTTCCCCATGATCACCGAACGGAGCCTGAAGTCGTTCTGGCGCAAGCCGATCGGCGAGCTGTGTGCCTTCATCAACGGGGCGACCACCCTGGACGAGCTGGCCGCGTTCGGCTGCGACTGGTGGGGGGACTGGGCGACCCCGCAGAAGACCTCCGCCCGCGGCCTGCCGCCGGGCAGCCTCGGGCCCGGCTCCTACGGCGGCGCCTTCCGGTACTTCCCGACCGCGGACGGCGGCAGCTTCGACCAGTTCGCCCACCTGGTCGAGCAGATCCGGGAACTGCCCGCCGACCGGACCCACTTCGTGTCCCCCTGGATCCCGCAGTACCAGGTGCGCGGCGCCGGCAAGACGCCACGGACCACCATCGCGCCCTGCCATGGCTGGGTGCATGTCCGGGTCATCGGCGGGGGCCTGCACCTGCACATGTTCCAGCGGTCCGGGGATGTGCCGGTGGGGGTGCCGGCCAACATGATCCAGTACGCGGCGCTGCTGCTGATGCTGGAACAGCTGACCCAGATCCCGGCGGCCGCGTACTACCACACGATCTCGGACGCGCATATCTACGCCAACCAGCTGGACGCGGTCCAGACCATGCTCGGCCGGGAGGCGCGCCGGCTGCCGACCGTCACGCTGACCGAGGCTGGCCGGCAGGTGGCCGATATCCACGATTTCCGTGGCGAGCACTTCGAGCTGGCCGATTACGAGCCGCATCCCGTCCATCCCGGCCATCCCGGTCTCACCATGACCATCTCGCTGCTGGTCGCCGCGGCCGAGAACGAGGTCATCGGCCGGGACGGCACGCTGCCCTGGTACCTGCCAGCCGACCTGCGCCGCTTCCGTTCGCTGACGACCGGCCAGGTGGTGGTGATGGGCCGGCTCGACCTACGAGTCGATCCTCGCCCGGCTGGGCCATCCGCTGGAGGGGCGCACCTCGATCGTGGTCAGCAGCACGCTGCCCGATCCGGCGGACGAGCGGGTGGCCGTGGCCGGCTCGGTGGAGTCGGCGCTGGCGCTGGCGGCCAGCATCACCGCGCGGGCGGGCGGCGACGAGCTGTTCGTGGCGGGCGGCGAATCGGTGTACCGGCAGACGCTGCCAGCGGCCGACCGGATCTACCTGACCCGGGTGCACGCGCAGGTCGCGGGGGACCGGCGGATGCCGGACGGCTGGCTGGCCGGGTTCGAGCTGGTGTCCCGGCAGGACGGGACCGACCCGGGCACCGGCACCGGCTACTCCTTCGATGACTACCGGCGGGCCCGGCCGTGAGCTTCTACTGCTTCGAGAACGCCCGCACGGCCGGCGCAGATCGCGGAGATGCGCCGTCTGGACGCCGCCGGGATCTGCCTGTTCTGCCCGGACGGGCTTGCCCGCCATCCGCCGGAACGGATCCTGCTCCGCACCCGGCACTGGACGGCGCTGCAGAACGACTTCCCCTACCCGGGCACCGGGATGCACCTGCTGCTGGTTCCCCGCCAGCACGCGACCGACCTGACCGGGCTGCCCGCCGACGCCCAGCAGGACTTCTGGCCGGCCCTGGCGGCCCTGGTGCGGGAACACCAGCTGACCTACTACGGCCTTGGCGTGCGCAACGGCGACTGCCGGTACACCGGCGCCAGCATCGAGCACGTACACGCCCACCTGCTGGTCGGGGATCCGGACCCGGCCCGGGCGGGCCCGGTCCGGATGCGGTTCAGCGCCCAGCCGGCCGATCCGGCGCACCCCCCTGGGCCGGGCTGACCGGCCGGGTATCCACCCAGATCAGCGTGATGCCGGCGGCCCGCAGCACCTGCTCGCCGGCCAGCACCGAGTACTGCCCGGCGAAGTAGCAGCGCCGGAACCCGGCCTCGGCGACCTGCCGGGCGCAGGCCGGGCAGGGGAACGTGGTCGCGTACAGGTCGGCTCCGGCCAGGGCCAGGCCGTCCCGGGCGGCCCGCGCGATCAGCGCGGCCTCGGCATGGATCGCGGTGGACAGATCGGCCCGGACACCGCGCCCGAAGCTGTCCCGCGGGTCACCGTCGAGGTAGGGCGCGTACTCGGTGGGGCGGTGCTGGTTCCAGGCACAGCCGAGCACCTCGCCGTCCCGGGCGGCCAGCGCGCCCACCTGCCGCCACCAGTCCGAGCTGCGGGCGGCTACCGAGGTAGCGGTGGCGAGCAGCCGGCGGGGGAGTTCCGCGGCGGTGATCTCGCCATCGAACGCGACCGGGGTGCGGGCGGCGGCCCATGCCCGGTCCCAGCGCAGGAAGGTGCGGTCGAAGACGACCTTCCCGTGCCAGCCCGGCCCGAACTGGCCGGCCAGCTCGCGGGTGATCTCCTCGTCGGGCATGACGACGGTGTCGCCGGTCACCGCCGCGGGCAGGCTGGCCGGCTCGACCACCCGGACCGCGGTGCCCGGCAGCAGCAGCCGCAGGTAGGCCGCCGCCCGCTCGGCGGGCAGTGCCCGGATGTCCTTGGCCAGGCTGGGATAGGCAGCCCGGAACCCCGCGCCGAGCAGCAGCACCTCATCGGCATCGGCATGCCTGGTGAGGAAGCCCTCGTACCCGGCGTGCAGGACCGGCAGGTAGAGGACGACCTGTTTCACCCGGGCGCCTGCCCCGTTCCCGGCTGGTCGCCCGGCTCGGGCATGCCCAGCTGGATCCGGCGCAGCCGGGCCGACGTGCTGACGGTCGCCATCCGCCCCAGCACCTCCACCCGGCCGCAGTAGCGCTCGGTAAGCTCGGCGATGTCCGCGGGCGAGTAGGTCTCCTCGGTGGCGACCAGCACGTCCGGGCGGACCGCCTTGATCAGCTGCCAGCGCTCGTGGTGCAGATGCTTGAGCGTGACCAGGCCCACCCCACGCTGGTGGGTCACCATCCGCAGCCGCTCCATCTCGGGCACCGCGGGCCGGTGCGGGCCCTTCCGGGCCCGGATCTTCTCGTCGCTGTCGAGTCCCACGATGAGGAAGTCACCGAACCGGCGGGCGGCCTCCAGATACATCGAGTGACCCTCGTGGATGATGTCAAACGAGCCGCTGGTCAGCACGACCTTCAGGCCCAGCGTGCGCAATGCCTGCACGATGGTGGTGATCCGCTGGTAGTCAGGCACGAACCGCAGCTCGAAGTTGGAGGCATCGGCGAACAGGCCGCTGTTCACCAGGGCCAGCGACCCGGGCGGGACAGTCCCGGCGGGAGCCGGGGCACCGGCCGGGGAGGCCACCAGTCCCGCGGTATTCTCCTCCCGGAGCTCGTCGCGCACCTTGGCCATGTGCTTCCTCTCCGTCACCGGGTGCACCCCGCGGCCACCTGCGGACGGTCCCGATCATAGCCGCCGGCGGGCGGCCCGCCGTGGCGTGACATGCGGGGCCAGGCCCGGCGGGCGGCCCGGAAATTGACCGGCCGCCGGAGCCGCACGGGCCTAGGATGTGGCCCGTGACAACAGGCGGCTACCTGCGGTTTCCCCATCTTCATGGCGACGTGCTGACGTTCGTGGCCGACGACGACATCTGGCTGGCCCCGGTCAGCGGTGGACGGGCCTGGCGGGTGTCATCCGACCGGGCACCGGCTAGCCACCCACGGCTGTCCCGGGACGGCTCGCTGCTGGCCTGGGCCAGTACCCGCGACGGCGCGGCCGAGATCCGGATCTGCGACCTCGCGGACGGCCAGGCCCGGCGGCTCACCTACTGGGGAGACCCGAGCACCCGGCCGGCTGGCTGGTCCCCGGCCGGGGAGGTGCTGGCGCTCACCGCCGCCTGGCAGCCGTTCGACCGGTTCGCCTTCGCTTACGCGCTGCCCCCGGACGGCGGGGGGCCACGCCCGCTGGACTTCGGCCCGGTGGCTGAGCTGGCGATGGAACCGGCCGGGACCGCCCTGCTGACCGGGACCGGCGGGCGCGACCCGGCGCACTGGAAGCGGTACCGGGGCGGGACGGCAGGCCGGGTGTGGGTCCGCCCGGCCGGGCAGGAGCAGTTCCGCCGGGTCCTGGCCGGCCTGGGCGGCCAGCTCGCCAGCCCGATGCTGGTCGGGGACAGGCTGGTCTTCCTGTCCGACCATGAGGGAACCGGCAACCTGTACTCGTGCCAGCTCGATGGCACCGGACTGCGCCGCCACACCGACCACGACGGCTTCTACGCGCGGCAGCCGAGCACGGACGGCCAGCGGGTCGTCTACCAGTGCGCGGGCGAGATCTGGCTGCTCGACAGCCTGGACGGCGACGCCAGGCCGGTACCGGTGACGCTTGGCGCCGCGGCCCCGGCCCCCGCGCCCCGGCTGATCTCGGCGCACGACCAGCTGGAAGCGCTCTGCTGTGACGAATCGGGGCAGGCGAGCGCGGTCGCAGTGGCCGGGACCGTGCACTGGCTGACCCACGAGGACGGGCCCGCCCGGGCGCTGAGCGTGGCCGCCGACGCCCGGGCCCGGCTGCCGCAGGTGCTGGGCGCGACCGGCGACGTGGTCTGGGTGACCGACGCCGGCGGCGAGCAGGCGCTGGAGATCGCGGCCGCGGACGGGACCGGCCCCCGGCCGCCGCGGCGGCTGGCCGCCGGGGAGCTGGGGCTGGTGGAAGAACTGGCCGCGGCCCCGGACGGGTCGACGGTGGCGGTCGCCGCCCGGGACGGGCGGCTGCTCTTGGTGGACATGGCGACCGGCCGCGCGACCACGCTGGCCACCTCACCGGACGGGCCGGTCAGCGGGCTGGCGTTCGCGCCGGACTCGGCCTGGCTGGCCTGGTCGCAGCCGGACCGCCGGCCGCTGAGCCAGATCCGGCTGGCCAGGCTGGCCGACGGGACGGTGGTCGATGTCACCGACGGCCGGTTCGGCGACACCGAGCCCGTTTTCAGCCGGGACGGCAAGTACCTGGCGTTCCTGTCCCGGCGCAGTTTCGACCCGGTCTACGACGCCCACTTCTTCGACCTGGCCTTTCCCCGCGGCTGGCGCCCGTACCTGGTGACGCTGGCCGCGGCCACGCCCTCGCCATTCGCCCCGCAACCCGGGGGCCGGCCCCCTGCCACCGGCGGCGGGACCAGCGAGGGCGGCGCTGGTGAGGGCGGCGCCAGCGGAACTGAGGCCGGTGAAGCCGCGCCGGCCCGGGGCAGTCCGGCCCGTCGGCCACCGGGCCGGGCCGGGACGTCCCGGCGATCACCGTGGACATCGACGGGCTGCCCGGCCGGGTGGTCGCGATCCCGGTGGCCGAGTCGCTGTACTCGTCGCTGAAGGCGGTGAGCGGCGGGCTGGTCTGGCTGCGCAGCGAGGTGACCGGGGTGCTGGGGGAGGGGTCCGCCGACCCCGACGATTCCCCGCCCCGGCCCGCGCTGGAGCGGTTCGACCTGGCCAAGCGCACCAGCAGTGAACTGGTGGCGGCACTGGACTGGTTCGAAGTGAGCGGCGACGGCAGCCGGCTGGTCATCCGCGACCATCAGGAACTGCGGGTGATGCCGGCGGGCGGCATGGACGGCGACGACGGCCCCAAGCCGGTGACGGTGGACCTGTCCCGGGCCAGGTTCCTGGCCGACCCGCAGGCCCAGCGGGCGCACGCGTTCGCCGAGGCGGGCCGGGTGATGCGGCACGACTTCTGGGTCGCCGACATGGCCGAGGTGGACTGGGACGGTGTCCTGGACACCTACCGGCCGCTGCTGGCGGCGATCCGCACCGCCGACGACTTCGCCGACCTGCTCTGGGAGGTATTCGGCGAGCTGGGCTGCTCGCACGCATACGTCTGGGACAGCGCCCCGGGCGGCCACCCGGACCCGCCGCCGGTCGGCCACCTCGGTGCCGACCTGGCGCAAGCCGCCGATGGCAGCTGGCAGGTGGCCCGGATCCTGCCGGGTGAGTCCTCCGACCCGCGCGCCCGGTCCCCGCTGACCGCGCCGGGTGCCGCGGTGGCGCCGGGGGCCACCCTGCTGGCCGTGGACGGGCAGCCAGTGGATCCGGCCGCCGGGCCCGGCCCGCTGCTGGTGGGCGCCGCCCGCAAACCGGTCGAGCTCACCGTGTCGGAAGCGGGCCAGCAGCGGCGGGTAGCGGTGATCCCGCTGGCCAGCGACCGCCGTCTGCGCTACCAGGACTGGGTCGCGGCCAACCGGCGGCAGGTGCGCGAGCTGGCCGCCGGCCAGGCCGGGTATCTACACGTGCCGGACATGATGGGGGAGGGCTGGGCACACTTCCACCGTGACCTGCGGGCGGAACTGGCCAAGGACGCGGTCATCCTGGACGTCCGCCACAACCGGGGCGGTCACGTGTCCGAACTGGTGGTGGAGAAACTGGCCCGCCGGATCATGGGCTGGGAAGTGGCCCGCGGGCTGCGGCCAGGCAGCTACCCGCAGGATGCGCCACGCGGGCCGGTGGTGGCACTCACCGACGAGTTCGCCGGGTCAGATGGGGACATGATCACCGCGGCCCTGCGCATTCTCGGACTGGGGCCGGTGGTGGGCGCCCGCACCTGGGGCGGGGTCCTCGGCATTGACGGCCCGTACCGGCTGGTGGACGGGACGTCGGTGACCTTCCCCAAGTACGCGGTCTGGCTCAGCACGTTCGGGTGGGGAGTCGAGAACCACGGCGTTGACCCCGACGTCGAGGTCATCATCTCGCCCGGTGACTGGGCCGCCGGGCATGACCCGCAACTGGCCACCGCGGTCCGGCTGGCGCTGGCAGCGCTGCAGGAGCGGCCAGCGGTACAGCCACCGGACACCACGGACCGGCCTTCCCGCAAGCGCCCGCCGCTCCCACCACGCCCGGCTTAGCCACGGCGACGGGCATGGCCGACGGGCCGGATCAGGTGACGGTGCGCCGCTGATGCCGGCCTCAGCCGCCCTGGCTGATCCACACGGACATGTGTTCGGGCTCCAGGGCCTTCCGCACGACATTGGCCAGGTCATCCCCGACCGCGTCCAGGTCGGCCGCGCCCTTCAGGCGAGCCGCGAACGCGGCCACCATCTGATCGGCGTCATACCGGGACCGGTTGAACCTCCGGTCCACCGCGCGCTGGACCCGGCGGCGCAGCGGGTTGAACAAGGCAGCGGCCACCAGCGTGGCACACGCTACTGCCACCGGGGTGGACAGCGAGACCGGTAGTGCCCGTGTGGCCAAGAGCACCAGCCCCGTGTACACCCCGATCAGCAGGCCGGTCACAATCGCATACGCCAGGGTGCGGCTGATGATCCGGTCGATCTCATACAGGCGGTACTTCAAGATCCCCACCCCGATGCTGGCGGGCAGGGCGGCGATCCCGACCAGCAGCACGCTCGTCCCGAGCACGGCGGCCAGGACCAGCGAGCCCACAGCCACCGCGGCGCCGCACGCAAGCCACTTCAGCTGCTGGCGGCGCTCTCCCGAGGCACGCCGCCAGCTGAGCACCTGGCGGGCCACGAACGACAGCCCGATCCCCACGATCGCGGCCAGGACGGGAACGATAAGCCAGCCAGGCGGATTGCCCAGCTGGCCGGCCAACTGGCTGGTGTTCGTGAGGTTGCCAGAAGCATTGAGGCGAATGTCATGACCGGCAACCGCAGCGATCGCCGGGGCGACCACAACACTCAGCACATAGGCGACCAGCACGGCATAGGCCCACAGCACCGGCCGCCAGCGCCGCCCCAGCCGGCCATCGGGGAACAGCAAGATGACCACGGGGAACAACGCGAATGACGGTGCCCACACCGTCCCGACCAGCACAGCTATCGCTGCCAACGGCAGCCCGCGGTGACCAAGGTGATAATCCAGCACCGCGTAGTAACTGGCGCAGGCGCCGAGCACGAACAGCAGGGTGAAAATGAGCAGGACCCAGCCCACGGGGTTGCGCGGCTGGCGCCGCGCGACAACGACACCCACCCCGGTGAAGGCCGACACGATGGTGACCGACTCCACGGTGCTCGTGGTCGTCAGCTGACCGTCCAGGCTGACCAGCGCGATCGTCGCTGCCGCCAGCGTGACCGCCAGCGCCCCCAGGATGACCGCCATGACAGGCGCCGCGAAACGGAATCGGCGGCCGGCCACCGCCTGTGCCGGCTCGCCCGCCAGCCGTGCCTCCCCCATGGAAGCAGACGGTATGTCCCGATCGTTCCGGGAACGTTACCGCCAGCCAGTCGCGGATCACCGCGCCTGGCTTCATGACAAGAAGCGGCTGCCGGATTAGCCCAGCGCGGTCAGCGCGTCCTCGATGGCCCGGTGGAACGTCGGGTAGGCGTAGATCATGTCGCGCAGGACCGCGACCGGGGTCCGGGCGTGGACGGCCAGAGTCAGCATGCTGAGCACCTCTCCGCCCATCGGGCCGGCCGAGGTCGTCCCGGCCAGGGTCCCGGTGCCGGTGTCCTCGACCAGCTTGATGAAGCCGTCGTTGCCGGCCTTGTGGATCCAGCCGCGGGCGGCGGCCGGGATCTGGCTGCTGCCGGTCCGGACCGCCAGGCCCGCCGCCCGCGCCTGCGCCTCGGTCAGCCCGGCCGCGCCGATTTCCGGGTCGGTGAAGGTGACCCGGGGCACGGCGTGGTACTGCGCTGGGCTGGCCGGCTCACCCAGGATGTCGGCCACCACCAGCCGCGCCTGGTACATCGACATGTGGGTGAACGCCCCCTTGCCGGTGATGTCACCCAGCGCCCACACCCCAGGGGCGGCCCGCAACCGCTCGTCCACCCCGATCGCGTGCAGGGAGGGGTCGATGCCGGCCGCGTCGACCCCGAGCGCGGCCAGGTCGGCCCGGCGGCCGGTGGCGACCAGCAGCGCCTCGCCGGCCAGTTCCGCGCCATCGGCCAGGGTGACCGCGAACCGGCCGCGATCGTGACTGACGCCGGTGACCTGCTGGCCGGTGTGAACCGCGATGCCCTCCCGGGCGAAGACCGTGGCCAGCAGGTTGCCTGCCTCCGGCTCCTCCAGCGGCAGCAGCCGGTCGGTGCCCTCGGCCACGGTCACCTCGCTGCCGAACCGGGCGAAGACCTGGCCCAGTTCCACCCCGATCGCCCCGCCGCCCAGCACCACCAGGGACCCGGGCACGTGCTCGGTCTCGATCGCTTCCCGGTTGGTCCAGAAGGGCGTCCCGGCCAGGCCCGGGATCGGCGGTACCGCCGGTGCCGTCCCGGCTGCGATGACGACGCCGCGGTGGGCCCGCAGCACCTGCTCGCCGCCGGCGGACAGGGCGACGGTCACCTCGCCGGGCGCGGTGATCCGGCCGCGGCCGCGGACCAGGATGCCGCCCTTGCCGGTGAACCGGTCGGCGGCCACCGTGTCGTGCCAGTCATCGGTGGCTTCACTGCGGATCCGGTGGGCCACCGGGGCCCAGTCCGGCCCGATCCGGGCGGTCCCGGCCATGCCCTCGATCCGGCGGCCTTCGGTCAGCAGGTTGCCTGCCCGGATCATCATCTTGGAGGGGACGCAGCCCCAGTACGGGCATTCGCCGCCGACCAGCCGGTCCTCCACACCCGCCACTGCCAGGCCCGATTCGGCCAGCCGGCTGGCCGCGTACTCACCGCCCGGCCCCATCCCGATGACCACGATGTCAACATCCCGGCCCTGTCCGGCCATCTGCCCTCCCACCGCATGCTGTCGGAGGCCCAGGGTATAAGGGAGGGAATGTCAGCCGGGGCGGGCCGGTTGCCGGTGTTGAGCCGGTGATGTCAACCGACACGGACGGGGACGTCTGATGGGAGCTAGCCGCAGCACTGCGGCGCACTCTGCCACGGACTCAGGCACTCCCGCAGCGACGGAGAGTGACGAAGCGCTTATCCGCTGGCCCGGCAGCGCCGGGCCAGCCACCCAGGCGCCCGAGCCGCCCGGGCGTGCCAGCATCTGTGACGGCCAGCCCGGGGGCGATGCCGGGGAACCGCTCACCGAGAGCGCGGCCGAGGCGCAGGTCCATGGGATTCTGCTTCAAGACCGGCCCGCCCGGGCGGGTCGGGGTGGAACTGGAGTGGCTGGTCCGCGACGGCCGTGATCCGGCCCTGCCGGTAGACCGGCGCCGGGTGACCGCCGGCCTGTCTCCGCTGGCTGCCCCGCCGGGGCTGCCCGGCCAGGGCACGCTCACCACCGAGCCGGGCGGGCAGGTCGAACTCAGTTCCGCGCCAGCGGCAGGTCTGGGCCACTGTGTCGATGTCACCAGCCTTGATCTGGCCGCACTCCGGCAGGCCGTCCAGCAGGCGGGCCTGTGCCTGGCCGGGCACGGGCTCGATCCGCTCCGCCCGCCGCGGCGGGTGCTGGACCTGCCCCGCTACGCGGCGATGGAAGCGTTCTTCGACCGGGCCGGCCCGTGGGCCGGCTGATGATGTGCAGCACGGCATCGGTCCAGGTCTGCCTGGACGCCGGCGACGAAGGGCCTGGCTGGGCCGGGTTCCGCTGGCGGTGGCGGCTGCTGCACGCGATCGGCCCCATCCTGGTAGCTGCCTTCGCCAACTCGCCGCTGCACCGCGGCCGGCCGACCGGCTGGAAGTCATCCCGCCAGGCCATCTGGGCCCAGCTTGATCCCACCCGCACCCGGGCGCCCGCCCATGCCGAGCCGGCCCCAGGCAGGCAGCCGGCCCAGGCCTGGCCGCCCGCGGCCGACCCCCGCTCCGCCTGGGTCGACTATGCGCTCGCCGCCCAGGTCATGTGCGTGCAGCGGGGCACCGCCCCGGACTGGACCGCACCGGCCGGGCTGACCTTCCGTGACTGGCTGCGCGGGGCTGGCGACCGCCCGCCGACCAGCGCGGACCTCAGCTACCACCTGTCCACCCTGTTCCCGCCGGTCCGGCCGCGCGGGCACCTGGAGTTCCGCAGCATCGACGCCCAGCCGGGTGACGGCTGGATCGTGCCGCTGGCCGTCACCACAGCCCTGCTCGACGACCCGGTGGCCGCCCAGCAGGCGATGACCGCCGGCGAACGGGTCTGGTTCGGCGCTGGCCCCCATGTATCCGGCGGCACCGGCTGGCAGCGGGGCGGCCCGTGGTGGCGGGCAGCCCGGCACGGCCCGGCCGATCCGCGGATCGCGGCGGCCAGCCGCCAGTGTTTCGAGGCCGCCAAGGCAGCGCTGGCCCGCACCGGGGCGCCCACCGGCGTCCGGCAGGCGGTCACGGCGTTCGCCGCCCGCTACGTGGACCACGGCCGGTGCCCGGCCGATGACCAGCTCGAAGCGGCCCGGGCCGCCGGCGGGAACCCCCCGCTGACCGGGCCGCTCCCGCCCCACCAGAAGGAATGGCTATGACGCAGCGCCCTGACCTGGCCACCGGCCTGCCCGCCGAGCAGCTGCGGGAGCTGATCGCCGAGCGCCTGACCACGGCACGGCAGCGGACCGACCTGCTCACCGGGTGCGTGACCGACGCGGATCTGATCCGCCAGCACTCGCCGCTGATGTCGCCGCTGGTGTGGGATCTGGCACACGTCGCCAACCAGGAAGAACTCTGGCTGCTGCGGGAGGTGGGCGGCCGGGAACCGATGCACCCGGAGATCGACCCGCTCTACGACGCGTTCGAGCACCCCCGGGCCGAGCGCCCGGCGCTACCACTGCTGCCGCCGCAGGAAGCGCGCCGCTACGCGGGCGAGGTCCGGGGACGGGTTCTCGATCTGCTGGACTCCGCCACGTTCGCCGGGAAGCCGCTGGTCAGCCAGGGGTTCGCGTTCGGGATGATCGCCCAGCACGAGCAGCAGCACGACGAGACGATGCTGATCACCCATCAGCTCCGGCGCGGCGCCCCGGCGCTGACCGCCCCGCCGCCGCCCCGCCCCGCCCGACGCCTTCCGGCTCCCGGCCGAGGTGCTGGTCCCGGCCGGCCCCTTCACCATGGGCACCTCCACCGAGCCATGGGCGCTGGACAACGAGCGCCCGGCGCACACGGTGCACCTGCCCGCCTTCTACCTCGACACCACCCCGGTGACGAACGCCGCCTACCAGCAGTTCATCTCCGATGGCGGCTACCGCGACCAGCGGTGGTGGAGCCCGGCGGGCTGGCAGCACCGGCAGCGGGCCGGCCTGGACGCGCCGCTGTACTGGCAGCGGGAAGGCGGGGGCTGGGTGCGGTCGGTGTTCGGTGTCACCGAGCCGGTAGTGCCGAACGAGCCGGTGGTGCATGTGTGCTGGTACGAGGCGCAGGCCTACACGGCCTGGGCGGGCCGCCGGCTGCCCACCGAGGCGGAGTGGGAGAAGGCGGCCAGGTTCGACCCGGCCACCGGCCGCTCCCGCCGCTACCCCTGGGGTGACAGTGAGCCAGATCCCAGCCAGGCCAACCTGGGTCAGCGCCATCTGCGGCCCGCCCCGGCGGGGAGCTACCCGGCGGGCGCCGCGCCGTCCGGGGCGCGCCAGCTGATCGGCGACGTCTGGGAATGGACAGACAGCGACCTCGCGCCCTACCCCGGGTTCCGGGCCTGGCCGTACCGGGAGTACTCGGAGGTCTTCTTCGGCGATGAATACAAGGTGCTGCGCGGCGGCTCGTTCGCGGTCGACCAGACCGCCTGCCGGGGCACCTTCCGCAACTGGGACTACCCGATCCGGCGGCAGATCTTCGCCGGTTTCCGCACGGCCCGGGATGCCACCCCGATGGCCGTCGGCCGGCCGTCCTGAGCTGCCCATGTGCCGCCATCTCGCCTATCTCGGGCCGCCGGCGACCATCGCCGGGCTGGTCTTCGCGCCCCCCGCTGGCCTGGCCCGGCAGGCCTGGGCGCCCCGGCGCCAGCGGAACGGGACCATGAACGTGGACGGTTTCGGCATCGGCTGGTATGCCGACGGCGACCCGGTGCCCGCCCGGTACCGGCAGGCCGGGCCGATCTGGGCCGATCCCTGCCTGGCTGACCTGGCCCGGGTCACCCGCACCCGGGCGCTGCTGGCCGCCGTCCGCTCGGCCACCGACGGCACCGAAGGCGGCGCGGCCGCCGCTGCCCCCTACACCACGGGCCGCTGGCTGTTCAGCCACAACGGCCGCCTGGACGGCTGGCCGCAGGCCACCGCCGCGCTGGCGGCCGGCCTGCCGCCCGCGGATCTGCTGGCGCTGGAGGCGCGCTGCGACTCGGCGCTGGCCTGGGCACTGGTCGCGGCCCGGCTGCGGGCGGGCGAGCCGGCCGCCACCGCGCTCGCCGGGGTCATCGCTGACCTGCGCGCCCATGGCGTCACCGGGCGGTTCAACTTCCTGCTCACCGACGGTGAGGCGATCACCGCGACGGCGGCCGGCGACACCCTGTGCTACCGGGTGTCCGGGCCAGCGGTAGTGGTGGCGTCCGAGCCCGGCGACGACGGGCCCGGCTGGGCCGATGTACCCGGCAACAGTGTGCTCACGGCGGCGCCCGGCGCCGTCGAGGTACGGCCGCTGCCACCCGTGGCGGCGGCCACACCCAGGGAAAGGATCTCCCCGCGATGACGGCACTGCGCGTCGAACGCTGCCTCCCGGCCCGCTACCTGGCCCGCGCCCTGCGGGCGGATGCCCGGGCGGGCCTCACCGCCTCACCGAAGACGCTGCCCCCCAAGTGGCTGTACGACGAGTACGGCAGTGAGCTGTTCGAGAAGATCACCCAGCTGGAGGAGTACTACCCGACGCGGGCCGAGCGGTCCATCCTGACCGCCGTGGCCCCGGACATCGCCGCCGCCACCGGTGCCGCCACCCTGGTCGAGCTGGGCGCCGGCGCGGCCGACAAGACCAGGCTGCTGCTGGACGTGCTGCGTGACGGCGGCACCCTGCGCGGCTTCGTCCCGGTCGATGTCAGCGAAGATGCGCTGATCGCGGCGGCCGACCGGGTGCTGGCCAGCTACCCGGGCCTGTCCGTGACGGCGGTGGTCTCCGACTTCGAGGAGCATCTGGGACTGCCGGATGACCCCGGCCCGCGGCTGATCGCGTTCCTGGGCAGCACCATCGGCAACCTGCTGCCGGCCCAGCGGGCCGGCTTCCTGGCCTCGATGCGGGCACGGCTGCGGGCCGGCGATGCCCTGCTGCTGGGCACCGACCTGGTCAAGGACCCTGACGTGCTGCGGCTGGCCTACGACGACCCGGCCGGGGTCACCGCGGCCTTCAACAAGAACATGCTGGCCGTGCTGAACACCCAGCTTGGCGCGAACTTCGAGGCCGACGCGTTCGATCACGTCGCGATCTGGGACGCCGGGCAGGAATGGATAGAGATGCGGCTGCGCTCGGCCGAGCGGCAGACGGTCACCCTGCCCGCGATTGGGCTCACCGTCGGCTTCGCCGAGGGGGAGGAGATGCGGACCGAGGTGTCGGCCAAGTTCCAGCGCGACGGCGTCGCCGGTGAACTGGCGGCGGCCGGCTTCACGCTGCGGAACTGGTGGACCGACGCTGGCGGCCAGTTCGGGCTGTCACTGTCGGTCCCGGCCTGACCCGAGCCGCCCAGGCTGGCGCATCCGGGCATCTCCCGGCCGGTCCCTCCGGTCAGTACCGGACGGTGAGGTGTGCCCGGCTGGCGGGTGGCTGGTAGGGCTCGGGCCAGAAGTCGGTGATCCGCCCGATCAGCCCGTCGCCGTCCAGCTCGAAGAAACACAGCCCGGACTGGCTGCCGCTGGCATCGCGGAACAGGATCCAGCTGGCCGCGTGGCGGCCCTCGCCGACGATCCGCTGCACCGTGAGGTGCCAGTCGCCGGGGAAACCCTCGGCGTTGAAGCGGCGGTAGGCCGCCCGGCCGGTGACCTGCTCACGGCTCTGCGGGTTCTGGTAGACGACCTGCTCGCTGACCAGCCCGCTGACGGCGTCCCAGTCCCTGGCCTCGGCCGCCGCCCAGTAGGCGGCCACGATCTGGTGCGCATCGCTCATGACCGCGAATCTAGCGCTGGGGTGTGACAGCCACCTCGCCGCGCGCCAGCCACCGGACCTGGGCCGCGTCCAGCCGCAGCAGCCGGGTCAGTTCGGCGGCTACCCGCCCGGCGTCGATCGACCCGCAGCTGAACAGGTCGATCGCGATCAGGTTCTCCTCCGGCCAGGTGTGGATGGCCAGGTGGGACTCGGCCAGGATGAGAACCAGGGTCACCGCGCCGTTCGGGAACACGGCCTGGCTGGTACTGAGCACATTTCCGTGACCGGTGGTGACAGCGGCGGTGGCCAGCGCGGTCAGTTCGGCGATGTCGGTGACCGGGGAGGCGGGGGTGAGCGCGGCATCGACCGTGCAGAGCAGCTTGCCCGCCATCGGCCGCTGGCCGCTGAGCAGGCTCTTAGCTGGCATGATGTGGGAGGATATCGCACCGCCCACGGTGGCCGGGAGCCAGAGAACGCCAGATGGACGTTGATGTCATAGCCGCCGAGGTCGCCTCGGCAGTCGGGCTGGCCGAAGGGCCGGCCGGGGTCAGGGACGTGCTGCGGATCATCGCGCACCACGAGCCGGTGCCGACCCGGGAGGTGGGCAGGCTGGCCGAACTGCCGGTGCCCATTGCCGCCGCGGTCTGCAATGAGCTGCGCAAGCGGGGCGTGGTGGACCAGGCCAGGCCGGTCCGGCTGACCGAGGCCGGCCGGGCCGGGCTGGCTGCCGCTGGCGCTGGGCCGGCCGGGCAGGCCGGGCTGAGCGGTGACTGCCCGGCCTGCGGCGGCACCGGTGTCGCCATCCCGGCCGAGGCCGGCCCGCTCCGGGCAGAGCTGACCCGGCTGGCGGCGGAAGCACCCGGCGCCAGAGTTGACCTCGACCAGACCCACTGCACCGTAGACACCAAGCTGCGCCGGGTGCTGCGGATGCACAGCGCGGGTGCCCTGGCCGGCCAGCGGGTGATCCTGCTCGGCGACGACGACCTGATCAGCCTGGCCATCACGGCCTTCGCCGCCCAGCCCGGGGTAGCCGCCCGTCCGGCCCGGCTGGCGGTGCTGGACTGCGACCCCGACCTGCTCAGCTACCTGGCCGGGCAGGCGGATGGCCACCAGCCGCCGGTGGAACTGATCGAGCACGACCTGCGGCAGCCGCTGCCGGCCAGCCTGGCCAGCGGCTTCGACGTGGCCTGCACCGATCCGCCGTACACCACCGCCGGGGCGGAACTGTTCCTGTCCCGCGCGGTGTCGGCGCTGGCGGCCGGGGCCGGGCGGCACGTGTTCTTCTCGTTCGGGGGCCGCCGGCAGGCCGAGACACTCGCCATCCAGCGGCTGATCGCCGAACTTGGCCTGACGGTGCGTGCGCTGTCGCCGGGGTTCAACTCCTACCAGGGCGCGGGCATCCTGGCCGGCACCAGTCACCTCTACCATCTGCGCAGCACCAGCCAGGCTCAGCCGGTCATCACCGGGCCCTACTCCGGCCCGCTGTACACGGCCAGCACCCGGTCCGCCGCCACCCGGCCCTACCGCTGCACTGGCTGCGGCGCGGTCCACGAGGTCGGGCCCGGTGCCCGGTGGGCGACGATCGGGGAGCTGAAAGCGGCCGGGTGCCCGGACTGCCACGGCACTGTGCTGCGGCCCATGCCGCTGGCCAGCCCGCGGGCGGCCGGCCAGGCCGGGCCGGCCCACGCCCGCCCCGCCGGGGCGGCGGCTGCCACCGGGGGAGACGCCGTCATCCCGGCCATGCCCGGCCAGCCCCCCGGCCCGGCCGGGCCAGCCACGGCCGGCTGGCGGATCCGGGCCGCCACCGAGGCCGACCTGGACACGATCGCCGGGTTCGAAGTCGAGATCGCGCGGGTGTCGTTCGGCGACGAAGCCGTCGAGGACCGGCTGCTGCACCGGCGGCGGGTGGCGGCGGCGCTGGGCAAGCCGGGCGAGGTGACCCTGGTGGCGGTGGCCAGCGGGGCCGGGCCCGGCGCGGCCCCGGTTGGCTGGGCCTGGCTGTCCGGCCGCACCAACTCCCTCACCGGCGCCCGGTACGGCAACTTCCGCTCGCTCGCCACCGCCGATGTGCCGGGCCGCAGCGAGATCGCCGACCTGCTCATGCAGGCCGTGCTGGCGGCCGCCGACCAGGCCGGGTACCAGCACCTGTCCGGCAAGGTGCAGGCCGGCAACCTGGGCATGCGGGCGCTGTACCGCAAGCACGGCTTCGGCGCCAGCCACCTCACCATGGAACGGCGCCCGCCCCCGGAGCGGGCATGAACGGACCGGTCCCGGTCAAGTGCGTGGTCTGGGACATCGACAACACCCTGCTCACCGGCGTGTATCTGGAGGCGGGGGACCGGCCGCCCGCAGCCGATCCGGTGCTGGCCGCGGTGCTGGCCGAACTCGGCGGCCGGGGCATCCTGCACGCCCTGGCCAGCAAGAACCCGCCCGCCGCCGCCGAGCACACGGCCACCGTCACCGGCTGGCAGTTCGCCGCCACCGAATGCGGCTGGGGACGCAAGTCCGACGCCCTGACGAGCATCGCGGGCACGCTCGGCATCGGGGTGGATGCGCTGGCCTTCGTGGACGACGACCCGGTCGAGCGGGCCGAGGTCGCCTCCGCATTGCCGCAGGTGCTGGTGCTGACCCCGGCCGAGGCCGCGGAAGCGGCTGGCTGGCCGGAGTTCAGCCCGCCGGTGGTGACCACCGAGGCCCGCCGCCGCGGCCAGGCCTACGCCGAGCGCCGGCAGCGGCAGGCGGCCAAGCGGTCGTTTGGCGGGACCCGGGATGAGTTCCTGCGCTCGGTCGGCACCGACGTCGGCATCGCCCGGGCCAGCCAGGCCGACCTGCCGCGGCTGGCCGAGCTGGCGGTGCGGACCCGGCAGTTCAACTCCGCCGCCGGGCAGCGGCTGGCCGGGGAGGCGCCGCAGGACTGGTTCACCGGCCTGCTCGCCGACCCGGCCACCGACGTGCTCACGGTCCGGCTGCGGGACAGCTTCGGCGACGACGGCATGGTCGGTGCCTGCGTGGTCGCCCGCGGCGACCCCGCAGCCTGGACCGTCCGGCTGCTGATGATCTCCTGCCGGGCCATGGGCCGCGGCGTCGCCGAAGCCCTGCTCGCCTGGCTGGCCCGGCGGGCCGCCAGCCACGGTGCCCGGGCACTGCGGGTGCCGTGCACCATCGACGAGCGGAACCTGCCGCTGCGGCTCGCGCTGGCCGGAACCGGATTCCGGGCCACCACCCCGGCTGCGGCCGCCGCCAGTGGCCCGGCCCCGGCCGGACTGACCGGTGCCCCGGCCCCGGGGCTGACCAGCGGCCAGGCTCCAGCCAGCGACGCCACCGGCCCGGCTACCGGCCTGTTCGAACGGGAACTGGCCGGTCCGCTGCCCGGCCTGGCCAGCTGGGTGCACCCGGATCCGCAGACGCCGCTGCCCGGTCCCGGCCCGGAGCCGGCATGACCGCGGCCGTCGATGCCACCGCCAGCGAGCTGCGGGAAATCCTGGCCACGTTGACCGGCCGCGACGAACTGCTGGCCATTCCGCCCGGCACCCCGTTGTTCGGCGAGGCGGTGGCGCTCGACTCGCTCACCGGCACCCTGCTGCTGCGGGAAATCCAGCGGCGGTTCGGGGTGGATGTGGCCGGGGAGGACCTGAACCTGGACGCGCTGGCCACGCTGGGCACACTGGCCGAGTTCGTTGCTGCCCGCCGCAGCCCGCCCCGCTGATGCCGCCCCAGCCCGCCTGCCCGTCGCCGGCCCCGCCCGGCTGGCTGATACCGGCCCCGCCCGCCTTGCTGGAGCCGGCTCAGCCCGCCCGGCCAGGACCCGTGCCCGCCCCGCCGGGGGTGGACCTGTGGTGGTTCGACGCCCGGGCGGAGATCGTGCGGCCGGCGGACGCAGCCGTTATGGATGCCGGGGAGCGGCGGCGGGCACGGACCCTCCTGTCCGCGCTGGACCGGCACCGGTTCGAGGTCGCCCACGTGCTGCTGCGGCGGGTGCTCGCCGGGTATCTGGCGGCCGCGCCGGGCGACCTGCTGCTGGGCCGCCAGCGGTGCCCCCGCTGCGGCCGGGGGCCGGGCCGGCCGGTGCTGCTGCCTGGCCACGGCGCGGCCCCCTGCTTCTCCCTCGCCCATTCCGGTGACCTGGTGCTGATCGCGGTGGCCGGGCGGCCGGTCGGGGCCGATCTGGAGCGGGACCCGGCCACCTGCGTCTGCCCGGTGAGCGAGGTGCTGCACCCGGCGGACGCCGCCGCGCTGGCACCGCTGCCCGAGCCGGACCGGCACCAGGCCGTCATCGGCTGCTGGGTGCGGGCGGAGGCGGTGCTCAAGTGCACCGGGGAGGGCATCGCGCACGGGCTCGCTGGAGTGCGGGTGGGCCCGGCTGGCCGGGCACCCGGGCCGGCCCACCGTGTCCGCGGCTGCTCGGTGCGCGGGCTGCCCGCCCCGCCGGGCTACCAGGCCGCCGTGGCCCTGGCCGGCCCGGGCGGCCTCACCACGCGGACGATGGCGGCCCCGCCCGGCCCCGGTTAATCTCGGAGCCAGCCGGGTGCCCAGTCAGCCAGTGGCACGGAGGTGGTCATGACGGCGGTTTTCGCGATCGACGCGTGCCGGACCCCGGTCGGGAAGATCAAGGGCTCGCTGGCGGGGGTCCGGCCGGACCATCTGACCGCCGAGGTCATCGCGGCCATGCTGGCCCGCAACCCCTGGCTGGACCCGGCCCGGATCGACGACGTGTTCTGGGGTGCGGCCAACCAGGCCGGGGAGGACAACCGGAACCTGGCCCGGATGGGAGTGCTGCTGGCCGGGCTGCCGGTGGATGTGCCGGGGGCGACGGTCAACCGGCTGTGCGGATCCGGGATGGAGGCGATCGCCGGCGCGGCCCGCATGATCGCGGCTGGGGAGGCCGACATCTGCCTGGCCGGCGGCACCGAGTCGATGACCAGGGCCCCGTTCGTGCTGCCCCGGGGATCCGAGCCGTTTCCGCGGGAGGCCGGGCTGGCCGACACCCGGCTGGGCTGGCGGCTGGTCAGCCCGCGGATGGCCGAGCTGTACCCGCCGATCAGCCTGGGCGAGACGGCCGAGAACGTGGCCGGCCGCTACCGGGTCAGCCGGGCCCGGCAGGACGAGTTCGCGCTGCGCAGCCACCAGCGGGCGGCCCGGGCGCAAGCGGAGGACCGGTTCGGCAGCGAGATCGTGCCGGTGGCGACCGGGTCCGGCACGGTCGGCCAGGACGAGGGTGTCCGGGCCGACCTGACGATGGCTGAGCTGGCGGCCCGGCGGCCGGCGTTCCGCCCGGACGGCACGGTGACCGGCGGCAACTCCTCACCGCTCAACGACGGCGCCGCCTGCCTGCTGCTCGCCTCCGAGCGGGCCCTCGCCGGGGCCGGGGTCCCGCTGGCCCGGTATGTGACCACCGCCGCGGCCGGCGTCCACCCCGACTACATGGGCATCGGGCCGGTCCCGGCGATGGGCAAGGTGCTCGCCCGGACCGGCTGGCCGCTCGGCAGCCTCGACCTGATCGAGCTGAACGAGGCGTTCGCGGCCCAGGCGGTCGCGGTCGCCGACGAGCTGAAGCTGGACCAGGACCGGTTGAACGTGAACGGCGGGGCGATCGCCATCGGCCACCCGCTCGGCTGCTCCGGCGCGCGGATCACCACCACGCTGCTGCACGAGTTGCGCCGCCGGGGCGGCACCCGGGCCGCGGCCAGCATGTGCATCGGTGTCGGCCAGGGAATCGCCACCCTGTGGGAAGCTGCCTAAACGGCGGCGCCCGGGCACTGCCCAGCCGGATAGCCCGACCAGTAGCCGGGTAGGGTCGGCAGCGAGCAGCGATTAACGGGGCAAAGGGGCGTCTGCCGTGGCGCGAGCCGACAGCACGGCCGGCCGCTCGGCCGGCACAGCAGGCGACAGCACCGGCGTCCCCTCCGACCCGCAGGCCGGCGGCGGGGGCCGCATCCTCACCGTGCCCAACGCGATCAGCGTGGCCCGGCTGGCCGGGGTGCCGGTGTTCCTGTGGCTGGTGCTCGGCCCGCAACTGGACGGCTGGGCGGTTGCCCTGCTCATCCTGGCGGGCATATCCGACTGGCTGGACGGCAAGATCGCGCGGGCGTGGAACCAGCAGAGCCGGCTCGGGCAGGTGCTCGACCCGGCCGCCGACCGGCTCTACATCGCGGCCACCGTGATCGCGCTCGCGGTCCGCGCCATCATCCCGTGGTGGCTGGTGGGGCTGCTGGTCGCCCGTGAGGTGATGCTCGGTGCCGCGCTGCTGGTGCTGCGCCAGCACGGCTACGGGCCGCTCCAGGTGAACCTGGTCGGCAAGACCGCCACGCTGTGCCTGCTGTACGCGTTCCCGCTGCTGTTCCTCGGCTCGGACACCGGGCCGCTGGCACTGGCCGCGCGGATCATCGGTTGGGCCTTCGCGATCTGGGGAACTGCCCTGTACTGGTGGGCCGCGGGACTGTACCTGCTGCAGACGGCCAGGCTGGCCCGGGTCACGGTGGAATGATGGGAACCGCGCCGAGCGAGAGGGAGACGGGCCACCGGTGAAGGCAGTGGTGATGGCAGGCGGGGAAGGCACCCGGCTCCGCCCGATGACCGCTAACCAGCCCAAGCCGCTGCTGCCGGTCGTCAACAAGCCGATCATGGAGCACGTGCTGCGGCTGCTCAAGCGGCACGGCTTCGCCGAAACCGTGGTGACCGTCCAGTTCCTCGCCTCGCTGGTGCGCAACTACTTCGGTGACGGTGAGGACGTGGGGATGAGCCTCACCTACGCCACCGAGGAGACCCCGCTGGGCACCGCCGGGAGCGTGAAGAACGCCGAGGACGGGCTGCGGTCCGGGCCGTTCCTGGTGATCTCCGGCGACGCGCTCACCGACATCGACCTGTCCGCGATGGTGCGGTACCACAAGGAGCAGGGCGCACTGGTGACGGTCGGCCTGAGCCGGGTGCCGAACCCGCTGGAATTCGGCATCGTCATCGTCGGCGAGGACGGGCGGATCCAGCGCTTCCTGGAGAAGCCCACCTGGGGCCAGGTGTTCTCGGACACCGTCAACACCGGCATCTACGTGATGGAGCCCGAGGTGCTCGCCGAGGTCCCGGCCGGCGAGGTAGCCGACTGGTCCGGCGACATCTTCCCCCAGCTGCTCAAGGCGGGCGCCCCGCTGTACGGCTGGATCGCCGACGGCTACTGGGAGGACGTCGGATCGCTCGAGAGCTACTTCCAGGCGCAGGCCGACGCGCTGTCCGGCAAGGTCGACGTGGAAATCGACGGGTTCGAGGTGTCGCCAGGGGTGTGGGTGTCCGAGGACGCCGAGGTCGACCCGGAGGCGCTGCTGGCCGGCCCGCTGTGCATCGGCGACTACGCCAAGATCGAGGCGGGCGCCCAGCTGCGGGAGTTCACCACCATCGGCAGCAACGTGGTGGTGAAGGAAGGCGCCTTCCTGCACCGCGCGGTCGTGCATAACAACGTCTACGTCGGCCAGGGCACCACCCTGCGCGGCTGCGTGGTCGGCAAGAACACCGACGTGATGGGCTCGGTCCGGATCGAGGAAGGCGCCGTGGTCGGCGACGAGTGCCTGATCGAGGCCGAGGCGTACCTGTCCGCCGGGGTCAAGGTCTACCCGTTCAAGACCATCGAGGCCGGGGCGGTCGTCAACACCAGCGTCATCTGGGAGTCGCGCGGCCAGCGCACCCTGTTCGGCCCGCGCGGCGTGTCCGGGGTGGTCAACGTCGAGATCACCCCGGAGCTGTGCGTGCGGCTGGCCAGCGCCTACGCGACCACCCTGCGGAAGGGCTCGGTAGTCACCACCTCCCGGGACGCCTCCCGGGCGGCCCGCGCGCTGAAGCGGGCGGTGCAGGGAGCGCTCAACGCCACCGCCATCAACGTGGTGGACCTGGAGGCCCAGCCACTGCCGGTGGCCCGCTTCCAGACCGCCCGCGGGGAGAGCACCGGCGGCATCGCGCTCCGGACCACCCCCGGGGACCCGCAGTCGATCGACATCATCTTCCTCGACGAGCGGGGCACCGAGCTGTCCCAGGCGGCCGCACGCAAGCTGGAACGGGTGTACTCGCGGCAGGAATACCGCCGCGCCTTCCCCGGGGAGATCGCCGAGCTGACCTACCCGCCCCGGGTGGTCGAGTCGTACACGGCCGAACTGCTGCGCTCGGTGGACATGACCGGGCTGCGCGAGGCGGACCTGAAGGTGGTGGTCGACTGCGCCGGCGGCACCGCCTCGCTGGTGCTGCCCAGCCTGCTCGGGCCGATCGGGGTGGACGTCCTCACCGTCAACAACCGGCTCGACGAGGCGTCGCCCACCCAGAGCCTGGCCCAGGTCCGGGCGGGCATGCAGCGGCTGTCGGAACTGGTGGCCTCCGCCCGCGCCGACTTCGGGGTGCGGTTCGACCAGGTCGGCGAGCGCATCCAGCTCGTCGACGACAACGGCGCCATGATCAGCGACGACCGGGCACTGCTGGTCGTGCTGGACCTGATCGCCGCCGAGCGGCGGGCCGGCCGGGTGGCGCTGCCGGTATCCACCACCCGGGTCGCCGAGCGGGTCTGCCGGTTCCACGGCATGGAGGTGACCTGGACACCGACCTCGATGCACGGCCTGACCGGCGCGGCCGCGGCCGATGACATGGTCTTCGCCGCCGATGGCCGGGGCGGGTTCGTCGTGCCCGAGTTCAGCCGGAACCTGGATGGCATCGCCGCCTTCGTCCGGCTGCTCGGGCTGGTCGCACGCACCCGGCTGTCACTCAGCCAGATCGATGCCCGGATCCCGAAGGCGCACCTGCTCAAGCGCTCGATGCCGACCCCGTGGGCGGCCAAGGGGAGCATCATGCGGACGGTGGTGGAAGCGGCAGCCGACCGGGTCATGGACACCACCGACGGGGTCCGGGTGGTGGAGCCGGACGGCGGCTGGGTGCTCGTGCTGCCCGACCCGGAGGAGGCGGTAACCCACCTGTGGGCCGAGGGTCCCGACGCTGACGCCGCCCAGGCCCTGCTGGACGAATGGGCCGCGGTCGTGGAGCGGGCCGGCAGCTGACCCGGCACCGCCGGCAATCACTGGACGGCTAACAGCCCCGGCGCTGCCGAGTGGCCAGCACCGGTCGCCCGCGCGTGAGAGAATTTCTGCTGATCTGCCAGTGGCCCAGGAATGTACCGGAGGTAGGACCTGATGTGGCGCAGGCGCGGCGAACGGGGCTGGCGCGGGCGCTGGGGACGCCGCCACCGTCATGCGTGGCACGTGGACCGCACCCCGGTATCGCAGGTAGCGTGGGCGAACGCAGGAGAGTCCCCGCCGGGACCCGCGCCCATGGACGTGTATCCCGGCCCAAGCCCATGGCCGGCGGAGGAGAGGCTGGGCCCCGATATGCCGCGCGTGTACTGCACCCGCTGCGGGCAGGAGAATCCCGACGGCGCCCGGTTCTGCTCCCATTGCGGGATCCAGCTGGCGCGCAGCGGCGGGGAGCGGATGGGCGAGACGACCTCGATCATCTCGCTGGGCGGCCCCGATGCTGCCGAGGCCGAACCGGATGAGCCGCTCGCCGACTCCGGTGCGGTCGATGCCCTGCCCTTGGGCACGGCGCTGCTGGTGGTCAAGCGCGGCCCCAACGCCGGCAGCAGGTTCCTGCTGGACAGCGACCTGACCACGGCCGGCCGGCATCCCGAGAGCGACATCTTCCTGGACGACGTGACCGTGTCCCGCCGCCACGCCGAGTTCTACCGCACCCCGCGTGGCTTCACCGTGCGTGACGTCGGCAGCCTGAACGGGACCTATGTCAACCGGGAGCGGATCGAAGAGGCCAGCCTGGCCGACGGCGACGAGGTGCAGGTGGGCAAGTTCCGGCTGATGTTCCTGGCCGGCCGGCGGTCGCAGGCCGACCGCGGTGGCGGGGGTGCGCAGGTAGGGGCATGAGCGCTGAGCCTGCCCGGGCATATGTCGGCATCGGTGAGGTCCTCGATCTGCTGCGCCCCGAGTTCCCCGACGTCACCGTCTCGAAGATCCGCTTCCTGGAAAAGGAAGGCCTGATCCAGCCCGCCCGGTCGCCGTCGCAGTACCGCAAGTACACCACCGCGGACGTGGACCGGCTGCGCTACATCCTCACCGTGCAGCGCGATCAGTACCTGCCGCTGCGGGTGATCAAGAATCATCTGGACGGCCAGGACGAGGACGCGCCCCCGCCGCCCGCTGGCCAGCCGGCCGGGCCCGTCCTCGCCGGGCTGCCGACCGGGCCCGTCCCCACCGCGCCGCTGACCCGGCGGGACCTGCTGGCCGCCACCGGCCTGGACGAGGACCGGCTGGCCGAACTGGAGGATTTCGGGCTGGTCCGGCGGAACGGGCGGCACTACGGCCCGGAGGCGCTGGCCGCCGCGCAGGCCGTGGTGGCTCTCGACGGGCACGGTGTCCAGGCCCGCCACCTGCGGGTACTGCGGGCTTCGGTGGAACGGGAGACCGCGCTGATCGAGCAGGTGGTCGCGCCGATGCTGCGCCAGCGCAGCCCCGGGGCGCGGGACCGGGCCGGCCGCACCGCGCGCGAGATCGCCGCGATCACCCTGCGGCTGCACGCGGCGCTGATCGAGGCGGCACTGGCGGACGCCGGTTTCGGCGACCGCCCACCGGGTGACGTATGACTGAGCGACGGGCGCAGGCGTGCCCGCTGCGGGTGACGGTGTACGTTGGCAATACAGGTGCCTTCACTACAGGTTCGGGACGCTGGCAGCGCCCGGTGCAGCTGAGGACGGAGCGGCCGTGAGGAAGATGGAGGTCGTCGGCGTCCGGGTCGAGATGCCCACGAACCAGCCCATCGTCCTGCTGAAGGAAGTGCAGGGGGAGCGGTATCTGCCCATCTGGATCGGCCCGGTGGAGGCCACCGCGATCGCCTTCGCCCAGCAGGGGACGGTGCCGCCCCGGCCGCTCACGCACGACCTGTTCCGGGACGTGCTGGAAGCGCTGGGCGTGAAGCTGAACACGGTCAACATCACTACCCTGCGGGATGGCATCTTCTTTGCCGACCTCATCTTCTCCAACGGCAAGGAAGTCAGCGCCCGGCCGTCGGATTCGATCGCGCTCGCGCTGCGGACCGGCGCCTCGATCTTCGCCAGTGAGGAGATCCTGGACGAGGTCGGCGTGGCCATACCCGACGAGCAGGAGGACGAGGTAGAGAAGTTCCGGGAGTTTCTGGACACGATCACCCCGGAAGACTTCGGGCGGGCGACATAGTGTCGGCCGCCCGCGGGGGTCCGGGGGTCGTCCCCCGGGCTGGCACAGTGGGCGGGCGACATAGCGTCGGCCGCCCGCGGGGGGTCGTCCCCGGGCTGGCACAGTGGGCGGGCGACCTGAGCTGCCTGGTCAGCGCGAACTGAGCGGTCTGGTCAGCGTGACCGGAATGTCACCAGCGACGCGCCGGGCCGATCGTTGACCTGCCAGGCCGGTCGGCCTAGCGTGCGGATTGAGTACCCAGGGTAGCCAGCTTCCCCGGGCTGGAGGCGGGTGTGGCGGTAACCAAGAGCGAGGGCAGCGAACCGCGCGAGCGCGGCGCGGCGATCGAGCAGGCGGGCCAGCAGGGCCTCCTGTTCGGTGAGGACGTGTCTGCCCGCGCCGAGAACGTCGGCTACCGCGGGCCAACCGCATGTGCCGCGGCCGGTATCACCTACCGCCAGCTTGACTACTGGGCACGGACCGGGCTGGTGGAGCCGAGCGTCCGGGCCGCCCATGGGTCGGGCTCGCAGCGGCTGTACGGCTTCGCTGACATCCTGGTGCTCAAAGTGGTCAAGAAGCTGCTCGATGCCGGTATCTCGCTCCAGCAGATCCGGACCGCGGTGAACCATCTGCGTGACCGCGGCACCGACGACCTGGCCCGGCTCACCCTGATGAGCGATGGCGTCACCGTGTACGAGTGCACCTCACCCGACCAGGTGGTGGATCTGCTGGCCGGCGGGCAGGGCGTGTTCGGGATCGCGCTCGGCCGGATCTGGCAGGAGGTGGACGGGAGCCTGGCCGACCTGCCGGCCGAGCCAGCCGACGAGGGCACCGGCCAGGACGGCAGTGCCAGCGCCGACGAACTGGCACGGCGCCGGGCCCGGAGGACCGGCTGATCGTCGGGACCGCCATGTTAAGGTGCCGGGCGTGACGCCCGCCATCTCGGCACGGGATCTCCGGAAGGCGTACGGCAAGCTCCAGGCCGTGGACGGGGTGACGTTCGAGGTCGGGCACGGCGAGTTCTTCGGCATCCTGGGCCCGAACGGGGCGGGCAAGACCACCACCCTGGAGATGATCGAGGGCCTGCGTGAGCCCGACAGCGGCGAGATCACCGTGCTGGGGATGCGGCCGTGGCCGCGGAACCCGGCGCTGCTGCCCAGGATCGGCGTCCAGCTTCAGGCATCGTCATTCTTCGAGCGGCTTACCGCCCGCGAGCAGTTGCGCACCTTCGCCGACCTGTACCGGGTCCCGGCCAGGCGGGCCGACGAGATGCTGGACGTGGTCGGGCTGACCAGCATGGCCGCGACCCGCGCCGAGAAGCTCTCCGGCGGCCAGGCGCAGCGGCTGTCGATCGCCTGCGCCCTGGTCCACCGTCCCGGACGTGCTGTTCCTCGACGAGCCGACCGGCTGCGCTCGACCCGCAGGCCCGCCGGAACCTGTGGGACCTGCTGCGGGCCATCGCCGCGGAGGGCCACACGGTGGTGCTCACCACCCACCACATGGACGAGGCCGAGACGCTCTGCCAGCGGGTCGCGATCATGGACCACGGCAAGATCCTGCAGATCGGGCCGCCCGCTGCCCTGGTCCGTGACCTGGCGCATCCGATCCGGATCAGCGTCGAGTCGGGCCTGATCAGCCAGGACGAGGCGCAGGCCCTGCGCCAACGGCGCCACGGTCACCGACGACGGGGTGTCGCTCACCTTCACCACCACCGAACCCGCCCCGGTCCTCGCCCGGCTGGCTGACCGCGACGCCCTCGCCGGACTGCAGGTGGCGGGCGCCACCCTCGAGGACGTCTTCCTCCAGCTCACCGGGCGGGAGTACCGGGCATGACGACGAGCAGGCTGCCGGCGCCCCCGGCACAGGCCAGCGACGCGAGCGCCCGCGCCGGGGGAGCGAACTGGCAGGGGTTCCGGAGCCTATCCCGGGCCATGTTCCGCGGCTTCATCCGGGACCGGGCGGCCCTGTTCTTCTCGATCCTGTTCCCGGTCCTGTTCCTGCTGCTGTTCGGCTCTATCTACAAGAGCAGCAGCACGCCCAAGATCACTATCGTCGAGGTCGGCAAGGTAGGCCTGCTCGACCAGGCCCGGGCGGCCAGCCACCAGTTGAACCAGGTGCTGGACGTAACCCAGCGCGCCAGCCTGGCCACAGCGCTGAATGACGTTCGGCAGGGCAACGTCAGACGCAGCCGTCCAGCAGCAGGAGGGCCGGATCATCGTTCACTACTCGGTCGCCAGTCCCACCACCGCCGGGGTGGTCACCAGCGTGTTCTCCGACATCGTGCAGCAGGCGAACCAGGCGGCATCCCACCGGCCGCCCACCTACCAGCTGGCCACCCAGCAGGTGGAGGACAAGTCGCTCAAGCCGATCCAGTACCTGACGCCGGGCCTGCTCGGCTGGGCGATCGCCTCCGGCGGCGCGTTCGCGGCAGCGCTCACCCTGGTCGGCTGGCGGAAGAACAAGCTGCTGCGCCGGCTCCGGCTCGCCCCGATAGGCACGACGTCCATCGTCACCGCCCGGATCGCGGTGAGCATCGCGGTCGCGATCGTCGCAAACGTTCGTGTTCATCGCCATCGCCGTCACCCCCTATTTCGGTCTCAAGCTCACCGCCTACTGGTGGATGGCGATCCCGGTGGTCATCTGCGGCACGCTCGCCTTCATGTCCATTGGGCTGCTGGTGGGGGCGCTCGCCAAGTCCCAGGAGGCCGCGACCGCGCTGGTGAACCTGATCGTGCTGCCGATGGCGTTCCTGGGCGGGGCGTTCATCCCGCTCGCCTTCGCGCCGCAGTGGATCGTGCAGGTCTCCTACCTGATGCCGCTGCGCTACCTGGTGGTCGGCATGCAGAACGTGATGGCGCGCGGCGACGGTCCCGCCTCGGCGCTGCCCGCGATGGGCATCCTGCTCGGCTTCGCGGCCGTGCTCACCCTGATCGCGGTGCGGCTGTTCCGCTGGGACGAGATCGAGCTGCCGGTTAGCGGTAGGCTCGGGCTGCTGACCATACCGTCCGGGAGAGATCCCGCACCGCCAGCGTGGGGCGCCGAAGGGGCAACTTCCCCGGAACCTCTCAGGCATCCAGGACCGGACGGGACAGGCGTCTCTGGAGTCGCTGGCCCAGTGCCGGGCCATGGCGACAGAGGGGGAGGACCGGCAACCGGGTACACAGGCATCCCGGTGGCTCCCCCTGGAGGCTGCCATGGACTTCGCATCACGTCACATCGGGCCAGCACCGGACGACCAGCAGCGGATGCTGGCCGAGGTCGGCTATCCGTCGCTGGCCGCGCTGACCGCCGCCGCGCTGCCACCCGCGCTGGCCAGCACCGGAGCAGACGGGCTGCGGCTGCCCGCGCCGCTGTCGGAGGCCGGGGCGGAGGCCGCGCTGCGCCGGCTGGCGGCCCAGAACACCGTGCTGACCTCGATGATCGGGCTGGGCTACTACCCGGTGGACACCCCGGCGGTGATCCGCCGCAACGTGCTGGAAAACCCCGGCTGGTACACCGCGTACACGCCCTACCAGCCGGAGATTCCACAGGGCCGGCTGGAGGCACTGCTCAACTTCCAGACCATGGTCGCCGACCTCACTGGGCTGCCGGTGGCCGGCGCCTCGCTGCTGGACGAGTCGACTGCGGCCGCCGAGGCGATGACGCTGTCCCGGCGGGCGGCCGGGAAGGGCAGCATCTTCCTGGCCGACGCCGACTGCCTGCCGCAGACGCTGGCGGTGCTGGCCACCCGGGCCGAGCCGCTCGGCATCGAGCTGGTGGTCGCCCCGGTCACCGCCGAGCTGGTGGCCGCGCAGCCGGCCGGTGAGCTGTTCGGCGTGCTGCTGCCCTATCCGGGGGCCAGCGGCCGGATCACCGACCCGCGGCCGGCCGCGGCCGCGGCGGCCAGCCGTGGCGCGCTGGTCACGATCGCCGCCGACCTGCTCGCGCTGACCCTGCTCACGCCGCCCGGCGAGCTGGGCGCGGACATCGCTATCGGCACCAGCCAGCGGTTCGGGGTGCCGATGGGGTACGGCGGCCCGCACGCCGCCTACATCTCGGTCCGGGAGGAGCTGCGGCGGCAGCTGCCGGGGACGACTGGTGGGGGTCTCGGTGGACGCCGACGGGCACCCGGCCTACCGGCTCGCCCTGCAGGCCAGGGAACAGCACATCCGCCGGGAGAGGGCGACCAGCAACATCTGCACCGCACAGGTGCTGCTGGCGGTCATCGCCAGCCTGTACGCGGCCTATCACGGCCCGGACGGCCTGGCCGCCATCGCCCGCCAGGTACACGGCCGGGCCACCGCACTGGCCGCCACCCTGCGTGCGCTGGGCTGCACGGTCGAGCACAGCGAGTTCTTCGACACCGTGCAGGTGACCGGCCTGCCCGGCGGCGGCGCTGCCGCGGCACAGCGGGCCAGGCAGGCCGGCTACAACGTCTACCTGGCCGGCCCCGGTACCGTGCAGGCCGCGTGCGCGGAGACGACCACCGATGCGGACGTGCGCGACGTGGCCGCCGCGCTGGCGGGCCGTCCGGCTGCCGAGGTGACCGTGGCCAGCGCGGCGGAGGCGCTCCCGGCCGGGCTGCTGCGCACCTGCGGCTACCTCAGCCATCCGGTCTTCCACGAGCACCACAGCGAGACATCGATGCTGCGCTACCTGCGGCGGCTGTCGGATTTCGACATCGCACTCGACCGGTCGATGATCCCGCTCGGCTCGTGCACCATGAAGCTGAACGCCGCCGCCGAGATGGAGGCCATCAGCTGGCCGGAGTTCGCCGGCCTGCACCCGTTCGCGCCCGCCGGCCAGGCCGCCGGCTACACCGCGCTGATCGCCGACCTGACCTCGTGGCTGACCGAGATCACCGGGTACCACGCGGTGTCACTGCAGCCCAACGCGGGCTCCCAGGGCGAACTGGCGGGGCTGCTGGCCATCCGGCACTACCACACCGCGCGCGGCGACAGCGCCCGGGACGTGTGCCTGATCCCCGAGTCCGCGCACGGCACGAACGCGGCCAGCGCGGTGCTGGCCGGGCTGCGGGTGGTGGTGGTCAAGTGCGGCGGGGACGGCGCCATCGACCTGACCGCGCTGCGGTCCAGCCTGGCCACGCACGAGGGCAGGGTGGCCGGCATCATGCTGACCTACCCGTCCACCAACGGCGTGTTCGAGGAGACGGTCATCGAGGTCTGCGCGCTCGTGCACGACGCGGGCGGCCAGGTCTACGTGGACGGCGCCAACCTGAACGCGCTGGTGGGCATCGCCCGGCCCGGCCGGTTCGGCGCCGACGTGTCGCACCTGAATCTGCACAAGACGTTCTGCATCCCGCACGGCGGTGGCGGCCCGGGCGTCGGCCCGGTGGCGGTGGCCGCCCACCTGGCGCCCTACCTGCCCACCGCCTACGTGCCCGGCGCGGACGGAACCGGACCCCCGGCCAGCGGCACCGGCCCGGTCGCGGCCGCGCCCTACGGCTCGGCGGGCATCTTGCTGATCTCCTGGGCCTACATCGCGATGATGGGCGCGGACGGGCTGCGCAAGGCCACCGGCGCCGCCATCCTGGCAGCCAACTACCTGGCCAAACGGCTCTCGCCGCACTACCCGGTGCTGCACACGGGGCGGAATGGGCTGGTCGCCCACGAGTTCATCGTCGACCTGCGGGCGATCACCAGGGACACCGGGGTGACCGGGGAGGACGTCGCCAAGCGGCTGATCGACTACGGGTTCCACGCGCCGACGATGTCCTTCCCGGTGGCCGGCACGCTGATGGTCGAGCCGACCGAGAGCGAGGATCTGGCCGAGCTGGACCGGTTCTGCGACGCGATGATCGCCATCCGGCGGGAGATCGCGCGGGTGGCCGCCGGCGAGTTCGACCGCACCGACAACCCGCTCCGCAACGCGCCGCACACCGCGTCGATGCTGCTGGCCAGCGACTGGAAGCATGGCTACGAGCGGGAACTGGCCGCCTATCCGGTGCCGATGGACCGCCGGGCCAAGTACTGGCCGCCGGTCCGCCGGATCGACTCCGCCTACGGTGACCGCCACCTGGTCTGCGCCTGCCCGCCGCCGGAGGACTTCGCCGAGTGACCGGGCCCGGGCCACGCATCAGCACGGTCGTCTTCGACCTGGGCGGAGTGCTCATCGACTGGGATCCGCGGCATCTGTACCGGCAGCTGTTCCGCGACCCGGCGCAGATGGAGGAGTTCCTGGCCCGCGTCTGCACCCAGGACTGGCATCTTGCGCATGACCTGGGCGAGGACACCAGGCAATCCTGTCAGCGCCTGGCCAAGCGGCATCCGGAGCAGCGGGAAATGATCATGGCCTGGGCGGACCGCGGGGAGGACATGGTCCGCGGCCAGTTCGACCAGGCCGTGGCGGTGCTGGCGGAACTGCGGGTGGCCGGGATGCGGTGCCTGGCGCTCAGCAACATGGAAGCGGAGACGTTCCCCGTCCGGCGGGCCAGGTTCGGGTTCATGAACTTGTTCGACGGTTTTGTCATCTCCGGCGTCGAGGGAGTGGCCAAGCCGGATCCGGAAATCTTCGCCATCCTGCTGCGCCGCTACCGTCTCAGCCCCGCCGCCACCCTGTTCATCGACGACGCGCCGCCGAACGTGGCCGCCGCCCGTGCGCTGGGCCTGCCGGCACTCCGCTACACCTGCGCCGATGACCTGCGGCGGGACCTGCGCTCGCTGGGCCTGCCCGTGAGCGCCCCGGCCGGCCAGCCGACCGCCAGCCTGACCCGGGCGGCGCTCCTGGCCGCCTTGCCGGGCTGGCCGGGAGGACTCCCGGCGGGACCTTCGGCCCTTCCCCGATGGCCCCGCCCGCTGGCACCGTCGCGGAAGAGCCGGGCCTGCCGCCGGCCAGCATGATCGCCCGCGGGACCGCTCAGGAGGCTGCCGTGACCACCCCCGCCGCCATGGCTACCCCCGCCGCGATGACCGCTCCCGCCGCCCGGCCGCACCCCGATTTCGCCCGCCGCCCCATGCTCGTGTTCTGGGAGACCACCCGGGCGTGCGGGCTCGCCTGCCGTCACTGCCGGGCGTCCGCGCAGCGGCAGGCGCTGCCCGGCGAGCTCAGCCGGGCAGAAGGCCACGCCCTGATCGGCCAGGTGGCCGAGTTCGGGCGGCCCTACCCGATCCTGATTCTCACCGGCGGTGACTGCCTGCTGCGGCCCGACCTGTTCGAGCTGATCGGCCACGCGCGGGCCACCGGCATCCCGGTCGCCCTCTCGCCGTCGGTGACCCCGCTGCTCAGCCCGGCGATGATCGCCCGGATCGCGGACGCGGGAGTCAGGGCGGTCTCGGTCAGCCTGGACGGCGCCACCGCCGGCATCCACGACCGGGTCCGCGGCATTCCCGGGCATTTCGGCGACACCCTTGCGGCCATCGAAGCGCTCGTGGCGGTGGGCCTGCACGTGCAGGTCAACACCACCGTCATGGCGGCCAACGCGGCTGGGCTGGCGCGGATCGCGGTGCTGCTGGACGGCCTCGGCGTGCATGCCTGGGAGGTCTTCTTCCTGGTGCAGACCGGCCGCGGGACTGCCATGGGCGCGATCACACCGGCCGAGCACGACGATGTCTGCCACTTCCTCTACGACGCATCCCAGCATGGCTTCGTGGTGCGGACGGTGGAGGCACCGTTCTTCCGCCGGGTGGTCGCGGCCCGCCGGGACGGGGCGCCACCGCCGGACCGGCCGCTCTACCAGGCGCTGGCGACCGAACTGCGCCGCGACCTGCCTACGCCGGCCCGGCCGCCTCGGGCGCACACGGCCGCCACCCGGGACGGCAAGGGCATCATCTTCATCGGCTACGACGGGAATGTCTTCCCAGCGGGCTTCCTCCCGCTGACCCTCGGCAACGTGCGCAGCCAGTCGCTCAGCCAGATCTACACCGACGACCCGCTCCTGCGCGCGATCCGGGCCGCACAGTTCACCGGACGGTGCGGCGACTGCCGTTACGCCGATCTGTGCGGGGGTTCGCGGGCTCGTGCTTATGCGGCCGGGGCCGGCCCGCTGGGCTCAGATCCGGCCTGCCCGTTCCAGCCAGCCCATCGGGAAGCCATCCCCGCATAGAGTTGCTGCGTGGCAGATCCGCACGGCTACCGGCCCTCGCCAGGCTCGGTCCCGGAGTCACCGGGGGTCTACCGGTTCTCCGATGCGCACGGCCGGGTCATCTACGTCGGCAAGGCCAAGAACCTGCGGGCCCGGCTCAGCTCCTATTTCGCCGATTTTGCCGGTTTGCACCCGCGTACCCAGTCGATGCTCACCTCCGCGGCCGGGGTGGACTGGACCGTCGTCGCCACCGAGGTGGAGGCGCTCCAGCTGGAGTACTCCTGGATCAAGGAGTTCGACCCGCGGTTCAATGTCCGCTACCGGGATGACAAGAGCTACCCGTACCTGGCCGTGACGCTGGATGAGCAGTACCCGCGGGTGATGGTGATGCGGGGCGCCCGGCGGCGCGGGACCCGCTACTTCGGGCCGTATTCGCACGCCTGGGCGATCCGGGAGACGGTGGACACGCTGCTGCGGGTCTTCCCGGTCCGGACCTGCTCGGCCGGGGTGTTCAAGCGCGCCCGCCAGATCGGCCGGCCGTGCCTGCTGGGCTACATCGGCAAGTGCTCGGCCCCCTGCGTGGAGCGGATCAGCGAGTCCGGGCACCGGCGGCTGGCCGAGGAGTTCTGCGACTTCATGGCCGGTCACACGGCCCGGTTCATCCGCCGGCTGGAAGCCGAGATGCGGGCCGCCGCAGCGGCCGAGGAGTTCGAGCGGGCGGCCCGGCTCCGGGACGACATCCAGGCGCTGGAACACGCACTGGAGAAGCAGGCGGTGGTGCTGCCCGATGGCACCGACTGCGACGTCATCGCCCTGGCCGGGGACCAGCTTGAGGCGGCCGTGCAGGTCTTCTACGTGCGCGGGGGACGGGTCCGCGGCCAGCGCGGCTGGGTGGTGGACAAGGTGGAGGACGTGACCGACGGCGAACTGGTCGAGCACTTCCTCAGCCAGGTCTACGGCGCAGATGGCTCCGGCGTGGGCGGCTCCAGCGCGGGCGGCAGCGGGCCGGACGGCGCGGGCCCGGACGGCGCCGGCGGCATGGCAGCAGCCGGCGACGGCGGGGACCGGCGGGCCGCGGCCCGGCTGGCCGGGACCGGGGCACGGGATCCGGGCGCCCGCAAGCGCCGCGCCAGCCTGGCACCCGGCCCGGCGGTGCCGCGCGAGGTGCTGGTGCCAGTGCTGCCACCCGGTGCCGCGGCGGTGGAGGAATGGCTGGCTACCCGACGTGGTGGCCGGGTGAGCCTGCGGGTGCCACGGCGCGGCGACAAGCGGGCCCTGCTGGACACCGTGGCGCGGAACGCGGGCGAGTCGCTGGCCCTGCACAAGACCCGGCGGGCGAGCGACCTCACCACCCGCAGCCTGGCCCTGAACGAGATCACCGAAGCGCTCGGGCTCGACCAGGCGCCACTGCGGATCGAGTGCTACGACGTCTCCAACCTGCAGGGCACCAACGTGGTCGCGAGCATGGTGGTGTTCGAGGACGGGCTGGCCCGCAAGAGCGAATACCGCCGGTTCAGCATCAAGGGGACCGGCGGCGAGGGCGACGTCGCCGCCATTCATGAGGTGATCACCCGCCGGTTCCGGCGGTATCTGGAGGAACGGGAGACAACCGGCGAACTCGATGTGCTGGGCGACCCCGCGGTCAGCCCGGCCGACGATGACTTCCGCCAGCGCAAGTTCGCCTACCCGCCCAACCTGGTGGTGGTCGACGGCGGCCCGGCGCAGGTGGCCGCGGCCGCGTCCGCGCTGGCCGGGCTGGGCATCGACGACATCGCGGTGTGCGGGCTGGCCAAACGGCTGGAGGAGGTCTGGCTGCCCGGCGAGGACATGCCGGTCATCCTGCCGCGTACCAGCGAGGGCCTGTACCTGCTGCAGCGGGTACGGGACGAGGCACACCGGTTCGCCATCACCTATCACCGGGCGAAGCGCTCCCGGGAACTGGCCGTCAGCGAGCTGGACAAGGTCCCGGGCCTCGGCCCGGCCCGGCGGGCCACGCTGCTCCGGCATTTCGGCTCGGTGCGGCGGGTCGCCGCGGCCACGCCGGCCGAACTGGCACAAGTGCCCGGGATCGGGCCCAGCCTGGCGGAAGCGGTGCTGACCGCACTGCGGCCACCCGGCGCCGGGACGGACCACCCGGGACCGTCATGACCAGCGGGGGAGCAGCCGGATGGAACGCGCGGTAGCGGGAGCCAGGCCGGGCCGGCCGGCGGTGAGGAGCCGGGCCGGAGCACAGCCGACGCCGGCGAGTGGGACCAGGCTGACCCGGCCGCCAGCGAGGCAGGCACCGCCGGGCAGGTGACCGACATCGTCATCATCACCGGGATGTCCGGGGCGGGCCGCAGCACGGCCGCCAAGACGCTGGAGGACCTCGACTGGTTCGTGATCGACAACCTGCCGCCCGGGCTGCTGCCCACCATGATCAACCTGGCCCGCCGGGCCAAGGGGGCCCTGCCCCGGATCGCGGCGGTGGTGGACGTGCGCAGCCGCGCCTTCTCCAGTGACCTCCAGTCCGCCATCACCGAACTGGCCAACCGCGGCGTCCGGCCACGGGTGGTGTTCATGGAAGCGGCGGACGACACGCTGGTGCGCCGGTTCGAAAGCGTCCGCCGCCCGCACCCGCTGCAGGAAAACGGCCGGGTAGTGGACGGGATAGCGGCCGAGCGCGAACTGCTGCGGGCGGTGCGTGGCGAGGCGGACCTGGTGCTCGACACCTCCGCGCTGAACGTGCACGAACTGCGGGCGCGGTTGCAGGACTTCTTCGGCGCCGGCTCGGCGGTGCTGCCCCGGGTCAGTATCGTGTCGTTCGGATACAAATATGGCCTGCCGGTGGACGCCGACCTGGTCGCCGACTGCCGGTTCCTGCCCAACCCGCGCTGGATCACCGAACTGGCGCCACTGACCGGGCAGGACCCGCGAGTCCGCGAGTACGTGCTCAGCCAGCTGGGCGCGGCCGAGTTCCTGGACGCCTACCTGGCGGCACTGCGGGTGATCCTGGCCGGCTATGAGCGGCAGGGGAAGCGGTTCGTGACCCTGGCGATCGGCTGCACCGGCGGCAAGCACCGCAGCGTGGCGATGGCCGAGCAGATCGCCGGCCGGCTGGCGGAGACCACCGGACTGGGCATCCAGCTGGTGCACCGCGACCTGGGGCGCGAGTGAGCACCGTCCCCGGCCCCGCGCGGGTGGTACCGGCCGTCCGCCCGCTGAACCCGCGGGTGGTCGCGCTCGGCGGCGGGCATGGGCTGTCCGCATCCCTGTCCGCGCTGCGGCGGGTGACCCGCCAGCTCACCGCGATCGTCACGGTGGCCGACGACGGCGGTTCCAGCGGTGTGCTGCGCCGTGACTTCGGCGTTCTGCCACCTGGTGACCTGCGGATGGCGCTGGCCGCCCTGTGCGGGGACGACGACTGGGGGACCACCTGGAGCCGGGTGATCCAGCACCGGTTCGCGGGCGGCACCGGGCTGGCCGGGCATGCGGTCGGCAACGTCCTGATCGTCGCGCTCTGGGAACTGCTCGGTGACAGCGTCCAGGGGCTGGACTGGGTGGGCCGGCTGCTCGGCGCCTACGGCCGGGTGCTGCCCATGGCCTCGGTCCCGCTGGACCTGATCGCCGAGGTCGAGGGCGCCGACCCGGCCCGGCCCGGTGAGATGGTGACCGTGCGCGGCCAGGCGGAGTGTGCGTCCACCACCGGGCGGGTCAGGTCAGTCTCGCTGATCCCGGCCAATCCGCCCGCCTGCCCGGAGGCGGTCACCGCCATTGGCGAGGCCGACTGGGTGGTGCTCGGGCCCGGGTCCTGGTTCACCAGCGTGCTGCCGCACCTGCTGATGCCGGAACTGGCCAAGGCACTGACCGGCACCCAGGCCCGCCGCCTGGTCGCGCTCAACCTGGTGCCGCAACCCGGCGAGACCGACGGCTTCTCCCCGCACAGGCACCTGGAAGTCCTCGCCGATCATGCACCGGACCTTACCGTGGACGTGGTGCTGGCCGACCGCGGTGCGGCGGAGGGGGCGGTCGCCCAGCTGGAGAAGGCGGCCGGGCTGCTCGGCGGCCGGCTCGTGCTGGCGGACCTGGCGATGCGGGACGGCTCGCCCCGGCACGACCCGCGGCAGCTGGCCGGTGCCTTCGCGGAAATCTTCGAGGGGGAGTGACAGATGGCCATGACCAGCCTGGTGAAGGACGAGCTGAGCCGGGTCACGGTGCTCAAGCCGTGCTGCCGCAAGGCGGAGGTGTCTACCCTGCTGCGGTTCGCCGGTGGGCTTCACCTGGCCAGCGGCCGGATCGTGGTGGAGGCCGAGCTGGACACCGGCGCCGCCGCCCGCCGGCTCCGCAAGGACATCGCCGAGGTGTTCGGCCATGCGTCGGAGCTGATCGTGGTGGCACCCAGTGGCCTGCGGAAGGGCAACCGCTACCTGGTCCGGGTGCGCCGGGACGGGGAGAGCCTGGCCCGGCAGACCGGGCTGGTGGACAGCCACGGGCGGCCGGTCCGGGGCCTGCCGCGGCAGGTCGTGGCCGGCACCACCTGCGACTGCGAGGCAGCCTGGCGGGGTGCCTTCCTGGCCCATGGCAGCCTGACCGGGCCGGGCCGGTCGATGGCGCTGGAGATCACCTGCCCCGGCCCGGAGGCCGCGCTGGCGCTGGTCGGGGCGGCCCGGCGGCTCAAAATCCCGGCCAAGGCCCGCGAGGTGCGTGGCGTGGACCGGGCCGTGGTCAGGGACGGCGATGCGATCAGCGCCCTGCTCACCCGGCTGGGTGCGCACGACAGCGTGCTCGCCTGGGAGGAGCGGCGGATGCGGCGGGAGGTGCGGGCGACCGCCAACCGGCTGGCCAATTTCGACGACGCCAACCTGCGCCGCAGCGCCCGGGCGGCGGTCGCGGCGGGTGCCCGGGTGGAACGGGCACTGGAAATCCTGGGCAATGACGCGCCCGAGCACCTGACCGTCGCCGGCCAGCTGCGGATCGAGCACCGGCAGGCCAGCCTGGAGGAACTCGGCCAGCTGGCCGACCCGCCACTCACCAAGGATGCGATCGCCGGCCGGATCCGGCGGCTGCTGGCCATGGCCGATAAGCGCGCCCGGGAGCTGAGCGTGCCCGGCACTGAGGCCCTGCTGACCCCGGAGATGCTCCTGCCGTGACCGGCCAGGACCGCTAACCCGCGGGCGCTGGGGGTGGCGGCCCGGCCGGGCCGGTGCCAGTGGCAGGGTCGGCGGCGGGGTCGGTGCCGGTGGCCGGGAACTCCGGTGGCGGGGCGAAGAAGAGCTGCTGGCCAGCCGCCCAGCGGGCACGGTTCCGCCCGTCTGTGGCGGCAGGCCGTACTGCTGGCCGTCCGCCGCGGCGGGCACGGTGCCGCCGGCCGGTGGCCACTGGCCGTACTGCTGGCCGTCCGCCGGCGGCGGTCCGGCGCGGGCTCGCCGCCGCCAGGCAGGCGCCCCCATCGCGATCCGGTAGCCGTACACCGCTCCGAGCGCCCAGAAGACGAAGCCAATGCCCCCGACCGCCGACGGATAGGCGCGCAGCACCAGATCGAGGTGTGCCGTGACCACGCTGGCCGGAATCCCGTGACCGAGCAGCACCAGGACCTCGGCCACCAAACTGCCCAGGGCGCAGCCGAGCACGGCCAGCACGGCGCAGATCGCCGCCAGGCCAGGCGACCGGGCACCGCCAGCCACCCGCACCACGACGGTGGCAACGGCGAACCCCATCACCAGCGCCATCAGCGAGAACTGGTACTTGGTGAAATAGGCGATCAGGCCCCAGACCAGGGATCCGCCGACCGCCACGCCGATGCCAGCCAGCACCGCCCGCCCCAGCCTGCCCGGCCGCTGGGCCTGCTGGCCAGTCCCGAATGTTGCCATGATCACCTCTTGCCACCAAAGCTGCCCGCAGCATAGCCGTCCGGGCATGCCGTGAATAGCGGGCTGCCGTGCCCGGGCAGCAGGCGCCCGCTGTCCCGGCCGCGCGCGAGGGCCAAGGGTGGCTTCACAGTCGGCGGGGAGCTGTCGGTAGGGTCTATGGCGGGGCAGATCACAGCTACGGATGAGGAGATCGAGCCGTGACCATCCGCGTGGGGATCAACGGATTCGGCCGGATCGGACGCAACTTCTGGCGCGCCGTCCAGGCCAGCGGGCAGGCCCGCGACATCGAGATCGTGGCCGCGAACGACCTTGGCGACATCGCGACTTTCGCGCACCTGCTCAAGTACGACACCGTGCTGGGCACCCTGGATCTGGATATCCACGCCACCGAGGGCGCCATCTCGGCCGGCGGCCAGCGCATCATCTGGCTGGCCGAGCGGGATCCGGCCGCCCTGCCGTGGCGCGACCTGGGCGTGGACGTGGTGATCGAGTCGACCGGCCATTTCACCAGGGCCGACGACGCGCGCAAGCACCTGGCCGCGGGCGCCAGGAAGGTGGTCATCTCGGCTCCGGCCAAGGGCGAGGACATCACCATCGTGATGGGGGTCAATGACGGCAGCTACGACCCGGCCCGGCACGATGTGATCTCCAACGCGTCCTGCACCACCAACTGCGTGGCCCCGCTGGCCAAGGTGCTGCTGGACAGTTTCGGCATCGTCAAGGGCCTGATGACCACCATTCACGCCTACACCAACGACCAGGTGATCCTTGACTTCGCGCACAAGGATCTGCGCCGGGCGCGGGCCGCCGCACAGAACATCATCCCCACCACGACCGGCGCCGCCCGTGCCACCTCGCTGGTCCTGCCTGAGCTCAAGGGCAAGCTGGACGGGATGGCCATGCGGGTGCCGGTGATGGACGGCTCGGTCACCGACCTGGTCGTGCAGCTGTCCCGGGAGGCGAGCGTGGACGAGGTGAACGCGGCGTTCCGGGCCGCGGCCGACGGCCCGCTCAAGGGTTACCTGCACTACACCAGCGACCCGATCGTCTCGTCGGACATCGTCGGCACGCCCTATTCGTGCACGTTCGACTCCGCGCTCACCATGACCTTCGGTGACCAGGTCAAGGTCATCGGCTGGTATGACAACGAGTGGGGTTACTCCAACCGGCTGGTGGACGTGACCGCCCTGGTAGGCGGGCGGCTCGGGCGCTGATGAAGCGGGTCGACGACCTCGATGTCGCGGGGCGCACGGTGCTGCTGCGCGCCGACCTCAACGTGCCGATGTCCGGTGGCACCATCACCGACGACCGCCGCATCCGGGCCAGCCTGCCGACGCTGACCCAGCTCACCGCCCGCGGTGCCCGGGTCATCGTCTGCGCCCACCTCGGCCGGCCCAAGGGGGATGACTTCGCCGCCCGGGCCGCGGGCGGGCCGTCGCTGGCTCCGGTGGCTGACCGGCTGGCGGAACTGCTCGGCCAGCCGGTGGCCTTCGCCACGGACGTGGCTGGTGCGCAGGCCACCGCCACCGCCGCCGGGCTGCCCGGCGCCGGGGTGGCGCTGCTGGAGAACGTGCGGTTCGAGCCCGCCGAGACCAGCAAGGACGACGCGGTGCGGGCCGGGCTGGCCGGCCGGCTGGCGGCCCTCGCCGACGCCTACGTCGGGGACGGATTCGGTGCCATGCACCGCAAGCACGCCAGCGTCTATGACGTGCCGGGGCTGCTCCCGCACGCGGCCGGGCAGCTGGTGCTGTCGGAAATCTCGGTGCTGCGCCAGCTCACCACCGATCCGCCCCGGCCCTACGTGGTGGTGCTGGGCGGCGCCAAGCCGTCAGACAAGCTGGCCGTGATCGGGAACCTGCTGGCCCTGGCCGACCGGCTGATCATCGGCGGCGGCATGGCCTACACCTTCCTGGCCGCACAAGGGCACGAGGTCGGCGAATCGCTGCTGGAAGCCGACCAGATAGGCCAGGTATCGGCGCTGCTCACGGCGGCCGCCCAGGCCGGGGTCGAGGTGGTGCTGCCGGTCGATCACCTGGTCGCCGACCGGTTCGCCAGTGACGCGCAGCCGGAACTGGTGCCCGGCGTGGACATCCCGCCCGGGCGGATGGCGCTCGATATTGGCCCCGCCACCCAGGAACTGTTCACGCGCAAGCTGGCCGACGCCAAGACCGTCTTCTGGAACGGGCCGCCAGGGGTGTTCGAGTTCCCCGCCTTCGCCGGCGGCACCCGCGCCGTCGCCGAGGCGATCAGCGCCGTGCCCGGCCTGACCGTCGTGGGCGGCGGGGACTCGGCCGCGGCCGTCGCCCTGCTGGGCTTCCCCGACGGCGCGTTCACTCACATCTCGACCGGGGGCGGGGCCAGCCTGGAGTACCTGGAAGGCCGCACGCTGCCCGGGCTTACCGCCCTGGAGGCACCGTGAGCTCCGGCGGCGGCCGGCTGCCCCTGGTCGCGGGCAACTGGAAGATGAACAACAACCACCTGGAGGCCATCGCCCTGGTGCAGAAGCTGGCCTTCAGCCTCACCGCCAAGGATTTCGCCGCCGCCGAGGTGGTGGTGCTGCCCCCGTTCACCGCGCTGCGCAGCGTGCAGACCCTGATCACCGGCGACAAGCTGCAGATCGGGTATGGCGCGCAGGACATCTCGGTGCACGATCAGGGTGCCTACACCGGTGAGGTGTCCGGGCCGATGCTCGCCAAGCTCGGCTGCGGCTACGTGCTGGCGGGCCACTCCGAGCGTCGGCAGTACCACGCCGAGACCGACGAGATCGTGAACGCGAAGGCCAGGGCGGCGTTCCAGGCCGGCATCACCCCCATCGTGTGCGTGGGCGAGGAACTCGCCATCCGCCAGGCCGGCGGCCATCTCGCCCACACCCTGGCTCAGCTGGACGGCTCACTGGCAGGCCTGACCAGCGCCCAGGTGGCCAGCCTGGTTATCGCCTATGAGCCGGTATGGGCGATCGGCACCGGCGAAGTGGCCCGGCCGGAGGACGCGCAGGAAATGTGCGAAGCGATCAGGGAACGGGTTTCCGCGGTTCACGGGCACAGCGCGGGCCATGATGTGCGTATCCTGTATGGAGGATCGGTTAAGGCCGACAACATGGCTGCGATCATGGCGCGGCCAGCAATCGACGGCGCCCTGGTCGGGGGCGCCAGCCTCGATGCCGGCGAATTTGTCCGGATCTGCCGGTACCGGGAACTGGCCGTACAGAACTGACCCGCCGCAGCGGAGCACCGGAAGGACGAACATCAGCAGTGGTTATCGGATTTTCTGTCGTCCTTATCATCACGAGCCTGCTGATGATTCTGCTGGTGCTGCTGCACAAGGGCAAGGGCGGTGGGCTGTCGGACCTTTTCGGCGGCGGGATGAGTTCCTCACTCGGCTCGTCGTCGGTAGTGGAGCGGAATCTGGACCGGCTCACGATTTTCACCGGGGTGGTCTGGTTCCTCTGCATCGTCGCGCTCGGGCTGCTGCTGAACCACTGAGCGCCAAGGTGACAGCGGAAAGGTCAAGGGGTGGTCTGTGAGTAGTGGCAGCGCTATCCGTGGGAGCCGCGTCGGCGCGGGGCCCATGGGTGAGGCGGAACGTGGTGAGTCGGCGCCGCGGATACGGGTGGCCTTCTGGTGCTCGAACAACCACGAAACCCGTCCCAGTTTCGCCAGTGACGCCGCCGTCCCGGACACCTGGGACTGCCCGCGATGCGGTTTCCCGGCCGGCCGTGACCAGGCGAACCCACCCGGACCGCCCCGCAGCGAGCCCTACAAGACCCACCTGGCCTACGTGAAGGAGCGGCGCAGCGACTCCGACGGCGCCGCCATCCTGGCCGAGGCCCTGGCCCGGCTGCGCCGGGACATCTGACCGGCGGCCGCATGCAGCTACCGGTCAACCCGCCGGTCGCACCCATGCTGGCCAAGGCGGTCACCGACATCCCGCGCGGTTCTTACAGCTACGAGCCCAAGTGGGACGGATTCCGCTCGATCGTGTTCGCCGACGACGGCGAGGTGGAGATCGGCAGCCGTAACGAGCGGCCGATGACCAGGTACTTCCCCGAGCTGGTCAGCGCGGTCACCGGGCAGCTGCCACGCCGCTGCGTGATCGACGGCGAGATCGTTGTCCCCGGCGCCGACGGGCGGCGGCTCGACTTCGAGGCGCTGCTGCAGCGCATCCACCCGGCGGAGAGCCGGGTCAGCCTGCTGGCCAGTACCACGCCGGCCCATTTCGTCGCCTTTGACCTGCTCGCGCTGGACGATACCGATTACACCGCCCGGCCCTTCAGCGAGCGCCGGGAGGCCCTGACCCGGGCGCTGGCTGGGGCCCAGCCGCCAATCCACCTGACTCCCGCGACCATTGACCCGGAACTGGCGGGGGAATGGTTCCGCCAGTTCGAGGGGGCGGGACTGGACGGGATCATCGCCAAGCCACTGGCCGGCACCTATCAGCCGGACAAGCGGGTGATGTTCAAGATCAAGCACGAGCGGACGGCCGACTGCGTGGTGGCCGGCTACCGGGTGCACAAGTCCGGCCCGGATGCCATCGGCTCGGTGCTGCTCGGGCTGTACACCGACACCGGTGACCTGGCCAGCGTCGGGGTGATCGGGGCGTTCCCGATGGTCCGGCGGCGGGAGCTGTTCACCGAACTGCAGCCACTGGTCACCACCTTCGACGAGCATCCGTGGAACTGGGCCCATCAGCAGGCGGGCACCCGCACCCCGCGGGAGGCCGAGCACAGCCGGTGGAACGCGGACAAGGATTTGTCGTTCACGCCGCTGCGGCCGGAACGGGTGGTGGAGGTCCGCTACGACCACATGGAGGGACCGCGGTTCCGGCACACCGCCCAGTTCGTCCGCTGGCGGCCGGACCGCGAGCCCCGCTCGTGCACCTACGCGCAACTGGTGGAGCCGGTCAGCTACGACCTGGCCGGGATCCTCGCCGCGCCCGGCCGCTAGGCGGCGCCCGCTGGGTCCTTCGGCGAGACCTGATCGAAGTCCATTGACATGCCACCGCAACGCTGCCCTAATTGAAGCTCACCAGCGGGCGGTGCTTGAGCGGAGCCGCCTCCGCAGCGGCGATCGGACCACGCGATGACAGACCCTGAGAGCGTGGGGCAGGGCCTGCCAGCCGCTTCTGCCTGGGCCGCTCCCGGAACCCCCGTCACGGCCGGGAGCCCCGGCACCGGATATGACCCGGCGGCTGGCCAGCCGCCGCCCACCGCCGCCCCGCGCAGGCGGCGGCGATGGGCGGTGATCACCGTCGTGGCCGTGGTTGTGCTCGGTCTGGCTGCTGGCCTGGTGATCTGGGCTCCATGGACGCCACCGCCGGTACTGCGCCCGGCCGGGCTGGTGGCTGGCCCATCCACCGCCACCTCGGTCACGTTGCACTGGTCCGCCCCGCGCACCGGGCCGCTGCCGGACAAGTACCTGATCCTGAGCCAGGGCGGCACAGTGGCCGGCTCGGCCAGCGGCAAGGCAACCTCGTACCGGCAGACTGGCCTGGACCCGGCCACCACCTACCTGTACCGCGTCGTGGCGGTGCGGGGCGGGAAGCGGTCTCCTCAGTCCGCCCTGCTGACGGTGCACACCCTCACCCCGCCCATCTCCCAGGCACGCCTGCAAGGATCATGGAGCGTCTACGTCAAGAACATCGGCTCGGCGCCCGGCGGCCGGAACGGGTATCTCACCTGGCAGTTCAGCCCGGCGTGCGCGACTGGCCCATGTGATGTGACCCTTCACGGGAGACCGCGCAGCTTCGCCATCACGATGAAGCTGACCCGCGCAGGCGAGGCGTACCAGGGACGGGCCGTAGCCAACCTCTCGCCGTGCGGGCCACGGGGCAACACCATCCCCGATCCCACAGCGCTGACGATCCGGATACACATCACCAGGGCCAGCGGCCAGAGTCAGGTGTGGGCCGCCACTGCGTGGGCGGGCACCATGGTGGGGATCTCCCAGTACGTCTCCTCGGCCACCTTTTACTGCACCGCCGCCACCTTCCGGGCGTCCCTCGCCGGAACCCCAGGTTAGCGGGGGTTCCCGGGCCTTAATGACTGTGGTGTAATTACCCGGATCATCCGATTGATCATGCTCTCGGAGCAGGCGGGGAATCGTTCGTAGTCACGGGCCAGACGGGGTTGCGTACCAGCCACCCGAGCGACCGTGATGTCGCTGATGCGCGGTGCCGGCTGCAATGCCAGTGCAACCGCGCGGTGGAACCGGTAAGCACGAGGAAGGAAAGTAATGACCGGTAGCGATATGCCGATCAGGAAGCAGCTGGCCCGGCTCATGAGTGAAAAGGCCAGCCGACGGGAAGGCACTGTGCTGCTGTACCCGGACAAGCTGGCCCACGTGAACTCCCAGGCTCCTGCGTGGGGAGCCGGCACCGGGTTCGCCGTGATACTCATCGTCAGCTTCGCGGTCTTTCATGGCGGGCCTGGCGCCATCGGGGACTGATCGGCGCAGGGGCCGGATGGCTGATCGGGGCTGCCATCGCCAAGAGCCAGGCGCCGGGGAAAGTGGCAGCGGGTGGCCAGGGCGTCACCGTCATACCACTCGACTCGATCACCAGCCTTCAGACCAGCAAGTCCAGCGGAATTGGCGGCCGGCAGAGCCTGCTGGTGACGACAGCTGACGGAGCGGAATACAAGCTCAGCGTGAAACTGGACAGCTGGTCGGCCGATCTCACCAGCGCCCTCACCGCACGCGGCAGCGGGGTTCAGACCACCGCCGGGGGCATGGCGGTGACCCCGGCTGCCGGGGCATGAGGCACCTGGCTCGGCAGTTCCGTCAGGCCGGGGGCCGGGTGTACCGGCAGAGCAGGTGGCCGTGCTCGGCCAGCACGTGCGCGAGGGTGACCGGCCAGGGGCTGCCGGCCAGCGGGCCAGTGCCCGCCACGATCCGGCCCGCGCCCGGGCCGGCCAGCAGCGGGCTGATGGTCAGGCACAGTTCGTCCACCAGGCCTGCCTCGATGAGCTGGGCCAGCAGCCCCGGGCCGCCCTCGGTGAGGATGCGCTGGTAGCCGCGGCCGGCCAGGGCAGCGACCGCGGCGGGCAGGTCCACGCTGTCCTGCCCGGCCACGATCACCTCGGCCGTGCGGGCCACGCTGGCCCGCAGCCCGGCCGGGGCGGACTCGGTGGTGATCACGATGGTCCGGGCCGCCCCGGTCCCGGTCAGCAGCGGGCTGGCCGGGTCCAGGCTGAGCTGGCGGGTGATGACCGCGATCGGCGGGGCGGGTGTCCGGCCGTCCCGCAGCCAGGCCCACTGCGCCCCTTCCGAGCCGGGCCGGACCGGGCCGTATCCCTCGGCGCGGGCCGTGCCCGCCCCGACCACGATGATGTCGGCCAGCGCCCGCAGCAGCGCGAACACGTCCCGGTCGGCGCCACCGGACAGGCCGCCTGACCGGCCGCGGACGGTGGCCGCCCCATCCAGGCTGGTGACCATGTTGGCCCGCAGCCACCACCGGGATTGGCCATCCGGGCCGGGCCCGGGCAGATCCGGGTAGGCATAGCGGGCGGCCAGGCCGGCCGTGTCCAGGCCGGCGGGCTCGGGGTAGATCTGGCGCACGGCCAGCAGTCAATCAGATCAGCCGACGTCGCCGGCACCGCCACGCGGCCTGGCCGCCAGCGTCCTGCGCAGCACCATCATCGAGTGCCCGGCCAGCTGGACCCGGTCACCGGCCCGGTAGCCACCGCCGTCCGGGCTGTCCGGCCCAGCCCCGGTACCGTCCTGGCCGGCCGCGGTACCGTCCTGGCCGGGCCGCGGTATCGGCCACGACCGCCCAGCGGCGGCCGTATCTCCTTCCCGGCAGCGTGAAGGCGATCGGCTCGTGGTGGGCGCTGAGCAGGAGCAGGAACGAGTCGTCCCGCACCGGCTCGCCGCGGGGACCGGGCTCGGTGATGGCATCGCCGTTGAGAAACACCGCGACCGCGCGGGCGTAGGACGTCTGCCAGTCGTGCCCGGCCATTTCCCGGCCCTCGGGGGTGAGCCAGACGATGTCGGGCCCGTGCCCGCTGCCGTCCCGGCCGCGGAAGAAGCGGCGGCGGCGGAAGACCGGATGCTCGCGGCGGAGGGTGGCCAGCATGGATGTGAATTCCGGCAGGCCGTCCTCGCCCGCCTCGGACCAGTCGAGCCAGGACAGCTCGTTGTCCTGGCAGTAGGCGTTGTTGTTGCCCCGCTGGCTGCGGCCCAGCTCATCGCCGGCCAGCAGCATCGGCACCCCTTGCGAGAGCAGCAGGGTGGCCAGGAAGTTGCGCCGCTGCCGAGCCCGCAGGCCAAGCACGGCCTCGTCCTCGGTCACTCCTTCCTCCCCGCAGTTCCAGGACCGGTTGTCGTCGCTGCCGTCCCGGTTGTCCTCGCCGTTGGCCTGGTTGTGCTTGTGCTGGTAGGACACCAGGTCGGCCAGGGTGAACCCGTCGTGGGCGGTGACGAAGTTGACCGATGCCACCGGCCGCCGGCCGCTGGTCTCATACAGGTCGCTGGAGCCGGTCAGCCGGGACGCGAACTCGGGCAGCGTGGCCGGCTGGCCGCGCCAGAAGTCGCGGACGGTGTCGCGGTACTTGCCGTTCCATTCGCTCCACAAGGGGGGAAAGTTCCCGACCTGGTAGCCGCCCTCGCCCACGTCCCAGGGCTCGGCGATCAGCTTGACCTGCGACACCACCGGGTCCTGCTGCACCAGGTCGAAGAACGCTGACAGCCGGTCCACGTCATGCATTTCCCGGGCCAGGGCCGCCGCCAGGTCGAACCGGAACCCGTCCACATGCCCTTCCAGTACCCAGTACCGCAGCGAGTCCATGATCAGCTGCAAGGCGTGCGGGGAGCGGGCGTTGAAACTGTTCCCGCAGCCGGTGTAGTCCAGGTAGTAGCGCGGGTCGTCGTCACGCAGCCGGTAGTAGGCGGCGTTGTCGATGCCGCGGAAGCACAGCGTCGGCCCCAGGTGGTTGCCCTCCGCGGTGTGGTTGTAGACGACGTCGAGGATGACCTCGATGCCGGCCGTGTGCAGCGCCTTCACCATCGCCTTGAACTCACTCACCTGGCCGCCGGGGGTGGTGGCGGCGGCGTAGCCGTTATGCGGGGCCAGGAACGCGATCGTGTTGTAGCCCCAGTAGTTGGTCAGGCCCCGCTGTACGAGGGCGTGCTCGGGCACGAACTGGTGCACCGGCATCAGCTCGACCGCGGTGACGCCGAGCCGGGCCAGATGCCCGATGACCGCCGGGTGAGCCAGCCCGGCGTAGCTGCCCCGCTGCTCCGGCGGGACCTGCGGATGCAGCCGGGTGAGGCCGCGCACGTGCGCCTCGTAGATGACCGTCTCGTGGTAGGGGGTCCGCGGCGGCCGGTCGTCACCCCAGTCGAAGAAGGGATTGATCACCACATTGGCGGGCATGTACGGCGCACTGTCGGCGGTGCTGGGCTGGCCAGGCGCCCCGTCTGCGCCCCGAACAGCGACTCGTGCCAGCTGACCTGGCCATCCACCGCCTTCGCATAGGGATCGAGCAGCAGCTTCGCCGGGTTGCAGCGGTGCCCACGGGCCGGATCGTACGGCCCGTGCACCCGGTAGCCGTACCGCTGGCCGGGCCCGGCATCGGGCAGGTAGCCATGCCAGACGAAGCCGTCCACCTCGGTCAGCTCGATCCGGGTTTCCGGCCGGGCGCCGCCGCCCTCGGGCACCTCACCCAGCAGGCACAGCTCCACCCGCTCCGCCGCCTCGGAGAACAGCGCGAAATTCGTGCCCGCGCCATCCCACGTCGCGCCCAGCGGATAGGGCGTTCCTGGCCACAGCCGCATCAGCTGGCCCCATCCGCCGGGGTCACCTGGGCCGGCTCGATGATCGCCGCCAGATCCAGGCCATCCGGCAGGGCGCCGAACGGCGCTGCCGGGCCTGCCAGCTGGCCGGGCCCGAGCCGGGAGGCGCAGAACGCGTCCGCCACCGGCCCGGCAGCGTGCCGTACCAGCAGCGCCGCCTGCAGGCAGACCGCGATCAGCCCGGCCAGCCGCCGCGCCGACTGCTGTGCGGCCAGCGGGCCGGCCTCGGCCAGCCCGGCCAGCCGCTGGCGCAGCCCGGCCACCGCCGCGGCCAGCCACTGGTCGCCGCCGGCGGCCTGGTCAAGTTCGGCCAGCAGGGCGTCCGCGCAGCCGGGGGAGTGGTCCAGCGCCCGCAGCACGTCCAGCACGGTGACGTTGCCCGAGCCCTCCCAGATCGAGTTGAGCGGTGCCTCCCGGTAGATCCGGGGCAGCCCGGACTCTTCCACGTAGCCGTTGCCGCCCAGGCACTCCAGCGCCTCCGCGGCGTGGGCGGATGCCCGCTTGCACACCCAGTACTTGGCCGCGGGCAGGGCGATCCGCAGCAGCGCCGCCTCCGCCTGGTCACCGCGGCTGGCCCGGTCGGCCGCCCCGGCCAGCCGGATCGCCAGCACGGTTGCGGCGTGCGACTCCAGTGCCAGATCGGCGAGCACGCCGGCCATCAGCGGCTGGGCGATCAGGTCCTTGCCGAATACCTGCCGGTGGCTGGCGTGGTGCACGGCGGCGACGGTGGCCAGCCGCAGGCCGGCCGCGCTGCCGATGACACAGTCGAGCCTGGTCGCGCTGACCATCCCGATGATGGTGGCGACGCCGCGGCCGGCCTCGCCGACCTGCCAGGCCAGCGCATGGTCCAGTTCGATCTCGGCGGAGGCGTTGGAGCGGTTGCCGAGCTTGTCCTTGAGCCGCTGGATGCGGAAGCCGTTGCGGCCGCCGCCGGGCAGCACCCGGGGCAGCAGGAAGCAGGTCAGGCCGTCCGGGTGCTGCGCGAGGGTGAGGAACAGGTCGCACATCGGGGCCGAGCAGAACCACTTGTGCCCGGTCAGCACGTACATGCCGGCATCCGCCCCGGTGGCGGGCTCGGCCCGGGTGGTGTTGGCCCGGACGTCGGAGCCGCCCTGCTTCTCGGTCATCGCCATGCCGGCCAGCAGCCCTGCCTTGGCCAGCGGCGGCCGCAGCCCCGGGTCGTACCGGCTGGCCGCCAGCAGGGGCTCGAACTGGCTGGCCAGGCCCGGCGCCTGGCGCAGCGCGGGGACGGCCGCGTAGGTCATGGAGACCGGGCAGCCATGCCCGGCCTCGGCCTGGGACCAGACATAGAACCCGGCCGCCCGGGCGACATGCGCGCCCGGGCGGTCGCTGGCCCACGGCGCCGCGTGCAGGCCGTGCCCGATGGCGGTGGTCATCAGCGCGTGCCAGGCGGGGTGGAACTCGACCTCGTCGATCCGGTTGCCCCAGCGGTCGTGGCTGCGCAGCACCGGCGGGTGCTCGTTGGCCAGCCGGGCGTGCTCGGCGGTGGTGGCCGAGCCCGCCAGCCGGCCGAGTTCATGCAGGCTGTCCAGGGCCCAGCCGGCCCCCTCCCGGTCAGCGGCCGCCAGCAGCACCGGGTCGTCGGCCACGTCGTAGCCCGTCAGCGGGGGAACCTGGTTCAGCACCTGGTGGGTGGAGGAAAAGACCGTCATCGTGTCACCTCAGGCCGGTGCTGCCCCGGGCGGCAGGCGACGGTCACCAGGCCCGGGCGGTTACTCGTGCAGCCCGCATTCGGTCTTGCCCGTGCCGGCCCACCGGCCGCTGCGGGGATCGGCGCCCGGCTCCACCCGCATCGTGCAGGTGGCACAGCCGATGGACGGGTAACCCTCGTCTACCAGTGGGTTGACCAGCACACCGTGCTCGGCGATGTAGCCGTCCACCTGCTCCTGGGTCCAGGCCGCGATCGGGTTCACCTTGACCATCGCCCGCCGCGGGTCCCATTCGACCACCTGGGTGTCGCTGCGGGCGCTGGTCTCCTCCCTGCGCACACCGGTGATCCAGGCGTCGTAGGGGTCGAGGGCGCGCTCAAGTGGGACTACTTTGCGCAGGTAGCAGCACAGGTCGGGGTTGCGCCCGTAGAGCCGGGGGCCAAGTTCGGTGTCCTGCTCGGCGACGGTCCGGGAGGGGGTAACGCTGATCAGGTTGACGGGGTAGACCGCCTGCACCGCGTCCCGGGTGCCGATCGTCTCCGGGAAGTGATAGCCGGTGTCGAGGAAGATGACGTCGATACCGGGCTTGACCGCCGCCGCCAGGTGGATGATGACCGCGTCGGTCATCGAGGACGTGATGCAGAGACGGTCGCCGAAGGTCTGGCTGGCCCAGGCGATGACCTCGGCCGCGGACGCGTCCGCCAGCTCGGCCGCGGCCGCGGCCGCAAGCTGCTGCATCCGGCTGGGCGCCTCCGTGACCTCAGGCGTGCTCTGGTCAGGATGGGTCGGCCAGGTCGCTCTCGATCTCACCGGAAGGCTCCCATCCCGCCATCGTAGCCTGGGCTGTCCCGCGCGGCCCGCAAGCCACGTGATCCGGTTTTACCGGTTTAATACCGCTAAGCGATCTTTGCCCTACTTTGTACGGTTTTCTCCGCCGCGGTAGGCACTAGCAGCGAACCACAGCAGGCCGGGGATATGTTCCCGGTCTGGCAATTTTCATGCTGACCCCGGCATCTGCCAGGCTGTGGCCTGGTCGTGCGGTCAGCCCTGCCTGATCCAGGCCAGCGGCGGCTCCGGGGCCGCTGCTGGGGGCAGGTGCTGGCAGTCGCACCAGGTGCCGCCCGGGCAGGCCGCATGGTGCTGGTCGCGGCACGCCGGGCACACCATGCTGCCATTCAATACCACGGGGAGCGGTCAGGCGGCGTTCGCGCGGCGCATCCGGCGGCGGCGCTCCGAAGAGCGCTCGTCCTCGTTCAGGCCGCCCCAGGTGCCGTACTTCTCCGGCCGGGACACCGCATAGGTCAGGCACTCGGCACGGACCGGGCAGGCGGCGCAGACCGCCTTGGCCTTGCGCTCGCGGATATCGCGCTCCGGCTGGCGCTCCCCGTCCGGCCCGAAGAAGAGAACGACTTGCTTACCACGGCACGCGGCGGCATCCTGCCAGCCCCAGTTCGGCCGGGTGGGAAGGCCCACCTGCCGACGCACCTCAGACATGAATCGATCTCCTCGCCAGTACGTGTGTTGACGCTCAAGCTTGCTTTCGCGCAGTCACCACTGGTGCGCTGCGCCGTTCGCCCCGTCGCTCCCTTTTAACGCCCAGCCCCGCCGCCATGTTCCCGGGCAACGGGTAACCCGGCAACGCCCGTCGGCGCAGGTGGGATCGGGGGGCGGTCACGCCGCCGGGCAGGCCCTGGGGCGAGGCAGGCGCTAGCCTTCCCGCACGAAGCCAGCCAGTTCAGCGAACCGGTGATCAATCATGCCACCCGGGGAGCCGTTTCGCAGCCAGGCCGGATAAATTTGCGGCCCGAAACCGGCACACGGCGCCGGCCGGGCGCTTTCATGATCGCTAACTGGACAAAGCGAACGGTGCGGGGTCACCATGGGCAGCATGTCAGCGTCGGATGCAGCACCTTTGCCCCGGCTGGGAGAGGTCTTCTTCGACGTCCGGGGCGAGTCCCGGAGCATGCGGCTGAGCTGGTACGCCGACACCGGGGTCGCGGTCTTCAGCATCTGGCAGGGTGGCACCTGCACCGGCACCTTCCGGCTGCCCATCGCCGACCTTCCGCGCATGGTTGAGGCACTGCAGCACGGTCCGCGCGGCCGGGAGGAAGCCCTGGCCGGGGATGACATCGCCCGGCCGGCCCCGCGCGCGGCGGGGGCCGGCCCCGTCATCGCCGCTGGACAGCGACATCGCCACCGGCGAGACCGCCGTGTACCTGCCGCCCGGTGCCGAGGTGACGGGCTACCATCTGGAGCCGCCACCGCCCGCGGCCGGCCGCGGGTACCCCGAGCCCGGCCCGGGCCGGACCTCCGGCAGCCACCGCGCCCCGCCGCCGGGCGCGGACTACCACCCCGGGCACGGGCGGGGCTATGCCGACGGCGGGTCCGATGAGTACCCACTGCCGCCGCTGCCACCCGGGTTCGCCGCCGGCGACGCGGCCGGTGGCTACCAAGACAGCCTGCCCGCGGCCCACCGTTACCACGACGAGCCGCAAGCTGACCCTGGCGGCTACGGCGAGCCCGGTTATCCCGGCCACGGCAGCGGCGGCTACCCGGCCGAACACGGGACCGGCGGCTACCCCAGTAACCCCGGGGAAGCCGGCTACCAGGACGTCCCCGGGTACCAGGATGCTCCCGCTTATCCCGATGCCCCCGGGTATCCGGGGGAGCCGGGGTATCCCGGCGAGCACGAGTACCCGGACTACCCGCCGGAGCCGGACCTGGGCTCACCGGCCCGGCCGTACGTGACCAGCAACGGCACCGATGACGCCGCGGCTTTCGACAGCGACCAGACCGAACCCCGCAAGCCGCGTGGAAGGCGGGCGGCCGGCCCTGGCCCGCAATCCTTCCCCTATGGCCCGCCAGCCGGCCGCGAGGACCGGCGGCGGTAGCCTCACCCCGGGCAGTAGGGACGTTTAGGTCATCTCTGCAGTGGATGCTGGCCTGACCGGATAGCCATCCCAGTCGCCGGGGTGGCGACTCTTGCGGTGCCACCAGCGGCACTGCGGCGAGCGCCAGGATCGCCCGTAGTCGTTATAGTCACATCGCCTGACCTTGGATGTCATTGAGCTTGGGCCGCGGCGTGCGGATATATTGGCGCCAGCGAAATGGGCTAGGAGGGGCTAGAAAGTGGCTCAGAAGGTTTCGGTCTCGTATGCGTGCGACTATGACCAAAAAGTGATACCCGACGGTGAGCATCGGGTGCGCGAGTTCAGCTTTGATGGCCGGCACTTTGAGATCGACCTGTGCCAGCAGCATGGCGACGCGTTCGACGAGACCATTAGCCGTTATGCGAAATATGCCCGAATGTCATCGGCACCACCGGGGCAGCCTGCCAAGCGGCGGACGGCCGCCCACCGCCAGCACAGCGCCAGCGTGCGGGCCTGGGCGAAGCAGGCGGGCATCGAGGTGAGCGACCGCGGCCGGATCCCGGCCGAGGTGGTCGCGCGCTACGACGCCGCTCACCGCTGACCGCGGCCGGAGCCCAGGGCACCAGCCATTCCCGCTCAGCCAGGCAGGGCCGGCCTGTTAGCCAGCCGGTGCGGGCGGCACAGCCGTTTCGCCGGATGGTGCCCCGGAGGGCGAGGCCGGTCCCGGTGGCGAGGCCGGTCCCGGTGGCGAGGCCGATCCGGCTGGCCCGGCTGGTTTGCCCGGCGCCGGCCGGGCCAATCCCACGATCGCCGCGAGGACCTGCGAGTTCGGCAGGTGAAGCAAGCCCTCCGCGGTTTCCAGCCGCAGGTAGGTAATGCCGATCTCGGTCACCGTGCCCTCGATCTGGCCGCTGAACGCGCCGGCCCGGAACCGGACGTTATCGCCGACCACGAACGGGCGCGACAGCAGCAGCACGATCCCGGCGAACACGTTGCCCAGCGCCTGCTGGGCGGCGATGCCGAGGATGATCGAGGTGATCGCGCCACCCACCAGCAACTGGCTGATCGGCAGCTTGAACAGTGCCAGCGTGACGCTCACCACGACCAGAATGCCGAGCAGCACGATCGCGTAGCGCACGATCGCGGCGTGCGCGAGCCCGGTCACCGGCTGCAGCACGTCCCGGGTACGGCCGGCGAATTCCAGCACCGCGATCACGCCGAACAGGCAGGTGGCGCCAGCCGCGACGGCGGCAACCACCTTGCTGGTCACCGGCCCGGGCCCGAAGTAGTCGGTGAAATGCTGGCCCACGTGCCAGGAGATGACCCCGCATGCGATCGCCAGCAGCCCTGCGGTGATGGCCCGCCATGGCCGCGCACGCGCCTTCACCCTGGTCACCTGCGCGGCCAGATCCAGCTGGCGCTTTTCCTGCAGGTCCACCGGCGACCTCCCATCTGTCTCCGGCCCGCGGTCGCGGTCTACGCTACCGAGCCGCAGAAAGCGTGATCCCGGAGGCACCGGGCCTCCGGGATCACGATTCGTGCGGCGGTTCAGGCGGCCCTGGAGCCCATCGGCCTGCCCACCGGCAGCAACGGCTTGCCCCGCATGCCGCCGATCACCCCGGCCGCGGAGGTGTACCAGGCCACAGCGGCGGTCACGATGCCCACGTACCCGCCGATCTTGATGGTGGTGGCACCGCTGGCGCCCTGGAAGAAGCCGATGAACAGGATGATCTCGGTGGCCTCCAGAGTCAGGAAGACGGCAAAGATCGCCCAGTTCACCTGCGTGCTCCACAGCAGCATGTAGGTGTTGAAGATGGCGAACGCCAGCAGGATCCAGCCGAGGTCCTTGCCCGCCGCGGCTGCGTGCGCCGCTGCCACCAGCGGTGGCGAGCCAGCCGGAGCCGGGGCGACCAGGAGGGCCCACAGGCCGAGCCCGATCCAGAAGCCGCCGTACGTGCCGAACGCGGTGGCGCCGAACACGTTGCGGTTCCGGAACTCCCACATGGCAGCCGCGAACTGGCCCAGGCCGCCGTAGGCGAAGGCGAAGCCCAGCCAGGCGCTTCCGGTGGCACTGTTCATCCACTTTGCGTTGGCCGCGGACAGCAGAAAGGTGGTGAGGGCGAAGGCGGCGAGCCCGAGCGGGGCTGGGTCTGCCGCCGGCGCCATCATAATGGGGCGGTCGTCGTTAACGCTCAATTGATTCCTCCTGGTGAGGGAGAGCGCCGCCTGGCCGCAGCACGGCAGGACGGACACCGGGACTGACCGAAGGACACGATGGCCGCCACCAGAGTTTGCTCGCCTGGCCCGGGCAGGCCAGGCGACCCCTCAGCGGGGAGGATGTGTGTGCACGGCGGGCCAAGGAGACCTTCTTCCGTCTTCACAGATAGCTCACGAGAACCAAGTGGAAGACCTGCCCTGAGAGTAACCCTGGACACCCTGGTTAGGGGAGACCCAGGTTTTGACAGGCCCCGCACCGGGGCCGGACCACAAATCACTGGCTGTCCATCTGGCCCCGGGCGATAACAGTGCCTGGTGTTCCAGCATCGCCGCGGCGAACGCGGGCGCGGCCAGCCCACAGGTCACTGCCCTGGGCGGGCGCCGGTCGCCCAGGTAAGCTCCGGTTATACCCCCTGGGGGGAGGTCCGGTGATGCCGGCCGATGACATGATCCGGGCGTCGGACGCCGACCGTGAGCACACGGTCGCGGTGCTCGGCGCGGGCTACACGGCCGGAAGGCTGACCCTGGCCGAGTTCGATGACCGGATCACGGCCGCCTTCACCAGCCGGACCTGGGGGGAGTTGCGGCGGCTGACCCGGGACCTGCCACCCTGGCCGGGGCCGGCCGGGCACACCCGGCGATCCGCGGTCGGCCCGGGCCGGGCCGGCGACCAGGCGCCGGCTGCCCCTCGCACCGGGACCGCACCGGTGCTGCTCGCGCTGTACTGGCTCGGGCTGAGCGTCGCGGCACACGCCGCCGACGTGCTGATCCCGGCCGTGCTGGTCCTGCTGATGGTGGTCTGGGCGGCGGCCCGGCTCCGCTAGCCGCTCCGGCTTAGCTGGGGCGGGATCCGGCTGGCCGCGGCCCGGTCGAGCAGGAACAGCGTCCGCTGCCGCCCGCGGGCGCCGGCCGCCGGCACCTGGACCGGCCCGACATCGGACAGTGCCAGCCTGACCGCGCCCGCCTTCCCGGCGCCCGCGGCGAGCACCCACACCTCCCGTGCGCAGCGGATCGCGGGCAGGGTGAGGCTCAGCCGCAGCGGCGGCGGCTTGGGAGCGCCCCGGACGGCCACCACCGGCCGCTCGTCGTAAAGCGCCGGCAGCCCCGGGAACAGCGATGCCACGTGCCCGTCCGGGCCGATGCCGAGCAGCAGCACGTCGAACGACGGCACCGGCCCGTGATCCTCCGGCCGGGCGGCCGCCGCCAGCCAGCTGGCATACCGCGCCGCCGCCGCCTCCGGATCACCCCCGTCCGGGCCGTCCGCGGCCGGCATCGGGCGCACCCGGGCCGGATCGGCGTCCAGGTGCCGCAGCAGCGCTTCCCGCGCCCCGGTCTCGTTCCGGTCCGGGTGCCCGGCGGGCAGGAAACGCTCGTCCCCCCACCAGATGTCCAGCCGCCGCCAGTCCACCGCGTCCCGGGCCGGCGCCGCCGCCAGCTCGGCGAGCACCGCGGTGCCGATCCCGCCACCGGTGAGCACCAGCGACGCGCTGCCCGCCGCTGCCTGCCGGTCCACCAGGCTGGTCACCAGCCGGGCCGCGGCCGCCCGGGCCAGCAGCCCGGCGTCGTGGTGGATGAGCACCTCCGGCGTGCTCATGTGCCAAGCCGGGCCAGCGACTCGGCGTACATCTCGTCCGGATCGAGCCGGCGCAGTTCCTCGGCCAGCAGTTCGGGGGTCTCCCGCCGGTGCAGTGCCACCCGCCGCTCCGGCTCGCCCGGCCGGCGCAGTTGGGCTACCCGGCCGTCGGTCCGGGTGAGAGCGATCTCGCCGTCGCTGGTGGCGAAGATGACATCGGTGATGCCCGGGCCGGGTGAGACCTCGCTGGTGACCGGGACCTGCAGCCGCTCCGCCAGCCAGGCGGCGATCAGATCCGCGCTCGGGTTGCCCGCCTCGGCCCGGACGGTGCCGCCGGTGACCGTGCCGTGCGGCTGGTCCAGGGTGGCGGCCAGCAGCGACCGCCAGGGTGTGGCCCTGGTCCAGCTCAGGTCGGTGTCCCCGGGCTGGTAGCCGGCCGCGAGGCTGATCAGGCACTGCCGTGGCTCATCGGCGGTGGCGGCATCGGTGATCCGGCGCTGGGCCAGCACCCCGATGGGCTCGCCGGCCGGGATGGCGGGCGGTGCGCCCGGCCACCAGACGACCACCGGGGTATCGGGCAGCAGCAGCGGCGCGATCACCGAGTCCGCGTGCTGGCCGAGCGGCCCGTACATGCGCAGCAGCAGCGTCTCGCCCGGGCTGGTCTCGCCGACCCGGATCTCGGCGTCCAGCCGGGAACCGGCCGTGGGGCGGCGGGTGATGACCACCAGCACCCGGCACGGGTGCTCCCTGGCCGCCTCGCTGGCGGCCCGGACGGCGTCATACTGGCTCGCCTCGTCGGTGACGATGACCAGGGTCAGCACCATGCCGCTGGCGGGCCCGCCCATCCGCCTGCGGGCCTGCTGGAGAGCGTCGTGAATGGCCGCGGTGGTGGTTTCGGTCAGGTCGATGGTCATCGCGCGTCCACTCCCGTCCGGCCGCTCACAGCCGCCGCCAGGCCCGGCCGTCCCTGGCGAGCATCGCCTCCGCGCTGGCCGGGCCGGCCGACCCGGCCGGATACTGCTCGGGCTTGGTGTGCTCTGCCCAGAACAGCTCGATCGGGTCCAGCACCTGCCAGGCCAGTTCCACTTCCTGGTGCCGCGGGAACAGCGGCGGATCGCCGATCAGCACGTCCAGCAGCAGCCGCTCGTAGGCCTCCGGGCTGCTGACCGTGAACGACTCGCCATAGGCGAAGTCCATGTTCACGTCCCGCACCTCCATCGACGAGCCGGGCACCTTGGATCCGAACCTGACGGTCACCCCCTCGTCCGGCTGGACCCGGATGACCAGGGCGTTCTGCCCCAGTTCCAGGGTGTCGGTAGCGGTGAAGGGCAGGTGCGGCGCCCGCTGGAATATCAGCGCGATCTCGGTCATCCGGCGGGGCAGCCGCTTGCCGGTCCGCAGATAGAACGGCACGCCAGCCCACCGCCGGGTGTCCACCTCCAGCCGCACCGCCGCGTATGTCTCGGTCCACGAATCGGGCGCGATGCCGTCTTCCGCCAGGAAGCCCGGGACCTCAACGCCGCCCTGCCAGCCCGCCCCGTACTGGCCGCGGGCGGTCCCGGCGGCCAGGTCCGCGGGCAGCCGGATAGCCGACAGGATCTTCTCCTTCTCCGCCCGCAGCGAGTCTGCGTCGAACGAGACCGGTTCCTCCATCGCGATCAGTGCCAGCAGTTGCAGCAGATGATTCTGGATGACGTCACGGGCGGCCCCGATCCCGTCGTAGTAACCGGCCCGCCCGCCAATGCCGATGTCCTCGGCCATCGTGATCTGCACATGGTCCACGTAGCCGCGGTTCCAGATCGGCTCGTACATGGTGTTGGCGAAGCGCAGCGCGAGAATGTTCTGCACCGTCTCCTTGCCCAGGTAGTGATCGATCCGGAAGACCGACTCCGGCCCGAACACCGAGTTCAGCAGCTGGTTCAGGGCCTGGGCGCTGGCCAGGTCGTGCCCGAACGGCTTCTCGACCACCACTCGCCGCCATGGCAGGTCGCCATCCTCCCGCTGGCTGGGCGTGGACAGGCCGGAGCGCTTGAGCTGGCCGACCACCTCGGCGAAGAACTTGGGTGGCACGGACAGGTAGAAGGCGTAGTTGCCGCCGGTGCCGCGTTCGGAGTCGAGATCGGCCACCGTCCGGGCCAGCCGGTCGAAAGCGGCGTCATCGGCGAACTCGCCGGGCACGAACCGGACGCCTTCGGACAGCTGCTGCCAGACGGTGTCGTTGAACGGCGTGCGGGCGTGCTCCTTCACCGCTTCGTAGGTGACCTGCGCGAAGTCCTCGTCCTCCCAGTCCCGGCGGGCGAAGCCGACCAGCGAGAACCCGGGCGGCAGCAGGCCGCGGTTGGCCAGGTCGTACACGGCGGGCATGAGCTTCTTGCGGGCCAGGTCGCCGGTGACGCCGAACATCACCAGCACGCACGGGCCCGCCACCTGGGGCAGCCGGCGGTCCCGGGGATCCCGGAGCGGGTTGCCCGCGGCCAGGCCGGTCACCGCTGCCCGCCGCTCACGTCCGCCGCGGCCAGCAGCTGGCGCAGGCCCTCGGCCCGGTCGCGCAGATGCAGCCGGACCGCCGGCCGGCCACGTTGCCCCAGCGCCCGCAGGTCGCCGAGTGCCTGGGCGAGCTGCAGCCGGCCGAGGCTGAACGGCCGCCCCGGGACCGGCACGTCACTGGTCACGGCGCCGGTGATCTGCAGGAAGACCCCGTCCTGCGGGCCGCCCTTGTGGTACTGCCCGGTCGAGTGCAGGAACCGCGGGCCCCAGCCGAAGGTGACCGGGTGAGTGGTCCGGGCGGCCAGCGTGTCCCGGAGGTAGGCGGCCGCCCCGTCGCCGGCCCGGTCCAGGTAGGCCATGATCGCCAGGTAGCCACGCTCGGGCAGGGCGAGCAGCAGCCCGTCCAGCAGCCCGGCCAGGCCGCCGGAGCCGGCCACCAGGCCGGGCTCGGCGTACACATCGACCGCGCCGTCGGTGAAAGCAGGCTCACCGGCGGGCAGTGGCCCGTCACCCGACTCGGCCAGCAGCCTGGCCGTGTTCTCCTTGGACTCAGCCACATTGGGCTGGTCGAACGGGTTGATGCCGAGCAGCCGCCCGGCCACCGCCACCGCGTATTCCCAGATCAGGAACTGGGCTCCGAGCGGGCCGGTCACCGAGGTGTCGACCGGCCCGGACGGCTCGCCCAGCCCGATCAGATGAATGTCGGGACCGGGGGAGAAGCCGGGCGAATTCTCGCCGTCCACCACCACCGGCAGGATGCCGCGGCCGTGCTTGCCGGTGGACTCGGCGATCAGCTGCTCAGCCCAGTCGCCGAAGCCGGGCAGGCCCGACCCGCAATCGGCCAGCACCGCCTTGTCATGGCCGGTCAGCGCGTACCCGCCGAGCGCGGCCCCCAGCGTCAGCCCCGGGTTACTGGTGTCCGCGGCCAGCGCGGGCCGCACCGCGTCCGCCTCGTCCAGCAGCCGGGCCACATCGGCGCCGGCCAGGCCGGCCGGCACCAGGCCGAACGCGGTCAGCGCGCTGTAGCGGCCACCCACCATGGGGTCGGCCAGCACCACCTGGTAACCCGCCTGCCGGGCCAGGCCCTCCAGCGGTGACCCGGGGTCGGTGACCACCACGATCCGGCGGGCGATCTGGCCGGGGGACAGCCCGTGCCCGGCCAGCGCGTGCTCGTAGATCCGCCGGTGGCTGTCGGTCTCGATGGTCGAGCCGCTCTTGCTGGACACCACGACCAGCGTGCGGTCCAGCCGGTCGGCCAGCACCCGGGCGGCAGCGTGCGGGTCGGTGGTGTCGAGCACGGTGAGCGGCACCTGGAAGCTCCGGCTGATCACCTCGGGTGCCAGCGAGGAGCCGCCCATGCCGGAGAGCACGATGTGCTCGATGCCGTCCTCGTGCGCCTGGCTGGCCAGCGCGGCCAGCGGGGCCAGCAGCGGCTGGGAGGCATGGGGAGCATCCAGCCAGCCAAGCCTGATCGCCGCCTCCGCGGCGGCGTCGGCGCCCCATAGCTCTGTGTCCTTCGCCGACAGGGCGGCCGGCACACCGTCCCCGGCAAGCTTGTCCACCGCCTGCCCGGCGGCTTCGGTCAGCGCTGTGCTGTACCAGCCGACCGATACTGCCGGGGGCCGGGCCGCGGCACCGGGGGCGGTCATGCCCGCTCCATCTCCGTCTCAATCGTGCCGATCAGTTCGTCCCAGGACGCGGCGAACTTCGCCACCCCCTCGTCCTCCAGTACCTGCACGACGTCGTCGTAACCGATGCCGAGCCCGGCCAGCTGCTCGAAGACCTCGGCCGACTGCCGGTAGGTGCCGCGGATGGTGTCGCCGCGCAGCTGGCCATGATCTGCCATGGCCTGCGCGGTGGCCTCGGGCATGGTGTTGACCGTGCCCGGCGCCACCAGTTCCACCACGTACATGGTGTCCGGGTAGGCCGGGTCCTTGGTGCTGGTCGATGCCCACAGCGGCCGCTGCGGGCGCGCCCCGGCGCGGTGCAGCGCCTGCCAGCGCTCGGTGCCGGTCTTCTGCTCATACAGCTGGTAGGCGAGCCGGGCATTGGCCAGCGCCGCCTTGCCGCGCAGCGCCGCCGCCTCCGGCGTGCCGATCTTGTCCAGCCGGCTGTCCACCTCGGTGTCGACCCGGCTGACGAAGAACGACGCCACCGAGGCGATGCCAGCCAGGTCGTGGCCGGCCCGCCCGGCCTGCTCCAGGCCGGCGAAGAAGGCGTCGATCACCTGGTCATACCGCGCCAGCGAGAAGATCAGCGTGACGTTGACACTGATCCCATCGGCCAGGCACTGGGTGATGGCGGGCAGCCCGGCCAGGGTGGCCGGAATCTTGATGAACAGGTTCGGCCGGTCCACCAGCCACCATAGGGCCCGGGCCTCGGCCACGGTCGCGGCCGTGTCGTGGGCAAGCCGCGGGTCCACCTCCAGCGACACCCGGCCATCCACCCCGGCGCTCTGGTCGTAGGCGGGCCGGAGCACGTCGCACGCCCACCGGACGTCGTAGCTGGTGATGGCGCGGGACGCTTCGCCGACGTTGACGCCGCGCAGCGCCAGGCTGGCCAGCTGCTCGTGGTAGGCCTCACCGCGGCTCAGCGCGTGGGCGAAGATGGTCGGGTTGGACGTGACCCCGACCACGTGCCGGTCTGCCATCAGGGCGGCCAGGCCACCGCTGGTCAGCCGGTCACGGCTGATGTCGTCCAGCCACACCGATACACCGGCGGCGGACAGCTGTCCCAGGACGTCGTCTGGCTGTGCGGTCATGACGGCTCGCTCCTGTCGCTCGCGTTCCCTCAGCTGCCATCTTGTGTGCCCTGGCCGAGCCTGGCCAGGCTTGCCCGGGCAGCGGCCGCCACCCGTTCCGGGGTGAACCCGAACTGCTCCATCAGCACCCGGTAGTCGGCCGAGGCGCCGAAGTGCTCCAGGCTGACGCACTCGCCTGCCGGGCCGGCCCAGGCCTGCCAGCCGAGGGCGATGCCCGCCTCGACACAGACCCTGGCCGCCACCCCGGCTGGCAGCACTGCCTCCTGGTACGCCGCATCCTGGGCGGTGAACCATTCCACACAGGGCATGGAGACCACCCGGGCGGCAATGCCCTCCCCGGCCATCAGCTCCCGTGCGGCCAGCGCCACCTGCACCTCACTGCCGGTGGCGATGATGATGACCGCCGGCTCGCCACCGGCCGCCTCGGCCAGCACGTAGCCACCGCGGGCGGTGCCCTCGGCGCTGGCCAGCCCGGCGCCGGCGGCGACGTCGGCGGGGCTGGCCGAACGGTCCAGTACCGGCAGGTTCTGCCGGCTCAGGCACAGACCGGCCGGCCGGTCGTTGTGGCAGAGAATGGTCCGCCAGGCGACCACGGTCTCGTTGGCGTCAGCGGGCCGGACGACGTCCAGGCCGGGGATCGCGCGCAGCGCCCACAGGTGCTCGACCGGCTGGTGGGTGGGCCCGTCCTCACCGAGGCCGATGGAGTCGTGGGTCCAGACGTAGGTCACCGGCAGCCGCATCATCGCCGCCAGCCGGACCGCGGGCCGCATGTAGTCGCTGAACACCAGGAACGTGCCGGCGTAGGGCCGGGTCAGCCCGTCCACCGCGATCCCGTTGCAGACCGCGGCCATGGCATGCTCCCGGATGCCGAAATGCAGGGTGCGGCCGTACCGGTTGCCGGGGAACATCCGGGTCTGGTGCTCGGCCGGGATGAAGGACGGCTCGTTCGCCATGGTCGTGTTGTTGCTCCCGGCCAGGTCGGCGGATCCGCCCCACAGCTCGGGGAGCGTCCCGGCCAGCGCGGTCAGCACCTCACCCGAGGCTTTCCTGGTCGCCATGGCCTTGCTGCCAGGCGGGAAGGACGGCAGGGCGGCTGCCCACCCGCCAGGCAGCTCCTGCGCGGTCAGCCGGGCCAGCAGCGCGGCCCGGTCCGGGCTGGCCGCGGCCCAGCTGGCGAAGGACTCCTCCCAGGCGGCACGCGCCAGCTTGCTGCGGTCGGCCACCAGCCGGGCGTGGGCGACGATGTCGTCCTCGGCCGGGAAGGCCACCTCCGGGTCGAACCCGAGGATGCGCTTGGTGGCCGCCACCTCCTGCGCACCGAGCGCCGCGCCATGGGCCTCACCAGTGTTCTGCTTGGTCGGCGCGGGCCAGCCGATGATCGTGCGCAGTGAGATGAACGAGGGCTGGCTGGTGTGGTCGCGGGCGGTGATCAAGGCCGACCGCAGCGCGTCCACGTCCTCGGCGTAGCCGTCCGGGTGCCGCCAGTTCACCCGCTGGACGTGCCAGCCGTAGGCGGCGTAGCGGGCGCACACGTCTTCCGACTTGGCGATCGCGGTGTCGTCCTCGATCGAGATGGTGTTGTCGTCGTAGACCACGATGAGGCGGCCGAGTTCCTGGTGACCGGCCAGCGACGACGTCTCGTGGCTGATGCCCTCCTCGATGTCCCCGTCCGAGGTGAACACGTAAATGTAATGGTCGAACGGGCTGGCGCCGTCGGGTGTGTCCGGGTCCAGCAGGCCGCGTTCCCGGCGGGCGGCCATGGCCATCCCCACCGCGTTGGCCAGGCCCTGCCCGAGCGGGCCGGTGGTGGTCTCCACGCCCGGGGTGTGCCGGTACTCGGGATGGCCGGGGGTGAGGCTGCCCCAGGTGCGCAGGGCCCTGATGTCGTCCAGGGTCAGCCCGTACCCGGACAGGTAGAACTGCAGGTACAAGGTGAGGCTGGAGTGGCCGCAGGACAGCACGAACCGGTCCCGGCCCAGCCAGCCAGGATCGGCCGGGTCGTGCCGGAGGATCTCCTGGAACAGCAGGTAGGCAGCCGGGGCCAGGCTCATCGCCGTGCCCGGGTGACCGGACCCGGCCTGCTCGACGGCGTCCATTGCCAGGACCCGGATCAGGTTGACGGCCCGCCGGTCGGCGGCTGACCAGACGGTGCCGGCTGCGGTTGTCACAGTGAGATCAGCGCTCCTTTCCAGGCGGGTGCGCGCCGCGCCACCGGTGCAGCCGCCGGGATCGTTATGGATACGACCCTATCCGGCGCCCTACCGGGTCACCTCCCCCGCAGGGGGCGTTCTAACGGGCCAGTCCGGGCCGGGTGGCCACCATGGGGCAGCCAGGCAGCCAGCCCGGTCATCAGCGGGCCGGAGCGGGCTCGGCCGGCGAGCCGGCCAGGGCAGACTGCTCGTCAGGCTGGCCTGGCGCGGGCGGCAGCAGTGGGCCCCGGTCGCGCATCGCGAACAGCAATTGCAGGGCCACGATCCAGACCAGCAGCGAGCCTGTCACGTGCACCCAGACCAGCCCGGCCGGGAGGCCACTGAAGTACTGGGTATAGCCGACCACGCCCTGGATCAGCAGCAGCCCGAGCAGCAGCCAGCCCAGCCGCATGGCCCGGGCCGGCGCCCGGGTCAGCCGCAGCCCGAGCACCAGGGCCAGCACCAGGCCACCGAGCAGCCAGCCGATGTCGGCGTGGAACTGGGTGACGCCGGTCAGCGGCAGGTGGTACCGGGGCACATCGGCCGCGCCGGCCAGTGGGCCGGTCCCGGTCACCACGGTTCCCGCCGCCAGCATCACCGCCGCCACCGTGGCCACCCCGTAGCCGAGCAGCCGCAGGTCGGCCCGGACCAGCGGGCGGGCCGGCGCGGTGCCCTCGGTGCACCGGGCATGCAGCGCCACCGCGGCGGCCACCACCGCGACGGACACCAGGAAGTGCAGCGACACCATGGCCGGGTTGAGCTTGGTCAGCACCACGATCCCGCCCAGCACGATCTGGGCGACCACGCCGGCCGGCTGCGCGGCTGCCAGCCAGACCAGGTCGGCCCGGCGGCGCCCACCGGGCCGGAACCGCCAGGCGGCGATCAGCACCGCTGCCGCCACCACCGTCACCATCACCGTGAACACCCGGTTACCGAACTCGATCCAGGTGTGGAACATCGGGTCGCCCGCGGTGTGGGCAGCGACCAGGCTGCCGCGGGTGCATTGCGGCCAGTCTGGGCAGCCAAGACCGGACTGGCTCAGCCGGACCGCCGCGCCGGTGACGATGATGAGCGCGGTGACCACCACCCCGGCGGCGGCGATCCGCCGCAGCGCGGTCGGCGTTGGCTCCCAGACCGGGGCAGCCACCCGCCGGAGCACGCCGGCCAGCCCGCTGCTGGGCGCGGGCGGCAGGCCGTTGCCCGGCGCGGGCGGCAGGCCGTTGCCGTTGCTGGCGGCCGGTGGGCTGGCAGCCGGCGGAGTCGGGTCGGCGGGCACGTCCCCATGGTAGGGAGTGACCCGCCGGACGCGCACCCGGCCCGCCTGGACAGCCGGGGATGGCGCCCTGGGATGACAGGAATGTCATGGTCGTGGCAACCATGACAAACCGGCCGCCGGGATGGCGGCCAGGGGGCGGTGGGGCTGGGGTCCGCCAGGGGCGGTGGGGCTGATGCGCGGTTACGCCTGGGGTGCCTGGGACTGGCGGGTACCACCCCGGGCGGCACCCGCACAGGCGATCATCACCAGCACGATGGCCACCCACTCGCTGACCGCCAGCGACTCACCGAGCATGGCCAGCCCGACCAGGGCCGCGACCGCTGGTTCCAGGCTCATCCAGATGCCGAACACCCGCGCCGATACCCGCCGCAGTGCCTCCAGTTCCAGCGAGTACGGGATGATCGAGGACAGCAGGCCGATGGCCACTCCCGTGATCAGCACGTCCGGGCGCAGCAGCGCCCCCCGCCCGGCGTCGGCACCCACCGGGATGCTCAGCACCGCCGCCAGCACCATCGCGATGGTCAGGCCGGATGTGCCGGTGAAGCGGCGGCCGGTGGCCCGGCTGAGCACGATGTAGCCGGCCCAGGCCGCGCCGGCCAGCAGCGCGAACCCCAGCCCGGCCAGGTCGGCCCGGTGACCGGTCCCGGTGGCGTGGCCCACGCCGGCGAGCAGGGCCACGCCGGTCCCAGCCAGGGCGACCCAGAGCAGGTCGATCAGCCGCCGGGAGGCGGCGATGGCGACCGCCAGCGGGCCGAGGAACTCGATGGTGACCGCGATCCCCAGCGGGATCCGGGCGAACGCCTGGTAGATCGAGAAGTTCATGACCGCGAGGGTCACCCCGAACCCTGCCACCACCGCCGTGTCCGGCCAGGCCCGGTCCCGCACCAGCCGGGCCACACTCTCGGCCAGCCCGCGGGCGCCCAGCGCGGCCATCAGCAGGGCCGCCGACCACAGCCGCAGGCCGGTGACGGCCGCGGGCGGTAGCTGGGTGAACAGCCGCGCCGCCAGCCCGGCGCCGACCTGCACGGACACGATGCCGGTGAAGACCAGCAGCGACGGCGGCAGGTGGCCGAGCGGCCCGGCCGGCCCGGGCCGGGCGGTCACCGCCGGGCCGGCCCCATCCGGCGCCCGCCTGGCCGGTCCTCCGCCGGGCGCCCGGGCCCGGCGGCCGCCTACTCCCAGCGGAACATCCGGGCGGCCAGCGCGATCGCGGCCGCCGCCCAGATGACGAGCACGGCCAGGTCGCGCAGTGGTGAGCCAGCCACGCCGGACAGCACCGAGCGCAGCCCGTCGGAGAGCGCCCCGGATGGCAGCAGCGTCAGCACGGTGCGGACCCCGGCGGGGAAGCGGGCCAGCGGGAAGATCACTCCGCCGATGCCGATCAGGACCAGGTAGATCAGGTTCGCGACGGCCAGGGTGGCCTCGGCCCGCAAGGTGCCCGCCAGCAGCAGGCCGAGCCCGCTGAACGCGGCCGTGCCCGCCAGCACCAGCAGGACCGCGGCCGCCGCACCGGCCGCCCCGCCGTGCGGCTGCCAGCCCAGGGCCAGCCCGACCAGGCTGATGACCACGATCTGGCCGGCTTCCACCGACAGCACGGTGAGCGTCTTGGCGGCGATCAGGCCGGACCGGGGGAGCGGGGTTGCCCCCAGCCGCTTCAGCACTCCGTACCGCCGCTCGAAGCCGGTGGCGATGGCCTGGCTGGTGAACGCCGTGGAGATCACCGCCAGCGCGATGATGCCCGGCACCAGGAAGTTCACCCGGTGGCCCTGGCCCACCTTCACCAGCGGCTCCAGCGAGAACGCCACCAGCAGCAGCACCGGGATGATCAGGGTCAGCAGCAGCTGCTCGCCATTGCGCAGCAGGACCCGGGTCTCCAGCCCGGCCTGGGCGGTGATCATCGCCGTCACCGGCGCCGCTCCCGGCGCCGGTGACGGCCAGGGGGCAGCCGTCATGACCGCAACTCCCGCCCGGTCAGCTCCAGGAACACATCCTCCAGCGTGCGGCTTTCGATCCGCAGATCCTGGGCGAGCACGCCGTGCTCGGCGCACCAGGCCGTCACCGCCGCTATCAGCTGCGGATCCACCCGGTCGTGCACATCCACCACGTAGTGGCCGGCCGGGGACTCCTTCGCCGCGCTGCCGGGTGTGAGTGCCGCCAGCAGGCTGTCGGTGTCCAGGCCGGGCTCGGCCCGGAACCGGAGCTGGCCGGCCGTGCCGGTCAGCTCGGCGGGGGTGCCCTCGGCCACCAGCCGCCCCCGGTCGACGATGGCGACCCGGTCCGCCAGCCGCTCCGCCTCGTCCATGTGATGTGTGGTGAGGATGACGCTGGCCCCGGCCGACCGCATGCCGCCGATCAGGTCCCAGGTCGCGTGCCGCGCCTGCGGGTCCAGGCCGGTGGTGGGCTCGTCCAGGAAGAGCAGTTCCGGCCGGCCGATGACAGCGGCGGCGAGCGACAGCCGCTGCTGCTGCCCGCCGGACAGGCGCTTGAACGGGGTCCGGGTATGCCCGGCCAGGCCGAGCCGGTCCAGCAGGCCGGCCGGGTCCATCGGGTGGGCGTGGAACCTCGCGATCACCCGCAGGTACTCACCGGCCCGGACCGCGGGCGGGATGCCAGCGGATTGCGGCATCACCCCGACCCGGGGCCGCAGCCGGCGGGCGTCGGCCACCGGATCCATGCCCAGCACCGCCACCGTGCCCGCGTCCGGGCGGCGGTAGCCCTCGCAGATTTCCACCGTGGTGGTCTTGCCGGCCCCGTTCGGGCCCAGCACCGCGGTCACTGCGCCCCGGCCCGCCCGCAGTGACAGGCCGTCCACCGCGCTGATCCGGCCGTACCGCTTGACGAGATCACGGATCTCGACCGCGGGGGTGGTGTCCACGCTGGCGAGTGTAGAGGCTGCCGCCAGCCGGTCAGCGGTGAGCCGGGACCGTGCCACCGGGCTGGCTGCCCGCCGCGCCAGCAGGCGGTGGCAGCGAGCCACCCGCCGCCACCGCGACCAGAGCGGATATCAGCCGGGGATCGTCATCGGCTTCGGGATGCCACTGCACCGCGAGGGTGAACCGGTGCCGGCCGGGGCCGGGGGCCAGCTCGACCGCCTCGATCACCCCATCGGCCGACCAGGCGGTCGCGGTCAGGCCGTCGCCGAGCTGGTCGATGGCCTGGTGATGGGCGGTCGGCACGGTCAGCTCAGCGCCGGTGGCGCCGTCGCCTGGCGACAGGATCGAGGTGAGCAGGGACCCGGCGGCGAGCCGGACCGGATGACGGCCGAAGGTGCCCGGAGCGGGCGCATGCCCGGTACCCTCCGGCAGATGCTGGCACAGGGTCCCGCCCCTGGCTACGTTCAGCAGCTGCATGCCACGGCAGATGCCGAGCACCGGCAGCCCGGCCGCCAGCGCATCGGCGAGCAGTTCGAGTTCCGCCTGATCACGTTCGGGGGAGACCCGGCTGGTCCGCGGATGCCGCTGCGCGCCGTAGCTGGCCGGGTCCAGGTCACCGCCGCCGGTCAGGATCAGCCCGTCCAGCCGGGCCAGTGCGGCCGCGATCCCGGGCACCGGCGGCAGCAGCACCGGGATGCCGCCGGCCTCGGTGACCTGGTCCAGGTAGTTCGCTGGCAGCAGCGCGGCCGGGGCCTGCCAGGCGGCCCAGCGGGCCGGCTCGGCGTAACAGGACAGCCCGATGACCGGCGCGCTCACAGCGGGGTCACATAGGCGCCGGAGATACCGCCATCGACCAGGAAGGTGGAGGCGGTGATGAAGGAGGCGTCGTCGCTGGCCAGGAAGGCGACGGCGGCCGCGATCTCCTCCGCCTCGGCGAACCGGCCCATCGGCACGTGCACCAGGCGGCGCTGGGCGCGCTCGGGGTCGGCGGCGAACAGTTCCCGCAGCAGTGGCGTGTTGACCGGGCCCGGGCACAGCGCGTTCACCCGGATCCGGTCCCGGGCGAACTGCACGCCGAGTTCACGGCTCATCGCCAGCACCCCGCCCTTGGAGGCGCTGTAGGAGATCTGTGAGGTGGCCGAGCCGAGCACGGCGACGAACGAGGCGGTGTTGATGATGGAGCCGCCGCCGCCAGCCTGCATGTGCGGGATGACGCTCTTGCAGCACAGGTAGACGGAGGTGAGGTTGACCTCCTGCACCCGCCGCCAGGCGTCCAGGCCGGTGTCCAGGATGGAGCCGTCCTCGGGGGGTGAGATGCCGGCGTTGTTGAAGGCGATGTCGATGCGGCCGAACGTGTGAAGAGTGGTCTCGTACATGGCGGCGACATCGTCCGCGCTGGTCACGTCGGCCTGGATGAACAGGCCGTCGATCTCCTCCGCGGCCGCCTTGCCGGCCTGTCCGTCCAGGTCGGCGACGGCGACCCGGGCACCCTCGGCGGCCAGCCGGCGCGCGGTGGCCAGCCCGATACCGCTGCCCGCCCCTGTCACGACAGCGACCCGGTCCTGCAGGCGTTGCATATCCCGCATCACTCCTCGGTTGCGATGAAGACGTTCTTGGTCTCGGTAAAGGCGTCCAGGGCGTCCGGGCCGAGTTCCCGCCCGAGGCCCGACTGCTTGAAGCCGCCGAACGGCGTCCAGTAGCGGACAGACGCATGGGAGTTGACCGACAGGTTGCCGGTCTCTACCGCCCGGGCGACCCGCAGCGCCCGGCCCAGGTTATGCGTCCAGATGGAGCCGGACAGCCCGTACGGGGTGTCGTTGGCGATCGCCACCGCGTCCGCCTCGTCGGTGAACGGGACTACCACCACCACCGGCCCGAATATCTCCTCGGTGTAAGCCGGGTCGTCCGCCCGCACCGGGGCCAGCACGGTCGGCGGGAACCAGTAGCCAGGGCCGCCGGGGGCGCTGCCGCGGAACGCGACCGGTGCCCCGGCCGGCACGTAAGAAGCCACCCGGGCCAGGTGCTCGGCCGAGATCAGCGGCCCCATCTCGGTGCCGGGACTGGCCGGGTCGCCTACCACCACCCGCTTGACCGCGGGCTCCAGCAGTTCCATGAAGCGGTCGAAGACGCTGCGCTGGACCAGGATCCGGGAGCGGGCGCAGCAGTCCTGGCCGGCGTTGTCGAAGACCGCCTGCGGCGCGCTGGCGGCCGCCCGCTCCAGGTCGGCGTCGGCGAACACAATGTTCGCGCTCTTGCCGCCCAGTTCCAGCGTTAGCCGCTTCACCTGGCGGGCACAGCCGGCCATGATCTGCTGGCCGACCTCGGTCGAGCCGGTGAACACGATCTTGCGTACGGCGGGGTGGTCGACCAGCCGCTGGCCGACCACTGACCCCTTGCCCGGCAGGACCTGGAACACCCCGTCCGGCAGGCCGGCTTCACGGGCCAGCTCACCGATCCGGATCGCGGTCAGCGGGGTACGCTCGGCCGGCTTGGCGATCACCGGGTTGCCGGCTGCCAGTGCCGGGCCCAGCCCCCAGCCGAGGATCGGCATCGGGAAGTTCCACGGCACGATCAGGCCCACCACGCCGACCGGCTCCTTGAACGTCACATCGATGCCGCCGGGGACCGGGATCTGCCGTCCGCACAGCCGTTCCGGTGCGGCCGAGTAGTACCGCAGCACATCGCGGACATTGCCCGCTTCCCAGGCAGCCTGCCCCGCCGGGTGCCCGGAGCCGGCCACCTCCAGGCTGGCCAGTTCGTCGATGTGGGCATCCACCACGTCGGCGAACGCGCGGAGCAGCGCCGCCCGCTCACCGGGGGAGACCGCCTGCCAGGCCGCCCGGGCGGCGACCGCGCGCTCGATCGCGGCATCGGTCTCGGCCGCCGAGGAGGACGGCACGCTCGCCACCGGCTCCTCGGTGGCCGGGTTGAGCACGGTGAAAGTGGACATCGTCACGGCATCTCCTGATGATCAGAGCCGCTCGAAGCCCCGCTGCAGCTCCCAGTCGGTGACGGCGGCATCGAAGGCGGCCAGTTCCACCCTGGCCCCGTTGGCGTAATGGTCGACCACATCGCCGCCAAACGCCTTGCGGGCCAGCTCACTGTCCTGCCAGGCGGCGAGCGCGTCCCGCAGCGTAGCGGGCACCCGCGGGCCGGAGTCGAGGTAGGCGTTTCCCTCGAAAGCCGGCTCCAGTGGCAGTTCAGCCTCGATGCCCGCCAGCCCGGCTGCGATCATCGCCGCGACCGACAGGTAGGGGTTCACATCGCCGCCGGGTGTCCGGTTCTCCACCCGAACCGACAGCGGGGAGTGGCCGACCAGCCGCATCGCGCAGGTCCGGTTGTCCACGCCCCACCGGACCGCGGTCGGCGCGAAGCTGCCCGCCACATACCGCTTGTAGGAGTTGATGTTCGGCGCGTGGAACAGGCTCAGCTCGCGCAGCCCGGCCAGCTGGCCGGCCAGGAAGTGCTCGCCCAGCTTGGACAGGCCGTGCGCGCCGTCCCCGGCCAGCACCGGCCGCCCGGACCGGTCCCGCAGCGACAGGTGGATGTGGCAGGAGTTCCCCTCGCGCGGGTTGGGCTTGGCCATGAACGTGATGCTCATGCCCGAAGTGGCCGCGATCTCCTTGGCACCGGTCTTGTAGATCGAATGGTTGTCACAGCTGGCCATGGCGTCGGCATAGCGGAACGCGATCTCGTGCTGGCCCAGGTTGCACTCGCCCTTGGCCGATTCCACATACATGCCGGCGCCGGTCATGCCGAGCCGGATGTCGCGCAGCAGCGGCTCCACCCGGCCGGTGCCCAGGATGGAGTAGTCCACGTTGTACAGGTTGGCCGGGGTGAGGTCGCGGTAGCGGCTGGCATGCGCCTGCTCGTAGGAGTCGCGGAACACGACGAACTCCAGTTCCGTGCCGGCCATCGCGGTCCAGCCGTGCTCGGCCAGCCGCCGGATCTGCCCGGCCAGGATCTGCCGTGGCGAGGCGACCACCTCGCTGCCGTCCGGCCAGGCCAGGTCGGCCAGCACCAGCGCGGTGCCCGGGTGCCAGGGCAGGTGCCGCAGCGTGCGGAAGTCGGGCCGGAGGACGAAGTCCCCGTACCCGCGCTCCCAGGACGACATCTCATACCCCTCGACGGTGTTCATGTCGACGTCCACCGCGAGCAGGTAGTTGCACCCTTCGGCGTGGTGGTGGACCACCTCTTCGAGGAAGAACTCGGCCGACAGGCGCTTGCCCTGCAGCCGTCCCTGCATGTCGGTGAAGGCCAGCACGACCGTGTCGATCATGCCTTCGCCGACCTCCACGCGCAGCCGCTCGAGCGTGAGCATCCCGCGCCTGCCCGCGCCGCTGGAATCGGGCACTGATGGCCTTCCCTTCCTCGGAGCCGGTGGCCCGCCCGGTGACCCCGGGCGGGCCACCCCGGCTCAGCTCGCCAGTTCCCGCTCGATCGCGGCCAGTTCTTCCGCCGTGCCCTGGACCCGCGGCCCCTTGAACCAGTTGCGGGCGGAGACCAGCCAGTAGATCCCGGCGAAGCCGATGACCGCTACCACCGCCACGACCGTGTAGTTGAAGTTCGTCCTCGTGATCGGGCTGACGGTCGGCAGCATGAACAGGAAGAAGATGAAAATCACCCAGATGACCGCGATCCACCCCACCAGGTAGCTCCACCTGCCCAGGTGCCACGGCCCGCGCTGGAAGCTCTCGCCCTGCCGCAGCCGCAGGTACGTTGGCGCCACGTAGGCGATGTACAGGCCGATGACCGCGATCGAGGTGACCGCGGCGTACGCGGTGCTGTTCCACAGGTACGGGAGGCCGAGGACGAAGGCCCCGGCCGCCGCCAGCCAGATCGCGTTGGTGGGGGTGCGCGTGCGCTTGTTCACCCGGTGCCAGACTCCTGACGCAGGCAGTGCGCCGTCGCGGGAGAACGCGTAGATCATCCGCGAGTTCGCCGTCACCGAGGACATGCCGCAGAACAGCTGGGCGCCGATCACGACGAGCAGCAGCACCTTGGCGGTGGTCGCGCCGAGGGCGTCGATGAAGATCTGGACGGGCGGCTCGCCGGTGGGCGAGGCTATCGAGGCGGCATAGTGCTGGATGGCGAAGGTGAGCCCGATCAGCAGCACCCAGCCGGCGAACAGCGACACCACGATCGACATGACGATGCCGCGCGGTCCCTTCGTGGCCGCGCCGTGGGTCTCCTCGGTCATGTGCGCCGAGGCGTCGTAGCCGGTGAAGGTGTACTGAGCCAGCAGCAGGCCGAGCGCGAGCACGTAGATGGTGCTGTGCCAGCCGGTGAGGTTGACAATCTTGGTGAACACGAAACTTGCCGACTGGTGGTGCGCCGGCACGAACGCCAGCAGGCCGACGATGAGCAGGACACCGATGATGTGCCACCACACGCTGATGTCGTTGAGCAGCGCGACCAGCCGGATGCCGAACTGGTTCATGATCCCGTGCACCAGCAGCACGCAGGCGTAGATGATGATCGTCACCCAGTGATAGGTGGGCGTCCCGAACACCAGGTTCAGCCACGCGTTGATGAAGAACGCGGCGCCGAAGTCGATACCGGCGGTAACCGCGACCTGGCCGAGGAAGTTGAACCAGCCCGTGAACCAGGACCACACCGGGCCCCTGCCCGGTCGGGCCAGCTTGGCCGCCCAGTAGTACAGGCCGCCCGCGGTCGGGTAGCTGGAGCAGACCTCGGCCATCGCCAGCCCCACCATCAGGGTCATGACCCCGACGAACGGCCAGCCCCAGACGATGGCGACCGGGCCGCCGGTCACCATGCCGTAGCCGTACAGCGTCATGCAGCCGGACAGGATCGAGATGATCGTGAAGGAGACGGCGAAGTTACTGAAACCTGACATGCGGCGCCGAAGCTCCTGGGCGTAGCCCATTTCGTGCAGGCGCTGTTCGTCGTCGGCCTCGGTCCCTGGCACCGGGACCGCTTGTTCGTTGACAGACACGGATGCTCCTTGCGTCAAGCTGAGAGACGTGGGTCAGGTGGTGACGCCGGGGGAGCGCGCGAGCGCTCGGGCCAGGCAGCCGCGGCCTAATGGTTTATTAACAGACCATTGGCGGTTAGAGTGCGGGTCATGTCAAGACCTGACACGGAATTAGCGGTGGCCGGGAACATCCCGCTGCCCGCCGCCGAGCCGCCGGACGGGCGGCAAGGCCCCGCGACGGGGGCCGAGCTGGGTGCGCTGCTGGGGCCGGTGCGGGCGGGAAACGCCTTCGAGGAAACGGTCGAGCGGCTGCTCACCATGATCAAACTGGGCGTCGTCGCCCCCGGGCAGCGGTTTCCCGCCGAGCGGGAACTGGCCGGGCTGCTCGGGATCAGCCGGATCACGCTGCGGGAGGCGATCCGGGCACTGCAGCAGGCCGGTTATGTGGAGTCACGGCGGGGCCGGTTCGGCGGCACGTTCGTCATCTCGCCGATGCCAGCCCCCGACCCGGCGGTGGTGCGCCGGATCGCCCAGGAGGATCCCGGCCGGCTGGCCGATGCGCTGACCTTCCGGCTGGCGGTCGACACCGGTGCGGCCCAGGTACTGGCGCTGTCGCCCGGCGATCGCGGCCGGGACACCCTGCTCGCCCGGCTGGCTGCGGTCAACAAGGCCAGCCCAGCCGACTACCGGCGGCTCGACACCCTGTTCCACCTGGCCATCGCCGAGCTCACCGGATCCAGCCTGCTCGCCGCGGCCTCCGCCGACGCCAGGATGCGGCTGAACGACCTGCTCAACGCGATTCCGGTGCTCCGGCACAACATCGTGCACACCGCCGGCCAGCACGCCGCCATCGTGGCGGCGATTCTCGCGGGCGACCCGGAGCGGGCCCGCCGGGCGGTCGCAGAGCACCTCGATGGCACCGCCGCCCTGCTGCGCGGGTTCCTGGCCGGGCCAGCGCCCGGCTGAGGCTGGCGGCCTGGCCGGCAGCCAGCCTCAGCCCAGCAGCACGGACGAGGTCATGTTCGCCGAGTCCAGCCGGGCGGAGGATTGAACCCCCAGTCCCACGGGCATCTCCAGTACCGCTCAGCCAGCTATCGTCTGCCCAAGCAGTGAGCTGGTCATGTCCGCCGCAGAGTCGATCATCAGACAGCCGATGGTACGGTATCCGGCCGCCCAGGATCCCGGATCGGGGTACAGATAACGGGCGGACATGGTTGCGGTGACCAGTGCGGTGTCCACTTTCCCCGCCATCGAGGCCGGGCAGTCCTGGTGCGCCTGCCGGACCAGCGAGGTGGCCGCCGGATACCGCTGGCCGGGCACCGCGAACGTCGCGATGACCTGCCCGCTATGCCGCTGCGTGCACGGCGCCGGCAGGACATACCCGGCCCCGGTGGCCGCGGTGCTGCCGGCAGGCGCCCGGAAGCATGCCCCGGCCCGCAGCGACAGCACCGCCACCGGCTGAGCCCGGGCGGCGTGACCGGCGGCGGGCGGTGGCGGCGGGCTGGCGCTGGCGATGCCGACGCCAACCGCGATCACCACGGCCCACAGGCCCGACAGCACGATCCCGGCCACGGCCAGGCCGCGTCCCGGCTGCGGATCGTCGCGGATGCGGGCCAGCGCGGCCAGGCCCGTCAGCACGCTGGCGACTGCGGTCAGCAGCAGGAACCCCAGCAGCCCGAGCACCAGGGCGGCGACGGCGAGCCGGGTGCCGGACCCGGCGCTGGCCCGCCACCTGCCGGAGCGATGCGGCCCGCGCCGGGTGAGCAGGTCTGACCAGGAGAGCTGGCTGTAGGGCAACTGCCCGCCGAGCAGCGGATCGGTCGGGGGATCGTCCTCGGGGCCGGGAAACTGGGCCGGTGGCAGGCGGGCGGGCCGGCCGTCATCGGGCACCCACAGAATCCCACCCGGCGGGCACCGGTGGCCAGGCCGGATCGGGCTGCCAGCCAGGCGGCGGGGCGAAACCGGCGGGGATTTGCGGCCAGTCGGGAGGCGGGTTGAACCGGAGGCCCACGCGCCGCTCCCCTCAGCTTTGCCCGCGGTGGCGACGGCTCACCACCCCCGCTCAGGGCGAACATATCGCGAAATATTGGTGCGAAAAGGTAAGATTGCCCGTCTGCCCGGGGCAGTGCGGCACCCCTGTGCCTCGTTCTTGATTTGTCGACATTGCCGCCGCTCAGGTCCCAGGTAATGGCCGCCGCGCTGATCCCCATCGCCCGCGCCACTCTGCGCTGATCCCCGCCACCCGCGCCACGGTGCGGTGATCCCCGCCACACGTGCGCCAGTGCGTTTGCGATCGGGTATGGATTTACGCCACACTGATGTTGTGAAAAGCGTGGGCATGACGGACGGGATCACGGCCGCGGCCGGGCAGATCGGGGCTGAGCGCAGCACCCGGGCCCGGATCGCCCGGCTGATCCTGGAAAACGGCCCGGTCAGCGCGGCTTCACTCAGCACCCGGCTGGGTCTCACCCCGGCTGCCGTCCGCCGCCACCTGGATGGCCTGCTGGCCAGCGGCATGATCGAGATCCGCAGTGCCCGGCGCCCGGCCAGCCGCGGGCGCGGCCGCCCGGCCAAGCTTTTCACGATCACCGATGCCGGGCGAAGTGCCTTCGAGCACGCCTACGACGACCTGGCCACCAGCGCGCTGCGATTCCTGGCCGAGGTGGCCGGCCCGGCGGCGGTGGCCGAATTCGCCCGCCGCCAGGTGTCCGAACTGGAGCGCAGGTACCGGCCAGTGATGGCCGCCGCGGAACCGGCCGGGAAGGTGCAGGCGCTGGCCGCGGCCCTGTCCGCCGACGGCTACGCGGCCTCCGCCACCCGTGCCCCGGCAGGCACCCCCGCCGCGGGCGGTGCCAGCGCGCTGGCCGGCGGCGAGCAGTTGTGCCAGCACCACTGCCCCGTGGCCCACGTGGCGGCAGAGTTCCCGCAGCTGTGCGAGGCGGAGACGGAGGCCTTCGGGCGCCTGCTCGGCACGCCGGTGCAGCGGCTGGCCACCATCGCGCACGGCGACGGCATCTGCACCACCCACGTCACCGCACCGTCGCTGGCCCGCACCCGGGCCACCCCGGCGCGGGGCATCGATCACCCCATCACCACTACTGAGGCCGGAGGCGTCTCCGCATGACGACGACCGAGAACCCCGCGATCGAGGGGCTGGAGCGTTATAAGTTCGGCTGGGCCGACTCGGACGTGGCGGGTGAGTCCGCGCGCCGTGGCCTGTCCGAGGAGGTCGTCCGCGACATCTCGGCGCTGAAGGGCGAGCCGGAGTGGATGCTGGATCTGCGGCTCAAGGGGCTGCGGCTGTTCGGCCGCAAGCCGATGCCCGACTGGGGTTCTGACCTGTCCGGCATCGACTTCGAGAACATCAAGTACTTCGTCCGCTCCACCGAGAAGCAGGCCGCCAGCTGGGATGACCTGCCGGCCGACATCAAGAACACCTACGACAGGCTGGGCATCCCCGAGGCGGAGAAGCAGCGGCTGATCGCCGGGGTCGCCGCGCAGTATGAGTCGGAGGTCGTGTATCACAAGATCCGGGAGGACCTGGAGGAGAAGGGCGTCCTCTTCCTGGACACTGACACGGCGCTGCGCGAGCACCCGGATCTGTTCGGCGAGTACTTCGCGTCGGTGATCCCGCCCGGCGACAACAAGTTCGCCGCGCTGAACACCGCGGTGTGGTCCGGCGGCAGCTTCATCTACGTGCCCAAGGGCGTGCAGGTGGAGATTCCGCTGCAGGCCTACTTCCGGATCAACACCGAGAACATGGGCCAGTTCGAGCGGACGCTGATCATCGTGGACGAGGGCGCCAGCGTCCACTACGTGGAGGGGTGCACCGCGCCGATCTACTCCTCCGACTCGCTGCACTCGGCGGTGGTGGAGATCATCGTCAAGGCCGGCGCGCACTGCCGGTACACCACCATCCAGAACTGGTCGAACAACGTGTACAACCTGGTCACCAAGCGGGCGGTGGCCCAGGCCGGGGCGAGCATGGAATGGATCGATGGGAACATCGGCTCCAAGGTCACCATGAAGTACCCGTCGGTGTACCTGATGGGTGAGCACGCCCGCGGCGAGACCCTGTCGGTCGCGTTCGCCGGCACCGGCCAGCACCAGGACGCCGGGGCCAAGATGGTGCACTGCGCGCCGCACACCTCATCCCAGATCATCTCCAAGTCGGTGGCCAGAGCAGGCGGCCGGACCTCCTACCGGGGCCTGGTCCAGGTGCAGGAAGGCGCCACCCACGCCAAGTCCACGGTCAGGTGCGATGCGCTGCTGGTGGACACCAGCAGCCGGTCCGACACCTACCCCTATGTGGACGTGCGTGAGGACGACGTGGAGATGGGCCACGAGGCCAGCGTCTCCAAGATCTCCGAAACCCAGCTGTTCTACCTGATGAGCCGCGGCATGACCGAAGACGAGGCGAGCCGCCACCATCGTCCGCGGCTTCGTCGAGCCGATCGCCCGCGAACTCCCGATGGAGTACGCGCTGGAACTCAACCGGCTGATCGAGCTCCAGATGGAAGGAGCGGTCGGCTGATGACCGGGCTTAGGGGGGCCGTGGAATCCGCGGCCCCGGTATCACGGCTGCACGAGCATCAGTCGTTCGAACTGGCCGATTTTCCCGTGCCCTCGGGGCGGGAGGAGGAGTGGCGGTTCACGCCGCTTCGGCGGCTGCGGGGGCTGCACTCCGATGCGCTTGCTGCTGCTGGACGGGTCCGGTTCGAGGTCAGCGCCGCACCGGCGGTCGCCGCTGTGCGTGCGCAACGCGGCGACCGCCGGCTCGGCGCTGCCTTCGTGCCCTCGGATCGGGTGAGTGCCCGGGCGTTCGCGTCGTTCGACGAAGCGGTCGTGGTGACGGTGCCGCAGGGCGCCGAGGTCGTTCAGCCGACTGTTGTTTCTGTGCGGGGGGAGAGCGCGGAGGGGGCGGCCTTCGGGCACACGCTGATTGAGGTGGGGGCGCAGGCGAGAGCCACTGTCGTGCTGGATCACGCGGGGAGCGCGACGTATGCGGACAATGTGGAGATCGTGGTCGGGGACGGGGCGGCGCTCACGGTGGTGAGCATCCAGGGATGGGCCGACGACACGGTGCACCTGTCCCGTCATTACGCCACGCTCGGCAAGGATGCGCGGCTCCAGCATACAGCGGTGTCCCTCGGCGGCGGTGTCGTCAGGCTGGCACCATCGCTGCGTTATGAGGGGCCTGGGGGAGATGCCGAACTGCTCGGCCTGTATTTCGCGGACGGGGGGCAGCACCTGGAGCACCGGCTGTTCGTCGATCACGCGCAGGCCAACTGCCGCAGCCGGGTGGACTACCGGGGGGCGCTGCAGGGCAGGGACGCGCACACGGTATGGGTCGGGGATGTGCTGATCCAGGCCGCGGCGACCGGCACCGACACCTACGAGCGCAACCGCAACCTGCTGCTGACCGAGGGTGCCCGGGCGGACTCGGTGCCCAACCTCGAGATCCTGACCGGGGAGGTGGTGGGGGCCGGTCACGCCAGCGCCAGCGGGCGGCTGGAAGATCACCACCTGTTCTACCTGATGGCCCGGGGTATCCCCGTGACCGAGGCCCGCCGGCTGGTGATCCGCGGCTTCTTCGCCGAGCTGATCGGGCGGATCGGTGCGCCGGATCTGAGGGACCAGATCGCTGCCGCGATCGAGGGTGAGCTGGCGAGGCCGCAGGCATGAGCGAGTTCGTCCGCGTCTGCACACTGTCCGACCTGCCCGCCGAGGGAGCGATCGGGGTCGACATCGGCGATACGCCGGTCGCCGTGGTCAGGGCCGGCGGTGAGGTCTACGCCCTGCGGGACGTCTGCTCGCACGAGGAAGTGCCGCTGTCCGAGGGCGAGATCTACGACCACACGGTGGAGTGCTGGCTGCACGGGTCGTGCTTCGACCTGCGCACCGGCAAGCCCACCGGCCCGCCGGCCACCCGGCCGGTGCCCATCTACCAAGTGAAGATCGAGGGCGACGACGTGTATGTCGCGCTCACCGCCGCTGACCAGACCTGGTCGGCGGGCTGACCTGATTCTGGAGACATCGAATGGCAACCCTGGAGATCCGCGACCTGCACGTCAGCGTGGCTGATGCTCAGCCAGCTGGGCCTGACGGCCAAGGGGGCGGGGACCGTGAGATCCTGCGCGGCGTCGACCTGACCGTGGCCGCCGGCCAGACCCACGCGATCATGGGGCCGAACGGGTCAGGCAAGTCCACCCTCGCCTACGCGATCGCCGGTCATCCCGCGTATCTCGTCACCCGGGGCACGATCACCCTCGACGGCGAGGACGTGCTGAAGATGAGCGTGGACGCCCGCGCCCGGGCCGGGCTGTTCCTGGCCATGCAGTACCCGGTCGAGGTACCTGGTGTGTCGGTGTCCAACTTCCTGCGCACCGCGGTGACCGCCGTCCGCGGTGAGGCACCCAAGCTGCGCACCTTCATCAAGGAGCTGAACGAGGCGATGGCCGCGCTGTCGATCGACCCGGCGCTCGCCCAGCGCAACCTCAACGAGGGATTCTCCGGCGGGGAGAAGAAGCGGCACGAGATCCTCCAGATGGAACTGCTCGCACCGAAGATCGCGGTGCTGGACGAGACCGACTCCGGGCTCGACATCGACGCGCTCAAGGTCGTGTCCGAGGGCATCAACCGGTTCCGGGCCCAGCCCGGTCACGGCGTCCTGCTCATCACCCACTACACGCGGATCCTGCGCTACGTGCAGCCCGACTTCGTACACGTGTTCGTGGCCGGCCGGATCGTCGATGAAGGCGGCCCGGAACTGGCTGACACGCTGGAATCGGAAGGATACGAGCGGTGGGCGAAGGCCGGGGCACTGTCATGACCCTGGATGTCGCCCGCATCCGCAAGGACTTCCCCATCCTGGAGCGGCGGGTCCGGGGCGGACAGCCGCTCATCTACCTGGACAGCGCCAACACCTCACAGAAGCCGCGCCAGGTCATCGATGCGCTGACCGAGTTCTACGAGCGGCACAACGCCAACATCCACCGCGCCACCCACGAGCTTGGCGAAGAGGCCACCGAGGCCTACGAAGGAGCCCGGATCAAGGTGGCCGGGTTCATCGGCGCCGCCGACGAGACCGAGGTGGTGTTCACCAAGAACATCTCCGAGGGGATCAACCTCGTCGCCTACTCGCTCGGCAACGCCAGCAGCGGCCGGCTCCGGCTCGGGCCCGGTGACGAGATCGTCATCACCGAGATGGAGCATCACTCCAACATCGTGCCCTGGCAGCTGCTCTGCCAGCGGACCGGCGCCACGCTGCGCTGGTTCGGGCTGACCCCGGACGGCCATCTCGATCTGTCCCGGACCGACGACCTGATCACCGAGCGCACCAAGCTGGTGGCACTGGTCCACCAGTCCAACGTGGTCGGCACCATCAACCCGGTGCGGATGATCGCGGACCGGGCGCACGCCGTGGGCGCGCTGGTGCTGGTAGACGCGGCCCAGTCGGTACCGCACATGCCGGTGGACGTGGGCGGTCTCGGCGCCGACTTCGTCGGCTTCACCGCGCACAAGCTGTGCGGGCCGACCGGCATCGGGGTGCTCTGGGGCCGCCGCGAACTGCTGGACGAGATGCCGCCGTTCCTGGGCGGCGGGGAGATGATCGAGACCGTCTGGATGGAGCGGTCCACCTACGCGCCGCCGCCGCACAAGTTCGAGGCCGGCACCATGCCCATCGCCGAGGCGGCCGGCCTGGCCGCCGCCATCGACTATCTCAGCGAGATCGGCCTGGACGCCATCCACGCCCACGAGCAGCGGCTGCTCGGGCAGGCGCTGACCCGGCTGGCCGAGATCGACGGGGTCCGCGTCCTCGGCCCCGCCGAGCCGGCCGGGCGCGGCTCGGCGGTGTCCTTCGTCGTGGACGGCGTCCACCCGCACGATGTCAGCCAGGTCCTGGATGAGCACGGCATCGCGGTCCGGGCCGGCCACCACTGCGCCTGGCCGCTGCACCGGGCACTCGGCGTCCAGTCCAGCACCCGGGCCTCGTTCTACCTGTACAACACCGCCGACGAGGTGGACGCGCTGGCCACGGGAATAGTCCAGGCCCAGCGCTTCTTCCAGTCCAGGTAAGGGAGGGGACGATGCAACTGGAGTCGCTCTACCAGGAGATCATCCTCGACCACTACCGGCACCCGCACCACAAGGGCCTGCGTGACCCGTACAACGCGGAGGTCCGGCACGTCAACCCGACCTGCGGCGACGAGGTGACCCTGCGGGTCGCGCTGAAAGAGGCCGGCCCGGAACCGGCCGTGGCCGACATCTCCTATGACGCCCTGGGCTGCTCCATCAGCCAGGCCAGCGTGTCGGTCATGACCGACCTGCTCACCGGCAAGCCGGTGAGCGAGGCGATGGCGACCTGTGATGAGTTCGTCGCCCTGATGAAGTCCCGGGGCGAGACCGAGCCGGACGAGGACGTGCTCGGGGACGGGATCGCGTTCGCCGGGGTAGCCAAGTACCCGGCCAGGATCAAGTGCGCGCTGCTGGGCTGGATGGCATGGAAGGACGCGACAGTGCAGGCCATGGCCGGGAGCCCGGCCAGCTAAGGCGGGAGTAGCAGATGAGCCAGGACGCCACGGGCACCGCACCGGCCGGCCCGGGACCGAGACCGAGGATGTGCTGGAAGCTCTCCGGGACGTCGTTGACCCCGAACTGGGGGTCAACGTGGTGGACCTCGGGCTGGTCTACGGTGTCACCCTCGATGACGACGGCACCGCCACCATCGACATGACCCTTACCAGCGCCGCCTGCCCGCTCACCGACGTGATCGAGGACCAGGCCGGCGCCGCGCTGGACGGGCTGGTCCCGGACTTCCGGATCAACTGGGTATGGCTGCCGCCCTGGGGCCCGGACAAGATCACCGAGGACGGGCGCGAGCAGTTGCGCGCGCTCGGCTTCAACGTCTGAGGCTGGCCTACGCCGGGTCGAGGCCGGCCCGCCAGTTCCGGCCGGTAACGCCCAGCCAGCGCGGCGGCATTCGCCGCCACCCGGCGGGCTAGCGCCCGCTGGGCCGCCCGCCAGTGAACCGGCTCGCCGCGCCAGGCCGCCAGCGCGGGCCCGGCCAGCGCCCGGCCGAGCGCGAACGTCAGCGGCCACACATGCGGGATGTGCTGCAGCGCCGCCAGATGCCCGGTGGCCTGCCCGGGCCGCTGCCCGCCGGACAGGAAGGCCACCCCGGCCAGCGTGGCCGGCACCCCGGCCAGCGTGCCCAGCGTCGCCTCCGCCACGTCGGCCGGGCACGGCTGCCCGGCCGAGTCCGCGCCCGGCAGCACCATGTTCGGCGCGAGCACGACACCCTCGGCATCCACGCCGTACTCCTGCAGTTCGCTCATCACCGCCAGCAGCACCATCGACGTGACCGCCTCGCAGTGGGCCAGGGTATGCGTGCCCGCCCGCAGCACCTCCGGCCGCACGACCGGGACCAGCCCGGCGGCGTGGCAGGCGGCCGCCGACCGGGCGAGCGCCTGCGCGTTCGCCCGGACCGCAACCGGCGACGGCGTGCCCGGCCCGATCCGCAGCACCGCCCGCCAGGCGGCGAACTGGGCGCCCAGCTCGGCGTACTGGCGCAGCCTGGGCAGCAGGCCGTCCAGGCCCTCGGTGACCGTCTCACCCTGGCTGCCCGCCAGCTGCCTGGCCCCCATGTCTGCCCTGATGCCGGGCATGATGCCCAGTTCCCGCAGCGCCACCGGGAACGTCGTGCCCGCCCGGACCTGCTGCCGGAACGTCTCCGCGGACAACATGACACCGCTGATCCCGGTGGCCAGGCCGGGAGTGGTGACCAGCAGTTCCCGGAAGGCGAGCCGGTTCCGCTGGCTGGGCACGATGCCCGCCGCCGCCAGCCGGGCCGACATCGTCGGGATGCTCTCGTCCGCGGCCAGGATGCCCTTGCCCGGTGCCACCAGGGCCGATGCGGCTAATGTCGGCGGTTGCATCCGGCTGCCTCCCTGCTGGGCCGGCCAGTCCCGGCCGGATGGGGCGACGGTAGGCGCGCGGCGGTCAGCGGCACATCCCCCTGGGGTGGCAGCGCCCGGGGGAGCACGGCCCGGCGGGGCGGTTCCCCCGCCGGTTCCCCGTCCGGGGGGATGCCGTCCGGGCGGTGGGGTGGCTACCGTTGACGGCTCACCCAGATGAGGCGGTGACGGTGCCCGACAAACTCATGCGTCTGCGGCGCAACGATGCGGCCGCGGACACCCGGCGGCCGGTGATGCTTGCCATCGCGGGGGACAGCGCAGCGGGTAAGACCACCCTCACCCGGGGGATCGCGGCGGCGCTGGGCCCGGACCGGGCCACCGCCCTGTGCGTGGACGACTACCACCGCTATGACCGCGCCGAACGCCGCCAGGTGCCGTTCACCGTGCTCAACCCCGAGTGCAACTACATCGAGATCATGGAACAGCACCTGCAGCTGCTGGCGCTGGGCCGGCCCATACTCAAGCCGGTGTACGACCACTCCACCGGCACGCTGACCCGCCCGGTGCTGGTGGAGCCCCGCGAGTTCGTCATCGTGGAGGGGCTGCTGCCACTGCACACCAAGCTGGCCCGGGCCTGCTTCGACATCACCGTCTACCTGGACCCGCCGGAGGAGATCCGGCGCGAATGGAAGCTGCGCCGGGACACCGCCGAGCGCGGGTACACCCGCGAGCAGGTGCTCGCTGAGCTGGAGCGGCGGGAGCCGGAATCGGCTGCCTTCATCCGGCCGCAGCGGCAGTGGGCGGACATCTCCATCCGGTTCGCCCCGGTGGCCGGGCGCACCGAGCCGCAGGGCACCCCGCTGTCGGCGGAAATCTTGCTGCGGCCGACCGTGCAGCACCCGGAACTGGCCCACGTTCTCACCGACGACGACCGGCGGACCGTCCACCTGCGGCTGATCCGGGACAGCGACGGCCGCCCGGTCGATGCGCTGCACGTGCACGGCTACGCACCGCGCGAGGACAGCCAGATCGTGGAGAAGGCCATCTGGGAGCAGCTGTCGTTCGACCATGGCACCGCCCTGCCGGACACCCTGGGCGAGTACGCGCCGGGCAAGCAGCGCAGTGAGGCACTGGCGATCGCGCAACTGCTGCTGCTGTGGCACCTGCTCGAAGCGCGTGGCTAGCGGCGGCGGCATGGCCCGGTCATGGGTACCGTTCCAGGCATGAGCCGCGCGTCTGGGCCGCTGCGCCTGGTGATCATCGATGACCACCAGATGGTGCTCGACGGCCTGCGGGCCATGCTGCGTCCCTACGCCGAGCAGGTGGAGATCATCGGCGAGTGCAGCGAGCCCGCCGACGCGGTCGCGATCGTCGACAAGCTCGTCCCGGACGAGGTGCTGCTGGACGTCCGGCTGCGCGGTGCCAGCGGGCTGGACCTGTGCGGCCAGATCCTGGCCAGCCAGCCCGGCTGCAAGGTGGTGTTCCTCACCGTCTACGACGACGAGCAGTACCTGTACCAGGCGCTGCGGGTCGGCGCGGCCGGGTTCCTGCTCAAGCGGGTCCGCGGCAGCGAGCTGGTGGACTACCTGGGCCGGATCGCCGACGGCGAGATACTGATCGACCCCACGCTGGCCGGCCGGGTCGCGCTGTCGGCGGCCCGGCTGCACAGTGGCGAGTTCTGGCCGGGCGCGCATCTCGGGCTGACCCAGCGCGAGAGCGAGGTGCTGGCGCTGATGGTGGCCGGCCTGTCCAACCGGGCGATAGCGGCCCGGCTGGTGGTCAGCGAGGAGACCGTGAAAACCCACTCCCGCGGCATCTACCGCAAGCTTGCGGTGTCCGACCGGGCGGGGGCGGTGGCGGTGGCGCTGCGGGAGGGCGTGTTCCATTGACCGGCACGCGGCTCGGTGGGGTGGACGCCGAGCGGGAAGCCCAGCTGCTGTCACGGGTGATCGACACCATCTCCGGCGGGCTCGATCTGGGGCCGATGCTGCAGGGCGTGACCGGGCTGGTGACCGAGGCCACCGGCACCGACGTCTGTTTCGTGCATCTGCTCGACGAGGGTGGCCGGACGCTCCGGCTGTCCGGTGCCACCCCGCCGTTCGATGGCCTGGTCGGCACCATCGCGCTGGGGCTGGGCGAAGGAGTGTCCGGCTGGGTCGCCTCCCATGCCCAGCCGGCGGTGATCGTGGACGACAAGGCCGCCGACCCTCGCTACCGCTACATCCCGGCCCTGCGCGGCGAGGACTTCACCTCCATGCTGTCGGTCCCGATCGTGGCACCATCGGGTCACATGGTCGGGGTGCTGAACGTGCACACCCGGCAGCGCCGCGAGTTCACCGGCGCCGACACCGAACTGCTCCGGTCGGTGGCCGGCCTGGTCGCCGGCGCGATCGAGAACGCCCAGCTGCACCGGCGGCTGGCCGAGCGGGAAGAGGCGCTGGAGCGGTTCGCCGAGCGGACCGTCGAATGGCAGGAAGACGAGCGGCGCCGGCTGGCGGGAGAGATCCACGACGGGATCAGCCAGCGCATCGTGAGCCTGTTCTTCCACCTGTCGGCCGCCGCCGACGCCATTCCCGGCGCACCGCAGGTCGCCGCCGAGCAGGTCGCGCTGGCCCAGGAACTGGCCACCGCCGCACTGGATGAGACCCGGTCGGCCATCGCCGGGCTGCGCCCGCCGATCCTGGACGACCTGGGGCTGGCCGCCAGCCTGGAAAGCCTGGCGCACTCGTTCCCCCAGCTCGACGTGCAGGTGTCGGCCACCAGCCGGCGGCTGGCCGGGCACGTGGAGACAGCTGTCTTCCGGACCGCGCAGGAGGCGCTGCAGAACGCGGCCAAGCACGCCGGCGCGCACAGCGTCCGGGTCCGGCTCTTCCCCCAGCGGGACAACATGGTGCTGGAAGTGGCCGACGACGGGGCCGGGTTCGACCCGGCGGCAGCGGAAGCCGGCCGGGCCGGGCCCGGCCCGGCCGGCGGCGACTGGCACCGCGGTGGCGGGCCGACCGGCTTCGGCCTGGCGGGCATGCGCGAACGCGCGGAACTGCTCGGCGGCCGGCTGGACGTGTCCTCCGCCCCGGGCCGGGGCACCACGGTCCGGCTGACCGTGCCGCTCGGCCCGGCGGCTCAGCCGCCGCCCGGCCCGTCCTGACCGGCGGCGGAGAACACCCGGCTGGCCCGCACGTCCTCGGCGCTGATCTCGATCAGATCGCCACGCTCGATCAGGCCGCCGCCGGTGACCAGCCGCCGCGCCTGCCGCAGCCGCATCCGGTCGATCGCGTTGCGGATGCTGCGGGCGTTGGCGAACCGCGGCTGCCGCATCCGCAGTGCCACGTACTCCGCGAACGCCTCCCGGGCGGCGGGTGAGAGCCGGTACTGCTCCCGCTCCAGCATCAGATCCGCGATCTGCAGCAGCTCAGCCAGGCTGAAGTCGGGGAAGTCGATGTGGTGGGCGATCCGCGACGCCATGCCGGGGTTGGAGCGGAAGAAGGTGTCCATCCGGTCGGCGTAACCGGCCAGGATCACCACCAGGTCCTCCCGGTGCGCCTCCATGAACTGGAGCAGGATCTCGATCGACTCCTGCCCGTAGTCCCGCTCGTTCTCCGGCCGGTACAGGTAGTACGCCTCATCGATGAGCAGTACCCCGCCCATCGCCCGCTTGAGCACTTCCTTGGTCTTGGGGGCGGTGTGGCCCACGTACTGGCCGACCAGGTCGTCGCGCGTGACGCTGACCAGCTGGCCCTTGCGCAGGTAGCCAAGCTCGCGGAGCAGTTCGCCCATATGCATGGCGACCGTGGTCTTGCCCGTGCCCGGGCTGCCGGTGAAGCACATGTGCAGGCTGGGCCGGGACGAGGTGAGCCCGAACTGGCCGCGCAGCCGGTCCACCAGCAGCAGCGCCGCGATTTCCCGCACCCGGTCCTTCACCGGCGCCAGCCCGACGAACTCGGCGTCCAGCCGGTCGAGCAGGGCCGAGATCCGCTGCGCCTGCTCCTGTGCGGCCAGGTCAACCTTGGCGTCCGGCGGCAGCGGCGCACGCGCGGGCTGGCCGGCCCCCGGTTCGCCAGCTCCAGGCGGGCCGGCTGGCTCACCGCCGCCGGCTGGCCCGGCGCCGGGGCCGGCTGGCCGCCGGGCCGGGGCATCGCGAAGCCCTGCGTGGCAGGGTCGCTGGCTGGGCTCATGAGCTGCCGCGCGAGCCGTTGGGCATATCGTCGGGAGGCTGCCCGTAACGCTGGCCGGATGGCTGGTCCGCCGCATACGGATGCAGCGAGTAGCGGATCTGGCGGTCGCTGGTCTCCTGCCGGTCGAGCCGGAAGCCGGGCTCGCTGGCGGGCCGGTTCACGATGAAGCTGAGCGCAGTGGTCTGGCGGCCGAGCCGGGTGTCGTAGGCGGTGACGCGGATGTAGTGGTCGGGGTAGGTGGCCCGGCACTGCGTTACCTCGTGCATCGCGGCTGCCGGGTCGGCGATGCCGAACATCGGCAGCCCCCACATTTCCCAGAGCACGTTGCGCGGGTGCGGGTCGTCGGTGAACTCGACCGCGATGGCCCAGCCCTGCTCGATCGCGTAGCCGGCCTGCGCGGCTATCTCGCTGTCGGTGAGGTCGGGCAGGTACGAGAACGTGCCCTGGGTGATCCGCATGGTGCTCCTTCGCTGCTGGCCGGCCGGTCCTGGCCCGCTACACGGTCGGGGTGGTGACGACATCGGGGGTGTCGGTGGAGGTGTAATTGAAGGTGATCTCACCCCAGGTGTCGAGCGCGACCTGCAGCGGCTGGCAGTGCCGGGCAGCATCCCGCAGGATGTCGCCGCCCTCGCGGGCGAAGTCGCGGCCCTCGTTGCGGGCCTTGATCATGGCCTCGGTGGCCACCCGGTTGGCGGTCGCGCCCGCCGCGATGCCCATCGGGTGCCCGATGGTGCCGCCGCCGAACTGCAGCACCACGTCCTCGCCCAGGTAGTCCAGCAACTGGTGCATCTGGCCCGCGTGGATGCCGCCGGAAGCGACCGGCATGGTGCCCGGCATCGAGCCCCAGTCCTGGTCGAAGTAGAGGCCGTGGGCAAGGTTGGCCGGCACCTGGGACTGGCGCAGGGTGTCGTAGTAGCCACGCACGTTGGCCGGGTCGCCCTCCAGCTTGCCGACCACCGTGCCGGCGTGGATGTGGTCCACCCCGATCAGCCGGCACCACTTGGAGATCACCCGGAAGCTGACCCCGTGCGTCTTCTGCCGGGTATAGGTGCTGTGCCCGGCCCGGTGCAGGTGCAGGAGCACGCCGTTCGCGCGCGCCCACCGGGCCATCGAGTGCATCGCCGTGTAGCCGACCGTCAGGTCGATCATGATGATGACGCTGCCGAGGTCGCGGGCGAAGTCGGCCCGCTCGTACATGTCCTCCATGCTGGCGGCGGTGACGTTGAGGTAGTGGCCCTTGATCTCGCCGGTCCGCTGCTGCGCCCGGTTGACCGCCTCCATCGTGAACAGGAACCGGTCCCGCCAGCGCATGAAGGGCTGCGAGTTGATGTTCTCGTCGTCCTTGGTGAAATCGAGCCCGCCCCGCAGCGCCTCGTAGACCACCCGGCCGTAGTTGCGCGCCGACAGGCCGAGCTTGGGCTTGGTGGTCGCGCCGAGCAGTGGCCGGCCGTACTTGTTGAGGTACTCGCGCTCCATCACGATGCCGTGCGGCGGGCCCAGGAACGTCTTGACATAAGGCAGCGGGATCCGCATGTCCTCCAGCCGGAGCGCCTTCAGTGCCTTGAAGCCGAACACGTTGCCGATGATCGAGGAGGTCAGGTTCGGGATCGAGCCCTCCTCGAACAGGTCGATGTCGTAGGCGATGTAGGCGATGTACTCGCCGTCGCGGCCCGGCACAGGATCCACCCGGTAGCACTTGGCCTGGTAGTGGTCGTAGGCGGTGAGCCGGTCGGTCCAGACCACGGTCCAGGTGGCGGTGGAGGATTCGCCGGCCACCGCGGCGCCGGCTTCCTCGGGCGGGACGCCGTCCTGCGGCGTGATCCGGAAAGCGGTCAGCACGTCGGTGTCCTTGGGCACGTAGTCGGGCGCCCAGTAGCCCATCTGTGCGTACGGGATCACGCCCGCGTTCCAGCGTTCCTGCTCAGCGGCCATGAATCCTCCGTCACGCGATGGGGTCCCTGCTTTCCACCATGCCAGCGGATTACCGCCGTGTCTATTGAGAGTTAGGCATTGACTATTAAGGCTCTACTTATTAATTACCTCGGCCCGGCTTGGCCTTGGCCGACCGGGCCGGTGGAAGCCGCCCCCGGCGCGGGCGTGGCCGACCAGCCGGGAGGCGGCCAGGGTCAGCGGGCCCGGCTGCGCGACGAGATACCAGTCACGGTGCAGCGGGGTGCCCGGGACGCCGATGACGGCCAGCTTGCCGGTGGCCAGTTCGGCGCTCACCGCGTCCCGCGACAGCAAGGTGACACCCAGCCCAGCCTGCGCCGATTCCCGGATGGCCACATTCGAGCCCACCATCAGGGTGCGTGCGGCCAGATCCAGGCCGGCCAGCAGGGCATCGGTGCTGGCCCGGGTGCCCGACCCTGGTTCGCGCAGCAGCCAGGTCTGCTGGGCCAGCCAGGGCAGCAGCCCGGCCGCGGGCGGGGCGGTGCCCGCCAGCTCGGGGGCGGCCACCACGACCAGTTCGTGTGGCCGGACACCGTGCACCTCCACTTCCCAGCCGGGCTCGGGCCGGCCGCACACCACCAGGTCAACCTGGTACCGGTCGAGCAGGGCGCGCACCCGGTCCCGGTTCCCGGCCTCCAGCCGCACCCCGGTCTGCGGATGGGCACGGCGGAAGCTGCCCAGGATGCCGGGCACGATCTGCTCGGCGGCGGTGGTCACGGCGGCGATCCGCAGCTCACCCCGCTCGGGATCGGCCGCTGCCGCGGCGGCCCGGCCGCCCTCGTCGAGCAGGCCGATGACCCGCCGGGCATAGCTGGTGTACGCGGCGCCGGCGCTGGTGAGCCGCAGCCCCCGGCCGTCCGGTTCGACCAGGGCCACCCCCAGCGATTTCTGCAGCGCAGCCAGTGAGGCCGATACCGCCGCCTGGGTGACGACGAGTTCGGCGGCCGCGGCCCGGACCGACCCGGTCTCGGCCACCGCCAGGAACGTGCGGAGCTGATTGAGCGTCACCGGCCACCTCAGTGCTAAGCAAAACTCTATGAATTCCTGCTATCGCTCAATCTATCCACAGACTGTGGTTGCGGCAGCTACAGGCGACAGCGGGGCAACCACGCACTCGCTCCGCCGGGGTCGCAAGGCCAACCCCGCACCCGCCGGGCCGGGGCGCGGGAAACTGGGGGAGTGGGCGAGGGTGACGGGCGGTGGGTGGAGGTGCCGCCGGAACGGCTGGTGCGCTGGGTCAGGTCCTTCACCGAGCGGCACGGGCCGACGACAGCTGGGACTGGGCGGGCGACAGCCGGGGCCGGGGCTACGGCAGCCGGGAGTGGGGCAGTGGCGGCCGAGGATGGGGCGACGACCGTGCTTCTGCGTGCTCAGGACAGAGCGGTCGCCGAGTGCCACCCGCCCTTCCCGCCACTGCCGCTGCCGCCCCCGGGGAGCCCGGATCTGGCCGATCCGGTGCGGCTGGCGGAGCTGATGGCCGCGCACGCGGCCGCGGCCAGGACGGTCGGGGTGCTGCTGGTCCGGCTCGGCGGCTACGCGGCCGGGGTGTTCACCGGCGACCCGCCGGAACTGGTGGCGCACAAGACCGGCGCCCGGCTGGTGCACGGCCGCGCCGCGGCTGGCGGCTGGTCACAGCACCGGTTCGCACGGCGCCGGGAGAACCAGGCCACGGCCGCGCTCCAGGCAGCCGCCGACACCGCCCTGGCCGTGCTGGGGCCCTACGCCGGCCGGCTCGACGCGGTCGTCCTCGGTGGCGACCGGCGGGCCATGGCCGGGGTCCGGGCCGATCCCCGGCTGGCCCCGCTGCTGGCCGGCGTGCAGGACCGGTTCCTCACCGTGCCCGACCCCCGGCTGGCGGTGCTGGCGGACACACCCCGGCTGTTCCGCGCCATCCGCATCTGGCTCTCCGGCCAGCCCGCTGACCACCCCGGCCGACGGCAGGGCCCGGCCGGCTGATCTCCGCGACCCCCCTGGCCAGCGGGTAGGCTGGAGCGATGCTGCCGCTCCTGCCGTGACGCGCACACCCCGGCTGTGGGGCTGCTGACGGAATCCGGCGTCACCTGAGGACAGGAGTGGGTCTACGTGATCGCGGCCACCGGCCTGGAACTGCGGGCTGGCGCGCACCTGCTGCTGGCTGACGCCACATTCCAGATCAGCCCGGGGGACAAGGTCGGCCTGGTCGGCCGGAACGGCGCGGGCAAGACCACGCTGGCCCGGGTGCTGGCCGGGGAGGGGCTGCCCGCGGCCGGCACCGTGCACCGCCGGGGGACGATCGGCTACCTGCCGCAGGATTCCCGGGCCGGCGACCTGTCCGGGCTGGCCATGGACCGGGTGCTGTCCGCCCGCGGGCTGGACGAGGTGCGGTCCGGGATGCGGTCGGCCGAGCAGGCGATGGCCGACCCGGATCCCGCCCGCCGCGATGCCGCGGTCAAGCGCTACGCCCTGCTGGAAGAACGGCTGGTGGTGCTGGGCGGCTACGCCGCTGAGTCGGAGGCCGCCGCCATCGCCACCAGCCTGGGCCTGCCCGACCGGGTGCTCGGCCAGCCGCTGCACACCCTGTCTGGCGGCCAGCGGCGGCGGGTGGAACTGGCCCGGATCCTGTTCTCCGGCGCCCAGGCCCTGCTGCTCGACGAGCCGACCAACCACCTGGACGCGGACTCGATCGGCTGGCTGCGCGATCACCTGCGGGGGTTCCGCGGCGGGCTGGTGGTCATCAGCCACGACGCGCCGCTGCTGGAGGCGGTGGTGGGCAAGGTGTTCCACCTGGATGCCGACCGGGCCGTGCTGGACATCTACAACGTCGGCTGGCGGGCCTACCTGGCCCAGCGGGAGACCGACGCCCGCCGCCGCCGCCGGGAGACGCAGAACGCGCAGCGGCAGGCGGCGGTCCTGCAGGCGCAGGCGGACAAGATGCGGGCGAAGGCGACCAAGGCCAGGGCCGCGCAGGGGATGGAGCGGCGGGCCCATCGGCTGCTGGCCGGTGTGGCGGCCGAGCGCGGGCCGGAGCGGGTGGCCCGGCTGCGGTTCCCGGTGCCCGCGCCGTGCGGCAAGCTGCCGCTGGCCGCGGCGGACCTGTCCAAGTCCTATGGGTCACTGGAGGTCTTCGCCGGGGTGGACATCGCGGTCGACCGGGGCGCGCGGATCGTGGTGCTCGGCCTCAACGGGGCCGGCAAGACCACGCTGCTGCGGCTGCTCGCCGGGCTGGAGCTACCCGATACCGGCCAGGTCAGGCCGGGCCACGGGCTCCGGCTCGGGTACTACGCGCAGGAGCACGAGACGCTGGTGACCGGCCAGACCGTGCTGGCGAACCTGCGGTCGGCCGCGCCGGACCTGCCCGAGGGCGAACTGCGCCGGATCCTCGGTTCCTTCCTGTTCTCCGGCGACGCCGTGGACAAGCCCGCCAGCGTGCTGTCCGGCGGCGAGAAGACCCGGCTGGCGCTGGCGCTGCTGGTCGTCTCCGGCGCCAACGTGCTGCTGCTGGACGAGCCGACCAACAACCTCGACCCGGCCAGCCGGGCCGAGATCCTGGCCGCGCTGCGCCGCTACCAGGGCGCGATCGTGCTGGTCACGCACGATGAAGGGGCAGTCGAGGCGCTGGCGCCGGAGCGGGTGATCCTGCTCCCGGACGGTATCGAGGACGCCTGGAGCGAGGAGCTTGCCGATCTGGTCGCCCTCGCCTGAGACCGTCCGGCCGGCCAAGAGGGCCCGGCCGTAGGACTGCGAGGGCCCGCTAAAAGGCGGTGATCATTTACTCCGATCCGGGTAGCCGATCGGGGGGGTCATGAGTGATCATGGTAGGTGACCCCGGTAACGCAGCGACGGCTTCAGTTCACGGGAGGTACGCGTGGCCGAGACCCTGAAGAAAGGCACCCGCGTCACTGGTGCGGACCGCGCCAAGCTGGCGTCGGACCTGAAGAAGCGGTACGACGCGGGCGAGAGTATCCGCTCGCTGGCCGCCTCGACCGGCCGCTCCTACGGGTTCGTGCACCGTATCCTCACCGAGAACGGGGTGTCGCTGCGCGGCCGCGGCGGCGCGACCCGCGGCAAGGCCCGCGCGCATCGCTGACCTGATGCCGCTGCCCGCCCCGGCCGAACTGGCGGCTGCCGGGCTGCGGCTGGACCTGGACGCGCCGGTGCCAGGGGCGGCCACGGTCACCCTGTCCCGGCCGGAGCGGCGCAACGCGATGACTCCCGGCATGTGGCGGGGGCTGGCCGCGATCGGGCGGGCCTTGCCGCCCGCCATCCGGGTGGTGGTGGTCCGCGGCGAGGGGCCGGTCTTCTGCGCAGGCATCGACCTGCGCCTGCTGGCGGGCGAGCCGGTGCCGGCCGAGCCGCCCCTCCCGGGCCCGGCCGACCCCGGTTTCGAGGACTGGATCGCGTCCTGCCAGGAAGGTTTCGGCTGGCTGCATGATCCGTCGCTGGTGTCGGTGGCCGCCGTGCAGGGGCATGCGATCGGCGCCGGCTTCCAGCTCGCACTCGCCTGTGACCTGCGGGTGCTGACGGATGACGCGCGGCTGTGCATGCGCGAGCCCACGCTCGGCCTGGTGCCGGATCTGATGGGGACCAAACCGCTGGTCGACCTGGCCGGGCTGCCGCGCGCGCTGGAGCTGTGCCTGACCGGCCGCTCGGTTGCCGCCGCGGAAGCCCGCACGCTCCGGCTGGCCGAGCTGGTGGTGCCGGGCAGCGAACTGGACGCGGCCGTCACCGACCTGGCCACCGCCATTCTCGCCGTCGACCCGGCGACCGCCCGGGCGGTGAAGCAGCTACTGGGCCAGGCGGGCACCAACTCGCTGGCCGGCCAGGCCGCCGCCGAGCGGCACAGCCAGGCGGAACTTCAGCGGGGCCAGCTGTCGTAGCAGGCCACTCCGTCCGTCCAGATGACCGTCAGCCGGCCCTGGGCGGCGAGCAGATCCAGGTGCAGCCGGGTCTCGATGACCGCGAGCATCTGGTTGAACGGATCCAGCTCGTCCAGGCGCCGGTCACGGCTCGTCCACCGCAGCGCCCGGGCCACCTGGTAGCCGGTGGCCGCACCGGCCGTGACCGCGTCCGCGCAGGCGGTGAACCGGTCATCGTGATGGCGCAGCAGTTCGTCCACCCGGGTGTGGGTGCTGGCGGTGACCGGCCCGTGCGCCGGCAGCAGGCGCAGGTCCGGCATGGCCCGGACCAGGCGCAGCGACGCCAGGTAGTCGCCCAGCGGCTGCCGGGCCAGGACCGGCTCGAAGCCGATGGACGGGGTGATGTGCGGCAGCACGTGGTCGCCGGCGAACAGCAGCCCGGATCCGGCGTCGGTGAATACGACGTGGCCCTGCGTGTGGCCCGGTGTCGGCACCACCCGCAGGGTGCGGCCATCCAGGTCGATCTCCTGGCCCGGCGCCAGCCACTCATCCGGCGCCTCCCAGCCGGGCGGCCGGCCCGGCGGGATCACCCCGGATGCGCGCAGCCGCGCCAGCACCACCTCCGCGCCGCTCGCCATCAGCTGCCTGGCCTGGGGCTCGAGCGGCCGCGAGCCGCCGGTCAGCAGCACCCGGATGGCTTCGGCCTCACCCGCGCCGAGGCTCACCTTGCTGCCGAACTCCCGCCGCAGCTGCACCGCCTGCGTGTAGTGGTCCCGGTGGACGTGGGTGACCAGGAAGTGCCGGATGTCGCCCAGCCCGGCGCCGAGCCCGGCCAGCGCGGTGGCCAGCGCTGCCCGCGACTCCGCCAGCGCCCAGCCGCCGTCGATGAGGACGAGGCCACGGGCCGTTTCCAGCAGATAGACGTTCACCGCCCGCAGCCCGTCGGTGGGCAGCGGGAGCGGCACCCGGTGCACTCCGGGCGCGACCAGGTAAGCACCGGGCTCGGCCCAGTCGGCACTGGTCGTCCTGGCTGGTGTGCTCACATCTGTCCTCTGCTCATCGGGCCCGGCCCGTCCATGATCGCCCATAGCGGACAAGGGAAGAGCGGCGCCCCGGCCGGTGTTGCCCCGTCATGTACGCCGCCAACTGGCACGCGATGCGGTCGTTCAGCCGCGACCGGTCCATCACGCACCAGCGGATCAAGCCGGGCACCGTGCGCCGGGTCGCCACCTACGCCCGCCCGTACCGGTGGACGCTGGCGCTGTTCCTGGTCACCACCTCGATAACGGCGGTCATCACGGTCGCCGTGCCGCTGCTGCTCAAGACGCTGATCGACCAGGGCATCCTGCCCCGCCACACCGCCGTCGTGCTCTGGGTGGCCGGGCTGGTCGCCGGGCTCGCCCTGTTCAGCGCCCTGCTGTCGATCTGGCAGCGCTGGCTGTCGGCAAAGATCGGCGAGGGCCTCATCTACGACCTGCGCACCCAGGTGTTCGAGCACGTGCAGCGGCAGCCGATCGCTTTCTTCACCCGCGCCCAGACCGGGTCCCTGGTGAGCCGGCTCAACAGCGACGTCATCGGCGCCCAGCAGGCCATCACCTCCACCCTGTCCGGGGTGGTGTCCAACGTGCTGAGCCTGCTGCTGGTGCTCGGCGCGATGCTGTACCTGTCTTGGCTGGTGACCGTCGTCGCGCTGGTGCTGATCCCCATGTTCATCATCCCGGCCCGGCTGGTCGGCCGCCGGCTGCAGCGGCTGACCCGCGAGTCGATGCAGCTCGACGCCGAGATGGGCAGCACCATGACCGAGCGGTTCAATGTGGCCGGGGCCATGCTGGTCAAGCTGTTCGGCCGCCCGCAAGACGAGACACGCGTCTTCGCCGGCCGGGCCGCCCAGGTGCGTGACATCGGGGTGGCCACTGCCATGTACGGCAGCGCCCTGTTCATCGCCCTCACCCTGCTCGCGTCGCTGGCCACCGCGGTCGTCTACGGGCTCGGTGGCGCCCTGGTCATCCACGGGACCTTCGAGCTGGGCACGCTGGTGGCGCTGACCGCGCTGCTCGCCAGGCTGTACGGGCCGATCACCTCGCTGTCCAACGTGCAGGTGGACGTGATGACCGCGCTGGTCAGCTTCGACCGGGTGTTCGAGGTGCTGGATCTGAAGCCGCTCATCGCCGAGCGCCCAGGAGCGATCCCGCTGCCCGGGCCGTCCGGCGGCAACGGCCAGCGGCCCAGCAGCCAGCAGCCCAGCAGCCAGCAGCCGGTGGCGCCCGCGGTGGTCTTCGACCATGTCTCGTTCCGCTACCCGTCCGCCAGCGAGGTGTCGCTGGCCTCGCTGGAGTCGATCGCCCTGCCGCTGCCCGAGCGGCCCGGCGGCAATCAGGACGTGCTGCGGGACGTCAGCTTCACCGCCCCGGCCGGCCAGCTCACCGCGCTGGTCGGGCCGTCCGGCGCGGGCAAGACGACCATCACCCACCTGGTCGCCCGGCTCTACGACCCGGGCGCGGGGTCGGTCCGGATCGGCGGGCACGATCTGCGCGACCTGACCCTGGACTCGCTGCACGACGCGGTCGGCGTGGTCACCCAGGACGCGCACATGTTCCACGACACGATCCGCGCCAACCTGGCCTATGCCCGGCCCAGTGCCACCGAGGCAGAGCTGATCGAGGCCTGCCGCGCGGCCCAGATCTGGGAACTGGTGGCCAGCCTGCCGGACGGCCTGGACACCGTGGTCGGTGACCGCGGGTACCGGCTGTCGGGCGGGGAGAAGCAGCGGATCGCGATCGCCCGGCTGCTGCTGAAGGCGCCGTCGGTGGTGGTGCTCGACGAGGCCACCGCGCACCTGGACTCCGAGTCCGAGCTGGCGGTCAAGAACGCGCTGCGGACCGCGCTGGCCGGCCGGACCTCACTGGTGATCGCGCACCGGCTGTCCACCATCCGGGAGGCCGACCAGATCCTGGTCATCGAGCACGGCCAGGTGATCGAGCGGGGACGGCACGAGGATCTGCTGGCCGCGGGCGGCCTGTACGCCGAGCTGTACCTGACCCAGTTCGCCAGCCAGGAACGGCAGCCCGCGGAGGCGAACGTGGCCGGGAACGGCTCCGGTCAGCCGGTCTCCCCATAGCCGACCCGGCGCAACTCGTCCCCGGCGATCCGCGCCACCTGCGCCGCCTGGGCCGGGCTGAGCTGGCGCCGCCAGCCGCCCGGCTCGGCCGCCGGATCCGGGCCTGGCCGCAGTTCCAGCGCGCTGACCTCGGCGCCGATGAACTCCGACACCGCCCGGGCCGCGGTCGCCGGCTGCCGGATCATCTCCTCATAGCGCAGCGTGATGAGCTGATCAGGGGTCATGGCGGTGCGCAGCCGCGCCATCAGCCGTACCGTGCCGCGCCAGCGCATCGCGCATTTCCCGGCCACCGGCAGGCCTGGCCATTCGGCCCGGTCCGCCGGTGACTCCACGCCGAGCACCGGCAGGCTGGACCCGGCCGCCAGATTCACCGCACCGGAGGCGAACCAGGCCAGCGCGCCCTGGTCGGTGAGCATGCCCGCCACCGCGTCCCGGCCGTCCCGGATGATCTGCACCAGCCGGGCATCGGGAAAGGCGTCCACCAGTGACTCGGCGCAGTACAGCAGGTCCGGGCTTGCGTCGCCATAGCGGGTGATGCCCCGCTCGGGCACGCATGGGCCGGTGCCTGTCACCCGGCCCGCTTCCCGGCAGGCCGCCGAGCAGCCCAGGCAGCAGTGCGGGGTGACCTGCCAGCCCTGGGCGAACGCGTCCCGCAGCACGGTCGCCGCGGCCTCCGCCCGGCCCCGGGCCAGTCCCGGGTTGCGGGCGAACCCGTGCACCACCGGCAGCACCCAGCGCTGGCCGAGCGTCACATGGAAGCCGCTGGTCCGCTTGAGCGCGCGGGCCAGGATGCCCGTCCCCGAGCAGGGCGCGCCGAGCACGAAGACCGGCTGGGCCACCTTGCGGCCGTTCAGCACCAGGATGTGCGGCCGGGCCGCGGCTGGGCGCGGGGAGGTGGCCACAGCATCGGCGGGCGGTGAGCTCAGCAGGCCGGTGCCCTCGGGGGCTTCGGTCACGCCCGGCCACGCTCCGCGGGCCGCCCCGCGGGCCGCCCCGGGCGGCCGGCCGGGCGCCGGGAGTGTCCCGGCGAGTGGGCATCGAGGTTGAGCGCGGCCTGGATCAGCGGCACGTGGCTGAACGCCTGCGGCGTATTTCCCACCTGCCGCTGGTAGCGCGGGTCGTATTCCTCGCTGAGCAGCCCGACGTCGTTGCGCAGGGCCAGCAGGCGCTCGAAAAGTTCGCCGGCCTCGTCCCGCCTGCCGATCAGATCCAGGGCGTTGACCAGCCAGAAACTGCAGGCCAGGAACGCGCCTTCGGAGCCCGGCAGGCCATCCACCGCCGACTGCCGCCCACCGGCCGACTGCGGCAGGCCGTACCGGCGCAGCAGGCCGGCGGAGGTGAGCTCGCGCTGGATCACCTCGACGGTGGAGACCGCCCGCGGGTCGTCCGGCGGCAGGAACCCTACCTCGAGCATGAGCAGCACCGCCGCATCCAGTTCCCGCGAGCCGTAGTACTGCGTGAATGCCCCGATGTTCGGGTCATAGCCCTGCTCGCAGACCTGCTGGTGGATCTGGTCGCGGATCTCCCGCCACTGCCCGGCCGGGCCGGGCAGGCCCTGCTCGGTGGCGTGCACCGCGCGGTCGAAGGCCACCCAGGCCATGATCTTGGAGTGCACGAAGTACCGGCGCGGGCCGCGGACCTCCCAGATGCCCTCATCCGGCTGGTCCCAGTTCTTCGCGAGGAAGCCGAGCAGCAGGCGCTGGAGTGACCAGGCATGCCGGTCGGCGCCGGTCCCGGAGCGCCGGCTCAGCGCCAGCGCGTCGATGACCTCGCCGAACACATCCAGCTGGCGCTGGTTGACCGCGGCGTTGCCGATCCGGACCGGCACCGAGCCCTCGTAACCGGGCAGCCAGTCGGCCTCCCATTCGGGCAGCCGCCGCTCACCGGCCACCCCGTACATGATCTGCACATCCCGCGGCTGGCCGGCGATCGCCCGCTCCAGCCAGGCCCGCCAGGCGACCGCTTCCTCGGTGTAGCCGGTGCGCAGCAGCGCCTCCAGCGTGATCGTGGCGTCCCGCAGCCAGCAGTAGCGGTAGTCCCAGTTGCGGGTGCCACCGATGTCCTCGGGCAGGGAGGTGGTGGCCGCTGCCACGATGCCGCCGGTAGGCCCGTAGGTGAGCGCCTTCAGGGTGATCAGCGAGCGGATCACCGCTTCCCGGTGCGGCCCGTGGTAGGTGCACCGCGCGGACCAGTCCTGCCAGAACCGGGTGGTGTCGGCCAGCACCTGCGGCACGTCGACCTGGTCGTGCTGCTGCTGGTGGGATGGCAGCCAGCCGAGCACGAACGGCACCCGTTCGCCGGCGGTCACCGTGAACGTCGCCGTGTGGGCGAGGTCGCGGCCGGTCAGCCCGACCGGGGTAGTCAGCCACACGCTGTCCGGCCCGGCGATCGCGGCGATCCGCATGTCCAGCCGCCGTACCCAGGGCACGACCTGCCCATAGCCGAACCGGATCCGCAGCAGGCACTCCATGTCGAGCGAGCCCTCGATGCCTTCCACCAGGCGGATCAGGATCGGTGGCGCACCGTCCCGCGGCGGCATGAAGTCGATCACCCGGGCGCTCCCGCCGGGGGCGCGCCAGGTGGTCTCCAGGATCAGCGTCTCGCCCTGGTAGCGGCGGCTCACCTCGGCCTGCCCGGCCGGGGCGATCCGCCACAGGCCGTGCGACTCATCACCCAGCAGGCTCGCGAAACAGGCGGGTGAGTCGAACCGGGGCAGGCACAGCCAGTCGACCGAGCCGTCCCTGCCGACCAGGGCGGCGGACTGCATGTCGCCGATCAGCGCGTAATCCTCGATCCGACCGGCCACGGCGCCTCCAGGTCAGCCCACCCCGCCGGTCAAACCGTACCCGGCAGGCCACCTCCGCGGTGCTGGCACCGCGTTCTGGTCCCTGCGCGGCCCGGGCAGCGGCACTGCGGGAGGCCTCTAAGCTGGCACCCGTGCCAGCAGCCACCGCCGGTCACCGGCCCGCCCACCGCCGCCGGGCGGCGGCCGGGGCGGCGCTGGCCGTCCTGGCAGCGCTGCCGGCAGCCGGATGCGCATCCTTCGACAAGGCCTTCGGCCAGCAGGAAGCGGTGGTCCAGTTCCAGCCGCAGACCTCCAACACGGTCCGGCTCAAGGTCCGCGCCGCCTGCTCACATGTGCCGAACGCGGTGCCGGAACCGCTGCCGACCGACCATCTGGCCTCGGACGTGCTGAACGACGTGCGCTACCAGGTCAACAATGCCAGCGACGGCGATCTGGCCAGGCTGCAGAAGTGCCTGCAGCGGTTCCCGTCGGTGGCCGGGATCGAGTTCAACACCCCGGGCGGGAACTGATCCTGGGCGAACCACCCGTGCCCCCGCCTGCCGGTTCGTATGCTCGGGATCCGTGACTGGGCCCCGGACCGCCGCACGGAACCTGGTGCGCAACGGCGGATGCGTGGCCGGTGCCGTGCTCGCGCTGGCGGCACTGGCGGGCTGTGGCCTGGCCGGCGGGTCGCCCGCCAGCCCGGCTACCACGACCGGCCATCCGGCGCCGCTGGTGGCGTCATCCGCCACGCCCGCGCTCTCGCCATCCACGGCGCCCTGCCCGAGCAGGCCGGCCGGGTTCTCCTGCCCGATGCGGCTGCGGATCGCCGAGGTCGAGCACTACCTGCGGCACCGCCCCGGCGTGACCGGGGTTGTGCTCCGGGACCGTGACACCGGCGCGGTATGGCGGAACTCCTACGCCGGCACCCAGATCTACATGGCGTCCACCAGCAAGCTGGCGATGGCGATCACCTTGCTGCTGCAGAACGAGGCCGGGGTCATCCACCTGTCGCCCGCCGACTGGGCGGTGATGTACCAGATGCTGCACGTGAGTTCGGACAACGCCGCCGACGATCTGTGGTTCAAGTACGGCTCGGAGTTCTACACCAGCTTCTTCGGCAAGATCGGCCTGGCCAGCGCCCAGTACCTGCCCCAGGCCGGGGTGTCCGGGCCGTACTGGGGTGAGATGACCTGCACGGCCGAGGACGAGAGCCGGGTCATCAACTACCTGCTGGACAAGCTGCCCGTCCCGCTCAAGAACTACCTGGTGCACCAGCTGCGGCATGTCGCGCAGGTGCAGCACTTCGGCGTGTGGGGGGCGGGCCGGGCCAGCCAGCCGGGTAACAAGGACGGCTGGTCGGTGGAGAAGCCGGGCTGGATCATCGACTCGGTCGGGTTCGCCGGGCCGGGCGAGGAGTACACCCTGGCCATGATGAACTCGCTGAACGGCGAGGGCGGCTACGCCGACGGGACACAGACGCTGACGCAGGTGGCGGCCCTGCTGTTCCGCGGGCATCACGTGCCAGCGCCGCACGTGAGCGCCACCCCCTAGCACCATCGAAACCGGTAACACCACCGAAGTTGCATCCACCTGGAACTCCTGGCATATTTGCCTATCAAGTTGATCGGAAAGGTGGAATAGATGCGCAAGAGGCTTCTTGCGGTAGGCATAGCGGCGGTCGCACTGCTGGCGGCGGGATGCAGCTCGCAGGCGTCGGCGGCGGGATCAGGGAGCGCGCCGGTGGTGCTGCGGCTGGGGTTCCTGGCCAACATCACCCATGAGCCGGCCCTGGTCGGGCTGGCGAAGGGCTACTTCACCAAGGACCTGGGCAAGAACGTCACGCTGAAGACGACCGTGTTCAGCTCGGGCACGGAGGAGACCACCGCGCTGCTGGCTGGCCAGCTGGACGCCGCCTATGTCGGCCCCAACCCGGCCATCAACGCCTGGCAGAAGTCGAACGGCACCGCCATCAAGATCATCTCCGGGGCCGCCTCTGGCGGCGCCTCGCTGGTGGTCAAGTCCGGCATCACCAGCCCGGGCCAGCTCAAGGGCAAGTCGCTGGCCACCCCGTCGCTGGGCAACACCCAGGATGTAGCGGCCCGCTACTGGCTCAAGCAGCACGGGCTGACCACCACCCCGACCGGTGGCGGTGACGTCGCTATCAAGCCCATCAAGCCGAACTCGGCCGCGGTGCTGGAGTTCAAGTCGGGCCAGATCGACGGCGGCTGGGAGCCGGAGCCGTACGCGACCGAGATGGTGCTCGACGGCGGGACCCGGCTGGTGAACGAGGCCAGCCTGTGGCCCGGCGGCCAGTTCGTGACCACCAACCTGGTGGTCACCCAGTCCTTCCTGAAGGCGCACCCGAGCGCCGTCAACGGGCTGCTCAAGGGGCAGATCCAGGCCAACAGCTACATCAACGCCAGCCCGTCCGCGGCGGCCCAGGCGGCCAACGGCGAGCTGACCACGCTGCTCGGCAAGGGACTGTCCAGCACCGTGCTGACCGATTCGCTGAAGTACATCACCTTCACCAACGACCCGGTCGCATCGTCGCTGGCCACCGACGCCCAGCATGCTGTGGCGGTCGGCCTGCTGAAACCAGTCAGCCTGGCCGGCATCTACGATCTGGGGCCGCTCAACGCCTTGCTGAAGGCGGATGGGCAGCCACAGGTGAGCTCATGAGCATCGCTCACCCCAACGGTGCTGCGCCCCCGGGACTTGCCCCGGGGGCGTCAGCCCGTTTGTATCCAGGTATGAACGGCAGCGGGCAGGCCGCCGCGATCGGGGTCCGGGAGGTCTCCAAGGTCTTCGGCCGCGGCAGCTCCGCGCTGCTGGCCCTGGACCGGCTCTCGCTCGAGGTCGCGCCGGGCGAGTTCGTCTGCCTCATCGGCGCCTCCGGCTGCGGCAAGAGCACCCTGCTCAACCTGGTGGCCGGCCTGGACGCCGCCACCTCCGGCGAGATTTCCACCGGTGGCCACCGGGTCGCGCTCATGTTCCAGGAGCCGGCCCTGTTCCCCTGGCTGACCGTCAGCCGCAACGTCGAACTGGCGCTGCAGGCCAGCGGGGTGGCCCGGGACGAGCGCCGCCGCCGGGCAACCGAGCTGCTGGAACTGGTGCGGCTGGGCGGCTTCGCCGGCCAGCGGCCGCATGAGCTGTCCGGCGGCATGCGGCAGCGGGCCGCGCTGGCCCGGTCGCTGGCTCAGGATGCCGAGATCTTGCTGATGGACGAGCCGTTCGGGGCGCTGGATGCGATGACCCGCGACCTCCTGCACGACGAACTCGACCGGATCCGGGCCGAGCGCGACCTCACGGTGCTGTTCGTCACGCACAACGTGCGGGAGGCGGTCCGGCTGGGGGACCGGGTGATCGTGCTCAGCAGCCGGCCCGGCCGGGTCATCGGCGAATTCGGGGTGCCGATCCGCCATCCACGCCGGATCGACTCACCGGAGGTCGCCACGCTGGCCGCCGCCATCACCGACCAGCTACGTGAGGAGATGACCCGCCATGGCCACTGACCCCGGAGCCGATCTGCGCACCTTCGCGGAGACGGCGATAGCGCCAGGCAATGAGGCGGCGGCGCTGACCGGGCTGGACAGCCTGGAACTGCGGCCGGCCTGCCGCCGGGCCAGAAGCGTGTGGGGTGCGGTATGGCCCAAGCTGCTGGCGATCGCGATCGTGATCGCCATCTGGGAGCTGGTCTACCTCAGCGGCTGGAAGCACTACCTGATACCGGCACCGGCCGCCGTCTTTTCCAGCCTGTGGTCGCAGCTGCATACCGTGCTGCTATGGCATGCCATCGGCATCACCTTGTACCGCGCGGTGCTCGGGTTCGGGCTCGCCCTGATCCTCGGGGTGATCGTCGGGGCGCTGGTGTCCCGGATCAAGCCGCTGCGGGCAGCGGTCGGCTCGATGATCACGGCCCTGCAGACCATGCCGTCGATCGCCTGGTTCCCGTTCGCGATCATCCTGTTCGGCGTTAACACCCAGGCCATCCTGTTCGTCATGGTGCTGGGTGCCGCCCCCTCCATCGCCAACGGGCTGATCGCCGGGGTGGACTACACCCCGCCACTGCTGCTGCGCGCGGGCCGCACCATGGGGCTGGGCCGGATCGCCATGTACCGGCACCTGATCCTGCCCGCCTCGCTGCCCTCGTTCGTGGCCGGGCTCAAGCAGGGCTGGGCGTTCGCCTGGCGCAGCCTGATGGCGGGCGAACTGCTCGTGATCATCCTCGGCCAGCCGTCGATCGGCGTGCTGCTGTCGAACTACCAGGACCAGGCTGACATGACCGGGGCCATCTCGATCATCATCGTGATCCTGGTGATCGGGATCGTGGTGGACGCGATCTTCATCCGGATCGACCTGTCGATCCGCAGGCGGCGGGGGATGCTGGATCCGGCTGTGGCCTGAGGCAGAGGCGGGGCGGCTGAAGCCTGCCGCCTGCCGCCTGGGCGCGGGGCAGATGACGCTGACGCTGGCTCCGCCCGGCCTGCTGGCCAACTCATACGATCGGGGTTATGTCGCGAAGCGCGGGAGTCGTGCTGGCTGGGGGGCGATCGTCGCGGATGGGGTCGCCTAAGGCGGCGCTGGAGTGGCATGGGTCGACCTTGTTGCGGCGGACGGTGGGTGTTATCGCGCGGGTTGTTGATGGGCCGGTGGTGGTGGTCAGGGCGCCGGGGCAGGAACTGCCGCTGCTGCCTGGGGGAGTGGAAGTCGTGCAGGATCCGCGGCGAGGGGAAGGGGCCGGTCCAGGGGATCGCGGCCGGGCTGGCGGCGCTGGCCGGGCGGGCCGAGGTGGCGTTCGTGAGCGCGACCGATCTGCCGTTCCTGCATCCCGCGTTCGTGCGGCGGGTGCTGGCCGCGGTACGGGATGGCATCGATGTGGGACTGCCGGTGGCGCGGGGGTATCCGCAGCCTTTGGCTGCCGCTTACCGGGTGACGCTGGCGGCGGTGGCGGAGCGACTGGTTGAGCAGGAGCGGCTGCGGCCGGCGTTCCTGTTCGGGGAGTGCGTGGTCGAGCGGATGGACGAGGAGGCGCTGCTGTCCGATCCGGTGCTGGCGGCGTTCGACCCCGAACTTGCGTCGCTGCTGAACGTCAACGAGCCGGGCGACTATGCGGTTGCCCGGGAGCGGCCGGCGCCGGAGGTGACCGTGCAGCGGCTCGGGCCGCCGGTGGACGGGCAGCCGGGCCCGGAGCCGGTGCGGGCCGCCACGGTCGCGGAAGCGGCGGCGGCGGCCGGGCTGGCGATGGCCGGGCAGGTGGTGGCGGCGCTGAACGGGGGCCAGGTCACCCGGGACGGTGAGGTCCCCCTGGTCGCGGGCGACGTGGTGTTCTTCCTGTCCGCCGGCCTGGGTGGCTGACCCAGGCCAGCGGGGCCGCCCCTGTGCTGGCAGCCCCGCCGGGCTGGGTCGTAGCAGTTAGGGGACGAAGATCATGCCCTTGGGGATGACTGGCCCGATGACGGTGGTGACCTTGCTGACCGCGCCGCTCGTCAGGTCGATCGTGCCCAGGTAGTTGTTCCCGTAGGGGGAAGGTGAGGGGGCGGGGCAGACGGCCGGGGCGCTGTTGGCGTTACATGGGGTCACCGCGGTGTACATGGTCCCCGGCTTGAACGTGCCCGTGATGGCATCGACCGTGTTGGCACTGGCGTCCGTCGTGTACAGCGTGCCGCTGGCCGAGGTCGCCCAGGCGCTGTCGTCGACCGCCTGAGAGAGCTTCAGCACCTTCAGGTTCGTGCCGCTGGCATCGGAGAAGATCAGTTGCAGGTCGCCCTGGGAGTTCAGCATGAAGTCCCCGGCGAACGACGGCGAGCTTGATGGGACGATCTCGGTCGAGTCCGGGTCCGTGAGCGCGAGTGTGACCTTGCTTCCCGAGTTCGAACCGTTTGCCGCGGTCGCCGTCGCGTTGATAGCGAAGAACGGGGCGGCCGTGGCGGTCCCGCTGCTCAGCGTGACCACGTACACCGCCGGCGCGTTCTTCGGCGCCTTGCCGCCAGTGCCGGGCGCGGACGCGGCGATCAGGATCTTCCCCTGGTAGACCGAGACGGAGTCGGTGCCGCCCAGATGCGGCAGCGGCGACGGGGAGTAGGTGTAGTGGGTGACGGTCCCGCCGGAAACCGTATACAGGCTGGACTTCGAGTCCTCGTTGACCGTCACGATGACCTGGTTGGCCGCCGGGTCGGCGCCCATCCCGTCGATCTTGCCGGTCAGGTCCCACTGCTTCACGACGTGACCGGAAGGTGTGAACTCGACCAGGGTGCTATCCAGGTTGCCGGAGGGGGCCGCCTCTCCCTGCGGGCCGACGCCGTTCTGGAACCCGACGTAGATATTCCCGCCAAACGGCACGATGTCGTCCGGCTGGCTCAGGGACGCCGTTATCGCGGTGCCTGTGCCGTTCGGCTGGAAGCTGTGCTTCAGCGTTGAGCCAAAGACGATCTGCTTAACGGTAAGCGTGCCGTTCGCGGCGCTGGCGCTCGGGCTGGGGCTCGAGCTAGTGGAACTGGAACTGGAGCATCCGGCCATGCCCAGCACTCCCGCCACGACGACAGCGGCACCCAGCCAAGTGAACGTACGCAGATTGAAGATTTTCACATAGCGGTTTGTATGCGATCCAAGTGACGTACGCAGCAGCGGAGTTCAACGTGCAGGTGAACGATCCATGACGAAAAACGGGCCACAATCTCAAATTCAGGCCAATGCTCGGTCCTGCTCAGGCAAGGCCACCACGTCCGCCGCAGCGCCGTTCCCCTGCATGTGACCGGGTGGAACGCGTTACCTCAGTCGGCCCGGCCGTAGACCGTGAAGTCGATCTCGATGCCAGCGAACGGGGGGTGTTCCGGCCTGGCCAGAAACGACACCACCTCACCCGGCACCTCGTATGCCCTGCTGACCGATCCGCCCGGCGGGACGGTGAAAGAGTCAAGCTCGGTAATGAAGTTGGCGTTGATCGTGCCCGGCTCGTCAACATGCGAGACAGCGATGACCACCGGCGCGGGGCTGTTCGCCCAATTGCCGATCGATAGCCGGATGGTGCGGTAGGCGGACAAGTCCAGCTGCGCGAGTTCGGACGCGTTCTCGTCAACTGTCATCTGGTTGCCGTCAGCCAGGAGCTTCGTGTTAGACATACGCCCGACCGTAGCCGATAGACGATCGGCTCTGCTCACCCCTCGTTGCGCACGGCGGGGGGCGACCGGAGGGCCAGCACGGTCAGGCCGGCCAGCAGTGCCAGCCCGGCCAGCAGGTAGAGATTCCCCGCCACCAGCGCGGCCCCATGCCAGTGGTACTCCGGGTGCGGGCCGGTCACACCGGGGGTGAAGGGCGCGGTCCAGATCAGGCCCCACGGCTGCCCGGCGGGGGGCGGCCAGCCGGCCGGCCAGGCGCCCGCCACGATGGCCAGCCCGGCCGCCGCGGCCCCGCAGGCCCAGCGGGCCCAGGTAGCCCGGACCCGGCCGCCAAGCGCACCATCGGCCAGTACCGCAAGCGCGGGTACCAGCCACACCCAGTGGTGGTCCCAGCTGACCGGGCAGATGAGCAGCCCAGTCAGGGCGCAGGTGAGCCAGCCGTGCACCGGCCAGCCACGGCGGTGCCAGCGGACCGCGGCTTCCAGCCCGGTGACGCCCACCAGCCCGGCGATGGCCAGCCACCAGGGGGTTGCCGCGGCGATACTGCCGGTGTCACGGATGAGATAACCGAGCAGCGACTGGTTCGCCACCGACCCGGCGAACCCAAGCCGGCCCACGTGCAGCCACAGCCCGCCGAACCACCATTGCCCGGACGCGGCCGGCAAGGCCAGGAAGCCCACCCCGGCCAGGGCCAGGAAGGTGGCCAGCGCCACCGCAGCTTGCCGGGGGCGCCGGGTGAGCAGCAGGTACGGAATGAAGATCAGCGGCACCAGCTTGACCGCTGCGGCCAGCCCGATCCCGGCACCCTGCCAGCGGCGCTGGCCCGGCTGGCACAGATCCCAGACCACCAGGGCCATCAGCAGCAGGTCGACCTGGCCCCAGTGCAGTGCCCGCTGCACCGGCTCGATCCAGAAGGCGGCGGCGGTCACCGCCAGCGCCGCCCCGGCCCGGCGCCGCCCCGTCCAGCCCAGCCCGCCGAAGGTCAGCCAGACCGTCAGTCCCAGGGCGAGCGCGCTGGCCACGGTCATGGCCCAGGCCAGGAGGTTCCACGGGACCACTGCCAGCCAGCTGAACACAAGCGCAGAGAACGGCGGGTAGGTGAACCGCATGCCAGGCCGGTACTGCCAGTGGTAGAGCGCGGCCGGTGCGTGCCGGGCCACCTGCCCGGCTGCCAGGTAGAACCGCAGGTCCAGCCAGCTCAGGATGCCGGCCCGCGGGTGGCTGAGCAGATTGGCGGCATAGGCCGCCACTGCCACGGTAAGCGCGGCCGCACCGGCCGCCAGGACCCGGCCGCCGGCGCGGCCTGCCTGGCTGGCCGGCGGCCGGCGCCGCGGCCGCTGACCCCGGCGGGGGCGCCGTGACCGGATCGGTGACGGTGGGCGGGGTCGGCGGCACGCGGGCGTCCTTCCGGTCCGTGGCTATCCGCTGATCGTGCCAGCCCGGACCCAACGGCCCGGTTATGGGAAGAACAAATCCCGGTTATCCGGCGACCGGCCGCTTGACGGCCTGCAAGGTATAGCTGTGCGGCAGCCGCCACGGCCGGTCGGCCAGCCGCCACTCGCCGCCGCCGATCTGCACCATCTGCCCCGGCAGCGCGTCCCACGGGACGCTGTCGTGCTCGGCCAGGCCGGTCAGCTCCATCCCCTCCGCCAGCAACGCGGTGACGATCTCACCGAGGCCGTGGTTCCATGAGTGTGTCCGGTTATGGATGAATACGGCGTCGGTCTGGACGTAGGTGCCGTCCTCGTCGAAGATCATCGGCTCCGTGCGCTCGAAGTAGGGATACTCGACCGCGAGCACGCCGGGCCGGGTCTCATCCAGCGACCACAGCATCGGGTGGCCCTCCCGGATGAACAGACGGCCGCCGGGCCGCAGCAGCCCGGCCACCACGGCGGCCCACCGGCGGATGTCGGGCAGCCAGCACAGTGCGCCGATCCCGGTGTAGACCAGATCGAACGCCCCGGCGCCCAGCACCGTGACGGCCTGGTAAATGTCCGCCTCCACGAACCGGACACCGGCACCGGCCAGCCCGGCGATCCGGCGTGCCTGCTCGATCGCGGCGGGGGAGAAGTCCAGCCCGGTCATGTCCGCACCCAGCCGGGCCAGCGAGATCGTGTCGGTGCCGATGTGGCACTGGAGGTGGACGCCGCGCCGCCCGCTGATGTCGCCGAGCAGTGGCAGGTCGAACTGGACCACTCCGCTGAGATAGGCCGGGTCGGCCGCGAATGAGTCGACCGCATAGTCAGGGGACGCGGCATGCGGCCCGGCACGCTCGTCCCAGCTGGCGCGGTTCGAGCGTGCGGTAGTCCTCCATCCGGCCATGATCTCACGCTGGTGCGCGGCCTCCCGGCACGCCGGGCTACCCTCAGGTCTATGCCGAGGTACATCCCCAGCCCCACGGTCAATGGCTTCTACATCGGGCCGGCCTTCATCCACTTCTACGGGCTGATGTATGTGGTCGGGATCACGCTGGCCATCCTGGATCACACAGCGCCGGTGGAAGGCGGCCGGGGGGGACCCGTCGCTGGTCGGGGAGGTGGCCCTGTGGGCCGTCCCGGCCGGGATCATCGGCGGCCGGATCTACTTCGACCTCACCACGCCCGAAGTACATCCCGCACCACTGGTATGGCATCTTCGCCGTCTGGGACGGCGGCCTGGGCATCTGGGGCGGTATCGCGCTGGGCGCACTGGTCGGGGCCTGGCGGCTACGGCGGCACGGCGAGAGCGTGAGCCTGTTCGCCGACGCGGTCGCGCCCGCGCTGCTGGTGGCCCAGGCGATCGGCCGGATCGGGAACTACTTCAACAAGGAACTGTTCGGCGGGCCGACCACACTGCCCTGGGCGCTGGAGATCCCGGCCGGTTACCGGCCGCCGGGATACACCGCGTAACGCCACGTTCCACCCTACGTTCCTGTACGAGCTGATCTTCGACCTGGCGCTGGCCGCTTTCCTGGTCTGGCTCGGCCACCACCGCTCTATCCGGCCACCCGGGCTGTTCGCGCTGTACGTGACCGGGTACTCGGCCTTCCGCATCCTTCGAGGAGTCACTGCGGGTAGACCCGTCCGAGCACTTCCTCGGGCTGCGGCTCAACATGTACGTGGCCATCATCCTGACTGTGGCCGGGGCAATCTGGTTCTGGCGCAGCCAGCGGCGGCGGGAACAGCCAGCGGCCACCCCATCCGTGGAAGTGGCGGCCGAGCCCGGGGTGGCCAGGTCGGACACGGCTGGCGATGACGCGGCGACCCCGGCCACCGACGGCAGCCGGCCGGGCGGCTAAGCGATCATTAGCTGGCGCCTGGCCGCTGGCCACGGCCGGGCCAGCGGGGGTGGGCCAGC
>CAWIMG010000025.1:0-164135 GCA_963837105.1 uncultured Actinomycetes bacterium | reverse complement strand
CGGATGCTGCGACCCTGTCTACGCTGTCACCGCGATGCGCCTGGCTCGTCTCGTTCTTCGGCGACGATCTCGTTGCACAGATAGACGCACTCGTTGCAGATGCGCACGCCAGGACCGGCAATGAGCTTTTTCACCTGCTCCTGGCTCTTTCCGCAAAACGAGCAGGCGAGATCGGCTTTGCCCCGCCTGCGGCGGCGCTGCTTCCCCGGCCCGGTGTAACCGTGGAGCCCTTTCTTGATGGCGGGAACGCTGACGCCGAGGTGGGTGAGCACACGCCGGGCACGCGAACCAGGATCAAGGACGAGCGCGGCGAGCAGGTGCTCGGTGCCCACCTCGCCGCGCCCGGCCTGCTGCGCGATCGCGGCCGCATGCCGCAGCGCGTCACGGGCCTCGGCCGATTCTTGCTGTGGCCGCCCGCCGGGCCGGCCGCCCCCTCCAGGGAACAGCTCTCGCGCGATCGCACGCACCGCGGCGGCCCGCACTCCCAGCTCCTCCAAAACGGCGGCAGCCACCCCCTCATGGAAAAGCCCGATCAGCTGGTGATGGGTGCCCACCTCGGCGGCCCCGTCAGCAGCAGCCTCCCGCTGGGCCGCCTGGAGGCAGCCCCCCATATGTGCGCTCAACCTGAAGCTTTCCGGTGCGCGCCGCCCCAGGTCCCCAAAGCGCTCCCTGGCCGCCTGCTTGGATACCCCGATCCGCTGGCCGATCTCGGTCCACGAACATCCAGCCTGGCGCGCCTCCTCCACGAACCCGCCGATCAGCTCGTCGGCGCACCAGGCCAGTTCTTCGCTGACCATCAAGGCCGCCTCGACCCGGTCCAGCGGCGCGCCTGGCGCTTGCTGGCGCACCGCGTCCACCAGCTCCGCGACACTCACCGCCGCCACGTTGACAAGGTAACCTTGTCACGATAGGGCGTCAAGCTAAGCTTGTCAGGCGCCTCTGGGAGGCCGTCCTTACGAACCGGCGGATCGGCGGCCTCGACATGCTTGCGGTGTCGAATGCCTGTGGCTTACTGCCTGGTTGCCTGGAGGGTCCAGTCGGCCTGTCAAGTTCCGGTACCCGGGCGACGTTCTGGTTCCGGTAGGTGGGTGACGTTGCCGGTGGCGAGTTCTTCCGGCGGGGGCACCCCTTGGGGCTAGCGAATGCGCCGAGTTCTCGTGAGCGGTCCGCGGGTGCTCGACGACCAGGCCCGGCTGCTCAAGGGCAGTGCCGGTTGCTCCGTGAATGACCGTGAGCCGCCGTGGGTGACCCTGCTGACGGGCACGCGGGGGACACGGCTCGGCAGGGTCTGTTCTAGCAAATCCGTTAGCAAGATCAGCGGGAAGCTCGGCTCCGGCACTCAAAAAGCTTGGCAGAATAATTCTAGAAATTTATTGCTAGTTTTTTGCCACCAGCGTAGCGTGATTCCTAGACCCGGGTAACCGGCCCCAAGGCCGGGCACCGCAGGTCACGGGCGGCACTCCGATGCGCGCACCCAATGACTACTCCGCTCCCAGCTCAACCACGGCCTGGTGGCGATGGGGGACGCCCCCGCGATCCGGCATGCAACGTCTGATCGCGCCCTGGGAGTACGGCCGCGGGGAGCTTCCCGGTCGCCGCCTGGGAGCTGAATATCGCTCGTTCCGCATCTCCCCAAACCTGAGCCTGCGCTGACGGTGCTAGACAAACTGGCGGGCTGGCTCCCTGATGGCGGAAAAGCCGGGGTGCCGCTGTCGGTGATCGCCGCCTGGGCGGGCCACTACTCGGGTGCGTTCACCATGAGCCAGTACGTCCACGCGAACCCTGACGACCTCGCCGCTGGCCGTGACGCACTGGCCGCGATCTACCGTCCGGGGGATGCTCTGTGAGCGGAGGGACGTTTGCCTGGCCATTCGGCCCTGCCAGCGGTCACCGGCCTGCCGCCACCATGAAGGGGGAATGGGGGTGAGTTGGGTGTTTAAACGGCATCACGACAAGCAAGCCGCCCGGAAGCACCAGCAAGAACTCACCGCCTGGCAGCAGCAGGACCAAGAACAAGCCGGGCTGATCACCGAGGATGTGCGCGGCTGCCGGGCCACCGCGGAAGCACTTGAGGCCCTTCGCCATGGCGGCAGCGCCCCAGCTGAAGAACTCCTCGCCGTGGAACAAGCGCAGCGGCAGATCGAGCGTGAGCGGGAGCAGGAGGCCATCTGGGAAACGGCGCACAGGCACGGATGGTGTGCGCCGTGAACGCTGATGTGCAATTTCATGCAATTCCGCTCCCCGGCCGGGCTTCCCCGGCGGCCGGGCCGGTGACGTATGCCCTGGTCAAGCGTGGCGCGCTCGGAGTGGCGCGCTCGGAGGGACTCGAACCCCCAACCTTCTGATCCGTAGATTGTGATGCTCGTTCCAGCAACCTAGGCACTTAGCGGCTGGCCTGCCAGGATAGCTCTCACTGACTTGCGTTGTCCTCCCTTATTACTCAGCGCTGTCCGGCCAAAATCCGGCCTCCTCAGCATGAGCCAAGGCCTCGTCACGCATCCTGGCGACCTGTTCCTTGCGGCGGACCCTCTCTGTCCGATAACTGGGGATTGTGAGCCGCTTTGCCTGGTACTGCAGCCGCACTTTGTGAGAAGAGTGGGTGCGACTGGAATGCCACGGCCAGCCGGGGCGCGACGGTTGGTGGTGGAGCCGGTTGAAGCTACCCTCACCCGCGTTCGCTCATCCACACCGATACGTAGGCGGGTTCCAGGGCCTGGTGCACGACACCGGCCAGGTCATCTCGGACCGCGTCCAGGGCGACCGCGTCCTGCAGCCGGGCCGCGAAGGCTGCCACGGTCTTGTCGGCGTCATATCTTGCCCGGTTGAACCGCCGGTCCACCGCCCGTTGCACCCGGCGGCGCAGCGGGCTGAACAACGCTGCCGCCGCCAGGGTCGCGGCGGCTACCGCCACTGGCGTGGTGGTTGACAGCACCCGGGTAGCCAGCAGCACCATCCCGGTATATACCCCCAGCAGCAGGCCCGTGACGATCGCATACGCCAGCGTGCGGGAGATGACCCGGTCGATGTCGAACAGCCGGTACTTCAAGATGGCCACGCCGATGCTCAGCGGGATCGCGAGAAACCCGGCCTGGACGATAAAACTCACAATGCGCAAAGTCCCGGACGGGCTGCTGCTCGACTGCGAGAACGAGATCGCCAAGCAAGCGCCGGTGATAGCCGACCCAGTCATCAGCCACTTCAGCTGCTGGCGCCGCTCCCCCGACGATCGCCGGTAACTGAGCACCTGGGCACCCAGCGATGCCAGCCAGCACACCGCCACCAACGCGGAGGCCACTCTTGTTATCGCATTCCACCACGCCGCGTTCTGGGCGGTATTGCCCAGGACCACGAGGTTCCCGCTGGGATCCACCTGCGTGTGGTGGCCGATGATGGCACCCACCGTCAAAGCAAAGGCGCCGGCTATCCACAGGACGCCCACAGCGACGTAGGTCCACAGCACCCACCGCCAGCGCGGGGACGGCGGGCGGCCATCGGGAAACAGCAGGAAAACCAGCCCGAGAAGCACGAGCGCTGGCGCCCAGCCGGGCTGTGCGAGCAACGCCACCCAGCCCAGCGGCAGCCCGCCATGCCGCAGCCGGTAGTCGGCCACCGTGTAGAAGCTGGCATCCGCGCTGAGCGCTCCAAAGGCCGCCAGGCCGAGGATCACCCAGCCGAGCGGGTTACCCGGCTTCCGCCAGGCCACCACGAAGCCCACCACCCCGAAGCCAGCGGAAATCCACACCGGCAGGGAACCGCCGCTGGCACCCACGCTCTGATGCGCCAGATCGGCCAGGGGCACATCCGCGATCATCAAGACCAGCACCACGCCGCCCAGCACCAGCGCGGTGGTGGGCGATGCCAACCGGAAGCGGCGGACAGCGATGTCCGTCGTCACCGGTGCCTGCCCGGCCGCTGGCTGCGCCTCCCCCACAGAGCGCAACGCTACGCCCGGACCGTTCCGGGAACGTTACCGCTCGGCAGGGGACAATCAACCAGGCCAGGACCCAACCGGGCTGAAGCGGCCGTTCTCACAGCGCACCCTCCGTGTCGCGTCCGCAAACGTGCATCCAGCAAACGCCGGTAGCGGCCTGATGCGAACGTTCGATCGACGTCCGCAACCCCTGCCCGCTGCCCGGGGTGTCCGCAATCGCTCACCTACACCTCAGCGGACACAGTGACGCGACAGGTTCACCCCCGCCTGCCGTGACCCCCTGCCTGCAAAGGAGGTGGCGCCGACCCGTGGACCTGCGGCTGCGCAGGTGAAGCGCACTGCCGCTTGCTCCGTGACTGACCGTGTATCGCCGTACGTCACCCTCCTTACGGGCACGCAGCGGGCATGGCCCCGGCTCGACGCTGCATCGTCGCTCACGACTGTGGCCGGTCGCGGCCGTTAGTCGTTGGTCGCTGCTGTTGCTGTCACGGTTGTTGTCCGCTCACCCTTTCGGGCGGCCAGCGCGTGACCAAGGTCCCTCGACGTCACGGGGGGTACTGGGCCACCCTGAACTATGCCCCGCACTTCACCTAAGAGGAGAGCTTCAATTAGAAGCTGACAAGGAGGCCCGGACAATGGCTAGCACCTCCGGCCAGGAAGAGTTCCTGGGCGTCATCCGTAAGAGCCAGGAGGCCGTGATCGCCGCGGTCAGGAACTTGGCCGAAACCGTCAGGACAGCCAGTCCGAAGCTGCCGTCGGTCAGTGTGCCCTTCGCGGACAAGCTGCCCGGGCCAGAGGGCGCCGTGGCCAGCGCCCAAGACTTCGCCGAGCACCTGCTTGCCAGCCAGCGGAAGTTCACGGAGGACCTGCTGAAGGCGAAGCCAGAGGGCGCCGTGGCCAGCACCTACGACTTCGCCGAGCAGCTGCTTGCCAACCAGCGGAAGTTCGCCGAGGACCTGCTGAAGGCGGCGGCGGCGCTGATGCCAGGCCGCACCGAGAGCGCGGCGGCGACCGAGACCTACAAGCCAGGCCAGGTCGTTCCTCGCGACGGGACCGTCGAATGCGCGCGGCACCACGATGTCCAAGACCACGTCAAAGCCGGTACACGGTTCCCACCATGCAGTCACCACCACGAGCACAGCGAGGGCTGTACCTGGCAATACGTCTAGCTGCCAAGCTGGCTGTCTGCGAGTGGCCGTCAGACACCGGTGTTTACCGGTCGTAGGACGTGAGGCTGCGCTTGTTGGGGTGTGCCGGTGGCCCAGTTGTGCCAGATCGCGACGGCCAGGGCGAGCAGCCGCTGGGCGATGCGGGTGAAGGCTCCGTGCAGGGTGCGGCCGCCGTGGCGTTCCAGGCTGGGTCGTTCGTCACAGTCGATCATGGGCACCCTCGCCCCATGGCCGCGCTGCCTTCAAGGAATCAACCACCTACACACACGCACGGGCGGAGGACCTGGCCGCCGCGGGCGCCGCGCTCAGCCGCATCTGCAACACCGTGTGACAAGAATGTGACACTTGCGGCCCTGCCGCTCTCAAAAGGGCCGCCCGTTAACTGGATAGAGGCGCCCTGGCCTGCACAAATGGTGGCGCGCTCGGAGGGACTCGAACCCCCAACCTTCTGATCCGTAGAGATATCCGGACGCTCTCATGACCAGCAAGTCGAGCGCTGACCGGCCTGGATGTTGGTCAGTAGTACGCAGCAGTTGTCGGCGTTTGGCGTCACCATAAGGCCAAGATGAGGCCGACACACGTCGAGCCCGTGGGTCTCATCCCAGGAGAGGGAGCCGTGGGTCGGGGTGCGGTGCGCGGCCGGACGCCGCCCGGACCCAGGCCATATCGTCGGCGAGGTCGGCTGGGCGGCCCGGAACAGTAATCCGCGCTAGCAATTCGTCGAAAATGGCAGCGGTCACCGACACCCCCTCAGGCGTGGCGATGGAGTCCTGGCCCAGCGCGTCGGTGAGGTCCAGGCCATGCACGACCGCCTCGACCATCCGGCTGGGCACGAACTCACCGAGCCGCATGAGCGTGTCGTCGCCATCGTCGAACTCAAAGCGCCCTACCACTTCCGGGGAAGTCGCCCGCGCCTCGGCGATAGTACGAGTGAAGGTCTCGGCCAGCACGTCGGCCATCTGCTCCGGCGACTTATCCTCCACCACGGTGTAGGCGTAGTCGTAGAACACCGGGGCGACTTGCGCGCGGGGGAAGACGAAGAAGCTGACCCGGTCCCGGCCCACCTGGCCGTCCTGCTGGCTGGCGATGAGCATCCTGGTCACGCCGATCGCGATGTCAACATGGCCCGCTAGCTCGAAGATGGTCCACCGTGGCAGCTTGTCGCTGGGTGGCTGCAGGAGGGTGGGCCGGTGCCAGTCGGCCTTGGTGAGCCCGCGGAACGCCTGCTCCAGTTGCGCGAGTTCGGCCTCGAGCCTTTGCACATCAGCGAGGTAGTCACTCATCTGCGGCCTCCGTGGGTATCGTCCGCGATCTTTGTGCTGGGACGCACCGTGATGATCCAGGGTTGACCTTATGCGCTGACTGGCTGGCCGCGGCTACTCGTGCCGGGTCGTTCTCCACGCTAGTGAGGGCCATGCCAGTCCATAGGCCACGCTGCGGGTCACGCGCACGTGATCCACGATCAGGTCGCCGACACTGCGGGTAGCTTTGCGCGCTCAATCCGGCCGGTGACGAGGCCAGTGTTAGCAAATCCGTTAGCAAGGAGGCCGCTGCCAAGCGGTCGAAGGGCCTGTGACCTGGGCGCGCTCGGAGGGACTCGAACCCCCAACCTTCTGATCCGTAGTCAGATGCTCTATCCGTTGAGCTACGAGCGCCGGGCTGATGCCGCTGAGCTGCGACGTCGCATGGCCGAAGGGACGGCCGTGGCGGCGCGAGGTTCAGACAGCATCTGATTCCGCCCGTTAGTGTACGGCACCGCCTGCCGTCGCCGGGTGGGCCGCACGGACCGCACCGGCGATGGCATAGTTGTCGCGTCGCCGGAAGCTATCGCTGTCCATGGTGAAGGGGGCAAGATGACCAGCGCCGAGTTGCTGGAAGATGCGTTCGAGCGGGCCCGGGATACCGTGCATGCGGCGGTGGCCGACCTGTCTGCCGAGCAGCTGGCCTACCGTATCGACGGCAGCGCGAACTCGATCGCGTGGCTGGTATGGCACCTGGCCAGGGTCCAGGATGACCACATCGCAGACGTTGCGCAGACTGAACAGGTCTGGCTGTCGGGAGGCTGGGCCGAACGGTTCAGCCTGCCGTTCCCGCCCCTGGCGCACGGGTACGGGCACAGCTCCGAGGACGTCGCGGCGGTCCGGGTGGAGTCGCCGGACCTGCTCACGGGCTATTACGACGCGGTACACGAGCAGACGATCCGGTTCGTGGCCGGCCTGACCGATGCCGACCTGCCCCGGGTCGTGGACGAGCGGTGGGATCCGCCAGTCACCCTTGCTGTCCGGCTGATGAGTGTCGTTTCCGACGACCTCCAGCACGCCGGGCAGGCGGCCTTCATCCGCGGCGTCGTGCTGCGGCGCTAGGCCTGCGGCGCAGACCCACGGCGCAGAGTTCGCGGGCGGGCTGCCCCCGGTCTACTTCTGGCCGAGAACGCGCCGTTTGGCGGACTCGTAGTCAGCGTCGGAAAGCACGCCCTGGTCGTGCAGCTGGGAGAGTTTCTGCAGCTGCGACAGCCAGGACGTGTCGTCGTCCGCGGCAGCGGAAGACGGCTGGGCAGCAGTGGGCGGTGGCTGAGCCACCCCGGGCCGCTGGGCCACCAGGGGCGGCTGCGGCGGGGGGATACCGGCGGGAACGGGACCAGCTGGAACAGGCCCGGCCGGCGCGGGACCGGCAGCCACCACCTGCTGGCCTGCCGGGCTCACCCCGAGCTGACGCCAGAACCTCTCCACCTGCGCCAGGTACGCGCCCTCGGCGAGCCGTCCGGCGCGAAACGAGGTGACCGTGCTGGTCATCGAGCGTAGGTAGGGCAGCTGCGCCTGGCTGACCTGCAGGCCCCAGCTGCAGATGGGACACACCAGGTAGTCATTCGTCCCGTAGGGCACGACCGGCACGAAATAGAGGCGCACCGACTTCTTCGACCGCACATGGTGGATGAACACCTGGTTGTGGCAGTTCGGGCAGACCGCAGGGGCGACCTCGCCCAGGTCCTCATGCTTGCCCTCGCCGAAGCCGAAGATCACCACCATGCGGCCATTCAAGCACGGGCGATGCATGGTCCTCCCGCTGGACGGCAGGCCGGTCCACCGGGCCTTGTGCCCAGGCCGCCGTCGTACCGGACCCGCCAGCAGCCGGTCAGCCCGATGCCATGTCCACGAACCGGCTGTAGTGGCCCTGGAAGGCGACCGTTACCGTGGTGGTCGGGCCGTTGCGGTGCTTGGCGACGATCAGGTCCGCCTCCCCGGCCCGGGGCGACTCCCGCTCGTACGCGTCCTCCCGGTGGAGCAAGATCACCACGTCCGAGTCCTGCTCGATGGAGTTGTGCAGGCAGATGCCGTTCGCGACAAAGTTGTGCGTGCCAAGTACCGTCGCGTCGTAGACCGGCTGCTCGCCAAGGCTCTCTACCGACGCGATCTCGTCCCAGACCACGTCGTTGGTGGCGACCATTTCCAGCTCGGCATCACCCAGGACGGTCGCGACCCGGGCCAGGCGGTCCCGGCTGGGCGCATGCCGCCACATAGTGCTGCCGCAGTACTGAGTCCCCAGCGCCGCCGCGAACTCCCGCTGGGTCATCTGCCGGTCGGCCAGCACCGAACGCACCCGCTCCCAGACCTCACGTGGGATCGTGTCCAGGTTGGTGTTGCCTTTGATGGCCGCCAGTTTCTGCCGGGCAGTCTCGGCCATCACGGCACGCGCGCCGTGGACGCCGACGTCATCGAGGAACCGCAACTGGTTCTCGGCCCCATAGACCAGCAGGTGATAGCACGGGCGGTAGCCCTCCTTGGGCAGCTCCTTCACCCGGGTCATCACGTTGAAGCGCATGAGCAGCCTGGCCACGTCGTCGACCATCCGGCGGCTGGTCGAGGCGTAGTAGATCCGCACCTGGCCCACCTTCCTGTCCCACCAGACGCAGCCGTCGGTAGCCCACAGGTGCCGCAGGAAGAGCGCCAGCTGCCGCTTGGGCAGTGAGAACACCGGCCCGGGCACGAACTTGTCATAGCTGCGCAGCCCGAAGAGCCCAAACGAGTCGAGCCAGGCCGCGATGGGGTTGCGCCGTCCGCGGGCGAGACGGAAGGGCGCGGGCAACCGCAATGAGGTGCACCGCGCGGCCTCGTACTCATCCCGGACACCCGTGATGCCGAAATGCGTGGCCGCCTGCGCCACCGCCACCAGGTTCTCCTCATCCGTGCTGGCATAGCGGATCGGCTGGTTCCGGACGAACGAGCCATCGCCGAGCAGGTGAGCGAGCATGATGATCTCGGGCTCGGGCATCTCCCGAAAGGCAAGTGGGGCAGGCACGTGCCGGGGAACCGCGACCCGGGTACCAACGCCAAGTCCACCTAGCGACCGCCATCCTGCATAGGTCAGGAACGGGTGGTTCGCGGTCGCCTCGACCTCGCGGCCGGACCTGAGCCGGACCCGGAACACCTCCTTGACTCCGCTGGGGAAGGCATGCGTCATCGTCTTTGGCACCAGCCGGAGGCGCTCGTCGAGCGACCAGACCGGAACATCCTGCTCACCCGAGAGCAGCAAGTCGCCCAGCGTGACTTCGGCACCGGTGTCGGCCCGCAGGATCCTGGTACCAGCGGTCAGGCAGCCCGACTCGCGCAGGTCAGAGAGCAGGGGGCGCTTGTCGTTACGCTGCTCCGGGCCGCGGTTGAGCTGGGAGATGGCGACCACGGGCACGTCGATCTCCTTGGCCAGCAGCTTGAGCGACCGGGACATGTCCGACACCTCCTGCTGCCGGTTCTCCACCCGCCGCGGTGAGGTCATCAGCTGCAGGTAGTCGACGATCACCATCCGCAGATCGTGCCGCTGCTTGAGGCGGCGGCACTTGGCCCGGATCTCGACCATGGACATGTTCGGCGAGTCGTCGATGAACAGCGGCGCGTCGACCACCTCGCTCATCCGCCGGGCGAGCCTGGTCCAGTCCTCCTCGCTGAGCTGACCGGTGCGCATCGCGTGCAGCGGCACCCGCGCTTCGGCCGATAGCAGCCGCATGGTGAGCTCGTTCCGGCTCATCTCCAGGCTGAACATCACCGTCGCCTGCCGGTGCTTCACCGCCGCCGCCCTGGCAATGTCCAGGGCCAGGGTCGAATTGTGCGTCGGGATCATGCTCCGGCCTGCCAGGTAGAGCTGGTCGGGACTGTCGACCTGGACGCAGCGGACGGGAACCGACGGCACCGGCCGCGCATCAACGATGTACCGGCTCACCTGCTCGCGCTTCCAGTGGCACCTCGCCCGTAGCGCCTTGCGGGGTAGACGGGCCAGTGGCAGGGCCGTCGGCACGATGACTTCCCAGGCACTCTGACCAAGGCGGCCTGCTCGGCTCCGGCGACGGCAGCACACCTGTGTCGTACAGCCCAGGCTCACCGCAAGCTCATTGAACCCATCGACGAGCCTCTTGTTCGCATTGGTGAACCTGAAGGCCCCGTGCGTATCGACGTGGCCGTCCGAGTCGATGAGCCCTTGCACCAGGGCAAGCCTTTGATGGTATGAACCGCGTAGGTAGACGGAAGGGATGTGCTTAGTCCCCAACAACCCAGCCCGGCGCCACACCGAGCGGATCCCCTTCGCGTAGAAATGACCATCGCTGCAGGCCATCCCATGCGCAGGGTACCCGGCCGCGCAAAACTCCTCCACAAGCCGGTTCCTGTCCTGCGGAGAGCCTGGCCTACCGCGCGGAACGCGCCCGCTGCCGTTCGAGTCCCCGTCGCCAAGCAGATAGCCGAGAACGTACGGATCGATCGGCAGATCGGCAACTGGCGGGTCGAGCGGTTGTGCGACCGGGATCGCATGGTTCCGCTGGCCTCTCAGCCGCAACGTTGTTGCGATTTCCTCAGTGGTGCGCGGCTCGATACATACTTCGTGGCTTGGCCTGATGTCCGAGCGTCCCCACTGCTGCGCAATGGCTCCTGGTGTGCGGTTGAACGCGGCGGCTACCTGGGCGGCAGAGAACCCTGCCGCCCGCATAGAGCGCAGTAGATCCCGGTCGCCGGGGCTGTACCTGATGCTTGACTCGCGGGATGAATTCCATGTGGCCCAGTCGTCCGGATAAGCGGAGTCTCCGGGCTCCCGATAGTGGTCGTACGCCTTCCGTGCATTCACATCCCATGTCACCCACAGGTGCTGGGCGTCGGCGACGATGACCTCGCCATCAGAGAACTCGACCTCGTAACAGGGCCGGCCGCGCATCACTTCGGTGGCCGCCACCACAGCCACTGGCTGCCCGTCGGCTCCTATCAGCCGATCCCCGACGGCGACCTCACCCATGGTCGTCCACCCAGCCGGCGTGGGCAGGGGGGTGTCGAGCGCTAGCGCCTTGCCCACGGCAGGCCGGGCCGCGATGACGACCATCTGGCCGGCGTGCAGGCCATTGGTCAGCGCGTCCAGATCGGCGAAACCGGTCGGCACGCCGGTCATCACCCCACCGCGCGAGCCGATCGCCTCGATCTCGTCCAGCGCGCCGGGCATGATCTCCGACAGCGGCAGGAAGTCCTCGCTGACCCGCCGCTCGGTGACGCCGTAGACCTCGGCCTGCGCCCGGTCCACCAGCTCGTCGGCATCCCCGTCGCCGGCGTAGCCGAGCTGCACGATCCGGGTCCCGACCTCTACCAGGCGGCGCAGGATCGCGCGCTCGCGGACGATGCGGGCGTAGTAACCGGCATTCGCGGCCGTTGGCACCGAGGCGAGCAGGGTGTGCAGGTACGGGGCGCCGCCGACACGGGCCAGCTCGCCGCGCTTGGCGAGCAGGTCCGACACGGTCACCGGGTCGGCGGGCTCGCCCCGGCCGTACAGCTCGAGGATGGCCTCGTGCACAAGCTGGTGGGCGGGCCGGTAGTGGTCGGCGGGACGGATCACCTCCATCACGTCGGAGATGGCGTCCTTGGACATCAGCATGCCGCCGAGCACGCACTGCTCGGCAGCCAGATCGTGGGGTGGCGTCCGCTCGAAGTCGCCGTCCCGGGGGGCGATCTCGGCGACGCTCACGGACACCCTCCCCAGCTGGTGGACTCCCGCATTCCCCGCGGCCCACTTCTGTTGTAGTAGACGGTGCCGACAGTTTTCTGCGCCCGGCGCGCAGCGTCCAATCGTGATGTGCACAGCCTTGTGGAAACTCTGTGTAGACACGCCGCTGGTGCTGTGCGCAAGGTGGGGAAATAACTGGGGACAGCGCCGAACGGTTAGCACCGGCAACCCTCGCCACCTGCGACGATGCCGTCCACGGCCTGTGCGCGGAAAAAAGAATTTAGCCACTGGGCCATCCACATCCCGCGAGAAGTTGTCCACAGCAGAATGCGGCACAAAACGTGATTTGCCTGGCCTGCCGGATCGATCTGGCTCGCCTCGCAGCCGGGGCCGTTCGCGGCCGGCGGAACCGGCACGATCATGGTGCTCGCTGATCTAGGGTCTCGATCGTGTGTTCGACCGTTGAGGAGCGCCTGGCGCTGATCGGCAAGGCCATCGACGAGGTGGCGGCCGCGGCCGGGGCCCCTGGCGCGGGACTGGATGAGCTGGCCGCGCGGCTGGCGCAGATCTGGGCTATGGTCGCCGACCTCGATCCCGCGCTGGCCGGGCGCCTGCGCGGCTACACGTCGGGAACTGACTGACCCGCCAGCGCACCCGGGCAGCTAGCGGGGACCGGGCCGGCGGAACTCATGATCACGGAATCCTGTCAGTCACATGCCCTGACAGGATTCCGTGGTCCCAGTGCTGCGGCTGGCCGTGGCCGGGCCAGGTCAGCCGCCGACGACCTCGATCTCGACGGTGGCGGTCACCTCAGGGTGCAGGCGCACCGTGACCTGGTGCGAGCCCACCGTCTTGATCGGGGTACGGACCTCGATCCGGCGCTTGTCCAGGGTGGGGCCGCCGGCGGCGTGTACGGCGTCGGCGATATCCGCCGGGCCGATCGAGCCGAACAGCCGGCCGCTTCCGCCGGCCCGGACCGGCAGCCGGACCGTCAGTTCAGCCAGCCGCGCGGCGGCTTCCTTGGCGTCGTCCAGGCCCCGGATGTCCCGGGTGGACCGCGCCCGCTTGATCAGGTCGACCTGCTTCTCGGCTCCCCGGGTCCAGCGCATGGCGAGCCCGCGCGGGACCAGGTAGTTGCGGCCGTAGCCACCGGTCACCTCGACCACGTCACCAGGCGCACCCAGGCCGGACACTTCCTGGGTGAGGATGAGCTTCATCGGTGTGCGGCTCACATCGTCCTCCTGCGCCTAGCGGGGCGTGCTGGTGTAGGGCAGCATCGCCATCTCCCGGGCGTTCTTGATGGCCGTGGCGACGTCGCGCTGGTGCTGAGTGCAGTTGCCGGTGACCCGCCGGGCCCGGATCTTGCCGCGGTCGGAGATGAACTTCCGCAGCAGCCCGGTGTCCTTGTAGTTGACGTAGGCGATCTTCTCCTGGCAGAACAGGCAGACTTTCTTTCTTGGCTTGCGAATAGGTGCTTTCGCCATCGTGGTGCTCCTTGCGAGAGCCCCGCTCACGCGGGGATGGTGGGTGGGTCAGAACGGAGGCTCGTCCGAGGTGTCGGCGAGCCCGCTGGCGTCCGCGGCCCACGGGTCCTCCGCCGGGCGGGCTGAGCCGCCGCCAGCGCCGGACCCGGAACCGAAGCCGCCACCGCCACCGCCCGACCGGTTGGACTTGGTGACCTTGGCGGAGGCGTTGCGCATGGACGGGCCGACGTCATCGACTTCGACCTCGTACACGGTGCGCTTCTCGCCTTCCCTGGTCTCGTAGGACCGCTGCCGCAGCCGCCCGGTGACGATCACCCGCATTCCCCGCTGCAGGGACTCGGCGACGTTCTCGGCCGCCTGCCGCCAGACATTGCAGGTGAGGAACAGGCTGTCGCCGTCCTTCCATTCGCCGCTGGCGTTGTCCCGGAACCGGGGGGTTGAGGCGACGCGGAACTTGGCGACCGCCTGGCCGGTTGGGGTGTAGCGCAGCTCCGGATCGTCGACGAGGTTGCCGGCGATCGTGATCTGGGTGTCGCCTGCTGCCATCGGATACTCCCGGGTCCGTCAGGGGATGGATAACTGGTCAGGCACGCGGCCGGGCCGCGGCTCAGTGGTGCTCGGGACGCAGGACCTTGGTCCGCAGGACCGCCTCGTTCAGGCTGAGCTGGCGGTCGAGTTCCCGCACGGTGTCCGGTTCGGCGAGCATGTCGATGACGGCATAGATGCCTTCGGACTTCTTGTCGATGTCATAGGCCAGCCGCCGCCGGCCCCAGATGTTGACCTTGTCGACACTTCCGCCCCCGTCCTTGATCACCGTGAGGAACTGCTCCAGCGACGGCTGGATGGTGTTTTCCTCAAGGCCCGGGTCGAGAATGATCATCATTTCGTATCGGCGCATGAACGGACTTGCCTCCTCTGGACTGACGCGGTCACGGTCTTTCCGTGACAGGAGGGACTGCGCCGGGCCTGGGCGGGCCCGTCGGCCTGAGGGCGGCGCAGCCGAGTCAGCTTACCAGCACCCCACCGACAGAACGGCCGGAGCATTCCCGGCCCGGATGGACAGCGAGCCTCCGAGCGGGCTGGACGGAGAGCCCCGGCGTGGTGGGCCGGACGAGCCCCGGGACGGACAGAAGGGAACCCCCGGCACGGCTGGCCGGGCCTTCCCAGGGCGGCTGAGGGGAGGGCCCGGCACGGCTGGGGCAGAGGATTCCAGCGGGGCAACCGCGGGCACACTCGGGATGACCCGTCGCGGGATGGACGAAGGGGTGGGCGGTCATGCCGGAGGCCACGAAGGCACGGACGACGACGACGCATGTGACGCTCAATACAGACGGCAGGCCGCACCCGCTGGAGAACGGCCTGGCCATCTTCACGCTGCTCGCCGGGCTGGTCACATTCGCGCTCGGGTTCATCGTGCGCCTGCACGTGCTGGTGTCGGTGCTCGGGCTGGTCACCCTGCTGGTCGGCCTCTACGCGCAGATGATCTCCGCCACCCGCGCCGAGCGGATGATCATTGTTGCCGGCTTGATCGCCGCCTTTGTCGGGTTCGCCCTCGGCCTCGGGCACGGCGGCTTCTAGGCCCGAGTTACGTCGGCGTGCCGCCTGAAAAGGGCATATGAGCTGCGGAAACGTGGCGTCTGGACGCGAAAACGTAGCCAGAATGATCCAGCGATACCCATGGTGTGATACCAAGTCGATCACCAACGGACGGCTGAGAAGCCGAGCCGCAAGGCGGCATGTAGCCAGAACCCCGGCTTGTCCCGTTTATCGCCTTCCCAGGTCAACGCCGGTATTTGGGCCCTCCCGGTCACGTAACTTCGGTCTAGGCAGGGACCCGGCCGGGCCAGGCGGACCCAGGCCAGGCCAGGCCGGGCAGGAACCGGGTGCTGGCGCTGCCAGCGAGCCGGTCGCCCCGAGATGCTGGCGCAGCCAGCGGATATCGGCACCGGGATCGGGCGTCTCGCTGATGACCGGCGCCCCGGCGGCCTGGACTACCTCCAGTAGCTGGGCTGGGTCGATCCGGCCGGTCTCGATCGTGGCGTGCCGGTCCCGGCCGGAGCCGAACTCGTCCCGCGAATTGTTGCAGTGCACCAGGTCGATCCGGCCGGTGATGGCCTTCACCCGGTCTACCATCCCGGCCAGGTCGTCTCCGCCGGCGAAAGCGTGGCAGGTGTCCAGGCAGAAGCCGATCTCGCCGGTGGCCTGCCCGCTGTCCCCGGCGCCGTCAGGCCCGGGGCCGCCGTCCCTCGCACCACCGCTGCCCCGCACGGCGCTGAGATCGCCGATGACATCCCAGAGCCGGGCAATGGCGGTCAGGCCGCGGGCCATGGCATGGTCGCCGCCGGCCGTGTTCTCGATGAGCAGCGGGATGGGCCGGTCGATCCGCTCCATCGCCTTGCGCCAGTTGTCGTAGCCGACCTCGTCGGCCACTCCGCCAGTGACGTGCCCGCCGTGCACGATGAGGCCCTGCGCGCCAATGGCCGCTGCCGCCGCAAGCTGCTGCGCCAGCAGCTTGCGGCTGGGAATCCGGATCCGGTTGTTCGCGCTCGCCACGTTGATGCCGTACGGCGCGTGGATATACACCGCCACCCCGGCTGCGGCGAGCGCCTCCCGCAGTGCCGCCGGGTCACCGCCGGGAAACGTCGGCGGGTCCCAGCCCTGCGGGTCACCGAGGAAGAACTGGACCACCTCAGCACCGGTCGCCTCGGCGACCGCCAGTGGGTCGCCCTCCCGGTCATGGGCACCGATCCGGACCATGCGTTCGAGCCTATCGGCGCCTGGTGACAGCTGGCTGCTGGCACCGGCACCATGCCCGCAGCGCCAGCACCCGCCCGCGCCACCGGCCCCCTGCCCGCAGCGCCGGCGCGCTCTAGCCGGAACCGCCCGGGCCGGCCAGCCGCCGGAAGGCGGGCCGGGGCCGCAGCCGCAGCACGAACCGGTCGGGCGCGTCTGCCAGTACCCCGCCGGCCGGGTCATCCTCCCCGGCCGCCCGGACCACGTCCCGGGCCGGGCGCAAGATGTCCACCACCACCAGCACGCACAGCAGCGTCACGGTCAGGAACCGGGCCAGCAGCGCCATGAAGTACAGGCCATTGCCGATGCCGCCGTCGGCTGGCACCGGGGTGACGACCAGCAGCGTGACCAGGTACGACCAGATGGCCAGGAAGTAGCCGACCTCGGCCGCCTGCCAGAGCAGGTAGGCGGGCAGCCGCGGCCGGGCCAGCACCGCCAGCGGGACCAGCCAGATCACGTATTGCGGCGACCACACCTTGTTGACGAGCAGGAAGAGTGCGAGCACCAGCAGGAATACCTGGGGCAGCCGGGGGCGGCGCGGCGCGGCCAGGATGAGCACCCCGGCCAGCAGGCAGCTCACCGCGAAGGCGGCCAGCGACAGCTTGTTGAGCGAGACGATGGACAGCCCGCCGACCAGCGGCCAGTGCTCGGTCTGGAAGAAGTACCAGATGGAACCCCAGTCGGCGGCCCTGGTGTCGCTCAGCTGGTAGAAGCGGGACCAGCCGGCCGGCGCGGCGATCGCGACCGGCAGGTTCACCGCCAGCCAGGTGACGGCGGCGGTCGCGGTGGTGATCGTGAAGGCGCGCATCCGGCCCGCCCGCAGGCACAGCAGCAGCAGCGGGCCGAAGAAGACGATCGGGTAGAACTTGGTCGCCACTGCCAGGCCCAGCAGCACGCCGGCCGGCACCAGGCGGCGCGCGGCCCAGGCCGCCATGCCCAGCGCCACCAGGCTCATCGCGATCAGGTCCCAGTTGATGAAGGAGGCGAGGATCAGCGCCGGGGACAGGGCGACGAGCAGCGCGGTCCACCGCCGGGCGGGGCCGGCCAGGTAGGCGGTCGCAAGCGTGCCAGCCACCGCGAACAGGGCCAGCAGCACGACCGTGACGTCGAAGAACTCCCGGCCGCGCAGGTAAGCCTGGCTGATCGGCTGGACCAGCCAGGCCACAGCCTGCATCGCCGCGCCGATCACCACCGGGTACTCCACCGGGTGCCCGAGGTAGGGCACCTTCCCCGCGGACAGGCCCTCGCCGTAATACAGCGGGTAGATATCGGTGTAACAGTGGGCCTGGAACTGCCGCAGGTAGAAGTTCCAGTCGCCGGCCCGGCAAGCGGTCTTGTCCGCGAACCCGAGCACACTGCCAGCCAGGCTCGCGGTGACCAGCGCGGTGGTGGAGCCGGCCGCCACCGCGAGCCTGCCCCGCCAGGCGGCCGGGCCCGCGCCGGCGGGCTGTGGCCCGGTACCGGTCAGCTCCGTCTGCGGCGTGGTCTCACGCTCCGTCATCGGCCGCCTTGTCCGGGACGATCCTGCCATCGTTCCCAGGGCGTGCGCGGCGCGGCCACATTCAGTCACCCGCCGGGGAGTAACGGGCGGCTAGATGTCCCGTCATGGTAATCCCGCGTGGATGCCTCCGCCCGGCAGCCTGCCGTGGCGCGGGGTGAGCGGGCAGGCGGTTAGCTGGCCGGGCTCCGCCGGCGCCGTGCTGACCGGCGGCGGGCCGGCCGGCGGCGCAGGCTGAAGGGCATGACAGCCACCATGATGGCGGCCGCGATCCCGCCGCTGGCCACACCGCTGGTCACGGCCGCGGTGACCGGTGTGCCGCCGGTAACCCCCCCACCGCCCCGCCACCACCGCCATGGCCACCGCCGCCACCGCCACCACCGCCATGGCCACCGCCGCCACCGCCGCCACCGCCGTGACACAGGCGCGGGTGCTTCTGGCACAGACCACCCTGCTGCTGGTGCTGCTTGGGCATCATGTTCGGCCCGACCAGGTTCCACGCGCTCCCGTAGTTTGCGGGCGGGGTCGGCCAGGCCTGGGCCGGCAGCGAGTTGAACTCCTTCATGTAGAAGTCGTGCCAGATAACGGCCGGCCAGCCGCCGCCGTAACCGGGCAGGCCGCCGACGCCGTAGAGCGTCTGCAGGCCCGGTGGCGGAGTGAAGGCGAGCGCGGCGGTTGACGTGCACAGGTACTGCTCGGACACCGGGAGGGTGCAGCTGGGCTTGCTGACGAACATCCCGACCGCCATCGCGTACCGCTGGGTGGCGCCGAGGAAGAACGCCGACTGCCCCAGGTTGGTGGTGCCGGTCTTGGCGATGACCGTCTGGCCGTTGGTCAGGCCCAGCCCGTTGGCGGTCCCCAGCGGGCTCATGTCGAAGGACATGGCGTAATCCACCTCGGCGGCCTGGTCGGGGGTGAGTACCTGGCGGCGGGCGACCTTGGCCGGGATGACCTGGAACCCTTCGACGATCTTCTTGATCACGTGCGGGGTCACGTACTCACCGCCGGCCGCCAGGGTGGCCATCGTGGTCGCCTGCTCCTCGACGGTCAGTGATCCCTGGCCGAGCGCGGTGCCCGCCTCGTCCTTGAACGTGGTCGCCAGGCCGCTCGCCTGGGTGTCCACCCCGAAGGCCGCTGCCATGTTGACCACGTTGTGCGCGCCCGTCGCCGTGTTCAGCGCCACCCGGTGCCACAGGTCGGCGTAGGCGGTGTTGAGCGACAGCGCGGTCGCGTCGACCACGCTGACCGGCCGGTTGGGGTTGGTCACCTCGTCGTTGTGGACCTCGAACCAGCTAGCCCCGTTCGGAGTTCTGGAGGCTGGCATAGGTGGTGGGCGAGGAGTCCGGCGGGATCCACAGCGGCGAGAACCCGTTCAGCTTGCTGGTCTGGACGTTCATGCCCATCTTGACCGCGGTGGCGAGCACGTACGGCTTGAACGAGGACCCCACCTGGTTGCGGGCTTGCAGCGCGTCGTCCCACTGGGTCTTGTTGTAGTTCTTCCCGCCGTACATGGCCAGGATGGCGCCGGTCCCCGGCTGCTCCAGCACCGCGCCGAGGTGCACGTAGCTGGGCAGGCAGCCGGCCGCCCCGCAGGGCACCTGCGTCTGGTAGGGCGGGGTGGGCGGGGTGCCCTTCCGCATGAGCGCCCGGTTGGCGGCCACCGTGGCGTAGAGACTGTTCATCAGCCGCTGGTTGATGGTGGTGGTGACGCGCAGCCCGCCATTGAAGATCTGGTTCTTGGAGAAGTGGTAGGTGTTCTGCAGTTCGCTGAGCACCGCCTGCATGATGTAGCCGCGGTAGCCGCTCCAGTTGTTGTTGACCGCCGCGGCTATCTTGGGGAACCCGGCGGCCAGGGCCTGGTGCTCGGCCTGCGGGGAGATAGTGCCCATCTTGGCCATGGCCCCGAGCACGTACTTCCAGCGGTAGACCAGGCTGGTGTAGGCGGCGCCGTCCTTCGGGTTGGGGCTGTAGTAGCCGGGGCTCTGGATCATCGCCGCGATCATCGCCGCCTGGCTGTAGCTGATCTGGTCGAGCTGGGAGGGGCCCAGCCCGAAGTAGACCTGGGCGGCGGCACCGGCCCCGTACGCCCCGGCACCGAAGTAGACGGTGTTGAGGTACTGCTGGAGGATCCACTGCTTGGACTTCGAGGCGGCCAGCTTCTGCGCGACGAAGATCTCCTTGATCTTCCGCGAGACGGTCTGGGCGGTCCCGATGTTGTCGTAGTAGTTCCTGACCAGCTGCTGGGTGATGGTCGAGGCACCTTGCAGGCTGCCGCCGGAACTGGTGAGGTCGTAGTAGGCGGCCCGGAGGATGCCGGTGGGGGAAATCCCTCCCTCGTGCCAGAAGTTCTTGTCCTCGGCCGCGACTACCGCGGCGCGCAGCTTCGCCGGGATTTGGTTGTAGGTCAGCAGCTGCCGGTCGTAGGTGCCGAACTGGCCGATCTGGGTCTTGCCGTCACTGAAATAGACGCTGGACGCCGCCTGGAAGGCGGCCTGCTGTGGCTGCGGGATCGGCGTCTTGTTGTAGATGTACATGACGCCCAGCGCGACGGCCATGATCGCCAGCCCGCACAGGGCAGCGACCAGCCCGAGTGCCTTCCGCCAGGTCCAGTGGCGCCACCAGTCACCCTTCTGGCGGGGCCGGCCACGCCGGTCGCCGCCGTCGCCGGTGCCGGCCCGGCGGCGGGCCGGTGCGGGCCGGTACCCGGTGGCGGTCCGGCTGGAACCGCGGTCCCCGGAACCATTGCCGTCATACCCGTTGCCGTTGTGCCCGTTCCCGCCGTAGCCGTTCCTGCCGTAGCCGTTCCCGGGCTGACCGTTCTGGCCGCGGCCGGGATAGGCGGTGCCGTTACGCCGGCCGGTGACGCCGACCGCCGCGGCGGCCGCGGCGGTCCCGCCGAGCCGGGCAGCGTAGCGGGCGCGAGCGGCGGCGTACCGCTCTCGGGAGGCCGAGGTGCCGCGGGCGCCCGCCTCGCCGGGGTCGCCCCGGCCGTTCTTGCGGTCCCAGGGCGCACGCCGCGACCCGGTCTCGTCCGGTCGGCCCCAGCGCCAGCTGTCGGTGCGGCCGTGCTGGCCGCGGGAGGACCGCCCAGCCTGGCCGGACCGGCTCTGCGAGCGCCCTCCGCTGCCGTCGCCATCGCGGTAGCCGCTGCCGTCGCCATCCCCGCTGCGGTAGCCGCTGCTGCCATTGCGGTACCCATCGCCGTTGCCGGCGCCGTTGCGGTGGCCATCGCCACCGGACCCGTCACCGTGAGCCGCGCCGCGGCCCGCCCGGCCGGGCAGCCAGTCAAGGTAATCCCGGGCACCGCCGCCGGGGCGGCCCCCGTCATCCGGGTCGAGCCGGTAAGGACTGGGGTCTTGGTTACTCACACGTCCTCGCTGGTTGGGTGAGGCAGTCGCGGGCGGGGGGACGGGGGTGACGGCAGAGGTTCACCGTACCCGGTGCCGGATACCGCCGTGGCACCCGGAATTCCGCCGCACTCCGCGCCACGTTGCCCAGCCGGTCACCGGCCCGGGTGCTGTGTGCACACAGTTGCCAGCTGCGCGGTCATTCGCTGACGCGGGCACGGCCACGCCGGCTGCGGGGCTCGCCTGTGCCGAGGACGTATGACGACGCGAGGTGGTTCCACCCACAACTTTGACAGACCTCGACCACGTAGACCCGGAACTCGCCATATTCGGTGGCCATCTCCGCCAGCTCGGGCGGCTGCTTGACCCGGCCCTCGTACCGCCCCAGTTCGTCGCCGTAGACGTAGGTGACATGGGTCAGCTTGGCCCTCCGGCAGATCGGGCAGCCGGTTTCGGTGGCCTCACCATGGAACTTGGCCGCCCGCAGCAGGTACGGATGGGCGTCGCAGACGTCGGCGACAGTGGTGTGACCAGCGAGCACCGATGCGAGCGTCGCCCGGCGGGCGAGCCCGTAATCGACCACTGACCGCCTTGGTCCCATGCCCGACAGGGTACGTCGCAATCGCGCAGCCGCCGAGGCCCGGCGGTGCGCGGGTCCGGGCCTCGCGGGCGGGCCGGAGGCCGCCGGATGCCCAACGGTTTGCACGCAGCGCCGTTCCGACATATCTTAGCGATGTATCGATTCGATACATCGGATCGCCATACGAGGTTTGCTGGCCCGTGCAGCATAGGGCTAGCCGGCCCGACAAGCTCGGAGGTGCGGGCAGCCGTGACGGGATCACGCAGCCGGGTGCTTGAACTCGCTGTCCTCGGCCTGCTGCACGAGACCCCGATGCACGGCTACGAACTGCGCAAGCGCCTGAACGCGCTGCTCGGCGCCTTCCGTGCCTTCGGGTACGGCTCGCTCTACCCGTGCCTGAAGGAACTTCTCGCCCAGGGACTGATCGCCGAGGAGGAGCCCGCAAGCCCAGCGGGGCCGCCCGGCCCGGGCCGCCCCCGGTCCGGCCGCCGCTCGAAGATCGTTTACCGGCTGACGGCGGACGGCAAGGAGCGGCTGCAGGACCTGCTGGCCGAGGCGGGGCCGGCGGCCTGGGAAGACGACGGGTTCGGCGTGCACTTCGCGTTCTTCGGGCAGACCCGGGCCGACATCCGGCTGCGGATCCTGGAGGGCCGCCGCAGCCGGCTGGAGGAACGGCTGGATGCGGTCCGGGCCGCGATGGCACGGACCAGGGAGCGGCTCGACAGCTACACGCTCGAACTGCACCGGCACGGCCTGGAGTCGGTCGAGCGCGAGGTCCGGTGGCTGAACGAGCTGATCGCCTCGGAGCGGGAGTCGGGTGCGGCGTCACCACCGCCAGCCGCGCGGAACGCGGGAAAAGGTACCTCCGCCGGGCCGGTCTCCGGCTGAGAGTCAAGCGCCGCCAGGAGGCGGCGGGAAGAATACAAAGGAGCAATCCTCATGGGTTCGGTTCGGGTAGCCATCGCGGGTGTGGGCAACTGCGCAAGTTCCCTCATCCAGGGCGTGGAGTACTACAGGGACGCCGACCCGGCCAGCCGGGTGCCGGGCCTCATGCACGTGAAGTTCGGCCCCTACCACGTGAGTGACGTGGAGTTCGTCGCCGCCTTCGACGTGGACGCCAAGAAGGTCGGCCGGGACCTGGCCGAGGCGATCGGGGCGAGCGAGAACAACACGATCAAGATCTGCGACGTGCCACCGACCGCCGTCATCGTGCAGCGCGGGCCGACCCTGGACGGCCTGGGCGAGTACTACCAGGAAATGATCACCGAGTCGGACGACGCGCCGGTGGACGTGGCCGCGGCGCTGCGCGAGGCCCGGGCCGACGTGCTGGTGTCCTACCTGCCGGTCGGCTCCGAGCAGGCGGACCGGTACTACGCGCAGTGCGCGCTGGACGCCGGTGTCGCCTTCGTCAACGCGCTGCCCGTCTTCATCGCCTCCGACCCGCAGTGGGCGCGCAAGTTCACCGAGGCGGGTATCCCGATCATCGGCGACGACATCAAGTCCCAGGTCGGTGCCACCATCACGCACCGGGTGCTGGCCAAGCTGTTCGAGGACCGCGGGGTCGAGCTGCTGCGCACCTACCAGCTCAACTTCGGCGGCAACATGGACTTCATGAACATGCTGGAGCGCAAGCGGCTGCAGTCGAAGAAGATCTCCAAGACCCAGTCGGTCACCTCCCAGATCCCGCACGAGATGGAGAAGGCGGCCGTGCACATCGGCCCGTCCGACCACGTGCCGTGGCTGGACGACCGGAAGTGGGCCTACGTCCGGCTGGAGGGCCGCGCCTTCGGCGACGTGCCGCTCAACCTCGAGTACAAGCTGGAAGTCTGGGACTCCCCGAACTCGGCCGGGGTGATCATCGACGCGGTCCGCGCCGCCAAGATCGCCCGCGACCGTGGCATCGGCGGGCCGATCCTGTCCGCCGCGTCCTACTTCATGAAGTCGCCACCGGTGCAGTACCCCGACGACGTCGCCCGGGACGCGGTCGAGAAATTCATTCGCGGCGAAACGGAACGCTGACCCGGCTCCGGTATCCCCATCCCGGCCGCTGCCCGGCTGACCGGGAACCAGCCCGGCCCGCAGGCAGGCACGGCGGCTGGCGGGGCCGATAGGCTGACGGCGTGCCCCTCCCGAGCCCGTGCGTGGCCCGCGCCGGCGGCCGCTGATGAGCACCGGGAGTGCCCCGGCAGCCCGGCAGGCGGCCACCTTCCTGAGCGACCTGCGGGCCGTCCTGGCCGAGCGGAACTTCCGCCGCCTGTTCGCCACCAGGCTGGTGTCCCAGGCGGGCGACGGCATGTTCACCGCCGGGCTCGGCACGTACGTGTTCTTCAACGCCACCACGTTCCCCGACCCGGGTGCGGCGGCGGCCGCGTTCGCCGTTCTGTATCTGCCGTACTCGCTGATCGGGCCGTTCGCCGGCGTCTTCATCGACCGCTGGTCGCGGCGGCAGATCCTGGTCTGGTCGGCCTGGCTGCGGGCGGTCTTCGTGGTCGGCACCGCCGCCCTGGTGACGGGCGGCAGCCTGGGCGCGCCGCTGTACGTCAGCGTGCTGGCGGTGCTGGGTGTCAACCGGTTCTTCCTGGCGTCGCTGTCCGCCGCGCTGCCGCACGTTGTCGCGCCGGACAAGCTGGTGATGGCGAACGCGGTCGGGCCGACCACCGGCACGATCGCGTCCTTCCTCGGCGGGTTCGCCGGCATCGCCATCCACTTCGCCACCGGCGGCGGCCGCACCGGATCGGCGGTCACACTGCTGGTGTGCGGGGCGGGCTACCTGATCGCCGGGGCGGTGGCCGCCACCATGCACCGCGACCTGCTCGGCCCGCCGCCGCTGGCCGAGGGTGAGCAGCGGCGCGGCGTGCTGGCCGAGCTTGCCATCGTCGGCAAGGGGCTGGCCAGCGGCGCCCAGCACGTCTGGCAGCGGCGCCCGGTGGCCAGCGCGCTGGGTGCGACCGCCGCTCACCGGATGATGTACGGCATCTTGCTGCTGACCTCGATCCTGCTCTACCGGAACTACTTCTACCGGGCGTCCGGCGCCAACGCCTCGCTGGCACACTTCACGCTGGTGGTGATCGCCGCGGCGGTCGGATATGCCGCGGCCGCGGGCGTCACCCCCGTCGTCACCCGCCGGCTGTCCAAGGCGGCCTGGATCGCGCTCATGCTCGCGGCCGGCGGCGTGGTCACCGGCCTGCTCGGCCCGATCTTCGCCCAGCTGCCGTTCCTGGCCATCTCGCTGATGCTGGGCCTGGTGGCCCAGGGGATCGCGATCTGCTCGACGACGATCATCCAGCAGCGGATGGGCGACGACTTCCGTGGCCGCGTGTTCGCCCTGTACGACCTGCTGTTCAATGTCCCGTTCGTGATCGGCGCGGTGGTGGCCGCCCAGATCATCCCGCAGGACGGGAAGTCCTATCTGCTGATCGCGGTGGCGTCGGCCGGATACCTGCTGGCGGCCGCGGGCTATGCCGTTGCCAACCGTCAGGAACTGCTGGCCGGTCCCGACCCGTCCGTGCTGCCATCGCCCGGTGTGGCCAGCCCTTCCTCGGCCGCCCAGCGCCGCAGCTCCTGACCGGCGCGCTCGGGGCCCAGCGGCCCGTGCTCCAGCCGCAGCTCCAGCAGATGCTGGTAGGCCCGGCCGATCACCGGGCCCGGCGGCAGCCCGAGGATGTCCATGATCTGGTTCCCGTTCAGATCCGGCCGGATCTTGCCGAGTTCCTCCTGCTCCGCCAGCTCGGCGATGCGCCGTTCCAGGTTGTCGTAGGCACGCGCCAGACGTTGCGCCTTCTGCTTGTTGCGGGTGGTGCAGTCGGCCCGGGTGAGCACGTGCAGCCGGGTGAGCAGCGGCCCGGCATCCCGGACGTACCGCCGCACCGCGGCGTCGGTCCAGCCGCCCTCGTTGTAGCCATGAAAGCGCAGGTGCAGCGCCACCAGCGTGGCCACGTCGTTGACCACGGCGGCCGGGAAGCGCAGCTTCCCCAGCCGGGCCCGTACCATCGCCGCGCCGGCCATCTCGTGGTGGTGGAAGGCCACCCGCCCGTCCGGCAGCAGCCGCCGGGTCTTCGGCTTGCCAATGTCGTGCAGCAGCGCGGCCAGCCGCACCACCAGGTCGGGCGCCAGCCCGTAGCGGGGCTCCAGCTCGATGGCCTGTGCCAGCACGGTCAGCGAATGCTGGTAGACGTCCTTGTGCCGGAAGTGCTCGTCCGCCTCCAGTCGCAGGCTGGGCACCTCCGGCAGCACCTGATCCGCCACGCCGGTGTCCACCAGCAGGGTGATCCCCCGCACCGGGCCGTCCGGCCCGGGCGCCAGCATCAGCTTGATGAGCTCATCCTTGACCCGCTCGGCCGACACCACCGCCAGCCGGCGGCCAGCGCCGTCATCGCCGACCGTGCCTCCGGGGCGACGGAGAAACCCAGCTGGGCGGACAGCCGGGCGGCCCGCAGGATGCGCAGCGCGTCGTCGGTGAACGAGTCGGCCGCGGCACCCGGCGTCCGGAGCACCTTGCCCGCCAGGTCGGCCACCCCGCCGTACGGGTCGACGAGCTCGAAGCCAGGCAGCCGGGCCGCGATCGCGTTCACGGTGAAGTCACGCCGGGACAGATCCTCGGTCAGCGAGGTGCCGTAGGTGACGTCCGGCTTGCGCGACGCCGGCTGGTACCGCTCACTCCGGTAAGTGGTGATCTCGCAGATGGTGCTGCCCTTGCGGACCCCCACGGTGCCGAACGAGATCCCGGTCTCCCACACCTTGTCGGCCCAGCCTCCGACGATCTGGAGCACCTGCTCCGGCCGGGCGTCGGTGGCCAGGTCCAGATCGCCGCGATGGCTGCGGCCGAGCAGCACGTCCCGGACGGTGCCGCCGACCACCGCCAGCTCATGGCCGTGCCGGGCGAACAGGCCGCCAAGATCGGCCACTGGTTCGAAGGCCAGGCGCAGCACGGCCGCCGCAGCCCGGCGCTGCGCTGGGGTCAGGTTATGGGAGTCCGGCACGGGCATCGAGGGTAGGGGGTAGGCGTGCGCATGGGAAAGCCGGCCTGCCCGGCAGCCATCGCGGGGACCGCAGCCGGCCGACGGCAATAGCATTTCAGCATGCCGCGTCAGCACCGCTCCGGTTCCGCGCGCCTGGCGCTGCGCCGGGCCTGCGTCCGGCTGCTGGCGCTAGCCCTGGCCGTGGGCTGGGCGCTGGCGGCGGCCGTCCCGGCGCTGGCGACTGGTGGCGCCGCGGCCCGGCAGGAGGCGGCGCCGGGCCGGGTGGCCATCGCGATCACCTCGATGAACCCGGCCGTCGCCGCCCCCCACGGGACGGTGCGGGTCACCGGCACGGTTACCAACTCCGCCGCCAGCCCGGTGACCGGGCTGCAGCTCCAGCTCTGGTCGTCCCCGGCCCGGCTGGCCACCCGGTCGGCGATGGACAGCTACCTGACCACGCCGGGCCCGACCGGTCTGGACTCGGCTATCGGCCCGGTGCGGCAGATCGCCTCGGTGCCCGGGCACAGCACCGTGCCGTGGTCGATGACCCTGCGGGTCAGTGACGTTGGCATGGCCACGTTCGGGGTGTACCCGCTGGCGGCCGAGCTCAGCCAGGGCCTGGCCACGCTGGCCACGTTCCGCACGTTCCTGCCGTTCTGGCCGGGCAAGCCCGCCGAGCGGACGGTCAAGCCGCTGGCCATCGGCTGGGTATGGCCGCTGATCGACGTCCCGCACCGGGCGGCCTGCCCGGCGCTGCTCACCAACTCGCTGGCGGCCAGCCTGGCCAGCGGCGGGCGGCTGGGCCAGCTGCTGGCGGCCGGGACATCCCCGCTCGGCCAGGGGGCCCAGCTGACCTATGCGATCGACCCCGCGCTGCTCGCCGCCGCGAAGACGATGACCACGCCCTATCCGGTGGGCGGCACCGCCACCTGCGCCCATGCGGTCACCTATCCGGCCAGCGCGGCCGCCCAGGCCTGGCTGCGGTCGCTCCGGTCGGCGACCAGCCAGCAGGACTTCTTCGTCACCCCCTATTCCGACGTGGACGTGGCGGCGCTGGCCCACCACGGGCCCGACGGCGACCTGACCGCCACCTTCAGCGACGGCCGGGCGGCAGCCCAGGCCGTGCTCGGGCAGGTCCAGCGCCCGCCGGCCGCACCGGCCAGCGGGAAGGACTCCCCCGGGCTGATCGCCTGGCCGGCCGACGGTCTGGCCGACTACGGGGTGCTGGAAAGCCTGGCCGCCAGCGGCATCGGCACAGTGATCCTGGACAGCAGCATGATGCGGCCTACCACCCCGTACACGCCGACCGCCGTCGCCACCACCCTGGACGGGCTGGGCACCGAACTGCACGTGCTGCTGGCCGACAATGTGCTGGCACGCATCCTTGCCCTGCCGTCCGCCAGCCTGCCGGGCGCCACCGCCAGCACTGCGGCCGGCACTCCGGCCGCGGTGCCGGCCGGGGTCCGGGCGCGGTGTTCGCGCGCACGCAGTGGTTCCTGGCCGAGACGGCCATGATCGCGGCTGAGGCACCGTCCATGTCGCGGGCGGTGGTCGTCACCCCGCCCCGGCAATGGGACCCCGGCACCACCCTCGCCAGCGACCTGCTCGCGGCCACCGCGCAGACCCCGTGGCTGCGGCCGTCCACCCTGGCCGGGCTGGTCACCACCGCCGGGCCGGTTGCCACCGCCAGCCGGAAGGGGCCTCCGGAGCACCAGGTCAGCCCGGATGAGCTGAGCGCATCGCTGCTCCGCCAGGTGCGGCGGCTGGACAGCCAGATCCGGCTGCTGAGCAGCATTCTGGTCAGCCCCGGGCCCCGGTACCTCAGCACGGCGACGGCGGCCATCGAGTCGTCGGCCTGGCGTGGCGGCCGGGCTGGCCGCCGTCAGGCCGAGCAGCTGCTGCACCGGGTGACCGCTTACGTCAACTCGCAGCTCCAGCAGGTCAGCCTGGTGGACCAGGGACGGGTCACGCTGGGTGGCAAGTCAGGCCCGGTAGCGGTGTCGGTCAGCAACCGGCTCTCCCGGGCGATCCGGGTCCGGCTGCGGCTGAGCACTGCCGCCGGCGACCAGGTGACGATCGGGAAGTACAGCAGCACGGTCGCGGTGGCCGCAGGCTCCCAGACCACGATCAAGATCCCGATCCGGGCGGCCGAGGCCGGCTCCAGCACGCTGAACCTGTGGCTGACCACGCCGGACGGCAAGCCGCTGCCGTACAGCACCGCCCGGCTGACCGTCGAGGCGACCAATTTCGGCAGCATGGCCATCGTCATCATCGGCATCGCGCTCGGGGTGTTCGTGCTCACCGCGGCCGCCCGCGCGGTCCGCAGCGGGCGGGGCCGGGCGGGCGAGGAGCCGGCGGAACCGGCAGAAACCGCGGCGGGGGACCCAACCGGCCCCGATCTCGCCTCAGCGGGCGCGGAAGCCGATAGCGTCGAACCTGAGCGGGGGCATCCGACCGGAATGAAGGAGCCCGATGAGCACGCCAGCATCCCCGGCCGGGCGGAGAGCCGCTGAGGCGGCCGGCCCGCCCCCGGGGGCCTGGGACAGCATGAGCCTGCCGGAAACCGGCCTGCCGCCTGACGCAGGCTGGCCGGAGGCGGGCCTGCCCGTGCCAGGGCAGCCCGGCGTGACCGGGGAGCCCGGTCTGGCCGGGGAGCCCAGCGCGGCCGGTGGCGGCCCAGGCGTCGGCGGCGGACCGGGCGCACCGGCACCGCCGCGGACCGACCCGGCCGAGGGGCCGAGTGTCGTCAGGTCGAGCGGGATCATGGCGCTGGGCACGCTCGCCTCCCGTGGTACCGGGTTCCTGCGCACCCTCATGCTGGCCTTCGCGCTCGGGGTAGGAACGGTCGCCAACGCCTACAACAACGCCAACACGCTGCCGAACACCGTTTACGACCTGATGCTGGGCGGCATCCTCACCAGCATCGTGGTGCCATTGCTGGTGAACGCGGCCAAGCGCGACGCCGACCGCGGCGAGGCGTACGACCAGCGCCTGTTCACCCTGGCCACGATCGCCCTGCTGGTGGTGACGGTGGTCGCGACGGCCGCCGCCAGCCTGCTGGTGAGCCTGTACGCGCACGCGATCACCGGGCCCGAGCGCAACCTGATGGTGATCTTCGCCTACTTCTTCATCCCGCAGATCTTCTTCTACGGGATGAGCTCGCTGGCCGGGGCGGTGCTCAACTCCCGGGGCCACTTCGCGGCCCCGATGTGGACGCCGGTGATCAACAACATCGTGGTCATCGCGGTGCTGATGCTGTTCATCGTCACCGGCGGGATCGGCACCACCGCCTCGACCATCTCGGCCGGGCAGGTGCAGCTGCTCGGATTCGGTACCACGCTGGGCATCATCGCGCAGACCGCGGCGCTGATCCCGTTCCTGCGCCGGGTGGGGTTCCGCTGGCACCCGCGGTTCGACTTCCGGCGCGCCGAGGTGAGCGAGATCCTGCAGATGGCCGGCCCGCTGCTCGGCTACATCGCCACCACCCAGGTGGCCTTCCTGGTGGTGCAGAACGTGGCCAACAAGGCCTCCGTCCACTCCGCCTACGACGGCGTCTCCACCTACACCTACGCCTGGCAGCTGTTCCAGATGCCCTATGCCATCGTCGGCATCTCGGTCATCACCGCGCTGCTGCCGCGGATGAGCGCGCACGCGTCCGAGAAGAGATACTCGCTGGTCAAGCGCGACTTCTCGGGCGGAGTCCGGCTGTCGTCGGTGATCGTCGTCCCGGCCGCGCTGGTGTTCTTCGTGCTGGGCCCGCCGTTCGCGCAGGCGCTGTTCGGCTATGGCAGCATGTCCACCGCCGAGGCCAGCTACGTCGGCATGGTGTTCGGCATCTTCTCGCTCGGGCTGGTGCCGTACATGATGTTCCAGCTCATGCTGCGGGTGTTCTACGCGATGCACGACAGCCGCACGCCGATGTTCATCGGCGTGGCGGTGATGATCACCAACATCACGGTCTGCCTGCTGTCACTGACCGCGCTCCCGCACGGGCACGTGGTGGAAGGCATCGCGGCCGCGTTCGGGCTGGCCAACCTGGTCGGCACGGTCATTTCCTGGTTCATCCTCAGCCGGCGGCTGGATGGCCTGGACGGGCACCAGATCGCGCGCAGCCTGATTCTGATGCACGTGGCCGCCATCCCCGGCGTGATCTTCGCGCTGGCGACCTCGTTCATGATCGGTGTCCTGCTCCCGCCCGGGCCCGCGTTCGGCATCGCGACCGTGATCGTGGGCGGCAGCGGCGCCCTGCTGCTGTACCTGCTCTTCGCGCGGGCACTGGCAATCACCGAGGTCAGCGAGCTGTCGAGCGGCCTGCGCGGGCGGCTGCGCCGCTAGCCAACCAGTCACCTGGCCACCGGATGCCCGATATCGTCATGGGCAGCCCGGTGTATCTCACGGGTAACGGTTACGCCGACAGTCCGCACAGGACCGCAGCATGCCAGGCCAGTCGGCCTACCATAGTGTGGGCACCGGTGCGTTCCACCGTGTCCATCGACCGGGGCTGGGAAGGGAGGGTCGAGGGCCGCACTGCTCCTTGACGGCATACCACATGAGCACCTTCACCTCGGAACCGGGAACCCGCCTTGGCGGGCGTTACCGGCTCGAAGACCGCATCAGCGCGAGTACCGGCTGGTCGGCCTGGAAGGCGATCGACGAGACGCTGGCACGAGCGGTGACGGTGCTGACCTTCGCCCCTGGATTCCCCCGCATCCGCGAGGCCGTCACCGCCGCCAGGTCCGCCAGCAGGCTGACCGATGCCCGGCTGGCGCAGGTCTTCGACGTGGAGGAGAACTGGGACCAGGCCTATGTGGTGATGGAGTGGGTGCCTGGCGACTCGCTGCATGACCTGCTGGCCGACGGGCCGCTGGACGCCGGGCAGAGCGCGGAGATCATCGCCGAGGGAGCCGAGGCGCTCGCGTCCGCGCACGCCGCCGGGATCGCCCACCTGTGCCTGACCCCAGGCTCGCTGCGCTGGACCCAGGGTGGCGGCGTGAAGGTGGTCGGCCTGGGCATCGATGCCGCCCTGTCCGGCACTGTCGCCGATGACCCGGCCCTGGCCGACACCCAGGGCCTCGGCAGGCTCCTCTACGCGGCGCTGACCGCGTACTGGCCGGCCGACGACTGGCCGGCCCTGCCGGCCGCCCCGCGCACGGCGGACGGGCGGCCCTGCAGCCCCCGGCAGGTGCTGGCGGGCGTCCCGGCCGCGGTGGATGACATCACCTGTCAGGTGCTGTTCCAGAACGGACGGTCGGCCGGGCCGCCGCTGACCTCGCCGGCCGCGCTGGCAGACGCCCTGGCCCGGGTCATCCCGGCCCCGCTCGCGCCCCCGCCCGCGCCACCCGGCCCGCACACCGACCCCGGCTGGGCCGGCCCACCACCCGGCCAGGACACCGGCCATTACTACCAGTTCACTGGCGAGAACGCCGGCCAGCCGGGCTGGCCCGGCCCCGGCGGCCCCGGCCGCCCCTCCCACCGGTCCGGGCGCGGTGGTGGCGACCGCGGGCCGGTGCCGCGGGCCGTGCTGGGCATCGCCGCACTGCTGGCGGTGGTGGTGCTGGGGGTCGCCGCGTACCTGCTCACGCACCACAGCAGCCCGGGGGCCGCGGCCGGCCAGCATCACAACCGGGGTTCCGCGTCATCTTCACCTTCGAGTGCGGCGGCCGTGCTCACGCCGGTCAGCGCGCACGGCTTCGACGCGCTCAGCACCCCGGCGGAGGATCCGGGGAACGAGAACGACCAGCTGGCCAGGTTCGCCATTGACAACAGCCCGGCGACGTACTGGAACACCCAGTACTACCTGGGCAGCCCGGAGTTCGGCGGCACCAAGACCGGCACCGGCCTGATTCTCGACATGGGCAAGCCGGTCCGGCTGAGGTCGGTGACCGTCACCTTCGGATCCGTCCCCGGTGCCGATGTGCAGATCGAGCTGGGCAACAACAGCGCCCGGGCGCCGTCCACCCTGTCCACCTTCACCAGCGTGGCCCACGCCAGCAATGTCAGCGGCAGCTACACCTTCGTCGTGCACAGCCACGCGACTGGCCAGTACGTCCTGGTGTGGTTCACCAAGCTGCCGCCGCAGTCCGCCTCGGCCTCGAACCGGTTCGAGGCGAAGATCTACAACATCGTCGTGCGAGGCTCCAGCTGACACCTTCCGGGGACGGGCCAGCCGACACTGACTTGCTCCGGCGGCACGTGTCCGGCGATCCTGACGCGTTCGGGACCTTGTTCGCCCGCCATCGCGACCGGCTGTGGGCGGTGGCGGTCCGCACGCTCGGCGACCCCGACGATGCGGCGGACGCCTTGCAGGACGCCATGATCTCCGCCTTCCGTGGGGCCGGCAGGTTCCGTGGCGACTCGGCCGTCACCACCTGGCTGCACCGGATCGTCGTCAACGCCTGCCTCGACCTGCTGCGGCGGCGGGCGGCCCGGCCCGCCACCAGCGGGCTGGCGGCCGAGGCACTGGACGCTGTCGCCGCGGGCCACGGCCCGGCGCAGCCGGACACCGACACCTCGCTCGACGTGACCGCCGCGCTGCGCACCCTGCCACCTGAGCAACGGGCGGCGCTGGTGCTGGTGGACATGCTCGGCTATCCGGTGGCCGAGGCGGCAGCGGTGCTGGGTATCTCCGAGGGCACGGTGAAGAGCCGCTGCTCACGTGGCCGCGCCCGGCTGCTGCCCCGGCTGGTTCATCTGCGCGGCCCGGCGGTCGGCCCGGCAGGAGGCCAGGCGGCAGGGATGGCCAGGGCTGTGCCCGCCGCGCCCGCGCCGGGCTCCGGACCGGGCCGCGCCCCTGTCCCTGGCCAGAGGCCTGGCCCTGGCCCTAGCCCTGGGCTTGGCTCTGGCCTTGAGCCTGGGCGTGGGCCGGGGAACCGTACGCCTGCCGGAGACGTCTCAGCTGCGGAGAGAGGCGGTGAAAACCGGTGAGGGGCCACGTCAGCGCCGAAGCCATGGCCGACTTCCGCGCCGGGCTGCTGCCGGAGCGCAAAGCGGCCGCGATCAGCGTGCACCTGTCGACCTGCCCGCGCTGCGCGGAACTGGACGCGCAATTGGCGTCGGTGACCTCGCTGCTGGCGGCCACTCCCGCACCGCCCATGCCTGCAGGGCTGGCGGCCCGGCTTGATGCCGCCCTGGCCGCCGAGGCCGCGGCCCGCGCGGCTGGGACCGGTATCGCTCACGCCGCATCCGCCCCAGCACCCGGCACCGCCCCACCACCTGCACCGCCCCACTGCCCGCCGCCACTCCACCGCCCGGTGCCGCCTCACCGCCCGGCACCAGCGCTCCACCCGGGCAGCGGCGGCCCGCCGGAACTCGCCGGGACGGGCGCGGCCCGGGGCGCGGCCGGGTCCGGCCACCGTCCCGGCTGGCGCTGCGGCTCGCCACGGCCGCCGCGGCGATCGTGCTGGTGGCTGGCGGCGGGTACGCCATCGCGCAGCTGGTATCGGGCGGAACGCCGGGCACCACGGCTGGGCCGGCGGTGGGAACCCCGTCCAGCGTGGCCAGCCAGAGTGCGGCAAGCCACAGCGCGGCCAGCGGGCTCGCGCCGGCCGCCCAGCCCGCTACCGGGCTGCCCGTCGTCCGCAGCGGGACCAGGTATCAGCCCGGCCTGCTGCCTGCCCAGGTACGCTCGGTGCTCCGGCGGTTCCCATCCGCGGCACGGGCCGGCCACGCGCCCAGGCCGGCCGCAGCCCCGGCTGCGTTCCCGCGGCTGGCCGCCTGCGTGACCCGGGTGGCCGGGGGCGCCGCGCCCCGGCTGGTCGATCTCGCCAGCTACGGCGGCCGCCCGGTGGCGGTCATCGTCGTGCCAGTACCGGGCAGCTCCCTGGTGCGGGTATGGCTGGTGGGAACGGCCTGCCCGGCGCACGGCGGAGACGTGATAGCGCACTTCACCATGCCCGGCACCGGCTGACACCCGGCTGCGCCGGCCGGGAATCTCCGGGGCCGGGTGTCGGTTGTTGGGGGTGCGAAATTAAGCGAAAGGCGAACAGGTGACCGGCATCCGCGACGTCATCATCATCGGCTCAGGCCCGGCAGGCTACACCGCGGCGCTGTACGCGGCCCGGGCACAGCTGCGGCCGCTGGTATTCGAGGGCGCGGTGACGGCCGGTGGCGCACTCATGAACACCACCGACGTGGAGAACTTCCCGGGCTTCCCGGACGGGGTGCTCGGGCCGGACCTGATGGATGGCATGCGCAAGCAGGCGGAGCGGTTCGGTGCGGAACTGATCGCCGAGGACGTGACCGGCGTGGACCTGGCCGCGGACCCCAAGCGGGTCATCGTGGAGGGTGATGTCTACCTGGCCCGGACCGTGATCATCGCGACCGGCTCGCGGTACCGGGAGCTGGGCGTGCCGGGCGAGAAGCGGCTCGCCGGGCACGGGGTGTCCTGGTGCGCGACCTGCGACGGCTTCTTCTTCCGCGACACCGACATCGCAGTGGTCGGCGGTGGCGACTCGGCCCTGGAGGAGGCCACCTTCCTCACCCGGTTCGCCCGGTCGGTCACCCTGGTGCACCGGCGGGACGCGCTGCGCGCCTCCAAGATCATGCAGGAGCGCGCCTTCGCCAACCCGAAGGTCTCGATCCGCTGGAACAGCGTGGTGACCGAGGTGCTGGGCGAGAGCAAGGTCTCCGGCCTGCGGCTGCGCGACACCGTCACCGGCGAGGAGAGCACGCTGCCGGTCGGTGGGGTGTTCGTGGCGATCGGCCACGACCCGCGCAGCGACCTGTTCACCGGCCAGCTGTCCGCCGACCCGGAGGGCTACCTGCTGGTGGAGCAGCCCTTCACCCGGACGGCGATCCCAGGCGTGTTCGCCTGCGGCGACGTCGTCGACCGCGGCTACCGGCAGGCGGTGACCGCCGCTGGCACCGGGTGCGCGGCCGCGCTGGATGCTGAGCGCTACCTCGCGGCCCACGAATCCTGATAACACCGCCACCATCTCCTGAACAACAACACGACCATCGCGACGAGGGAAGGAACGAGAGTGGGCGGGACGAAGATTGTGACCGACGAGACTTTCGAGGCCGACGTGCTGAAGAGCGCAAAGCCGGTGCTCGTGGACTACTGGGCGGAATGGTGCGGACCGTGCCGCCAGGTGGCCCCGGTGCTGGAGGCGATCGCGGCCGAGCACGGCGACAAGATCGACATCGTCAAGCTGAACGTGGACGAGAACCCGGAGGTCACCCGGCGCTACGGGATCCTCAACATCCCGACCCTGGGCGTGTTCAAGGACGGCCAGGTGGTCAAGGAACTCGTCGGCGCCCGCTCGAAGACCCGGCTGCTCGACGAGCTCGCCGAATTCATCTGAGGCCGCCCGGCGGCCATCCCGCGGCCCGTCTGACGGCCGGTGCACGCCGGCAGGGCGGGCGCTGGCCAGGCTAGGCCAGCCGCAGCGCCCGCTCCGGTGTCATCGAGCCGAGCAGGCGCTCCAGCGCCACTTCGACGTCCTCCCGCCAGGAAACGGTGGCCTTGAGTTCCAGCCGCAGCCGCGGGAAATGGTGATGCGGGCGGACCGTCTTGAACCCCACCGCCAGCAGATAGTCCGCGGGCAGTACGCAGGATCCCTCCTCGCGCCGCAGGTCACCGAAGGCCTCGATGGCCTTGACCCCCCGCCGGGTGAGGTCCTTGGCCACCCCCTGCACGAGCATCCGGCCCAGCCCGCCGCCAGCGAACTCATTCAGGATGTGAGCGGTCATCAGCAGGACCGCGTCCGCGCTCACCGGGCTGGTGGGGAACGCTACCGAGCGGGGGATGTACAGCGGCGGGGCATACAGCACGTATCCGGCCGCGACTCCGTCCACGTAGGCGATCTTCCCGCAGCTGCCCCATTCCAGCAGCGTGGCCGAGATCCACGCCTCCTTCTCCAGCGCCGGGTCGCCCGCTGCCTGTGCCCGGGAATGGCTCACCGGGTCGAGTTCCCAGAAGACGCAGCGCCGGCAGCGATGGGGCAGATCGTCGAGATTATCCAGGGTGACGTTGGCGAGACGGCGTGACACCTGGGCACCTCTGTGGTCAGATCCGACTGCGATGGCAACTGGCGCAGTACGTGGCCCGGCTGCGGCAGACACCGCGGCCGCCCCGCGCGTGAGATCCCGGTAGCGGCAGGCGGGCCCCGCCCCCAGCCCGTACGCTGACAATGGTACTCATCAACGTAAGGGAGAGTGCGTGGCTGCCGACAACACACCAGCCTCAGCCAGCACTCCCGCCCCAGGCGGCCTCGCACCTCGTGAGTCACGGCAGGCACTGGCGTCCCACGAGTCACTGGTAGACCGCTACGTCAACCGGTATGCCGGGCGCGCACGGGAAATGATCGCCTCCGAGATCCGGGCTCTGTTCGCGGTAGCGGCCCGGCCGGAGATTGTGTCACTGGCCGGGGGCATGCCCAATATCTCCGCCCTGCCGCTGGACGCGGTCGGCGAGATGGCCGGGCAACTGGTGGCCCAGCGCGGGACCGTGGCGCTGCAGTACATGTCGGCGCAGGGGGATCCAGGGCTGCGGGAGGCCATCTGCGACGTGATGTCGCTGGAAGGGATCCGGGCTCACCCGGACGAGGTGGTCGTGACGGTCGGCTCGCAGCAGGCACTCGACCTGATCACCCGGATCTTCATCGACCCCGGTGACGTCATCCTCGCCGAGGGCCCCTCCTACGTGGGAGCGCTCGGCACCTTCGCCTCGTACCAGGCGGACGTGGTCCATGTGCCGATGGACGATCAGGGCCTGATCCCGGAGGCGCTCGGGCTGGCCATCGCCGCCCTGGCCAGCCAGGGGCGGCGGGTGAAGTTCCTGTACACGGTGCCGAGCTTCCACAATCCGGGCGGGGTCACCCTGCCCGCCGCCCGGCGGGCCCAGGTGCTGGACATCTGCCAGCGGGCCGGGCTGCTGGTGATCGAGGACAATCCGTACGGGCTGCTCGGGTTCGACGGCGAGCCCCTGCGTGCGCTGCGGGCCGACGACCCGCACGGGGTGGTCTATCTCGGCACGTTCTCCAAGACCATCGCGCCCGGGCTGCGGGTCGGCTGGGCGCTGGCGCCGCCCGGGATCAGGGACAAGCTGGTCCTCGCCGCGGAGGCGGCGGTGCTCTGCCACTCCAGCCTGGCGCAGCTGATGGTCCGGGACTACCTGACCAGCCAGCCCTGGCAGGAGCAGGTGAAGGTGTTCCGTGAGCTGTACCGGGAACGCCGGGACGCGATGCTGGACGCACTGGCCGCGGTCATGCCGGACGGCTGCCGGTGGACCCGGCCCGGCGGTGGCTTCTACGTCTGGCTGCAGCTTCCGGCGGGACTGGATGCCAAGGCCATGCTGCCCCGGGCCATCTCCTCGCGGGTCGCGTACGTGCCCGGAACGGGGTTCTTCACCGGCGGGGCGGGCGGTGAGTTCCTGCGGCTGTCCTACTGCTTCCCCGAGCCCGCGCGGATCCGGGAAGGTGTGCGGCGGCTCGCCGAGGTGGTCGGGACCGAGACCGAACTGCACTCCACCTTCCGTGGCCTGCTGCCAGCGCCGCCCGGGACCGGCGGCAGCCCGGACTTCCTGACCGGTCCCGCGGGTGCGGACGTGCCGCTGTGAGCGACCTGGGGCACATCCTGATCCTGGCCGGCGGGCTGTCCGCCGAGCGGGAGGTGTCGCTGCGCTCCGGTCACCGGCTGCGGGATGCGCTGCAGGAGGCCGGCGTCGAGGCCGAGGTGGCGGACGCGGACGCCGGGCTGATCGCGGCGATCACCGCCGACCCGCCGGCCGCGGTCTTCCCGGCCATCCACGGCGCCTACGGGGAGGACGGGTCGATCCAGGAGATCCTGGCCCTGCTCGGGGTGCCGTTCGTCGGCGCCACCGCCGACGCCTGCCGGTTCGCCTTCGACAAGCCGGTGGCCAAGGCGGTCGCCCGCGCGGCCGGCCTGGCTACCCCCGCCTCGGTGACCCTGCCCAAGGAGACCTTCCACGACCTCGGCGCGGCGGCGGTGCTGGAGCGCATCGTGGCCACGCTCGGCCTGCCGCTGTTCGTCAAGCCCGCCCGGGGCGGCTCGGCGCTCGGCGCCAGCCGGGTGATGACCGCCGGGGAACTGCCCGGCGCGATGATCAGCTGCTTCGCCTACGGCGACACGGCGCTGATCGAGCATTGTGTGCTCGGCACTGAGGTCGCTGTCGGCGTGATCGATCTCGGCGAAGGCCCGCAGGCGCTGCCCGCGGTCGAGATCCTCCCGCCGGCCAGCGGCTACGACTACGCCGCCCGCTACACCGCCGGGCAGACCCGGTTCTTCACCCCGGCCCGGCTGTCCGGCAGCGAGGCCGCCGCGGCCGCGGCCGCGGCGGTCACCGCCCACCGGGCGCTGGGCCTGCGTGACCTGTCACGCACCGACCTCATCATCGCCGATGGCCGCCCCCTCTTCCTGGAGGTCAATGTGGCACCCGGGATGACCGAGACCAGCACACTGCCGATGGCGATGGAGGCCGCCGGGCGGGCGCTCGGGCTGGTGTGCCGTGACCTGCTGAGCGCCGCGGCCGCCCGCGGCAACTAGGCCATGCCCAGCCGCCGGTGACCGCGCGTAAGAGCTTTGCCAGCGATAACCACGCTGGCGCGCACGAGGCGGTGCTGCGCGCCCTGACCGATGCCAGCACCGGCGACGCGGCCGCCTACGGGGAGGACCCGTGGACGGCGCGGGCCAGTGCCGAGCTTGCGGCCGCTTTCGGGGCCACCGGCGGGGTGTTCTTCGTGTTCAACGGCACCGCCGCGAACGTGCTGGGGATCAGCCTGCTGCTGCGGCCCTACGAGGCGGTGATCTGCGCGGAGAGCGCGCATCTCAACGTCGACGAGTGCGGTGCCGCCGAGCGGGTCCTGGGCTGCAAGCTGCTGACCGTCCCGGCGCCGGACGGGAAGCTGACTCCTGCCCTGGTCGCCAGCCGGCTCGGCGGCCGCGGCGATGAGCACCGGGTCCAGCCACGTGTCGTCGCGATCTCCCAGGCGACCGAATATGGCACCTGTTACTCACTGCCCGAACTGGCCGAGTTGGCGCGGTTCTGCCGGGCCGAAGGGCTGCGGCTGTTCGCCGACGGTGCCCGGCTCGCCAATGCGGCTGCCTGGCTCGGCTGCCCGCTCGCCGATATCGCCGCACATGTGGACGTGCTGAGCTTCGGCGGCACGAAGAACGGCGCGGTCGGCGCGGAGGCGGTGGTGGTCATGGCGCCGGATCTGGCCGACGGTGTGGCCTTCCAGCGCAAGCAGCAGATGCAGTTGGCGTCCAAGATGCGCTACCTGGCCGCTCAGTTCCTCGGGCTGCTGGCGGACGGCACCTGGTGGCGGAACGCACAGCACGCGAACCTGATGGCCCAGCGGCTGGCGGATGGCCTGGGCGGCGTACCGGGCGTGACATTGTGGCAGCCGGTCCAGTCCAATGCCGTGTTCGCGGTGCTGCACCCGGATCACATCGCCCGGCTGCAGCGGGACTGGCGGTTCTACGTCTGGAACGAGACGGCCCACGTGGTCCGGTGGATGACCGCGTTCGACACCGCCGAGGCGGATGTGGACGCGTTCCTGGCCAGCATCCGCGAGGCGGCCAGTTTCACGTGAAACGGGCCACCTGGCCGGTCAGGTGCTGCCATTCCCGGCCAGGTCCACTGACATGGCGGAGATGATCCGCGTCAAATCCTCGACCGAGGCGAACTCCACCACGATCTTTCCCTTCACGACCTTCCCCTTGCGGCGGCCGAGTTCGACCCTGACCCTGGTGTCGAACGCGTCCGACAGCCGCTCGGCCAGCTCGGTCAGCGCCGGATCGGCCGGCGCCCTGCTGGCGGCCTGGCGCGGCCGGGGGGCCTCATCGCCGCCCATGGCCACGATCTCCTCCACGGTGCGCACCGACAGCCCCTCGGCCACGATCCGGAGAGCGAGCCGGTCCTGGGCGTCCGGGTCGTCCAGGGCGAGCAGGGCCCGGGCGTGCCCGGCGCTGAGCACACCCGCCGCGACCCGGTGCTGTACGCCGGCCGGCAGGTTCAGCAGCCGGATGGTGTTGGAGATGTGCGGCCGCGAGCGGCCGACCTTCCGCGCCAGTTCCTCGTGCGTCGCCCCGAAGTCGTCCAGCAGTTGCTGGTAGGCCGCTGCCTCTTCGAGCGGGTTCAACTGCTCCCGGTGCAGGTTCTCCATCAGGGCATCGCGCAGCATGTCGTCATCGCCAGTGCCGCGGACAATGGCCGGGATGTGCTCCAGCCCGGCCTGCTGGCTAGCCCGCCAGCGGCGCTCGCCCATGATGAGCTCGTAGTGGCCGGGCATGACCGGGCGCACCACCACCGGCTGCAGCAGCCCTACTTCGGTGATGGAGGATGCCAGTTCGGCCAGGGTGTCCTCGTCGAAGATCCGCCGGGGCTGGCGCGGGTTAGGGGTGATCGCGCCAATCGCGATCTCCTGGTAATAGGTTCCGTCGGCCACCGTGCCAGACGGGCCGGGCGGGACGCGGCTCGCGGCCAGCCCGGCGCCGCCGTCGCTGGCACCATTCCAGGTCGCGGTGGGAGGCGCGGTCGGGATCAGGGCGCCCAGCCCCTTCCCGAGACCTCGCTTCTGCTGGGCCATTACTTCTCCTCGCACTGCCGCATCCGGTGACCGCTAGCTGCCGGCGACTGGCCACCGCCTGCCGCCCGGCCGTTACCGGCGGCCTGCCCGCCGGCCGCGGTCCCAGTAGAGCATCCCATCCCGGCGGTCGCGCCACCCCGCTGTTGAGCAGGCGGCCTCAGCTCAGCTGGCCCATCCTCGCGGCCCGGTCGGCAACCTCGCGGGCCGCCTCCAGGTAGGCCTGCGCGCCGCTGGAGCCGGGGTCGTAGGTCATCACCGATTGCCCGTAGCTGGGCGCCTCGGAAACCCGCACGCTGCGCGGGATGACCGTGCCGAGGACGACATCCCCGAAGTGGTCCCGCACCTCCTCGGCCACCTGCGAGGCCAGCCTGGTCCGGCCGTCGTACATGGTCAGCAGGATGGTCAACACATACAGCGATGGGTTCAGATGGCTCTTGACCAGGTCGATGGTGCGGAGCAGCTGCTCCAGGCCCTCCAGGGCGTAGTACTCGCACTGGATCGGGATGAGCACTTCCGCCGCGGCCACCAGGGCATTGACGGTGAGCAGCCCCAGGGACGGCGGGCAGTCGATGAAGATGTAGTCCAGGGCCGCGGTCTCGTAGCCACTGAGCGCCCGGCTCAGCCGGGCCTCCCGCGCCACCAGTGGGACGAGTTCGATCTCCGCGCCTGCCAGGTCGATGGTGGCTGGGGCGCACAACAGCCCCGGAATCTCGGCCACCGGGCGAACGATCCCGGCCAGTTCCTGATCCTCGACCAGCACGTTATAGACGGACCTGGTGCCGGCCCGGTGCTCGACGTCGAGCGCGGTCGAGGCATTCCCCTGCGGGTCAAGGTCGATGACCAGCACCCGGGCACCGTGCAGGGCCAGGCTGGCCGCCAGGTTGACAGCGGTGGTCGTCTTGCCGACCCCGCCCTTCTGGTTGGCGATCGTGATCAGGCGGCAGGAGTGCGGCCGGGGCCAGCGCTGCCCGCTCCCGCCCAGCGCTGCGAGCGCGGATTCGGCCGTGGGCACCGGCCGGTCCGCGGCCAGCAGATGGCTGCCATCGGCATCAGCCGCTGGCTGCCCGCCGGCCTGTCCCGCCACTGCCATGTCGTTCCCCCGCCGCTGCCCATCACCGGTGGCCGGGCCAGCCGGGCTGGTTTCCCGTGAAACCGCCGCTGACAGCGCTCTCCGCACCCGCTCTGATGCGGTGTGCCCGGTGTGCTCGCCCGCTTGCGACAATGCCTCTCGCTCCTCACCCGCTCCGGTCCAGCCGTTTTCGCCCGGACCGGGGCCTGCGCTCCGGCGCGGCCAGCCGAGGCCGCTCGCTTCACCGTGCGGCTCGTTCCCGGTGCGGGCGGCGCCGGGCCGCCGGGACTCGCGTGGCCAGCCCAGGCCGCTCGCGGACGCCATCACCGCTCCTTTCCCTGCGGCCGCGCCACTCCGCCCCTCTGCCGGCCTGCGGTCAGCCTGACCACTGTCGCAGCGGGATCGACCTTACCGCGCCCTGCCCGGACAACCGTCACCTCCGTCACCCCCGCCCGCCGCAGGACCCGGCGGGCGGCAGCCACCTCCCGCTCCGCCCCTTCCCCCTTGACCGCGAGCACGATGCCGCCCGGCCGGACCAGGCCCAGGGCCAGCGGTGCCAGCCTGGCCAGCGGTGCGACCGCCCGGGCCGTGACGGTATCGGCGGCCAGCTTCCCTGCCCAGTCCTCCGCCCGGCCCCGCAGCACGCTGGCATTGGCCAGGCCCAGCGCGGCCACGCATTCGGTGAGAAACGCCACTCGCCGCTGCATCGGCTCCAGCAAGGTGACAGTGACGTCCGGCAGCAGCATCGCCAGCACGATGCCCGGCAGTCCGGCGCCGGACCCCAAATCCACCAGTGAGCCCGGATGCGGGACCAGTTCGGCCACCACCGCGCTGTTCAGCAGATGCCGGTCCCAGAGCCGGGGGATTTCGTGTGGCCCGATCAGGCCCCTGGCAACGCCGGGACCAGCCAGCAACCGCGCGTATTGCTCGGCCGCTGCCAGCTTGGCCCCGAAGACCTGTGCCGCCGGCGGCGGCGCCGGGGGCACCGGCTGCACAGGCAGCAACTGGTCTTCCGCATCAGCAGCACCGTGAGCCACTCTGGCACTGCCGGTCTCGCCCGGGCAGGAAGGCTCCACTGTCACAGCATGAATCCTTCAGCACGCCCGCATGCTGGCACCAGCGCAGCGTACGGCGCGTGCGCAACGGGCGTTGCGGCAGCCGGCCGCGGCCGGGCCGGGGTCAGCTGGCTGGCAGGACGACGACCCGCCGGTTAGGCTCCTCGCCCTCTGACTCGCTGCGCAGGCCGGCGGCCGCGACCGCGTCGTGCACGATCTTGCGCTCGAAGGGAGTCATCGGATCGAGACGGCGGGCGACCCCGGTCCGGCTGACATCCTCGGCTGCCTCCCGCCCCAGCGTGGTCAGTTCGGTCCGGCGGCGGGCCCGGTAGCCACCGACATCCAGCATGATCCTGGTCCGCACACCGGTCTGCCGGTGCACCGCCAGCCGAGTGAGTTCCTGCAGCGCCTCCAGCACTTCGCCGTTGCGGCCGACCAGTTCGGACAGGGTCGCCCCGACCACGGAAACCAGTGCCCGGTCGCCCTCGACGTCCATATCGATGTCGCCATCGAGGTCGGCCACGTCGAGCAGGCCTTCCACGTAGTCGGCGGCTATCTCGCTCTCACGCTCCAGGTCCGCCGGGTTGCGCGGCCGCTCGGCCGTGGCTTCGCCGGAGTCCTCGCCGTCCTCGCCGTCGCCGGGGCCGCCGTCCGCCACCTCATCAAGGATGGAGCTGTCGCCGGGCAGCCCGTCCGGGCCGGCTGCCTCTGGCTCGGGTACCGCCTCTGGCTCGGGTACCGCCACCGGCTCGGGTACCGCCACTGGCTCGGCACTGCCCGCGACCGCCTCCCCGGCACCTGGCTGCTCATCGGGGTTCACTGGGTCGGTCACGGCAGCCATGTTCTCACGCTGGCTCACAACCGGATCCTCCTCATCGCCGGACCGCACTGTCTGGGGCCGTCACGCCATGCCTGCGGCTGCCTGGGGCACCGGTCCCGCCGGCCGCCCGGCCATGGTGCCGCCAGTTACCCCGGCAGGCCGTGCGGGCAGGTGCCCGCCCGCCACCGCCCGGGCAGTCACCGCTTTCCGGAGCGCTTGCGCCGGGACTGCCGGGATGGCTGCTGCCTGACGATCTTAGTATCTGGCTGGGGTGGTGGCGGCGGCTCAGGTTCGGACCGGCGGGACAGCCGGCGCAGCATGCCCGACCCATTGGCCGATGCCTGGCCGGACCCAGCGGCGGTCTTCGCGGACGAGGGCGTGGCCGGCGGCTTCCGGCCTGGCTGCCCGCGGCCGGGCGCGGCCGGGGACGGCGTGGCCGTGGCTGGCTTGGCCGGGCCCGTCGGCTTGGCCGGGCCCGTCGGCTTGCCGGCAGCGCCTTGCCTGATGCCGGCTTGCTGGTCACCGCCGGTCTAGCCGGGACCGTGGTCCCGCCCGGCCCTGCCGCCCCGGCGGCCGCGCCGGGGACCGGCATCGGGTACCGCTTGAACAGCACGTACTGCTGGCCAAGCGTCCAGACGTTGGTGGTGACCCAGTACATGACCAGGCCGAACGCCCAGTACAGGCCGGACAGTGCGAACAGCGGCACGACGTAGGCCATGTACTTCTGCGACGCCGCCATCGGGTTGTCCGGCGTCATCTGCGGGGTCATGCCGCGCTTGGTGCTCTGCCGCACGGTCATGAAGGTCGTGGCCACGCTGATGAGGACCGCGATCAGGATGACGATCCTGGATTCGAGCGTCTGGCCCGGCAGCGGGAACAGGAACTTGTCCGGGATGTGGGCGCCGAAGATGTCCGCGTGCTGAGCCGACAGCACGAACGAGCGGCTGAGCCCATAGGGCAGCGGCTTCCCTGGCTTCCAGCCCGAGATCGCCCGCAGCACGCTGAACAGGGCAAAGAACAGTGGCATCTGGCCCAGCAGCGGCAGGCAGCCGGCCAGTGGGTTGGCGCCGTTCTCCTTGTACAGACGCATCGTCTCTTCGTTGAGCGTCTGCCGGTCGTTCTTGTACTTCTTCTTCAGTTCCGCCAGTTGCGGGGCCAGCGCCGACATCTTGCGGGTGGCGTGCATCTGCTTGATGAACAGCGGCACCAGGACCAGCCGCATGAGGACAACCAGGATGACGATTGTCAGCACCCAGGTGAGCCCGCTGGCCGGGCTGAGGAAGGTGCTCAGCCCGGAGTGGATCTGCTGCATCACCCAGGCGACCGCGTCGTACAGGGGGGTGAGCGGGTTCACGAGCTAGCTCCCTCGGGACGGGCCGGCCTGCCGGGCACGGCGGGCGGCACGGGGTCATAGCCGCCGGGGTTGAAGGGGTGGCATCGCCCGATCCGGCACACAGCCAGCCACGAACCGCGCAGCGCACCGTGCCTGCGCACGGCTTCCAGCCCATACTCACTGCAGGAGGGCGCGAACCGGCACCGCTGGCCGAGCAGCGGGCTGACAAAACGCCGGTACAGGCTGATCACGGTAATGATCAGCCAGGCGGCAGCCGACGGCCTGGCTGGCGCTGCCAGCTGCTCGGGCATCGTCATCGCCGCTCCATCCCTACCTGCCGCCGCAGCAGGACATCCATCACCAGGCCAAGCTCGGCGGCAAGATCTGCCTGGCGCGCGGTCGCGGCCGACGGATGCGCCCGGACCACAAGCAGGCTACCTCCCGGCAGCGAGGACAGGTACTCACGGACCAGCGGCCGCAGACGGCGGCGGACCCGGTTGCGCACCACGGCGATCCCCACCGCCCGGCTCACCACGAACCCGGCCCGCGGCGGGATGTCCTGGTCACCGGGGGGCACGAGCAGATGCCCGGTCAGCAGCCCCCGGCCCGACCGGCTGCCCCGCCGGACCGCTAGCGAGAAGTCACGCTTCCGCCTCATCCGGGACGCTGCCGGAAGCACCAGCGACTCCGCGCACGTCCGGGTCAGACGCTGACCCGGACCCGGCCCTTACGGCGCCGGGCGGCCAGAACGGCGCGCCCTGCCCTGGTCCGCATGCGCAGCCGGAAGCCATGCGTCTTCGCGCGACGGCGGTTATTCGGCTGGAACGTGCGCTTGCTCACGGGTGACTCCCGGCTCGGTGCTGCTACTACCCAGCCCAGCGGCCACCCCGTGCATGAGGGCACGGCAAACCGCCCTGGGTAACTGGGTGTGTTCACGTTACGCGCCCAGTCACCACCGGTCAAACCAGGGGCCCGGAACAGCCGTTTGCCAAACGTACACCCGGGCCGGCGCCTAGGCTGTGGACAACCCATCCGGCAGCACACCAGCAGCCATATCAGCGATCATGAGCCCTGCGTACGGCGGCACGGACCCTTCGCGCACGAGATGAAATGCGGCGTGCACAGCCTGTGGAAAAGACTGTTGATCACATCTGGGGGCGCGAGGTGGCCAGGTGACAAGCGAGACCGATCTGGGGGAGGTCTGGGCGAGGTCGCTGGACGAGCTCTCTGACCTGCATATCGAACCGCACCAGCGGGCGTGGCTGCGGCTGACCCGGCCACTCGGGCTGGTCGAGAACACGGCGCTGATCGCGACGCCGAACGAGTTCGTGAAGGAGCAGCTCGAGACCAGGCTGCGCGCACTCATCACGCATGCGCTGTCCCGTGGGCTCGGCCGTAACATCCAGCTCGCGGTGACGGTTGACCCGGTGGCCGTCGGCGCGCCAGCCGCGACGCCCTCGCCCGGCAGCGTGCCCGGCGAGCTGGACCAGCACGGGCCCATTCCGATACCGCCCGAGGCCAGCCGCCCGCCGGTGCCGGGCAACCAGGACGACCGCGGATACGCCGGCCAGCCCGGCTACGGTCCGGCCGGATACCCGGGCACGGGCCAGCCAGGCGGCCTGTCCCAGCCACCAGTGGGCCTGGCCCAGCCAGCCGCGGGCCTGGCGGAGGCAGCCAGCCTGGCCCAGCCGGCAGCCCCGGCAGCACCAGCCACTCCCACCGGCCCCGCGGCCCCCCGCACCGGGCGGCCCGGTCGCGGGCAGCCTCGCGGGCGGCAGCCCCGGTCCCAGCACCCTCCCGCCCGGCGCCTCCGGCCCGCACGGCCTCACCCCCGGCAGCCTCACCCCCGGCACCGCCCCGCCCGGCCCAGCGCCCAACCACCTCGCCCCGGACCGTCTCACCCCGGCACCCGGCGGTTCCGGCCAGGGCCACCTCACCGGCCTGCCGCCGCGTCCGGGCGGCCTGCCCGGCGGCAATGGGCCGGGGCTGCCCCGGCCTGCCCCGGCCCAGGCCCGGCTCAACCCGAAGTACACCTTCGAGACCTTCGTCATCGGCTCCAGCAACCGGTTCGCGCACGCCGCGGCGGTGGCGGTCGCCGAAGCGCCAGCCAAGGCCTACAACCCGCTGTTCATCTACGGCGACTCCGGGCTGGGCAAGACCCACCTGCTGCACGCCATCGGGCACTACGCGCAGAGCCTCTACCACGGGGTGCGAGTCCGCTACGTGAGCTCGGAGGAGTTCACCAACGACTTCATCAACATGATCCGCGATGGCAAGCAGGACGGTTTCCGCCGCCGCTACCGGGATGTGGACGTGCTGCTGGTGGACGACATCCAGTTCCTGGAGAACAAGGAAGGGACCCAGGAGGAGTTCTTCCACACCTTCAACACGCTGCACAACGCCAGCAAGCAGATCGTCATCTCCAGTGACCGCGCCCCCAAGCGGCTGGTGACCCTGGAGGACCGGCTCCGCAGCCGGTTCGAGTGGGGCCTGCTGACCGACGTGCAGCCGCCCGAGCTGGAAACCCGGATCGCGATCCTGCGCAAGAAGGCGGTCCAGGAAGGGCTGAACGCGCCCCCCGAGGCGCTGGAATACATCGCCTCCCGGATCTCCACGAACATCCGCGAGCTGGAAGGCGCGCTGATCCGGGTGACCGCGTTCGCCAGCCTCAACCGGCAGTCGGTGGACCTCCAGCTGGCCGAGATCGTGCTCAAGGACCTCATCCCGGAGGCGCAGGGCCCGGAGATCACCGCCGCCACCATCATGGGCCAGACCGCCTCCTACTTCGGGCTGTCCATCGATGACCTGTGCGGCACCTCCCGCTCACGGGTGCTGGTGACCGCCCGGCAGATCGCCATGTACCTGTGCCGGGAACTGACCGACCTGTCACTGCCCAAGATCGGCCAGCAGTTCGGCGGCCGCGACCACACCACCGTGATGCACGCGGAGCGGAAGATCCGCTCCCTGATGGCCGAGCGCCGGTCGATCTTCAATCAGGTCACCGAGCTGACCAACCGCATCAAGCAGCAGGCGCGGTCCGGATGACTGGCCACGCACGGGCAGCAGTGGTAACCGTCAGTCCACACAGGCTGTGGATATCCCTGTGGACACCCTTGGGATGCCCGGCGGACAACCCGGTCCATCCGGTGGGTAACCAGCGCGGATGCAGTGCCGTGGCCGGTGGTGTCCACCGGCGCGCCCGGGCCCGCGCTTGCTTGTGCACAGGCCCTGTGGGCACCCGGATCCCTGGCTACCTGGGCTGTCGGCCGCTGTCCCCAGCATCCACTGTTGCTACTGCTACGACGTTCTCTTCTTCATCTCCACGACCACTAGCTAGTAGGCGGCTGGCTCCCTGCCCACACACCCGCAGTCAGCAGAAGGGCAGTTACCGGTGAAGATCGAGGTAGACCGTGACGCGCTGGCCGAGGCCGTCGCCTGGACCGCACGCGGGCTGCCGGCCCGCCCGGCCGTGCCGGTGCTCGCTGGCATGCGGCTGGAGGCAGGCCGTGAGCTGACCCTGGCCAGCTTCGACTATGACGTGTCTGCCCAGGCCAGCATCCCGGTCGCGACCGAGTCGGAAGGCACCGTGCTGGTCTCGGGCAGGCTGCTGGCCGAGATCACCCGCAGCCTGCCCGCGCGGCCGGTGCAGATCTCCGCCGATGGCTCCCGGGCCACGCTGACCTGCGGCAGCACCACGTTCACGTTGCTGACGATGCCTGTCGAGGACTACCCGAGCCTGCCGGAGATGCCGTCCGCCGCGGGCTCGGTCGGCAGCGACGCCTTCGCCACCGCGGTCGGCCAGTCGGCCACGGCGGCCGGGCGGGACGACACCCTGCCGGCCCTGACCGGCGTCCGGATCGAGATCGAGGACGACATCCTCACCCTGGTGTCCACCGACCGGTACCGGCTGGCCATCCGCACGCTGCGGTGGAACCCGGCCCGGCCGGGGCTCAGCGCGGCCGTGCTGGTGCCCGCCAGGGCCCTGGCCGAGACCGCCCGCGCCCTCACCGCCGGCGCGGAGGTGTCGATCGCCCTGGCCCTGCCCGGCGAGGACGGCGCTGGCGAGGGAATGATCGGGTTCGAGGGTGGCAGCCGCCGGACCACCACCCGGCTGCTCGGCGGCGACTTCCCGGCCATCCAGGCGCTGCTGCCGACCACCGCTGACTCGGTCGCGGAACTGGCCACTGCCCCGTTCGCGGAGGCGGTCAAGCGGGTCGCGCTGGTCGCCGAGCGGAACACCGCGGTGCTGCTGTCGTTCTCGGCCGGGCAACTGGTGCTGGAGGCGGGCACCGGTGATGAGGCGCAGGCGGTGGAGGTCCTCGACGCCGCGCTGGAGGGCAAGGACATCCAGATCGCGTTCAACCCGGCCTACCTGCTGGACGGGCTGGCGGCGCTCGACTCCGACACCGTCCGGATGTCGTTCACCGAGCCGTCCAAGCCCGCCCTGATCACCGGCAAGCCGTCCCCGGACGCCGAGCCCGACTACCGCTACCTGGTGATGCCCAAAGCCATCCGGTGACTAGCGTTGGACCCGACGACGACGACGGGAGCACGCTATGCAGATCGGCATGATCGGGCTCGGCCGGATGGGCGGCAACATGGCCGAGCGGCTCCGCCGCGCCGGGCACGAGGTGGTCGGCTACGACCATGACCCCGGCCTGTCCGACGTGGCCAGCCTGGACGAACTGGTTGGCCGGCTCGACCCGCCCCGGGCGGTGTGGGTGATGGTGCCAGCCGGTGAGCCCACCCGCCAGACCATCGCCAGCCTGGGCGGCCTGCTGGCCGCGGGCGACCTGGTGATCGACGGCGGCAACTCCCACTATGTCGACGACCAGGCGAACGCGGCGATGCTCGGCGGCCGGCAGATCGGGTTCATTGACGCTGGGGTGTCCGGCGGGGTGTGGGGCCTGCAGAACGGCTACGGCCTGATGGTCGGCGGTGCCGACGCCGATGTCGCCCAGGTCATGCCGGTCTTCGAAGCGCTCAAGCCGGCCGGCGACTCCGGCTTCGTGCACGCCGGGCAGGCCGGGGCCGGCCACTTCGCCAAGATGGTGCACAACGGCATCGAGTACGGGATCATGCAGGCCTACGCCGAGGGCTACGAACTGCTCACCGCCGCTGACATCGTGACCGACGTGGCCGGGGCGTTCCGCAGCTGGCGGGAAGGCACGGTGATCCGCTCCTGGCTGCTGGACCTGCTGGTGCGGGCGCTGGATGAGGATCCGGGGCTGACGAACATCCGGGGCGTCGCCCAGGACTCCGGTGAGGGAAGGTGGACCGTGCAGGCGGCGATCGACCACGCCGTGCCGATGCCGGTGATCAGCTCGGCGCTGTTCGCCCGCTTCGCCTCCCGCCAGGACGACTCCCCGGCGATGAAGGTGGTCGCCGCGCTGCGCAACCAGTTCGGCGGCCACGCCGTCACCTCGTCCGGCACCGGCGGCGGGGCCGGATGACGGGGTTCGCCGGTAGCCTCCTGGTGTGCACCTGACCCGGCTCGCGCTCACCGACTTCCGGTCGTATGCCGCGGCCGAGCTGAGGCTGGAGCCGGGCATCAGCACCCTGCTGGGGCTGAATGGGCAGGGCAAGACCAACCTGGTCGAGGCGGCCGCGTACGTGGCCACCCTGGGCTCGCACCGGGTGGCCACCGACGCGCCGCTGGTCCGCACGGGCGCGCAACGTGCCATCGTCCGGGCCGCGGTCACCGGCCCCGGCGGCGACAGCCTGGTCGAAATCGAGATCAACCCAGGCCGGGCCAACCGGGCCCGGCTGAACCGGGTGCCGGTGAGCAGGCCGCGGCAGGTGCTCGGGGTGCTGCGGACGGTGCTGTTCGCACCCGAGGACCTGGCGCTGGTCAAGGGCGACCCCGACCAGCGGCGCCGGTTCCTGGACGACCTGCTGGTGGCCAGCGCGCCCCGGTACGCCGCGGTCCGGTCCGATTACGAGCGGGTGCTCAAGCAGCGCACCGCGCTGCTCAAGTCGCTGCGGGCGGTGCCCGGCGCACGCGCCTACGCCCGGGCGGCCACCGCCCCCGGCGGTCCGGGCGGGGAGTCCGGGCGGGGCAACGGCGCCGGCAGCACGCTGGAGGTGTGGGACGAGCACCTGGCCCGGACCGGCGCCGCCCTGCTGGCCGCCCGGATCACCCTGACCCGCACGCTGCGCCCGCTAGTGGCCCAGTCCTACCAGGCGGTATCGGGCAATGCCGGGGAGGCGGGGGTCAGCTACCGGCAGTCGTTGCGCAGTCAGGTAACCGAAGCCGGGCAGGACGGGAGCCCGGCCGCACCGGCGGAGCCGGACGCGGACCCGGGCCGGCTCGCGGACGGGCTGCGGGAGGCGCTGGTGCGGGTGCGCGGCGAGGAACTGGAGCGTGGCGTGTGCCTGGTCGGCCCGCACCGGGATGACCTGGAACTGCGCATCGGCGGGCGGCCGGCCCGCGGTTACGCCAGCCATGGCGAGTCGTGGTCGATGGCGCTGGCACTGCGGCTGGCCGCGTTCGATGCGCTGCGCGGCGACGGGGATGACCCGGTGCTGCTGCTCGACGACGTCTTCGCCGAACTGGACACCGGCCGCCGGGAGCGGCTGGCAGAGCTGGTCGCCGGGGCGGAGCAGGTGCTGGTCACGGCGGCGGTGCCGGCCGACGTACCCGGTGCGCTGCGCGGCGCCCGTTTCACGGTCGCGGACGGGACGGTGACCCGTGCCTGACGGCCCCGGCCCCACCGGGCCGGACCCGGCGCGGCGGGCGGCGGAGGCGCTGGCGCAGGCGAAGGCGGATGCCCGGGCGCGGGGCGAGCACGGCCCGGTGACTGATTCAGCAGCCAAACGCCTGCGGGGTGGTGACCCGCCGGGCAGCGCGCCGGGCCGTTCCGGCCGGGGCCGCCGGGACGATCCGCAGCCGCTGGCGGCCGCCATCGACGGGCTGCTGGACGAGCAGGGCTGGCGCGCGGCGGCGGCGGTGGGCTCGGTATTTGGCCGGTGGGACCAGATCGTGGGCCCGGAGGTGGCCGCGCACACCCGTCCCGGCGGTTTCGCCGACGGCGAATTGCTGGTGATCGCGGACTCCACCGCGTGGGCGACGCAGGTCAGGCTGCTGGCCGCCACCCTGGTCCGGCGGCTGAACTCCGAACTGGGCCACGGCACCGTGCGCCGGGTGAAGGTGCGGGGCCCGGTGCCACCCCGCCCGAGCGGCCCATGGCGGGTCCGAGATGGGCGCGGGCCACGTGACGACTACGGCTGATCTTAGGGATTCTCCCAGGTAAAATGTTGATAGCGGCTGGGCCAACCGTGGCGGGGGCCTGCGTAACCCGGCAGCGCATCCCTTTCAGGAGGAATTTGCTCTTGTCTTACGACGCAGGCTCGATCACGGTCCTGGAGGGCCTTGAAGCGGTCCGTAAGCGTCCCGGCATGTACATCGGCTCGACCGGCGAACGCGGCCTCCACCATCTGGTGTATGAGGTGGTGGACAACGCCGTGGACGAGGCGCTCGCCGGGTTCTGCGACCGGATCGATGTCACCCTGCTGCCCGACAGCGGGGTCCGGGTGACCGACAACGGCCGCGGCATCCCGGTGGACGACCACCCGGTGGAGCACCGGCCCGCGGTCGAGGTGGTGCTGACCACCCTGCACGCGGGCGGCAAGTTCGACGGCAAGTCCTATGCGGTGTCCGGCGGGCTGCACGGCGTTGGCGTGTCGGTGGTGAACGCGCTGTCGTCCCGGCTGGAGGTGGAGATCCAGCGGGACGGTTACGAATGGCGCCAGTCGTACCAGCTGGGCGACCCGGTGACCGAACTGGCCCGGGGCCGGGCCACGGCGGAGACCGGGACGACGATCACGTTCTGGCCGGACGAGCAGATCTTCGAGACCACCGAGTGGAGCTTCGAGACACTGTCCCGGCGGCTGCAGGAGATGGCCTTCCTCAACCGCGGGCTGGCCATCACCCTGACCGACCTGCGGCCCGGCCACATCAACGGCGAGCCGCGCGTGATCAGGTACTGCTACTCCGGCGGGATCGCCGACTTCGTCCGGTACCTCAACGGCACCAAGGAGCCGGTGCACGCCTCGGTGATCGAGTTCGGCGAGGAAGGCGCCGGCATCGCGGTCGAGATCGCCATGCAGTGGAACTCCTCCTACGCCGAGTCGGTGTACACGTTCGCCAACACGATCAACACCGCGGAGGGCGGCACGCACGAGGCCGGTTTCCGCGCCGCCCTGACCACGATCGTCAACACCTACGCCCAGCAGCAGAAGCTGGTCCGGGACAAGGACGAGCCGCTGTCCGGCGAGGACGTTCGGGAAGGCCTGGCCGCGATTGTCTCGGTCAAGCTGGCCAACCCCCAGTTCGAGGGGCAGACCAAGACCAAGCTCGGCAACACTGAGGCCAGGTCGTTCGTGCTGAAGGTGTGCAACGACCACCTGCGGGACTGGTTCGAGCGCAACCCGGGCGAGGCCAAGGACATCATCAGCAAGGCCGCGCAGGCGGCGCGGGCCAGGATCGCCGCCCGCCAGGCCAGGGACCTGACCCGGCGCAAGGGCCTGCTGGAGTCGTCGTCGCTGCCCGGCAAGCTGTCCGACTGCCAGTCGGGTGACCCGGAGCGGTGCGAGGTCTACGTCGTCGAGGGCGACTCGGCGGGCGGCTCGGCCAAGGGCGGCCGGGACCCCGAGTTCCAGGCGATCCTGCCGATCCGCGGCAAGATTCTCAACGTGGAGAAGGCCCGGATCGACCGGGTGCTGAAGAACAACGAGGTCCAGGCGATGATCACCGCCCTGGGCACCGGTATCCACGACGATTTCGACATCACCAAGCTGCGCTATCACAAGATCATCCTGATGGCTGACGCGGACGTGGACGGCCAGCACATCCGCACGCTGCTGCTCACCCTGCTGTTCCGGTTCATGAAGCCGCTGATCGAGGCCGGGCACGTGTACCTGGCCTCGCCACCGCTGTACAAGATCAAGTGGGAAGGCCGGGGCGTGGAGCCCGAGTACGCCTACTCCGACCGGGAACGCGATGCGCTGATCGAGGCGGGCATGGCGCTCGGCCGCAAGGACCCGCGGCCGCGGGACGGCGTGCAGCGGTTCAAGGGCCTGGGCGAGATGAACGCCAGCGAACTGTGGGAGACCACGATGAACCCGGCCCGGCGGCTGCTGCTCCAGGTCACCCTGGACGACGCCGCCCAGGCGGACGAACTGTTCAGCGTGCTCATGGGCGAGGACGTCGAGGCGCGCCGGTCGTTCATCCAGCGCAATGCCAAGGACGTGAGGTTCCTCGACATCTGAGCTCGCAAGGCCGCGGGCCGGGACCACCCGGCACCGGCCAGGGCTGGCCGCCCGCGCCACCGCCTGGGCCCCCGGCCCGGAGATTGAGAAAGGCCAGTAAGTGACGGACGTGGACACGGGCGGCCCAGCGGGGCCGCAGGACCGGACCGAGCCGGTCGACATCCAGGTCGAGATGCAGCGCAGCTACATCGACTATGCGATGTCGGTCATCGTCGGCCGCGCCCTGCCCGACGTGCGGGACGGCCTGAAGCCGGTGCATACCCGGATCCTGTGGGCGATGTACGACGGCGGGTACCGGCCCGACCGCGGGTACTTCAAGTGCTCCCGGGTGGTCGGCGACGTGATGGGCCAGTACCACCCGCACGGCGACTCGGCGATCTACGACGCGCTGGTCCGGCTGGCACAGCCATGGTCGATGCGGATGCCGCTGGTCGACCCGCAGGGCAACTTCGGCTCACCTGGCAACGACCCGCCCGCGGCCATGCGCTATACCGAGTGCCGCCTGGCCCCGCTGGCCATGGAGATGCTGCGGGACATCGACAAGGAGACGGTCGACACCCGCCCCAACTACGACGGCCGGTCCGCGGAGCCGGTGGTGCTGCCCGCCCGCTTCCCCAACCTGCTGGTCAACGGGTCGGAGGGGATCGCGGTCGGGATGGCCACCAAGATCCCGCCGCACAACCTGCGCGAGATAGCCGCCGGGGTCCAGTGGTACCTGGCCAATTTCGGCGCCACCGACGACGAGTTGCTGGATGCGCTGGTCGAGCGGGTGAAGGGGCCGGACTTCCCCACCCGCGGGCTGATCGTCGGCCGCCGCGGGATCGAGGACGCCTACCGCACCGGCCGCGGCTCGATCACCATGCGGGCGGTCGTCAACGTCGATGAGGACGCCCGCGGCCGCGCCTGCCTGGTCGTCACCGAACTGCCCTATCAGGTGAACCCGGACAACCTCGCCTCCAAGATCGCCGAGCTGGTGCGCGACGGCCGGGTCGGCGGGATCGCCGACGTCCGGGACGAGACCAGCGGCCGGACCGGGCAGCGGCTGGTGATCGTGCTCAAGCGGGACGCGGTCGCCAAGGTCGTGCTGAACAACCTCTACAAGCACACCCAGCTGCAGGAGACGTTCGGCGCGAACATGCTCGCGCTGGTCAACGGGGTGCCCCGCACCCTGCGGCTGGACCAGCTGGTCCGGCACTGGGTCACTCACCAGATCGACGTCATCGTCCGGCGGACCCGGTACCTGCTGCGGCGGGCGCAGGAGCGGGCACACATCGTCAGCGCGCTGCTCAAGGCCATCGACCGGATCGACGAGGTGATCGCGCTGATCCGGGCCAGCGAGTCGGCGGCGGTCGCCCAGCAGGGCCTGATGGAGCTGCTGGAGATCGACGAGGAGCAGGCCCGGGCGATCCTCGACATGCAGCTGCGCAAGCTGGCCGCGCTGGAGCGGCAGCAGCTGCTGGACGAGTACGCCGAGCTGATGGCCCGGATCGCCGACTACGAGGCGATCCTGGCCTCGCCGGAGCGGCAGCGGCAGATCGTCGGCACCGAGCTGGCCGAGATCGTGGACAAGTACGGCGACGAGCGGCGGACCGAGATCATCGCCTATGACGGCGACGTGTCGGTGGCGGATCTGATCGCCGAGGAGGACGTGGTCGTCACCATCACCCGCGGCGGTTACGCCAAGCGGACCAAGACCGACCTGTACCGGGCACAGCGGCGGGGCGGCAAGGGGGTGCGGGGCGCGCAGTTGCGCACCGACGACATCGTCGAGCACTTCTTCGTTACCTCGACCCACGACTGGATCCTGTTCTTCACCAACAAGGGCCGGGTATACCGGGCCAAGGCCTACGAGCTGCCGGACACCGGCCGGGACGCACGCGGGCAGCATGTGGCCAACCTGCTGGCATTCCAGCCGGACGAGCACATTGCCGAAGTGCTGGCCTTGCGCGACTACACACTCGCGCCCTACCTGGTGCTGGCCACCCGGTCCGGGCTGGTGAAGAAGTCCCGGCTGACCGACTTCGACTCGCCCCGGTCGGGCGGCATCATTGCCATCAACCTGCGCGACGACGACGAGGTGATCGCGGCCCGGCTGGTGTCACCGGAGCAGGATCTGCTGCTGGTGAGCAAGCAGGCGCAGGCCATCAGGTTCCACGCCAGCGATGAGGTGCTGCGGCCGATGGGCCGGGCCACCTCGGGCGTGATCGGCATGCGGTTCGCCAACGGTGACGAACTGCTCGGCATGTATGTCGTCCGCGAGGGCGCGGACGTGCTGGTCGCGACCGGCGGCGGGTACGCCAAGCGGACCCCGGCCGTGCAGTACCCGGTCAAGGGCCGGGGCGGTATGGGCGTGCTCACCGCCCGGATCGTGGAGGCCCGCGGCGAACTGGTCGGCGCGCTCATGGTCGACCCCGAGGACGAGGTGTTCGCGATCACCTCCTCGGGCGGGGTGATCCGCACCGCGGCCGCCGAGGTCAAGCTGTCCGGACGGCAGACCATGGGCGTCCGGCTGATGAACCTCGCCGCTGGGGACAGTGTGGTGGCCATCGCCCGCAATGCCGAAACGGCGGCCGAGGATGGCGCAGACCCGGATGACAACGGTGCTGGCCCGGATGACAACGGCAGCGGGCAGGAAGCAACGGAGTGAGCGCGCCGCGCGTCTTACTGAGCGGGACCCCCATGCGCCTTGCGCAGCAGCTCAGGCGGTGCCTTGGTCCGGACCAAACGCCCAATGCCGGATCGGCAAGTATTGTTGGCCACGACCCTCGCAGGACCGCTCCCGGAGGAGGACGGCGTGGATGACCACGTGGAGCCACCATCGTGGTTGCCAGAAGGGGCTGTACCGACGGCTACCGACGAGCCCTTGGAGGAATCCGCACCGGAGGAGAGCGCAGGTGCGCAGGACTCGCTGAACGGGGCCGGCGCTGGCACGTACGAGTCGCCGAACGGTGTCCACAACGGCCACGATGAGACCGCCACGGCCGGGTATGAGGCCGAGCCGGGGTACGAGGCCGAGCCGGGGTACGAGGCCGACTCAGGGTATGGGGCCGACTCAGGTTATGAAGCCGGCCTGGAGAACGAGCCCGGGCCGGAGATGGCGGCGGAGCCAGATGTGGCGGAAGCGGAGCCGGCGGCCCCGGCGTCCAGCATCTTTGTCCGCGACCCCAGCCTGCCGGCTACCGCGGCCGCCATGTTCACCGACGAAGAACCGCCACCGGCCGATGCCGCGCCCGGCGAGGCGCCGGCGGCGGAAGGGGACGACCCGTTCAGCGCTTACCGGTTCGGGCCGGCCACGGACTACGGCAGCCAGCCAGATGCCGAGCCCACGGCCGGGTACGGGGCTGGCTATGTGGCGGGGTACGCCGCAGAGACTGGGTACAACCAGGGCATGACGCAGCCAGCCGGGAACGAGGCCGCGTCGGCGCCCGCCTATCCGGCCGACCTGCCCGCCTACTCCGCGAAGAGCGGGGCCCGGTCCACGTTCGCCCGGTCGGTGCCCAGGCCAAGGCTGCGTAGCCGGGCCACCGGTGAGGTGGCTCCAGCCCGCCGCGCCAACCTGATCATCGCCCGGCTCGAACCCTGGTCGGTCATGAAGTTCAGTTTCCTGATGTCGCTGGTGGCCTGGGTGGTCCTGTTCGTGGCGGTGGCGCTGCTCTACTACGCGCTGTCCAGCCTCGGCGTGTTCGAATCGATCCAGAAGACCCTGGCCAGCGTTACCTCCTCGACGTCGTCGAGCGGGCTCAACCTGTCCAAGTGGACGTCCGCGTCCCGGGTGCTGGGCTACACAATGCTGCTGGGTGCGGTGGACGTCATCCTGATCACTGCCCTGGCCACCATCGGGGCCATGGTCTACAACCTGGTCACCCACCTGGGCGGCGGGATCGAGGTCACCCTCAAGGAGACCGACTGACCCACCTTCCCGCGAATGCGGTAACCTTTCCCGGCGGCGTTAACTGGCACGGGCGTCCAGCCCCTTGGCCAGCGCCGCAGCCCATGGGCCTGTAGCTCAGCCGGTTAGAGCGCATCCCTGATAAGGATGAGGTCGGTGGTTCAAGTCCACCCAGGCCCACCCAGGTCACAGGCGCTGTGATGGGTCCCATGCAGGCGCCAGCGGTGATTTGACAGCAGCAAGTGACAGCAACGGTCATGCGGAATCACCACCGAGCAGTCGGTTGAGCTTGCCGATTGCCTCGCGTCGGCTCGGGTCGTCGGCGTCGGTGTAGACCTCCATCGTGACCGCGATCCGCGAATGGCCAAGGATGCCCATAGCGTCCCGGGCCGGGACGCCCAGGTTCTTCAACATGGTCGCTGTCGTATGCCCGAGATCATGGAGCCGGATCTTTGCCCATCAAAGCAGGAAGAGAGTGGTGACCATATGCAGCTCTGGAAGTGCGTTCCCTATATGCCGGACCACAAAGGGCTGGTGGGGGTCGTTGTGATGGCGGAGACGCGGCAGCAGGCGATCGAGAAGGCCAGCGCCGAGCTCTTGAGGGTGCTGGGCCAGTGGTTCCCAGATGACGACTACCGGCGGTTTGCCCAGTTGGGGTCGGACCACCTCGACAACACCATCGAGGAGGTGCCCGAGGAGACGGTGATCTTCATGGTTCCGCCGCCATCAAGCTTGGAGGACGGCGCCGACACACCAACGGGACAACCCTAATCCGAAAATCGGAGAGTAACCGGGCGGGCGGCAGTACCCGGCGGAGCGCTAGCGGAGCCGGGTGGGGTGGAGCAGCGGGTCAGGCGGCGGGTTCGAGGGTGACTTTGTAGCCGAGGGCTTCGAGTTGGTGGACGTAGGCACGCTTGCGGCGTTCGGGGCTGGTCCGGGTGTCGTAGAACCCGGCGCCGAGGTCGGCATAGCGGGTTTCGGGGTCAGCCAGCAGGTGCCAGACGATGACCAGGATGGAGCGGCCCACCGCGACGATGGCTTTCTTGGCGCCGCGGCGGCGGGCGATCCGCCGGTAACGCTCACCAAGGAAACTGTCGGTGCGGGCCGCTCCCACGGCAGCTTCCCCCAGGACCCGGGCCAGGTAACGGTTGCCGTGCCCGGTAGAGCCCTTGCCTTTCTTCTTCCCGGCGGATTCCTTCACCCCGGGCGTGAACTTGGCCCAGGAGGCCAGGTGGGCGGGGGTGGGGAAGCGGGTCATGTCGGTACCGATCTCGGCGATGATGACCGCGGCGGCGACCGGGCCGATGCCGGGGATCTCATCCAGCCGTGCCACCGCCGCCGCGAAAGGGGCGATCATCGCCTCAATCTTGGCGTCCAGCTCGGCGATGTCGGCATCGATCCCGTCGATCCGGGCGAGCATCTTGGCCAGCAAGAACGCGTGATGATCGGTGAAATGCCCGGTGAACGCCTCCTCCAGTGCACTGATCTTGGTGCGCATCCGTGACCGGGCCAGCTGCGCCAGCACCTTCGGGCTGCGTTCCCCGGTAATCAGGGCGGCCATCATCGCCCGGCCGGATACCCCGAAAATGTCGCTGGCCACGACGCTCAACTTGATCTGGGCGTCCTCCAGCAGTTTCTCCACCCGGTTCTTCTCCGCGGTGCGCACCCCGACCAGATCGATCCGGTAACGGGTGACATCACGCAACCGGCGGATCTCAGGGGGTGGCACAAAGCTGGGCCGGATCATCTGCCGCTCAGCGACCTTGCACAACCAGACAGCGTCGAGCTTGTCCGTCTTCGGCCGGCCGGGCAGGTGCTTGACGTCCTTGGCGTTGACCAGCCACGTTTCGAACCCGTGCGCCTCCAGCACGTAGAACACTGGTTTCCAGTAGTCCGACGTGGCCTCCATCACCACCCGGGTCACCCCCAGGCTGGCCAGACGGTCCGCCAGGTGCAGCAGCGACCGGGTCATCGTGGAGTAGGCCTGCACCTCCTGCAGCCGGCGGCCCGCCCTGCCCTCATGCGGCACCCGCACGCAGCACACCACCTCGGCCTTGCCGATATCCAGCGCCGCGACCCGCTCGATAATCTCCTCACGATCCTGCGTTTCCTGCAGCACCGGCCACCTCCTCGCAGTCAGAGGGCAACAGCAGGCGGCTGCCCGCAGGAGCCGCGGAGGGACAAGCAGAAACTAATCCGCGTGCTCAAGGCGACATTGAAGATCCCACGCGGCGGCTCCCAGCACCCGGCTAGATGACGGCCTCCAGCGACCAAGGGGGTTCCGGCTTCAGCGGGCAGCCACCCCCATTTTCAGCCCGGAACGGGCGTCCACGCAGGGATATCTGGGGCTAGATGAGTGAGTCCTGTTGGCTTAGTGGTCGTAGGCGATCAGGGATCGCATGACTGGGGCTCCGATCTGCCAGCTGTGCCAGATGGCGGCGGCGAGAGCGAGCAGGCGGGCGGCGATGCGGGCGCAGGCCCCGGCCACGGTGCGGCCGCCGTGGGCTTCGAGGGTGAGCTGGCCTTTGAGGGTATCGATGATCGCCTCGACCCACTGGCGGCAGCGTGCGAGCTTGCCGAACCGGGCGGGCTCGTCTTGGCGGTCGGGGCGGATCAGGTGTGCGTGCATGCTGGCGGTGATGAAATTTTCGGACTCCCTCCCGGCGAAGCCCTTGTCACCGAGGATGACCTGCCCGGAACGGACCAGGTGATGGTCACGTTCCAGCAAGGCGGTCACCACCTCGCGTTCCCCGAGCCCGGGGTGGGCCAGGCCCCAGATGACCGGCATGCCCTCGGCGGTGGTGATCAGGTAAAGCCGGAACCCCCAGAAGAACCGGGAATGGCTGGCGCAGTACCCATAGCCAGCATGGCCAGCCAGGTCCGAGCGCTTCACCGTCTCCCGCGAGGCGGCGCAGGGCAGCGGGGTGTCGGTAGCGCTTTGGTGTCCTTGTTCCTGCTCGCAGCCAAGATGCGCGGCACACGGCGCAGCCAGCGCTCCGGCGGTCAGCTGCCTCCGCAGCGAGGAATCGGCACCAGCCAGAGGTCTAGCCTCCGGACCCCGGCAGAACAGCTCCCATACTCCAGTAAGCGCCAATGGCGCAGCCAGGCTGACACAGGGCGAAGCCGATACCCGCGCGCGCAACTGTCCAACTAGCGCCTGGAATCCCAGCAGCTAATCAGGTAACCGGCCGATGCAGACTCAGTGCCGTCGCGGCTGAGCCGCATCATCGCGGGATGCCCGCCCGTCTTAGCGCTTGGCGGCGTGCGGGCAGGCGGCTCGCCGGGATGCAGCGCTGCGATGATGGCAATCGGCAAACCGCCGGGGCAGGCCGGAAGGGGCGATTATGGCTGGCATCGCGGCAGGTGGTCCGGTCCAGCTCGGACCGGCGGGGAAGAACCTGGGGCGGCGCCGGGCGGCCGGCATCTACGGCGCCATCATCACAGCGGCGATCCTGGCTGCCGCTGCGGGCCAGGTGCCCACCTCCGTGCTGGTTGCCTCGGTCGTCATCACGCTATTGGTGTACTGGCTGGCCGAGGAGTACGCCGAAGTGCTGGGCGAACAGGCCGCGGGCGGCCGCCTGCCCAGCCGTGCCTACATCCGGGAAGCGCTGGCCGCGACCTGGCCGATGGTCAGCGCGTCCTATCTGCCGCTGCTGGCACTGGTGCTGGCCCGGCTGGCCGGAGCCTCCGCGCTGACCGCCGCCAACATCGGACTGGCAGCGGCGATAGTGCTACTCACCGTCCATGGGTGGCTGGCCGGGCGGGGGGCACAGCTCCGGGGGTGGAAACTCCTAGCCGCCACCTCGGTCGCAGCTGCCCTGGGCCTGGTAATGATCTTGCTCAAGGACCTGGTCCTGATCCACCTGCACTAGCACCTGCCGCGATGCCCCCAGACAATCAGGACGACGGGGCAAGGCGGACAGCCCGGACACCCAGCGGCGCTGGCCAAGCGGACGGCTCAGCAGGCAGGCGGGAGAGATAGCAGGGAGGCACGGAATGGCCAGGATCAGCTACGACGATCAGACCGCGGCAGCGTACAGGGCGGTCCGCGAGATCCCGCGAGAGGGGCTCGGGGCGTGGCGTGAGGCAGTCCGGCGGCATCTCAGGCCGTCGCCTGGCATGACCGTGGTGGACATCGGGGCGGGGACTGGCGTGTTCGCCGCCGCGTTCAGCGACTGGTTCGGCTTGGCTGTTGCCGCGGTCGAGCCGTCGGCGGCCATGCGGGCCCAGATCCCGCGCCGCCCGGGCATCGAGGTGCTCGACGGGCATGCCAGCGCGCTGCCGCTGCCAGACCACTCGGCGGACGGCGCATGGCTGTCGCTCGTCCTCCACCACATCCCCGACCTCGACGCTGCCGCCTGCGAGATCCGCCGCGTGCTGCGCCCTGGCGCCCCGGTGCTGATCCGCCAGGGATATCCGGACCGAATCGACCCGGCATGCACCTTCCCCTGGGAGTTCTTCCCCGAGACCGCCCGGTCGATCAGTACCTTTCCTTCCGCCGGGCAGGCATGCCAGGCGTTCGCCAGTGCGGGATTCCGCCGCGATGCGCTTGAGCAGGTCCCCGAGACACTGATAAGCCTTGCCGATTTTCTCGACCGGGCGGACAGCTTCCGCCACGCTGACACCAACCTGCGCGGCCTGACCGAGGAGGAGTTCTCGCGGGGCAAGGAACAGCTCCGCCGCGCCGTGCAGCTCGCCGGGCACCCAGCTAGCAGGCAAGCCAGAACCAGCTGGCTTGACCTGCTGGTACTGCGCTGACCAGCGGCTCCGCGGCTGGTTGCCCGGTCCTGCCGGTGGCGTGCCCGCATGGGCGCGATGAGACGGACGTCATGCTTCCTGGCGTCGGGCGCCAGGCTGGCCAGCGGCGCTGACCGCTGTGGGCAGTCCGCGCCGCTGGCTCATGCCATCAGGCGGATGGCCCGCTGGCCAGGACGACGGTGACCGAATGCTGCTGGCCGGAGGCGGTGGTGTAGCCGACGGTCACGCTCTGCCCCGGGGTGAGGTCGGTGACCATGATGTGCTGCAGGGCGGGCTGGGAAGTGACCGAACGGCCGCCGACGGAGCTGATCACGTCACCGGCGGCGAGCCCCGCCCTGGCCGCGGGGCTGCCAGGGACCACGCCCGCGATCGCCACGCCGGAGCCCGGTGCGGGGATGGTGCCGCCACCAAAGCCGTCGCCGTTTCCGCCGCTGCTGGTGCCGTGCGCGATCTGGATGCCCAGGAATGCGGTGGCCCCCAGGTGCACGCCGGCTGCGGTCTGGGCGCTGAGGATCTGGGTGGCGATGTGAGTGGCCGCGCTGATGGGGATGGCGAACCCGTCGGTTGCCTGCTGGCCGGAGAACTGGAAGGTCTGTGACCCCGCAGTGTCCATCCCGACCACCTGCCCGGAGCTGTTGACGAGCGGGCCGCCAGAGTCCCCGGCCGCGATGCCGGCGTTGGTCGCGATCATGCCGCTCAGCCGTTCGCTGCTGCCGGTCAGGCTGTCCGCCGCGGTGATGGACTGGCCGGTAGCCGTGACCGTCCCGCCCGCATAGCTGGGGGTGCCGCCAGTGCCGCCGGCGTTGCCGATCCCCACGACCTGCTGGCCCACCGACACCGGCGAGCGGGCGATGCTGACCGTCTGCAGGCCGGTGGCACCGGACAGTTTCAAGATGGCGACGTCCTTGCCCAGGTCGTAACCGGCGACATGGGCCTGGTAGGTCTTGCCGTTGCCCACATCGGTGACGCTGATGGACGTGGCACCGTCGATCACGTGATTGTTGGTGAGCACCACACCGCTGGAGGTGAGCACCATGCCGGTGCCCGCGCCACGCGCCTGGCCATAGTCAACCGTGATGTTGACATCGACCAGCCCCGGATCGACGCGGGAGGTGATCGACGCCGCATTCGCAGGCCCCGAACCGGTGCTGGATCCCCCGGACCCGAACGACCCGCCGGAGGGAAACTGGCCGGAGCCGCCAGCCGGGACGCCACCGAAGCCGCTACCCGGGCCGGAGCCGAAACCGCTGCCCGGGCGGGTGGGGAACCTCGCCGGGGCCGAACCCCCGGCCGCAGTGGTATGGCTGCTGCCGATGGCGTTGCCGATGAATCCGCCGGCGGTGCCAACCAGCAGCAGTGCGGCTGCGCCGCCGGCCAGCAGGCCAATACGGCGTCCCCGGCGCCTGCCCCCGCCGCTGGTCCCCTCCGGCCCGGGCCATCCCGCCGGGCCGGGCGACGCTACCGGCGGCGGTCCGTACGCCCAGGTGCTGCCCGGCTCGGCATACCCGGGCCCGCCGTAACCGGGCTGACCCGGCGACGGCTGGTCCGGCCGCACCACGCCCGGCTGTGGCTGGCCTGGCTGTGGCTGGTCCGGCTGGTGCCCGCCTTCGGGGCTGTGCTGTGGCTGCCCGGTCATCCCGCCCGGATTCTGCCCCCCGGGCAGCCCGGCCGCCGATTCTTCACCTGGTCCGCTGCTCATGGCCCATAGTGGCCGGGCGAACCTGCAGTAAAGATGAACCACACCTGGAGGTTTGCCGGAAGGGTGCCTGGATCGCCGGCTGGTCGGTGATCAGGTCGTGGCGGATGATGACCCGTGATGCCTAACCGCGCAGGGCAGGGTCAGCGGTCAGGCCGGGCCGCATGACGACACGGGGCAGCCCGGCGCTCTGGGCACCAGCCTCCAGCCAGAGCGGTAACGTTCCCGGAACGGTCCGGGCGTAGGGTCCGCTTCGTGAGCGCGATGCAGCCAGCGCCCGGGGCGGGCGGCCTCGAGTGGCGGGGGATCCGGATCAGGCCCCGGACAGCCCAGTGGGTGGCCGGGTGCGCGGCGGCGCTATCGGTCGCACTGACCCTGGCCGGGCTGGTGCTGGCGTATGTGGACCGGCACCTGGTGCCTGCCAGCCAGACCGGCTGGACCTTCTCCAACGTCTCCAGCCAGGTGGTGAACATGGCCGTCCCGGTGGCCGGGTCTGTCATCGCCTCCCGGCGGCCGGAGAACCGGATCGGCTGGCTGTTCCTGGTAGCGGGGATGGCGCTGGGGCTGGGCGGCTTTTGTAACCAGTACGCGCTGCACGCACTGGTCGCGGCGCCGGGATCCCTGCCCGCGGGCCGGCTGTTCGCCTGGCTTGGCGCCTGGCTCTGGACGATCGCCACTGCCATGCTCGCCTTCTTGTTCCTGCTCTTCCCGACCGGGCGGCTGCGCTCACGCCGGTGGCGCCCGGTCGCTTGGCTGGTAGGCGGCGCATTCGCGGTCACCTTGGCGGCGACCCTGGTGATCGTCACCAGCTTCTGGGCGGACCCGTTCAGCTTGTCCAGTCCGGGAAGTTCGGCCGGCCTGATCACGGCGCTCTACATCATGACGGCGGTCCTGGTCAGTGCCGCGCTGCTGGTCAGTGTCGTGGCGATCATCGTCAGATTCGCCACCTCGTCGGGTGAGGAACGGCTGCAGCTCAAGTGGTGCGCGTGGGCCGCGCTCCTGCTAGCGGTCGTGTTCGTGCTGTCGATCTGGGTGAACTCGGCCCTCGCGAACATATTGCAGAGCCTGGCGTTCCTTTGCCTGTGGACGACCATCGCGATCGCGGTGCTGAAGTACCGGCTGTATGACATCGACCGGATCATCAGCCGGACCCTCGCCTACACCATCGTGACCGGCCTGCTGGTCGGCGTGTACGCGGGGCTGGTGCTGCTGGCCACCCGGGTGCTGCCCATCTCCTCGCCGGTCGCGGTGGCCGGCTCCACGCTGGCGGCGGCGGCACTGTTCAGCCCGCTGCGGCGGGGGGTGCAGCGGGTGGTGGACCGCCGGTTCAACCGGGCCCGCTACGACGCCGACCAGACCATCGCCGCGTTCGCTGCCCGGCTCAATGATGCGGTGGACCTGGACACTATCCGCGGCGACTTGGTAGCGGTCGCACAGCGGGTGCTGGAACCCGCCCACGCCTCGGTGTGGATCAGGCACCACGACTGATCCCCGGACGGGGAAGGCCCGGGACATGACGGCTGTGCGGGGCTGGCCTTGGTGGCAAGGCAGCAGTCAAGCTGATGGCAATCTGGGCGTCCGGGCTGATGGCCGATGATGGTGCCGCGTTCCCGGCAGCGGGTAGTCCCCCGGCCGACGGCTGCCGGGAGCGCCTAGTCAGCTAACGGCCCGTGCGCACACCGAGCCAGCCGGCACCGGCAGGCCAGCTGACCGGGCGCGATGCCGCCGTGATCAGCTGCGGGCACTCTGCTGGGGCCGCTGTGCAGCGCCTTGACCAGCCAAGATAGCCAGCCTAGGCTCTTGGATCATGTCGGACAGGAAGCCGAATGCGATCAGGTCCGGCATTCTCCTGGCCGTGGGGGCTGCCTGGGCCGTCCTTTGCTGGTCTTTCGACCACGGGATATGGATCCCGATCCTCGTGATCGTCGCGGGGTCAGCCCTGATCGTGAGCGCGGTGGCGGTGGTCGACGCGATGCAGCGGCGGGACGCGTGCCCGGCTGCGGCACGCGCACCGGCTGGCGGGTGACCTTGAGCGTGGCTGGACCCGTGATGACCTGATGCGCATCGAACCCGCCGACATCCTCGCCGACCCCGTCTTCGCCGACAGCGCCGGCGAACCGGCCGGCCGTCACAGCCGCTCGTAGCCGGGGCTGTGCCGGGTCAGCCAGCCACCCGGAAGCAGGCGGCACCAAACGTCACGTGATCACCTGGCCGGACCGCGAAACCGCTGCCGGCCCGCCAGCCGTTCACCCGGGTCCCATTGGTCGAGCCAAGGTCGGTGAGGATCCATTCCCCGCCGGTCCACCGCAGCTCGGCATGCCGCCAGGACACCGTCATGTCCGGCAGTGCCAGGTCGCTCAGGGGGGAACGGCCGATCACGAACGCCCGGTCCCCACGTGGCAGGGTCAGCACCGGCAGCCGCGGCGCCCGCCAGGCCCGCAGCCGCATTGACGAGCACCAGCGCACCGACCGGGTGAGCCAGCCGGCCCGGTCCGGCACCGGGGGCAGGTCACTGAGCAGGCCGTGGAGTTCGGCGACGCCGCGGCTGCGCAAAGCCGCATCCAGCCGGTGCAGGAACGTCTCATAGGACAACCGGCCCTCGGCCGATCCCTGCCGGAGTGCCTCGATCACCTGCTCGCGGTCGTCGTCCGACGCGCGCAACACCTGCGGGCCGGAGTCCGGACTCACCACAAGCTCACGATAAGTCCGCCGGCGGTCCCATTCCAGCCCGCATCTGGCGGCGATGGCGACACCGGTATGTTGAGCCTTTCTTGGCGTGCTCTTAACCAGCTTCACGGTTGCCTGGACACCATTCGCGGCTGGTTCCATGGGCCCGGCTCGGCCCCGGCGCAGTCAGAACGCGAATTCGGAACTTACCTGCGCCGCTCGCTGCATGAGATAGCCGAGCCGGTAGAGCCGCTGCGGATGGCCTGGACCGGATCGTTGCCCGGAGGCGGCGGACGGGGAGAATTCCCGCGCGGGCGCGTGCGTGTGCTCCAGTCCTGGCCCCAGCGGGCAGCGGCGCCCTAGCCCCGCCGCTGCCCGTAAGGGGGCCCTTGGTGGCCCACCTGGATAAGAGGATCCTTAATCGGCACTCGCTCCCAGCCAGTACCGGCGGTTACAGTCATGGTCAGGACAGCGCTGCCGGCCGGAAGGTGGCTGACATGAATCGCGAGCCGGAGGAGACCCTCGACGTGCTCCGCGGGGTGTGGACCGCGCGCGGGCAGACCGCGGCCGACCTCGACGAGGCCCTGAGCACACCGAAGTCATGCAAGCGGATGGCCAACGTCGGGTTCGGGGATGTCGGCGGCGATGACACGGAGGTGCGCGCGGCCTGGCGGGCCCGGCTGCAGCGGGAGGGCAAGCTGAACTCCGGCGGCAGCATCGCCGAACTGGTGCTTGGCCCGGCGGAGACGCGCCGATAAGCCACAGATGCCAGCACCGACCGAGCGCCTGGCCGGACTCCCGGAAAATGTCGGCCAGCTAACTGAACTGCTCCGCCAGGGCGGCTACCTGGCCGACCGCGGGCTGGCCACGGCACTGTTCGTGGCCATGTCGCTGCCCCGCCCGATCCTGCTGGAGGGCGAGGTCGGGGTCGGCAAGACTGAGGTGGCCAAGACGCTGGCCAGCGTTTTCGGGCGCCGGCTCATCCGGCTCCAGTGCTACGAGGGGATCGACACCAACCAGGCCCTGTACGAGTGGGATTACGCCCGGCAGATGCTGCAGATCCGGGCGCTGTCGCAGCACCAGGCGGTGTCCGAGGATGCCGTGGACAAGCTGTTCGGCCCCAAGTTCCTGCTGGAGCGCCCGCTGCTGGAAGCGGTCCGGGCCGGCGACCAGGCCGTGCTGCTGATCGACGAGGTGGACCGCGCAGACGATGAGTTCGAGGCGTTCCTGCTGGAGGTGCTGTCCGACTTCCAGATCAGCATCCCGGAGATCGGGACCATCGTGGCCGCCAGCGCCCCGCTGGTCGTGCTCACCTCCAACCGCACCCGGGAACTGCACGACGCTCTGAAGCGGCGCTGCCTCTACCACTGGATCGGCTATCCGCCCGCCGAGCGCGAGGTGGAGATCGTGCTGATCCGCGAGCCAGGTGTGCCGGAGGCGCTGGCCCGCAAGGTGGTGGCCGCCGTCAACCGGCTGCGCGAGCTGGACCTGGCCAAGCCGCCTGGCGTGGCGGAGACGATTGACTGGGCCAAGACCGTGGACCTGCTGGGCGGTACCACCCTGGACCCGCAACTGGCGCTCGACACGCTGGGCACGGTGGTGAAGGAACGCGACGACCTCGAACTCGTCCGGGACAACCTGGAAGAGATCACGTCCGGTGCCTGAGGCCGCGCCGCGCGCTCCCATGGTCGGGGTGCTGGTCGATTTCGCCCACGCCCTGCGCGCCGCCGGGCTGCCGGTCGGCACCGGCGAGGTGCAGACCTACTGCGCGGCGATGACCGCGCTGGACCCGTCCGACCTGCTCGACCTGTACTGGGCGGGCCGGGCCACGCTGGTCGCCCAGCGCGATCAGATCGCCACCTACGACCGCGTCTTCCGCGATTTTTTCCTCAACGAAACGGACCCGCCACCCGAGGTTCTCATGCTCCGGGCCCGGCCCGGTGCCGAGAGCCAGGCCGTGCTGGTGATTCCCGCCGCCGAGCCGGGCGAGGAACGGCCGGAGGAGCAGGCGGTGCTGGGCCTGATGGCCTCAGCCGCCGAGACGCTCCGGCACAAGTCCTTCGCCGCGTGCACTCCGGAGGAACTGGCCGCACTGCGCCGGATCATGGCCCGGATCCGGCTGGCCCCGCCCCGGCGGCGGACCAGGCGTACCGTGACCGGACGGGCCGGCCGTGCGCCCGACCTGCGCCGCACGATCCGTGCCTCGCTGCGGGCCGGCGGTGAGCCGGCCGAGCTGTTCTGGCGGCAGCGCAAGCTGCGGCAGCGCCCGCTCATCCTGGTCCTCGACATTTCCGGCTCGATGGCCGACTACTCCCGCAACCTGCTGCAGTTTGCTCACACCGCCAAACGCGCGGCCGGGCGGGTGGAGGTGTTCTGCTTCGGCACCCGGCTCACCCGCATCACCCGCGAACTGGCCACCCGGAGCCCGGACCAGGCGCTGGCGGAGGCCGCCCGGACGGTCTTCGACTGGGAGGGCGGGACCCGGATCGGCGCGTCGCTGGACACGCTGGTCCGGGGGTGGGGCCGCCGTGGCCTGTGCCGGGGCGGGGTGGTGGTGATCTGCTCCGACGGACTGGACCGGGGCGACCCGGCGGTGCTGGCCACCGCCATGGAGCGGCTGTCCCGGCTGTGCCACCGGCTGGTCTGGCTGAACCCGCACAAGGGCAGCAACACCGACTTCCGGCCGAGCACACTGGGCATGATGATCGCGGCCGAGCACATCGACCTGGTGCTGTCCGGTCACGACCTGAGCAGCCTGGAGGAACTCGCCGCGCTGCTGCCGGCGCTGAACTAGGGAGTGCGCGCGTGAGATGGAGTGTGGGGATCGAGGCCCAGGGTGAGCATGTGCTGACCCGGGAACAGGTGGTGGAACTGGCCGACGCGGTCGCGGCCAGTTCCGGCATCGCCACCGGGATCGGGACCGACCGCTACGGTGCCCGGCTGCTGGTGCAGGCGGATACCCGGGAGGCGGCGATCGAGCGCGCCACCAGGGAGTTCACCGCCGCCGCGGCGAAGGCGGGCCTGCCGTCCGGGCCGATCGTCCGGGTCGAGGCCGTCGGTGAAGACGAGGACGCCAGCGAGGACGCGGGCGGATGATCCGGCTGGGCTCGCTGGCCGGTTACCCGTTCGAGGGGCCGCGGCTGCTGGCTGGCTGGACGCCCCCGGCCCGCCCGGCCGTGTACGCGATCCTCTACCAGCCCGAGCCGGAGACGCGGCAGACCCAGTATGCGGTCATCTTTGTCGGCCACTCCGACGATCTGGCCACCGAGCGGTTCCCGTTCCAGCATCCGCGGGCCGCCTGCTGGGTGCGCCGGGCCGGCTCGAAATGGAAGGTGCACATCTGCACCTATGAAGTGCCTGGCGGCGGCCGCGGGCACCGGGAGCAGATCACCCGCGAACTGGCCGCGATCTACCATCCGGGCTGCAACACCGAGCAGTACGGCCAGACCTGGCAGGACCGCTGGATCGGCGAGTACTCCGCGCCCACCACCGGCCCGCTGGCCAAGCGCGGCCCGGAGCCCACCACGCCTGGCACCAGCGGACCCTGACCCGGCGCGCCCAGCACCCACCGCCCCAGCGAGAGCGGGAGCCGCCGACCCGGCGCGGTCCAGCACCCCCGCTCCCGCGCCAGCGGCCTCTGGCCTGGCGTTTTACTTACTGCGGCGGTGCGAAGCCGACGGAGTCGAGCAGCCGGGACCGGCGCCGCCCGGAAGCCGGCCGGGCGGGCTCGGGCACCTCCGGCCGCTCGGGCGCCGGGGTGACATCGGTCACGATCTCCTCCGCCATCCCGTACAGCAGCGGCAGCGCGCCGGCGACCACGCCGCCGGTGGCGTTGATGTGCTCCACTCCCGGCCCGATGAGCTTGGCGTGGCCGACGATCACCCGCACCGTCTCGGCGCAGTCCTCCAGGTTCCCCGCGATCCGGGTCAGCAGGCCGCCCACCCAGAACAGGTAGAACGCCAGCCCGGCGACCAGCAGCAGGATGTTGACGAGGGTGAGCAGCACCAGCAGGGTCATGACTTAACCTTTCCGAGCACGCGGCCGAGGAAGAGGTGGTGCTGCAGGCCCTCGGCCAGCACCGCGTCCACCCCATCGCCGACCGGCGCGATGAGCGCGGTGTGCTGTGTGTTCGCGGCCGCCGCGTGCAGCGTGTCGCGGATCTCGGCGACCCGCCGGTCGATGGTCTTGACCAGCGCGACGAGCAGGCTCAGCAGCGCGGCGACGGCTAGCACCACGATGAATCCGACGATGATCACCGACCACCAGACCGCCTTGGTGCCCTCGGCGAGCGCCAGCACGTGCATGACTAACCTCCCAGCCGGGCGCGGCCACGGGCCAGCCCGGCCACGATGGTCTGCGCGTACGTGATGGTCGTGCTCAGTGCGGCCAGCGGTGCGGTGTTGTCCCTGGCCTTCACCAGTTCGGCGTTGATCAGCGGCGCCGCCTGCCCGATCTTGCGGGCCAGCACCAGGATCGGGACCACCAGCGCCACCACCACCAGCACCAGGACGATGCCGATCACGTAGCCGACGATCCACCAGGTGTGGTTGATCGATCCGGACGCGGCGAGCACCGCGGCCTGGGCGCTCACACCGACTCGCAGAAGTCGGAGACCGGCTTGAGGTGCTCGTTGACCGAGACCAGCCGGGCCGGGACGGTGCTGGTCTGATCGGCGATGACGGTCACCCCGCCCAGCACCTTGCCCAGTGTGGCGTAGGTAGCCCGCAGGTGGAAGATGACCCGCAGCAGGGCCACCGCGGTGAATGCGATGATCAGGCCCGCGATGACGAGCGTCGCGATAGCGGCTCCTGGCATCGGCCTCTCCTTTCCGCTCAGCCCAGCAGGCGGGCGACCGAGCCCGCGTACCGGACGGCTCCGGTCGTCACTGCCGTGATGGTGCTGTCTGTCTCTGCCAGGGCGGCCGGCACCGGCTCGAGTTCGCCGATCAGGGCCACCCCACCGGACAGGATGTCGTCGGACGCGCGGCGGATCCGCTCCAGGGCGGCGAGCACCCGGTTGAGCAGCCAGATCACCACCGGCAGGATGACCACGAGCAGGACCGCGTTACCGATCCACCACAAGACCATCATTGACGTCCCCTTAGCTCGGGTTGGGCTGGTACGGGGCGAAGAACCGGCGGAAGACCCGGCCCAGCGCCATCAGTGCGGCGCGCAGGCCGAGCGAGAACCCGCCAGCCGGGGAGGCGCTGGCGGCCTGCGCGGGCGACTCGCCCCGCTCGGCCGCGCCGATCCGGGACGCCACATTGGCCGCGAAGTCGCGCATGAGCACCGCGGTCACGTCGGAGATCATGCCCCGGCCGTACTGGGCGGCCGCGCCGGACAGCTGGAGGTCCTGGGCGACGCCGACCCTGGTGCCCGCGGCACCACGTTCCAGCTGGGCCGTGACGGTCATGCTGGCCTGGCCGCGGCCGCGCGCCTCGGCGCCGCTGGCGTGGATGACCAGCCGCCTGGCGGCCTCGTCCCGCTCGGTGATCTCGGCGGTGCCGGCGAACTGCAGCTTGACCGGGCCCATCCGGACCGCGACCTGGCCCTGGTACTTGTCGTCGCCCAGCTCCCCGGTCAGCTCGGTGCCTGGCAGGCAGGCCGCGACCTGCGGGATGTCGTCGAAGAACTGCCACACCTTGTTCAACGGGTGCCGCCACCTCGAAATCACTTGTGATCAGCATGGGAATCTCTCTTCAGGTAGGCCGCCGGATCATTGGCATACTGCTGGCGGCAGCCGGCCGAGCAGAAGTAGATGACGGCCCCGTCCTGCTCGAGCGGGTAGCTGCCCGGGCCGGCCGTCACGGTCATCCCGCAGACCGGATCGGTGGCCGTGGCTGGCAGGCTGGCCGCGGCCGGGCTGTCCCCGGCCAGCGCGCCCGCCGCCCGCAGCTGCACCAGCTCGGCCAGGATCGCGACCGCAATCTCCCGGTGGGAGGTGCGGCCCAGGTCCAGCCCGGCCGGGGCCTTGACCCGGTCCAGCCGGTCCGGTGGCACCCCCCGCTCGGCGAGGTAGCCGAGCACGGCCGCGCCCCGCCGCTGCGAGGCCACCAGGCCGAGGTAGGCAGGCCCGGCCGCGGCCGCATGCTCGACCGCCTCCTCATCGCCATGGCCCTGGGTGGCGACCACGACCAGGGTGCGGGAGTCAACCTCCGCGCCGGTGAAGTCCGGGCCGTCCACGACGGTGGTGCGCCAGCCCAGGTCGCCCGCCATGGCGGCGAGCGTCTGTGCCATCGGGGACCGGCCGACCACCACCAGCCGGGGCGAGGGGTGCACGGGCTCGATGAAGACCTCCAGCGCGCCGTCGCTCTGGCAGGAGATGGGAACCACCGTCATCCCCTCCGGCACCGCCTCGCCGAACTGATCCTGAGTGCCGAGCAGCAGCAGCCGCGGTTCGCCGTCGGCGATCACCTGCTGCGCCTCCCGGATCACCACCGGCTCGGCGCAGGCTCCGCCGATCCAGCCGTGCACCAGCCCGTCCGCGGTGATGACCGCCCGGCCGCCCAGCTGGCCAGAGGATGGTCCCTGCCGCCAGACCACGGTGGCCAGCGCGAACTCCAGCCCCTCACTGGCCAGCTGGCTGGCCTTCGCCAGGACGTCCCACCCGTCCATGCCGCGTCCCATCAGTCCGTCCGGACCGGCGGTGCGCCGGAGATGTCGTGGCGCTTGGTCATGGCCTCCCACACCCGGTCCGGCAGCAGCGGCATGTCGATGTTGCGCACCCCGGTGTCGTCGATCGCGTCCATCACCGCGTTGACGAAGGCGGCTGGGCCGCCGACCGCGGCGCATTCGCCGACGCCCTTGGCGCCGATCGGGTGGTGCGGGCTGGGCGTGACCACTTCGCTGTGCAGCTCGTAGCCCGGGGTCTCCCAGGCGGTCGGCAGCAGGTAGTCCATGTAGTTCGAGCCGACGCAGTTGCCCTCGGCGTCGAAGGTGATGAACTGCATGCTCGACATCGCGTAGGCCTCGGTCAGCCCGCCCATGATCTGGCCCTCGACGATCATCGGGTTGATCCGGACCCCGCAGTCGTCCACCGCGACCATGTTCAGCACGTCCCAGACGCCGGTCTCCGGGTCCACCTCGACGGTGACGATGTAGACGGCGAACGGCCAGGTGAGGTTGGGCGGGTCGTAGTAGGCGGTGTTCTCCAGGCCCGGCTCCATGCCGTCCGGCATGTTGCTGTAGGCCGCCATCGCGCATTCCTGGATGGTCACCCCGCGGTCCGGCGCGCTGCGCACGTAGAACCGGCCAAGCTCCCAGTCGACGTCCTCCTCGGACACCTCCAGCAGGTGCGCGGCCAGCTTGCGTGCCTTGGCCCGGATCTTGCGGGACACCATGGCGACCGCGGCACCGGCCACCGGCGTGCTGCGGGAAGCGTAGGTGCCCATCCCGAACGGGGCGGTGTCGGTGTCGCCCTCCTCCACCACCACGTCCTCGGCCGGGAGGCCAAGCTCATGGGCGACGATCTGCGCCCAGGTGGTCTCGTGTCCCTGGCCCTGCGACTTCGCCCCGGTCCGCAGGATCGCCTTGCCGGTCATGTGGACCTTGAGCTCGGCCGAGTCGAACATCTTGATACCGAGGATGTCGTACTCGCGGCTGTTGCCGGCGCCGAGCGGCTCGGTCATGGTGGAGATGCCGATCCCCAGCCGCCGTCCCCTGGCCCGGGCCGCCGCCTTCTGCTGGAGGAAGTCGGCATAGCCGACCGCCTTCAGCCCGACATCCAGGCACTTGGCGTACTGGCCGGAGTCGGTCAGGAAGCCGAACGGCGTCCGGTACGGGAACTGGTCGTCCTCTCACCAGGTTGATCCGCCGGAACTCGGCCTGGTCCAGGCCCAGGTCGTGGGCGGCGGCCTGGACCATCCGCTCCTGGAAGAACATCGCCTCGGTGACCCGGAACGAGCAGCGGTAGGCGACCCCGCCCGGCGCCTTGTTGGTGTAGGTGCCGGTCGCGGTGATGTGGCCGACCGGGATGTCGTAGGCGGCGAAGGCCGAATGCAGCAGGCCGATCTTGAACTTGCTCGGCTGGGCGTCGGAGAAGAAGGCGCCGTGGTCGGAGTTGACGTGCATGCGGACGGCGAGGATCTTGCCGTCGTCGCGCAGCGCCAGTTCGCCGTCCAGGTAGATGTCGCGGGCGAAGCCGGTCGAGATCAGGTTGCCGGTCTTGTCCTCGATCCACTTGACGGGGCGCTCCAGCAGGATGGAAGCGAGGATCGAGCACACGTAGCCCGGGTACACCGGCACCTTGTTGCCGAATCCGCCGCCGATGTCCGGCGACACGATCCGGATCATGTGCTCGGGCAGTTCGGCGACCAGTGCCACCGCGGCCCGGATGATGTGCGGGGCCTGGGTGGTCATGTACACGGTGAGCTTGGACGTCGCCCGGTTGAAGTCGGCGATCGACGCGCAGCACTCGATCGGGGACGGGTGCGAGCGGGGGTAGTGCAGCCGCAGCCGGGATACCTTGTCCGCCTTCGCGAACGCCGCCTCGGTCCCCGCCGCGTCGCCGACCTCCCACTGGAAGATCACGTTGTCGTGCTGGTTCTCCTTGTCATCCCGGATGACCGGGGCACCGCCGGCGACGGCCTGCTGCGGGTTGACGATCACCGGCAGCGGCTCGTACTCGACCGCGATCGCCTCACAGGCGTCCTTGGCGATGTAGGGGTCGTCCGCGATCACGCAGGCGACTTCCTGGCCCTGGAAACGGACCTTGTCGGTAGCCAGCACGGCCTGGGTGTCATACGACAGGGTCGGCATCCAGGCCAGGTTGCGGGTCGCCATCATCTCGCCGGTCAGCACCAGGTGCACACCGGGGATCTGCCAGGCCTTGCTGGTATCGATGGAGACGATCCGCGCGTGTGCCAGCGGGCTGCGCAGGATCTCCATGTGCAGCATCCCGGGCAGCACGATGTCGTCGGTGTAGTTGCCTTTGCCGCGGATGAAGCGGTTGTCCTCGACCCGCTTGCGGCTGGCGCCCAGCCCACCGATCTTGATCTCGTCCAGTGCGGTCACGTCACGCCTCCGGTTCCGGTGCGGGCTCGTCAGCGGGTGCGGGCTCGTCAGCAGCCGCGGGCTCCTCGGCCGGTGCCTGGGCACGCAGCTTGGCCGCCGCCCAGAGCACCGACTTCACGATGTTCTGGTAGCCGGTGCAGCGGCAGAGGTTGCCGGACAGCGCCCAGCGCACGTCTTCCTCGGTCGGGTCGGGGTTGGCATCCAGCAGCGCCTTGGCTGACAGCATCATGCCGGGGGTGCAGAACCCGCACTGCAGCCCGTGCTCTTCCTTGAAGCCCTCCTGCAGCGGGTGCAGTTCGCTGGCCGTGGCGAGGCCCTCCACCGTGGTGATCTCGTGCCCGTCGGCCTGGACGGCGAGCATTGTGCATGACTTCACCGCCCGGCCGTCCACCAGTACCGTGCACGCGCCGCAGTTGGTGGTGTCGCAGCCCATGTGGGTGCCGGTCAGCCCGATGCCCTGGCGGATCAGGTGGGCCAGCAGCAGCCGGGGCTCGACCTCGGCCACCTTCTTATCGCCGTTGATGCTGAACCTGATCCGGCGCATCGGCACGCCGGTGGCTTCCTGGCCGTCCAGGTCGTCGTACACGGTGGTCATGTCAGGCCGCCCTTTCCGCGGGCTCGCTGCCGCGGCTCAGCAGCCGCGTCACGAAGGTATGCACCATGTGCCGCTTGTACTCGGCGCTGCCCCGGTGGTCGGTCCGCGGCTGGGCCGCCTGGGCGGCCAGTTCGGCGGCCGCCGCGATGCTGTCGGCGGTCAGCGGCTGGCCGGCCAGTGCCTGCGCGGCGGCCGTCGCCGCGACGGTCGTGGCCCCCACGCCGGTCAGCGCGATGCCGGCCCGGGTCACGTTGCCGCCCGAGGTCTCCACCGCGACCGCGACGCCGACCGTCGCGAAGTCGCCGACCCGGCGCTCCAGCTTGAGGTACCCGCCGGAGCGAGTGCCCTGCGGGGCCGGGATGACGGCCTCCACCGCGATCTCGTCCGGCTTCAGCGTGTTCTCGAACGGCCCGGTGACGAAGTCGGCCACCGCGATGGCCCGGCGGCCAGCCGGCCCCTGCGCGATGACCGAGCCGCCCAGCGCCGTCACCACCGAGGCCCAGTCACCCTGCGGGTCGGCGTGGCAGAGGGAGCCGACCAGGGTGCCGCGGTTGCGGACGATCGGGTCGGCGATCAGTGGCGCCGCGGCGGCCATGACCGGCTGGCTGTCCTTCAGCAGCGCGGACCGTTCCAGGTCGGCGTGCCGGCACAGGGCACCGATCCGCAGCGTGCCGTCGGCGTCCGCCCGGTGGTAGGCCAGGCCGCCGATGTTGTTGATGTCCACGATCAGTTCTGGCGACGCGAAGCGCAGCTTCATCAGCGGGACCAGGCTCTGGCCGCCGGCCAGCACCTTGGCGTCGTCCCCGGCCTCGTGCAGCAGGCCGATCGCCTCGTCGAGCGAGCGCGGGGCCTCGTAGCGGAACCGAGACGGATACATGCGATCCTCCGAATCCATACCCGGGCGGGGGTGGCCCGGGTCAATGCCGGGAAGGCTGGGTCAGGACTGCTCGCGGGGCGGCCGCGCCGCGGGGTCGGGCACCGCCACCGGAAGCGACTCGTAATCCGGATCGGGGCGCGGCTCCTGGTGCGGCGGCCACGGTCCCGGGACCGGCTGGCCGGCGATCTTGAGGTAGTCGATGAGCTCGGGCCAGGCCCAGACGGTCGGGCTCTTCCCGGTCTTCGGCGCGTGCTCGATCAGCTCATACAGCCGCGGATTGCCCTGGCTGTGGCCGTCGGATTCGATCCGCATGGGCGCCGCTCCTGACGTCAGACGGCCCGATGGGACGTCACGTGCGATTGCCCACATGATCGCCGCGCCCAGCCCACGCCGCAACCGCCGAATAAGCTGTTGCTTAAGTCGCTCGTGAACTGGGCTTTCACCAGTACCGGACGGTGCTCAGCTCCATATTGTCACATAGACGGGGGGCCGGAACCGGGACGGCGGCACCCCGGCCGCGGGCGCCCGCATCAGATGCATCGCCTCCGGCGTCCCCAGGAAGCGCCGAAGGGCGCTGGCCGCCGCACTGCGATGCTGGCGCTCCAGCAGGCTGACGTGCCAGCACGCGTCCATCGGCACCCCGGGCACGTCCACCAGCGCCAGCCCGCCCCGCCGCAACTGCGGGGTGGCCAGGTGCTCCACCGCCGGGGCCACGCCGGTGCCATCGGCCGCCGCCCCCCAGGCCGCCGTCTGGTTGGGGAACACCCGGATCTGGTTCTCCGGAATGCCCAGCAGGCTGAGCAGCCGCCCGGTGGCGGTCCCGGGGTCGGTGCCGGACGGGTCCACCAGCCAGCGCCAGCGGCGTGGGTCCCCCACCGGCGGGGCATGCCCGGCGCTCACCACCACCAGCCGGTAGCGGAAGATCGGCTCGGTCACCACCGCCAGCGCCGGATCTACGGCCACTTCCGGCCCGAGGGCCAGGTCAGCCAGCCGGTTGGCGACCAGCACCCCCATCTCCTTGCTGACCACCACCCCGACCGAGACTTCGACCGGGCTGGGGTAGCGCCGGGTGAACGCCTCCAGCAGCGGGCTCACCACGAACTCGGCGATGGACGAGGTGGCCACCACCCGCAACTGCTCGGGCGCGCCCTGGGCCGCCCGCACCGCCGCATGCGCCTCCGCACCCAGCACCACGATCTGCGAGGCGGATGAGAGCAGCCGGGAGCCACCCGGGGTGAGCGTCATCCCGGCCGGGCCCCGGGTCACCAGCTGGTCGCCGAGGTGCAGCCGCAAGGCCGACAGCGCCTGGGACACGGCGGACTCGCTGACACCCAGCGCGCTGGCGGCAGCTGTCACCGAGCCGAGGCGGGCAACCAGCACAAACGCGTTCAGCTGGGTGAGCGTCATGGCCTTCCCATTATCGCCCAGGCGGGGCCCAGGGCGGGTGCCGTGCCAACTCCCGGCCGCGCGGCGCGGCCGGGAGCGTGGGCAGGCTTCCCGTGACCCCCTGGCGGCGGGGGCCCGCAGGCTCGTTCGGAATCAATAAACTCGTCACCAGCGGCCGCGGGAGGGGAACGCACGTGCAGGTGCCGGCGCATGTGGATTACGAGAAGGCCGCCAGCGTCGCCCACGCGCTCAGCCTGCTCAGCCGGTATGGCCCGGGGGCGCGCATCCTGGCCGGCGGGCACAGCCTCATCCCGATGATGAAGCTGCGGCTGGCCCAGCCGGAGACCCTGATCGACATCAACGGCCTGACCGAGCTGTGCTACATCACCGTGGCCGGCCGAGAGCTGCGGATCGGGGCGCTGACCAGGCACGCCCAGCTGCTCGCGTCCGCCGCGGCGGGCGAGCACTTCGCGATCCTGCACGACGCCGAGAAGGTGATCGCCGACCCGATCGTGCGCGCCTGGGGCACCGTCGGCGGCTCGCTGTGCCAGGCCGACCCGTCCGAGGATCTGTCGGCGGCGTTCGCCGCGCTTAAGGCGACCATGGTGATCCAGCACCCGGATGGCTCCCGGGCGGTGCCGGCCAGGGAGTTCTTCACCGGCCCGTACGAGACGGTGGTGACGGCCGGGGAGATGCTGACCGAAATCCGCATCCCGGTCCGGCCGGGTGGCGGCAGCGCGTATGAGAAGGTGGGCCGCCGGGTCGGGGACTGGCCGGTCGGCGCGGCCGGCGCGGCCGTCTGGCTGGCCGGGGACGCCATCGCCGAAGCCGGGATCGGGCTGACCGCGGTGGGAGCCCCGCAGTTCGCGGCGGCGGAGGCAGAGGAGTTCCTGCGCGGCGCGCCGGCCACCGAGGAGAGCTTCGCCCGGGCCGGCCAGATCGCCGCCGAGCACTGCGCGCCGGTCAGCGACCAGCGCGGCCCGGCGGACTACAAGCGGCACCTGGCCCGCGAGCTGACGGTGCGGGCGCTGCGCCGGGCGGCCCGCCAGGCCCGCGGCGGGGACGGCTGACATGCAGGTCACCATGATGGTCAACGGGGCGATCGTCACCCGCGATGTCGAGCCGCGGCTTCTGCTGATCCATTTCCTGCGGGACGAGCTGGGGCTCACCGGGTCCCACTGGGGCTGTGACACCTCCAACTGCGGCGCCTGCGTCGTCTGGCTGGACGAGACCCCGGTCAAGTCGTGCACCGTGCTCACGCCGATGGCGGACGGCCGCCGGGTCCGGACGGTCGAGGGACTGCCCGCCGGCGGCCAGCTGGATCCGGTGCAGGAAGGGTTCGCCGCCTGCCATGGGCTGCAGTGCGGGTTCTGCACGCCAGGCATGATGATGACCGCCCGGTGGCTGCTCGATCACAACCCCGACCCGTCCCCGGCCGAGATCCGGGAGGCGATCTCCGGCCAGCTGTGCCGGTGCACCGGCTACGAGAACATCGTCCGCTCCGTCCGCTGGGCGGCCGAGCACGAGGCGGCCAGCCGGGCGCCGGGAGCGCCGGGGTGACCGGCGCCGGGGGTGGCGGGGTGACCGGCGCCGGGGGTGGCGGGCTGACCGGCCCGGCGGACGGCTCGCGGCACGGGTTCGGGCCGCTCCGGCGCAAGGAGGACGCCCGGTTCATCCGGGGCAAGGGCACCTTCGTGGACGACGTCCAGCTGCCCGGGATGCTGCACGGCGCGATCCTGCGCAGCCCGCTGGCACACGCCCGGATCGTGTCGGTGGACACCGCCGCGGCCGAGGCCCACCCGAAAGTGGAAGCCGTGATCACCGGGCAGTCGCTGGCCGAGGCGGGACTGGCCTGGATGCCGACGCTGTCCCAGGACACCCAGGCGGTGCTGGCCACCGACAAGGTCCGCTTCCAGGGCCAGGAGGTCGCGTTCGTGGTGGCACAGGACCGCTACTCGGCCCGGGACGCGCTGGAACTGATCCACGTCGAGTACGAGCCGCTGCCCTGCGTGATCGACGCCGAGCGGGCGCTCGACGCCGATGCGCCGGTCGTGCGGGACGACCTGCCCGGCAAGGCCGACAACCACATCTTCGACTGGGAGGCCGGTGACGCCGCGGCCACCGACGCGGTGTTCGCCAGCGCCGACGTCGTGGTCAGCCAGGACATGCTCTACCCGCGCTCGCACCCGGCCCCGCTGGAGACCTGCGGCATGGCAGCGGACTTCGACCCGGTCACCGGCCGGCTGACGGTCTGGTCCACCTCCCAGGCCCCGCACGCCCACCGCACCCTGCTCGCGCTGGTCGCCGGGCTGCCGGAGAACAAGATCAGGGTGATCTCGCCGGACGTCGGCGGCGGGTTCGGCAACAAGGCGCCGATCTACCCTGGCTACATCTGCACGATCGTTGCCTCCATGCGCACCGGGCGGCCGGTGAAATGGATGGAGGACCGGTCGGAGAACCTGATGTCCACCGCGTTCGCCCGCGACTACCACATGCACGGCGAGATCGCCGCCACCGCCGACGGGCGGGTGCTGGGCCTGCGTGCCCGGGTGCTGGCCGACCACGGCTCGTTCAACGCCACCGCCCAGCCGACCAAGTACCCGGCCGGGTTCTTCCACATCTTCACCGGCTCCTACGACCTGCGGGCCGCGCACTGCCAGGTGACCGCCGTCTACACGAACAAGGCGCCCGGCGGGGTGGCCTACTCGTGCTCGTTCCGCATCACCGAGGCGGTGTACCTGGTCGAGCGGATGATGGACCTGCTCGCCCGGGAACTGGGCATGGACCCGGCCGAACTGCGGATGAAGAACCTGCTCCGGCCCGAGCAGTTCCCCTACACCACCCCGTCGGGCTGGCAGTACGACTCCGGCGACTACCCGCGGGCGCTGGCGCTGGCGATGGACATCGCCGGCTACCCGGAACTGCGCCGGGAGCAGGCGGCCCGGCGGGCCCGCGGCGAGCACATGGGGATCGGGATCAGCTTCTTCACCGAGGGAGTGGGCGCCGGGCCCCGGTCGCACATGGACATGCTCGGGCTGGGCATGGCCGACGGGGCCAGCCTGCGGGTCCACCCGACCGGCACGATGGTGCTCGGGGTGTCCTGCCAGACCCAGGGGCAGGGGCACGAGACCACGTTCGCGCAGATCGTCGCGCACGAACTGGGCATATCGCCGGACGATGTCGAGGTGGTGCACGGGGACACCGACCTGACGCCGTTCGGGCTGGGCACCTACGGGTCGCGGTCCACGCCGGTGTCGGGCGCCGCGGCCGCGGTGGCCGCCCGGAAGGTGCGGGACCGGGCCCGGATCGTGGCCGGCGCCATGCTGGAGGTATCGCCGGACGACCTGGAGTGGGCCGATGGCCGGTGGCAGGTCCGCGGCGACCCCGGCAAGGGAGCCGCCATGGCCGAGATCGCGATGGCCGCCCACTCCAGCCTGGAACTGCCGCCCGGGGTGGAGGGGCACCTGGACGCCGAGGCGGTGTACAACCCGCCGAACCTGACGTTCCCGTTCGGCGCCTACATCTGCGTCACCGACGTTGACCCGGCCACCGGGCAGGTCAGCGTCCGCCGGTTCATCGCCGTGGATGACTGCGGGGTCCGGATCAACCCGATGATCGTCGAGGGCCAGGTGCACGGCGGGCTGGCAGACGGCGTCGGCATGGCGCTGATGCAGGTCATCGCGTTCGACACGGACGGCAACTGCCTCGGCGGGTCGTTCATGGACTACCTGCTGCCGACCTCGGTGGAGTGCCCGTCCTGGGAGCTCGGCCAGACCGTCACCCCGTCGCCGCACCACCCGATCGGGGCCAAGGGCATCGGTGAATCGGCCACCGTCGGCTCCCCGGCAGCCATCGTCAACTCGGTGCTCGACGCGCTGGCGCCGTTTGGCGTCCGGCACGCGGACATGCCGCTGACCCCAGCGAACGTGTGGTCAGCCATCCAGGGCCGGCCGCTGCGGACCGACCTGGCCATCCCGTGAGGCCGGGGCTGCCCGGGGTGCTGCCGGGCCGGGGTGGCCCCGGGTGCTGGCCGGGCTGTGTCCGGCGCCCGCCTGGTGCGCGGGCATCGCGGCGGCTGCCGCATGATAGGCACATGTGGTGTTTCTCCCCTCCCGCGCTGGCGCGGGCGCTGACTGCGGCCGGTCAGATCGGCGCCGGGCATGAGTGACCTCACCCTGGCCGAGCGCATACCGGACGTCGCGGCGCTGATGCACGCACTGGATGGGACCGGCTACCTCACCGACGAGCCGCTGGGCACCGCGCTGTTCCTGGCCGCCCGGATGGGCCAGCCCATCCTGCTGGAAGGCGAGCCTGGCGTCGGCAAGACCGAGGCCGCCAAGGCCCTGGCCGAGGCGCTGGAAACCCCGCTGCTGCGGCTGCAGTGCTATGAGGGGCTGACCTCCTCCGAGGCGCTGTACGAGTGGAACTACCCGCGCCAGCTGCTGGCGATCCGGCTGGCCGAGGCGCGCGGGGAGACCCTGCGGGACGCGGACCTGTTCAGTGAGGAGTACCTGCTCGCCCGGCCACTGCTGGCCGCACTCACCCATCCCGGCCCGCGCCCCGCGGTGCTGCTGATCGACGAGGTGGACCGGGGCGACGACGAGTTCGAGGCGTTCCTGTTCGAGATGCTGGCCGAGGCGACGGTGACCATCCCGGAGCTGGGCACCCGGCGGGCCGAGTTCCCGCCGGTCGTGGTACTGACCTCCAACCGGACCAGGGACCTGCACGACGCGCTGAAGCGGCGCTGCCTGTACCACTGGATCGAGTATCCGGACGAGCAGCGGGTGGCGTCGATCATCCGGCGGCGGGTCCCGGCCGCCGGGCAGGTGCTGGCCGCCCAGATCGCCCGCGGCGTGGCCCGGCTGCGGGAACTGGATCTGGCCAAGCCGCCCGGCGTGGCCGAGGCCATCAGCTGGGCGGAAGCCCTGCAGGTGCTGGGCACCGACGGCCTGGACCGGACCACGGCGGAACGGACCGCCGGTGCCGTGCTCAAGTACGCCGAGGATCTGCAGGCCGTCCGCGCGGCTGGGTTTGGCGTGCTGGCCGATGCCGACGGCTGACGACCCGGTGCCAGCGGCTGGTGATCGGACGCCCAGTGGCGAATGACCCGGCGCCGGTGGCTGATGACCTGGCGCTGATGGCGGCGCGGTTCGGCGCGGCCCTGCGCGAGGCCGGGGTCCCGGCTGACCTGGGCCGCTGCGAGCGGTTCGCCCGGGCGCTGACCATCGCCCGGCCCGCGACCAGCGAGGGACTGTACCTGTGCGCGCTGGCCACGCTGGTATCCAGCGACTCGCAGATCCCGGTGCTGCAGCAAGTGTTCGCCGCCATGTTCGGCGGGCTCGGTGAGTTTGGCGGGCAGGCAGACCCGGCCACCCGGCCGTCCCGGGTACCGCCGGGGCCCAACGCCCAGCCGCAGTCGCCGCTCAGTGACCTGCTGGCCCGGGCCGCCCAGACGGCCCGCCAGCATGGCGCGCCAGATCGCCCGCCGGACGAGGACGGGCAGACGCTGGACGAAGCTGGTGGCGATGAGACGGGCCAGGCCTGGATGGCCACCGGCGTGGACGAACCGGCCGGGGATGACGAGGACGGCGACGGCCCGCCAGCCGTCCGGGCAGCCCTTGCCAGCTCCGCCGAGCGGCTGGCAGGGACGGACTTCGCTGAGCTGTCGCCCGCCGAACTGCTCATGCTGTCCGGGCTGATGCGCAAGCTGACCCTGGCTGTGCCGATGCGGCGGTCCCGCCGCCCCCGGCCCTCCCCGCACCGCGGCCGCACCGATCTGCGGGCCACCTTGCGCCACGCCCGGCGGACCGGCGGCCATCCGGTCCGGCTGGCCCGGCGGGAACCAACCATGGAGCCGCGGCGGCTGGTGGTGCTGTGTGACATCTCCGGGTCGATGGAGCCCTATGCCCGGGCGATGCTCCAGCTGCTGTACTGCGCGGCAGGCGGTGCCGACGCCGAGGTGTTCACGTTCGCGACCCGGCTCACCCGGCTGACCGGGGCGCTGGCGCACTCCCGGCCAGCGCTCGCACTGCAGCAGGCCGGTCACGCCGCACCCGACTGGCTCGGCGGGACCAGGATCGGGGAGTCGATCGCCGAGTTCAACAACAGCTACGGCCGCCGTGGCATGGCCCGCGGCGCGGTCGTGGTCATCATCTCCGACGGCTGGGACACCGGTGAGCCTGAGGTGCTGCGCCGGGAGATGGAGCGGCTCTCGCTGGTCGCGCACCGGATCATCTGGGTCAACCCGCGCACGCAGAACCAGGAGTACCGCCCGCTGGCCGGTGGCATGGCCGCGGCCTGGCCCTATTGCGACGCCGTGGTCAGCGCGCACACCCTGCATGCCCTGGACGACCTGACCGCCGCCCTGGCCCACCCCGCCCCACGCCGGGTCCGCCCGCTTCCCCAGTAATTCCTGCACCCACGCGCCCCACGCGCACTGCGGGCGGCGAAATGCGTTGCCTGATCCGGGGTACGGGAGGTTAGGGTCTGCGGGGCAGGCCGGGCGCGGGAGGGTTGCGGTGGGGCACGTCGAGGTGGCACACGTGAGCCACACCCTGCCGGACGGCCGGGTGCTGCTCGGTGACGTCTCGTTCCGGGTCGGCGAGGGAACCACCGCTGCCCTGGTCGGGCCGAACGGCGCCGGCAAGACCACCCTCATCCGGCTCATCGCCGGTGATCTCGCCCCCCAGTACGGCACCGTCTCCGTCAGTGGCGGCCTGGGCGTAATGCGGCAATTCATCGGGGGGATCCGGGGGGCGGCAGACGGGCAGCGGGACACCGGGCGGGTGCGGGGCGATTCGCCGGTCCGGGACCTGCTGATCTCGGTCGCGCCACCCCGGCTGCAGGCGGCGGCAGCCCGGCTGGACGCGGCCGAACTGGCCATGATGGAGCGCGACGACGAGCCCACCCAGATGCGGTACGCCGCCGCGCTGGCCGAGTGGGGGGACGCCGGCGGTTACGACGCCGAGGTCAGCTGGGACGCCTGCTGCCTGGCCGCGCTCGGAGTGGGCTACGAGCGGTGCCGCTGGCGCGAGGTCGGCACCCTGTCCGGGGGTGAGCAGAAACGGCTCGTGCTGGAAAGCCTGCTGCGTGGGCACGCGGAGGTGCTGCTGCTGGACGAGCCGGATAACTACCTCGACGTCCCGGCCAAACGCTGGCTGGAGGAACAGCTCGCGGCCACCGCCAAGACCGTGCTGCTGGTCAGCCACGACCGGGAGCTGCTCGCGAACTGTGCCGAGCGGATTGTCACCGTTGAGGATGGAAATGTCTGGGTGCACGGCGGCGGGTTCGCGACCTACGCGGAGGCGCGGCGGGACCGGATCGAGCGACTGGACGAGTTGCGCCGGCGGTGGGACGAGGAACACGAGAAGCTCAAGCAGCTCGTGCGGATGTACCGGCAGAAGGCGTCCTACAACGCGGACATGGCTTCCCGGCTGCAGGCCGCGGTGACCCGGCTGCGCCGGTTCGAGGAAGCCGGGCCACCGGAACTGCCGCCACGGGACCAGAACGTGCGGATGCGCCTGCGCGGCGGCCGGACCGGAAAGCGGGCCGTGATCTGCGAGAACCTGGAACTCACCGGGCTCATGCACGCGTTCAGCACCGAGATCTGGTACGGCGAGCGGGCGGCCGTGCTGGGCTCGAACGGATCCGGGAAGTCGTTCTTCCTGCGGCTGCTCGCCGGGGAGGATGTGCCGCACCGGGGCACCGCCCGGCTAGGCGCGCGGGTCGTGCCCGGCCTGTTCGCGCAGACCCACGCCCGTCCCGACCTGGCCGGCCGGTGGCCAGAAGAGATCCTGATGACCGAGCACGCGCTGCTGCGCAACGAGGCGATGGCCGCGCTGGCCCGGTATGAGCTGCAGTTCTGCGCCCGCCAGCCGTTCGGCTCACTCTCGGGCGGGCAGCAGGCCCGGCTCCAGATCCTGCTGCTCGAACTGGCCGGCTGCACGCTGCTGCTGCTGGACGAGCCGACCGACAACCTGGACCTGGCCAGCGCGGAAGCGCTGCAGGCGGGCCTGGAGTCGTACCAGGGAACGGTGCTCTCGGTGACCCACGACCGCTGGTTCGCTCGGTCGTTCGACCGGTTCTTGGTGTTCGGCGCGGACGGGAACGTCTATGAGTCTGACGGTCCGGTGTGGGACGAGACCCGGGTAGCCCGGCCCCGCTGAGCCGCCCCTTGCTAGGCTGCACAAAGCGCACAGAGCCCACAATCCTCCGGGGCGGGCTCACACAGCGAGGTGAAGGGGTTCCGCACCGTGAAGAAGCTTTTGCTGGTCGCGTTGCTCGGACTTGGCGTGGTCGCCATCATCTGGCGGAAGGTCCAGGCCGACCGTGCCGAGCTCGATCTGTGGACGGAAGCCACCACGAGCGACGACTGATGGGGTAGCCATCGCTCCCGATGGCCTGACGGGGGTGAGCCGGTGAGCAGCACGCTGCCGGTGACACTTGCGTGCTGCGGTTTGATCGGGACGGTGGCGGACGACCGCGGCATGCTGGAGCGGGCGTTCGCCGAGGCATGTGCGACCCAGGGCATCGTGCCGGGTACCGCTGCCTACGCCCATTGCATGGTCGGGGTGCACGAGGCACGGGGGCAGAGCGCGGTAGATGTGTTCCGCGGCTTGTTCCCGGGGGTGGAGGGCCGGGCCGAGGCGGCTGCGCTCTCGTTCGAGCGGTCCTTCCGGGCCGCGGTGGACCGGACCGGGATGTCCCCGGTGCCGGGCGCGGAACAGGCCATCGGCCAGCTTCGGGACGCCGGGATCAAGGTCTGCCTGATCACCGGGCTGTCCCGGCGGCTGCTCGGCCTCGCCCTGGACACGCTCGGCTGGGAATCGGTAGCCGATCTCACCCTCTGCCCCGACGACGCACCCCGCGGTTTCCCCTGGCCGGACCTGGCACTGACCGCGATGCTCAGGCTCGGCATCGAGGACGTTCAGTCAGCCGCGTTCGCGGCCAGTACGGCGAGCGGGATCCGGTGCGGCCGCCGGGCTGGGGCGGGCATGGTGATCGGCGCGCTGACGGGGGATCACACCCGGGCGCGGTTGCGCGCGGCCGGAGCGTCACACTTCATCGAGGGGATCACCCAGCTGCCGCCCCTCCTGCTTGGCAAGGTGCGTGAGGTACCTGCCCCGGCCAGCTCGGCGAGGTCCGCGCCGGGCGGGCCTGCCGCTGGCCGGATGACCACCGCCGCGGAACCGCCGGCGGCCAGGGTGGCTTCGCCGCAGGTACCCTTAGAGCGCCGCAATCCGGGGCTATAGCTCAGCTGGAAGAGCACCTGCTTTGCAAGCAGGGGGTCAGGGGTTCGAGTCCCCTTAGCTCCACCCTTAGCTCCACCAGGGAAAACGTGAGACAGTGATCATCGCCGACACCGCGGCGTGCCATTAGCCTTGGCCGCTGGGTGACATGATTTATGAGGGTTCGCATGCGGGATCAGTGCTCTCGTGGCATAGGGGAGGTCACTGCCGGATGGATGACGAGGCTCGCGACACCATTGAGAGGTTCCACGAGGCGCTCAACCGCCGGGACCTCGACGCCCTGGGTGACTTGATCACCGACGACTGCGTGTTCGAGGCCACCAGCCCGGCACCCGACGGGACCCGCCACGTTGGGCGGCAGGCGGTGCTTGAGGCGTGCCGGGTCTTCTTCGCCGGTTCGCCATCCGCGCATTTTGAGATGGAGGAGATGTTCGGGGCGGGTGACCGGGTCGTCGTCCGGTGGCTCTACAGCTGGGCGGACGGGCATGTCCGCGGTGCTGACCTGCTGCGGGTCCGGGCTGGGCGGGTGGCGGAGACCCTGGCCTACGTCAAGGGCTGACCAACTGGGTGAGCCGGGGGACTAGCAGGGTGGCCAACATGAGGCGCCACCTCCTGGGCGCTGGGCAACTTGTTCAGCGCGGTGGGCAGTTCCCCAGCGTCGATGACCCCGAGCCGCTGAGTGGCGCGGGTCAGCGCCACGTAGAGATCATTCAGGCCCCGCGGCGACTCGACCACGATCTGCCCCGGCTCGACGACCAGGACTACGTCGAACTCGAGTCCCTTGGCCTGCCGCGTGTCGAGGACGACTACCTGGCTGTCCTGCTGGGGGGCCCTGGCCGATGGCTGCGGTGGGGGGTGCTGGAGAACCTGGCAGCGGAGATAAGCCGCCGCGAGATCTCACGGCACGCCCAGCCAGCCGCAGGCGACCGCAACCGCAGTGACCCATCCGGTGTCGTAAGCAGTGCCGCTATCAGAAGAAGGGATGTTCACCATGAGGACATCCGCGATCAGGGGCCGGCAGATGCTGGCCGCCTCTTGTCTTGCCTCGGTAGCCTTGCTCACCGGCGCGTGCGGCTCCGGTGCCCCTGGCGCCACGCCAACCCGGACGGTCACCGTAACGGTCACCCCGCCACGCTCTTCTGCACCCGTACCGCCGGCCTCCTCCGGCCCGTTGCCGTGCCTGACCACCGACCTGCGGCTGACCGTGGGCGCGTCGAACGGCGCCGCGGGCACGGTCTTCTACCCGCTGGACTTCACCAACGCCTCCACTTCGACGTGCACGATGTACGGCTACCCTGGGGTGGCGTTCGTCAGTTCGCCCGGCGGCCGCCAGATCGGCGCGCCAGCTGGCCGACGCTCCCCCACTGGGCCGGCACTGGTCACCCTGAACCCTGGCGGAACGGCGCACGCCACGCTGGCGGTCAGCGACGTACTGATCGGAAACAACTGCTTGCACCACCAGGTGCAGGTGAACACGATCCAGGTCTACCCGCCCGGCCAGTACAGTGCGCTGTTCGCGCCGCTGAGCCGGCAGGGCTGTGCTGACCGGTCGCTAGTGACAATGCATATCAGCACTGTCAGCAGCGGACCGTGATCCGTGGGTCCCGGGTTCGTGCCGGGCGAGGGGCGCGGGCGCGATGACGGCGGGGCGTCCGCGTGAACACTGGCAGCTGGGTGTCTATGCTGCGCTGCTGTGGCTGAGAATTTTGATCCCCTGGCGCATAACCGTCTTGCATGGGACCGCGAGGTAGATAACGGCAACGAGTGGACCCGGCCGGTTGGTCCTGATGTCATCACCAGGGCCCGGGCCGGTGATTGGTCGGTGGTGCTGGTCGGCTATGAGCCCGTCCCGCGTGACTGGTTCCCGGCAGATCTGGCCGGTGCGGCGGTGTTGTGCCTGGCTTCGGGCGGCGGGCAGCAGGGCCCGGTGCTCGCAGCGGCGGGCGCGGCCGTGACCGTGTTTGACAACTCCCCGCGGCAGCTGGGTCGCGACGAGGAAGTGGCCGCCCGGGAAGGGCTGGCCATCCGCACGGTGCTCGGCGACATGCGCGACCTGAGTGCCTTTCCCGATGCGAGCTTCGATGTGGTGTTCAACCCGGTGTCGAATGTGTTCTGCCCCGAACTCGCGCCAGTCTGGCGAGAGTCGTTCCGGGTGCTGCGGCCCGGCGGCATTTTGCTCGTTGGGTTCTTGAACCCCGACGTGTTCATCTTCGATGTCGCGGCGCTGGAGCGGGGCGAACTGGTGGTGCGCTACCGGCTCCCGTTTAGCTCCCCCGGCCTGCCTGAGGCCGAACGGGAGCAGTATCACGCAGACGGCCCGGCCGAGTTCAGCCACTCGCTGACCGAGCAGATCGGTGGCCAGCTGGCCACTGGCTTCCGCCTCACCCATCTGACCGAGGCGCCGCACCACGCGGACCCCACTGGGCGGTACATGCCCGGTTACTTCGCCACCCGCGCCCTCAAGCCGGGGGTGCCCGTGCCGGGATAAGTGAGCCTGGCGAGCGGTCGCCTAGAGCCAATGCCGGGGAGTTAACGGCTGCTGCCTGGTGTCCAGCGGTTTGCCTGAGATCGCGTGGGCTGCGTGGACAGGGCAACGGAGGTCCGGTAAGACGGGGAATCGACCAAGATCACCTCGTCGTGAGGACCTCCGTTGCGGGTTCAGTCTGCCATCGGCGCTGCTGTCACGACCATCACGAAGACGATCACCGTGGCGGCGGGGATATTTGCGCCCGGGCATCTGGGTGAGCTGACCCAGATCGTGCCGTTCGAGCTGGCGGATGCGGTGGTGGCGGATGCACGCGCGGCCCAGCGGCGGCTGCGCCTGCTGCCCTCACGGGTGGGGGTGTACTTCGTGCTGGCGCTGGGGCTGTTCCCGCAGGCCGGGTACCTGGGGGTGTGGGCGGAGCTGACCGCGGCACTGGACGGGCTGGGCCTGGCCGTGCCGTCGCCCAGGGCGCTGCGGGACCTGCGGCGGCGCCTGGGCGCGGCGCCGCTGAAGGCGCTGTTCGAGGCGCTGGCCGGGCCGGCGGCCTGGCCGCGCACCCCGGGCGTGTGCTTCGGCCGGTACCGCACCGTCTCCTTCGACGGGTGCAAGTCGGTCAAGGTCCCCGGCACGCCGCGCAACCGGGCCTGGCTGGGCAAGATGAATGCCGCGGCCGGGGAGACCGGCTACCCGGTCATCCAGCTGATGACCCTGTGCGAGACCGGCACCCGGGCGCTGCTCGGCGCGGCGTTCGGCACCACCGCCGACGGGGAGCTCACCTGGGCGCGCAGGCTGCTGCACCTGCTGGATGCGACGATGCTGGTCTTGATGGACCGCGGCTTTGACGCCGGGGAGTTCTTGCGCGAGGTCGCCGCCACCAAGGCCCAGTTCCTGGTCCGGCTGACCGCTGCCCGCCGCCTCCCGGTCCTTGGCCACCTGCCCGACGGGTCCTTCGTCTCGCTGATCGGCGGGGTGAAGGTCCGGATCATCACCGCATCGGTGACGGTCACCTGCCACGACGGCACCCGCTACGGCGGCACCTGCCGGCTGGCCACCACCCTGCCCGGCCACCGCGCCTGGCCCGCGGATGCGCTGATCACCTTGTATCACCAGCGGTGGGAACACGAGATCGCCTACCTCACACTGCGCCACACCCTGCTCCAGGGCCGGGTACTGCGATCTCGCGACCCGGAGGGCCTCAAGCAGGAGATGTGGGCACTGCTGGCCCTCTACCAGGCGCTGCGTATCGCCATCACCGACGCCGTGCAGACCGTCCCGGGCACCGACCCCGACCGCGCCAGCTACCAGATCGCCGTCCAGACCGCCCAGACGCTGGTCACCAGCGCCCGCGGTGCCATCACCGCAGCCGCGGACCTGGCCGGCGGCATCGGCCGCGCCGTCCTGCCAAAACTGCACGGGCCACGCCGCCCCCGCGTCTGCGCCCGCAGAGTCAAATCCCCGCTCAGCCGCTGGAACAAGCAGCCGCCCGGCAAACCCCGCACCTGCCTGCGCATCACCGGACTGACCACCGCCATCAACCAGGATCACCAGCAGCAACCCACGACACGCCAGCGACGGTCCTCGACACAGACGGCCGGCCCATAACTCCCCGGCATTGCGCCTAGAGCAGTTCGGCGCGGTGCCGGCTGCTCGCGGGATGGATGAACTCGGCTGCCGGTCTGTGCAGCCACTGGGTCACGCGCATCGTGAGGGCCATATCGGCCACGTGCGCGGTGCGCAGATTGGTCAGCCGGCTCGGGGTGCAGCCGATCTGCTCGGCCAGTCCCGCCCAGGTCAGCCCCTGCCGCTGCCGCTCCTCGTTGAGCGTGGCATAGAGCGGGGCGAGGTCCCAGCGAAGCCGGCTGTCTGGGCCTGGGTCCGGGAGCCGCCCGTCACCGACGTCCAGAGCCGGGCCGGTGAGGAACTCCTCCGGTGCCTGCCCGAGCCAGCGCAGCAGGTAGAGCGCGTACTGGCACGACGTCTCGCCTCGCGCGCCCAGCCGGGAAACCGCGCCGCCGCAGAGCGGGTGATCGTCGCGTTCGGCGTTGAGCTGCGCGGACTGATCCACAGCTCGCCGGCCAGGTCGTACCAGCCCATATCCCGGTCGCGGCGCGCATTGTCGACCGCGGCGAAGAACGCCGCGAAGCCGAACGTGGCGAGCGCATCCACGTCAGTCATGTTCGCCTACCTTCCCCGTCATCTCGACGCGCTCTGTGAGCCTGTCGATGATGCCCCTGCCAGCCTTATAGGTGTGCTGCTTCTAGCCGGGCGGGTCAGGATCGTGGTGCCCCGTTGAACATGCGGGATCCCCTCCTCGCCTGCGGCCGGGAGCGCCACCCTGGCGGCGATAACGACCTGCTGGTGCGCGCCACGACGACGCGCCGGCTCAATCGCGAACGAGTTTCAGCGCCAGCCTGGGCGCCACAAAGGATGCGAGAAAGAGCGGCAAGAACCTCTTTCCGGTACATCGGAAGGCGACGATCTCTTCCTCGGCGGCGTCGAAGGTTTCAGTGCTGCTCGAGTTTCGTCCATTGCGGACTTGCAGAGTGTGACGTCCAGGCTCGATTGGTATCTCGATCGTGTGGTTCATTTCGACCGACCCGGCCCGCTCACCGTCGACTACGAGATCGTATGTGCCACGACGGACCCCCGGCCCCGATTGCCTTATGCGTCAACTTCAGCGTCGCCGGCATTTGCTGATCTCCCCTTGTTTCTGAACGGCACTTCTCTGGCTGCTCGGCAACGAACACAACGCGCCGTAAGCCGGGGCCAGCAGGCCGACGTGGTGCCGGTCGCCGCAACCGCTGGCGGCATATCCTCGGGGTCGGGAACGCCCATGTCGCACCGACCGCGTGCCATTAACGTGCCATTACTCCCATTCCGATGTCCCGGGCTGGCACTTCCGAGCGCACCTTCTCAAATAACCACAGAGGCGTAACAGACCTGGATCGTATAGTCGTCTACAACCTGGGGGTCAGATTCATCGGTCCCGTCGGCGCGGGTCATCGTCAGGAGCTCCCCCGTGCCCGGGGAGATAAGCCTGTTCTGAGCGGTAAGGGCGTAGCAGCCCTCGAAAATGACGCAGCCGTAGTCCGGTAGGCTGCCGGCTCCGACGGGTTGTTCCAGGATCCAGTCTGCGACCCCGCCGGCCACCTGTTCGCCGGTGCTGGGAGCGGTTCTGGCGAAAGACACCAGAGCCTGGCGAGTCCGGTTGAGCAGGTAGAACGACACCTGGCCGGGGGAGTCCACCCGGAGCATGCAGTGTATGACGTCACCCGTAGAAACCGGGAGATTGCCGATATTGACCGGGTGCTTCCCCCACTGCCACCAGGCAAAGGGCCGCTGCCCCACCTCTTGTGTGGTCCCGGCCTGGACGAGGTCACTAGGCATGAAACTGGCAGGATCCCGGGAATAGCCGTCGATCCCGACCCAGGTGGCGCACGCGTAGGGTGGCTGCCCGAACTGCGGCTCAGTGACCTGGGGAACGGTCCACTGGCCCGCCACCGCCGCCACCGCGTCTAGATCCGCCGGGTACATGACACTGCCGGACCAGTTCGCCGAAGTGGCGGTGGCCGGATACGGCGATGTTCCCACCCGGACCGGACCCGGCACAGGCTCGGGTGGACGCGGCACCACGAACTGGGGCTCGATCACCAGGAACGGCGCCGACATCATCTCCTCCCAGCGCGCGTGCAGTTGCGGGTGAAGCTGCGGATCCGGCCGATCCGGGTACCCGTACCGGAGCAGCTCCCCGGCGCTGGCCACGATCGGGTCGAAACCTTCCGGGGCTGGTGTGAACAGCCGGACTCCAAGCTCCTCATACGTCCTGCGGACAGCCTCCGGCTGCCCACCAGCATCACCAGTCATGTGACACCTCCCCCACCCGTCTCTTCAGTCTGATCTTGCGGATCGGTTTCCTCAAGTAGGCGGGTCTGACGCAGCCTGCTGGCCCAGTTTCTCCCCGGCAAGATCACTGACGGCCGCGGCGATGATCCACTGACGGCTTGGGGACGCGGAAGCGAAGGGTGGTGACGGCTCCCGACTGCGTGCTGCCGAGCGGTTCCAGGTCTATCCGCGGCAGGCCCGGGGAGGAGAACCGGATGCCGTCCCCGAGCAGCACCGGCAGGACATGCACCAGGATCTCGTCCACGAGCCCCCGCCGCAGGCACTGGCCGGCCACGTCGGCACCGAGGATTTCGAGGTTCTTCCCGCCCGCAGCGTCCAGTGCCGTGCCGACCGCTTCCCCGATGTCACCGGTGAGGTACGTGACATCCGGGTCCGGTAGGTCCGGCGGCCTATGGGTCAGGACGAACATGGGCCCGGTGAAGGGGTAGCCTTCGCCGCGCGATGCTGACCCCCGCTCCTGGCCGGCTTCCATCCTGTTGCCTACCTCGTCGGTCCGCCGGCCGATGAGCATGGCGCCGGTGGCCGCCGCGATCTCCGCCAGCCAGGGCGCATCCGGCGCCACGAAGTCGAAGATCCAGTCCATCGCGTCACCGGGACCGGAAATAAAGCCGTCGAGCGACATCGACCTGTTCACGACCACCTTGCCGCTCATCTCACGATCGCCCAGCCGCCGAACTCGATTGCCATTGCCGCGTCTCCCTCCTCTGCCGCGGGCTTGTCGCCGCGGTCCGCACTCATGACGTTACGGCGCCCGTAGCTCACCGCCCGGCACTCAACGCCGGAGTTACCCGTGGCCTGTCCGCCGTAAAAGACTGGCCGCAGCCAGGGCGGCAGATTAGGTTCGTAGCTCGTGGATGATCCAGACGGATATTTCGGCGAGCGGGTCGCAGCAAGCTATGACGACCCGTCCGACCGTATGTTCCAGCCGGAGGCTATCGACCCGGCGGTCGGGCTGCTCGCCGAGCTAGCAGGCAGCGGGCATGCGCTGGAGCTGGCCATCGGCACCGGCCGGATCGGGCTGCCGTTGTCGCAGCGCGGCGTGCCGGTGCACGGCATCGAGCTGTCCCGGGCGATGGCGGCAAGGCTCCGCAGCAAGCCGGGTGGTGAGGCAATCGACGTGACCATTGGTGACATGGCCACGACCAGGGTGGACGGCAGCTTCACGGTCGCCTACCTGGTGTACAACACGATCAACAACCTCACCACACAGCAAGCGCAGGTCGCCTGCTTCCGCAACGCCGCTGGGCATCTCGCCCCCGGTGGCTGCTTCGTGATTGAGACTGCCATCCCGAATCTGCGCTATCTGCCACCCGGGCAGGACATCCTGGCATACCGGGCAGGTCCGGGGCGGATCGTCAGCTACAGCTTTGACCACGCCACCCAGCGGTACCGCGGCCATTACGCCGAATTCACAGAGGGGCGAGGGGAATACCGGACGATCCCATTCCGGTACGTGTGGCCGTCCGAGCTTGATCTGATGGCGCAGCTCGCCGGGCTCCGTTTGCGTGACCGCTGGGCCGACTGGAACCGGGGGCCTTTCACTACCGACAGCCGCTCGCATGTCTCGGTATGGGAGAAGCCGGCGGCGCCCCAGGGTCCGCACCGCTGAGCACTGGCCGAAGGGTGTTAGCGATCTTCTGACCGGCCCGGCTGCCGCGGCCGCCATGTTCGGCCCGTCCTGGTCAGGTGCGCCTAGCCCGGTGCCGTGCCGGTTTGTTCGATCTGGCTGATCAGGAGCTTGAGCTGGGCGATCTCCTCGGCGAGGGCGGTCTGGCCTGCTTTGGTGAGGGTGACCCAGGTGCGGGCGCGTTTCCCGGCGTAGCCCTTCTCAATGGTGATGAGCCCAGCGCTTTCCAGCACACCGAGGTGCTGGGAGAGGTTTCCCGCGGTCACCTCCAGGTTGTTGCGCAGGTAGGTGAACTCGACCTGCCGTGCCTCGTGCGCGATGGTGAGGATGCCGAGCCGGACCCGCTGGTGGACGGTGTCGTCCAGCCCGCTGGCGGGATGGCCGGTCATGATGCGGCTGACCGCAGTGGCCGCTGGGCCAGGGCGAAGCCGATGCCGCCGAGCAGCAGCACGCTGCCCTGGAGGACGGCCGGATAGGCGTACCACGAGGCGGCGGGCTGGACCCAGCCGATGGTGATGGGCATGAGCACGGCCGCCAGGTAAACGAGGGTCAGCAGGAGCAGGGCCCGGTTACGCTCCGCCCAGGCCAGCACGAGCAGCGCGAGACCGATCGCGGCCCCCGGGTTGGCCAGCCGGTAAGCCAGACCGTTCAGTCCCGTCGGGTCAACTGGGGGGTTGAGCAATTCCCAGAGCGCTACACCGGTCAGCACCACCGCGATGATGATCCCGGCGATGGCGTACGGCCGCACACGTGTCCCGATGCCCCGTGACCGGGACCGGCGGATGTAGAAGGCCGCGATCGCCACGTAGGCCAGCACCAGGGCGATCGGCCAGTAGACGAACTCCGCGTCGGAGTAGACCGTGCAGACTCTGCCGCCGGGCGGCACGGCCAGGCAGTCCAGGTGGTGGCCGCTGTAGCGCCGGACGGGTATGGAGGCGAAGGTCAATACCGCGAAGACCAGCAGGGGGAACCAGGTCGCGCGCTGGTCCTTGCGCACTCGCTGCGCGAGTTCACGCGTGTTCGACAGCAGCCGGTCCGGGTCGTCCCCCGGGTAGGCAGCCTCAGTTGTCATGGGCAATAGGTTAGCATAACAAATCAGTCTGTACAGAGAACTTTCGGCTAGGCCAGCGGGGGCGCATGGCCCGGCCGGTTGCTGTCCTGCAGGCGGGCGATCTGGCGGTTGAGGTAGCGCTGCTGTTGCAGGTTGGTGGCCCGGCGGGCGGCTTCCTGGTAGGCGCCGAGCGCCGCCTGGCGGTTGCCCTTCTTCTCCAGGAGATGGGCACGGACCGCGTGGTAGCGCCGGTCGGCGTTGATGCGGGGGTCGCTGTCGAGCCGGTTGAGCAGTTCGAGGCCGGCGTCGGGGCCGGTGGCCATGGCGACGGCGACGGCGTGGTTGAGCGCGACGACGGGATTCTCGTCCAGACGCAGAAGGACGCCGTAGAGAGCGGCGATCTGCGCCCAGTCGGTGGTATCGGTGCTCGGCGCTTCGTCGTGGACGGCGGCGATCGCGGCTTGCAGCTGGTAGGGCCCGGTCGGGCCGCGGGGGAGGGCGGTAGTGATGAGCGCGATCCCTTCGTTGATGGCGGCCCGGTCCCACCGGCTTCTGTCTTGCTCGGCCATGGGGATGAGGGAGCCGTCGCCGGCCGTGCGGGCACGATGGCGGGCGTGCGTCAGGAGCATCAGGGCCAGCAGGCCGGTCACTTCGCCGTCCTCTGGCAGGGCCTCATGCAGCGCCCGGCCCAGGCGGATGGCTTCCTCGGCGAGTTCCAGCCGCAACAGCTCGGTCCCTGACGTCGCCGCATACCCCTCGTTGAAGATCAGGTACAGCACCCGCAGCACAGCACCTAGCCGGCCGGGCAGCTGGGCTGGGGGCGGCAGTGCGAATGGGACGCCGCTGTCTTTGATCGACCGCTTCGCCCGGGTGATCCGGCGGGTCACCGTGTCCTCAGACGTGAGCAGGGCGCGGGCGATCTCGGCGGTGCTCAGACCGCCGACGGCCCGCAACGTAAGCGCGATCTGGGACGCCACCGGCAGCGATGGGTGGCAGCACATAAAGAACAACACCAGGGTGTCGTCCCTGTCGGCCGGGTTACGTTCCCCGGCCGGCGGTGGGCCGATCTCCGCCATGGCCCACTGGGCGACTGTGTGCTCGCGGTGCCTGCGGGCCTGGTCTGCCCGCAGCAGGTCGGTCAGCCGGCGCGCCGCCACGGCAATCAGCCAGCCCTTGGGGCTGTCCGGCAACCCGTCCCGCGGCCACCGCACCGCGGCGGCGAGCAGCGCCTCCTGGGTGGCGTCTTCGGCCAGATCGAAGTTGCCGTAGCGGCGCACTACCGCGCCGAGGACCTGCGGCGCCAGCCGGCGCAGCAGGTCCTCGGTTTCGGCGGCGGCCACGTGCTGTCGTCCTCCGGCCTAGCCCTCGAAGTCGGGCTGGTGCTCGTCGATCGGCCGTACGTCGGCATAGGCGCGGGCCCGCACGTGCTCAGGACCCGGGCAGCTGGCCAGCCGGGAGGCGATCTCGGCCGCCCGGTCGAAGCTGCCGCACTCGACGACCCAGTAACCGGCCAGCACCTCCTCGGCCTCGGCGTAGGGGCCGTCGGTGACCACCGGGACGCCCTGCTTGAGCTGCACCCGCCGGGTGTGCACGGGAGCACTGAGCCCCCTGGTCTCAACCAGCTCCCCAGAATCGGCGAGCTCCTGGTTGAAGCCGTGCATGAACGCACCCAGCGCTGCGTAGTCCTCCTGGGTCCACGCCCGCTGCGAGGACGGCTGGCCTGCCATCTCCTGGTAGTCCCGCTGGGAGGCGAAGGTCAAGATCATGTACTTCACCGCGATGCCCTTTCCTCGGAGGCACCCCGCTGGCGCCTGCCACCCGTACGTCGAAGCCGCAGCGGCCAACCGGACACTCCGTGCGGAACATTCAACGCCTCATCGGCACGCTAACCGGGCCACTGGCGAAGGCATGACCGGCCCGCCGGTGGACCAGGTGCTCACTGAGCGGGGCCAGCAGGTCGGCGAACCAGCTCAGCACCTCGCCGAGCACGTCCCAAAGATCCACCTGACGAGTATTGGCCGCCCAACGGCTGTGCGCCACGGTTGCCCGCCTGCCGTCCTGGCCTGCCACCCAGCCCTCGCCCGCGGTGACCATGAATAGCTGGGCTGCCGTGGCCGGATGCGTGCCGATGACGCCGCCCGGCTCGACGGCAAGGCAGGTGACCACCATTTCCCCGTGACCCGCCGCGATGCGGGTTCCGCGCAGACCTGAGCTGCCGTGGCTGGTGATGACCTTCCCCGCACGCTCGAAGCGAAAGACCTCCAACCCGGGCCTCCTTCCGGCTAGCGGACCGGCCCGCGTCCGGCCCGGCCGGTCAGCGAGGCCGGTCCGGCCGGATGCCTCATGCGCGGCTGGTTACTGGCGGGCGAAGGCGGCTGCGGCCTCCCTGGCCAGGTCCACGAACGGCTGCCCGCTGACGTCGATCGCGACGCGTTTGATGGTGCCGCCGGTGAATGCCCAGGGCCGCTGCCCGGGGTAGTCGTCGGTGACCGGTGCGGCCCCGGAGTGGCCGACGATCAGGCCCCCGCCCCCCAGCCCGAACTTCCCCGGCTGGGTCATGATCCTGCCTGATCCGGCCGGCTGGTCCCGGATGTGCAAGGTCAGCGTGCCTTGCGGGGGCATGCTGTCGCCTTCGCGCTCGAACGACGCCGACAGCACGACGTGGCCGGTGGGGACCGCCCGGTCGGACTGCACGACCTGCACGGATTCCCCGATGAAGTTGTAGGCGTACACCAGCCTGCCGTCCTTGACGTACAGGGAGTGGCCGCCGAACCGGGAGCCCTGGGAGAACAGCACCCCGGCCGCGTCCGCCGAGTCGATGGTCACCTCCGCGGCGATCGTGTAGGACCGGCCGCGGATGTTCGGCGTCTGTGATTCGGGCACTTCGGCGCCGCCGGGGTAGTAGATGTACCGGTTCCGGGGCTTGGACAGCTCCGGCCGGGGAGTGGTCAGGGCCTCGACGGCATTGCGGGTTTCCAGCGGCAGCGCCTGGTACTTGCCGGCCTCGGCCCACCACAAGTCGATGAGCTCACGCAGCCGCTCAGGCTCCTGCCCGGCCAGGTCGTGGCACTCGCTGGGGTCGGCGTCGGTGTGGAACAGCTCCCATCGCTGACTGGAGAACTGGCCCCACGCGCTGGGTGCCGCCGGGCCCAGGCTGGCCGCCTTCCAGCCCTGATGCCACAGGGCCCGGGTGCCGAGCATCGAATAGAACTGCGTGTGCTTGCCGGTATCCGCGTCAGCGTCGTCCAAGCTAGCGGCGAAGCTGACGCCCTCCAGCGGCTTTTGCGTGTAGCCGTTCACGACGTCGGGAAGGTCGATGCCGAGCACCTCATACAGAGTCGGCACGATGTCGGTCGCATGACAGTACTGCGGGCGGACGCCCCCGCGTGCCGCGATGCCGGCGGGCCAGGAGACGATCAGCGGGTCCGCCGTGCCGCCGCGCAGGTTCCCGTACCGCTTCCACATCTTGAACGGGGTGTTGAACGCCCACGCCCACCCGGTCGGGTAGTGGTTGTAGGTCCGCGTGCTCCCCAGGTCGTCCAGATACTGAAGGTTGTCCTCGACCGAGTCGGGCACGCCGTTGAAGAACTTGTTCTCGTTAACCGACCCATTGGGGCCGCCTTCGCCGGACGCGCCGTTGTCGGAGACCACGATCACGATCGTGTTGTCGAGCTGGCCGGTCGTCTCCAGGTAGTCGAGCAGCCGCCCGATCTCGTGGTCGGCATGGCTCACGAACCCGGCGTACACCTCCGCCATCCGTGCGAACAGCCGCTGCTCATCAGCCGACAGCGAGTCCCACGGCCGGACAGTGTCGAGTTCTGGCCAGCCCTGGCCGCCGGGGCCGGTCTCCCCGACGTAGGGGTTGATCGGGGACAGTTCGGTGCTGTCGGGCAGGATCCCCATGGCCTTCTGGCGGGCGAGGATGGCTTCCCGGATCGCCTCGTAGCCCATGTCGAACTGGCCGCGGTACCGATCGGCCCACTCCCGGAAGATGTGATGCGGCGCGTGCCCGGCACCAGGGCAGAAATACATGAAGAACGGCTTGTCGGGGGCGATGGCCTGCCCGTCCTGAATGAATTCGATGGCCTTGTCGACCAGATCGGTCGAGAGGTGGTACCCATCCTGCGGAGTCTTCGGGGGCGCCACCGGGTGGTTGTCATAGATCAGGTCGGGATACCACTGGTTGGTCTCCCCGCCGAGGAAGCCGTAGTACCGCTCGAATCCGCGGCCCAGCGGCCACTGGCGTTTCGATGCCGCCAGATTCATCTCATCCTCGGCGGTCAGATGCCATTTACCCAGGTGATAGGTGTTCCACCCGTGCTGGCTCAGCACCTCGGCGATGTTCGCGCACTCGAACGGGATGTGCCCGTTGGCGTTGGGGAAGCCATCGGCGATCTCGGTGATCCCCACCATCGCGTTGGTGGTGTGATTCCGGCCGGTCATCAGGCACGACCGGGTGGGCGAGCAGAGCGCGGTGGTGTGGAAGTTCGCGTACGTCAGCCCACGGTCGGCGATCCGCTGGAAGTTCGGCGTCCGGATCGGGCCGCCGTAGGGCTCCATTGCCCCGAAGCCCACATCGTCCAGGACGATGTACAGCACGTTAGGGGCGCCTTCTGGCGCCCTGGGCTCGGTGTACGGTCCCCAGTCGGGTGTCGACTGCTTGATATCGATGTTGATGACACCGCGAAAGGGCTGGCTCATAGCTCGTCTTCCTCGTCGTGTTCACCGGGTGTGCATGCACCATGAGCCCGCGGCGCCCGCCGTTCTGCCGCCACGATGGCCAGGTGGCATCCCGCATCCAGGTGCAATCGCGCAGCCGGAACACCTGGGCCGGAAGATGACGGTAAGACCCGGGCCTCACCAGCCGAATCACCCAGCGGGGGTGAGATCGCGCTGGCCACCCATCTGGCTCGCCCGCGGGCACCGCCGCACCGGCGGTCAACTCGGTAATCTGAAGATCATGGCAGGTGATGAGCGCGGCGTTACCCCGCAGAGCGAAGACTTCCCGGCCTGGTACAACGACGTGGTCTTCCGCGCCGGGCTGGCGGACCGGGGACCGGCCCGCGGCAGCATGGTGATCAGGCCGTACGGGTACCGGATCTGGGAGTTGCTGCAGGCTGACCTGGACGGGCGGATCAAGGCCACCGGGCACCAGAACGCGTACTTCCCGCTGCTCATCCCGCAGAGCTACCTGCAGCGCGAGGCCGAGCATGTGGAGGGATTCGCGCCCGAGGTCTTCACGGTCACCCACGCGGGCGGAAAGGAACTGGAGGAGCCACTGGTCATCCGGCCGACGTCGGAAACGATCATCGGGGAGATGATGGCCAAGTGGATCAGTTCGCACCGGGACCTGCCGATGCTGCTGAACCAGTGGGCCAACGTGCTCCGGTGGGAGATGCGGCCGCGGATGTTCCTGCGCACCAGCGAGTTCCTCTGGCAGGAAGGCCACACGGCGCACGCCACCGCGGCTGACGCGATCGCCGAGACGATGCTGGCGCTGGGCTTCTATCAGGATCTGGCGGTGGGGACCGCGGCGCTGGCCAGTGTGCCCGGGGAGAAGACGCCAAGCGAACGGTTCGCCGGGGCCGAACGAACGTTCACGATCGAGGCCATGATGCGGGACGGGCGCGCCCTGCAGGCGGGCACCTCGCACTACATGGGGACCAACTTCGCGGCAGCCTTCGGGATCACCTACACCGCCGAGAGCGGCACGGCCGAGCTGTGCCACACCACCTCCTGGGGCATGACCACCAGGATGATCGGCGCCGTGATCATGACCCATGGTGATGACAAGGGACTCGTGCTGCCGCCGGACCTGGCCCCCTACCAGGTGGTGATCGTCCCCATCGGGCGCGGGGACCAAGCCGGGACGACCGTGCCCGCGGCCGCGGAACTGGCCGCGGCGCTGCAGCGCGCGGGCATCCGCACGCACCTGGACGACCGGCCGCAACTTTCGCCCGGCTTCAAGTTCAACGACTGGGAGATGCGTGGCGTGCCGATCCGGCTCGAGCTTGGCCCGCGGGACCTGGCCGCCGGCACCGCGCTGATGTCCCGCCGCCTGAGTTACCCGCAGCCGGGCGCGGCCAAGCAGGCAATCCCGCTCGCCGCCGCGCCCGGCCAGCTGGTGGCCGAACTGGCCGCGTTCCAGGCGATGCTGGCGCGGCGGGCCGCCGATTTCCGCGACGGCCACACGGCCGTTGTCAACACCTGGCCGGAGTTCACCGCCGCCGTGGCAGCCGGCTGGGCGCTGGCACTGCACTGTGGTGAGCAGGCCTGTGAGGACGAGATCAAGGCGGAAACCACGGCCACCCCCCGCTGCATCCCGCTGGCGGGCGACCCCGAGCAGGGCATGTGCGTACGCTGCGGCAAGGCGTCCGCCTACGGCAAGCGGGTGATCTTCGCCCGCGCCTACTGACAGTTCGCGCTGGGCGCCTGGACCGAGGAGGGGTCACGACATGGCTTACCCGGAACCGCTCACCGGCACCAGCCTGCGGACGCCGCGGGCGGCGGCCCTGGCCGGGATCGCCTTCTCGCTGCTGCTCGGCCTGTCCCTGACCCTCATCACGATCTCCTCCCCTGCCAACCCCGCTGCGGTCGGGTCGTGGCTGACCCAGTCGCCGCGCCGCAGCACCATCGCCGTCGCGCTCAATCTGGTGCCGTTCGCCGGCATCGCCTTCCTGTGGTTCATCGGGGTGGTGCGGGACCGGATAGGGCAGCGGGAGGACCGCTTCTTCGCGTCGGTGTTCCTGGGCAGCGGCCTGCTCTTCGTCGGGATGCTGTTCGTGGCGGCCGCCTTCGCCGGCGGGCTGATCGCGGACATGACCGTGCGGCCCGATGTGGCCGCCAACCCAGCCACCCTCGCCGTCGGCCGCCAGGTCACCGGGCTGCTGCTGCACGTGTACGCGATGCGGATGGCCGCGGTGTTCACCATGAGCGCGGCTACCATCACGCTGCGCACGCGGGTGATCCCGCGCTGGATAGGCCTGGCCGGGTTCGCCGTCGCCCTCGTCTTGCTGGTCAGCGTGGGCCTGACACCCTGGGTGGAACTGCTGTTCCCGGCCTGGATCCTGCTGCTCAGCATCGACATCCTGCGGTCCGGCCTGAGGGGACCCGCTGGCGCTGAAGGGCGGTTGACATGACCGGGAGCGAACCGGCTGGTACGGCCAACCTGGCGAAGGTCGACCACATCGTGGTCGTGATGCTGGAAAACCGGTCCTTCGACCACATGCTCGGCTACCTGTCCCTCACCGGCAGGCGCCCGGAAATCGACGGCCTGCGGCCGGGCCTGGCCAACCAGTACCAGGAGCGGGCTTACCCGGTGCACCACCTCCCCTCGACGGCGCTGGACCTCGACCCTGATCATTCCGCCGGGGCGATCGACCAGCAGATCGCCGGCGGCACCATGAGCGGTTTCGTGGCCAGCGCGGCCGCGACCCTGGCCGCGCGGGGGGTGGAGGGCGGCGACCCGGGCTGCGTGATGGGCTACTACGACGGCGTCAACCTGCCGGTCTACGACCATCTGGCGCAGGAGTTCGCGGTCTGTGACCGCTGGTTCAGCTCGGTAGCGGGTGCCACCCTGCCCAACCGCCTGTATGCGCTGACCGGCGCGGCCGCGGGCAGCCGGGATGACCGGCCGCCGTATGTGCCGCCGCTGTACCACCAGCCCTCTTTCGTCCGGCACCTGGACGCCCACCACGTCTCCTGGCGCTGGTATTCCTTCGACCCCGGGACGCTGCGGCTCGCCGACGTGCAGTACCGGCTGGGGCACCACCAGCGGTTCGGCTACTTCAGCAAGACCGGCCTGCCGTGGCAGACAAGGCTGGACATCACCGTCAACCCGAAGATCCCCAGCTTCCTCGAGGACGCCGCCGCCGGGACGCTGCGGTCGGTGTCGTGGATCGACCCGGCGTTCACGAACTTCAACCCGCTCGGCTTCCCCGTCAACGATGACCACCCGCCGGCCGACGTCAAGGACGGCCAGGAACTGGTCCTCGCCGTCTACGAAGCACTGGCCGCGAGCCCGCAGTGGGACCGCTCACTGCTGGTCGTCATCTATGACGAGCACGGCGGCTTCTACGATCACGTACCGCCGCCGCAAGCCACCGACGATGAGCCGGAGATGTTCGGCAGCTACGGCGTCCGCGTGCCAGCGATCATCGTCTCGCCGTGGATCGAACCGCGCACCGTTTCGCACACCGTGTTCGATCACACCTCGGTCATCAAGACCATCCTGGCCCGCTTCTGCCCCTCGGCCCTGCCTGCGCGCCAGGCCGGAGGAGCCCAGGCCGGAGGGAGGCGGGCCAGGCGGGGACTGGGCCCGCACTACCCCGGTTTGCGGGTGGCCCAGGCCAGCGATCTGGGGGAGTTGCTGACCCGCACGGCTCCACGCCCGGCCCCGGCCCGGGATGCCCTCGTGCGGCAGGCGGCGGCCAGGCCCGCCCGCACCGGAACCAGCCAGCCCCGGCCCGCACACGGCGACGAGAGCGAATATCAGCTCAACGACCTGCAGAAGAGCATCCTTGCCGCCACGCGCAAGCTGAGAACCGATGGGCATCCACCGGATGCGCCATAGGCGCGGTCAGTGGCGGCGGTCGTGGACCTTTTTCACTTCCTCCGAGGTGAGCCTGGTCACGACCGCGGCCCGGGTAACCGGGTCCAGGGCGTCCAGTTGATCGTGGATGTTCTGCACCGCCAGGTCGGCTTCCTGGTGTTTCTCGCGTAGCTGGAAAGCAGCAGCGGCCAGGATCGTGGCCGCGGCCGCCAGCAGCACCGCACGTATGATCCGGGTCGATGAGCGCATGTGGCTCTGCCTCCTCCGCTGCTAGCTGGCCTTCCCGCGCGGGCCGGACCTGAACCCCGGTGGCGGCCGCGCAACCGGCGGACCGCCGGGTGTGTCTGCCGCTGGTATCCGGGCAGACTCTGCACAGAAGGCGGCGGCGCTGCTGGAAGGATGGCTGGCATGTTCGAGGCGGAGAACATCCGGGACTGGCACGGCCACGACGTGGTCAACCCCGAGGGCCGCAAGATCGGGCAGCTTGAGGGCATCTACTTCGACACCGGTACCGACCTGGCGTCGTTCGGCACGGTCACGGTCGGAATGCCGGGCCATCGCAAACTGGTGTTCGTGCCGCTTGACCGGGCGACGGTGGGCCCGGGCTACCTCAAAGTCGCCTACGGCCGGAAACTCGTCCGGGATGCGCCATCGATCGATACCGATGGCGAGCTGATAGCGGCTGACGAAGAGGCCGTCTTCAAGCACTATGGCCTGACGTATCAGCCGGGCGCCGGTGGAGAGCGCAGGCTGGGCCGGCGCTGACGGGGCCATCAGGACGGGCCGCTGAAGTCCACCTCGGCCGTGGTGACCGTCCCGGCCGTCCGTCCCGGCGCCGTCTGGTAGGTCCAGTACAGGTTGGTGTGCGCGATGACCTTGTCCGGCGGCGGCGCGCCCCAGGGCGTCTGATCCTCGGTCGTGTGCGCGTCGCTGACCAGCGTCGCGTCGTAGCCTCGGGCGAACGCGCCGTGCAGCGTGGACCGGATGCAGGCGTCGGTCTGCGCGCCGGCGACGACCAGCCGCCCGACGCCGAGGCCCGTCAGCACGGTCTCCAGCGTGGTGTCCTCGAACGAGTCGCCGTAGTTCTTCTCGACCAGCGGCTCGGCGTCGGCGGGGGCCAGCTCGGGGACGATCTGCCATTCGTCGCTGCCGCGCGGCAGCCCCTCGTCGGAGTGCTGGACCCAGACGACGGGAACATGCTCCTGCCGCGCCTTGCCGACCAGGCTGCCGATGTTCGCCACCACCGCGTCGCGCTCGTGATTTCCCGCGACGACGCCGTTCTGCACGTCGATGACCAGGAGTGCGGTGTTCGGCCGGTTCTCGAGCGTGGTCATGGAGTCCCCTTACCCGGGCGGAGTTCCGGTACGCACCCACCGTAGATCCGGGCACCGACAAGCGGCCGGGGGCTAGCGCTGCCAGGCCGCGGGTGCCCGGCGGGTAGACGGCTACCCAGCGGCTATGTCGATGGCCACCACGTACAGGTGCTGGCCGCTGGCACTGACCTTCTCGACCTCGACCGCCCGGACCCGCGGTTGCGGGTTGGCGTTCGCGGCCGGCCAGGTGACGCCGATGCCATAGCTGAGCACGCCTTCGAAGTCGCTGCCCCGGGCCCAGGCGACCATCCGGGTGAAGCTGAGATCCGCGGGCGGCTGGGTGACCACGGACGAGCGGCCGGTCGCCGAGTGCGCCTGCGCCTGGCGGAACGTCACTTCCAGCACGCCTTTGCCGCTGAGCGGCACGGTGCTGCCGCTCGGGTTGCTCACCAGCGAGCTGACGTAGCGGAACTGGTAGCTGGGAAAGGCGTGCGTGAAGGTGAAGGACAGCCGGTTGTAGGGCAGTCCGCCCAGATCACGCGGGTGCTGACCGGCGCTGATGGCGACCAGCACGGGAACCGGCGGCACCTGGATGGGGTGGGCGACGAGGCCTGGCCGGCTCACGTCGTTGGGCCAGTGCCATGGGTAGCTGACCCGGGCGGAGATCACTGTCGCGGCGGGCGACGATGACCGCGGCGCCGGGGTGGTGGTGACGGTCCGGGTCGCCGGCGGCGGGGACGTGGCCCCGGCCGGTGCCGGGTGGTGCCCGCATGCGGCCATTCCCGTCATGGCCACAGCCAGCGCGAGCAGGGCGCCCGGCTGGCCGGGGCGGATCAGTTTCATCACGACCTCCATCGGCCGGAAGGAAGGCGGGCGGCCGCGCCACCGTTCCCAGCCTGCCGCGCCGCCGCCCGGCCTGCTAAGGCACAAAGACCGGGACTTTGGTCACCAAACGGTTCGCACCCGCGACCGCCGCAGCCGGCCTGGGCCGATCCTGGGAACCCTAGTAGGCGAGCACGATCCAGACCTGGCCCTGGGCGAAGGTCATCCGCTGGCCGGAGGCGGTGGTGAAGGTGGTGCCGCCGTTCGCCCGCGGCCGGGACCAGTGGGTGGTCCATGCCTTACCGTCGCGCAGCACCAGTGCCGTGCCGGACCCGACGCTCTCCGCATAGGGCGGGGGCTGGCCGTACTCGAGGAACCGGGAGGTGCGCACCACCGTGTGCTGGATCACCACGGTGGCCGGGGCCAGCCGCCCGCCGTCGGTGGTCATCGCCGGGCTGCCATCCATCGACACCAGCCACCGCGCCCGGGCCGGCGACCAGGTGAACTTGAACGAAGCGGCCGGGTAGGACACCGACGCCGAGTGGGTGGGCGTGCCGCCGGGCGGCGGCGGCCCGAACCGGAACCCAATGTCATGCGCCAGGCTGGCATGCGGCGCCTGCCTGAGCAGCTGCCGGGTGTGGGCGTACAGGTTGTAGGGCGCGATCCGGCTGTTGTCCCGGTAGTACCCGCTCGCTATGCCGTCGTACAGGTCCACGATGCGGGCGGTCTGGTGAATGTAGGGGAGCAGCGCGGCCGTCGCGCCCGAGTAGGCGAACGCGGGCCGGCCGAACTGGCGCAGCAGCTGCAGGTCATCCTCGCGCGCGCTGCGCACCGGGCCGATCACCCGCGGGTAGTCCGACGAGAAGATCGCCATGAACCGGCTCAGCCCGCCTTCGACCGGGAGCACGTAGACGATGTCAGCGTGGGTGAGCCCGGTCTGCGGGCGCGCGTACACGATGTTGTCGATCTTCACCGCGAGCACCCGGTTCAGCGAGCGGACCGGCTCGCCGGTGAACGGCGACCGCAGCTGCGTGGGGCTGGCGGTCGGCGAATGCCCCGATGCCACCGGGGCCTGCCCGCTGCCGCGCAGGAGCAGCAGCGCACCCGCGGCCAGGCCGGCCAGCACCACGACCGCTGCCACCACGATGGCGGTCTTCTGCTTCGTCCAGTTCATCGCCATATCCGTTGCCAGGCCAGGACGCCGCTGCCGCGGATCCGCGGCCAGCCCTCCTCACCCCTACTGTGCCTGGTACCCGCCCGGCGGCCGCCAGTACCAATGGCCGCATCTGCCCCGGCCGTTGGTCACCCGCTGCCGGGCCGGCTCGTCACCGCCTGGGCCTGGCCCACCGGGACCGGTGACTCGTCGCGGCTGGTGGCGGCGAGCAGGGTGCCGCCCAGCACCGCGCCGGCGAGGCCGGCCGCCCGCAGGGCCCCCGCCAGGCCACCGGGCATGTGCTCGGCGAAGACGGTGAGGCCGGCCAGAATCGGCAGCACGTTGGTCAGCAGGGTGGACACGCCCGCGGTGGCCAGCGCGGTGCCACGCTGGAAGGAGAGCTGCAGGCAGGCGAAGGCGAGCCCGTGGCAGGCCAGCAGCAGTCCCCAGAACAGCAGCACCGGGTGGGTGCCATCGACCGCTGCCTTGGTGGCCACATCACCCGCCGAATAGAGCAGGCCGGCCGCGGCCGCGAGCCCCGCCCCGGGCCGGAGCACCCTCGCGGCCGGAATCGCGGCCACCCCGGCCAGCAGCATGGAGGCCAGTACCCATTCCAGCGGCGCCTGCCAGGTCAGCGAGGCGGCCGGGGCCGCACCGGCGGGCAGGGACAGGCCGAGCAGCAGCAGGCCAGCCACGGATACGGCCACCGCCACCCGTTCCTGCCTGGCCAGGGTGGTGCCACCGAGCCGGACCAGCAGGGCGAGCAGCCCGACCCCGCCCGCCGAGGTGGCCTGCACGAGTGAGAGCGGCGCGAACTTCAGCGCGGCGATGTACAGGGCCCAGCCGCTGATCCCGATGAGGAACCCGGCCAGCCATCGCCAGCTGGTGAAGAGCGAGGCCAGTGACCTGACCGGATGGCGCAGGGACAGCACCGGCAGGGTGCCGGACGCCGAGTGCTGGCGGTAGGCGCCGTAGCTGAGGGCTGCCGTCGAGATCAGGGCCAGGGCCAGGCCCAGCAGCAGGTTCATGACCGGTGGGGGTAGGCGGGCAGCTGCGCCGGCCCGGCGCCAGCGGCGGCCATCGCGGGCGGATCGCGGGCCGGGGCGGGCACGGGCAGTGCCGGTACCGGTGACCAGTCCCGGCCGCGGATCAGGCTGGCATAGGGCAGGTAACCCTCGGCGGCCATCGCGGCGACCAGCACCCTGGGCAGGTCGGCCCAGGCCTGGAGAACGACGTAGCGGGGCCGCCAGGAGGGGCTGAACTGGCTGTTGAACCGCTGCAGGTTGTCCAGTTGCAGGGCCAGCACGCCCTTCAGGCGCAGCAGCGCCCGCCGCTGCAGCCGCTGCAGGGACGGCAGCGCGTGCTCGGTGGTGAGCAGACCCGCGAACGGCGAGAAGTTGAGCGACAGTTCGTCGAACCCGTGGTCGCGCGCCCACAGCACCGCCGCCACGATCAGCCAGGCGGTGAAACCGTTGGGCGCATCCGGCCGCCGTGGCATGGTCGACAGCGATAGGGACCTGCTGGCCGGGCAGACGGCGAGGTGGAGGAACCCGCACAGCTGGCCCTGCCCATCCCGCCCCACCACGAACGCCGCATCGTCACCGCCCAGCCGGAACAGGTTGTCGAGTTCCATCGAGAAGCCCTTCCGCGGCCTGCCGTGCAGCCAGGTGTCCTCGACCGCGGCCAGTTCGGCCCGGAGCGCGGGAGTCACGTTGCCCGCCATCACCACCTCGGCGTGGAAACCTTTCCGCTCCAGCCGGTGCACAGCCTGCCGGACCGCCCGCATCGGGCGGCCGTCCAGGCTGAACTGAGCGGTGCCGACAACCGCTTCGTCACCGTGGTAGACCGGGTGCAATCCCAGCTCCCGGTAGCCGGGGACCAGCCGGCCGGCGGAGCCCATGACGGCGGTACGCCAGCCGCGGGCCTGCGCGTAGGCCAGGAAACTGCGCAGGGCTGGCTCTTCGGCTCCGGCCGGCCCGACCGGGTCACCGCTGATCAGGGCGACACCGCGGACCACCCGGTACGCGATGAGCGTCTGGCCGGTGACGAACCATTCCTTGTCCGACCGCAGGGCGAACGGCGCCAGCGTGTCGCTGCCCCACCGGCGCACGATCTCGGCTGCCTGCTCACGGTGCCGTGGATCCGGGAACAGGCGCTGCCGCCAGGGCCGCACCCAGACGGCGGCGGCCCAGATCACGCCGACCGCGATCACCGACATCACCGAGAGCGGGAACCAGTCGGCGATCTCGCCGGGCAGGAAGTCGGCTTCGGATGGCAGCTGCCCGCCCATCGCCCGCAACGTGTCCAGCAGCGCGGTCGTCGCGCTGAAAGGGAGGTCGGCAGCGGTCTGGTAGGCCCAGAGCGCCACCATTCCGTAACCGAGGGTGAACAGGAATATCGCGAGCAGCCGCAGCGGCGCCGATGGCCGGGCCGCGGGGTCGCCCCGGAACGGGTAATCGTCGCGCCGGGCGATCAGGGCCACCGTCACCAGGCCGGTGACCACAGCGGCGGCGTAATGCGGGCCGCGCAGCAGATGCAGCAGCACCGACAGGCTCAGCAGGCCGGCGGCCAGCCACCAGGCCGGCCTGCGCCGGCGCAGCCCCCGGGAGGTGATCAGCAGCAGCACCCCGACCGGGACCAGCAGCACGTGGGTGGCCGGGAACACCGCGTAGGGGCCGAACCCGGCCAGCAGCCCGAGGGTGGGCCCGGAGTGCGGGGCCAGCGCCGAGAGCAGGTCGATCAGGCCGCCGGCGGCGACCAGCGACGCCAGCAGCCGGGGGGTCAGGCCACCGCCCGGGCGGGCGTCCCGGCCCAGCAGCGCCCCGCCCGCCCCGGCCAGCGCGGCCGCTAGGTAGACCGGCTGCAGCCGCACCGCCGCCTGCAGGGCTGCCCCGGCCGGCACCTGGCGGACGATGAACAGGCAGAGCATGTCCACGGCCAGCAACCACAGCCCGGTCCCGGCGGCCAGGCTCAGCCCGGCGGTCAGCCGGTTCAGCCGCAGTGCCCTGGCCACCAGGCCGAGCATCACCCCCGCGACAGCGAAGACGGTGAAGTAAATGGCGAGCGGAACGCCGTCACTGCCCGGTAGTTCGTCCAGGGGGAGGGCGTCCGCCACCCGCGGTCCCGGCCAGCCGGCCACGCCCGCGCGCAGCCAGTACAGCCAGCCCGTCGCCAGCGACGTCACCACGATGATCGCCAGGATCAGGGCGATCACCCGGAGCGCCAGCGCCGCGCCACCGCGCAGCTGCCTAAGCATGGAGGTGCTCCGATGCCGTGATGAGCGCCTGTGCCATCTGGCTGCGCCACAACCGCCAGCTATGGGATCCGGGCTTCTCGTAGAAGTAGTGCGGCACGCCCAGGGCGGTGAGTTCGGCGGCGAAGGCGCTGTTCTGCGGGGCCAGCGGATCCCGCGCGCCGATGTAGAACCAGATGTAGGTGTGACCGGCCAGCAGTTGCGGGGCCACCGACGTGACCGACGACGCCGGGCTGTTGTAGGCCAGCCGCGACTGGCTCCGGCCGAAGACGGCCGCGATGTGATCTGCCTGCATGTAGCCGGACCAGCTTTCCAGCAGGCCGAACTCACCCGGGTGATGGAGCCCGATGTTCAGCGCCCCGTAGCCGCCTTCCGATAGCCCGGCCAGGCCACGTGCGGCCGGGCTGGCGATGGTCCGGTAACGGGCGTCGATGGCCGTGACCAGGTCCTGCGCGACGAAGGTCTCCCACCCGTTTCCGGGCCGGACGCCGTTCGCCCATTCCTCGTCGGCCACGAACGACCGGGTGCCGGTCGGCATGACCAGGATCATCGGTTTCATCCGGCCGGCCGCGACCAGCGCCGCCTCGGTGGTCGCTATCCGGCCGATGTTCAGGAACCCCCAGGGCTGGCCGGGGAAGCCGTGCAGCAAATATAGGACGGGGTAACGCTGGCGGGGATGCGACGCATATCCGGGTGGCAGCACCACGTAAACGGGGTCGTGGAAACCGCCGATCGCCTGGCCGGTCACGGTAATGGTCTGCACGGTGGGCAGGACCACCCGTACCGTCCGCGGCCCGCGCGGGCCGCGGACCACGACGCTGTGCGGGGCACTGGGGGGCGCGAAGCCGCGGTAGAGCCAGAAGTTCGTGATGTACCGGGTGGCTCCCACGATCCCGCCGGCGACCAGCACCGCCGCGATCACCCCGGCCAGCGCCAGGGTGAGCCACCTGGGGCTGGCGGGACGAGCCGGGCCGCTCCCGACGCGCTCCCTGACCGGTGCCTCATCCATGTCCTGCGCCATCCCCAGTCTCACCGCCGCACATCCGGATGGCCGTGCCGACCCGGCCCATTAGATTCAACGCAATGCTGGCGAGGAAGTTTCAGAATCGCTTCTGAACAAGCTCAGCGCTTATGCAGAAACCTGCATGACCAGGGCCTGGCGGGGCGCATTGGGCAGCAACAGGGAAAGACGAAATCAAGCGCAGATAATGAGCATGTATGGGTCCGGTAAATCGCGCATCCTGCCGCTGCGGCGGGCCGTGCGTCACGTTCGCGGGGCTGCCGGTGTCAGGGTGGTGACACCGGGAGTGAGGAACCTGGCAGATGGGCGAGAGTGACTGGCTGGCAGCGGTCTTCGAGGAGCACCGTGATCACCTGCGCGCGGTCGCGTACCGGCTGCTCGGCTCGGTCAGCGACGCCGACGACGCGGTCCAGGACACCTGGCTGCGGCTGACCGGCACCGACGCGCGTGCGGTGGAGAATCTGGGCGGCTGGCTGACGACGGTCGTGGCCCGGATTTCACTCAACATGCTCCGCTCGCGGCGCCGCCGCCACGAGGAACCGGTCGGCGACTCCTGGCCGCCGGACGCGGAACTGACGGCCTGGGCCGGGCCGGCCGCTGGCTCCGGCGGGACCAGCCTGGCCGGCCGGGCCGCCGATCCAGCCGACCAGGCGGTACTCGCCGACTCGGTCGGGCTCGCCCTGCTGGTAGTGCTCGACACGCTGACCCCCGCCGAACGCCTGGCCTTCGTGCTGCACGACCTGTTTGCCATGCCGTTCACCGACGTGGCGGCCGTGCTGGGGCGCTCGGTGACGGCGACCCGGCAACTGGCCAGCCGGGCCCGCCGCCGGGTCCGCGGCGCGCCCAGCCCGGATCAGGCTGGCCTGGCCCGCCAGCGTGAGGTGGCGGCCGCGTTCCTGGCCGCCACCCGCGGCGGCGACCTGTCGGCCCTGGTCGCGCTGCTCGACTCGGAGGTAACGCTGACCGCCGACGCGGCCGCCGTCCCGGCCGGGCGGCCTGCCGTGCTGCGGGGGGCGGAACTGGTCGCCAGGGGCGCCCGGCTGTCCTCGGCCCGGGCCGGGCATTCCCAGCTGGCCCTGGTGGACGGGACCGTCGGCATCGTGCACGCCCCCGGTGGCCGGCTGCAGACCGTGCTGATGCTGACCGTCAGCCCCGCGCGGAAGATCACCGCCATCGACATCGTCGCCGACCCGGGCCGACTGGCCCGGCTCCGGCTGGCCGTCCTGCCCGGCTAGCGGATGACTGGCTAGCGGATGACTGGCTAGCGGAAGGCGGGCGGCTGCCGGAAGAAGGCGCTCGACTCGCGGTTGAACAGCAGGACGATCGTGGCCAGGCCGATCAGCCAGATGACGAAGCCGACGATCAGACTGCCCGGGGCGCGCACGGCCGCGGCCGTGACGATCAGGTCCAGGGTGCTGATGCCGAAGAAGACCGCGGACAGGATCCGGGCCCAGTTACGCCCCCGGCCATTTGCCCAGGCCATCCACAGCCACAGGCCGGTGGCTACCGCCGCGCCGATGACCAGCGAGATGGTCTGCACGGTCACCGCCGCGTGCAACTGTGCCGCTGTGTAGTTCGGGTGAATCTTGAGCAGGGCCGACTTGATGCTGTTCCGCGTGATCAGTGCCACGACCAGGGCGATCACTTCCACCGCGGCGCCCGCGTACATGAGCTTGACGGCGTTCTGCACTGACCGCGGCGGCGGGATGCGCTGCGGTTCCGGCATCTGCCCCGATGTTGGGTACGGCTCGTACATGGCGCCTTCCGTCCGGTCGCGTCCAGCGTACTCCGGGAAATCCGGTGGTGGCAGGCCGTGGCTGGCTGGCATGGTGAGCCGGGCCGGCGGGCCGGGTACCGGGACTGGCCTGTTCGTCTGGGGTGAGCCGGCGCCACGGCCCGGCCGGTGCCCCGCCCGTAGGGTGGGCGGGTGCCCACGCCCCGGTCAGCGCCCCGCCCGGCGGCTGCCGACCTGGCCGCGGCCCGGGGCACGACCATTCCCGACGTCATCGCGCCTGGCTTGGCCGTGCTGTTCGCCGGCATCAACCCGGGCCTGTACTCGGCCGCCACCGGGTGCCACTTCGCCCGGCCCGGGAACCGCTTCTGGCCCGCACTGCACGGCTCCGGCTTCACCCCGCGCGTGTTCCGCCCCGACGAGCAGGAGCAACTGCCCGGCCTCGGGCTCGGTATCACCAATATCGTGGCGCGCGCCACCGCCCGCGCTGATGAATTGCGGCCGGAGGAATTCACCGCAGGCGCCCGCCTGCTGGCCGGCAAGCTTGAGCAGGTGGGGCCCGCCTGGCTCGCGGTGCTGGGGGTCACCGCCTACCGGGCGGCCTACGGCCGGCCGCGGGCGGAGGTCGGGCCGCAGGAGGAGCTTGTCGGGCCGGCCCGGATCTGGGTGCTGCCCAACCCGAGCGGCCTGAACGCGCTATGGACGGCACCCAAGCTCATAGCGGCGTTCTGGGATTTGCGGCTGCACGTCGAGGGCTAGGACGATCCGCAAGCCCGGGCAATGGCCTCGCGGTGGTCCGCATGGCCGGAGCGAGTCATCCGCTGCGGGGGAGGCCAGGCCAGGTGACGGCAGCCGGGTTACGCTCTGTGTGTCTGGATCAAGTGGCAGTTGTGCGGATCACCGTGACTGCAGTGGCCTCGTGCCCGCCGCGATCGCGACAGGCCGGCTGCCCGCCGCCAGCGGAAGGGGAAGCAGCAGTGGCAGCGGAGACAGAGTTCACGATCGGAGCCCAGGCCTACTGCTCCGACGGCTTCTGCGGTGAGGTGATCCGGATCATCTTCGATCCGGCCGCTGGCGTGGTCACGCACCTGGCCATAGAGCCGAAGAACCGGCCGGAGGACGGCCGGCTGGTGCCGATCGGGATGGCCGAATCGGTGGATGGCGGGGTCCGGCTGCGCTGCACCCTCGCCGAGTTCGGCAGGCTGGAAGCGGCCGAGGACATTCAGATCGTCCAGGGCGACAGCTACCAGGGCGGCTATGGCGCGGCGGAGGCGGTCCAGGGGTACGGCGATGTCGGCAGTATGGGGGTCGGCGGTTCGGTCTCGGGCATGGGCGTCCCGATGGGGGTACCGCACCGGCTCAAGACCGTCACGGACGCGGTCGTCCCGGTCGGCGAGGCCGAAACCGGCCAGGGCGATCACGTGTACGCGACCGATGGTGAGATCGGGCGGGTGCACGGGTTCCTCATCGACCCAGCCGACAACCACGCGACCCATGTGGTGCTGGAGCACGGGCACCTGTGGGGCCGCAAGGAGATCGCCATCCCGATGAGCGCGGTGAAAGAGGTTGACGGTGGCGTCCGGCTCAACATCAGCAAGCAGGAAGTCGAGGCACTGCCACCGATCGGGTGAGTAGCCGCCGCGGTCGGCGGCGACCGGACGCGGCGGGCCAGCCATCAGTCCCTGGCGTGCAGGGCTTCCTGGACCGCGGACAGCAGTGCGCCGCCGGCCAGGCCGAGCAGAGCGCCGGCGATGAACGTCAGCGTCGTGATCCGGCCACTGCTGGCGTGATTAACCCCGGTCGCCGTGACCGGGGTGATCAGGCCGGAACTGGGTGATTCCAGCCAGACTGCTCTCGCGCCGTTGGCGTAAGCGGGCGGGAGCGACGACCAGTCGTAGAGATCCGCCGAGCCGATGCTGTACTGGGTGACCAGGTTCGGGAAGCCCGGCGCGTTGTAGTAGAGCTTGGGCAGCGCGGCCGATGCGTTGACACCGTTGTAGGTGACGCCGAAGTCACGTGCCCTGACGTACAGGGTGAGGAAGGCATATATCCCGGACGCCGTGGTGTCGGGCAGTTCACCCGGCCCCGTACCTGGCCGGAATGTCAGTGTCTGGAACCAGGCATAGGTGGCGTTCTGGCCGCGGCCGCAATAGGCAGGCGGGCAGGGGTGGAACGCGTCGCCCAGCGGTGGGTAGACCGACAGCGTGGCTAGCTGGTGCGGCACGCTGGCCGTCTTGCTGCTGTTGAACAGAACTGCGATCTTTATCTCCGCCAGGTCGGTACGTACCTGATGGATCTGGTAGTTCAGGGCGTCGATGCCGAACGGCGCATTGAAGACCATCGTGGTGTAGCCGCGGCTAGGCAACTGCGCCGTGACCGGGTAGAGCAGCCAGGCCCCAAGCCCGAGCAGGACAGCGAGGGCGGCCAGCACCGCCGGGATGACAATCTTCTTCCGCGGCAGCTTGGGCCGGCCGCCGGAGCCTGCCGGCGGGGATGGGGAATCCGCTGCCGGCGGCGGGGAGCCTGCAACCGGCGCTGCCGCCCTGGCGCTGGCCGGGCCGGGCTCGGGTGCTGGTAATGCCGGGTTCCCGGTCCCCGGATGCCCTGCCATGCCGCTCCTCCCCCGGACCGCGACGCCGGTGAATCCCATCTAGCGTCCCACCGGCGGCGCGTCCGGGAAAGGCACGCGGCGCCCCCGGTCACGGGCGGACACGGTTACTGTGGCCCGGTGCGGGTTGCTACCTGGAACGTGAACTCAGTCAAGCAGCGGGTGCCCCGGCTGCTGCCATGGCTCGACCAGCGCCAGCCCGATGTCGTGTGCCTGCAGGAGACCAAGCTCACCGACGGCGCCTTCGGGAAGCTGCTCGGCGCCGAACTGAGCGACCGCGGGTATGAGGCGGCACTGCACGGCCAGGCGCAGTGGAACGGGGTGGCCATCCTGTCCCGGGCCGGGCTCGACGACGTGGTCGCCGGGATTCCTGGCGCGCCCGGGTTCCCCGATCCGGAGGCCCGGGCGGTCGCCGCAACCTGCGGCGGAGTCCGGATCCACTCGGTCTACGTGCCTAACGGGCGGACCCCGGGCTCGGATCACTACCAGTACAAGCTCGCCTGGCTGGCCGCCCTGACCGAGATGGTCGGGGCCGGGCCGGAAGCAGCGGTGGTGTGCGGCGACATGAACATCGCGCCCACCGACGCCGACGTCTTCGACCCGGCCGCCTATATCGGCCAGACCCATGTCACCGGGCCGGAACGGGCCGCGCTGGCCAGCCTGCAGGCAGTCGGCCTGCACGACGTGGTGCGGGACCGCTGGCCGTCCGAGCGGGTGTTCACCTACTGGGATTACCGGGCCGGGATGTTCCACCAGGATCTGGGGATGCGGATCGACCTGGTGCTGGCCACCTCACCGGTGGCCAGCCGGGTGCGCGCAGCCTGGGTCGACCGGCAGGCGCGCAAGGGCACCGCGCCCAGTGACCACGCGCCGGTGATCGTGGACCTGGACCAGGCGCCGGACGGCGACATCGGTCCGATGGTGCCGCCGCCGTCCGCACCAGCCGTCCGGCTGGGCTCGGTCAAGCTGCCGCAAGCCCCCTGACCTGCCCACCGCCGATCGGGCAGCGCGGCGGCTCGGTGTTCCTAGGCTCCCTAGCGTGGACAAGCGGGCGAGCGGGCCCGATACCGATGAGCTGGCGCCCGCCACTGACTCTGCGCTGACCAGTGGCTCCGCGCCAGCCAGTGAGTCCGCGCCAGCCAGTGAGTCCGCGCCAGCCGGTGGCTCCCCGGCCCCGCCCGGCGCGGGGCCCACCCGCCGCGGCCGGCCAGTCCTGTTCCACCTCACCCTGCTGGCCTGCTATCTGCTGGCCGGAGTGGTGGCCTCCTGGCCACGGCCCAGTTATCTGGCGGGCCGGATCCCGGCCACCACCGATCAGAGCAGCTATGTCTGGTCGTTCTGGTGGGTGGCCCACCAGATCGCGCACCTGGGCAACCCCTGGTTCACCAGTCACATGGCCGCGCCAGTGGGCACCCAGCTGGGCTATGACACGCTGATGCCGCTGGCCGGAGCGGTGCTGGCCCCGGTCACCTGGCTGGCCGGCCCGAGCGCCGCCTACAACCTGCTCACCATCCTGGCCCCTGGCCTGTGCTGTTACGCCGCCTACCGGGCCGCCCGGCTGTGGCTGTCCACCCAGCTTGGCGCGATCACCGCCGGAGCCCTGTACGGCCTGGCCACGATGCTGCTGTACCAGGACTGGTACCACATCAATATCGCGGCCGGCGCGCTGTTCCTGCCACTCGCACTGGAGGCGGCCATCCGGCTTCGCCGGCGACCCCGGCTGCTGACCGCCATCGTGCTGGGCGTCGTCATCGGCGCTGGCGCGCTCGTCAACCAGGAGTCGGCGGTCATCGCCGCGCTGGTCGCGCTGGCCGTGCTGGTGGACTGGCTGGTGCGGCAGCGCTCGCTGGCACATCTGGGGCTGGCCGCGGCCGCGGCGGTGGCCGCGGTGGTGGTGGCCAGCCCGCAGATCATCGCCATGGCAGCTCAGCTGCGGGGCGGATCCGCCGACGTCAGCGCGCACACGCTCGCCTCCTGGGACATGGCGTTCGGGGCCCCGCTCACCACGTTGTTCACCCCGTCGCCCCGGCTGGCCGACTACGGCCTGGGCGGGCTGGCCCACATCTACCAGTTCTCCCAGCCGCGGGAGGGCATTCCCACCTTCGGCGTGGTGCTGCCGGTGCTGGCGCTGCTCGGGCTGGCGGTGAGCCGGCGCCGCCGCAGCGCCTGGCTGCTGGCCATCGGCTGGCTGGTGGCGGCGGCGCTCGCGCTCGGGCCGTTCCTGATCATCGGCAGCCACCGGTACACGCCGCTGGCGGTGTACTGGGACGGCGAGCACATGTCCGCGCTGCTGCCCTATACCTGGTTCGTCCGGATCCCCGGGCTGGCCGCCTTCCGGGAGGCCGACCGGCTGGCGCTGCTCGGGCTGCTGCCGGCTGCCCTGCTGGCCGGCGCCGCGGTGGAGTGGCTGGCCCGCCGGTCGCGGCCGCTGGTCATCCTGGCCCTGGCCCTGGCCGCGCTGGAAGCCGGCTACCCCGGCTACCACGGCATCAGGACCATCCCGACCTCGGCGGGCGCTGTGGTGGCGCCCATCACCGCCGACCATTCCGGCTCGATCGTGGTGGACATCCCGTTCGGCCTGCGTGGCGGGGTTGCCTTCTACGGGCGGGAAGTGTCTCCGCAGGCACTGGTGACGGCGACTGCCGACGGTCACCCGCGGGCGGTGTCGGTCACCTCCTGGGTATCCCGGCCAACCGTCTTCGCGATCAGCGCCCACCCCTTCTACGGCTGCCTGGTCGCCGCCGAGAAGGACTATCCCTGCGCGCCCGGGCAACTGCCTGCCGCCCGCCGAGATGCGCTCCGGATGGGGGTCGGCTGGGCGATCGTCTGGCGGCCGACCATCCTGGCCGGGCCGTACTTGCGGGATCTCGGGTTCCGGCTGGATCGCCGGCAGGGCGGGGTCACCCTCTACCGGCTGCCGCACCCGCCCGGCCGGGCAGGCTAGCTCCGCCGGTCAGCCGCCGGTGAGATGCCGGCCGAGAAAGGCCAGCGATGGTGGCTCCTGCGCGAGGAAGAACGGGGAACTGTGGCAGCCCGGTGAGATATCCACCACCGCGCCCGGCGGCAGCGCCCGGGTCAGCGCCACCACTCCGGGGTGGAACGGGTCGCCCAGCCCGGACGCCACCCGGACCGCCACTCCCGCCAGCGCCTGGGCGTGGGTCACCACGTCCGCGGCCGCAAACGCCGCCGGCGACGCGTACGCGCCCTGGTTGACTGCCCGGGCCTGCCGGTAGCTGGTCCACACCGCGGGGCCGATGGCCGCCACCGCACGGATCAGCGCCGGGTACTTCTCGGCCAGCAACAGTGCGCCATACCCGCCCATGGAGATGCCCATGGTGCCAATCGCGTGCCGGCCACTGCCCAGCCCATGCCGCTGGCACAGCGGGATGAACTCGTCGATCACCATGGCCATCGAGTCGTCGCCCGGATGCGGGTTCCAGTAGCCAGGCCCGCCGTCGGCGGCGGCGATGGCCATCGGTGGCAGCGGCCGTCCGCCCACGCGCAGCGCCACGGCCTGCGCTATCGACATCCCGGTCAGCACGACGGTGTGGTCGGCCCCGAACGCGTGCAGAGCCACAATCAGCGGCAGCTCGCTGCCAGGCTGGCGGCTAGGCGGCCAGGCGATGGTATAGGCGACCGGCCGCCGGCGTGCGCGGGAGTAGAACGTGCCGGACACCGACGGCCCAGGCGCAGTGAAACGCAGCGGCGGGCTGGCGACCGAGCAGGCGCCGTCCAGCCGGTCCAGTACCTGCCGCCCCGGCAGTACGCCACGGGCGACCAGCTCCAGCGTGCCTGCCCCGGCCAGCCCGGCCGCCGCGGCCCCGGCCAGCCCGGCGGTCAGCACCCGGCGGCGGGTCCAGCCGCGCGGCCTCACCGCCCGGCCGCGGACACCCGCCGGCGGCTACCCACCGGCGAGCCCGTTCCCGGTCCCGCCCGGCCGCCGCGCCAGCCGCCCGGCCTGCCAGGCGGTGGCCAGGGCGAGCGCCATCACCGCCAATCCGGTGGCGTCGATAACGCCCGCGTGGAACAGCCCGCGCGGGCCGGATCCGCCCTCGGTCAGCCAGCACAGTGCCCCGGCCAGGAATGCGGCCATGGCCAGGCCGGCCGCGCTCCCCACCCATGATTCAAAACGGATGGCCCGGGCTGACAGCTCGATCCGCCGCACGAGTTGCACGGTGCCGGTCACCAGGCAGCCCATCGCCAGCGGGCTGACCACCATCCAGGCCAGCTCGGAAGCGGGGAACGCGGCCAGCTCCGCTGGATGGGCCCAGTACGAGGTCACCGAGAGCGTGCTGGCCCAGCCGAAGGCGGCGACCCCGCCGGGGACCAGCCCCTGATGCGGCCACCAGTGTCCGCCGGTGCCGGGCCAGCCGTTCCCGAAGTGACGGCCGCCTGCGGCGAGGATGGCCACTCCCAGGCCGGTCAGCAGGGCAGGCCCGGGCAGGGCACGGCCCTGCCCGTGACGGCTGGACCGGACCGCGGACCAGCCTGCCGGGATGGCGGCCAGCGCGGTGAGCACTGCAAGCAGCAGCATCGCGCCCGACATGACGACCATCGCCACTCTGGTCGCCCGGGTGGCCGGCGGCGCCCACTGCCAGCCGATCGCGAGCTGGGCCCACATCGCGGCCGCGAAGGTGACGAACACCGCGCAGGCGCAGGCCAGTGTGGCCAGCCCGGCCCGGGCGGCGGTGGACGGGTCGAGCGGATGGACGGTGAGCCCGGCGGCGCTGAGCCGGGCCAGCAGGCCGCTGCGGGCCACGTCCCCGCTCCGCCGCCGGTCCCGTGGCCGTTCGGCAAGGTCGGCGATGAGCAGTTCGGTGAACTCCGCGCCGTACCGGGCCCGCCAGCTGGCTGGGTACCAGCGCAGCATCCGCTCGGCGCGGCGGGCTGAACCAGGTGGGTGGGCAGGAGTGCCGGCTGGGCCGTCCGCGGCGCGGGGAAAGCCTCCGGCCGGGTGGCCGGGACCGGAGGCCGGGACGGTCATGTGGTGCCCCAGCTGTCGGCCAGCCGGTCCAGCCGGTCCAGCCCGAGTTCTGCAAGCCGCTGCTGCGCCCGCAGATGAGCCTGCAGGGCGAGCGCCCCGGCGGCGGTCAGCCGGTAGGGGCGGCGGCGGTCCTCGCTGTCGAGCGCCTCGATCAGGCCCTGGCCCTCCAGCCGGCTCAGCGCTTCATACAGCGTGCCCGGCGCCAGCCGTACGCCCGCGAAGGCCTCGATGTCCTTGGTCAGTGCGTATCCGTGCTTGGCTCCACCGGCGAGGCTGGACAGGATCAGCGCGGCTGGGCCGGCCGACCGGCCCAGGGTGGTCAGGGCGTGACCGCCAGCCGGGCTCATACCCGGCATCCTAGATCGGCGGCCGGCGGCGCGGCGGCCGGTGCCGAGCTGGACGGTGGTGATGTGACCGGTCCTGCGACCGCCGGGGCGAAGGAGCGGCGGGCGCTACCCGCCGCCACAGCCACCCGCCATGCTCATGGCCGAATGGGCGGCGAGCCAGAGGAGACCTAGCACACCAAGGGCCGACACCAGCAGCACCACTGCCATCCGTACGGGGCGACGCATGGTGGGCAATCTACTCCGGTTACCGATACATCGTCAACCGTTATACCGGAAACCGGCTTAGCGGTGCAGCCGCTGCGAGACTTGAGCCGGGATCACCGCCCGGGCGTGAGCTGGCCGGCCCGGGCCGCTGCTCCCCACCTGGCCGGGCGGATAACCGGCGGCGCCTCCCGGGTGGGACCACGGGGGCCCGGCCCACCCGGGAGGCGCCTGGTTGCGGCGATCAGGCTGCCGCCGCTACATGCCCGCAGGCATGCTCGTGCCGGAGGTGGCACCGTGGCCATGGTTCGGGCAGGTGTGCCTAGCCGCGGTGCGCTGGGTGGTCGCCGAACTCGTGGCCTGCGATGCTGAGGCCTGTGAGCTGGTGACCGAATGCGACTTCGTGCTGGCCGGGTGCCCTGCGGTGGCCGCGCTGGCCATGCCCAGGCCCAGGGCCAAAGTTGCGCCCAGTGCTCCCGCACCGACGGCGGCGCCGATCAGTGGCCGGGTGATCCTCACGTAGTCAGTCCTCCTTCGGCTAGCCCGGACGATTGCCGGGACGGGCCGGGACTGGCCCGTTGAGATCAGTAGGCCAGCCCTAACTGGCCTGCCCCTGTCTGCCACCTCTCACCATCATCTGAAGCGCCACCGCGGCAGACTTGGTCAATCTGGGCTGCTCCAGCGACCCAAATCGACCAAGTCCCTGACTGGGCAGGCAGGGGGCGGGCAGGCGATGGAAGATGACGGGGTGGTGATCAGGCATGCGACTGCCAGCGTGTTCGTGTTCTGCCCGCAGCGGGAGGGCTGGCAGATCGGGCTGATCAGCCATCCCCGGCTGGGCCGGATGATGATGCCCGGCGGGCACGTGGAGGCGGCCGAGTCGGCAGCGGAGGCGGCCATCCGGGAAGTGGCCGAGGAAGCCGGGCTGGTGGTCGACCTGCTGCCGGCGCCGGCCGCGCCACTGCCAGGCGGCTACCGGCCGCACCGGGTGCCGCAGCCGTGGTGGATCGTCGAGTACGCGGTCCCGCCCGATGGACAGCTGGCCGTCCCGCACATCCACGTCGACCACCTCTACCTGGCGCTGACCAGCCAGGACCGGCCAGCGCGGCAGCCTGCCCACCCGTTCGGCTGGTATGCGGCGGGTGACCTGGCTCGGCTGGAGATGTTCGACGACGCCCGGACCCTGGCTGGCACGCTGCTGGCCGGTCTGGCCGGTGCCATCTGGGACGGCAGTGCCGGTGCCGGCCAGGCAGTGGTCACCGCCATCCTGGCCCGGCTCGCGGCAGAGAGCGGAGCCGGATCAGCCAGCCGCTGACTCCGGGCCGCCGTCCCACAGCGCGCGCACGGCATCGATGGTGTCGGCCTCGGCGGCGGTCTTGTCCGGCCGGTAGCGCAGCACCCGGGCGAAGCGAAGCGCCAGCCCGCCCGGGTAGCGCGGGCTGGCCTGAACCCCGTCGAAGGCCACCTCCACCACCAGTTCCGGGCGGACCCGCACCACCCCGTAGGCCGCCCGCGGATCCCCGGCCGGCCGCTCGGCCGGCTCGGCCAGTTCCAGCAGCCGGGCGGTCTGCCAGGTGAGCATGTCGTCGGTCAGCCCCTTGAACGTCTTGCCCAGCATGACCAGCCCGCCGGTAGCGGGATCCCGTGCGCCCAGATGCAGGTTCGACAGCCAGCCCCGGCGGCGCCCGTGACCCCACTCGGCGGCCAGGATCACCAGGTCGAGGGTGTGCCGCGGCTTCACTTTGAGCCACTCGCCGCCCCGGCGGCCGGCCGCGTAGCGGGCGGCCGGGGACTTGACCACGACGCCTTCGTGCCCGCGGGCCACCGCGTCGTCGTAGAACGCCTCCGCTTCGGCTGGGTCCGCGGTTACCAGCCGGGGGATGACCAGCCCGGCCGGGAGCACCCGGGCGAGCAGTGCGTGCCGCTCGCTGTCCGGCTGATCGATCAGATCGGCTCCGTCCAGGTGCAGCAGGTCGAAGAAGAAGGGGGTGAGCGGTACCTCCGCGCGCTGCCGGCCAACGTCGGCCTGGCTGCCCGCCCGCGATGCGGTGATCTGGAAGGGGCGTGGCCGCCCATCCGGCCGCAGGGCTACCACCTCCCCGTCCAGGACCAATGTGCGGGCACCGAGCGCGCGCACGGCCTCGACGATCTCCGGAACCCGCGCCGTGATGTCATCCAGGGTCCGGGTGAAGACCCGGACGGACGGCCCGCTCCGGTGGACCTGGACCCGGATGCCGTCGATCTTCCATTCCAGCGCGGCGGGCGAGATCCGCTCCAGCGCGGAGACGATGCTGGTCGCCGTGGCCGCGAGCATCGGCCGCAGCGGCCGGCCCACCTCCAGGCCGAACGTGGCGAGTGCCGCCGACGCGGCCAGTGCCGCCGGCCCGGCCCGGCCGGGCCGGGTGGTGATGCGGCCGCGGCCGCGTCGGCCCGGCTGGCCGCGGTCAGGGCGGCCGCCGCCACGGCCGGCAGCGAGCCGCCGAGCAGGTGCGCCCGCCGGACCTCGTCGGCGGGTACGCCGGCCGCCCGGGCGACGGCCTCGATCATCACGCCCTCCAGCGCGCCCTGGTGCAGTTCCCCGGACAGCAGCCGGGTCAGGAACCCGCGCTCGGCGGTCGTGGCCCGGCCGAACAGGTCGGCCAGCAGCCGCCGCCGGCCCGCCTGGGTGCCGGCCCCGGTGACCGCGCCCACCTCGGTGAACACCGCGTCGGTCTCGGCCACGGTGAGGGTGGGCACGGTCAGCCTGGGGGCAGGTCCGGCCAGCAGGTCGGACAGCGCCGCATACCCGACGCCAATCTGCCGCTGCAGCAGTTCACCGGACAGGAAGGCGACCACCACCGGGACTTCCGCCGGGCTGGCGCCGCGCAGCAGGTCGGCGATCTTGCCGATCTTGACGCTGCGGCGGCTGGTGGCAGCGACCGCCTCCGAGGTGAGGGCGAGCTCCGCTAGCAGCACAACCGCATTCTGCCGGAGGCCGCTGACAGCCGCGGGCGTGACTTCCCGCGGGGGGTTCGGCGAGCGTGGATCCCGCGGGCTCCGGCCTGGCTGGAGCACCGGCCGGGCCGTGGCAGGATGCAGGGGATAACCCCGGCCCCGGAAAGGGGTGTGCCGTCGGCCTGTGCCGGGCCGTGCGAGGATGCCAGCCATGACGACAACGATTACCGCCACCCTGCACACCAGCCGCGGCCCGATCGTGATCCGCCTGCTGCCCGATCAGGCTCCCAAGACCGTCCGCAATTTCGTGGAACTCGCCCAGGGCAGCCGGGAGTGGACCGACCCGCGCACCCACCAGCGGACGACCGCCCGGCTCTATGACGGGACGGTCTTCCACCGGGTGATCCCGCGGTTCATGATCCAGGGCGGTGACCCGCTCGGGAACGGCACCGGCGGCCCCGGCTACACCTTCGCCGACGAGTTCCACCCGGACTTGTCGTTCGACCGGCCGTACCTGCTCGCCATGGCCAACGCCGGGCCGGGTACCAACGGCTCCCAATTCTTCATCACCACCGTGCCGACCCCGCACCTCAACCGCCGGCACACCATCTTCGGTGAGGTCATCGAGGGCCAGCAGGTGGTGGACGAGATCAGCCACGTGCCGACCACCCGGGACCGCCCGGACACCGATGTCGTGCTGGAATCGGTCGAGATCAGCCAGGCGGACGGCCCACCGGAAGCCGCGGGGTAGCCCATGGATGCCCGGCCAGCGGCAGACGCCGGCGGTGGCGACGGCGCGCAGGTCCCCACCTGTTACCGGCACCCGGACCGGGAGACCTACCTCTCCTGCGTGCGGTGCGGGCGCTCCGCCTGCCCGGACTGCCTGCGGTCGGCACCGGTCGGCCAGCAGTGCGTGGACTGTGTCCGGGCCGGCAACCAGGGCGTGCGCCAGCCGGCAGGAGTCTTCGGCGGCCGCGCCGTCGCCAGCGCCACCGTCACCATCACCCTGGTCGTCCTCAACGTGGTGCTGTACCTGGCCGAATGGATCTACCCGCGGACGGTTGACTATCTGGAGATGGTCGGCGGCGGCTATGACCCCACCCTGCACGCGACTGTCGGGGTCGCGCACGGCCAGTACTACCGGCTGCTCACCTCGGCGTTCCTGCACGAGCCCGGGTTCGCCGGCTTCGGGCCCGCGCACATCATCTTCAACATGTGGGCGCTGCTGCTGGTGGGCCCGCAACTGGAGCGCCTGCTCGGGCATGCGCGCTTCCTGACCGTCTACCTGCTCAGCGCGCTCGGTGGCGCGGTGGCGTTCTACCTGCTGGCGCCGGTGAACGAGCCGTCGCTGGGCGCCTCGGGTGCCATCTTCGGCCTGTTCGGCGCCTACTTCGTGGTCGCCAGGCGGCTGCGGGTGGACAGCCGGGCCATCGTCTTCCTGATCGTCCTGAACCTGGTGATCAGCTTCGCGATGCCGGGGATCGCCTGGCAGGCCCATGTCGGCGGCCTGATCACCGGTGGGCTGCTGACCGCCGCCTACGCCTACGCGCCACGCGGCCAGCGGGCCGTCATCCAGGCCGGGGCGACGGTGCTCGTCGTCGCGGCACTGGTCATCGCGGTGCTGGTGCGCGACAGCCAGCTGGCCGCAGTCGCGCTCGGCTGGCCAGCCGCGCGGTGACCCGCGCTACCGCCACCGGGTGGCGAGCGCCAGGCCGGAGACGATGAGGGCGAACCCGATACCGAGATTCCAGACGCCGATGGCACTGATCGGCAGGCTCTGGCCGGTGATGTAGTAGACCGCGATCCAGGCCAGGCCCACCAGGAAGCAGCCCACCATGGTGGGCACCAGCCAGGGCGGGCTGACCTTCGACTTGGCCGACCGCGGCGGCGGGGTGTACACGGCCTTGGTGCGGCCGCGGGACTTGGGCACGTTCCTCTCCTGCTGTGCGTTGGGGCGGGCGGGCCACGCCGGGCCTGCTATCGGTGTGCGTATCCCGTCAATGCGCGGGACTCGAAGCGGTGGGCTCGGCGTCGGACTGGATGGTGTCGGCGTCGGTGACTGGTTCGGCTGCACGTAGATGGTCACCGTGCTGCCCTGCGGGGCGCTTGAGCCCCCGGCCGGGCTCTGGTTGAACACATAGCCGGGCAGGGTGCCCACCGGGCCAGCGGTGACCACGGTATTCACCTGGAAACCGTCGTTCTGCAGGATCTGCTGGGCCGTGTTGGCGGGGTTGTTCCGCACGTCCGGCACGCTGGTGCCACCGCCGGAGACGTAGAGCACGACGGTGCTGCCGGGCAGCAGGTGGGTGCCGGCCGCCGGATCCTGCCTGACCACGGTCCCGGCCGGCTTGCTGGAGGCGGCATCGGTCTGTGTCTTGACGGTGAATTGCGACAGCTTGTTCTCCGCGGTGGTCTGGGACAGGCCGACCACGTCGGGCACGGCGATCTTCGCCGGGCCGCCGGAGACGTAGAGGGTCACCGTGCTGCCAGCGGGCACCTTGTTCCCGTTCGGGGGATTGGTGTTGATCACGTCCCCCTTGCTGATCGTGTTCGAGGTCTGGGTGACCACCTTGGGCACCAGCCCGGCCTGCTTGACCTGCGCCTCGGCCTGGGCCACCGGCAGGCCGTTGACCTGCGGGACCGCATTGCCGCCGCTGCCGCTGCCGAAGAAGGCGTAGGCCACGCCGCCGAGGACGGCCAGCACCAGCGCAGCCCCGGCCACCCACCACCACCAGGTCCGCCGCCGCCGGCCTTCGGGCGGGTAGTCATCCGGCGGGCCGTACTCGTAGCCGGGGATGGCCCTGGTCGCGCCGGCGGCCATGGTGGCGCCCATCGCCGCGGCCCCGTAGGCGGCGGTGCGTGGCGCGGCCACCGGCACGCCGGACAGCGCCCGCTGGATGTCGGTGCGCATGTCGCCCGCGGTCTGGTAGCGCTGGCCGGGGTCCTTGGCCATGGCCTTGAGCACGATCGAGTCGGCCCACGGCGGGATCTCCGGGTCCAGCCGCGACGGCGGGATCGGGTTCTCCCGCACGTGCTGGTAGGCGATCGCCACCGGGGAGTCGCCCAGGAACGGCGGCCGCCCGGTCAGCAGTTCGTACAGCAGGCAGCCGGTGGAGTACAGGTCGCTGCGCGAGTCCACCCGCTCACCGCGGGCCTGCTCCGGCGACAGGTACTGGGCGGTCCCGATGACCTGCGCGGTCTGGGTCATGGTGGCCTGCGAGTCGCTGACGGCGCGGGCGATGCCGAAGTCCATCACCTTGACCTCGCCGGTGCGGGTCAGCATCACGTTGCCGGGCTTGATGTCGCGGTGGATGATGCCGTTGCGGTGGCTGTAGTCGAGTGCGCGCAGGACCCCGTCGGTGATCTCCAGCGCCCGTTCCGGCAGCAGCCGCCGGTCGTCGCGCAGCAGGTCGCGCAGCGTCCGGCCGTCCACATACTCCATCACGATGTACGGGACGTGGGTCGGCCCGGAGTTGTCCTCGCCGGTGTCGTAGACAGCCACGATCGACGGGTGGTTGAGCGAGGCGGCGGACTGTGCCTCACGGCGGAACCTGGCCTGGAACGTCTGGTCGCGGGCCAGGTCGTCGCGGAGCGTCTTCACCGCGACCACGCGGTCGAGGCGGATGTCGCGTGCCCGGTACACCTCGGCCATGCCCCCGCGCCCGACGACGCCGTCGAGCTCGTACCGTCCGCCGAGGAGGCGGGGCTGTGTTATGTCTCGCACTTCCATACCGTCCTGGATGTAGTCAACCCTGGGGTGGGGTGGGATGCCACCCCGGCGCGCAGGACACACCGGGCGCCGCCCGGCACCTGAACGTTCTCAGCCTGCCCCGCGTGCTCATCGCTTCGCCAGCGAGGACAGGTAAGCCTGGAGGATCTTCACCGCGACCGGTGCCGACGCGTCGGCACCCAGCCCACCGCCTTTGACTATGACGCCGATGGCGATCTGCGGGTTGGTGGCGGGTGCGTAACAGGTGAATACCGCATCGTCGAGGCCGGTGTTATTGGGCCCGTTCTGCGCGGTGCCGGTCTTGGCCGCGACCGTGTAGTGGGTCATCGAGGTGACGGCGTTGTGCGCCGTGCCGTACGGCGACTGGACCACACTCACCATCATCCTCGCCACCTGCGCCGCCGCCGTCGGGCTGACCGCCTGGCCCATCGAGGTGGGCTGGGCGGTGACCAGCGAGGTGAGATCCGGCGCGATGACCCGCTGCACCATGTATGGCGTCATCAGGTTGCCGTTGTTGGCGATCGTGGCCGAGAACATGGCTTCCTGCAGGGCCGTGACCGTGTCGTTGTACTGGCCGATCGCCGAGTAGGCGGTGAGCGCGGGGTCGTTGTTCGGGATGGGCGGGTAGTTGCTCTGCGCCACCGGCAGCGGGATGGTCAGGTTCGGGTCGTTCATGCCGAACTTGGTGGCCTGCGCCCGTAGCGCGTTGTCCCCCAGGTGCATGCCCAGGTTGCCGAACACCGTGTTGCAGGACACCGTGAACGCGTAGATGATCGGCACCTTCCCGTTCCCGGTTGGGTTGCTGCCGTCGTTGCAGGGCAGGTTGTCGTAGTTGATCAGCTGGTTGGTGGTGCCCGGCAGCTTCAGGTTGGTCGGCGCGTACACCCGGGTGTCGGGGTTGTAGCTGCCGGTGCTGAACGCGGTCGAACTGGTCACGATTTTGAAGGTGGATCCGGGCGGGAAGGTCTGGTCGATGGCCCGGTTCAGCAGCGGCTGCCGCGGGTCGTTCCGGTAGTGGCTGTCGATCTTGTTGAGCCGGGCGCCGTCGAAGGTGGCGTACTTGTTCGGGTTGAAGGTGGGGTAGGACGCCAGCGCCAGGATGGCGCCGGTGGAGGGCTGGATGGCCACCACGCCGCTGGGCAGCCTGGTCGCCTTGAGCGCGTTGTACGCCGCCTGCTGGGCGACCGAGTTGATGGTGAGCTGGACGCTGGCGCCACGCTTGGGCTTGCCGGTGAGCAGGTCGATCAGGTTGTGCACGGTCAGCTGCGGGGCGGCCCCGGACAGGTATTTGTCCTCGGTCTGCTCGATCCCGGTGTTGCTGTAGATCGAGTTGTACCCGGTGACCGGCGCGTACACCAGCGGGTCGGGGTAGGTCCGCTGGTAGCTGTAGATGCCCTGCTTGACGTGCACCGACTCGGCGATGGTCTTGTTGTCCGCGGTGAGGATCGAGCCCCGCTGGTACTGGAACTGCTCGGCGAACACACGTGGGTTGTCTGGCTGCGCCGCCAGGAATGAGGGCTCGAACGCCTGCACGTAGTTGACGTTGATGAGCAGCAGCAGGAACATCCCCAGGATGACCAGTGAGACCCGGCGCAGGGCGTGGTTCATCCGCCTCTCACCACCTGGGTCATGCCCTCGTCCTGGATCGGCTGTGGCGCCGGCCGCCGGGCGGTGTCGCTGACCCGCATCAGCAGTGCGATCAGCATCCAGCTGGCGACCAGCGAGGAGCCGCCCTGGGACAGGAACGGGGTGGTGATGCCGGTCAGCGGAATGAGCCGGGTCACGCCGCCGACGATGACGAAGACCTGCAGCGCGACCGTGAACGAGAGCCCGGCGGCCAGCAGCTTGGAGAATGGATCCCGGACCGCCATCGCCGCCCGCAGGCCGCGCTCCACGATCAGGCCGTAGACCAGCAGGATCGCCATCAGCCCGGTCAGCCCGAGTTCCTCGCCGAACGCGGTGATGATGTAGTCGCTCTGCACCAGTGGGGTCCAGTACGGCTGGCCGTGCCCGAGCCCGGTGCCGAGCACCCCGCCGTAGCCCAGCCCATACATGCCCTGCGCCGGCTGGTAGGAGATGGTGGAGGGGTTGTTCCCGCTGAACATGTGCAGCCAGACGGTGAACCGGTCGCCGACGTGGACGAACAGCCTGGATGCCAGGAACGCCCCCGCCACGAACAGCAGCACGCCGATGAGCAGCCAGGACGTCCGCTGGGTGGCCACATACAGCATGACCACGAACAGGCCAAAGAACAGCGCCGAGGTGCCGACGTCGCTCTCGAACACCAGCACCAGCAGGCTGGCCCCCCAGGCGATGAGCACCGGCCCGAGGTCGCGCGCGCGGGGCAGGTCGATGCCGAGCACCCGGCGGCCCGCCAGCGCGAGCACGTCGCGCTTGGCCACCAGGTAGCCGGCGAAGAACACGGCCAGCGCCAGCTTGGCGAACTCCTCCGGCTGGACGCTGAACCCGCCGACGGCGATCTGGATCTTCGCGCCGGTGTTCGCCACCGCGCTGAACCGGCTGGGCAGCATCGCCGGCAGGGCCAGCAGCACCAGCCCGACGGCGCCGAGCGTGTAGGTGTAGCGCTGGAGCACCCGCGGCTCCCTGATCAGCGCGAGCACAGCCACGAACCCGGCGATGCCGAGCGCGCTCCACACCAGCTGGTAGGCCGCCGTCGAGGTGGACATGCCGTAGATCAGGTTGCCCGGGTTGCCGCGCCGCCCCGACTCCTGCAGCCGGTAGATCATCACCAGCCCGAGGCCGTTCAGCAGCGCGGCCAGCGGCAGCAGCAGCGGGTCCGCCCACGGTGCCAGCCGGCGGACCGCCAGGTGCGCGGCCCCGACCAGCACCGCGAACCCGATGCCATAGACCACCAGCCCGGCCGGGATGTGCCCGTTCAGGCCCAGCCCGACGTTCGCGTAGGCGAACAGCACCAGGCCAACCGCGAAGACCAGCATGGCCAGCTCGGTCTGCCGCCGCCCGCGCGGCATCGGGACTGGCCGGTCCTGCCCGCCGGCGAAGGCGGCGGGCAGCTGCCCGGTGCCAGCTGGCTCACCCGGGGTTGCCACGGCGCTCACGAGGCCGTCCCGGTCCCGGTGGTGGGGCAGTCGCTCGGGATGGTGGGCTGGGTGCCGGCGGGCCGGGTCGGCGGGGTGTGGATGATCTTGCCCTTGTGCCGGACCGGCCCGGTGGTGCCGTACTGCTTCTTGTACGCGGCCAGCGCGGCGTCGTAGGCGGCGATCTTGGCCTGGTAGGCGTTCAGGCTGGCGATCGCGGTCTGGCAGGTCTGGTAGTCGTTGCGGATGTTGCCGACGATCTGCTGCGCCCGGGCCAGGCTGCTGGCGGTGATGGTGGCGGTGATCAGGCTCTGGTCGGGCAGCGGCAGCTGCGCCATCGGGATGTGGGTCCGCTGGTAGACGTGGGACAGGCCGAGCCCGGCCACGTTCTGGTTGACCCCCTGGTAGATGACGACCTTGCCGGAGTCCGCGCCGACGTAGTACTGGCTCTGGGTGTACCGCCAGCCCAGGTAGCCGGCCCCGATCACGAGCACGATCAGCAGCGCCAGCAATGACTTCACGATCGGGAAGCGCCGCCGGACCGGCGTCTCCGGCTCCGTCGCGGCCACCGCGGCGCGGGGGGCGGGATCGTCATGCGCGATCACGATGGCGGCCTGCGGGGCGGTCTGGGTGAGCACGTGTGCCCGCCCGGCCGGGCTGTCGGTCCGTAGCGGGGGCCGGCCGCTGCCGTTCGACGCGGCCCCGGCCAGCACCGACACCGCGGTGGGCGGGTGCACCGCGGTGGTGCTGTCCACCACGTCCGCGACGATGCAGGTGATGTTGTCCGGGCCGCCGCCCTTGATGGCCAGGTCGATCAGCTGGCGCACCGCGTCGTCCGGGTCGGCGGTGGTGGTCAGGGTCCGGTGCAGGGTCTGCTCGCTCACCACCCCGGACAGGCCGTCCGAGCACAGCAGGTAACGGTCACCGGCGCGTGCTTCCCGCAGCGACAGGTCCGGCTCCACGTCGTTGCTGCCGTCCAGCGCCCGCAGCAGCAGCGACCGCTGCGGGTGGGTGGCCGCCTCGTCCGGGCTGATCCGGCCGTCGTCGACCAGCGACTGGACGAGCGTGTGGTCGTGCGTGAGCTGCTGGAACTCGCCGCCGGACAGCACGTACGCCCGGGAGTCCCCGATGTGGCACAGCGCCACCAGCCCGCCCGACCATAGCATGGCGGTCAGGGTCGTGCCCATGCCGCCGATGGACGGGTTGGCCGTGACCATCTCGTGCAGCTGCTGGTTGGCCCTGGTCACCGCCTCGGCCAGGGCGTCGAGCAGCTCGTCCGCGGGCAGGTCCTCGTCCAGTTCCTTGATCGCGGAGATGGCGACCGCGCTGGCCACCTCGCCCGCCGCGTGGCCGCCCATGCCGTCGGCGACGGCGAGCAGGCGCGGGCCCGCGTACGCCGAGTCCTCGTTCCCCTCACGGAGGAGGCCGACGTCTGAGCGGACCGCATAGCGGAGTGCAAGTGTCATCTGCGCAGTTCCAGAACGGTCTTCCCGATGCGGATCGGCACCCCGGCCGGCACTGGGGTCGGCTGGGTTACCTTCTGCCGGTCAAGATACGTGCCGTTGGTCGATCCGAGATCCTCCACGATCCACTGCCCGTCCTGGGGAAACAGCCGGGCATGTCGGCTCGAAGCGTAGTCATCCGCCAGCACGAGCGTGGCGTCATTGGCCCGGCCGATGGTGATTTGCTGGTCACTGAGCCCGATCGAGGTGCCTGCCAGCGTGCCGGCGGTCACCAGCAGCACGTTCGGTATCCCCCGGCCCGCCTTGGCCGGGCGGGGCGCCCGGGCCGGCTTGGCCCGTGGCGCCCGCTGCTGTGCCTTCGCCTGCCGCCGCTGCCGCCGGGCCGACATCGCGGGCCCGAACATGTCAGTGCGCACCACTCCCACGGCTGCGATCACGAACAGCCACAGGACCGCCAGGAAGGCGAGCCTGATCAGGGTGAGCGTGAGGGCGTTCATCGGGTCATGTGTCCTCGGGTGGCCGTGGCCGCTGTCTCGTCATTCAGTGTGACCGCTGCCGGCGGTCAGTAGATCCCATCCCGGCGGAACACCAGGGTGGTACGGCCCAGCGTGACGCGCGTGCCGTCGGTCAGTGCCACCCGCCGGACGGGCTCCCCGTTGACGAACGTGCCATTGGTGGATCCCAGGTCGACCAGCACCACCTCATCGTCTTCGACCCGCAGCTCGGCATGGTGACGTGACACACCCGGGTCGACCAGCCGCAGGTCGCAGTCGGTGCCCCGGCCCAGCATCGACACTGGCGTGGTGAGCTCGTAGGTGCGCTGCATGCTGCCGTCCGCGCCCGGCTCCGGGCCGGACACCAGCAGCCGTGGCCGCCCAGCGAAGGCACCCGGCGGGCGGGGCAGGTCGCTGGCGGGCCGCCGGATCTCGCCGCCTTCCACGGTGGTCCCGCGGATCACTCCCGAGCGGATCCGGAACGTGCCGGTGGTCAGGTCGGGCACGCCCTCGAACCGCATCCGCACCGGCCCCACGAAGGAGTACCCCTGCTCCTTGGCATGCTCGCGGGCCAGCGTGGCGAGTTCGATGCCGAGGTTGTCGGCGTAGACCTCCAGCCGCCCGTAGTCGGTCTCGGACAGTTCGACCACGAAGTCGTTCGGCACCAAGGTCCTGCCCTGCGCGACAATCGCAGCGCGATCATCCATCTCGCGCTGCACCGCGCTGGCGATCTCCACCGGCTCGAGCTCGGATTTGAACGCCCGCGCGAAGGCACCCTCCACCATGCCTTCGAGCCTGCGCTCGAAGCGCTGCAGCACTCCCACCGGGTACCTCCTTCCCCTGCTCGCATCCGATGGTATCGGCGCCGGCGGCTCGCTTGCCGACGTGCTAACGTGACTCGTTGCCCCGGGGCGGGTGGCGGAACGGCAGACGCGCACGGTTCAGGTCCGTGTGTCCGAAAGGACGTGAGGGTTCAAATCCCTCCTCGCCCACCACACACCCGGCTGAGCCGGCGCACCCGGGCCGCGTCCCGGGCCAGGCCCGGTCCGGCGTCACTGCTACCCGGAAAACACAGTCTCGCACCCCCGGCGGGGCCCCATGTGGGGTTCGTTCCCGGTCACCGCCGGCCGCCGCCGGTCAGGGCACCACGATCACCGGGCAGTGGGCGTGCCGGGCCAGCCAGCCGGACACCGAGCCCGCCACCTGGTGCCAGCGATGGCCGGGCGCGCCGATGACCAGGGCGTCCGCGCCGGCCTCGTCGGCCGCGGCGGCCAGTTCCCTGGCCACGTTGCCGCGCCTGGCCAGGGCCCGGACCTCCAGCCCGGCCCGGTCGCACACCTCGTCCAGTTCCGCCAGCAGCCAGCGCTCGGTCTCGCGCTGGTCGCGCATCGCACCGATCACCTGGCCGGTCATCGGCTCGCAATAGACCCCGGGCGGGGCGACGTACACGATGAGCAGCGGCCGGTCGAGCCGGCGGGAGATCCCGGCCGCGTAGGCCAGTGCGTTCCGGCTGGACGGGGTGCCGTCGTAGCCGACCAGCACCGGATGGCCGAGCGCGTCCGCCGCCTGCGCCCGGCCGGCCGAACTCCCGGCCCGGGCCCGCCGCCAGCGGCGGCCGGGTTCATCCGCGAGCGGTGACTGCTCTGCCTGGTCCATCGCTCTCATCCCTGCGTGCATCCATGCTCCGCCGAGGACGTGCGCTCCGCAATATTTATGTTAGTTCCTGCCAAGCAACTTCTTCACGCCAAACGCCTAGCGGTTCGTACTGTCACGGACACGGCAGAATTGAGGTGTGCCGGAACTGCCTGAGGTCGAGTCGCTGGCCGTCTTCCTGCGGACGGCGGTGACCGGCCGGGTCATCGGCTGGGCCGCGAGCGCGACCTTCGCGGTGCTGAAGACCTACCAGCCCGAGCTGACCTCGCTGGCCGGCCGGGAGTTCACCGGCACGGCCCGGCACGGCAAGTTCCTCGACCTGGTGACCGGCCCAGCGCCCGACGGCTCCGGCGGCCCGCTGCACCTGATCACCCACCTGGCCAGGGCCGGCTGGCTGCGCTGGCGGGACAGCCTGCCCGAGCAGCCGCCCCGGCCCGGCAAGAGCCCGCTGGCATTCCGGCTCCGGTTCACCGACGGCAGCGGGTTCGACCTGACCGAGGCGGGCACGCGCAAGCGGCTGGCCGTCTACCTGGTGGCCGACCCGGCCGAGGTGCCGGGGATCGCCTCGCTCGGCCCGGACCCGCTGGCCGGCTCGTTCACCGAGCAGACGCTGGCCGGGCTGCTGGCGGGCCGCCGCACCCAGATCAAGGGCGTGCTTCGGGACCAGCGGATCATCGCCGGCATCGGCAACGCCTACTCCGACGAGGTCCTGCACGCGGCCAGGATGTCCCCGTTCAAACTGGCGTCCAGCCTGTCCGCCGACGAGGTGGCCGGGCTGTACGCCGCGATGCGCAGTTCGCTGACCGAGGCGGTGGCCAGGTCCGCCGGGCTCGCCGCGGGCGACCTCAAGGCCGAGAAGAAGGCCGGCCTGCGCGTGCACGGCCGGGCAGGCCAGCCCTGCCCGGTCTGCGGCGACACCATCCGCGAGGTGTCGTTCGCCGACTCGGCGCTGCAGTACTGCCCGACCTGCCAGACCGGCGGCAAGCCGCTGGCCGACCGCCGGCTGTCCCGGCTGCTGAAGTAGCAATATCCGCATCTGGCCCGCGCCGGTGACCGCTGATGCGGGATCATGCCAGGGTCCCGGCCCGCCCACGGCGGGGGCGGGCCAGCATCGCCGGTGGCTGGTGGCCCCGCGCGGCAGCCGGCAGGAAGCGGGGTGTGGCCATGGCGGCGTGGAGGCGCATCCGCTGGAGCGGCGCACTGGCCGCCGGCGCGGGCCTGGCCGTGCTCGCACTATCCGTGCCGCCCGCGGTGGCCGTGCCTGTGGGCCGCGCGGCCGCGGCAGCCACCCGCAGCCAGCCGGTGAACCACGCCAACGTCGGCGAGCCGCACTCGCCGGAACTGCTGCGCAAGCTGGCCGGCCCGGCCCGGCCGCTCGGCGCCCGGCAGGCCGCACCGGCCCTGCGGCGGGAGGTCATCGCCGGCGCGGTGCAGGGCGTGGACGTCGCCTCCTACCAGCACCCGAAGGGCGCGGCGATCCACTGGGCCAGCGTGGCGGCGGACGGCATCAGGTTCGCCGGGGTCAAGGCCACCGAGGGGGCCTACTACCAGAACACGTATGCGCCGGGAGACCTGGCCGGGGCGCGGGCGGCGGGCCTGTCGACGATCGCCTACGCGTTTGGCATCCCGAACGGGAACGGCAGCAGCAGCAGTCCCACCGTGCAGGCCGATTACCTGATCAGCTACCTGACCAAGCAGGGCGTCTCACCGCTGCCGCCGGTCATGCTGGACATCGAGTACAACCCGTATGGCGCCGAGTGCTACGGGCTGTCCAAGACGGCCATGGTCACCTGGATCAACGGCTTCAGCGCCGAGGTGCTGGCCAAGACCGGCCGGCCGCCCATCATCTACAGCACCCAGGACTGGCTGGCCACCTGCACCGGCAACAGCACCGCGCTGGGCAGCGACCCGCTCTGGATCGCCCAGTACGCCAGCATCCCCAGCCCCTCGCCGCTGCCCGCGAACTGGAGCGACTGGGGCATCTGGCAGTACAGCAGCACCGGGGCGGTCACCGGCATCTCCGGCAATGCCGACCTCGATCAGGTCAACCCGGACAGCTTCATCGACCCCGGCCAGCTCATGGTCTTCAACCCGGGCCCACGCCGCAGCAAGCCCGCCGCGGCGGCCAGCGGGCAGGTCGAGGCCTATGCCGAGGAAGCCGGCCCGGTGGTCAGCTACGCGCCGGCCACCATGCCGTCCTGGCTGAACCTGAACACCAGCACCGGCGCGCTGACCGGGACCGCACCGCCCGCCCCCGGCTCGTTCCCGGTCACCGTCACCGTCAGCGACACCACCTCCGGGGCGAACGGGCCGGTCAGCTTCACCTGGTACACCAGCGGCATCGTCACCGCCCTCTCGCCGGGCCGCCAGACCACCACCGGCGGCAGCCCGGTCAGGCTCCAGCTCACCGCCTCCGACACGATCCCCGCACCTCCGATCACGTTCACGGTGACCGGCCTGCCGCCCGGCCTGTCGGTGACCAGCGGTGGGCTGATCACCGGCTGGCCCAGCACTCCCGGCAGTTACCAGGTGGCCGTGACCGCGACCGACAGCACGGGCAGTTCCGGCTCGGTCTCGTTCAGCTGGACGGTGAGCACCGCCAGTTCCGGGCCGGCCGGGACGGTGCGGCTGGACCTGGCCGGCAAATGCCTCGACGACACCGGCAACAACTCGGCCAGCGGCACGAAGGCCAGCATCTGGACCTGTGGCTCCAGCAGCGCCCAGAAGTGGGCCCATGTCCAGGACGGCACGCTGCGCATCTACGGCAAATGCCTGGCGCCGCCCAGCGCCACCGCTACCAGCGGTACGCCGGTGGCGCTGGCCACCTGCACCGGCGCGCCGCTCCAGCAGTGGCGGCTGGCCGCGCCGCGCAGCGTCAACCCCGGCGCGGGCCCGGCCGCGGTCACCCTGGCCAACCCGGTCACCGGCATGTGCCTGGCCGATCCGGGCGCGGCGACCGCCAACGGCACGACGGTGACCGTCTCCACCTGCGACGGCGGCGCGGACCAGGCCTGGACCTTGCCGGCCGGGCCAGTGGCCAGCGGGGTGCCCGGGCTGTGCCTGGATGATGCCGGCGGCAGGACCGGCAACGGCAACAAGATCGACATCTACCCGTGCGGCAGTGCCAGCGCGCAGCGGTGGACGGCCGAGCCGGACGGCACGGTGCGGGTGCTGGGCAAATGCCTGGACGTGCGGGGCGGTGGCACCGCCAGCGGTACCCCGGCCGACCTGTACAGCTGCAATGGCACCGGCGCGCAGCAGTGGCGGGTGACCCAGTCAGCGGCTGGGGCGGTGCTGGTGAATCCGCAGTCCGGGCTGTGCCTGGCCGACCCGGGGAATTCCGCCGGGAAGGGCACCGCCATCCAGATCGCCACCTGCACCCAGATCCCCGGTGAGCTGTGGCGCATCCAGTAGCGGCCGGGCAGGACCGGGTAGGTGCCACCGCCTGGGCGGTGGTAGAAAGCGCCGCGGACGCGATCGTGGCGTTCGGCACCGACGGCGCGGTGCTGCTGTGGAACCCGGCCGCCGAGCGGATGTTCGGCTGGGCCGCTACCGAGGTGGTCGGCACCGAGCCGCCGCTGATCCCGGAGGAACTGCAGGCCGAGCACAACGCGGTGCTGGAGCGGATCCGGGCCGGCGGCGGGCAGATCGCCCTCGCCACCCGCCGGGCCTGCCGCGACGGCAGCCTGCTGGACCTGCGCATCGACATCAGCCCGCTGCGCGACCACGCGGGCGAGGTGACCGGCTGGGTGAACGTCTGCCACCGGACCGGCGCGGAGGAGGCGGCCAGCAACGGGATGGCCCAGCGGGCCCGGGTGGTGCGCAAACTCGGGGATGTGGTCGCCGACATGACCGCCCAGCGGGACCTGGAGGCGGTGCTGGACCGGATCGCGGCCAGCCTGTGCGAGCTGACCGGGGCCGACGCCGGCGGGTTCGCCCTCATCGAGGGCGACCGGCTGCGGCTGGTCAGCATGCAGGGGCTGCCCGCCAGCCTGCGCGGCCGGACCGCGGACCTGCCGACCAGCCTGGTCGCCGAGCTGATGCGGTCCGGCCGGACGGTGATGATGACCACCGGCGAGTCCGGCGAGTTCGACGACCTGATCTGGTCCGCCCTGCCCGGCCTGCACACCATCGCGCTGGCGCTGTCCCACGCGGGTGACCGCCCGTACGGGGCCCTGTACGCCCTCTACAGCCACCGCAAGGTCGGCCATGTGGAGCTGGAACTGCTGGAGCTGATGGCCGCGCACGCGGGCGTGGCGCTCACCAACGCGCTGGCGTTCGAGGAGGTGGTGCGCCAGCGCGCGCACGAGCGGGCGGTCATCGACGCCAGTGCTGACGGCATCGCGGTGCTCGACGCGGGCGGCAGCATCCGGCAGTGGAACCCGGCCGCGCACAAGCTGTCCGGGATGTCCGCGGATGAGGTGGCCGGCAAGCCGCCGCCGTTCCCGGTGCCCGAGCCGGGCGGCCCCACCCTCACCTACCGGCTGCCCAGCGGCCGCTGGCTGGAGGTGATGTGCAACGCGCTGAACGGCCGGGACGAGCTGGTGGTGGACTTCCGGGACGTGACGGCGGCCAAGGAGCTGGAAGAGGCCAAGGACCTGTTCCTGGCTACCACCAGCCATGAGCTGCGCACCCCGATCACCGTGGTGCAGGGCTTCGCCAGCACGCTGGCCAGCCGCTGGGACGAGCTGTCCGACACCGAGCGCCGCGCCGCCGTGCAGACCATCGCCGAGCGCGCCGGGTCGCTGGGCCGGCTGATGGAGCAGCTGCTGCTCGGGGACCGGGCCGGGGCGGACCAGCTCACCGTCACCAGCGGCACGTTCGACCTGGCCGAGCTGCTGCGCGGGGCCGCGGCCGCGTTCCAGCCACTGGCCGACCGGCACACACTGACCGCTGACATCCCCGCCAGCCTGCCGCCCGCGCAGGGGGATCCGACCGCCACCGATGTCATCGTCGGCCAGCTGCTGGAGAACGCGTTCAAGTACTCGCCCGACGGCGGGGCCGTCACCGTGCGGGCCCAGGCGGACCGGGAGTGGATCGAGGTCACCGTCGATGACGAGGGCATCGGCATCGCACCGGGCGACCACGAGCGGATCTTCGAGCGTTTCGTGCAGGGCGAGGCCGGCGACCGGCGCCGGTTCGGCGGCATCGGGCTCGGGCTGTACATCGTGCGGCAGCTGGCCCGGGCCCAGGGTGGTGACGTGGACGCCAGTTCCCGGCCGGAGCGGGGCACCCGGATGCGGCTGCGGCTGCGCCGGGCAGGTGTCCAGGACGAGGTGGCCTGATCACGAGCCACGGCCGGCCGGCCCCCGGTCGCGGGGCGGTGCGCCAGGCCCGGTCAGTTCTTGGCGCCCTCGCGGTTCAGCGGCTGGCCGCCGGTGGCGGCCAGGTACGCGTCGATGATCCCCGGCACGTCGTCACCGGCCTGCACGATCTTGCCCTTTTCCAGCCAGATGACGCGGTTACACGTCTCCTCGATCTGGGCCATGCTGTGCGCCACGACGAAGACGGTCCCCGCCTGGGCGCGGAGCTCTTCGATCCGCTGGCGGCTCTTGACCCGGAACTCCGCGTCGCCGGTGACCAGTGCCTCGTCGATGAGCAGCACGTCGTGGCTGCGGGCGGAGGCGATGGCGAACCGCAGCCGCGAGCCCATGCCGGTGGAGTAGGCGTTCATCGGGAGGTTGATGAAGTCGCCGACCCCGGAGAAGTCCACGATCGCCTGGTACTTCTCCTTGACCTCACGTGGGCTCATGCCCATGGCCAGCCCGCAGACCACCACGTTCCGCTCGCCGGTGAGATCGTCCAGCAGGGCGGCGTTGACACCGAGCAGCGACGCGTGGCCGGTGGTGTAGACGACGCCGCTCTCCGGTGGCAGCAGCCCGGCGATCGCCCGCAGCAGGGTGGACTTGCCCGACCCGTTCCGGCCGATCACGCCGACCGCGTCGCCACGGTTGGCCACGAACGAGATGCCCTGGATGGCGTGCACCTCCCGCACCGATGGCCGGCGCTGCCGGCGCAGGATGCGCAGGAACGCGGTCGCGGCCGTGCCCCGGTCGGCCCGCGAGCCGTACACGCGGTAGACGATGTGCAGGTCGTCCACGACGACCAATGGCTCAGCCACGGCCATAGGTCACCTCCGCCTGCCAGAAGGCGAAGTAGCCGATGACGATCGCCAGCACGGCCCAGCCGACGCCGTACAGCCACAGGCTGCTGTTGCCCACCACCAGGTGGCAGCTGTCCAGCAGGGCCGGGTGGGCCACCCCCCGGGCCTGCTGGCGCAGGCCAGCCTCGCAGAGCTGGCGGTTGTAGGGGCGGTACCCGGCGACGGTGTGCCGCAGCGAGGCCAGCAGCGAGTTCCTGACCAGCTCGATGTAGACCGCGGCCGGGTTGATCTGCATCAGGTAGCTGAGCTTTTCGTGCAGGTACAAGGTGGTGAGCGCGGGAATGAAGAACATCACCCCGGAGACGTACATCCAGGTCCGCACGATGAACGGGATCAGCTGGCTGACGTCCTCCACCCCGGCCCCGATCCGGGCGAGCATGAAGCCGACCCCCACGTTGAACAGCGTCTGCAACGCGATCGCGGGCACGACCAGCGGCCAGTACCAGGTGAGCGGCTCACCGGTGGCCAGCACGATCACGATCAGCACGGTCATCGAGATGAGCATCTGCTGCAGTTCGATGACGATGTAGCCGAGCGGCAGGCACGCGCGGGGGAAGTACAGCGCCCTGATCAGCTCGCGGGTGTCGTTGATGACCCGGGACGCGATGATGAACGAGCGCTGCGTGAAGTTGAAGATGAAGACGCCGGTGACCAGGAACGCGATGAAGTTCGGCACGCCGCGCCGGGTGTCCAGGATGACGCCGAAGATCAGGAAGTAGACGGCGGCGTTCAGCAGCGGGGTGAGGATCTGCCAGACCTGGCCCAGCCGGGCCTCGCTGTACATGGCGATGTTGCGCGCGGTCGCGAAGGCGAGCACGAAATGCCGCCGCTGCCACAACTGCCGGAGATAGGCCCAGGGGGCAGGCCGGGCGATGCTCGGGGTCAGGCCGTAGCGGGCGGCCAGGCCGGGCAGCGGCTCGTCCGGGAGCAGGCCCTGCCCGGCCGGGGAGGGTGACGGGACGGCATGCCCGTCGCCAGGCCCGCTGAGGGTCCGGGTTCCCTTCACCCGGGTGCGCTCGCTCACAGCGGCGAGCCTATGTGGCCGGGACGGCCCGCGGCATGCGGACTGCCCAGGGCATGCAGCCCAGGTGAGTTGTATGAAGCAACTCTCACGCTGCGAACGTACCATCGGGAGAGTTGTAGTGTACAACTGTTCATGTGGACCCTTCGATGCCGGACGCGGAACTCGACCGGCTGCTCGCCCGGCTGCTGCGGGTCATCAGCCCGGCTGCTGGCAGCCAGGCGGACCAGGCGGTCAGCGAGCCGGCCAGGGGCGGCCCGGCGGACCAGGCCGTAACGGAGGATACTGTCCCCGCCGCGGCTGGCTTCCCGCCGGTCTCGGCTTCGGAGGCCCGTGCCCTGATCGAGTTGCTGGCAGCGCGCGGTATTGCCCAGGGCCAGCTGGCGGCACTGCTGGGGCTCGAGAAGAGCACCGTGAGCAGACTGGCGGCCGGCCTGGAACGCAAGGGCTGGCTGCGCCGGGGCCGCGATGAGGAGAACCAGCGCTACGTCCGCCTCTACCTCACACCCGAGGGCGGGGCTGTCGCCGCCCAGGTCTGGCAGGCCTGGCAGTCACGGCAGGCCAGGATCCTGGCCGGTCTGTCGCCCGAGGAGCGCGCCGGGCTCGCGGCCGGGCTGCGCGGCCTGGTGCGCGGGCTGGCCGCCGAGGACCCGCCGGCACCGGTTACGCACATCTAGCCGGGCTAGGGCTGGGCCCGGTTGCGGAAGCCGGCGTACTGATAGATCAGCACGTTGTGATCGCGGTACGCATACCGGAAGCCGGTGTCCTTGAGGTAGGTCAGGACGTACTGGTCGACGCTGATGTTCCGCTTCCACACCACCGCCCATCCGAAGTGGAGCCGGCTGGCATCCCGCGCGGCCGCGAGCAGCTGAGCGGGCGGCAGCACGGTGGGGGTCAGCGGTGTCACGCCCACCGGGTACTGGCATCCGGTGGCCTGCGCCTGATGACCGGGCAGGTAGCGGCCGTCGCTGGGCGACCACAGGCAGGACTCCGGCCCTTCTTGCTGGACGTACACCAGGTTGCGGTAGAAGGCGTGGGCCATCATCTTCTGGATGACGGACGCCGGGACCCGCGAGCTGTACGCGATCGACCGCGGGTGGCCGTCCGCGGTTGCCATCACCAGCGCCTTGGGGAAGAACCGCGCGCCATACACCGGGATGCCGCCCCGGATGCCGAACGGCAGATCCAGCACGACCGAGTGTGAGTGATCGGCCGCGATCAGCGAGTCGGCCAGCGCGTAGTGGGTGGGCATCGGCGCGATCTTCGCACTGCCGGAATAGCCCAGTTCGGCGATGCCCAGCACGAGCACCACCGCCAGCAGCGGCCGGGCGTGATAGCGGAGCCAGTTCACGGCCGCCCCGGCCAGCAGGGCGGCAGGCAGCAGCCCGAGGATCGCCAGCCGGTCTGCCTCCCGGAAGCTGGACAGCCCCGGGATCTGCACGAACCAGGTGAACGGCATCAGCGCCGACACCCTGGTGCCGCGCCAGGTCATCGGCAGCGGCAGGTACTGGTGCTTGCCGATCCACAGCGAGGAGCCCAGGGCCAGGGCGGCGCAGCCGATCCACAGGGCGGCGAGCAGCCAGGCGTTCCGCCGCCGCCAGGAGACGATCAGGCCGAGCAGGGCAAGCACGGTGAGGACGGTGCCGAACATCGGCATCCCCTCGTTGTCCCGGCCGTGCAGGAACGGCCCGGCCAGGCTGGCCAGGCCGAAGTCGGCGACCCGTGGCGTGGGCGAGAACATGCCGGGCAGCCCGATCCCGTACTGCTTGTAGGACACCGCCAAGAGGCTGGGCTTGATCGCCAGGCCGGCGTGGGAGAGCACCAGCTCCTGCGCCATGGCGAAGATCTGGGGGCTGGCGAGCACGGTCCCGGCCAGCACCGCCAGCACGACCGGCCGCAGCTTGGCCCACGACGGGCGCCAGATCAGCCAGGGCAGCAGGGTGAGGCCGGTGACGATGGCCGCCAGCACGGCGGATTCCTGGTCGGTGAGCACGGCGGCGCCCATGACCAGACCCAGGATCAGCGCCTGCCGGAGCCGGGGGGTGCGCCGCAGCCGTACCGAGGCTTCCAGCGCCATCGGCAGGAAGATGGCCCCGAGCCCGATGTTCAGGCGGTACCAGGCCATCGCGGTCAGCATCGCGGACAGGCCGTAGAAGGCGCCGGCCGCGACCGCCCCGGTGGCCGAGGGCACCCACAGCCGGGCCGCCCGGTACATGGCATAGCCCAGCAGGCCGGGCGTCAGCATGGCGACCAGGTTGTAGGAGAAGCTGGGGCCGAGCAGCATGGTGACCGGGGTCAGCAGCAGGCCCGGCAGCAGCAGCAGGGAGTGGAAGCCGAGCTGGATCCCGGCCGGCGCGGCCATCTGGCTGGTGAACCACGGATTGGAGAGATGGACGATCTGGTGCGCCACCCACCAGAAGCCCCACACATAGCTGGCGGTGTCCCGGGTCGATGGCAGCCGGCCGCCGATATAGGTCGCCAGTGGCCAGGTGACCGCGATACCGGCCAGGATGAAGCCGCCCAGCACCGACAGCTGGCGGCGCACCTTGCCGGCGGCCATGGCGTGCCCGGCCCGGGTGGCCAGGAACCGGCGGTGCCAGGAATCCAGGACGTCCGGGCCCGGACCGCTGCCCGTGCCCGGCCCGTCGCCCGTGCCCGGCGTGCTGCCCGTCCCCGGGCCACTCGCCGTCCCAGGGCCACCGGCCGGGCCAGCCGCGCTGTGGGCACCTTCCTGCCCGGCCGGTGCCTGTGCTCGCAGGCCGAGCGAGCCGGCGGCAGGGCCGGCTGTACGAGCAGACCGATCCCGGTCGGCCCCTTCCATCAGGTCACCTCGTCCAGCAGGTCAGCGATGCCCGCGCGGCTAGTGCCGGCCACCCGGGGTGATAGTCCAGCCCCTGCCCGGACACCGGGTCTCGTGGCGGCGGAACGACCTCATGCTACTGGGAGTGGCCGATCATTCCCGGCCAGTCGACCGGAACCGGCAGCTTGGGGGGCTATGGTCCGCGGCGGCCCGGAACCGGTAGGGTGCGGCACGTGGAGCTACGAGTATCGAGCCGGTCCCAGGGTGATCACACCATTGTCAGCCTGGCCGGTGAGATCGATCTCTACACAGCCCCGTACCTGCAGAGCGAACTGGCCGCCGCGATGGGGCCAGCGGATCCCGCACAGATCGTGGTGGACATGTCCGCGGTGGAGTTCTGCGATTCCACCGGGATGAACGTACTGCTCGCCGCCCACCGCCAGGCCTGTGAACGGGGCGGTGACCTCGCGCTCGCGCAGCCGCGGGCGTCGGTCCGCAAGGTGCTGGAGGTGACCGGCCTATCGTCGGTGTTCACCGTCCACGACGACCTGGGCTCACTGGCCGGCCAGTAGCGGCCGGACCCGGCTTTCCCGAATCCGCTCATGCCAGGCAGCGGTGACGTCGCGGTCGTCATTCCGGCCCGGGACGAGTCCGACCGGATCCGCGCGACCGTGGCCGGCGCCGCCAGCCTGCCCGGCGTCAACCTGGTGCTGGTGGTCGATGACGGCTCCCGGGATGACACGGCCGCCGCCGCCCGGGCGGCGGGCGCGTCCGTGGTCCGGCATTCCCGCCGCCGCGGCAAGGCCGCGGCCATGGAGAGCGGGGCCGAGGCGGTGGCTCTGCTGGACGGCCGGGACGGCCGCGCCCAGCCACGCCACCTGCTGTTCCTGGACGGCGACCTGGCTGAGACGGCCCGCCTCGCGGCACCGCTGGCCGGTCCGGTGCGGGCGGGTGAGGCCGATATGACCATCGCTGTCTTCACCGACCGGGTCCGCCACGGCGGTCACGGCTTCGTGGTCTCGCTCTCCGGCGCGGGCATCGAGCGGGCGACCGGCTGGCGCCCGGCCCAGCCGCTGAACGGGCAGCGCTGCCTTACCCGGGCCGCCTTCGAGGCCGGGCGGCCGCTCGCCGCCGGGTTCGGGGTGGAGACCGGGCTGACCATCGATCTGCTCCGGCAGGGGCTGCGGATCAGGGAAGTGGAGGTGCCACTGGCTCACCGGGCCACCGGCACCGACTGGCGGTCGCAGCTGCACCGGGCCCGCCAGTTCACCGACGTCGCCCGCGCGCTCGCGGCCCGCAAGAGGTGGCAGCAGGGGCGGGTGCGGGGAGAACCACGGCTCCGGTAGCCGGGCGCACGGTTGCGGTCAGGGTCTGATCAGGGATGTCCCCGATGGCCGGAAGCGGGCCAGCGCCACCAGACTGGACGGGAACTGATCGTCCAGAGAAAGCTGGCACCGCCATGACCGACGATGAGGGCCGCATGGACGCAGCCGAGCGGCTAGCAGAGCACAGCCCCAGCGCCGCCGCCGAAGCCTTCTCCGCCATCGCCTGCGACGAGGGAGTGTCCGACGAGGTGCGCCTGTCCGCCGCCGAGCAGCTCGCCGCCGTCTCCCCGCGGGAGGCCGGCCCGGCGTGCCTGGCCATCGCCTGCGATGACGCTGTCGGTGACGAGGTGCGCCTGTCCGCCGCCGAGTTGCTGGTTGCCGTCAACCCGCGGGCGGCTGCCCCGGCGTGCCTGGCCATCGCCCGGGACGACGCGGTCGGCGAAGAGGTGCGCCTGTCCGCCGCCGAGCATCTGGCGGGCCTGCCCGGCAGGTAAACCCGCCTGCCCGTCCGGCCGGGCGGCGCCGGGCCGGGGCCGGATGAGCATGACGAGCCGCAGCGGCTGCCCGAGCTGGTGGTATACGGTGGGTGCCCATGAGGAGTTTCCCCAGCTCATTGCCACGTTCGGCCCGCCCGGAGGAGCGCTGACAGTGCCAGCCCGTTTTGCCTATCTGGGGCCGGAAGGCACCTTCACCGAGGCCGCGCTGGCCGAGTATGAGCCGTCAGCGCTGCCCGACGCGCTGCCATGCCCGAGCATCCAGGCCACGCTGGACGCCGTCCGGACCGGGGCGGCCGAACTGGCCATGGTCCCGATCGAGAACTCGGTCGAGGGTGCGGTGACCGGCACGCTGGATGGGCTGGCGGCCGGCCCCGATCTGTCCATCCGCGCCGAACTCCTGCTGCCGGTCACCTTCGCCCTGCTCGGCCGGGAGGGCACCGCGCTGGCGGACATCAAGACGGTGGGTGGGCACCCGCAGGCGCAGCCGCAATGCCGCCACTGGCTGGCCAGGCACCTGCCGGACGCGGACTGGCGGCCGGCCGCGTCGAACGCTGAAGCGGCCCGGCAAGTGGCCGACGGCCTGCTCGACGCCGCGCTGGCCGGCGCTTTTGCGGCCAGCCGGTATGGGCTAGTGGCCATGGTCACGGACGTCAGCGACGTGCCGGACGCGGTCACCCGGTTCGTGGTGGTGGGCCAGCCCGGCCCGGTCCCCGCCGCCACCGGGGCAGACCGGACCACGCTGGTCACCTTCCTGCGCGAGGACCATCCCGGTGCGCTGATGGAGCTGCTGACCGAGTTCGCGGTCCGCGGTATCAACCTGACCAGGATCGAGTCCCGGCCGACCGGCGACGGGCTGGGCAAATACTGCTTTTCCATCGACTGCGAAGGCCACCTGGACGACGCACGGGTCGGGGAGGCGCTGATGGGCCTGCGCCGGGTCTGTGCCGATGTCCGGTTCCTGGGCAGTTACCAGCGGCACGGCGGCGGCCGCACCCAGGTCCGGGCGGGCACGTCTGACGCCGAGTTCGCGCAGGCCGCAGCCTGGCTGGGGCGCCTCCGCTACGGCCGGGTCTGAGAGGCCACCTACAGGTAAGGGCCGGATGAGCGCGGTGGCGGCTGGCCTTCCTCGCCGGCGGCGGGAAGGACGCCCGGCGGCAGCGCCCGCCGCATCTGCTCCAGCTGCGCCCGCGCTGCCATCTGCTGCGCGAACAAGGTGGTCTGGATGCCGTGGAACAGCCCTTCCAGCCAGCCGACCAGCTGCGCCTGCGCCACCCGCAGCTCGGCCTCGCTGGGCGGGTCGCCCTCGGCGAATGGGAGCGACAGCCGCTCCAGCTCATCAACGAGTTCGGGGGCCAGCCCGTCCTCGAGTTCCTTGATCGAGCTCTTGTGAATCTCGGCCAGCCGGGCCCGGCTCTTCTCATCCAGCGGGGCGGACTTCACCTCGTCCAGCAGCTGGCGGATCATGCTGCCGATCCGCATCACCTTGGCGGGCTGCTCCACCATCTCGATGACCGGGCGCTCGGTCGGCTGGTCGTCCCCCCCGATGGCCATGCCATCGGGCCCCACGATGACCAGCTTGGAGGGCTGCTCCTGGTTCGGCTGCTCGCTCATGTCCCTAGTCTGCTCCTTTCCGGAGTGCGCCGTGCCACGGGTGGTGCCAGCAGCCCGGGTTCAGCCGTGCTGAGGCTCGCTGACCAGCAGGATCTTCCCGATGTGAGTCCCGGCATCCAGCAGCCGGTGCGCCTGCGCCGCCTCGGCCAGCGGCAGCACCCGCTCGATCACCGGCCGGACCTGCCCGGCGTCGATGAGCGGCCAGACCTGCTCCGCGACGGCGCCCACGATCGCCGCCTTCTCCGCGGCCGGCCGGGCCCGCAGGGTGGAGGCGAGAATGCTGCCCCGCTTGCGCATCAGCTGGCCGAGGTCGATCTCGGTGGTGGTGCCGCCCCGGGTGGACAGCACTATCAGCCGTCCGCCGGTCGCCAGCGCCGCCAGGTTCCTGGCCAGGTAAGGGGCGCCCATGATGTCCAGGATCACGTCCGCGCCGCGGCCGCCGGTGAATGAGGCGATGGCGGCGACGAAGTCATCGCCGGCATAGGAGATGGCCAGGTCCGCACCCAGTTCGGTGCAGAACGCCAGCTTGGCGGGGGTCCCGGCGGTGCAGGCGACCTGGGCGCGGAGCGCCTTCGCCAGCTGGATCGCCATCGTCCCGATCCCGCCTGCGCCACCATGCACCAGCACCGTCTCGCCCGCGGCCAGGTGGGCCTGGCTGATCATGGTCGCATGCACCGTGCAGGCGGCCTCCGGCAGGCCGGCCGCGTCGATCAGGCTGACCCCGTCCGGGACCGGCAGCAACTGGCCCTGCGGCACGGCTACCCGCTCGGCGTACCCGCCGCCGGCCAGCAGGGCGCACACCTCGTCGCCGGCCCGCCAGCCGGTCACCCCCGGCCCGATGGCGCTGATCCGGCCCGAGCACTCCAGCCCGGGATAGGGGGAGGCGCCCGGTGGGGGCGGGTAGCCGCCCATCCGCTGCAGCACATCGGCCGGGTTCAGGCCGGCCGCGGCCACGTCGATGACCACCTCGCCCGGGCCGGCCACCGGATCGGGCACGTCGGTGAGGCGGAGCACCTCGGGGCCACCGGGGCTGGTGATGACGACCGCACGCATGGGCTTCTCCTGCCCTGACTGGTGAGGATGACGGCATTTCGCAGCGGGCATGTGCGACCGGTGCCGGCGGGCATACCCTCGGGTAGCGGCCCGTGCACGTGGGCCATGCCGGGGGTGACATTCTCCTACCCGATGAGAGCTGAGGGGAACGGCCTTGGCGGACCACGAGACAGACCAGACGATGGGGTACGGGGCGGCCGGGATGGATCCGGCGGGGCGAGCCGGCCAGGACAGCGCGGGCACGTTCCGCTGGCCGGCGGGTGACCTGCCCGGCTTATTCGGCCAGCCCCGCAGCGGCGAGGAGCCCGGCAGCGGCGAGGAGCCTGGCGCCGGTGCGGAGCCGGCTGGGGGCTACGGCCTGGCCGAGGAGTACGGGACGGCTGGCGGGTACGGCATCCCCGGCGGATACGGACCGGCTGCGGAGTACCGCGTCGCGGAGGAGTACGGCCAGGCGGGCGAGTACGGCCCGGCGGAGGAGTACGGCCGGGCGGGCGAGTACGGCCCGGCGGAGGAGTACGGAACGGCTGGCGCTTACGGCCGCTCCACCGGGTTCGACCCCCCGGACGGTGACCCGCTGGCCGAGTACGGTGGCGCCCCCGCCAGCGGCAGGCCGTTACCGGCGGCCGAACCGTCCCACCGGCAGCGGGCGGAAACTGCCGACAGCCTCACCGCCGACCTGCTGCTGCCCGGGCGTCATGCCGCCCCGCCGGGCGGCTGGCGCCGGGCGCTGTACTACCTCACCGGTGGCCTGGTCCATGCCACTGCTTCGCGCGCCGAAGTGCGGCACCGGGAACTGGTCAGCCGGGCCTGCACGCCGGTGGCCACCGGCCATCACCGGGTGGCGGTGCTCAGCCTGAAGGGCGGGGTCGGCAAGACCACCACAGTGATGGGGCTGGGCTCGACACTGGCCTCGCTGCGCGGCGACCGGGTGATCGCGGTGGACGCCAACCCGGACCGGGGCACGCTGTCCGACAAGCTGCGGCTGGAGACGGCGGCGACCGTCCGGGATCTGCTGACCGAGCGGGATCACATCCTGCGCTACGCGGACGTGCGGGCCTTCACTACGCAGGCGCCGAGCCGGCTGGAGGTGCTCGCATCCGATCGCGACCCCGCGGTGTCGGTGGCGTTCAGCGATGCTGACTATCAGGACGTCATGCGCGTGCTCGGGCACTACTACTCGGTCTGCATCACCGACTGCGGAACCGGCCTGCTGCACTCGGCGATGGCGGGCGTGCTGCGGCTGGCCGACCAGATCGTGCTGGTCAGCTCCGCGTCGGTGGACGGTGCGCGCAGTGCCAGCGCCACCTTGGACTGGCTGCAGGCGCATGGTCACTCAGACCTGGTGCGGGACGCGGTGGTGGTACTGTCCGCGGTCAGGCCACGCGGCAAGAGCACCGTGGATCTGGGGCGGCTGGAGCAGCATTTCGCCGCCCGGTGCCGGGCGGTGGTGCGGATCCCGTACGACCCGCATCTGGACGAGGGCGCCGAGGTCGACCTGGCGAAGCTGAGCCAGCCGGCCGCCGGGGCCTACCTGCTGCTGGCCGCCGCGGTGGGCGACGGCTTCAGCTGGCCGCACCGTGCCCCGGCGGCGGGCCTGTGATCAGAACCGCTGGAACTGCGCCTGGACGCCGTTCTCCGGGACGTAGATGGCGAGCTGGTCAGCGGTCCAGCCCTGGACCATGAACTGGGTGCTGAACTGGATGGGCGGGGGTGGCTGCACCGCTCCCCAGGCCTGTGGTGGCGGCATCATCCAGCGCATGCCCTGCAAACTGATCGCGCCGTTCATCACCTGGTAGCCACCGACGCAGATGTTCCGCTCGGCAACCATGCCCGGCATCGGGCCGGCGTCGGCAAGCCAGTGGAAAATGCCCTCGGCGTCGAAGACGATCCGCCCGGCGACCGCCACGAATGCGTTGCCGCCCTGGTAGTTCCAGGATCCGACAACCGGCCAGGCCTGCTGGGCCCGCTGGATCTGGCCAGGCTGGTTGGCCAGCGCGGTCTGCACGTTCTGCAGCATCCGGGCACATTGCGCGGCGAGCACGTTGTCGCCCGCCCGGGTGAGCAGCTCACGCGCTTCGGCGACGGCCGCCTGGTCCACGAACTCGGCGCTGTTGCGCGCAAAGAGCCGGCGGACGATATCCCACTGGATCGTCTGCTGCGCGGCACGGCTGTGGGCGGCCTGCATGAGCTGGGCGTACATGACCATCGCCTGAACCGCGTCCAGGTTCGCGCCGGGGGGCAGCGCGCTGGCCATGTAGAGCCGGCACCGGCCGAGTTCGTTGAGGCTGGCCGCGTCGGTACGGCCGGTGAGAAGCTGGCGGGCCTGGCCGAACAGCGTCTGGGCGCTGCTCAGCCGGTCCCGGTCCGCGGTGCCGCTGGCGACGTAGCTGAAGGAGGCCGAGTCGGCCAGCAGCGTGGCCAGATTGACCAGGGCGGCGGTGCTCTGCGGGTCCCGTTCGAGCGCCTGCCGGAATGCGTGCTCGGCCTCCTGGGCGGCAGAGCTCACATCATTGGGGTTGTACGGCTGGCCGAGCGCCTCGAGCTGGGTCCGGGCGTGCATGGCCATCTCGGCATCGATGGTGCCGTTGGCCTGCAGCCCATCGAGTACGTCGGACCAGCGCCCGTGCAGCAGCTGGTCGGATGTGGACCACATCGCGTTGGGCTGGTTGCTGAGGAGCGGCTGCAGCATCTTCCCGAGCGCGAGCCCGCGCAGGACCTGGATGTTGCCTCGTGCCTGCGCGTTCATCGCCTGCACCTCAAGCGGGGCCGGCCACTCCAGCCTCGCCATGAAGTCCGCGGTCGATTGCTGGCCGGACAGCCGGGAGGCTGCTTGCCGGAACCGCCACAGCGCCAGGTTTCCCTGGCGGACCAGCAGGCCGACCACGTCCAGCCGCTGGTCGCCGACCGCGAGTTCCACCACCGGCCCGGCTAGCTGGCGTTCGATCTGCTGCAGCTGCGCGGACGCCGCGGAGAAGCCGCTCGACACCCGGGCGGCCTGGCCCGCGTCGATGTTCTTCCCGGCGGCGGGGCCGCCGAGCGCGCTCCATGAGCCGGCCATGCCGCCCTGAGCCGCCGCGCCAGCCGGCATCGCGGCTGGCGCCGGGATTCCCGGCTCCACGCCGAGCTGGTCAAGCTGCTGCTTCTGGCTCTGCAGGGTGTCGACCACGTCCCGGATCTGGCGTTCCAGTTCCGCCTTGGCGGCCGGGTCCGCCGGGCCTGCCTGCGAGCCGCCGGAGGCGGAGACGTTGACGACCACCTGGACGACCTGGCTGATCCGGATCGAATCGCGCCCGGCGTAGTCGCCGCCGATGTTCAGGCTGCCGCCGACATACCCCCCGCCACCGGTGTTGACGCCCCCCGTCACCGGCTAACCGCCCCCGAAGCCCGCCAGCGCGTGCCGCACCACCGAGCCGACCGCGGCACCTGGGTTGATGAGGGCGTTCACCAGGACCTCGGCGACGTCCGGGGCGAGCTTCTTGATGGTGGCAACCCACCGCTTCACGTTGCCTGGATCGGCCTGATCGCCTTTGGCCACTTCCTGCTGGACCTTCCCGGTCGCTTCCCGCAGCACCTCGGCGTCGGCATCGGCGTCGGACTTGTGCGCGTCGATCTGCCGGTAAACCACCGCGAACAGGCTGGCCAGCTCCGCGGCCGGGATGCCCTGGGTCTGCTCGTAGTTGCCCTGGACCGTAAAGTCCCGCCCGGCGTAACTGCCGCCGACGCTGAGGTTGCCGCCGACATACCCGCCACCGCCGGTGTCGGTGCCGCCGACCGCCGTGGGAGGTGGGGCGGCAGTGCCGCATTGCGGGCAGAATTTCGCCCCGGCGGGGATGGGGGTGTTGCACTGAGGACAGTTCACCACGCCAGCCTGGTTTCCCTGCCGAATGATGTCAACGGCGACGCGGCGGAGCGCGGTCGGCGACCACCCAGAGGCGGAGGGGGTGCGAAGCGGAGGTGTGCGGAGCGGGAGGGATTCGAACCCCCGGGTCACTCACATGACCGGCTGCTTTCAAGGCAGCTGCAATCAACCGGACTCTGCCACCGCTCCCAGAAGGTACGCCGGAGTCAAAGTGATCGACCGGCGTCCGTTCAAGCAGTCCCTTATCAGATACTCGGAACCATCCTCGGCCAGGATATACAGCCAGTCGTAGGCGCCGCTAGGCACATACTTGATCATGTACCCGTGCGAGTTGGAATGGATGCTGCGCAGGTCGACCTGCGCGCGGGCGCTGCCACAGTACTTGCACTGGACCCGCTGCAATTGCGTTCCGTCATCCACCACAAGGTCGTACGCCGCGGACTCGGTCAACGGGATCGAGACATCGCAGCCCATGCGCGTGAACGTGGCGATGGCGCGGGCAGTCGCCACGTCACCCTTTCGCTGCGTGACCCGCATGCTCTGATCGTAAGAACCAGGGGAGACATTCCTGATCGTCCCGCCCGGCTGGGGCTGCGCCCAACTCGCCTGCGTGGCCGGCATCTACTTTGGGCGCGGGAAGTGCAAGGGTAGGCTCGCGGGCGAGGAGGTCCGCATGCTGCCCGCGTTCGGCTGGCAGGCAGCCCTCACCCACTGGCAGTTCGCGCCCGTGGTCACGGCTGTCACGGTGGCTGCCGCCGTTGCGTATGTCTGGGGCACCGTGCGGGTGGCGCGGCGTCATCCCGCCCGGCCCTGGCCCATGTGGCGGACCTGGATGTTCCTGGCTGGCCTGGCGGTGGTGGTGATCGCCACCCAGAGCGGCATCGGCACCTACGACGACGTGCTGTTCTGGGATCACATGATGCAGCACCTGCTGCTGCTCATGATCGCGCCGCCGCTGCTGGTGGCGGCCCAGCCGTTCACGCTGCTGCTGCACGCGAGCAGGAACCCGCTGCACACCTGGGCGAAGCGGTTCCTGCGGTCACGGGTGGTCAGCGTGCTCACCTGGCCCCCGTTCGGGCTGGCCGCCTATGCCATCACCGTCGCCGGGACCCACCTGACCTCGCTGACCAGCCTGGTCCTGACCAATCCGCTGCTGCATGACCTGGAGCATGTGCTGTATCTGGTGGTCGGGTACCTGTTCTTCCTGCCCCTGCTCGGCCAGGAGCCGATCCGGTGGCGCCTGTCTTACCTGCCCCGGCTGCTGGTGCTGGCACTGGCGATGCCGGTGGACACCTTCACCGGCCTGGTGCTCGGGTACGCGTCCACCGGCGTGGGGATCGCCGGCCCGCGGCCACCCGGCTCGCCCGGCCCGGTAACCGACGTGCACTGGGCCGGGGCCATCATGTGGATCGGCGGGGACGCGATCATGTTCGGGTTCATGATGCTGGTCGTGCTCATGTGGAGCCGCGACGACCGGACGTCGGCGCTGGGGCACGGCTGGCTGGAGCGGGCCCGCCGGTCCCGCTTCGACGACCTGGTGGGTCCGGCCCGCCCTGCCGCCGCGCCGCCCCGCGGCATCGACGACGATGAGCACCTCGCCGCCTACAACGCCTACCTGGCCCAGCTGAACGCGGCCGAATCTGAGCGCCCCCAGGGCTAGCTCCCGCCGATTGTTCTTCCCGCAACCTGAACCACCGTCCCCCGCTGCCCGTAACAACGGGTGTGCCATGCGTGGCGGCGCGGTCCAATGCGGGCCGATGTCCCCCGCCGCCCGCGGCAATGGCGCAACCTACCCGGCAGAAGGGGAGCACATGACAATGTCAGTGACCCAGCGCCTGACAAGGGCGGCGGCAGTCACGACGGGCGCGGCCGCGCTGGCGGCATTCGCGCTCGCCCCTGCCCAGGCGCTCACACCCGGCACGTTCATCGGGAAGTTCCACAAGATCACGACGATCGCGTCGACGGTGCCAGCCAACGGCGATGTCAACCCGTACGGGGTAGCCGTGGCCGGCCAGAGCACCGGCAAGCTGGTCAAGGGCGACATCCTGGTCAGCAACTTCAACAACGCCAAGAACTTCCAGGGCACCGGGACCACGATCGTCCAGATCTCGCCCGGCGGGCACCAGTCCGTTTTCGCGCACATCAATGCGGCCAAACTGCCAGGGCCATGCCCGGGCGGAGTGGGCCTGACCACCGCGCTGGCGATCCTGCCCGGCGGCTGGGTGCTGGTCGGCAGCCTGCCGACCAGCAATGGCATGTCCGCCACCGCGAAGGCTGGCTGCCTGATCGTGGTCGGCAGCGACGGCCACGTCGCGAAGACGCTCTCCGGCGGGATGATCAACGGCCCCTGGGACATGACCGCGGCCAGCGGCGGCGGGTTCGCCGACCTGTTCATCACTAACGTGCTGAACGGAACCGTGGCCGCGGGCGGGGCAACTGTCGACAAGGGCACGGTCCTGCGGCTGACCCTGCGACTGCATGGCGGCCTGCCGCCCACACTGCTCAGCACCACGAAGATCGGCTCCGGCTTCGGCGAGCACACCGACCCGAACGCGCTGGTGGTGGGCCCGACTGGGGTCGGCCTGGCCGCGGATGGCACGCTCTATGTGGCGGACAGCGTGGGCAACGGGATCAACGCCATCCCGAATGCGGTGCTGCGCACCGGTGACGCTGGGACTGGCACCGTGATCACCTCCGGCGGCCGACTCAGCACCCCGCTCGGCCTGGCCATCGCCCCGAACGGCGACGTGCTGACCGTGAACGGCGGGGATGGCCAGCTGGTCGAGACGACCCCGGGCGGCAAGCAGGTCGCCCACCACCTGCTGAACAGCACCGGCAGCCCCAAGGGCAGCGGCGCCCTGTTCGGCCTGGCCGTGACGCCTGGCCACAACGGGCTCTACTTCGTGGACGACGACGTCAACCAGCTCCGCCTGCTCCACTGACCCGGCCCGGCCCGCACCCGCCGTGGGCTATGGCCAGGACCACGACGTGGTCGGTATGGGTCGTGCTAGCAGCCCAAACCGACCACGCCGGGTCCCGCCTCCGGCAGGCCCGGCTCGTTCGGACCGAGCGTGGCGGGATGGACGGCTGATAGGGGTGAACCGCTGATACTGCGACGGTGGTCCGGTGACCCGGCAGCCGTCCTGTCGACCCTGGTGGCGGAAGCAGGGCCTGCCATTCGAGCAACGGCATGTAAACCAAATGACCCCTTGTCCCGTCTAACTGCCGGAGGTTCCGCTAGCGCGCCGCACGGTTGGGGGAAGCTATGGCTGCGTCAGGCTGCAGGCCAGGGCAGAGGGTCCGCCAGCAAGAGCCGAGCCTGAGAGAGCCCTGCTGATGGCTTATACAGCACCAACCTGCCGCCCCTGGAACCCGCGACAGGTACATATGCCAGCAGGACGGGCGCGGAGCCGTTGCATTATTGCGGGCAAATCGGAGTCGGCATCTTCCAGCCCCGCCCACCTTTCCTCAGTATATGGCGGGGGTAAGCACACGCGGGAGATTGCGGATATCACGGCGTTATCTGGTTACCTTCAACGCTGTCATCCTCGCGGGCCGTAGCCCTTGTCCGCTCGCTGACGCAATCGGAGGGACGCACCCCAGGAAAGCATTACAGCCGCTGAGCGTCAGTTCAATCACTTGAGACCCGCAAGGTACTTCTACCGGAGGTGACTTAATGCGCAAGTTCATCCCGAGCATCGCTGGCGTGGCGGCCCTGTCGCTCGCGCTCGTCGGCTTGTCCGCTGTGGCAGCCCAGGCTGCTCCGGCCAACGTCAAGCCCCTTCACCTCGTGAAGGGGATCACAATTCACACGAGGGGCGCTCGGACCGGATCACCGAAGATCACGATCCCCCACAGCAAGCGCGGCATCGGCAGGCTGGGCACCGGCAATCTTCTGTACCACGGTGGGCCTATCCAGCAGACCCCGAAGGTGTTCGTCCTGTTCTGGGGTTCCTGGTGGAATTCCACCTGCAGCAACACCCAGGGCAATGGGGTGACGGACGAGAACTACCTGTACTCGTTCTACAACGGCCTCGGCGGCACCAGCGATAACCTGGCCCCTGTCTCGGGTCAGTACGGCGACTCCACCGGCAAGTTCCCGAACTTCCCGGCAAAGGCATTCGTTACCTGGAACGCCGATTGCACAGATCCCCCGGCGTCAGCTACAGACGCGCAACTGGCCGCGGAGGCGGTCGGCTATGCGTCAACCCTGGCCGGTGAGGGCTACACAATCAACAACAACACGCAGATCGTTGTGGTCAGCCCCAGCGGCACCAACCCTGGTGGCGGGTTCGGCTCCTCCTACTGCGCTTACCACAACTGGGCGCAGTACAGCTCCACCCAGCTGCTCTCCTGGACCAACCTGCCTTATATCCCCGACCAGGGATCGAACTGCGGTGCCAACTTCGTGCAGAACGCGGAGGACGGGTGGAGCATCGTCGGCGGCCACGAGTACGAAGAGTCGGTTACCGACCCCTTCGTCAATAATCAGTCAGCTTGGTACGACAGTTCGGGTTATGAGATCGGCGACAAGTGCGCATGGACCAACCTGTTCGCCCAGAAACTGTCGACCGGAACCTTCGCGATGCAGCCGGAATGGGACAACCGGACTTCGGCTTGCCAGGCGGCATTCACCTATCCACGCGGCCAGATCAAGCTGTCAGCTAACAAGGGGCTTTGCCTGCAGGGCACCCTCACTAACGGTTCGGCGGTGACGTTGTTCTCGCCGTGTGACAACAACAAGCAGCGGACCTGGGTCGCCTACCCCGACGGCTCGCTTCGTCGCTGGGAAAGCACTGGCAAGTGCATCTATCCGAAGGGTGGCTCCTCGGCGGGCGGCACGCCTCTGGTAATCGCCTCCTGCACGGGTCGGCCTATCCAGAAGTGGACCTGGTCGTCCGCCACCAGCGAATGGACGAACGGCTACTCGCACAAGTGCATCCGTGCGTCATCGAAAGCCAACGGTGCCGCACTCGTGGAGAATACGTGCGGCCTGACGGACGGCACGGAGAAGTTCACCAACGTCTGACGGGGTGCCAGGGCTGGGGATGAGCCTGCTCCGAGGCTCATCCCCAGCCACAGGTGGAGCTGCCGGGTGCTCACACCGCCCTGCCTGACTGTTTCGGGGAAGGCCGGGCGCGTCTCGTTGACGACGGTCTGAGTCGCACCCATCGCGACACGCCGATGTGGTTTCTACCGGAATCTACAGATGGTGCTAGAACCCGCCATAGGCTCCGATGCTGTGGACCCGGTGCGCAATCCCTATGCCCCCGGCGCTGGCCAGCGCCCGCCGGAGCTGGCCGGCCGCGACCGGGAGCTGGCCCAGTTCGAGGTCGTGCTGGAACGCATTGCCCGGGGGCGGCCCGAACGCGGCATGGTGCTGACCGGGCTGCGCGGGGTCGGCAAGACCGTGCTGCTCAACTCGTTCCGCTCGATGGCGCTGCAGCGCATGTGGGGGACCGGGAAGATCGAGGCGCGGCCGGACCAGTCGCTCCGGCGGCCGGTCGCCGGCGCGCTGCACATGGCGGTCAGGGAACTCGCGCCCCGGCACCGCAGCCCGGACCGGGTCGATCAGTTCCTGGGAGTGCTGAAATCCTTCGCCGGCCGCGACCCGAAGGCGCCCAAAGGCACGTTCGTCCCGCACCTGGGCATCGACGTGCCTGCCGTCCGGGGCCGGGCCGACTCCGGTGACCTGGAGATCGACCTGACTGAACTGCTCACCGACGCCGCCTCGGTCGCCACCGACCTGAACGTCGGGATCGCGCTGTTCGTGGACGAGATGCAGGACATCCCGGCCGCCGACGTGTCGGCCCTGTGCGCCGCCCTCCACGAACTGTCGCAGTCGGGCGGCCCGCTGATCGTGGTCGGCGCCGGGCTGCCGCACCTGCCGTCGGTGCTGTCGGCGAGCAAGAGCTATTCCGAGCGGCTGTTCCGCTACGTGCCGATCGACCGGCTGGACCGGGCCGCGGCCGACCAGGCACTGCTGGCCCCGGCCCGGCGGGAGGGCGCCGACTTCGAGCCCGGGGCGCTGGACGCGCTGTTCGAGGCGGCCGACGGCTACCCGTATTTCGTGCAGGCGTACGGGAAGGTGACCTGGGACGTGGCGGCGGCCAGCCCGGTCACGGCCGGAGACGTCAAGATGGCCAGCCCGCAGGCGGAAAGCGAACTGGCGGTGGGTTTCTTCGGCAGCCGCTACGAGCGGGCCACCCCGGCCGAGCGTGAGTACATGCGGGCGATGGCGTTGCTGGGGGACGACCCGGTGCAGACCGCGGCGGTGGCCGACGAACTGGGCCGCAAGCACTCCAGCGTGTCGCCGGCCCGGGACGCGCTGATCAAGAAGGGCCTGATCTACAGCTCCGAACGGGGCCTGATTGCCTTCACCGTCCCGCATTTCGGCCGGTTCCTGCGCGCCCAGCCAGTCTGACGGCAAGGCCACCGGCGGTCGGCTCTGGCCTTTTCTGGCGCTTTCTACCACCGGTATTAGAAATTCTTAGAAAGCGGCAGAACGGATCGCTCCCGATGACCCGGCTTTCGCAGCCCGGGCCGTCGCCCGGCGGCGGAAGGGTGACGATTCGCCCGTGCCGTGACACGATCCCAGCCAGGAAGTTCATGCGCGCCTGAGCGGCAAGCGGGGGCGCGGTCGGCAAGGAGGTGACCGTGCGCAGCACGATGATGGATGCGCCGCTGACCATAACCGGGATCATGCGGTACGGGGCGACCGTGTTCGGCGGCCGGGAAGTGGTCACCTGGACCGGCGAGAGTGCCCGGCGGCAGAGCTACGCGGAGACCGGGACCCGGGCGGCCAGGCTGGCCAACGCGCTGCGCACCCTGGGGGTGGACGGTGACGAGCGGGTCGCCACCCTGCTCTGGAACAACTCCGAGCACCTGGAGGCCTACCTCGCCGTGCCGTCCATGGGCGCGGTCCTGCACACGCTGAACCTGCGGCTCGACCCCGGCCAGCTCGGCTACATCGCCAACCACGCCGCCGACCACGCGGTCATCTGCGACGCCACGCTGGTCCCGCTGCTGGCGCAGGTGCTCCCGCAGACCGAGACGGTGCGCCATGTGCTGGTGACCGGGCCCGCCGAGGCGCTGGCCGGCCATGCGGAGAAGCTGGTCCACCCGGGCGTGCAGGTGCATTCCTACGAGGAACTGCTGGCGGCCGCTGGCGAGGCGTTCAGCTGGCCGGACCTGGACGAGCGCACGGCGGCCGCGATGTGCTACACCAGCGGCACCACCGGCCTGCCCAAGGGCGTCGTGTACAGCCACCGCTCCGCCTACCTGCACTCGATGGGCGTGTGCATGGGAAACTCGCTGGGCATGTCGGAGCGGGACCGGGTGCTGCCGGTCGTGCCCATGTTCCACGCCAACGCCTGGGGACTCCCGTACGCGGCCGTCATGTCCGGTGCGGATCTGATCATGCCGGACCGTTTCCTGCAGCCAGAGCCGCTGGCGCGGCTCATCGCGGCCGAACGGCCCACCCTGGCCGGTGCCGTTCCCACCATCTGGAACGGCCTGCTCCAGCACGTCCGGACCCATGGTGGGGATCTGTCGTCGCTCCGCATGGTCCCCTGCGGCGGGTCGGCGGTGCCGCGGTCGCTGATGGAGGCGTTCGAGTCCGAGCTCGGCGTGCTCATCGTGCAGGCGTGGGGGATGACCGAGACCTCCCCGATCGGCAGCGTGGCCCACGCGCCGCCGGGCACGTCCGGCGAGGACGCCTGGCGCTACCGCGACACCCAGGGCCGGCTCGTCTGCACCGTGGAAGCCCGGCTGGTCGGTGACGGCGGGGTGCTGCTGCCGCATGACGGCAAGTCCGTCGGCGAGGTCGAAGTGCGCGGGCCATGGGTGACCGGCGCCTACTACAAGGACGACGACCCGGGCAAGTTCCACGACGGCTGGCTGCGTACCGGCGACGTGGGCACGATCGACCCGCTCGGCTTCGTCACGCTGACCGACCGGGCCAAGGACGTGATCAAGTCCGGTGGCGAGTGGATTTCCTCGATGGAGCTGGAGAACGCCATCATGGCCCACCCGGATGTGCTCGAGGCCGCGGTGATCGGCGTGCCCGACGACAGGTGGGGGGAACGCCCGCTGGCCACCGTGGTGCTCAGGGAGGGAAGTTCGGCGAGCGCCGCCAACCTGCGGGAGTTCCTGGCCGGCCAGGTGCCGCGGTGGCAGCTGCCGGAGCGCTGGTGCTTCATCGCCGAGGTGCCCAAGACCGGCGTCGGCAAGTTCGCCAAGACCAGGATCCGGGAGGCGTACGCCCACGGCGACTACCAGGTGATCGAGGTAAGCTGACCGGCCGCCCGTCGGCGCGGCCCGGTCCTGCGCCGTGCTTTGCGGCGCTGTCACGGTCACCGGTACGCTGATGCGGACCACCTGGTCACCGGGAGGCTTCGCCTAGTCCGGTCTATGGCGCCGCACTGCTAATGCGGTTAGGGTTCGCGCCCTTCCGGGGTTCAAATCCCCGAGCCTC
>CAWIMG010000024.1:0-213541 GCA_963837105.1 uncultured Actinomycetes bacterium | reverse complement strand
GGGTCGCACGGCCAGCGCCGCTGCACCGATCGCTGGATCAGAAGGCCGGGGCCCGGTCACGCCTGACGACCCCAGCACACCGGCTCACCAGCCCAACGGAGCGTGACGTGGGTATCCGGCGATTCCGCGCATACTCGCCCTGCGGAATCGCTAGGTGCGGCCGGGCAGCCGTTGCAGCGCCCGCATCGCCACCGTCATGGCCTTGGCGTAGATCGCGGGTGGCGTGGAGCCCGGCGGTGCGATGGGCAGGAGCCGCTGGAGCGAGACGGTCTGGGCGTTGGTGTATTTGAGTATCCCGTGTTCGCCATGCCTGCTGCCCACACCTGAGTCCTTCCAGCCGCCCATGGGGGCGTCGACAGAGCCCCAGGCCGCCGCGTAGGCCTCGTTGACGTTGACAGTTCCGGCCTGCAGCCGGCTCGCGATCTGGCGGCCCTTCCGGGCGTCGCGGGTCCAGACCGAGAAGTTCAGCCCGTAGCAGCTATCGTTGGCGCGCTCGATGGCTTCCTCCGCCCCACCGACCCGGTACAGGGAGATGACCGGCCCGAACGTCTCGTCGGCGTAGAGGGCCATATCGGCGGAGGTGTCGGTGAGCACGGTGGGCTCGTAGAAATAGGGGCCGATATCAGGCCGGGCCTTGCCCCCGGCCAGCAGCTTTGCGCCCTTGCCGATCGCGTCGCTGACGTGGCGGGCGACCGTGTCCAGCTGTGTCGCCGAGATCAGCGAGCCCATGTCCGGCTTGTAGTAGAGTGAATGACCCAGCCGGAGCGATCTGGCAGCCTTGGCGAATCGCGGGACGAAGGCATCCCACACCGAGTCCTCGACGTACATCCGCTCCATCGAGATGCAAAGCTGGCCGGTACTGGAAAACGCGGCGCGCACCGCCCCGGGCACAGTCCGGCGGAGGTCGGCGTCGGCGAGCACCAGGATGGCGTTCTTCCCGCCGAGTTCCATCGAATACTCAATGAGCCGCCCGGCAGCCTCGGCGGCGACGAGCCGCCCGACCCGGGTGCTGCCGGTGAACATCAGAAAGTCGCAGTGCTCGATGAGTGGCCCGCCAAGTTCCGGTCCGGGGCCGGTTACCACCTGCAGCACGCCTGGCGGCAGGCCGGCCTCAGTCAGCAGTTCCGCGGCCCACAACGCCGAGTAGGGGGTCTGCCCGTCCGGTTTGGCGATGACCGCATTGCCTGCCACCAGCGCGGGCAGGGCGTCACTGATGCCCAGCGTCAGCGGGTAATTCCACGGGGAGATCACCCCCACGACGCCCTTGGGGTGGTGACACTCCCAGGTCTGCGTCAGCACGGGAAGGGCACCCGCGCGCCGCTGCGGACGCAGATAGCGTGGGGCTGTACGGGCGTAGTAACGGCTCGTCTGCGCCACGTCGATGATCTCTTCGAAGGCATGCCGGCGGGCCTTGCCGTTCTCAAGCTGAATCAGGTCGAGCACCTCATCCTGCCGGGCGAGCAGGCGCTCGGCGAACCGCAGCAGCACCTTCGAGCGGTCAGCAACGCCCATCCGGGCCCAGCCGGGCTGTGCGTGACGGGCTGCCTCGGCGGCCGCCGCGACATCCTCCGCGGTGCCGTGCGGGACATGCCCCAGGATCTTGCCGGTCGCCGGCATCTCGATAGGTACCTGGTCCCTGCGGCCCGCCATGGCGGCGCGCGCCGCCAGCCGGTCGAGCAACCCGGCGGTGATCCGCGGGCCAAGCAATCCCGGCCCCGCGCTTTCTGGGCCTTCTGCCGGTGCCGTCATGACCATGCTCCTTCCGGCGTCCCGCTCGCCCGCAGGTGCTCCGCCGCCCCTCCGGTCCCCACGGTGCCCCGTACCCCAAGGATCAGGCTCGCTCACCGATCTGCGTGTGGCCTCTCAAGTTGCTGACCCGCGCCAGCCAGTGCCGGTCCGTGTTGTGGCACGCCGCTGGGCCGGGCGGTCGCGGCCCACCATCAGCACCGGCATCAGCAGCGGCTTGGTCAGCCAGCGCTGCCGATGCCGCCCGGTCGCCGCGAGAACCGTGTCAGCAGCCGCCAGGGCCACAAGGACCACGGTTGAACGATGGGCCACAAGCCACCTCCCAGACCGCGCAAGCGGGTCAGCGGGCCAGGGCGAGGTCCAGCATGGCGGCCCACTGCGCGATGATGCGGTCCCGCCGCCGGGAGTCGTCGGTCAGCGTGTCCGCCAGGCCGAGGCCGCGGGCCAGGTCGAGCGTCGCCTGCACCGCCTCATGCACGCCCGGCGCTGACTCGTCCGCGCCGAGCAACTCGATGGCCGCCCGGTGCGCCTCCCGGCCGAGCCGGGCTTCCAGCGGCACGACCAGCTCACGCAGCACTTCGCTGGCGGCGGCCGCCGCCCACAGCTGCAGCGCAGCGCGGAACGGCAGCCCGGTGTAAAGCCGCACCAGCAGCCCGACGACGTCCCTGGTAGGGGCCGCCACACCGGCCGGCAGCCGGGTGGCTTCGCTGCGAATCTCGGCCAGCCGCACCTCGGCCATGTGCTCCAGCGCTGCGATGAACAGGTCCTCCCTGGTCGGGAAGTAATGCTGGGTGGCGCCGCGGGATACCCCGGCGTGCCCGGCGACCACGGCCACGGTCGCCCCGCTCCAGCCAAGCTCGGCCAGGCAGCTGACCGCGGACTCGAGCAGTTTCGCCCTGGTGACACGGCTGCGGTCTTGCTGTGGCTCGCGCAGCGCGACCCGGTTCGATCCCATCGCCGGCGTCCTGCCTAACCCGCGGCCCAGGATGGGGGCCGCTTTGCCAGGAACGCGCTGATCCCTTCGGCGGCCTCGTCTGTACCGAACAGCCGCGCGGACTGCTCGGCCAGAGCTTGCGCCTCCGCCTCGAAGGCGTTCAGTATCCCGGCCGTCAGCAGCGGTTTGGTTTCCCGCAGGCCCTGCGGCGAGCAGGCGCGCAGCGCATCGAGCACCACGAGCGTGCCTGCGTCGATGTCGTCGACCGCCTCGGTGATCAGCCCGATCCGGGCAGCGGTCGCCGCATCGAACGCCTCGCCAGTCAGGTAGTAGCGGCTCGCTGCCCGCGGGTCCATCCGCGGCAGCGTCGTCAGCGAGATCATGGCCGGCGCGAGCCCGAGCCTGACTTCTGAGAATGCAAACGTGGACGCCGGGCCAGCCAGCACGATGTCGCATGCGCCGGCCAGTCCGAGGCCGCCAGCCCGGACGTGACCGTCGATGCTGCCGACCACCGGCTTGGGCAGCGCCACGATGTCCCGCAACAGGGTGAGCACTCTGATGGCCCCGGCCCTGATGGCGCCCTGGCTGGTCTCGGTCAGGTCGGCGCCGGCACAGAACGCCGGCCCGGTATCAGTAAGCTCCACGGCGCGCACCGTGTCGTCGGCACCGGCCTTTGCCAGCGCGTGGGCGAGCTGCTCCACCAGGGCGGCGGACAGCGCGTTCCGGTTGCGCGGCGAGTCGAGCGCGATCCTGGCGATGCCCCGGTCCACCGAGTACTGCACAAGCCGGTCGGGCATTCCATCTCTCCCTGCAGGTCGGTGCGGGCCAGTTCCGGGAGCATCCAGAGGCACGGTTGCTCAGTAGGACTTCGGCAGGCCAAGCGAGTGCTGCGCGACGAAGTTGAGGATCATCTCGCGGCTGACCGGCGCGATCCGGGTGGCGCGGACGCTGGCGAGCATCGCGGCCAGGCCCGTCTCGGCCGTCATGCTGCTGCCGCCCAGCGTCTGCACGGCCTGATCGACAGCCCGGACGCTGGCCTCGGCGGCGGCGTACTTGGCCATGTTCGCCGCCTCGCCAGCGCCCATGTCGTCGCCGGCGTCATACAGCGTGGCTGCCTTCTGCATCATCAGCCTGGCTAGCTCCAGCTCGATCTTCACCTGGGCCAGCGGGTGCGCGACGCCCTGGTGCGCGCCAATCGGCACGTCCCAGACGGCCCGCTCGCGGGCATAGCCGGCCGCCCTGCCCAGCGCGTACCGGCCGGAGCCGACGGCCATCGCCGCGGCCATGATCCGCTCTGGGTTGAGCCCTGCGAACAGTTGTCGCAGCGCGGCCGTTTCGTCGCCGATCAGCGCACCGGCTGGCAGCCGTACGTCATCGAGGAACAGCAGGTACTGCTTCTCCGGCGCGACGATGTCCATCTCCAGCGGCCGGCAGCTGAAGCCCGGCGTGTCTGTCGGCACCGCGAACAAGGCCGGCCGCAGTTTCCCGGTCTTGGCGTCGGCGGTGCGGCCGACGATGAGCACGGCCTCGGCCTCGTCCACCCCGGAGATGTAGATCTTCCGGCCATTGAGCACCCAGCTGCCGCCGTCACGGGCGGCCAGGGTGGTCAGCTTGTGCGAGTTGGAGCCGGCATCGGGCTCGGTGATGCCGAACGCCATGATCGACGAGCCGCTGGCGAGCCTGGGCAGCCAGTGCTGCTTTTGCGCGCCGGTACCGAACCTGGCGATGATCGTCCCGCAGATCGCCGGGGATACCACCATCAGCAGCAGCCCGCAGCCGGCCGCGGCCAGTTCCTCCAGCACCAGCGAAAGCTCGTACAGGCCAGCCCCGCCGCCGCCGTACTCCACCGGCAGGTTCACGCCCAGGAAGCCGAGCTTGCCCGCCTCCTGCCACAACTCGGTCAGCCGTCCCCCGGTGCGGGCCTGCCTCAGGAAATAGGAATAGCCATATTTGCCGCCAAGCCCGGCAACCGCCGCCCGCAGTGCCCGCTGCTCGCCGGTCTCGGTGAAGTTCACGGCAGGTCCTCCTCGCGCTTGACCACGGCGAGCACGCTGCCCACCTCGACCTGCTGGCCAGCCGCGACCGGCAGCTCGGCGACGATGCCAGCGGCGGGTGCCGCGATCAGATGCTCCATCTTCATGGCCTCCAGCCACAGCAGCGGCTGGCCGACGCTGACCTGGTCGCCCACCTCCGCGGCGAGCCGGGCCACGGTGCCGGGCATCGGCGCGAGCAGGGATCCGGCCACGGCGTGTGCCGCCGGATCGGCGAACCGCGGCTGCGGGATCAGCATCACCGGGCCGAGCGCGGAGTCCACGTGCACCAGGCCGCCGTAGTCGGCGACCTCGAATGCCCGGCGTATCCCGGCTATCTCCAGCTCCACCCGGTCCGGGCGCAGCGACACCAGCCGGACGTCGTCGCGGCCCGCCACCACCAGCCCGCTGCGGTCGATCCGGTAACCGACGTCGTGCCCGGCGTACCGGGCGCGCTGCGGCTGGGACGGCAGGTTCCGCCAGCCCAGTGGCAGCCCGCCGAGCACCCGGGCGTCTCGCTGCCGCGCCGCGGCGCCGGCCAGCGCGGCGGCCAGCGCTGACAGTTCCGCCGCCGCGCCGTCGGCCAGCGGTGCCGCCAGCGTATCCAGGCCGTGCGTGCCGAAGAACGCCGTGTCGGTCTGCCCGGCCAGGAATGCCGGGTGCCGCAGCACCCGGACGAGCAGGTCCCGGTTGGTGGCCAGGCCGTGAATCCGCGCCGTGGCCAGCGTGTTTGCCAGCACTGCTGCCGCCTGCTCCCGGTCGGCCGCCCAGGCGATGACCTTGGCCAGCATCGGGTCGTAGAAGACGCCCACCTGGCTGCCCGCAGCCACGCCGGAGTCCAGCCGGAGCACCGGCGGCACCAGCGCCGCGCGCCCCGGGCTGGCCGCGGTCGAGCTGACCGCGGTAGGGCCGGCCGGGACAGGGCCAGGCCGGAATTCGGCCGGCTCACCGGGCAGCTCGAGCAAGTGCACGGTGCCGCTTTGCGGCTGCCAGCCCGCAGCCGGATCCTCCGCGTACAGCCGGGCCTCGATCGCGTGACCGTGGGCCGGCGGCGGCGTGGCGGGCAGCGCCCGCCCAGCCGCGATCTGCAGCTGCAGCGCGACCAGGTCCAGCCCGGTCGTGCACTCGGTCACCGGGTGCTCAACCTGGAGCCGGGTGTTCATCTCCAGGAACCAGAACCGGCCGGTCTCGTCGGCCAGGAACTCAACGGTCCCCGCATTCACGTAGCTAACCGCGGACGTGGCCAGCGCGGCCGCCTGCAGCAGCCGCTCGCGCATCCCCGGCGTCCGCTCGACCAGCGGCGAGGGCGCTTCCTCGATGATCTTCTGGTGCCGCCGCTGGATGGAGCACTCCCGCTCACCCACGGCCCACACCGTGCCAGCGCCGTCGGCGAGCACCTGCACCTCGATGTGACGGCCTCGCTCCACGTACGGCTCGCACAGCAGCGCCGGGTCGCCGAACGCTGAGCCTGCCTCGGACGCGGCCGATGCCAGCGCACCTGGCAGGTCCGCCAGTGCCCGCACGGTCCGCATGCCACGGCCGCCGCCGCCCGCTGACGCCTTAATCAGCACCGGCAGGTCCGCTTCGCTCACCGCAGCCGGGTCCAGCGCGGCCAGCACCGGCAGCCCGGCGGCGCGCATCAGCCGTTTGGCCTCAATTTTGCTGCCCATGGCGGCGATGGTGTCCGGTGACGGGCCGACCCAGGTCAGCCCGGCCGCCTGCACGGCACGGGCGAACCCGGCGTTCTCCGACAGGAAGCCGTAGCCCGGATGGACCGCGTCCGCCCCGGCGCGCAGCGCGGCCGCGATGAGCAGGTCCGCCCGCAGGTAGGTGTCCGCGGCCGCGCTTCCCGCCAGCCGGACCGCCGCGTCCGCCTCGGTCACGTGCGGTGAGCCCGCGTCGGGGTCGGAGTACACCGCGACGGTGGACAGGCCCAGCGACCGGCAGGACCGGAACACCCGGCGGGCGATCTCGCCCCGGTTGGCCACCAGCACACTCGTCAGCACGCCCATCACATCCGGAACACGCCGTACCCGGTGCGCGTCCCGTGCACCGGCGCGCCGTGAATCACCGACAGGCACAGGCCCAGCACGGTCCGGGTATCCCGCGGGTCGATGATGCCGTCGTCGTAGATCCGGCCGGACAGGAACATCGGCAGCGACTCCGCCTCGATCTGGTTCTCCACCATCGCCTTCATCGCCGCGTCGGCATACTCGTCGAACGGCCGCCCGGCCGCCGTGGCAGCAGCGCGGGACACGATCGACAGCACCCCGGCCAGCTGCGCGGGCCCCATCACCGCGGCCTTGGCGCTCGGCCAGGCGAACAGGAACCGCGGGTCGTACGCCCGCCCGCACATGCCGTAGTGGCCTGCCCCGTACGAGGCACCCATCAGGATCGAGATATGCGGCACCGCCGAGTTGGACACCGCGTTGATCATCATCGCCCCGTGCTTGATGATCCCCGCCTGCTCGTACTGCGCCCCCACCATGTATCCGGTGGTGTTGTGCAGGAAGATGAGCGGCGTGTCCACCTGGTTGGCGAGCTGGATGAACTGGGCCGCCTTCTGTGACTCGGCGCTGAACAGCACCCCCTGCGCGTTGGCCAGGATGCCGACCGGGTACCCGTGGACCCGCGCCCAGCCGGTCACCAGGCTGGTGCCGTAGGCGGGCTTGAACTCGTCGAAGTCGGAGCCATCAGCCACCCGTGCGATCACCTGCCGCGGGTCGAACGGGATCCGCAGGTCCGGCGGCACGATGCCGAGCAGCTGCTCTTCGTCATACAGCGGTGGCACCGGCGGGGCCGCGGGCAGCGGGCCCTGCTTGCGCCAGTTCAGCCGGGCCACGATGCGGCGGCAGATCCGGATCGCGTCCGGCTCGCCGGCCGCCAGGTAGTCCGCCAGCCCGGACGTTCGCGCGTGCATCTCCGCACCGCCCAGCGACTCGTCATCGGACTCCTCGCCGGTAGCCATCTTCACCAGCGGCGGGCCACCGAGGAACACCTTGGACCGGCCGGAGATCATCACTACGTGGTCGGACATGCCGGGCACGTACGCTCCACCCGCGGTGGAGTTCCCGAACACCATCGTCACCGTCGGGATGCCAGCCGCGGACAGCCGGGTCAGGTCCCGGAACGTGCGCCCGCCGGGGATGAAAATCTCCTTCTGCGTCGGCAGGTCCGCACCGCCCGACTCGATCAGCGAGATGACCGGCAGCCGGTTCGACACCGCGATGTCATGGGCGCGGAACGACTTGCGCACCGTCCACGGGTTGCTGGTGCCGCCGCGCACCGTCGGGTCACTCGCCGAGATCAGGCATTCGGTGCCCTCTACCACGCCGATCCCGGTGACGACGCTGCCACCGACCGCGAACTCTGTCCCCCAGGCCGCCAGCGGCGAAAGCTCCAGGAACGGGGAGCCAGGGTCCAGCAGCAGCTCGATTCGCTCGCGCACCAGCAGCTTGCCGCGGGCGCGGTGCCGGTCGGTGTACTTCGGCCCGCCGCCCGCAATCGCTTTGGCCTGCTCGACGGCGATCTCGGCGAGCTTGGCCAGCATGGCGTCCCGGTTCGCCTGGTAGGCGGCCGAGCCCTCGTCCAGCGCCGAGCGCAGGACGGTCATCGCGGCCGCCCCAGCAGACGGCGGACCGGCACACGGCAGCCCCGCCGCAGGCGCCCCCTTGCCATCACAGCAGTTCCTCCGGCACCTCGAGGTAACGGGCCCGGAGCCATTCGCCCAGTCCCTTCGCCTGCGGATCGAACCGGGCGGCCGCGGCAACACCCTCGCCAAGCAGTCCCTCGATCACAAAATTGACCGCGCGCAGGTTCGGCAGCAGATAGCGGTACACCCGCAGGCCGGCTGCCTCCGGCAGCAGTTCCCGCAGCCGGTCCGTGGTCAGCGTGTCGGCCAGCCACGGCCAGGCAGCCTCGTCGCGAGCCCAGACGCCCACGTTCGCGTCGCCGCCCTTATCGCCGCTGCGGGCGCCGGCCACCATGCCGAGCGGAACACGGCGGGTCGGGCCGTCATGCCGCCACGCCGGGACCGCCGCCGGATCGGCGGGCTCTAGCTGCCGGGTCGGCGGATCCGCCACCGGAACGGGCCGGCCGCCGGGCAGCACCGCCGTGTGCCGGACCTGGGCCCGGTCCACATAGGCCGCAGCGAATACGCCAAACGGCTGTGCGTCACCCGGCGGTGCGGTGGCGTGGAAGCCGGGATAGCTGGCCAGCGCCAGCTCAACCGCGGCCCTGGAGAACGCCCGGCCGAGCGCCTTAGCGTCGCTGCCGCGGACCACGCAGCGCAGCGTCGCGCTGGCCTGTTCCTCGGTAGCACCGTCGGTGTGGTCGGTGCGGGCCAGTGTCCACTGCGCGCTCTCCGGTAGCACGCCTGCCAGCTGCTGCCGGACCAGCCTCGCCTTGGCCTCGATGTCCAGCCCGGTGAGCACGAACTCCACCTGGTTGCGGTATCCGCCGATCGCGTTCAGCGATACCTTCAGGGCCGCCGGCGGCGGCTCACCTAGCACGCCGGCGATCCGCACCCGGTCCGGCCCGTCCTGGCTCAGCCGGACGGTATCCAGGCAGAGAGTGACGTCGGGTCCGGCGTATCGTGGGCCGGCCACCTCATAGAGCAGCTGCGCCGTGACGGTGCCCACCGTGACGGCACCGCCGGTGCCGGGATGCTTGGTGATCACGCTGGACCCGTCCGGGTAGATCTCCGCGATCGGGAAGCCGGGGTGGCGCAGGTCGGCGATCTCGGTGAAGAAGCAGTAGTTGCCGCCGGTGGCCTGCGCGCCGCACTCGAGCACGTGCCCGGCCGCGGTGGCGCCGGCCAGCGCAGCGAAGTCGTCACGGTCCCAGCCGAAGTTGGCGGCGGCCGGGCCGACCGTCAGTGACGCGTCGGTGACCCGGCCGGTGATCACGACGTTCGCTCCGGCGCGCAGGCACTCGGCGATTCCCCAGCCGCCAAGGTAGGCATTCGCCGCGACCGGCTGGCCACCGCCGGGCACGGCCAGGCCCAGTTCGGCGGCGCGTGGCAGCAGGTCGTCGCCGGTGACGTAGCCGATCTTCGGGTCCAGGCTGAGGCGGTCGGCGAGCTGCCGGAGGGCGGTGGCCAGGCCCGCCGGGTTGAGCCCGCCGGCATTGCTGACGATCGCGACACCGCGGTCGAGGGCCAGGCCGAGGCAGTCCTCGAGCTGGCTCAGGAACGTCCGGGCGTAGCCGAGACCAGGATCCCGCAGCCGGTCCCGGCCCAGGATCAGCATGGTCAACTCGGCCAGGTAGTCGCCGGTGAGCACGTCGAGGTCGCCGCCCTCCAGCATCTCCCGCATCGCAGCGAACCGGTCGCCGTAAAAGCCGGAGGCGTTGCCGATGCGCACTGGCGCCCGTGCGTTGCCCATGCCGGCGGTCACCTGGTCACCCGCCTTCCCGCCAGAGCAGCAGCGCCACTGGCCACCGCCGCTCCACGAAACAAGCATAGATGATTGTTTTTCACCCGGTTCACCCCACCCGGCGCGCTGTCATGCATGCGATGAGGGGCGTTGGGGCAGGGGGCTGGTGCGTTCGTGTCTCATAGGACCGTTGGAGTTCTTCCATGCTCATGCCGACGTCGGCCAGAATCCCGCGTAGCGTTCCTTTGGCGACGTCGCGGCCCTGGTGCACCGGGACTGTCGTGCCGCGCCCGTCAGCGTGCCGCATGATGTGGTGGCTGCCTCGTACCCGGGCCACCTTGAAACCGGCTCTTTCTAATGCCCGGGCAACCCGCTCGCCGGGCAGCGATGGGACGGGCGGCATCAGGCCACGTCAACCGTGAGGGTGAGTTCGGCCGGTGCGCCGAACTCGGCGATCAGTCCTGCCAGCGCCTTACGCAGGTCGGCTACGGCGGCCTCGGGGGTATCACCCTGGCCGTTCGCGCCCACGCCGGGACGCAGCTGCGCGTGGGCGCACCACACACCGTCTTCGTCCTGCTCCACGGTGTAGGGGACATGACCACTGTCTGACCTGCTGCGACGTGCGCTGAGTAGTTGACGGTGACGTTGCGGACTGAAACCAGCGGGTTCTTCGCTGGGTTCGGCTTCCCGGCAAGGGCTAGTTCCCGCAGGTCATGGCTGTCCGGGGCGGGCGGAACCCGCAGCGTACCTCAGCGGCGGTTGCGGGTGCTGATGGTGATCCCCCGCCGGGGGCACGGGGGATCACCGGTACCGGATGGCACCCGGCCGCTGCTGCGGCGTCTGGACGGGGTGCGCGGCGAGGTGGACCTGGTGGTGCCGCGGCCATCGGCGTTGGACGCGCTGGGAGAGACTCTCGCGGAGCGGTGGCGGCGGGGAGGCGTTTCAGGTGGTGCATTTCGGCGGTCACGGCGCGCTGCCCGGCCGGTCGGCCGGTGGCGGGAGTGTGGATGGTCGTCCGGTGATGATGGACGGCCCCGCGCCGGAAGGTGTGCTGGTCTTCGAGAGACCGGGTGGTGGCAGCGATCGCAGCCACGCTCAGTGGTACGTCATGTTGATCTTCTGCAAGTTGTTGCCCAGGTTCGGGTCGACGGTCCCGGCCGCCGAAACCGCGGCGACGTCATTGACGCTAACCGCCGACGCGCCGGTCAGCGTCGCGGTGACGGCCCACGAGGTCCCCGTCGCGAGATTCGACAGCGTGCATACCAGGCCGGCGGCGTAACCCGAGGGTGGGGCGGCCATCTTGTTGCACGTGGCACCGCTGATTGACGAGTGCGACTTGAGCGAGGTCAGCGCCGTGGTCTGGAACAGCAGGTCGAGCGTGACCGGACCGGCGGTGGCGTTGCCCGTGACGGTTGCTTTATCGATCGCCTGACCGGCCACGGTCGTCGTGCGACTTGACTGGGTGACCTGCATGTCCGCCTGCGTGCCGGCCGGCGTGGTGCCGCCCTTCACTGTGAGGCTGGTGTGCTGCACGTTGTTGCTGGTATTGGGATCGATGGAGCCCGCCGCCGTCACCATGGCCACGGCACCGACCTTCTTGTTGGTGGCGGTCATCGACAGGCTGACCACCCACGGCGTGGCGTCCGACATCGACGGGGCCGTGCACACGACCTCACCCGTGTAGGCGGCCGGCGGCGACGCCGTTTGGCACGAGGCGCCGGCGAGCGACGAGGTGGCGGTCAGACCCGACATCGAGGACGCCTGCAGCAGGACCGTGAGGGTGACCTGCCCGGAGGCGGTGGCGCTGTTGCTCGTGACCGTCACCTTGTCGGCCACCTGCCCACTTACGGTCGTCGTCCCATTGGCCTGCTGGACCTGAAAATCGATCTGTGCCTGGTTCGACTCGGGGAACGACGCGCTCGTCGCCGCGCCCGCCGCCGACGCCGTCACCGAGTAGGCGCCGACGGTGTTGTTGGCCGTGAACGTCGGCGACGTGGCCACGCCCGAGGCGTTGGTCGTCGCCGTGGCCGTGGCGACGCCGGAGAAGGCGCCGCTTGCGCCGGTCGTCGGCGCGCTGAACGTAACGACCACGTTGGGCACGGGGTTGCCGAAGGCGTCCGTGACCGTGGCCGCGAGCGGCAAAGCGAACGCCGCGCCGGTCATCGCCGCCTGGTTGGCCCCGCTGGTGGCGGTCACCGTCTTGGCGGCGGCGGCCGTCACCGTAAGCGACACGGTCTTGGTCGCCGAACCGTCCGTCACCGTTACCGTGTGGGAACCGCCAGCCGTGTCGGCGGCGGTCGCCGTGCAGACGGCGCCGTTGCATGTGCCGTCGGGCCCGATGACGAACGAGCTCGAGGCGGTCACGTCGCCCAGGTCATCACCGGAGGAGTCGAACCCCTCGACGGTGTAGGTCTGCGACTGCCCGGCGGCGATCGTGGCCGTTGCCGGCGTCACCACCAAGCTCGCCACCGTGCTGGGTTGCACGTTCAAAGTGAAAGACCACGACCCGGTGGCGCCGGTCCCGTCGCTGTCGGACCCCGACGCGGTGTACGTGCCGGCCTGCAGGGTCGACGGGGCGGAGACCGCCCCGGTTGACGAGACGGTGATCGACGGGGTCCCGCTGGTCTGGGTGAAGGTCACCGGGTTGGGGTCGTTGGTCGCCAGCTGGCCGGCGTAGGCCGTGCCGGCTGGCGTGACCGCCGAGGTCGGAGCCGACTGCGTGATCGTCCCGGCCGGCACGACCAGGACGATCGAATGCGTGGCTGGGGTCGTGCCCGGCAGGCTCGCGGCCGTGAGCGTGATGGTGTAACTCTGCGCGCTCCCGGTCGTGTTCGGTGGCAGAGTCACCGTGGCCGTGCCCGTCGAATCGGGGCAGGGCGCGTTCGGCGACGGCGGCGGGTTCTGCGTGAGCGTGGTGTACGGCATCGACAGCCCTACGCCCGCCGACGGCGACGCGCTGAGCGAGCACTGCGTGGCGTTGGCGATGCCGAAGTTCACTTGCAGCGGGCCCCCGGTCACCGGGATCGCCCCGGTGGGCGGCGTGAAGGACGTGATCGTCGGGTTCGGCGGCAGCCCGGCCGGGCCCTGGTACATGCTCTGCGACGGCGCCACCTGGTTGTACGACGCTGACCCGTTGGCCCCCACGATGTAGTAGCCGGGCCCGTAGTGCTCGTACTTGAACTTCTCGGCGGCTGGGAGCGTCTGGTTGTAGGTGAGTGTCAACGTGGTAGCGCCGGCACTGGGCGGACAGCTGATCGCTGTCGGCCACACGAGGTTGACCGCCTGCGTTGTCCACCACGGCGACTCGTAGTCGAACTGCGAGGAGGTGTGGGACGACGTCGGGTTCTGGCATGTGACCGGCATGTTGTAGGTGAAAGTGGCGGTCTTACCCGACACGGTCACGCCTGTAACCTGCGGGGGCAACACGGTGGCGCTGACGTAGAGCGAGCCCGGGAGGGTCTCCGTGGCCGCGACCGCCTCGTACGAAGCCAGCATTGGCGTCGGGATGTAGTCGAGGGTGTTCGACGTGGTGTTGCCGACCGCGCTCTCACTGGGGAGCCAGGTGCCGCACGGGTCGGCGCCGAGCTGGGCGCCGGTGACCGCGTCGTACACGGTGTCGCTCGAGCCTGGCTGGCAGTTGGTGATGACCTCCGGCGCAGTGTCCTCGGGGGGCCCCATGAGGTCGTAGGTCGGCACCGGGATGACGTCGAAGATCTCCGGCGGAGTGGGCCCGGCGGCGCCGAACCCGATCGAGCAGTTGGTGCCGCCGAAGAACCGGGTCGCCGCGATGGCCGTGCACGGCACCGAGTCGGTCACGTTGGCCATGTCGATCTGGCCGCTCGCGATCAGGTTCCAGGCCCCGGACGCTGATGACACACCGGTGGCGGTGAGGATCTCGAGGTTGCTGAGCGACAGCGTGGTCCCGACGCTCATGACCGGGGCGGCGGTGAGCGTGAAGGTAGCGGTCGAGCCGTTGATGGCCGCGGTAGCGTCAGAGGACGACACCGTCCCCTTGTTCGCGCCGTCGGTAAGCGTGAGCGAGAAGGGCGCGGTCACGGACGGCGCCTGGTTGAACGTCACCGCCAGCACCATGCCCGTCGCCAAAGACGAACCGGTGCACCCATTGGTCGCCGGGCACTCGGCGGTGTCGGTGGAGACGAGCTGCGCCGGCGTGGCAGACGCCGTCGGCGCGAACGTGGAAAGTGTCGGTGCGAACGCGGAAAGCGCTGTCACGGCCAGCAGCAACGCTCCCGAGACCAGCCCGAAGTGCCACCCGAGCGCGGCGATGCGACCGCGTTCCGTCGGAGCTTGGTGCGTCACAAGTGGACCTTCCCCCGCGTCGGTGCCCCGATACGGACGACAAGCCTAGGGGGGTTTCACCCATAGCGCGGATATATCGCCTTAAATGGACGACGATGGCGGAGGCACGCAGGAAATTCGGTGCGGAAAGTCCGGAAGATGTCAGGAATGACTGCGAGCCGTGTCGGTAAGAGTCAGGGACTATGCGCGGGGAGCCCACTATGACTCCCGGCACCCGCCGGCCTTAGCCTCGATCCACCGCGGGATTGGGGGGGTCGTTTCTGGCTGGGATGGCCAGGCGATTGTGATCTTGAGGGCTGGCGGGAGCGTGCTCGCCCGGCCGCTCACGCTTGTGCGGGATGTCCTGGTGGTTCGGTTGGTGGCGGGGGCGGGTGGCCGCGGTGGCCGGTGGGGTGCGGTGACCGGGTCTGGGCTGGTCAGGCCGCGGCGGTGGGTGGCCCGCAGGCGGCCTCGAACAGGTTGAGCCATTCGTGCTGGCGGTGCCAGCCGTCGGGCAGGTGCAAGGTGATGTGGCCGTGTCCGTGGCGGGCGGTGCGGGCGGCGACGTCGATGAGGTCGCGGCGCAGCGTGGCGCCGCGTGCCTTGGCGCAAGCGAGGCTGGCCAGGGAGCCGGCGGCACGCAGCAGGTTGTGGCTGATGGCGGCGCAGGCCAGCCAGGCGGCGTTGGCGGGAAATGACCCCGAGGGCAGGTGAGCCAGGGGCCCGCCGGCCAGGTCCGCGAAGACCTGCTCGACTTGGGCGTGGTCACGGTGGTGTTCCTCGGCCTGGAGCAGGACGAACGGGGAGTCGGTGAATACAGCGTGGTAGCGCCAGATGGGGAACAGCTCGCCTTGGCCTTCAGCGCGGGTGAGGTCTTTGACCCGGCGGACGATCAGCCTCGCGGTGATGGGCTGGCCGGTAGAGGTGAACGCGGTGTATTTCACCTCGGCCACAGCGGCGTCGGAGACCCAGCAGGCCAGCTGGTCATCCCAGATGGCGCGGGGGTATTGGATGGGAGTCCAGGCGTCCTCGCCGATGGCCTGGCGATGGCCGCTTTGACGTGGGGGTTCATCTGCACGGTGACCGAGAAGAACGCCCCGGCCGCGCGCACCGCCGAGGTGAACGCCGCGGAGTAAAAGGCCGAGTCAGCCCGCGCTACCAGCGTCCCAGTGCACCCGATGGCGCGGGCGGTGCGGACGGCGGCACCGGCGAAACTCGCCGCACCGCGGCGAAGAGGCGGCGTTGCCGCCACGCAGCCTGGTAGCGGCGATCACCGGCGCCCCCAGCGGCGTGCTGATGGTGGCGGCCAGCGCGTTCAGCCCCCGCACCAGCAGGGCCTTGCCCTGGATCTTCGTGAACCCGAACGCCGCGCCCTGCTTGGCGTGCCCATAGACACGCTTTTGCATCGAGTCGATGTCCACGAACGCCACCGCGTCCTTGCCCGGCAGCAGCGGCGCACGCCGGGCCAGCTCCGCCAGCACCACCGGCTCACCTTCTCCAGCTGCTGGACATTGCCCCAGGTGAACGAGCGCAGGAACGATCCCAGCGTGGACGGCGCCCGCACCCCGCCAAACAACACCGGCATCGCCCCATGCCGCAGCAGGCCCAGGTCATCAATGCTGTCCGCCCCGCCGATCATCCCCGCCACCACGCAGTCCACCTTCACCTGCGCATTCACCCCGCACCGGCGGCCGATCCGCACATGCTCACCGGCAAGGTCCGCCAGGCCCGCGCGCTGGGCCAGCGCCATCACCGGCACCAGCCCCGCCCGGGACACCAGATTCGGGTCATCAAACGTCGCGTGCGATCTTCGCCAGCTCATGCAACAATCGCACTTGCGAGGTGCCCCCTCAGCCCGGAACGTGGAAGCTCAGCAACTCCCATCGTCCCAGCTCAGAGGGCACCTTCCGCGTGAACGCGCCCGAAAGAACAACTATTTGCGCGGTGGATTGAGGCTTAGTCCTGGTCTCGTTTGCGTTCGTCCACCGCCGTCACCCACGGGCCACGAACGTCTGCCAGCCGGGCTACACCGCCGTGCCCCCTCGCAGACGGCCTACCTCAGAGCTGAAAAGCAGAAGGCCGGCCCCACCGCTGACCGCTAACAGAGGCCAGCGCTTCCGCCGCCGCGGCCGGGCAGGCCGGCCGGCGGGATCTTCAGCGGAGACGGTCGACCAGGTCCTTGTGCAGGTCCCAAAGGCGGGCGGGCAGGTGCTGGCGGAAGGTGCGGAAGAACTCGGGGATGTGCTCGGCCTCCACCTTCCAGGCTTCGGTGTCCACGGTGAGCAGCAGGTCCAGGTCGGCCCAGCTGAGGTCGAGGCCGTCGAGGTCGAGCGAGCCGGGCGCGGGGAGGTATCCGATCGGGGTCGCCGTGGCCCTGGCGTCGCCGGACAGCCGCTGGATGATCCACTTCAGTACGCGGATGTTCTCGCCGAAGCCGGGCCATACGAATTTGCCGCTAGCGTCTTTGCGGAACCAGTTGACGTAGAACAGCCGGGGCAGCTTCGCCGGGTCGGCGGCCTGGCCGGTCTTGAGCCAGTAGGCGAAGTAGTCGCCCATGTTGTAGCCGCAGAACGGCAGCATCGCGAACGGGTCGTGCCGCAGTTCGCCCACCGTTCCCTCGGCCGCGGCGGTCTTCTCGGAGGCGATGTTGGCGCCGAGGAATACCCCGTGGTCCCAGTCGAACGATTCGATCACTAGCGGCACGGTGCTGGCCCGCCTGCCACCGAACAGGATCGCCGAGATCGGCACACCTGCTGGGTCCTCCCACTCAGGCGCGATGATCGGGCACTGGCTGGCCGGGGTGGTGAACCGGGCGTTGGGGTGCGCCGCGGGCTCGGGGGAGCCAGGGGCCCAGTCCCGGCCTTTCCAGTCGGTCAGGTGTGCGGGCGGCTCGTCGGTCAGGCCCTCCCACCACACGTCGCCATCGTCGGTCAGCGCGACGTTGGTGAAGACACTGTTGCCCCACATGGCCGCGACGGCGTTGGCGTTGGTCTTCATCCCGGTGCCGGGCGCGACACCGAAGAAGCCTGCTTCCGGGTTGATTGCATACAGCCTGCCGTCGTCGCCGAACCGCATCCAGGCGATGTCGTCGCCAATGGCCTCGACCTTCCAGCCAGGGATGGTGGGCCGCAGCATGGCCAGGTTGGTCTTGCCGCACGCGGACGGGAAGGCCGCCGCGATGTATCGCGGCTCGGCCCCCGGCGGGGTGATCTTCAGGATGAGCATGTGCTCAGCCAGCCAGCCCTCGTCCCGGGCCATCACAGAAGCGATCCGCAGCGCGTAGCACTTCTTGCCCAACAGCGCATTCCCGCCATATCCGGAGCCGTAGGACCAGATCTCCCGCGTCTCGGGGAAGTGCGAGATGTACTTGGTCTGGTTGCAGGGCCACGGCACGTCGGCCTGGCCGGGCTCCAGCGGGGCGCCGACCGAGTGGACGGCCCGGACGAACGACCCGCTCTCCGCGATCGCGCGCAGCGCCGGCGTTCCCATCCTCGTCATGATCCGCATCGACACGGCCACATATGGCGAGTCAGTGATCTCCACCCCGAGCCGGGAGATGCTGCTGCCCAGCGGCCCCATGCAGAACGGGATCACATACATCGTGCGGCCGCGCATGCACCCGTCGAAGATGTCCGCGAAAGTCTTGCGCATCTCCCCGGGCGCGATCCAGTTGTTGGTCGGGCCCGCGTCGTCTTCGGACTCCGAGCAGATGAAGGTGCGGTCCTCCACCCGTGCCACGTCACTGGGGTCCGAAACGCACCAGAAGCTGTTCGGGCGCAGCTCCGGGTTCAGCCGGGTGAAGGTCCCGTTGCTGACCAGCAGGCCGGTCAGCCGCTCCCACTCATCCTCCGAGCCATCACACCAGACAACCTGCTCGGGCTTGGTCAGCTCCGCAATCTCACGGACCCATCCGGCCAGCTCAGGAGGCCTCGTCTGGGTTGGGTCTTCAATACGGTCGGCGCTGACCATCACCATCTCCCTGCCTGGGGCGTTCCGGCGCAAAAACCATGCCACCATCAAGACCCAGCCCTCGGTTACGGCTAAGGCCTGCCACTATAACTCTGCCCAGTTGACCCACCCGTGACACCGCCGGCGGTCCCTCTGGGGCCTGCGCCGGCCTGAACTCCCGCAAGGCAGCGGTCACCCCCTCCACGACGAGACCGTGGCCGAGTGCGCAACCTGCGGTACCTCAGCCCGCGGGATTGTCCTTCCTTTCCCCGTGGGTGCCGCAGTGGCGCCATCTTGGCGCGGGATTTGCGTTCCCCATCCCGAAGACGGCTCGACAGTCTACGGGGCCAGCTTCCACGGTGAGACCCAGTCAGCATCCAGCTGGTCAGGCTGGTGAACAGATTCGATCATGAGCTGAACCGCACCACGGGCGTCCCGGGTCAGCCGGAAACACCCGGCCCGGGACTGGCAGCGCTCGGGTGAGACTTCTCTGGCCAGGTCCACGATCACATCTGCCAGATCGCGGAGTTCTGCCGCGTCCGCCTGGTCTAGCTGCCAAGCCTCACTTCCCGCGGCCGTGCCTAGACCGGCGAACTGCTGGCGAAGCCACTGCCAGGGCTTGGCGGTCAGTTCCGGGTCCCAGACGCGGGGGCAGGGCTCATTGCCAGAGAACTCTGGATGATAGTGAGCCACGCCGAAGGTGCCTGGCTCATCTCCCAGACGGTCAAATAGGTCGGCCCGCCACAATGGCCGGTCCAGCGTTATGAGCTGCGAAGCCGATCCGCTCCCGCGGCGAGGCTGCCCCGCCAGTTCCCGCAGCTCGATCCTCGCTCCGTGCTCCATGGATGCGTCTTCGAGGTCGATCTCGAACCAGTGCCGCACGACGACAGCGACCCGCGAGAGCGTCACGATGTGCTGCACTGTGCCCCCAGCCCGCTGGTGCTTCGGCCACCTGCCTGGCGCCTGGCCATCTACGGGCCATATCCCCCGTATCCGGTCAGGGCAGTCCGGGGCACTCACCGACCACGTCGCTACCGTCCCACCAGCGAACGCCGCTGCAGACCGTTGACAGGCTGTAGCCCCCGTGGTACCAACGCGGCATGAACATGTCACATGCTACTCCCGGTGAGAATCCTGAGTCGCCGAGCCCGGCATGTTCGGACGTTGAAAGCCTCACCACTGAGCACCAGATCGCGCCGATGGGCCACGAGCCGCTGGTAGTCGAATCCGGCTCAGGGCTCCGGGTGACCGATTCTGAGGGACGCCAACTGCTTGACGGCATTTCGGGTGAGTGGGTTGTCAACCTGGGGTTCCGCCACCCTGAGATCATCGATGCCGCCATCGAGCAGATCGGCCAGGTCGAGTGGACCGCACCCATGTACACCTCGGTCCCCCGGGCACTGCTCGCACAGAAGGTCGCGGAGGTCGCCCCGCCAGGGCTGGACAAGATCTTGTTCGGACTGAGCGGTTCCGACGCCGTCGAAGGTGCGATGCATCTGGCGATGCGGACGACCGGCAAGGACGAGTTCGTCACCTTGTTCCAGGCGTACCACGGCCGCACCTTCGCCACGATCGCGATGTCGTACACCCACCCGTCGATGTACGAGGGAGCCAAACGCGGACTGAGCCGTTATCTCACCCGCCAGATCAGGGTTCCGAACTTCAACTGCTACCGGTGCCCGTTCAAGCTCTCCTACCCCTCGTGTGACCTGTTCTGCGCCCGGTTCGTGGAGACGATGATCCGGGAGGGCTCCGAAGGCGCGGTGGCCGGTGTCGTCGTCGAGCCTTATCAAGCGAATGGCGGCATGGTGCCAGCGCCCGCTGGCTACTTCGAAGTGCTGCGTGACATCTGTGACCGGAACGAGTGCGCGCTCATCGCGGATGAGGTCCAGTCGGCCTGGTGCCGCTGCGGGGAGATGTTCGCGATGAACCACTACGGCGTCGTCCCGGACATGATCGTGGTGGGGAAGGCGTTCGGTGGCGGCTTCCCCCTCTCCGGAGTGATCGTCTCGGACAAGTACGCGCACCTGGCTGCCTGGGAGTACGGCTTTACGCAGATAGGCCATCCGGTGTCGTCCGCCGCGGGCCTGAAGATGATCGAGATCATGGTCCGGGACAACCTCGCCGAGAACGCGCGGCGGATGGGTGAGCGGTTCGGCGAGCGGCTCGGCGAACTGTACGAGCGGCACCCGCTCATAGGTGACATACGCATTCTTGGCCTCATGATCGGCATCGAGCTGGTGCGCGACCGGGCCACCAAGGAGCACGCCTTTGAGGAGACGGACTGGGTCCTGCACCGGTGCCTTGAGCGCGGCCTCATCGTCGGGAAGACCGGCCCTGTCTTTCCTCCCCCCATGGGGAACGTGCTCAAGCTGAAGCCGGCCGTGACGATCCAGCCCGCCGAGGTCGACGAGATGTGCTCCATTCTCGATGCTGCCCTGTCCGACGCCGAGCAGCACTTCCGGTGATGAGCTCTACGTCACCCGGCCCCGTCCTGGTAACGGGCGTCAGCGGGATGATCGGCTCGAACCTCGCCCGTGCCTGCTACGGTCGCGGCTGGCGGGTCAATGGAACGTACCGGAGCACGCCGGTCTCACTGGAGGGCTGTGCGACAGATGGCCTCTCCCTCGACGACCCCCGGGCAGTCAGCGAAGCCATCACGACGTGGAAAGTCAGAACTGTCATCCACAGCGCGGCGAGTGTCGAGCTCAGCGCGCTGGAGTCCGATCCGGCACTGGTAGACGCCAATGTGAAGGCGACAGCCGTCACGGTGCAAGCCGCGGAACGAGGCGGGTGCCGGTATGTTCTGGTCTCCTCCGACTGGGTCTTCCCCGGCACCATCCCGGCGGACAGCTGTTACCGGGAGGGGGACTCCCGCGGTCCGGTCAATGCCTACGGGCGCTCAAAGGCCGCCTCGGAAGAAGTCGTGGAAGCCTCGGGCACCGAATGGCTCATCACGCGGCCCGCGAATGTCTACGGCATCAACTGGTCTGTTCCCGCCAAGCCCGAAAGCCGTGCCGACCATGTGCGGAGCAGGTCGAGCCTGGCACTGCGCTGGCTGATCAGGCTCGCCAGAGGCGAACCTCTTGCGGTGCCCGCAGGCGTTAGGCAATCACCAACATCGGCATGGAGCTACGCGCAACGCGTGTGCGACCTTATCGAAACCGGGGCCACCGGCACCGTGAACACCGCGGGACCCGATGCCATGGAGCGTGCCGACTACGCCCACCGGCTAGCAGCCGCATTCAGCCTCGACACCAGCCTCGTCCGCACCGTTCAGACCGGCGAGGCCCTAGCGGCAGACGGGGAGTCCCCCACTTTGCCACTGCCGGTGAATACCGCCCTATGCGACAACCGGATACGGGCACTCACCCAGGCGCTGTGTAGCACCGAAGATGGGCTGGCCCTGATGAGGCGGCAGCTCAGGGAAGCCGGAGTGTCCCTATGACCGGCCACCCAACGAGCTGCGCATATACACCGAATAGGAGAAGGCGACCGTGAAGCTGCTACTGCTCTACAAGTTGCGGGAAGGCGTAACGAGGGACGAGTACCGGAAGTGGTCCCTTGAGCGGGATCAGCCCACCCTCACCGCCTGCGAAGGTATCAGCAAATACACAGTGTTTGATGTCGGTGCTGACGACGGCGAGCCAGCCTACGACATCGTCGAATACGTCGAGGTAGCCGACTGGGATACCTGGCGGAAAGTCACGACCACCGGCCCGATGGTGCCGATCGGCGAAGACTTCCAGCGACTTGTCGAAACAACGACGGTCATCACGCTGCCCGTGGCGGAGATCGCCTGACCGCGTCACCGGCCAAGGCAGGCTACTAGGCGCCTCATCGCAAAGCAGGAAGCAAGAAAAGGGAGCACGCAATGGCCGACGGTCAGAGCAGCCAGGCTTCGGGTCCCGTGGACTGGCAGTCGTCAGATGAGCAGGACCTGCAAAGGTTCGGATACCAGCAGCGGCTGCGCCGGACGATGTCTGCCTTCACATCGTTCTGCCTGGCTTTCTCCATGATCACAATTACTGGCACCCTGGTGGGCCTGTTCCAGCCCTCCCTGGAGCAGGTCGGCGGGGTATCGATCTGGTTCTGGCTGATCGCCCTAGCTGGCATCTTCCTTGTCCTGCTGGTCTTCATGCACATGGCCGCCCGGATCCCGGTGACGGGCTATGCGTATCAGTGGACGAGCCGGATCACCAACGCCTACTACGGCTGGGTGGTCGCGGTATTCGGCATCATCACGTTCACGACCGGTGCGGTGTCGATTGGCGTGCTGCTGGGATCGGTGTATGCCCCAGAGTTCGGGATGGCTGCGACCCCGCAAAACGCCGCCTACCTGTCAGCGGCCGCGCTGACCGTCGGCGTGATCATCAACGTCATCGGGATCAAGCTCACCGGGCGCGTGAACAACGTCGCCGCCATCGTGGAAATGATCGGCACATCCCTGATCGTGCTGCTGCTGCTTGTCGGCGTCCTGTTCTTCTTCCACCATGTTCAGGGCTTCTCGATCATCACGAACCACGGCGTCATGGGTGTCCCCGGTACCCATCTGAGCTTCGTGAGCTACATCCTGGCCGCCTCGCTTCCGATCCTGTCCCTGCTCGGATGGGAGGCATCAGCGGACCTGGCGGAGGAGACCCGGGATCCGCGAAGGACCGCCCCCAAAGCGATGTTCCGTGCCGTCGTGGTCTCCGGGGTCGCCGGCTTCATAGTCATGTGGATCTGGGCCGCGGCGGTCAAGGGCCCCCTCCCGCTGGCGCTGAAGCAGCAGAACACCTTCTTCTGGGTGGTCGATGTCAACCTGAGCCGCTACGCCGGCTGGTTCATCGCCACCGTGGGGTTCGTCTCGATGATGGGCTGCATCATCGCCAACATCGCCGTGGCGACCCGCCTGCTCTTCTCGGTTTCCCGGGATGGCCTGCTGCCCGCGTCCAAGCAGCTCGCCTTCGTCCCCTCTCGCCTGAAGACACCGGTTGTCTCCATCACCGTCCTGTGGATTCTGATGGTGCTGATCAATGTGGTCGGGGCCGGGAACATTTTCCGGATTGTCGCGATGGCATCGGCTGCGTACTACTTCACCTACGGATCGACCATGATCGCGGTCCTGGCCGGCCACTTCAAGCGCAAGATCCCGATGACGGCACCCGGTCACTTCGGGCTCGGGCGCTGGCTGGTGCTGATAACCATCGCGGCTCTCGCCTGGTGCATCGCGGTCATTCTCGGTTACATGCTGCCTTCGGTAAACCACTACGTCGCCGACTACTTCGGTATCGCGCTCCTCATCGGGGCGGCGTTCACGGTGTACGCGTGGTGGGCTCTGAAGACAGGCCGGGCGTCGGTCCCGGAGACCGAAATACCTCCAGAGCCAACCACCCTGGCGGGGGTGGCGCCGGTCGAGATCCCGAACCGCCCCCTGTGAGGCTGGTATGCACGGCAAGAGGATGATGCCCGGATGAAGACCGGATCGGCGCTCGGTGTGGGCATCGTTGGCCTCGGCGAGATCGGCCAGTTTCATCTCCGGGGGTACGCCCAGGCCCGGGACTGCCAAATCCGGGCCGTGGCCGATCTCGACCCAGGCCTGGTCTCGGCCGCGGCTGATGCTTACTCGGCCAGGGGCTACTCCTCCCTGGATGAGCTTCTGGCCGACACCTCGGTGGAGGTTGTGAGCGTCTGCCTCCCGCACCGCCTGCATCATGACGTGGTCCTCAGATCAGTGGCCGCGGGGAAGCACGTGCTGTGCGAGAAGCCACTGTGCATGACCGTCGAGGAATGCGACAACGTCATCGAGGCCGCGGCATCAGCCGGCGTCACCGTCGGCGTACAGCACAACCAGCTCTTCTATCCAGCGCACATCCGCGCCCGTGAGCTCATCGAGTCCGGTGCGATCGGCCGGCCGGTGATGGCCCGTCTCCGGCTGGCGATCGGCGGCAAGTTCCCGGGCTGGAGAGCCCAGCCATCCGAGACCGGTGGAGGCATCCTTTTCGACGCCGGCGTACACCGCTTCTACGTCGCCCGGTTCCTGCTGGGCGAGGTCGCGGAGGTCGCCGCGATGGCAGACCGGCCGCCGCAGGAGGGAGAGGACGCGGCGGTCGTGCTGATGCGGTTCACGTCTGGTGCACTGGGTGTCATCGAGGCGAACTACCACGCACCCCCTGGCAGCTTCGATGACTCCATCGAGGTCTGCGGCTCGGCTGGGTCTCTATATATCTCCGGCTGTGAGGCAGAATTCCAGGGATTCCGCACCGGACCCGCCCTCGCACGCTACGACGGTTCCTGGCATTACGAGAGAGCCGGGCAAGGTGATTGGGCTGACTCTGTCGCCGCCAGTATTGGCGCGTATGTGCGGGCCGTGAGCCAGGGCGAAGCAGCGCCAGTTCCAGCGACCGAAGGGCGACGTATCATCGAGCTCATCCAGCAGGTCTATAACGTCATGGAGGTCGGCGCCGCGTGAATCTCGACCAGCGGGCCGAACTCAAGCTAGCCCCAGCGGATCCCGGCGGGCGGTCTCTTACGTCACTGGCCTACACCGGGATCAAAGAGGCGATTATGAACGGCTCGCTGCCGCCCGGATCACTGACCTCGGTCCCCGCCCTTTCCGAGGCACTGGGCGTCTCCCGGTCGCCGGTACGCGAGGCCCTCGTGGATCTCGTGAGCGAGGGGCTGGTGCGGTTCGAACGGAATCGCGGAGTGCGGGTTGTCGAGCAGAATCAGCACGATATCGAGGAGATCTTTGACCTGCGGCTGCTGCTCGAGGTACCGGCCACCCGGCGGGCACTTCAGTTTCTGGGGAACCGGAAGAAGGACGAGCTCATCACCCAGCTCCAGGAGGAGCTGATGGCCATGCACGAGCACATTGATGACGAAGTCGCGTTCATGGAGCACGACGCCACGTTCCACCGGATACTGCTGGACCAGTCGGGAAACCGCCGACTCTCAGCCATTGTCACCGAGCTGCGCGACCAGACCAGGTCGCTCGGGATTTCAACGGTGGGACGATCCCGCTCACTCCCGGATGTGCTCCATGAGCATCAGGCGATTCTCGCGGCAATCCAGGCGGGTGACGCCGAGGCGGCTGCCTCACAGATGGAAACACATGTCCGGCATACGCGGGATCTGCTTATTGGGCAGATCCTGCGGCGGGCGGATGCAGATGGCGGGGAAGTCAAGACAGGAGACAGCAAATGACGAAGCGGACGGGCGGAGAAGTGATCGCCGACCAGCTGGTCACGGAAGGGGTGCCATTCGTCTGTGGCATCCCGGGTCACGGTGATATGGGAATCTTCGACGCGCTGAAAGATCGCAGCCGCCAGCTCCGGGTCCTGCAAGTGCGTCACGAGCAGTCGGCGGGGCACATCGCGGATGCGCACTTCCGCGCGAGCGGCCGCCCCATAGCCACCGTCACCTCCATCGGCCCCGGCTCGGCGAACCTCGCGATGTCCCTCGCGACGGCATATGTGGACTCCCAGGCAGTCATCTCGATCACCGGCGGGGTACAGACGTACATGGAGGGCACCGGAGTTCTCCAGGAGATCGAACGGCAGCGCGACGCCGACTTCCCCAGCATTCTGCGGCCGGTAACCAAGCGCAGCATCAGCGTGCACCGCCCGGATCAGATGCAGCGTGCCATGAACCGGGCCTTCAACATCGCGCTCACAGGACGGCCCGGGCCTGTGCACATCGATGTGCCCATCGATGTCCAGAGCGAATGGGGCGAGCATGCGCTGATCGACGAGGGACGTCACCGGGCGACGCACACGACGTCCGGCCCAGATCCTGACGGCATCGAGCAGATCGCAGGCATCCTGGCCTCGGCACGCCGCCCGGTGATCCTCGCCGGGGGCGGGTGCATCCAGGCAGGTGCGTCGGCGGCCTTGCGCTCGCTGGCCGAGCGCCTGCGGGCGCCGGTCGTCACGACGATGATGGGGAAGGGGGTGTTCCCAGAAGATCATCCCCTGTGCGCCCAGCACACCGGCTCCAACGGGACAGCCTGCGGCAACCACTTCACCTCGACCGCGGATGTGCTGCTGGCGGTGGGAACCCGGTTCTCAGAGCAGACCAGCTCCTCCTACGTCGAGGGCAAGTCTTTCCGCATTCCGCCGTGCCGGCTGCTGCACATCGATGTGGATCCACGTGAGATCGGGAAGAACTACCCGGTCGAGGTCGGGCTCGTCGGAGATGCGCGGCTGTCACTCGAAGCGCTTGCCGACGCGCTTGGCCGCCCGGGGGCCGGAGGCCCGGACCGGGACGGCTACGTGGCCGAGATAGCCGAGTGGCGGCAGCGCTGGTTCGACATGGTGCAGGAACGCTGGTCGCCTGGCGTTCTGTCAATGTCCCGCGCCCTCGCGATCCTGCGTGAACTGCTTCCCCGCGAGGCGGTCGTGATCGCATCGGCGGGGCACCCGCAAATCCAGATGTTCCAGGAGTTCCACGCCTACGAGCCACGCACCTGGCTCACTCCGGGCGGCTACTCGACCATGGGCTTCACGGTTCCCGCGGCTATCGGTGCCAAGCTCGCCCGCCCGGACGTCCCGGTGGTAGGCGTGGCCGGTGACGGGGACTTCCTGATGAGCATTCAGGAACTGGCGCTCGCCGCCCAGGAGGCGATCCCGGTTGTGTATGTGGTGCTGAACAACATCGGCTGGGTATCCATCCGGGACTTCCAGAACGGGATGTTCGGCGAGGGCCGGGAGTACGCGGTCGAGTTCCGCGGCAAGGACCAGGAGCTTGTCAGCCCGGACTTCACCAAGATCGCGGAAGGCTTCGGGTGCGCCTCGGCCAAGGTCACCGAACTCGACGATCTAGCCCCCAGCATTCAGCGCGCGCTGGCGTCGGGGGGTCCAGCGGTGGTTGAGGTCATGGTCAACAGGTCCCCCCGCTACAGCGGCGGGATCAACTCCGGTCACTGGGATCTGCCGGTCCCTGAGTACCTCAGCTCCGGGCGTGAATGAGCTCCCGGTGAACCGCCTCATCGGCTACATTGCCGCCGACACCAGGGGCATGCCGCCAGCTGGCATCGCCTCACAGCTCAGCGCACATGGTTACGACGCCGTCAACTGGACGATGGAGCAGTTCGACCCCGTCGAGCAGCCATCATCACAGCTCACCGGCCTCGTTTCACTGGCGGCGGACCATGGGCTGTCGGTCCGGCAGCTCATGGTGCACCAGGACTACGTCGTGGACGACCAGAGAATCTGGGAAGAGCGGGTGCGGCGTACCGAGCTTGCTCTCGAGGCGGCTGCCGAGGCTGGCATTCCCACCATCGGTGTACTCACCGGACCGAACCGCTGGGAGCCGGGCCATGCCGAAATCGGCCGCGACATCTCCGAGGACCGGGCATGGTCCCGAGCACTTGAAGCTCTCGAACGGGTGCTACGCCGGGCCGAGGACCTTGGTTCGGTCCAGGTGTGCCTGGAGCCCTGCTGGGGGACGCTCGCCCGCGACCGTTACCGTGCCGAATACGCGCTGGCACGGCTTCCCAGCGAACGTCTCGGGCTGAACCTCGACCCCAGCCACTTCGTCATGTCAGGCGACGATGTTGCCGACTTTGTCCGTGCCTGGGGCAAGCGGATTGGCCACGTGCACCTGAAGGACGCCTTCGGTGTGGAAGGAGATCCCGGCCAGGACTTCATCTTCCTGCTCCCCGGCGAAGGCTCTGTGCGCTGGGCGGAGCTCTTCGCGGCTCTTGATGAGGTCGCCTACGCTGGGGCGATGTCGGTGGAGTTCGAGGCGTTCGCCCTGCTGGACGGCCCACTCCGCGGTGACGTTAGTGCTGGCATGCGGCTGGCGAGAGAACTTGTCCGGGGTCTCATCCCCAGCGCGGGTGGAGCGTGACCGCCCGTGGCGGTCATCGCATCACGAATGGAGATCGGCTGGCGACCGCGACCTGCTGAGGACCGGTAATCATGATCAGCACCGATGCGCTCGCCGCGTTCCAGGACATCGTCGGAACCCAGCACCTGCTCGTGGACCCCGATGTACGTGCCACGTACGAGGTGGACTGGAGCCGGCGCTGGTCCGGTGAAGCCGCAGCTGTCGTCAGGCCCGCGAATGCGGACGAGGTCAGCGCCGTTCTTTCGGTGTGCAACCGGTACCGGATCGCGTGCGTCCCGCAGGGCGGGCGGACCGGACTGGTAGCGGGCGGTATCCCCTATGGCGGTGCGATCGTGGTGAGTCTCGAGCGCCTGAACGTGGTTGGCCCGGCGAATTACGACGTCGGCCAGCTGACAGTCGGGGCGGGCGTCTCACTAAGCGCTGTTCAGGCCAGCGCTACCCGCAACGGCTGGGAGTTCGGCGTCGACCTGGCGGCGAGGGATGTTGCCACCATTGGCGGCATGATCGCGACCAATGCCGGGGGAATGCGCGTGATACGGCACGGGCAGATGCGAGCACAGGTCCTGAGCTTGGAGGTGGTACTCGCCGACGGCTCGGTACTTTCCGGCTCGGGGATGGCGGTCAAGGACAATGCCGGCTACGACCTGAGTCAGGTGATCATCGGGACCGAGGGAACGCTGGGGATCATTACCGCGGCGACTTTGAAGCTCGTCCGGGCACTGCCCCAGCGAGTCGTCGCGCTCGTCGGGGTGGACAGCCTGGCCGCGGGGCTGAGCCTGGTCGGGAGGCTCCGCAGAGGAAGCGGCGGGCTTGACGCGGCAGAGTTCATCCAGGAAGGAGCGATGGATCTGGTCTGCGGCCATCTGGGCAGGTCATGCCCGGTCACCCGTTCGCGCTGGTACGTGCTCGTGGAATGCGCGAGCGACTCAGATCCCACTGAGGCGATGCTGGAGGCGGTTGAGAGCGCGGCAGCCCCGGACGACGTCGCGGTTGCGGTTGATGCTGCCTCCCGCCAGTCATTGTGGCAACTGCGGGAGCAGATGCCCGAAGCGATCGCCGGCCACGGGATCCCCCACAAACTCGACGTGGGCTTGCCGTTCGACAAGCTTGACGACTTCAGTCAGCTGGTCGGCCCCGCAGTCGCGGCTGCCACGTCGGAGGCGTCAGAGATTTTTCTCTTCGGCCACCTCGGCGAGGGAAATGTGCATGTGAATGTGACCGGCGTACCGCCGGACGACGAACGGGTCGATAACGCTGTCCTGCAGCTGGTTGCGGACCTGGACGGGAACATTGCGTCGGAGCATGGGGTCGGCCGTGCGAAGGCGCCATGGCTGCATCTCGTACGGACCCCGGCAGAGATCAAGGCGATGCGGTCGCTCAAGACCGCGCTCGATCCCAATTGGATCCTCAACCCCGGTGCCATCATCTCGGCCGCCGACCAGTACCCGCTCGCCGCAAGCGAAATCCTGGGGAGCCACACGGGAGCCAGCGACGGCAACCGCTAGGCCATCAGGGCCTGCAGTCCGGCGAGTTCAAACGATCTTGGCTGAACCACCCCTGCTGATACCTGCGTTGCTGTGCGGCGCCTTGGGGGTGGCCGGGTCGGCTCCCCACTCGGTCCATGAGCCGTCGTAGACGCGTGCCGTCTGGACACCGGCGATGCGCAGCGCCATGAACGCCTCCGCGGCCGACACACCGCCGCCGCAGTACAGCGCGATAGGCCGGCCAGCATCGAGACCAGCCTCGGCCAGCACCCGGTGGACGTCCGCCGCCTCCCGCACCGCGCCGCTCCCCGGCTGCACCAGTGACGGCGCTGGCAGGCGCACCGCACCCGGGATGTGAGCACCGGCCGAATGCCAGGTCCGGTCCATCCGGCAGTCAGCGATCTGCATCTCGCCGGATTCAACCGCGCCCAGCATCTGGTCCTTGGTCAGGCGGAGATCCGGGACCGGGGCGGGGGTGAAACGCCCGGCACCACGGGGCGGTACCACCACCTCGACCGGCCCACCGCTGCGCAGCCAGGCGGGCCAGCCGCCGTCGAGCACCCGCACCCGTTCATGGCCGTAGACACGGAGCGCCCACAGCAGCCGCGCGGCCATGAAGATCGTGTTGTCGTCGTAGGCGACGACCTCGCTGGTGTCATCCACGCCAGCGGCGGACATGGCGTGGGCGAAGTCGGCGGGCGCGGCCAGCTGCCCTTCCACCGGATCGTTGGCGTCGGAGAAGTCATCGAGCCAGCTGACGTAACGGGCGCCGGGAATGTGCCCGGCGTGGTAGGCCTGCCGGCCACCGTCACGGTCGTCGAGGTCCCAGCGCGCATCGATCACGGTCAGCCCGGGCTCACCCAGCCGCGCCAGCAGCTCACCCGGCTCGATCAGGTACTGGGCCCGCAGCTCACCCGGATCAGTCGGGTGCTGGTTCCGCGGCTCGCTCACGTCATGCCCCGATGGGTGAGCCGATGCGGGTGATATCCCACGCCTCGGTCATATGCAGCGGGAGGACGTTGTCGCCGCCGATCTCTTTCAGGCGGAGCATGGACTCGTAGGACTGGAACAGGTCGGTGTGCCCGCCGGGCGGGATGACCTTGAAGTGCTCGCTTTCCTCGGGGGAGGGGTAGAAGTTCTCCCGGAGCACGCACATCCCGGCGATGACGAAGGTGCCGTCGCTGGTGCGGATGATCGCCGACTGGCCTCCGAAGGTGTGGCCGGGGGACAGCATCAGGTCGAAACCGTCGGCGATCTGGTGCGCACCGTCCAGCAGCGTCAGGTTGAATCCGGCGAGTTTCTGGTAGTGCTCCGGCGGCCCGAACGAGGTCGTGAACATCTCGTGCGACGGCGTGGTTTCCCATTCCTTGCGCTGCACGTAGAACGCGCTGTCCGCGAACGGCTCGACCGTCATGCAGTGGTCCCAGTCCAGGTGGGACAGCACCACCAGGTCGATGTCGCGCGGGGCCAGCCCCCGGTCCGCCAGGTGCCCGGTGATCGGCTTGACGTCGATGACGTCGGCGAAGACCTGTCCCACGTGGACCAGTTCGCGATCCTTGGGCCGGATGTACTCGCGATAGTCGCGGGCGCTGCAGCCGACGTCGACCAGGGCGGTCAGGTCCGGCCCGCGGATCAGCCACGACACATACGGGATGTCGATGGCGACGCCCGCATGGTGCATGTAGGTGAAGCGGCTCTTTTCCCGGTGCGGGCCGTAGGCGACGACCATGGGCTCGATCGTGAACATCGTCCTCTCCTTCACACCAGGGCCACGGGTGCGGCCGGTTCACCTGCCGCAGCCTGGCCGGGCCCGCGGTCCCGGCAGCGCCGGGACCACCTGCAGGACGCCCCGCGGCCAGGCCAGAGGCAGCGGCCAGGCCAGGGCACCCCGCTGGACGCCTGCTTGACACTGGAAACTAAACTACATATAAGATCTTATATCTGATGTTCGGAAGAGACCAGGACTGTGGATATAACTGACCGGCCATTCATCGCCGAAATATTGGGCAATCTCGATCTTGACCGAGCCGTTGCGCTTGTCCAGGAGGTCTGCCGGATACCGAGCGTGCTTGGTGCGGAGGGACCGCTGGCCGAGTTTCTGGCCTCGGTCATGCGTGAGTCGGGGTTTGAGTCGGTCGAGTTGCAGCCAGTTCTGCCAGGTCGGCCTAACGCTATCGGTGAGATGAGCTTCGGCCCGGGCCCGCGGGTCGCCTTCACTGGCCACATGGATACCAAGCCGGAATCGCACGGCTGGCAGCGGGCAGCGCCATTCTCCGGTGATCTCATCGACGGCGCTGTTTATGGTCACGGAATCATGGACATGAAAGCCGCGCTCGCCTGCCAGATCGTGGCGATCGAGGCGTTGCGGGCCAGCCAAAGCCAGTTGCGGGCCAGCCAGAGCCAGCTCTCCGGCACGCTTTCCATGGCGGCGGTCTCCGATCACATGGGCGATCAGGCGGGGTCGATTTCCTACTTCGAGAGCCACAAGGCCGACATGTGCGTGCTCGGTGAGCTGACCGACAATCAGGTCTGCGTCGGCCATCGCGGGCGGTACTACTTCGACGTGACGGTCCGGGGGCGTTCGGCGCACACCTGCCATAAGCATTCAGCGGTGAATGCCAATGTGCTCGCCGCCCAGGCCGTGCTGGCCCTGGACCGTTCGCAACTGGAGCCACCCCTCGCGCAGGGAGTGGCGGACCTGTTCGGTGCCGAGACATATGTCGTACCGGGCCGGATCTATGGCGGCCTGGCGCCCGGCGGCCCATCGATGATCCCGGACGAGTGCGTGATCCGCGTGGACTGCCGGCCCCAGCCGGGCGTCACCACCGAGCAGGTGCGGGCCGAGATAGACCGCTGCCTCGCCGCGGCTAAAGCCGCTGATCAGCGTTTCACGGCGGACGTCGCGCTGGTGGACGTCAAGAACGGCTACCTCGCCGATCCGGGCGATGAGGTTGTCCGGCTCATGTCTGAAGCCGTGCGCCTGGTCCGCGGCGAGGAACCGGTGCTGGTGACCGAGAACTGGCTCGGGGACACGGCAAGCTTCGGGGACAAGATCCCGACCGTGATTTTCGGCCCCGGCGGGCCACCCGTCTATTGCCCGGACGAGCACCTGGCGGTCGCCGACATCCACGAGGCCACCAAGGTGTACGCGATCTTCGCCGCGCTCGCCCTCACCGAGCCCAGGAACGGCCAGCCAACCGGCCAGCGCGATCCCGGGAGCGGCCATGGCCGGTGACGGGTTCGCCAGCGTTCTCGACCAGTGCCTCGCCGTCCGCCCCGGTGAGCAGGTGGTCCTGCTCACCGACGGCGGGACCGATCAGCAGGTGGTGACCCGGCTGCTGGAAGCGGTCGCGACCAGGGACGGCGTCCCGCTGGTGGCCCAGATGCCGATGCCCTATCTGCCCGGGGCCGAGCCGCCGGGCGCGGTGGCCGCGATGATGCTGGAAGCGGGCGCTGTCATCGAACTGACCAGCCTGTTCATCGGCTCCAGCCGGGCCCGCCGGAACGCCACCGAGCGGGGGGTGCGCTACCTGGCCATGCCCGGGGTCCGGCTGGAGACCTTCCGGGCCGGCGGCCCGCTGGATGTGGACTTCGAGCAGTTGCGCGCCGACGCCGAGCGGGTGGGAAAGGCCTGGGGGGCCGCGCAGCGATTCCGGCTGACCACCCCCGGCGGCACGGATTTGCGCGGATCGGTGGCCGACCGGCCCGGCCGGGTCCTGCACGGGATCGCCACCCAGCCGGGCGCCTACATGGCCCCGCCCGACATCGAATCGGGCACCGCACCGGTGGAAGGCACGGCCTCGGGCACCGTGGTCGTGGACGGCGACCTGCTGTTCATGGGCAAGGGCCCGCTGCCGGAACCGGTCGTGCTCCACGTCGCCGACGGGCAGGTCCGGGGCATCGAGGGCGCCGAACGCACCCGCCTGACCAGCATGCTGGAGCGGTGCAAAGACGATCAGATGACCAACCTGGCCGAGGTGTCGGTGGCGTTCAATCCAGCCGGGACCATCTGCTCGGTGCCGATGGAGACCGAGTCGGCGCGCGGCACCGCCCACGTCGCGCTGGGGAACTCGATCGCCTATGGCGGCGTGGTCAACGCGGTGGCCCATCTCGACTGTGTGATGCGGGACGCCACCCTGGAACTCGACGGCCGGGCGGTCATGATCGAAGGTGCTGTCCAGTGAGGCCGCGATGACCGAAGGTGCTGTCCCATGAGGCCACCCCGGCTGGTGCTGGCCAAGCCGGGTCTGGACGGCCACGACCGGGGGATCAAGGTCATCGCCATGGCGCTCCGGGAGGCCGGGTCAGAGGTGATCTACCTGGGCCTGCGGACGACACCGGCGCAGATCGCCGCCGCCGCTGTGGCGGAGGACGCCGATGTGGTCGGGATCTCGGTGCTGTCCGGGGCGCATCTGCCGATCGCGGAGCGGGTGCTGGCCGCGCTGCGGGCCGCTGGCGCCGGCACGCCACTGGCCGTGGGTGGCACGATCCCGGCCCGGGACATCGAGGCCCTGCAAGGGCTCGGTGTCGCGGCGGTCTTCCCGGTCGGCACCGCGCTGCCGGACGCGGTGGACGGCATGCTCGCGCTGGCCCGCCCAAAGGCGGTGTAATGACCACACCTTCCGGCCCGGCCGCGCCCTCCGGCGCGTCTCCCAGCCCCGACCAGCCGGCCGTCACCACCGGCTCCGGCATCCCGGTCGCGCCGGTCTACACCGCCGGTGACGTGGCTGGCGGCCCGGAGGCGCTGGCGGAACGGCTCGGCCTGCCCGGCCAGCCGCCGTTCACCCGGGGGCCGTACGCCTCCATGTACCGGGGCCAGCTGTGGACGATGCGGCAGTTCGCCGGCTTTGGCTCCCCTGAGGAGACCAACGAGCGGTTCAGGTTCCTGCTCGACCAGGGGCAGACCGCGCTGTCCGTGGCGTTCGATCTGCCCACCCAGCTTGGCTACGACTCGGCCCACGAGATGGCCCAGGGCGAGGTCGGCCGGGTCGGGGTGGCCATCGACACCGCCGACGACATGGCGGACGTGTTCGCCGGGCTGCCGCTGGACAAGCTTTCGGTCAACTTCACCATCAACGCGACCGCGCCTATCATTCTCGCCACCTTCCTGGTGGCCGCGGAAAGGCAGGGGGTCCGGCCGGATCAGCTCACCGGCACCCTGCAGAACGACATTCTCAAGGAGTTCCTGGCCAGGAAGGCATACGTGTTCCCGCCGGGGCCGTCGATGCGGCTCACCGCGGACGTGGTCGAGTATGCAAGCGAGGCGCTGCCCCGGTTCAACCCGATTTCGGTGACCGGCTACCACGCCCGGGAGGCGGGCTGCACCGCCGTGCAGGAACTCGGGCTCACGATGGCCTCCGCCGTCGCGTACTGCGCGGAATTCACCGGGCGGGGCCTTGCCTTCGACCGGTTCGCCCCGCGGCTGTCCTTCCACTTCGCCACCACGCTGGATCTGTTCGAGGAAGTCGCCAAGCTCCGCGCGGCGCGCCGCCTCTGGTACCGGATCGCGACCGATCGCTTCGGCGCCAAAGACCCGGCCTCGGCCAGGCTCCGGTTCTTTTCCGGGAACTCGGGCACCACCCTGACCGCGCAGCAGCCGCTGAACAACGTGATCCGGTCCACGATCCAGTGCCTGGGGGCGGTCCTCGGCGGGGCCCAGTCGATTCACGTGATGGGCTACGACGAGGCGTTCGAGCTACCGAGCGAGGAGGCGGTCACGCTGTCGCTCCGCACCCAGCAGATCATCGCCCTGGAAACCGGCGTGACCAGGACCGCCGACCCGCTCGCGGGCTCCTTCTTCGTCGAGCACCTGACCGATGAGCTGGAAGCCAGGGCCGGCGGCGTGCTGCGGCAGATCGAGGCCGCCGGTGGCGCGGTCAGCGCCCTGGAGCGGGGGATCCCGCAGCGCTGGATCACGCAGGCGGCCTACCGGGCGGAGCAGCGGCTTGTCTCCGGGGAGTCACCCAAGGTCGGCGTGAACGTGCACGTGACGGGGGGCGGCACCGGGCAGGCCGAGCTATTCCAGCCCGACCCCGGCATCGAGGAGCGGCAGGTCGAACGGACCCGGCACCGCCGGGCAATACGCAACGGCAGCGCCTGCGCCCAGTCGTTGCGGCGGCTCGAGCGGGATACCGCCGAGGGCCGCAATGTCATGCCGGCGCTGGTCGAGGCCGCCCGGGCGGGGGCGACCGTGGGGGAGATGAGCGATGTGTTCCGGAACGCCTTTGGTGAGTTCCGGGAGCCGTCGCCGTGGTAACGGGCCCGCTGGCCGGACTGCGCGTCCTGGATCTCACCCGGTTCGTGGCCGGGTCCCAGGCCACTCTGCTGCTGGCGGCGCTGGGGGCCGAGGTGGTGAAGGTCGAGGTCCCGCCCGGGGACCCCTACCGGTGGCAGGGAACGGAACGGGTCAACGGGGAGTCGGCCCTGTTCCTGGCCCTGAACTCCGGCAAACGCAGCCTGGCCCTGGACTTCCGCACACCGGCGGGCCGGAAGGCGCTGGAGGGGGTGCTCGCCTCGGCCGACATGCTGGTGGAGAATTCGCGGCCGGGCAGCCTGCTGTCGCACGGGCTGGACTGGGAGTCCGTGCACGCCCGCTACCCCTCGCTGATCTATGGGTCCATCTCCGGCTACGGGGATGTGGGGCCCGATGCGGGCAGGGGCGGGTTCGACCTGATCCTTCAGGCGGAGAGCGGCGTAATGAGCGTCACCGGGGCACCATCGTCGGGGCCGGTCAAGGTCGGTGCGCCGGTGCTGGACGTCGGGGCCGGGCTGGCGTGCGCGCTGGGGCTGCTCGCCGCCTATGTCGAGCGGCAGCGGACCGGGATGGGCCGGCTGGTGTCATCGTCGCTGCTGGAGTTCGCCCTCACCAGCCTGGGCACGGTGGCCGCGGGCGTGCTGGCGTCGGGTGAGCCGCCGGGCCTGCTGGGGACGCACTCGCCCATGTTCGCGCCCTACGGCGGGTTCCGGACCGCCGATGGCTGGCTGGTGCTGGCCGGGGCGGGCTCGGAAGACATGTGGCGCCGCGCGTGCCGGGTACTGGGGCGGGACGACCTGGTGACCGATGACCGGTTCGCCGACAACGCGGCCCGGGTGGCACACCGGGACGAGCTCACCGCGGCGTTCGAGTCGGTCCTCACCACCCAGCCGACCCAGCACTGGCTGGCCCGCTGTCACGAGGCTGGCGTGCCCGCCGCGCAGGTCCAGAATCTGGCTCAGGTGCTGGCGACGCCGCAGCTGGCGGCGCTCGGATCGGTGCAGGAACTGGGCCAGCCCGGGGGCGGCAGCTACCGGCTGATCGGACCACCGCTGCGGATGGACGAGGCCGCGCTCCCCTACTCGTCACCCGCGCCCCTGCTCGGCGCGGACACCCGGGTGCTGCTGACCGGCGCCGGCCTGACCGCCGCTGAGATCGACGAACTGGTCGCCGGAGGCATCGCGGTGGCGCCATGACGGCCGGGACCGGCGGAGATGGCCGGGCCGGCGCTGCCGCGGGCCGTGTGCTCAGCCGCACGGTGGAACTGGCGCGTATCCCGGCGCCCACCGGCGCGGAGGGGGACCGCGCGAGGGCGGTCCGGCGCTGGTGGGATGACGACGGCTGGCCAACGTCGGTCAACGCGGCCGGCAACGTCTGGGCTCGGGTGGCCGGTGGCCCGGGGCCTGCCCTGCTCGTGGCCGCCCACCTCGACACCGTGTTCCCCGCGGATGTCCCCCACGAGGTTGTCGCCACCCCTGGCCGGCTGACCGGGCCCAGTGTGGGTGACGACAGCATCGGCGTGGCGGCACTGTCCGCGGTGGCCCGTCTCGCCGGATCCGGGCCGGGCCCGCTCTGGCTGGTGGCGACCGTGGGCGAGGAGGGGATGGGCAATCTGGCCGGCATCGCCCATGCGCTGGCGCACGGGCCACGGCCGCTGGCGGCCGTCATCGCCGTGGAAGGCAACTACCTCGGCCGGGTCGTCGTCACCGGCGTGGGATCCATCCGGTGGCGGGTCAGCTACCGCGGGCCCGGGGGGCATGCCTGGGAGCGGTCCGGCGCGCCCAGCGCGGTGCATGCCGCTGCCGCTGCCGCCGCCCGCCTGGGCGAACTGACCGTCCCGGGCGCCAGGTTCAGCGTGAACATCGGCAGCATCGGCGGTGGCGAAGCCATCAATGCCCGGGCCCGGCACGGCTGGTTCGAGGCCGACCTGCGCGCCGACAGCGCCCCCGCGCTGTCGGCGCTGGAAGACAAGGCCAGGAGCATCGTCACCACGGCGGCCGGGATTGGCCTGACCGTCGAGGTGGCCGAACTAGGGCACCGCCCAGCCGGCGGGGTGGCTCCCTCCAGCCCGCTCGCGGCGGCCGCCGCCGATGCCCTCGCCCGCGCGGGCATCGGCTGCGAGTTCGGCGCCGCGAGCACCGACGCCAACGCGGCCTACGCGGCGGGCATCCCCGCGGTGACCCTCGGCGTCACCCGGGGTGCGGGCGAGCACACCCCGGATGAGTGGATCGAGACCGCTCCCGTTGCGGCCGGCCTGGGCGCGCTGGCCGGCACTATCGGGCACTTCTGGGAGGTTATGGATGACTGAGCCACGGTCCGGCGTGGTCCTGCAGGGGGTCGACCCGCCAGGCGAGTTCCGCGGCATGGTCGGGGAGATCGAGAGCCTCGGGTTCGGCCATCTCTGGCTCACCGACTCCTCGCTGCACGCCCGTAATTGCTACGCCTATCTGACATTGGCCGCGGCTGCGAGCTCGCAACTGCTGCTGGGCACCGCGGTCACCAATCCGGCCACCCGCCACCCCGCTATCACCGCGGCGGCCGCCGCGACCGTGGATGAGATATCCGGCGGCCGGCTGACCCTCGGTATCGGCGCGGGTGACCGCCCACTGCTGGCGCTGGGCCTGCGTCCCAGCCCGCTGGCCACGCTCGAAGCCGCGGTCGACGCCATCCGGCTGCTCTGGCGCGGGGAAGAGGTCGACCTCAGCTCCGCTGGCTTCTCGCTGAGTTCGGCGCACCTGCGCTTCCCGGCCCGGCCTGATATCCCGGTCTTCCTGTCCGCCAGCGGGCCGAAGACACTCGAACTCGCGGGGCGGATCGGGGATGGCGTGCTCCTGCTGGTCGGGCTTTTCCCCGAAGCTCTTGACTGGGCTATCGGCCACGTCGCCAGGGGCGCCGAGGCGGCCGGCCGGCCGCGGCCACATATTGCGGTCTTCGCCTATGGCGCCATCGACGAGGACGAGGAGACGGCCCTGGCGAACGCCCGCTCGATCGCCGCCTGGTTCCCGCAGACGGCCCCGCACATCTGCGACCTGGCCGGCTTGCCGCCGGAGATGGTGAGCCGGGTCCGGGCGGCCTATCAGGGCGGCGAATTCCAGGAGGCCGCCGCGGCCGCGCGGCAGCTTCCGGACAGTTTCGTGCGCCAGGTCGCGCTGGCGGGAAACCGCAGCAGGGCCATCGGGCAGATCCGGACGGTGCTGAGTGCGGGCGTCGATTCCGTGCACGTGTTCCCGATTGGCGGCGGGCGCATGAACACCGTGCGGTCCTTTGCCGGCGCCTGGCGCGCAGTGACGGCCGAGCCTTAGGCCAAAAGACTTTTACCCGACGGCTAACATCTCACATATAGATAGAGAATATTTCGTAGCAAGTGGCGTGCCCCGCGCTGCGCTTGAGGGGGAACGTTGACGGAAACGGGCAGCACCTGGCGGGTGATCCGGCTTCACCATGTTGCCTTCGCGCACTGGGGAGATGGCCCGCCCCGCGTTATTGGCGATCTGCTCGGACTCGAGTGCGCGCACGCTGAGCACGCCGCGGGTTTCGTTGAGCGTATGCTTCCGGCGGGGGACTCCTATCTCCAGTTGCTTCAGGCGACCGGACCGGGGACCGTCGCCCGGTTCCTTGACCGGCGGGGACCGGCGCTGCACCACGTCGCGATGGAAGTCTCCGATATCGACGAGGCGGTTGCGGACTTGCGCCGGCGTGGGGTGCGCATGGTGGATGAGACGCCCCGGCCCGGGGGCATGGGAACGCGGATTGCTTTTGTTCACCCTGAGTCATGTCAGGGGCTGCTGCTTGAACTGGTCGAGCCATCGGCTGCCGGGGCAAGTGGCGCGCAGGTTCCAGCGACGTGGAGGTCGTAAATGGCCACGCAGACAGGACGAGTAGGCGGGACTGGGGAATCGGTCTTCAGTGGCCAGCACGACCGGCGCAAGGTCACCGACTGGGTGTATGAGGAGATCAAGGCGGCCATCGTCGATCTCCGGCTGGCTCCCGGGCACCCGCTGCGGGAAGCGGCGCTCGCGGCTCAGCTTGGCGTGAGCAAGACCCCCATCAGGGAGGCGCTCACCCGGCTGGAGCAAGAGGGCCTGGTCGAGACGACGTCGTTCAAGGGCGCGGTTGTCACCGGCTACTCGCGGCAGGATCTGATAGAGATCTACGAACTCCGGGAATTGCTGGAGGCGGCGGCGGTCCGGATAACGGCCGAGTCCATGGACAATGATGGCCGCGTCCGCCTGGAGCGGATCTCCGATGAAAGCCAGAAGCTGAAAAATGGCGATGCTTCCCGGCTCGCCGTGCTGATCTCGCAGTTCGACGATGTGCTGTTCGAGCAGGTCCATAACAGCCGGATCCGGGCGCTGATCGATAATCTGCGCGCCCACCTCACCCGGATCGGGCATCTTACCGAGGGAATCCCCGGCCGCATTGAGGCCTCGGTGGATCAGCACGAGAGAATCGTGGAGGCGATCGCCGCCCACGACCCGGTCGCGGCCGAGAAGCATCTGAAAGACCACATCCGGAGCGTTCGCGACGACCAGCTCCAGGCGCTGGCCGAAGCCGCCGGCCAGGAGTGACAGCGCGGGAATCTTGCTCTTGCCGGCCGCGGCGGCTGGGTCTCATCAGTACCGGCGGCTGAACGCGTCTGCACCCCCAGGGGGCGCTTGACTTAGCTGAATAGTATCTGATGTGCTGCATATCATGTCCGACGTGCGCAGCATGGGGGTATCCCAGGCACTGCGCGAGCGCGGCAAGGCGACCTGGATGGCCGCGGTCAGCCATCCGATGGTGCGGCAGATCGGCGACGGCACCCTGCCCCATCCGGTGTTCCGCCGCTACTTCGAGCAGAATGTCCCCTACCTGCTGGACTACGCCCGCGCCATCGGCCTGATCCTGGGCAAGGCGCCGGATATGGCGGCCATCGATGTGCTGACCCGTTTCCAGGGGCAAATCGCCGGCACCGAGATTCCGGCGAATCTGGCATTCCTCGGCCGGCTCGGCGGTGCGATGGAAGCCGGCGGGAGCCCGGCGCCGATGCTGCCCACCACCTACGCCTACACCCGGCACCTGCTGTATGTCGCGGCACAGGGAAACTGCGCCGAGGGGCTGGCCGCGGTCCTGCCCTGCCAGTGGAGCTACGCCGAGTTCGCCGGGCCGCTGATGGCCTCGCTGCCGGCTGACCCGGTCTACGCCGACTGGATCTCGATGTTCGGCATCCCCGGTTACGGTTCGCTGGTCGAGGAGACGACCGGCCTGCTCGACCGGCTCGCCGGCCCGGCCGATGACCCGGCGATGGACCGGCTGACCTCGATCTTCGACATCTCCACCCGCTACGAGGCGCAGTTCTGGGACATGGTTTACGGCATGCCTGCCCGCGAGGACAGGTGATCTGGGAAGGAGCCCGGCCGTCATGCGCGCAGCCCGAATATTCGCGGATCTGAGCCTTCGTGTGGACGAGGTCCCCGATCCGGCACCGGGACCGGGTGAGGTCCTGGTGCGGGTCCACGCCGCCGGCGTGTGCGGGACCGACCTGCACATCCTCGACGGCATGATCAAGCCGGACCCCTACCCGATGACGATCGGGCACGAGGCGGCGGGCGTCGTCGAGGCCGCGGGTGAGGGCGCCGGGAACTCGCCGGGCGACCGGGTGGCCGTCTACAACAAGCTCTATTGCGGATCCTGCGAGCAGTGCCTGACCGGCCGCCACAACCTCTGCGACAACGAGCCGGGACAGCTGGGCTTCAACACCGACGGCGGCGACGCCGAGTACGTGGTGGTACCTGCCCGCAACCTGGTGCCGGTGCCGGCGGCCGTGGATTTCGCTACCGCCGCCGTGCTCAGCTGCGCCGGGATGACGGCGGTGCACGCGGTCCGGCTGTCCTCGCTCCGGCTCGGCCAGACCGCTGTGGTGGACGGCATCGGCGGGGTCGGGATCCTCGTCGTGCAGGCGGCGCGGCACGCGGGAGCCAGGGTCATCGCCGTGGCCGACTCGGAGGAGAAACGGCAGTTCGCGCTTTCCCATGGTGCGGCGGACGCCCTCGTGGTCGGCCAGGCCGACGACTACGCGAGCCTGCCGGGCGCCGTGCGGGAACTTACCGGCGGGCGGGGAGCGGACGTGTTCTTCGAGCTCGTCGGCACCGGGGAGTCGATGACCGCGGGGGTCCGCTGCCTGGCCAAGGGCGGCCGGTTCGTCTCCACCGGCTATACCGACCAGGAACTGGCCATCCACCCGATCGAGTTCATCCTTTCCGAGACGTCGCTGATCTCCACCGTGGCTGCGACCAGGCAGGACCTGCAGGATGCCATCCGGCTGGCGGCCAGCGGCCAGATGACGGTGCCGATCGCCGGCCGCTACCCGCTCGACGGCGCGCAGGCCGCGCTCGACGCGCTCCGCAAGCGGGCGGTCCTCGGCCGGCAGGTCCTCGACCTGCGATAATGCGAGGAGATGCAGATGACTGACACGGTGACCGGGATCAGGCCCAGCTTTCTCGACGGCCCGCTGCGGCTGTATATCGGCGGGGAGTACGTCGGCACCGATGAACGGCTGACCGTCCTGAACCCGGCGACCGGGGAGCCGCTGGCAGAAGTCCCCCTCGCGGGCGAGCGCGAAGTGGACCAGGCCGTCCGGGCCGCCAGCGCCGCCTTCCCCGGCTGGCGGTTCACCCCGCCAAGCCAGCGGGCGCGCCTGATGTGGGCACTGGCGGACCGGCTGGAGGAGCACCTGGAGGAGTTCGCCACCATCGAGGTGCTGGACAACGGCAAGCCGCTGGGCGAGGCGAAGGCGGTGGACATCGCCCTCACCATCGAACTGCTCCGCTACTACGCGGGCTGGGCGACCAAGATCTCCGGCTCGATCCCGCCGAACTCGATCCCCGGAATGCTCAGCATGATCAGGCGTGAGCCGGTGGGGGTTGTCGCCGCCATCACCCCGTGGAACTTCCCGCTGCTGGAGGTGGCGTACAAGCTGGGCCCCGCGCTGGCGGCGGGATGCACCGTGGTGGTGAAGCCGTCCGAGCTGGCGCCGCTGTCCACGCTCCGCCTGATGGAGCTGGTGCACGAGACCGGGTTCCCGCCCGGAGTCGTCAATGCCGTCGTCGGCGGCCCGGAGGCGGGGGCCCAGCTGGTGCGGCACCCGCTGGTTGACAAGATCGCTTTCACCGGCCAGACCGCCACCGGCAAGGCGATCCTGCGCGCATCGGCCGATGACCTCAAGCGGGTGACGCTGGAGCTGGGCGGCAAGAGCCCCAATATCGTCTTCGCGGACGCGGACCTCGATGCCGCCGCGGGTGGGGCGTTCGGCGGGATCTTCTTCAACCAGGGCCAGGCCTGTGTGGCCGGGTCCCGGCTGTTCGCCGAGGCACCCATCGCGGAGCAGCTGGTGGAGCGGGTCGCGGCCAAAGCCAGGTCGCTGCGCCTGGGCCACGGCCTTGACCCCGCGACGCAGATGGGCCCGCTCATCTCCGGCCCCCACCGGGAGCGGGTGCTCGGATTCGTCGGCGACGCCAGGCAGGAGGGGGCCGAGGTGGTCACGGGCGGTGCCGCCGCCGACGTGGAGGGCCTGGACGGCTACTTCATGCAGCCCACGGTGATCGCCGGGGTGCGCAACGACATGCGGGTGGCCCAGGAGGAGATATTCGGCCCGGTGCTGTCGGTCATTGCCTGGCACGACACCGACGAGCTGAAGGCTCTGGCCAACGATGTCCGGTACGGGCTGGCCGCCGGCATCTGGACCCGCGACACCAGCCGCGCCCTCCGGGTAGCCGACCAGCTGGAGGCCGGCACGGTCTGGATCAACACCTACGGCATGTTCGACGCCGCGGTGCCCTTCGGCGGCCGCAAGCACTCCGGGTTCGGCCGGGAGCTCGGGGAAGAGGCGCTCGAGCCCTACCTGCAGTCCAAGTCCATCTGGCTCGACCTGGAAGCGGCCGTGCCGCAATCCGGGCAGGGCATCAGCCGGTAACCGCGAAGGACGGCCATGAGCGAGCGGATCATCATCAAGAACGGCTGCGTCGTGACGATGAACGACGCGGGGGATGTCGTGTTCGACGGGGCCGTCGTGCTGGACGGCGACCGGATCACCGACGTCGGGGACACCGCCACGGTGCTGGCGCGGCACGGCACCGACGGCGCGCGCGTCATCGACGCCAGCGGCAAGGCGGTGCTGCCGGGCCTGGTCGATCTGCATTACCACACCGCGCTGGGCAAGGGCTGGAGCGATCACCTGCCGCTCTGGGAGTACCTGGACGCCTGCTGGTACCCGATCATCAGGGCGCTCGACTACGAGGCCGCCTACTGGGCCGCGCTGGCCAGCTACAGCGAGTCCATCAAGTGCGGGGTCACCACGGTCAACGACATGTACCGGCAGCTCACCGCGCTGGCAGATGCCGCCGAGGAGATCGGCATCAGGGCGGTGCTGTCCAACGACGTGGCCGACGCCGAGCACAACCTGGACACCCTGGAGGACAACCGGGCGGCCTTCCAGGCCAGGCATGGGGCGGCCGATGGGCGGATCGAGGTCTACGTCGGGATCGAGTGGCTCCCGCTCGCGTCCGAGGAACTGCTGCGGGACGCCCGCCTGCTCGCCGACGAGCTTGGCACCGGCATTCACATTCACCTCAACGAGTCGCTGACCGAGGTCGAGAACTCCAAGCAGCGCTTCGGCCGCCGCCCCACCGAGGTCGCCTACGACACCGGCATCCTGGGCCGCAACTGCATCGCGGCACACTGCGTCTGGCTGTCCGACGTGGAGATCGCCCTCATGCGGGAGACGGGAACGCAGATTTCGCACAACCCGTCGTCGAACGCCAAGCTCGGCAACGGCATCGCGCGGCTGCCCGAGATGCTCAACGCCGGGCTCAACGTGGGCATCGGCCACGACGCGGCCGAATGCAACAACTCGCTGGACTTGTTCGAGGTCATGAAGTTCGCGTCGCTGATGCACCGGGCCAGCCGGGTCGACGCGTCCCTGCAGCAGGCGCCGGACGTGGTGCGGATGGCCACCCGGAACGGGGCCGACGCGCTCGGGCACCAGACGGGCCGCCTGGAGCCGGGCCGCAAGGCCGACGTGATCCTGGTGAACCTGATGAGCCAGATGTTCACCCCGCTCATGCCCGGCAACCCCGAGCACCTGTTCTCGCACCTGGTCTTCGCCGCCAACGGGAGCTGCGTGGACACCACGATCATCGACGGGAAGATCGTGATGGAAGACCGCCGGCTCACCACGGTGGACGAGCAGAAGGTCCTCCGCGAAGCCAATGCCGCCTTCCTGCGGGTGCTCGACCGGATCAGCGCCGGCGGCACCGCCGCCAGCACCCACTGACGCGGGAAGGCGGAACCGTCATGAGCAGGTACCTGGTCATCGGGGACCCGGTGGTGACGCTCGGGGCGGGCGCCACCCTGGTGCCCGACGGTGCCCTGATCATCGAAGACGACTCGGTCGCCCGGGTGGGGCCCCGGGCCGAACTGGAAAACGACGGTCCCTTCGACAAGGTGCTCGGCTCCGCCGGCCACTTCGTCATGCCGGGATTCGTGAACTGCCACTACCACTCAGAGCTGGCCATCGGCCCCGGCCTCTACCAGTACATCTACGAACGGGCGCACGTCTACGTCGGCTCGGCGCTGGGGCCAATCGGGGAGCAGGACCTTTACAACGCCATCCTGTGGGGGCTGGTGACCGCCATCAAGGGCGGGCAGACCGGCACGGTCGACATGTTCTACGGGCGCCCCTCGCTCACCGACTTCGGGTGCCCGGTGGCGCTGCAGGCCTATCAGGACGCCGGCCTGCGGACCATGTTCGGCCTGGTGTGCCGGGACCAGAACACGATCGTCCACGAGGAGGACGAGGCCTTCCTGCGCCGGCTGCCGCCCGAGCTGGCCGATGAGGTGCGGCGATCCCCGATGGGCATTGCCTGGCCACTGGACCAAGTCTTCGGCACCTACCGCGCGCTGCTCAGGGAGTGGCACGGCCGGCAGGGAGGATCCAGATCGCGGCGGCGCCCGACTGGACCCCGGCCTGCTCGGACGAGCTCTACCTGCGCTGCCATCGCCTTGCCACCGAGCACGGCACCGGCATGCTGACCCACGCGGTCGAGACCCGCTCGGAAGCGATGTTCAGCATGGAGCGCTACGGCAAGCCGGCTGTGCAGCGGCTGGCCGAACTGGGTGTCCTTGGCCCGCACGCCGTGCTGGAGCACTTCGTCTGGGTGACCGACGACGAGATCGGCATGTTCGCCGACTCAGGCGCCGTTGCCTCCAACAACGCGGGCTCGAACCTGCGCCTGTCGTCGGGAATCTGCCGGCTCCGGGACATCATGGCCGCCGGCGGCCGGATGGCCTTCGGCACCGACGGCATCTCCTTTTCCGACCGGGAGGACTTCTTCCAGGAACTGCGCCTGGCCTGCTACCTGCAGCGGATCCCGCGCAAGTTCGAGGAGGCACGGCTGCCGAGCGAGGATGTGCTGCGTGCCGCGGCCCGCAACGGCGCCCGCGCGGTCGGCTGCGAAGACCGGCTCGGCAGCCTCGAGCCAGGAAGGCTCGCCGACCTGCTCGTGGTGCGCAAAGACCGGATCTGCTACCCCCCGGGCCGGTACGACGCCGAGCCCTTCCTGGATGTGATCCTCGACCGGGCCGAGTCCGGGGACATCGACGCGGTCATGGTCAACGGCCAGGTCCTGATGGACGGCGGGCGCGTCACCGTCGTCAACGAGGACGCGGTGCGAGCCAATTTCGCCGAGTCGGTCGAGCGGATTTACGCCCCGTCGCCGGAGCGGCAGCGCTGGGTGGAACTCGGCCGGGAGGTCGAGCCGGTGGTGCTGGACTTCTACCGGCGCTGGTACGAAACGCCGCTGAGCCCGGCGTATGTGTATAACAGCAGGTCGCTGCCGCGCAGCTAGCTGAGGAGGAACCCATGACCGCAAGCAATCAGGTGACCGACAGCGCGGCAGCACAGCCAGAAGCGGGCTTTTGCGACGTGCTGCGGGCCGGCAGTGAGGACATCTGGCAGGCGACCCTCCAGCATCCGTTCCTCGCCGAGGTCGAGCAGGGCACCCTGCCGGACGACAAGCTGCTCTTCTACTTCATCCAGAACGTGCATTACATCGACGCGGCGATCGCCTTCAACGCCGAGGCCGCGGCGAGAGCACCCGATGCGCGGAGCCGGGAGTTCGCGCTCCGCCTGCTGGATTTCGGCCGCGACGAGGTGCCCCGGCAGCGCGAGTATGTGCGCCGCCTGTCCCAGACCGTCACCGCGTCCTTCGACCCCGGCCTCGCACCGACCACCCGGGCCTACACGAACCACCTGCGGGCGCTCGCGTCCTATGGCAGCTCGCTCGACCTGTTCGTCGGGCTGCTGCCGTGTGAGTGGTCCTACAGCGAGTTCGGCTCCCGGCTCGCCCCCATCGTCCGCCACCCGGTGCACGTCGACTGGCTGGCCACCTTCGGCGGGGCGGACCACAACGACATGAACGGCCAGTACCAGGGCGTCATCGACCATCTGGTCGAGGACGCCGGGCCGGCCCGCCGGGCTGAACTGTCGCAGGTCTTCAGGACGAGCATCCGTTATGAATGGATGTTCTGGCAGATGGCTTACACCCTGGAGCACTGGCCGGTCTAGCGCGGGACCCGCGCACCCGGCGCGGCAACGCGGAGTGGCCCGGCGGCGCCGGTCAGGGCACGCAGGCGGCGATCTGGGCGCAGGTGCCGATAAACGTCTCCGGCCGGCTCTGCAGGCCCGCGATCGTCTCCTCCAGCAGCCGGAGCCGGCCCGGGCGGCCGATGACCTGGGGGTGCATCGTCAGAATGGCGCTGCCGCCCAGCTGGTGCACCCCCGCCAGCTCGTCCGCCCAGATGGAGCGCACCTCATCCACCGTGGCGATCTTCTTGGTCCAGCTGGCCCCGCTGAAGGAGAAATGCGGCGCGTCGTCAAGCGTCCAGTGGACCGGCAGCTCGACGATTCCGGCCGGGCCGTGCCGGTACGGGCGGATGTCGTCCATGAGATTGGAGGAGTAGCGGAACCCGTGCCGGGCCAGCAGCGGCAGGGTCTGCTCGCTGAACTCCCAGGCCGGGGACCGGTAGCCGGTAATGGGCGGGCCGAATGAGGAGAGAATCTCCAGCCCGCGCACGAGTTCGTCTTCCTCGGCCGCCGGCGACAACGCCGTGGGCGAGGTGTGCGTGTACCCGTGGTGGGCAAGTTCGTGGCCGCCGCCGACAATGGCCCGCACGGCATTCGGATGGCGCTCCGCAACCCGCCCCGGAACAAAAAAAGTGGCCTGAATATCCCGTCGCGCCAGGATTTCCAGAATCAGCGGGACGCCGACCCTTGGCCCATACGTGCCCTGGGAGAGCACACCAGGGCGCGCAGCGTTCGCCGGGTCCTGTGCGATCCACACCTCTTCGGCGTCGACGTCAAATGTGATCGCCACCGCTGAGCGCGCGTCCCCCGGCCAGCGGTCCGGGCCGGAAGTCCTTGCCTCGTCCATGGGATCCAGCCGGGTGTGAACTGGGGCCAAAGCGCCCCCTACCAGGGCCTTGACGCTTGGCATATAAGATATCATACTTATCATCTCAAGTACCTGTGAAGATGGGTACTGGGGAGTCGGCCAGGCATGTCACCCGGCGATTTGTCCCGGCCTGGACGGCGCTCCTTGACCGCAGGCGGGCCTGCACGGTGCGGAGAGGGTCGGGCAGATGGCTGAAACCGCAGTCGAGATGGAACTCATCAACGAAGAGTTCCAAATTGAAACCCACGGAATCGAGATCATTCCGGAAAACCAGCGAGGGGGGTCGCCGCGCCGGCTTTTCTGGATCTGGCTCGGTGGCACGTTCTATGTCAATGGCCTTGTCGTCGGCGGCCTGCTGCCGCTGCTGGGCCTCAATCTCTGGCAGAGCCTCTCGTGCATCCTGCTGGCGGCGATCTGCACGATCGGGCTGGGCATCTTCACCGTGTACGGGGCCCGGTACGGCACCTCCACCATGGTGGTCGGCAGGGCCACCATGGGCCGCCGCGGGCAGCTTCTGCCGACGTTCCTGACCTGGCTGGGGGCGGTCGGCTGGGAATGTGTGGTCAGCGTCGTCGCCGCCCTGCTGATCACGGCGGCCGTCACGCACCAGTGGCCGCACGCCAACACGACGGCGGTGGAAGCTATCTCCTTCGCTGTCGTGCTGGCCGGCCTGCTCCTCTGGTCACTGTTCGGCCATGCCACGATCCTCAAGCTGCAGAAGCCGGCGTCCATCCTTTCGGCCATCCTGCTGCTGGGCCTGGTGCCGGCCCTGCTCATCCATGGGCATCTCGCGCACATCAGCTGGACCGCTTATGTATCCCCCCCAGCGGGGAAGACCGTGTGGGCGAGCTGGCTGTTCGCTTTCATGATCCTAATGGCTTCCGGCTGCTGGGGCTGGACCGCGTACGCCTCTGAGTACGCCCGGTACCTGCCGAAGCGGACCTCCGCACGGTCGATCGTCTGGAACGTCTTCTGGGGCAGCAACATCGGCTACACGGCAGTCCTGCTCATCGGGCTGTGGATCACCCTCGGGCTCAAGGCGGCCAACCCCATCACGGCGGTCCCGACGTTCCTGCCGCTCTGGTACCTCATCCTGTTCGTCCTGGTCATCGTGGTGAGCACGTGGACGACGGGGGTGCTGGACGCCTACACCTCCGGCCTGGCCCTGCTCGCCCTGGGGCTCAGGGTGCCGCGGCCGCTGACAGTGATCGCGGACGCGGTGCTGGTCGCCTTCGGCGGTATCTATGCCCTGTTCATCTACAACTTCATCGGCTCGTTCGAGGAGTTCCTTGGCCTGAGCATCGCCTGGCTCGCCGCCTGGAATGCGGTCATCCTCACCGACCACTTCATGAAGCGCCGGTCACCGATGTACGAGAATCCGGAGGATCTGCTGCGCGGCCACGGTGGCAGGTACTGGTATCAGGGCGGGGTGAGCGTGAAAGCGTTCGCGGCATTCGCCCTGGGCACCGTCGGGGCCCTGCTCTTCCTCAACGACTCGCCCCTGTTCGTGGGACCGGGCAGCAAGGCGCTGGGCAACGCCGACCTGAGCATCTGGGTGGGGACCGCGGTCGCCGTCGTGGTGTACGTGGTGTGGCACCTGGTGGAGAGCCGGCGCAGCAGTCCCGTCTCGGAGCAGGTGTCGGCAGCCGCGAACGCTGACTGAGTTTCCGGATCCGGCCCGGGCCGGCATGTCACGCGCGGCGGCCGCCGCCGGGCCGCGGCCGCCCAGCGGGACCGGGCAGGCCGGCTGGATGGTCGGCGTGGACGTCGGCGGGACCTTCACCGATGCGATAGCGATCGCAGAGGATGGGAACCTCCGTACGGCCAAGGTGGCCTCCACGCCGGCCGACCCGTCCGTGGGATTCGAGCAGGCGCTGTGCGAGCTGTCCGCGGCCGGGGTGGCACCCGGCCGGGTACGCCTGCTCGGTCACGGCACCACTGTCGCCACGAACGCGCTGATCATGGGGCGGCTCGCGCGGGTGGTGCTGGTGACGACTCAGGGTTTCCGTGACGTGCTGGCAATCCGCGGCGGCCGCCGGCCTTCTGTCTATGATCTTGACCCTCCCAAGCCGCGGGATCTGGTGGCGCGGCGGGACCGGGTCGAGGTCGCGGAACGAATCGGCCCTCGCGGTGAGGTGCTCGCAGAGCTGACAGCAGATGAGATCGACCGCGTCTGCCAGCAGGTGGCGGAGCGGCGGCCGGACGCGGTAGCGGTCGGGCTGCTCTTCAGCTACCTGGACGACCGGCATGAGCAGGCGCTGGCGGCAGCCCTGCGGCGGTCGCTGCCGCACGTGCCGGTCACCGTGTCCTCCGAGGTGGCCCGCGAGTTCCGCGAGTATCCACGGATAGCGACCACCGCGATCAACGCGGGACTCCGGCCCGTCGTTGGCCAGTACGTGCTCAGGGCTGCGGCCAGGGCGGCCGAACTCGGCGTCCGGGCGCCGCTGCTGGTCATGCAGTCCAACGGCGGGTACGTGCCCAGTTCCCGGGCTGACGCCGAGGCCCACCGGCTGCTGCTGTCCGGGCCGACGGCTGCGGTGACCGGAACCCTAGCCCTGGGCGCCAGGTACGGGATCGGGGGGCTCATCTCGCTGGACATGGGCGGAACATCGCTGGACGTCTGCCTGGTGCACGACGGGGCCGCCCCGATGACCCGGGTGCAGTCGGTGGACAATCACCCCGTCCTGTGCTCGGCGGTGGAGATCGTGACCGCGGGCGCGGCAGGCGGCAGCATCGCCTACGCCGACCGGACGGGCCGCCTGCATGTCGGCCCGGAGAGCTCGGGCGCACGCCCGGGGCCGGCTGCCTACGGCCTTGGCGGGCAGGCGGCGACGGTCACCGACGCCCACGTCGCGACGGGCATCCTGCCCGCCGGCCTCGCCCTCGCCGGCGGTCTCAAGCTGGACGCTGGTGCGGCCAGGTCTGCCATCCGGCGGCTGGCGGACGCCCTGGCCATGGCCGAGGATGAGACGGCGCTGGGCATCATCGCGATCACCTGCGCGCACGTCACGGCAACCATCAGAAGCGTGTCGGTGGAGCGCGGGATCGATCCGCGTGGGTACACGCTGGTCGCGTTCGGGGGCGCGGGCCCGATGTACGCCGGGCTGGTGCTGCGCGAGCTCAGACTTGACCGGGCCCTCATCCCGGCCTTTCCCGGGCTGTTCGCCGCGGCCGGGCTCGTCGCGGCTGACCTGCGGATCGATGAGTCGCAGACCGTCCTGCACAGGCATGATCCGGTGGCTGTGCGGGACCTACGCGAATGGTTCGACGGCACGGCCCGGCAGCTGCGCGCCCAGATGCGGGCGGACGGGATTCCCGCATCCCGCACCCGCATGCAGGCGAACCTGGACTGCCGCTTCCCCGGCCAGGGCTTCGACCTGCCGGTGACCGTCCCTCGCATCAGCATCAGCGCGCTGGACGCGGCAGCCGGGCGGTTCCGGGATCTCCACGAACGCACCTACGGTTACGCCGACCCGGGCGAGCCGGTCGAGATCGTCACGGCCCGGCTATCGGTTTTCGGCAGCCTGAGCAGCCCGGAACCGCACCGGGTAGCCGCCGGATCCCGGACACCAGCCCGTGCCGCCCTGCTGGGCAGGACACCGGCCCGGCTGCCCGGTGGCTCCGGGCGGCCTGAACTGCCGGTCTACCGGCGTGATCTGCTGCGTGCAGGCAACCGCCTGCTCGGCCCGGCCATCATTCACCAGATGGACGCGACCACAGTCGTGCTGGAAGGCCAGGTGGCCGGGGTGGACGAACTCGGCAGCCTGTGGCTCACCGAGCGGGCGCACCGGTGACCCCCAGCCCGCGGGTGCGCAAATCCCGGGGCCGTGCGGGCCAGCGGCTCGATCCGGTCAGCTTCGAGCTGCTGAACGCGACCCTGGTCGCTGCGGCACGTGAGATGGGCCAGGTACTCAAGCACTCGAGCCGCAGCCCGATCATCCGCGAGATGGACGACTTCAGCTGCGCGGTTTTCCGTGCCGACGGTGACCTGGTGGCACAGGCCGACTTCATACCCGCGCAGCTGGGCGCGATGTCGCTGGTCGTGAAGTCGATCATCGCCCAGTGGGGTGACCGCATCGGCCCGGGTGACATGTTCCTGGCGAACCACCCCTATCACGGCGGCATGCACCTGCCCGACCTGAACCTGGTCACCCCCGTCTATGCCGGAGACACGGCGGTCGCCTGGGTGGGATCCACCGCCCATCACATCGACGTTGGCGGGGTAAGGCCCGGCAGCCAGGGCTCGGACCTGGAGCAGCTTTTCGCCGAAGGCCTGATCTTTTCGGGTGCCCGCCTGTACCAGGCGGGCACGGTGAGCCCTGACATCATCAACCTGCTTGCCGACAACGTCCGTGACCCGGCTTCGACCCTGTCCGACCTGGGCGCCCAGCGTGCGGCCTGCCTGCTGGGGCGGCGCCGGGTGGAGGAGTCGGTGGACCGTTTCGGCGCCGGGACGGTGGTCGCGGGCATGGCGCAGATGCTCGATGCCGTGGAGCAGGCGACACGGGTGAGCCTGGCCGGACTGGATGACGGGCAGGCCGAGGCGGAGGGATTCCTTGACGACGACGGGCTGGGCGGGCCGCCCGTACGTATCCACGTGCTGATGCGCAAGGCAGGCGATCAGCTCACGGTGGATCTGTCGGGGTCAGCTCCCCAGGTGCGGGGGGCCCTGAACGTGCCCTGGGCGAGCACCCGGGCGGCCGTCGTCTACGTGCTGCGGGCGATGACCGACCCACGGGCGACCACGAACGATGGCATCCTGCGGCCACTCACGATCACGTGCCCGCCCGGTTCCATCCTCAACCCGCGACCGCCGGCCGCGGTCTCGGTCCGCCACAACACCTGCCAGCGGCTCGCGGACACCCTGGTGCGATGCGCCTCCGGGCTCTGGCCGCACAAGGCGGTGGCCAGCAGCACGGTGACCTTCTTCGGCATGCACCTGGAGGGAATCTCGGCCATCACCGGCAACCTCAGCGTCATGGCCGAGGTCGTGGGCGGCGGGGCGGGCGCCCACGCCGGCGCGGACGGGCTGGACGGAGTCAACACCTACATGAGCAACGTCGGCCTCATGCCGGTCGAGGTAGCCGAAACCACCTATGCCGTGCGGGTCCTGCGGACAGAGCTGATTCCCGGGTCACAGGGACGCGGGACCTTCAACGGCGGGCTCGGGATCAGGCGCGAGTACCTCGTGCTCGACGCACCCCAGACCGCGACGCTGTATGCCGAGCAGACAGACCCACGCTTCCGGCCGCAAGGCGTACGCGGCGGCCTGGCGGCCGCACCATCGAGCATCACGGTCACCCTTCCGGATGGCAGCACCCTGCCACCGATGACCAAGTTCACGCGCCGCCTCCCACCTGGCACCATCGTGCGGGTCGAGACGGCGGGCGGCGGCGGGTTCGGCGATCCCGGTGGGCGGCCGGACGCCAGCCGGGCCGGCGACCTCGCGGACGGGCTGATATCAGGCGGGAGGAACCATGATCATTGATGCCCACAGCCACATCCTCGCCCTGGCCGGTGATCCGGAGTTCACCGCGGCCTACGGCCGTGAGGGATCGCTGTGCATCTACCGGAGCGCGGGCCGGCTGCCATCCCACCGCCCGCCGACCGAGGCGGAATGGGAAGCGAGCGGGCTCTCGATGCGGGGGATGCCCATCATCGGCCCCGCCGAGTCGGCGCGGGATCATCCGGGGTTTGACAAGGTCGTCGTGCTCGCGGTATCCCCGCAGTTCCTGGACGGGCGGCTGATCGGGACGGTCGATGTTGATGGCGTGCTCGGAGTACCCGGCCAGCCGCATCCGGACAAGTGCAACGACTACATCGCGGCGGTCGTGGCCGCCGATCCCGGGCGCTTCATCGGGTTCGCATCGGTCAACCCGGCATACCAGGGCCCGCAGGCCGCGGTGGCCGAACTCGAACGCGCGGTGACCGGGCTGGGCCTGACCGGGCTGAAGCTTTATCCCATGTACCAGCACTGGGCCGCCAATGACCGTGACCTGGCCTTCCCCATCTACCGGAAGGCGTCTGAGCTGGGCATCCCGGTGATGATCCATCAGGCGGGCTCCACCCGCATTGACGCAAAACTCGAGCTTGGCCGCCGGCGCTGCTCGATGACATCGGGCGGGAGTTCCGCGATCTGCGGGTCATCATTGCCCACTGCGGCATCCCCTGGGTGGACGAGGCCTTGTTCCTGCTCACCAAGCACCCGAACTTCTACGCCGAGCTGTCCTACCTGATCGCCACCGTGACCCGGCGTGACCTGTTCCTGCTGCTGCATCGCTGCGAGCCGTCGTTCGTGCCGCTGGAGAAGATCTTCTTCGGTTCTGACTATCCCGGCTTCCTGTATGACCCGGTCGCGCTGCTGGACAAGCTCAGGACCGTCAATTCCGAAGCGGCGGCGGCCGGCCTGCCGCCGATCCCCGGGGAAAAGCTGGCCGGCATCATGGGCGGCAACTTCGCGGCAGTGCTCGGGCTGCCGCAAGCAACCTGACCGGCGTCAGGCGCTCCAGGCGCGGCCCAGGCCGAGTCCGGCCAGTCTCCGCCGGTACGCGATGGTGACGGCGTCGGCCTGGACATGCAGTTCCTCGCCCAGATCCAGCGGCAGTTCCTCCGGGCGCTGCCCCTCCACGATCGGGCGGTCCTGAGCGGCAATGCTCAGGTCGTAGGCGATAATTTCCTCATCCGGGACGTGTGAATCGAAATTGCGGGCAGCGACAAAGAAGATATTAGTTGCCCGCGCGGACACCGGTGAGGCTATATCGAACCCCACGTGAGCGCGCCCCTCGCCCTTCTCCGGATAGCCGATGGTCAGCTGCACGGTAAAAGGCAGAGTCACATCATAGGTGGTGTAGCGCTGGATGACCTCGCCGCCGCCAAGCGGGGAACTCCCGGGGTTGGCGGCCAGGTACGGGAAATCGTAGTGCAGGCCGCGGGTGGTGTGCTGAACGTCCACGCGCGGCACCTCAGTTATATCCGGATTCCCGAATGTGCCGGCGTGCACGAATGGAAAATGGCTCACGTCCATGAAGTTCTCGACCTGGCGTGCCGCCGAAGTCCGCCACGACTGCATCCCCAGCTGGAGAAATCTGTATGAGGGATCCTCCAGTACCGGGCACTCCGGGAGGCCGGCCCTGGGCTCCGACAGGCACGCCCAGATAAGCCCGTAACGCTCCGTGCAATTGATGGTCATGAGCCGGGCACGCGGGGATATCCGCACGGAGGAGGGCTGGGATGGAATGCGCACGCACTCGCCCTGCGGACCGTACCGCCAGCCATGGTAGGCACAGACGATCTCGTCGCCCTGCATATGCCCCATGGTGAGCGGGCTTCCCCGGTGCATACACAGATCCCTGGCGGCTACCACACCCTTACTTGTCCGGTATACGACAAGCTCGACATCGAGCAGCTGCGCCTTGACCGGGCTGTCCGCCACATCCGAGCTGAATGCGACTGGGTGCCAGTAGCGCCCAAGCACGTCCCAGTCACCAGGGCTGAAGGTGCAGTCCCGGGGACGGGGAACGCTCTGGTACATGATGTTGAGCACATCAGAATCTTATTTATGGACGTCAAGATTGGCTTAGCGGTCGCATAGGCGTCGAGCTGCTCCTCGATCGCCTCGGCGTAGACCCGGCCATGGTGCCTGCCCGGCACCACCCAGTCGCACTCGTCATGCTCGGCGCTCAGCCGCACCTCGCCCTGGTGGGAGGGGCAGATGAAGGTCACGCAGGTGATCCAGAACGGCTCCTTGGCGAAGTTCGTCACGTGGCACGGGACCGCCGCGGCCGCCTGGACGGTGAGGCCCGTCTCCTCCCGCACCTCCCGGGCCAGGGCGTCGGCGAGCCGCTCGCGGTCGTCCATCTTCCCGCCCGGAAGGTCCCAGGTCCCGGGCCGCCAGGAGGACTGGGGTGAGCGCCGGATGATCAGGACCGCACCAGCGGCGTTGAGGATGATCGCCTTGGCGGTGACACCAAGCGCCGGATAGGGCGGCCGGCTGTCAGCCACCCCCTCGGAACCTTTCACATTCTCAACGGGGGGTCCCACGTTCACCTCCTGCCACCGGCCGGCCTGCGGCCCGACTTACCCAGCGCTGCGGGCGGTGTTCTCGGTGAGCTTTGGGACGGCCGGGTGTGGCGCGGGAGACGGCGGCTTCCCGTCTGGGGACCTTCGGCCCTGATGGGCCGGGCCGCCGCGACGCACGATGGATTATTACCCGCTCACTCAAGGACTGAAGGGATGGCGATGAACCGGCCGGCTGCCTCTTACGACTATGACGTGCTTGTGATCGGCTCGGGCTTCGGCGGCTCGGTCGCCGCTTTGCGGCTCACCGAGAAGGGCTACCGGGTGGGAGTGCTGGAGGCGGGACGCCGGTTCGAGGACGCTGATTTTCCCCGCACGTCCTGGGACGCCCGCAGGTTCTTGTGGGCGCCGAAGCTCGGCTGCACCGGGATCCAGCGGATCCACCTGCTGCGGAATGTGATGATCCTGGCCGGCGCGGGGGTTGGTGGGGGTTCGCTGGTCTACGCGAACACCTTGTACCGGCCACGATCGGATGCTTTCTACCATGACCGGCAGTGGGCGCATATCACCGACTGGCAGGCCGAACTTGCCCCGTATTACGACCAGGCAGAGCGGATGCTTGGCGTGGTCCAGAACCCGACGATGACGCCGTCGGACGAGGCCATGAAGCGGGTGGCCGAGGAGCTGGGCGTGGGGGACACCTTCCGCATGGCCCCGGTGGGGGTGTTCTTCGGCCGGGACGGCGGCAAGGAGCCCGGTGCCGAGGTCGGGGACCCGTTCTTCGGTGGCGCTGGCCCGCGCCGCCGTGGGTGCCTGGAGGTGGGGGAATGCATGACCGGCTGCCGGCACAACGCCAAGAACACCCTGGTGAAGAACTACCTCTACCTGGCCGAGAAAGCCGGTGCGACGGTGCACCCGCTGGTCACCGCGGTCGCGGTCCGCCCGCTCGGCCGGGGTGGGTACAGAGTTGACACGGTACGCACTGGTGCCTGGCGGGCCCGCCGGACAGCGCGCTCGTTCACCGCCGGCCAGGTGGTGTTCGCGGCCGGCACCTGGGGCACGCAGCAGCTGCTGCACAAGGTGAAGGCCGCGGGTTTGCTGCCGGGCATTTCCAGCCGGCTGGGTACCGCGACCCGGACGAATTCTGAAGCCCTCGGTGGCGCGCTGGTCAAGCTGCGCAACCGGGACAAGCATGACTTCACCCGCGGGGTGGCCATCACCTCATCGATCCACCCGGACGCCAGCACCCATATCGAACCCGTCCGTTACGGCCGGGGCTCGAATGCGATGGGAATGCTCAGCACGCTGATGACCGACGGTGGTGGGCCGGTGCCGCGCTGGCTGAAGTGGCTCGGGCAGGCCGCGCGTCACCCGGGCGAGCTCGCGTCGCTCTATGCCGGTATCAATCACTGGTCCGAGCGGGCGGTGATCGGGCTGACCATGCAGGCGCTTGACAACTCGATCATCGTTTACCCCCGGCGGACCCGGCTCGGCCGGATGAAGCTGACCTCCCGGCAGGGGCACGGCGTCCCGAGCCCGACCTGGATTCCTGCCGCCAACCAGGCCATGCGCCGGATAGCGGCCCAGATCGGGGGCTTCCCCCTGGGCAGCGTCGGCGAGATCGCCGATATCCCGATGACCGCGCACTTCCTGGGTGGCTGCGCCATCGGCGATTCCCCGGACAGTGGTGTCGTGGACCCCTACCACCGCATGTACGGGTATCCCGGGCTGCACGTGGTCGATGGCTCGGCCATCTCGGCGAACCCGGGTGTCAACCCGGCACTGACGATCACTGCCCAGGCAGAGCGGGCGATGGCGCTGTGGCCGAACAAGGGAGAGCCTGACCCAAGGCCACCGGTCGGTGCCGCCTACCGATGGGTCGCGCCCGCCGCGCCACGGAATCCGGCCGTGCCATCAAACGCGCCCGGAGCACTGAGGTTGCCGATCGCCGGGATCCGGTAGACCGCAACGCCCCGCATCCAAGGCGTACCAGAGCCGTGCTGCAGGCCGTCGCGGCCTCATGCCGCCATAGACGCTCTGTGGCTCTAACTCCGGCAGCGGGCTACGATCCAGATTGGGGGAGCAGATGAGCAGCAGGCGGCGTCGGCTTGACCCTGTGGGACCGTTTGGCAATCCAGACGGGTCACGAGCCGATATCGAGGACGTGATCAGCGAGTTCGTCGACTTCGGCGGCGATCCGGCATTTGGCCATCTGGCGACCCGTGCCAACGACGCCATGGTGCGGGTCATCGTGGGGAAACTCGGCGCCGGCAAGACGGTGTACCTGCGGCGGCTGCAGGATTTCCAGTCACACCAGGATTCGGTGTTTGCAGCGGCGCCGCAGCAGAGCCTGCCGAAGACCGAAGTCGTGGTGAAGGCGTGCCAGTGGTTCTCCGACCGGGTCCTAGTCGAGAAGTGGATGCAGATCTGGGATCGCGCGATCATGCGGTCGCTGGCCTCGCACCTGCTGCGGCGGCCGGAGTTGCGCCAGCAGTTGCGGGACGAGCAGGCCGACGAGATCGAGCAATCGTATGCGCGGCTGCTCGGTGACTTCCGCCGGCCCCGCTCGATCTACAGCGAGGTGCGCGACATCATCAACGGCCAGCACACCGCCCACCAGCTGTCGGCCTACCTCGACGACCCGCTCTGGGACGACCTGGAGGATCTGCTGGGCGAGGTGGTCGGCCAGTGCAGGCCGATCTTCTTCTACCTGGACGCGGTGGACGAGGAGTTCGGCCACGCCCCGATGTACTGGCTGAAATGCCAGGAGGGGCTGTTCTACCAGGTCATGCGGCTGCTCCGGGACCACAGGCTGGGCGGCCGGCTGCACGTCGTGGTCTGCATCCGCGACATTGTCATGTCGTCGGTGTACCGGTCAGAGCACGCGCCGCGGTACTACAACGAGCCGCACATACGCGTCCTGACCTGGGACCGCGGTTCGCTGCTGTACCTGCTCCAGCAGAAGCTGCACCGGCTGCCGCCGTCACTGCTGATGCGGCGCCCGGCCAGCGGCCCGCCCGCGATCAGGGACTGGCTGGGGGTCAACGGCCAGTGGCCGGGACCCGACGGCGACGGCGACAGCACGATCGAGGACTACCTGCTCAGCCACACCAGGCTGATCCCGCGCGACGTCATCTCGCTCGGCAATGAGCTGAACGAGGAGGTGCTGCGGCAGAAGCAGGCGGGCCACGACAGCGTGCCGTCGGCCGAGGTGCAGCGGGTGGTCCAGCGCTGCGCCAAGCGGTTCGGCGACTCCCAGCTTGCCCAGTGCGCCAACCAGATCTCGTCGGACATGATGCCGCAGGGCGCCGCCCTGCACGATTACTCCGAATTGTTCACCAGCACCCAGGCCTACATCAGCGGGGTGCAGGAAGAGGTCCGCTCCTTCGTCCGGATGATCGGCGTCGACCGGTTCCCGCGGGCCGATCTGCAGGTGCTGCAGGAAATGGCGGATGCGCATTTCGAGCAGGCGACCGACCTCGCCTCCGTGCTATGGCAGAACGGGCTGCTCGGGTACGTCGACGAGGCCGGGCAGCGCCGTTTCTACTCGATGGGCGACGTGGAGGCGTTCCACTTCCCGCCAGAAGTGGACACCTATGTGCTGCATCCCTGCCTGGCCTCCACCGTCGGCGGGATCCGGCACGTACCGGCGGACTCGGCTGCCGCCGTGCCGGTGCGCCGCACCAGCCCGCCCACACCCAGCAGGCGCCGCGAGCTTCCCCCGGCACCGGCCGCCGCGCCGCCTGCCAGTGGCGGTCATACGCTTCCCGAGCCTGCTCCGGCCGAGCTGCGATCCCCGGCCGGGGGCAAGGCCACCGGCTACGCCGTCGGTGACATCATCGACGGCCGCTTCGACGTGCTGGGCGTCGTCGGGCGCGGAAGTTTCTCCAAGGTCTACCGCGTCCACGATGACGTCGAGGGCCAGCAGCGGGCGTTCAAGCTGTTCGACAGCGCGACCGGCTATGCCGCGGTGCGCCGCGAGATCAGCGCCCTGCGCACGATCCATCATCCCCACGTGGTGGAGGTGTTCTGGGCGGGCAAGACCAGCGACGGCGACTGGTACCTGATCACCGAGTTCGTCGACGGTGAGTCGCTCGACGAGTTCGTCTCCGGTGACAAGCACCTTCGCGACCGGGAGGCGGTCGATGTGGCGCTCGACCTGCTGGGCGCGCTGGTCGCGTTCCACCCTGATGCGGCGCGCCTGGCCCAGCTCGAGGCCCAGCGCAACGACGGCGGCCTGCCCGAAGCCGAATCGCACGAGTGGACGGAACTGGCGGGCAAGGGGCTGATCCACCGCGACATCAAGCCGCTCAACGTGATACTCACCCGGACCGGAGCGAAACTGCTGGACTTCAACATCGCCTCCCGGGTCGGCGACCCCGTGCACACCAAGTCGGGCACACCGCCGTACCAGCCCCCCGACGCCGGCCACACCCGCTGGGACGTCTCCACCGACCTGTTCGCCGTCGGCGTGCTGCTCTACCAGCTTCTGTGCAACGGCCACCACCCGTTCCCGGATGCGGCGCCCAAGCTCGGCGAGCCGGTGACCGACCCCAGAAGGTTCCGGCCCGACCTCAGCCCAGGCCTGGCCCAGTTCCTCATCACGGCCTGCGCCGCCGCCAGCGCCGACCGGTTCAGCACGGCCGCTGACATGCGGCAAGCCCTGCTGAACGTCCGCGCTGACATCTGACGGACGCTGCGCTACGGTCACCAGCTGATCGCGGCGGCATGAGATACTTTCTCGCCTGGCAGCGCGGTGCTGGCGATGATTCGCCAGCCGGCGGCCTGCCGGGGGGGAGGAAGCGTGAGCGGGGATGTCCCCGAGGGGTCCGGCGGCGCACTGGCGGGTTTCGGGCCCGGCTCACGTATCGCCGGATACGTCCTGGAAGAGCAGGCCGGCGCGGGCGGGATGGCGGTCGTCTTCCGCGCGCATGACATCCGCCTCGACCGCCAGGTCGCGCTGAAGATCCTGGCCCCGGCATTCGCCGCGGACGAGGCGTTCCGGCTGCGGTTCATCCGCGAGTCCCGGGCCGCGGCCGCGGTGGACGATCCGCACATCATCCCGGTCTTCGAGGCCGGCGAGGCCGACGGCGTGCTGTTCATCGCCATGCGCTACGTCAGGGGCGGGGACGTGCGGTCGCTGCTGGCGCAGTCCGGCCCGCTGCCGCCGGCCCGCGTCGCCGAGATCATCTCGCAGATCTCCTCGGCGCTGGACGCTGCCCATGAGCGGGGGCTGGTGCACCGCGACGTCAAGCCCGCCAACATGCTGCTGGACTCCCGTGCGGGCAGCGGCCGGCCTGACCACGTCTACCTGTCGGACTTCGGGCTCAGCAAAGGTACCCTCGCGGCCAGCGGCCTGACCGCTGCCGGGCAGTTCCTCGGCACGGTCGACTACATCTCCCCGGAGCAGATCGAGGGCAATCCGGTTGACGGCCGTGCCGACCAGTACGCGCTGGCCTGTGCCGCCTTCGAGTTGCTGACCGGAGTGCCGCCGTTCCGCCGGGACGAGGCCATGGCGGTGATGTATGCGCAACTGTCGCAGCCGCCACCGGCGGTGACCAGCCGCCGGCCTGATCTGCCGCCCGCGGTGGACGAGGTCTTCGCCCGGGCCATGGCCAAGGCCCCCGCCGACCGGTGGGCTAGCTGCCAGGAGTTCGCCGACGCACTGCGGGCAGCCCTGGGTCTCAGCCCGGCCGGCCTCCGGCGAGCAGGCCAGCCGCCAGAGCACTCCGCCGGCTGCCGGGCCATCGACGCAGGTCGTCACCCGGCGGAAGGCCGGAGATACCCCGGTTCCTGGCGGCAGCCCGGCCGGGGCCGGTACCGATGGTCAGGGATCCGGCCAGCGCGCGGCGGCCGTCTCACCGGCGACGAAGGCCATGTCGGCCGACCTGGCGGGCACCGGCGCCGGGCTGACCGAGGCGCAGCAGGCTGGCGCCCGGCCCGGCGCGGCCCCCACCCGCCGGCGCCCGGTGTGGCGCTCGCCGGCGGTGCTGGCTGGCGCCCTGGTGGTGCTGCTGGCTCTCGGGGGCGGTGGTGCGTACCTGGCCTCGCAGAACTCGGCCGCGAACGGGGCCACGGCGGCGGCATTCCTGCCCCCGCCAGGCTGCAGCACGAGCGTGGCAGCAGGGAAAAAGCTGACGGTCGCCACCACGAGCCTGAAGCTCAGCCAGGGCAACCCGTCCGGCGTCCAGGTGACCAGTGACGGCAAGTACGTCTTCGCGACGAACCCGGCCACGCTCAGCGTGCTGATCATGAGGTCCGGCCAGGCTGCCGCCGCGCAGAACTACTACTTCGTCACCGCCTCCGGCGAAACTGCCAAGGGCCTGGCCCTGACCAGCGACGGCAGGTATGCGGCCGTCGCCGTCGGCAACCAGATCAATGTGCAGGCCGCCGCGTCAGCGGAACAGGGCGCCAGTACCGCCAATGCCGCGAACCTGGTGGTTCCCGGCGTGCCCCCGGTCACCAACGCCAGCCAGGTCGCGCTCTCACCCGGCAACCGGTTCGCCTTCGTGACGATGAGCACCTCCGGCAAACTGGCCGTCTTCAACCTGGCGAAGGCGCTCACCAGCGGCCAGACGCAGCCGGGCGTCTTCGTCGGCACGGTCACGCTGGGCGTCCAGCCCACCGCCATGGCGGTCTCCCCCGATGGCCGCTGGCTGTACGTCGTCAGCGCCGCCAAGGGTCATCCCGCGTCCGGGCCGGGCGAGGGAGTCCTCAGCGTCCTGAGCGTGCAGAAACTGGAGACCAGCCCCGGCTCGGCGCTGGTGAGCCAGGCGACCGCCGGGTGCGGCCCGGCCGGGGTGGCCGCCTCGGCGGACGGGAAGATGGTCTGGGTCACCGCGCGGGGGAGTAATGACCTGCTGGGTTTCTCCGCCGCCAGACTGCGCACCGATCCGGGGCATGCGCTGACGGCGCTGGTCCGGGTGGGGCAGATGCCGACCGGAGTGGTCCTGGTGGACGGTGGCAAGAGGATCATCGTGGCGGATACCAACCTGGCTGGCTCCCCGGGCGCCGACAACCTTGCCGTGGTCAGCGTGCCCGCGGCCCTTGCCCGCAAGCCCGCCCTGACCGGCTACATCCCGAGCGGGCGCGCGCCGCTCAGCCTCGCGCTGCCAGCGAGCGGCACCTACCTGTATGTGGCCGACAGCCGGGCCGCGCGGATCCAGGTCGTCAACCTCAGCACGCTGCCAGCTCAGCGCCACGGCTGACGGCCGGCGGCAGGGTTCCGGTGGCCACCGAGGCCAGCACACCGCGGAGGGCGGTGGCACCGTGCGCCCAGCTGCGGGCGGCCGCCACGGCGGCACCGGCGCGGGACAGGCTGGCCGCCATCGCGGGATTGCCGAGCACAGCCGTCAGCGCCGAAGCCCAGCCGGCCACATCGCCCGGATCGACCAGGAGGGCCGCGGATCCGGCCACCTCGGTCAGGGCCGCGATCCGGCTTGCCACCACCGGGACGCCGGCTGCCATCGCTTCGAGCACCGGGATGCCATATCCCTCCGCGAGCGAGGGAAAGGCGAACACCGACGCCGCCCGGTACACCGCCGGCAGCAACTCGTCGGCCACCTCGGGGATGAGCCGCACGCGGGACTCCAGCCCCAGGCCGGCGATCAGGCCGGGCAGCGGGTCGGGAAAGCTGGGGTCGAAGTACCCCACGATGACCAGCGACACGTCCGCGGGCAGCGCCCGCAGCGCCCGGACCAGGACTGCGTGATTCTTGTGCGGCCGGTGGGCTCCCACCGTGAGAATGAACTGGCCGGGCAGCTGATACCGGTCTCTGGCGGCTGCTACCGCGCCAGCGGGGACGTCGGTGAACTGCCTGACGTCCACCCCGTTCGGCACGAGGGTGAGATGGGGGGCGTGGGGGTAGTGCTGACGGATCTCTGCCAGGCTCGCCCTGGTGGGTGTCGTGGTCGCGGCTGCCCGCCGGAGCACGGCCCTGGTCGCCAGCTTCAGCCCGGCCTGGCGGTGCCAGCCGCCGGCGAAGCCCACGTCCCGCTCGATCGTGCAGTCATGCAGCGTCACCACCAGCGGGCACGGGCGGATGACCGGGGTGAAGGTCGGATAGGGGACGTACAGGACGGCCGCGCCGACGGCACGGATCAGCCCGGCAAGCTCCTGGCAGCGGTGCACCGCCGCCAGTGTCACGTCGGTGCCGACGACATCTACCTGTCCTGGCAGCTGCGACAGCGGGAACAACTGCTCCCGGCCGGGGTTGATGAGCACCCGCAGGGCCAGGCCGTCGCCCGCCTGCTCCATGTGCGCGGCCAGCATCATCACCGACCGGGCGATCCCATGTGCGCCGGGCAGCCCGTTGACCCGTGCGTCGATCAGGATCGAGCGACTATGGCCAGCCATATCCCCACCCCGCTCCTGGTCTGGGCGCCGTCCGGTGCCGCGCGTGACCAGATCGCGGCCGCCCACCCAACCGCCCCGTTCTAGCAGGAAACGACCGTGGATACGCCCCTGATGATCGAAGCCCGCGGGCTCACCAAGTCCTTCGGCCGCACCAGCGCCCTGACCGGGCTGGACCTGAGCGTCCCCGCCGGCACCACGATGTGCCTGCTGGGGCCGAACGGCGCTGGCAAGACCACCGCCGTGCGGGTGATGACCACGTTGCTGCGCCCGGATACCGGCTGGGCGCGGGTGGCCGGCCACGATGTCGTGACCGGCAGTGCCGCCGTGCGCCGGCGCATCGGCGTGTCTGGGCAGGACGCCTCGGTGGACGAGCACCTGACCGGCCGGTCCAACCTGCTCATGATCGGCCAGCTGAGCCGGCTACCGCGGCGAGAGGTGAAACAGCGGGCAGCCGGACTGCTGGCCCAGCTCGGCCTGGTGGAGGCGGCCCGGCGGCCGGTGCATACCTATTCCGGCGGCCAGCGCCGCCGCCTCGATCTCGCGGCCAGCCTGCTCGCGCGGCCCAGCGTGCTGTTCCTCGACGAGCCCACCACCGGGCTCGACCCGCACAGCAGGCGGACCCTGTGGGAACTCATCCGCGAGCTGGTCTCCGGCGGCACCACCTTGCTGCTGACCACGCAGTATCTGGAGGAAGCGGATCAGCTAGCCGACCGGATCTGCGTCATCGACGGCGGCCGGGTCACGGCCGAAGGGACCCCAGCCGAGCTCAAGGCGCAGGTCGGCACCGCCCACCTGCGGCTGGTCTTCCCGGCGGCGGCGTCGCTGACGCGGGCAGCGGAGGTCCTGTCCTGCCAGGCGGCCGGCCCGGTCCAGCGGCTGGCCGGCGGGCACGGGCTGGAGGTGCCGGTGGTTCCGCGCACCGGGCTGGTCAGCCATGTGGTCCGGGCGCTGGATGCAGCCGGGATCACGGTGGACGACGTTGCCCTGCGCCAGCCATCCCTGGACGAGGTCTTCTGCGCGCTGACCCGGAGCCCCGGTCCCGGGCTGGCTGAGCCGCCGGATGATGACCGCGCGGCGGGAGCGCGGGCCGGGGAGCAGGCCGCGTGAGCGCCGTCACCAGCGAGGCGCCTGCCCGGCCAGTCCTCGCCACCCCTGGGCGGTCGCTGCCGGCAGCGGACCAGCCCGCATGGCCGGCTCATGACGGTGCCGCGCGGGCGTGGGGGAGAACCCGGGCGGCGCTGCACGAACTGCGCTGGGCGCTTGCCGACGTGCGGGTGCTCACCTGGCGGACACTGGCCCGCATTGCCGCCACCCCGGAGCAACTGCTGAACGTCACCATCCAGCCGCTCATCTTTGTCCTGCTGTTCAGCTACGTGTTCAACGGGGCGATCATCCTGCCGGGGCATGGTTCCTACCGGCAGTACCTCATCGCCGGCATCTTCGCGATCAACATGGGCGGCACCGCCCAGGGGGCGGCGATCGGGCTGGCGGTTGACCTGTCCACCGGGCTGGTCGACCGGTTCCGGTCGCTCCCGATGTCACGTGCGGCCGTCCTGGCTGGCCGCACCGTCGCCGACCTCGTGCTGACCATCCTCGCCGCCACGGTCACCGCCGCGGCCGGCCTGCTGGTGGGCTGGCGGATTCACAGCAGCCCCGCGGACGTGCTGCTCGCCGCCGGGCTGGCGCTGCTGTTCGGCTACGCGGCGGCGTGGGCAGGAGCGTGCGTCGGGATGCTGGCCCGGGGAGCGGAGTCGGCCCAGGCGATCGGGCTGACCATCATGGTGCCGCTGTCGCTCACCTCGAACGCCTTCATCTCCACCGCGGGCCTGACCCCGTGGCTGCGCGATGTCGCGAACTGGAACCCGATCAGCGTGCTGGCGGCCGCCTGCCGCCAGTTGCTGGGCAACCCCGACCCGGCGGCAGCCATCCCTGCCTGGCCCATGCAGCACCCCGAACTGGCGTCGGCACTGTGGTCGGTGGGCTTGATCGTCACACTGGCGCCGCTCGCGGTGTGGCTGTACGTCCGCCGGACCCGGCGTTGACCGCAGCGCTGGTGGCAGCCTGGCAGGCGCCGTTATGCGCATCATGCTGGTCACTGACCAGTACCTCCCCATGGTGGGCGGGGTGCCGACGGTCACCCGGACGCTGGCGCTGGGCCTGGCCGGCCGCGGTCACGGGGTGGCGCTGCTGGCGCCCAGCCCGGGCTGGCGCGGCGGGCCGGCCACCGACGGCCGCGTGAGTGTGCGTTTCCGGGGATCGGTGCCCTGGCCGTGGTATGACGGCATGCGGCTGGGCTGCCTGCCGGGCCCGGCGGCGCGGCGGCTGATCACCGCCTTCGCGCCCGATGTCGTGCACATCCATTCCCCGGTCACGCTGGGTGTACCGGCCCTGGCCGCGGCCCGCAGGCTGCGGATCCCGGTGGTGTACACCAACCACTACCTGCCGGTGAACGTCTGGCCCTCGGCGCGGCAGCGGGCGCGGCTGCCCGACGCCCTCTTCTACGGCTTCATCGTCGGGTTCGCCAACCGGTGCAGCCAGGTGACCGCGCCTACCGCGACCGCACTGCGGCTGCTGTCTGACCGGGGGCTGCGGGCTCCGTCCCAGGTGATCTCGAACGGGGTCGACCTGGCCCGGTACTCGCCGGGGCCACCGGACGGGCGGTTGCGGGACCGTTACAGGCTGAGCCGTGGCCGGCCCTGATCCTGTCGGTCGGCCGGCTCAGCCCGGAGAAGCGGGTGGACCTGCTGCTGGCCGCGGCGGCCCGGCTGACCCAGGACGCGGAGCTGGCGCTGGCCGGCCGGGGCCCCAGCGAGGCAGCCCTGCGGGCGCTGGCCAGCCGGCTGGGCCTGACCGGGCGGGTGAACTTCCTCGGCCATGTTCCCGGCCACGACCTGCCTGGCCTGTACCGGCTGGCAGATGTGTTCGCGATCGCCTCCGGGGCGGAACTGCAAAGTCTTGCCACGATGGAGGCGATGGCCACCGGCCTGCCGGTGGTGGCCGTGCGGGCCGGCGCGCTTGGCGAGCTGGTCCATCACGGCCACAGCGGATTCCTGGCCGCCCGGGGCAGCGCCCGCGAGCTGGCCGCCTACCTGGACATCCTGGTCCCCGACGCGTGCCGGCGGGCCGAACTGGGCGCGGCAGGCCGCCGCATCGCCGGCGGCCACGAACAGGGCCGGCGGCTGGCCGAGTGGGAGTCCCTGTACGGCCTGCTGGCCGCGGCCGGGCCGGGGGGCCGGCGGCCGTGACCAGGAGCGCGGAACCCCCGACCCCGTTGCTGTTTCTCATCGCCGATACCGGCGGGGGGCACCGGAGCGCGGCCTACGCGGTCGGCCAGTCGCTTGAGCGCGGGTTCCCTGGCCGCTTCGCGCCCGTCATCTGTGACCCGCTGCGCGGCCCCGGCTCCCCGCTGCGGCTGCGCTGGCTGGTCGGCTTGTACGGGCCCACCATCCGGCTGACGCCATGGCTGTGGGGCATGCTCTGGCGGGGCTTCGACTCGCCGCCTGTCCTGCGCTGGTCGCGCCGGACGCTGTTCTCACCCGCCTACCGCAGCGTGGCCAGGCTGGTGGCCGCGCACCGGCCGGCGGCGATCGTGACATTTCACGCGATGACGGCCGAGCCCGCAGTGCGGGCCCGCGACCGCTGCGCGCCGGGAGTGCCAGTGATCACCGTCATCACCGACCTGATCACCACGCACCGGGCGTGGCGGGACGCGGGCGTGGACCGCATCATCGTGCCATCGGCGCCGGTCGGCCGCTCGTGTGCGGCGGACGGCACCCCGCGGGGGCGTTACGTCGAAATGGGCCTTCCGGTCGCTGCCGAGTTCTCCGCCGCGCCCCCGGCAGCGGCCGAACGGGATGCCCTGCGCCGGTCACTGGGCCTGCGCGGGGGGCGGTTCCTGGTGGTCATGACGGGCGGCGCGGAAGGCTCCGGTGGCATCTACCGGCGGGCCGCCGCCCTGCTCCGGCGGGTTGGCGAGGTGGATGTGGCCGTCATCTGCGGGCGCAATCAGGTGCTGCGGCGCCGTCTCACCCGGCTGGCGGCCCGGGCAGATGGCCGGCTGACCGTGCACGGGTTCGTCGGCAACATGGCCGACTGGCTCCGCTGCGCCGACGTCGTCGTCGGCAAGGCGGGGCCGGGCACCATCGCCGAGGCGACCTGCTGCGCCGCCCCACTGGTGCTCACCTCCTACCTGCCGGGCCAGGAGGAGGGAAACGCCGAATTCGTCGTCAGCGCGGGCGCCGGCCGCTACGCCCCCCGGCTGCGCGATCTTGTCACCGAGATCGGCTGGCTGCGGCGCAGCCCGGCTGCCCTTGCCGAGATGCGCGCCGCGTCGGCGGCGCTCAGCCGCCCGGGCGCCGCGGCTGGCATCGCCAGCCTGCTGGCCGGCCTGGCCGGCCCGGATGGCTGGGAAAGCGGGACGGCCGATCGCACCGGGACAGCCAGCGGCACCGGCCAGGGCCCACCCGGCACCGGCCGGGGCTCAGCCGCCTGGCAGGAGCCGCTCAGCGGCGCCGGCCGGGGCCCACCCGGCACCGGCCGGGGCTCAGCCGCCTGGCAGGAGCCGCTCAGCGGCGCCGGCCGGGGCTCACCCGGCGCAAGCGCCACCAGGTGAGCGTGACGAGCACGGCCGCCAGCACCAGCTGCATGGCCATGTCCAGCAGCCAGACCTGGGGGCTGTGCCGCCACAGCGGGTCGGGTGTGTTCCCCGGCGGTGGCGGCGTGACGTGGTTCAGGTTCACCGTGGAGGCCGCTGCGCCGAGTCCCCACCGGGACGGCGAGAGCCAGGAAAGCTGCGCGAGGACGGCCTTGCCGTTCAGCCGGAACACCGCGCCGCTCAGGACGACCTCGACCAGGACCACCACGACCAGCAGCGGCATGGTCTTGTCCGACGAATTGACCACCGCCGAGATCAGCAGCCCCGCGGTCATCGAGGCAATGGCCAGCAGGGCCATGGCCAGCATGATTTCCACCAGCGGCAGCGGGAGCAGGGCGCCATGCGGCGGCAGCGGCCGGCCGGCCAGCCCGACCAGCACCAGCAGCACCGCCTGCACGGCACTGATCAGGCCCAGCACCACCAGCTTGGACCACAGGTAGGCACCGGCGGATAGCCCGGCCGCTCGTTCCCGGGTGTAGATCGCCCGTTCCTTCACCAGCTCCCGCACCGAATTCGCCACCCCGATCAGGCAGGCGGCCATGACCAGGATCAGCAGCACCTGGATGGCGTTGCCGTTGTTCGTCCCGGTCAGTCCCTGCGGGTCGGGGATGATCCGGACCACCCCGCCGAGGATGAACGGCAGCAGCGCCAGCACCGCCACGAAGTTGCGGTCCGAGGCGATGACGGCCAGGTAGCGCCGGATCAGGGTGGACAGCTGGGCCAGCCGGTGCTGGCGGCGAGGCGGCAGGGGTACCGCGCCCGCCGCCGCGACCGCGGGCGGGCTGGCCTGGCTGGCGGCGACGTACTGGGCGCAGAACGGCGAGTCGCGGTACTCCCTGGCCCAGTCCCGGCCCGGGTCCGCCTCGATGGCCCGGAACACCTGCGCCCAGCCGGGCTGGCCGAAATGCCGCAGGCCATCGTCCGGTGGCCCGAAGTAGGCGACCTTGCCCCCGGGCACCAGCACCAGCAGCCGGTCGCAGACGTTGAGGTTGGCGACGCTGTGCGTCACCACGATGACCGTCCGCCCGTCGTGGGCAAGGTCGGCCATCATTTCCATCACCGACATGTCCAGCCCCGGGTCGAGGCCGGAGGTCGGCTCATCCAGGAACAGCAGGGACGGCTTCGTCAGCAGCTCCAGCGCGACGTTGACGCGTTTCTGCTGGCCGCCGGACAGGGATGAGGTGCGGGTGGCCGCGTGCTCGGTCAGCGACAGTTCGCCAAGCACTTCGGTGACCCGGCGCTCCCGCTCGTCCGGGCTGGTGTCCTGCGGAAACCGGAGTTCCGCCGCGTACCCCAGCGCGCGGCGGGGGGTCAGCTGCGTGTGCAGGATGTTCTCCTGCGGCACCAGCCCGATCCGGTGCTGCAGTTCGGCGTAGTCCGCGTACAGGTCGCGGCCGTCGTAGAGCACCGAGCCCTCGGTGGCGGGCCGCATCCCGGTCAGCGCCCCGAGCAGCGTCGACTTGCCCGCACCGCTGGGACCGATGACGCCCAGCAGGCACCGCTCCCCGAGCGGGAAGCTGACGTCGTCCAGGATGACCTTGCCGCTGGGCAGCCGGACGGTCAGGCCACGGGCATCGAGCGAGATATCGCCGGTGTCGAGGAACTCCTGCAGCTCGTCCCCAACCAGGCGGAAGGCGGCCGGGCCGATGCCGATGACGTCGTTGTCGGTGGCGAACGCGGCGGTGATCTGCTGGCCGTTGAGGTAGGTGCCGTTGTGGCTGCCCAGGTCGTGAATCTCGTACCCGCCCTGAGCCGTCTTGCGCAGTTCGGCGTGGTGGCGCGACACCCGGAGGTCCGGCACGACGACATCGTTGCCGGGATCCCGGCCGATCCGCAGCAGACGGACGGGCAGTTGCATGATCGCGCTGGGCATCCGCTCCGGCACCCACGACGCGGATGGCTCCAGCGCGGATGGCTGCGGCACGGCGTCCGCCGCCATCGTGACGGCCCGGGCCGCTGGCTCAGCCACGATCGAGCAGGAAACCACCGGGCCGCTCTCGGGGTCGCCGAGCGACACCTCGCAGGCGTCCCTGATGACGATCCGCTGCACCTGCTGCCCGCCAGCGAACATGCCGTTGGTGCTGTTCGCGTCCTCGAGCAGCCACTGGCCGTGCTCCAGCCGCAGAATCGCATGCCGCCAGGAAACCCGCGGGTCATCCACCACGATGTCCGACTGCGGATCAGGGCCCATCTGGTAGCTGGGCCCGGGCCGCAGAGTCCGGTCGGCCTCACCAGCCCGGACGGCAAGCGCCGGAGCGGCGGGCGGCGGAGCGGCGGATGGCGGAGCGGCGGACGGCGGAGCGGCGGATGCCGGAGCCGCGGGCGGTGGATCCGCGGGCTCGGCCGCCATCTGCTCGTCCTGGGTCCCGGCCATGTGCTCCCCCCTCGTGCCTGAGCTGGCTACAAGGCAGTGTCCTCCCTGGCCGGGGGCCCGGCAACAGTCGATTGCAGCGAGTTCCACCCGACGGCGCGGACCATTACTGGCTCCCGCCCGGATGCCGGGGCGGCACTGGGATCCGGTCCAGGTCGCGGGCCGAGACGACCGGGCCGCCGAAGGTGGCCGCCGCCTGGTCAGCGAGCCGCTGGCTGCCGCCGCAGCGGTCGTAGCGCTGGGAGAAGTGAGTGAGCACGAGCAGCCGTGCCCGTGACTCGGCCGCGATGCGGCCGGCCTGCCCGGCGGTCAGGTGCCCGTACTCGCGTGCCAGTGGCGCCTCCTCGTCGGCGAAGGTGGACTCGCACACCACCATGTCCGCGCCCTCGGCGAGGGCGAACGCCCCGTCGCACAGCCGGGTGTCCATGATGAACGCGAGCCGCTGGCCCGGTCTGGGCTCGCTCACCTGCTCCAGGCTGACGGTGTGGTCACCGGTGGCCAGGTGCCCCTCGCGCTGCAGCCGCCCGATGCTGGGGCCGGTGATGCCGAGCGCGGCGAGCTTGCCCGGGAGCATCCGCCGCCCGTCGGGCTCCACCAGCCGGTAGCCGACGGCCGGGACGGTGTGCGACAGCGGCTGGGCCTCCACCCGGAACGCCGGTGCCTGGAGCACCGTGCCGCCACCGGCCACTGGCCGTTCCCGCAGATTCGTCACGTCGTCGAACAGCGCCGCCTGCCGCAGCCGGGTGAGCACGTCCTGGTTCTGTGCCGGGTAGCAGATGTCCACCACGTGCGTCACCCGGTCCAGCGACATCCGCTGCAGCACACCGGGCAGGCCAAGGCAGTGGTCCCCGTGAAAGTGGGTGATGCAGATGTGGGTGATCTGGCTGGCCCGCACCCCGGCGAACAGCATCTGCCGCTGGGTGCCCTCACCCGGGTCGAACAGCAGCCCCTCATTGTCCCAGTGCAGGACGTAGCCGTTGTGGTTGCGGCTGCGCGTGGGGGCCTGACTCGCCGTGCCAAGGACCACCAGCTCACGGTCGGACACGACACCCGACCCTATGCCAGGCACGCCGATGCGCCCGGGATGCCTCGTAGTCAGCCGGTTAGTCGGCCGGCGGGCGGCGGATTCTGGCTGCGAACAGGTCGCGCAGGCTCACGACGCCACAGACGGTGCGGCCCTCCACCACTGGCAGGTGGCGGAACCCGTTCAGGAGCATGATCTGGGCGGCTTCAGCGGCCGAGGTGCCCGGGCTCGCCGACTGCGGGTCTGGGGTCATCCATGCCGCCACCCTGGCTGCCGCGAGGTCCTCGCCCGAGGCCGCGGCCCGCAGGACATCGCGCTCGGTGAGAATTCCGGCCAGGAACGATCCCTGCATGACGACAGCTGAGCCCACACCCGCCCGCACCATTCCCGCGGCCGCGGCTGACACCGATGTCTCCGGCGTCGTGGTGACCACGGACGTGTGCATGAGATCGCGCAGCAGCATCATTGCCGTCGCACGGGACACCGCGGGCGCTCAGTCACTGCCGCCCACCTCATCCAGATCAGCGTCGCGGTAAGGCATGGCTGGGCCGGCCAGTTCCTCCGACAGCAGGCGCCACAGTGAGCCGGCCCAGGCCGAGATGCCGGGCCATTTCTTCCAGAACATCTGCAGCGTCACCTGGTCGAACTCGGCATGGGCGTGCTCGGGCGTCACGCCATCGAAGAAGTCCTCGAGATTGTGGATCAGGTCGAGGAACTCGCCAGCGGCCTCATCCATGGCATCACCCTCGCCGAGAGTCTGAGCTGGCACCCCGCTGCGGAGCGAGAGCCGTTAGTGGCGTACCTGTACCCGCTCCGGCCCGGGGCTATTCGCTGGTGGCCGCGCGGGCGGGCTGGGGGACCTGGCGCATCCGCAGCACGAGCACGACCAGCAGCAGCGCGACCGCGTCGAAGGCCGCGGCCACCGTGAACGAGCTGGCCATGCCGTGGGTGACGATCTGGTGGACCGGCTGCGCACCGAGTGCGGTGACGCTGGTGCGTGGTGCGCAGTGCCAGCGCGTGCCGGGTCGCGGCGCGGGTGGCGCCGCCAAACACGGTGACCAGGATCGCCAGCCCGAGCGAGCCGCCCACCTGCTGCATCACGTTGACCATGCTGGCCGCGGCGCCGGAGTCCGCCGGGGCCACGCCGTGCAGCGAGGCCATGGTGAGCGGCACGAACGCGAGCCCCATCCCGGTGCCGAGCAGCAGCATCGGCCCGAGCACGCCGGAGGCGTACGAGGTGGCCGGGCTGATCTGGGCCAGCCAGGTCATCCCGGCCACCACCGGCACCAGGCCGGCCACCATGAGCGGCTTCGGCCCGAACCGGGGCACCAGCCGGGGTGCCAGCCGGGAGACCGCGAACAGCGCGGCGGTCATGGGCAGGAAGGCGATCCCGGCCCGCAGCGGGCTGAACCCGAGCACCTCCTGCAGGAACTGGGTGAGGAAGAAGAACATCCCGAACATCCCCGCCACCAGCAGCAGCCGGATCAGGTAGGACGCGGAACGGCCACGGTCGGCGAACAGCCGCAGCGGGGTCACCGGATGGGCCGAGCGGGCTTCGATGATGAGGAAACCGGCCAGCAGCGCCACGGCGGCGGCGAACGCGGCGATCGTCAGCCGGTCGCCCCAGCCGCTGGCGGCGGCGCGGATGAACGCATACACCAGGGCGGCCATGCCGGCGGTCGAGGTCAGCGCGCCGGCCACGTCGAACCGGCCGGGCTGGCGGCTGGTTTCCGGCAGGAACCGCGGCGCCGCCAGGATGACCGCCACCCCGATCGGCACGTTGATGAAGAGCACCCAGCGCCAGGACACCCATTCGGTGATCATGCCGCCGAGGACCAGGCCCAGCGAGGCGCCACCCATCGCCACCGCGGTGAAGATGCCCAGCGCCCGGGTGCGCTCCCGGCCCTCCGGGAAGCTGGAGATGATCAGCGCCAGCACCGCGGGGGCGGCGATCGCCCCGCCGGCGCCCTGGGCCGCCCGGGCGGCGAGCAGCAGCGGTGCGGAGGTCGCCAGGCCGCCGGCCAGTGAGGCGAGGGTGAAGAGCGCGAGGCCAGCCATGAACACCCTTCGCCGCCCGAAGATGTCGCCGAGCCGGCCGCCGAACAGCAGCAGGCCACCGAAGGTCAGCGTGTAGGCGTTCAGCACCCAGGACAGGCCGGCCGCGGAGAAGCCCAGGCTGTGCTGGATGCGCGGCAGCGCGATGTTCACCACGGTCATGTCCAGGATGATCATCAGCTGCGCGCCCAGCACCAGGGCCAGGCTGACGCTCCGGCGGCTCGGCCGGGCCGGCCGCGGGAAGCTGGCGCTCGTTCGGGCTGGGGTTGCCGAGGAGATGGACACGAAGTTCCTTCCTGAGGGGGCTGCCGGCGGGAGACCGGCATGTCGCTGCCCGGGGGGCCGGCTCTCGTGACCCGGTTTCCGGGCGGAGCCGCTCGCCACTACGGCCCGGGCGAGCTATCCTGAATCCGGAGGAAGCCTCCGCTATGTACTATACGGAGGATACCTCCGCTTTGCAAGCTGGTTTCTGATCGCCGGCCGGATGGCCGGGCCTGAAAGGCCAGGGACGATGAACGCCGAGGTTGCCGCTGCGGCAGGGGCCGGGCACGCCGGAGGTGCCGCAGCTGGGGCCGGGCACGCGGAAGGCCAGGCTGAGACCGGGCACGCGGAGGCTGCTGCGGCCGGGACCGGGCGGGCCGGCGGCATGCGGGCTGATGCCCGGCGGAACTATGACCGGCTGCTGGCCGCCGCGGGGGCGGCCTTCGCCGAGCGGGGCGCGGACGACGTCTCGCTGGAGGAGATCGCCCGCCGGGCCGGCGTGGGCATCGGCACCCTCTACCGGCACTTCCCCACCAGGCAGGCGCTGCTGGAGGCGGTCTACCGTGACCAGGTCGATGCGCTCGGCGCTCAGGCGGCCGAGTTGATGCAGGCGGACTCGCCCGCCGCGGCGCTAGCCGAATGGGTGGCCGCCCTGGTCACGTTCGGGAAGGCCAAGCGCAACCTGACCACCGCACTCCTGGAAGTGCTCGACAAAGACTCCGAACTGCTGTCATCAGCCCGTCCCGTGCTGCTTGGCGCGACGGATGCGCTGGTAGAGCGAGCCCAGCGGGCCGGGGCTGTGCGCGCGGACGTGCGGGGGGCCGATGTGCTGCGGCTCGCGCACGGGGTGAGCATGGCGGCCGACATGGGCCAGGATCCGGGCCAGGCCGACCGGATGCTCGCGCTGGTCCTCGGTGGCCTGCTCAGCCCCGCGGGCCGTCCGGCCCAGTAGCCAGCCTGCCGCCCGGCTCACCAGGCCGTCTGCCACCGGCCAGCCGGTCCGCGCCAGCTGGCTCAGCCCGGCCCGGCGGCGGCCGCCAGTTCGGTGAGCCGGCGTTCGAGGAAGCGCCGTTCGGCGCCGTCGTCGGTGAGTTCCCTGGCCCGCCGGTAGGCTTCTCGCGCCTCGCCGGCCCGGCCCAGACGGCGCAGGAGTTCGCCCCTGGTCGAGTGCAGGTAGCGGAAATCGGCCAGGCCAAGCTCGTCGACCAGGCGCAGGCCGGCCGCGGGGCCTTCGGTCTCGGCGATGGCGATGGCGCGGTTCAGTTCCACCACCGGCGAGCCGGTCAGGCGGGCGAGTTCGCCATACAGCGCCGCGATCTGCGGCCAGTCGCACGGCAGGTCGGCGTGCAGCGAGGCGATGGCGGCCTGCAGGACATAGGGCCCGCGGCCACCCAGGGCGAGCGCGCGGCCGAGTTCGGCGCGCCCGGCGGCGATCTGCCCGGCGTTCCAGCGTGACCGGTCCTGATCGCCGAGCAGCACGAGTTCGCCGTCGCTGAACCGCGCCTCGCGGCGGGAATCATGCAGGAGCATCATCGCCAGCAGGCCGTGCACCTCGGGATCGTCCGGGAGCAGTTCGGCGAGCGCGCGACCCAGCCAGATCGCCTCCGCCGCAAGCTCGTCGCGGCCGCCGTAGCCCTCATTGAAGATCAGGTAGACGACGGCCAGCACCGCGTCCAGCCGCTCGCGGAGCAGGTGCGGCGGTGGCACCCGGAACGGGATACCCGCCGCTTTGATCTTGCGCTTGGCCCGCACCAGCCGTTGCGCCATCGTCCGCTCCGGGACGAGGAAGGCGCGGGCGATCTCGTCGGTCGTGAGCCCGCCCAGGGCGCGCAGGGTGAGCGCGACCTGTGCCTCGATCGCCAGCGCCGGGTGACAGCAGGTGAAGATGAGCTCCAGCCGCTCATCGGGAAACTCCGTGGTGGTCATCGTCGCCTCAGCACGGTTGCCTGCGGCGAGCAGGCCGAGCTTGCCGGCCAGGACGCGGTCCCGGCGGATGCGGTCCGTCGCCCGGTTCCGGGCCGTTGTCATCAGCCAGGCGCGCGGGTTGCTGGGGATCCCCTCGCGCGGCCACCGGTCGGCGGCCATCGTGAACGCGTCCTGCGCGGCTTCCTCGGCAAGGTCGAAGTTGCCGAGGAAGCCGACCAGGGTGGCCAGGACGCGGCCCCATTCCTCGCGGAAGACCTGTTCGAGCGTGGCTACCAATACACCTCCGAGGGGCGGATCTCGACGGCGCCGCCATAGCGTGCGGCGGGAACGCGGCCGGCCACCTCGATGGCCGCGTCGAGGTCGTCCGCCTCGAGGATGAACCAGCCACCGACGGCCTCCTTCATCCCGACGAACGGGCCGTCCGTGGTCAGGGCCTTGCCGTCCTCGACCCGCACCGTGGTCGCGTTCTCGGGCAGCCCCATCGGCAGCCCGGGGGTGACGCCCTGCGTCTGATTAATCCCCTGGTAGTCGGCGTAGACCTGCTTCTGCTCCGCCTCGGGCAGCGCGGCCTGCCGCTCAAGCGCGGTGCCCTGGTAGATGAGCATGATGTACTTCATCGCTTCCTCCTCATTACCCGATGCTGACGCAGTAAGACGAACGGCCGGCCGCGAAATCGACAGGCCGCCCCCGGGGGCCGGCGAGGCTACCGGTTCAGGTCGTGGTTGATCGCCCTGGCCACGGCCCCGGCCGTGGCGACGCCATAGCCGTATGCCGGATTGTCATCGGTGAGGATCACCACGCTGTAGCGGCTGTGCCGGCCGGTGAAGCAGCCGATGCTGTTGATGTACCAGCCATGCGTGACGCTGGGCAGCCAGCCATTCTTCACGTGCGCGGTGAGCGTGGCCGGCGCGCCCGCCGGGACACCCCACCGCTGGGCAGGGATGACCTGGGCCATCAGGCTGAGCGCGTACCGGCGGGACGGCAAGTCCAGCACCAGGTTCGGATGCAGCAGCAGCCGCAGCAGGAGCACCTCGTCGTGGGCGGTGATCTGGGTCAGGCCCCAGTAGCCATCCGCGCCTAGGACGGTCTGCCGCATCCCCGCCAGGTCCAGGAAATGCCGCAGGTCACTGGGCCCAAGCTCGGACCACAGCGCGGTGGCGGAGCCGTTGTCCGACCTGGTGATCATCGCCGTGGCCTCGGCGGCCTCGGTATCGGTCAGGTACCGGTGCTGGTCCAGCGCCTCGCGCAGCAGCGCACCCAGGATGGTCACCTTCACCACGCTCGCCGAGTCGAACCGCCAGCCGCCGTGCAGCCAGCACCGCACACCTTTGCCGGGGTCGTTGACCCGGACCGCGATCCGCGACTCGCGCCCCGCCCGCGCCGCGTCGATATCCCGCCCGAGCCTGGCCGCCAGCCTGGGGTGGGAGGATGACCTGCACAGACCGGCTCCGGGATCCGCCGCGCGGGCAGCGGCGCTGGCCTGCGGTGCCAGCGGCAGAATCGGGGCCGCTGCGAGCAGGGCCACCGCGGCGGTACGGAGGAAACCGCCCGTGGGCTTCATCGGACGTCCTTTGCTCCCGGTTCGGTGTCCAGTCCTGATCCGCCCCTGTCCTGCAGACGAATATGGGTGAACGCGGGCGCCGGTGCACGGCGACACGCTGGCAGGCGGGCGTGGCGCCCGGCCGCGCCGGCGGCGCCTGGCACGTGGCAGCCGGTGCCCGTTGTGGCGCTGGCGGGTATGGGTAAGAGTGGGGCTAGGACTTTCGCCTCTACCCGCTGCGCCCCCCGCCTGATCTCATAAGGATCGGATCCGGGTCGCCGCCCCGCCGAGGCGTTCCGGCACATTGATGTGCCCAGCACCCGGATGGCAGGGAAGCTGGCCGTCGCGAGACGCGCCACTAGCCAGGACACAAGGTAGGACCGGCAGGAGACCGTCATGTCAGTGGATTCGGAAATCGCCGATAAGGCCGATCAGCCAGCCAGCAGCCCGATCGAATCGGACATCGGTGAGACCGAACGGTGGCTTGCCAGCCCCCGGTTTGCGGGCCTCACCCGGCTGTACTCCGCCCATCAGGTGGTAGAGCAGCGGGGCACCATCGCCACCGACCACACCATCGCGCGGGTGGCGGCCGAGCAGTTCTACAACCGCCTCCGCCAGCTGTTCGCCGAGCGCACGGCGATCACCACCTTCGGGCCGTATTCACCCGGGCAGGCGGTGGCCATCAAGCGGATGGGCATCGAGGGCATCTACCTGGGCGGCTGGGCCACCTCGGCGAAGGGCTCGGTGACCGAGGACCCCGGGCCCGACCTGGCCAGCTATCCGCTCTCCCAGGTGCCCGACGAGGCCGCGCCGATCGTGCGCGCGCTGCTCACGGCTGACCGGAACCAGCGCTTCGCGCGCTCCCGGATGACCGAGGCGCAGCGTGCCGCCACCCCGGAGACCGACTACCGGCCGTTCATCATCGCCGACGCCGACACCGGGCACGGCGGCGACGCGCACGTCCAGAATCTGATCCGGCGTTTCGCCGAGGTAGGGGTCCCTGGTTACCACATCGAGGACCAGAAGCCCGGCGCCAAGAAGTGCGGGCACCAGGGCGGGAAGGTGCTCGTCGGGGTGGACGAGCAGATCAAGCGACTCAGCGCGGCCCGCTTCCAGCTTGACATCATGCGGGTGCCCGGCATCATCGTGGCCAGGACCGACGCGGAAGCGGCCACGTTCCTGGATGGGCGCGGGGACGAGCGCGACCACCCGTTCATCCTGGGTGCCACCAACACGGACCTGCCGACCTACAAGGTCGGCTACCTCACCATCCTGCGCAAGCTGCACGAGCGGGGCGTGCAGGACGCCCGCGGTCACCTGCTGTACCAGATCTCGGCCGCGGAATACGACGAGGCCACCACCTGGCTGGAACGGGCCGGCGTGATGGATGTGCTGGAAGCGAATGCGAAGGAGTTCCTGCAGGCCGGCGGGCAGTCGATCGACGCGCTGCTGGAGAGCATCGAGACGCCCTACCTGGAGGCGTGGCAGGCCGAGGCCAACCTGAAGAGCTACCCGCAGGCGGTCGCGGACGTGATCGAGTTCCGCGCCAGCGAGGGCGAGCGGTTCGGCATGGGCCCCGATGAATGGCTGGCTTTTGCCAACCGGACCTCGTACCACGACGCCAGGGCCAAGGCCAGGGCGATGGGCATCGGCATCATCTGGGACTGCGAGGCGTCCAAGACCGCCGACGGCTACTACCAGATACAGAGCGGCATCGACTACGCCATCGCCAGGTCGCTGGCTGTCGCCCCGTTCGCCGATCTGCTGTGGATGGAGACCAAGACCGCGGACCTGGCGGACGCACGCCGCTTCGCCGAGGCCATCCACGCCGAGTTCCCGGACAAGATGCTCGCCTACAACCTGTCCCCGTCGTTCAACTGGGACACCACCGGGATGAGCGAGGAGGAGATGCGGCGGTTTCCGCAGGAACTCGGCAAGCTCGGGTTCGTCTTCAACTTCATCACCTACGGCGGGCATCAGATCGACGGCATGGCGGCCGAGGAGTTCGCCACCGCACTGAAGCAGGACGGCATGCTCTCGCTGGCCCGGCTGCAGCGGAAGATCCGCCTGGTTGACTCGCCGTACCGGACGCCCCAGACACTGGTCGGCGGGCCGCGGCTGGATGCGGCGCTGATGGCCTCGTCCGGCGGCACCGCGGCCACCAAGGCGATGGGCAAGGGCTCGACCCAGCACCAGCACCTGGTGCAGACCGAGGTGCCCACCAAGCTGCTCGACGAGTGGCTCACGCTGTGGGCCAGCCAGCACCAGATCCCTGGCCCGCTGCGTGCCGCGCTGAAGCCGCTGACCGCGGGCTCGGAGTTGCTGGAGCTCACCCTGTCCAAGCCAAACGGGGAGCAGGTCGCCAACATCGTCTTCGACGTCATCGTCGACCGCCGGGGGCGCAACATCCTGTCCGTCCGCGACCAGAACACGTTCGACACCGCCCTGCGCCAGAAGCGGCTGATGACGCTGAACCACCTGTTCCTGATCCACCGCTACAAGATCCGGTCGGTCCACTACGTCAGCCCCACCGAGGACAACCGCTACCAGGCCCAGAAGATGAAGTCGCACGGCCTGTTCGTGGATGTGCACGACGATGTCGGCGACATCATCGTCGCGGATGTGAGCGCCGAGGGCATCAAGGCCCTGCTCGCCCCGGACCGGGAGCGGCTGACCGCCCTGATCCAGCGGAGGTATCCGTAGCCGCCGCTCCCCGCCGGGCCGGCAGGCCTGGGTGGTGCCGCGCGGCATCCGGGGCGGCAGGGAGATACTGAATCATGCGCTATCTAGATATTGGCACCAGCAAGCGGATCTCCAAGATCGGGCTCGGCACCTGGCAGTTCGGATCCCGGGACTGGGGATACGGCGACCGCTATGCCGGCGAGGTGGCGCAGGCCATCGTGGCCCGGGCACTCGAACTCGGTATCACCTTGTTCGACACCGCCGAGATCTATGGCTACGGCCGGAGCGAGCGCATCCTGGGCCAGGCCCTGGACGGCCACCGCGACGAGGCCTTCCTGGCGACGAAGATCCTCCCGGTGTTCCCGGTCGCGCCGGTGGTGGAACAGCGCGCCGTGGCCAGCGCGAACCGGCTCGGCACCCGCACGCTCGACCTGTACCAGGTTCACCAGCCCAATCCGGTGGTCCGCGACGGCACGATCATGCGTGGCATGCGCGCACTGCAGCGGGTCGGGCTGGTCGGTGAGGTCGGCGTCAGCAACTATTCGCTGGCCCGCTGGCGAGCCGCCGAGGACGCACTGGGCACCCGGGTGCTGAGCAACCAGGTCTCCTACAGCCTGGTGGACCGCGCACCCGAGCGCGAACTGCTGCCTTACGCCGCCGCCCAGGGCCGGGTGGTGCTCGCTTACAGCCCGCTGGCGCAGGGGCTGCTATCGGGCCGGTACGACCCGGACCACCGGCCGGCCAACCGGGTCCGGGCCGTCAACCCCCTGTTCCTGCCCGACAACCTCGCCCGCGCCGGGGAACTGATCGCGACCCTGCGCGAGATCGCCAGCGCCCATGCGGCCACCCCCGCCCAGATCGCACTTGCCTGGGTGATCCGCCAGCCGGTGGTGGCCGCGATCCCCGGCGCGTCCACCGTGGAGCAGCTGGAACACAACGCCGCCGCCGCTGATATCGACCTCACCGACGACCAGTACCAGGCGCTGTCCGGCGCGGCCGCGGCGTTCCGCCCCATCACCGGCGCTGCCGCCCTGCCGCAGCTGGCCCGGGCCCGGTTCGGCCGCGGCACCGCCACCGGAGCCGGTGCGGCATAGCCGGAAGCGACCCTAACTTTACCTATTCCATTCCCTGAATCTTTCCAGATTCGATAGGGTTCAGAACGTGCCTGCGGACCCGGCCGACCTCCTCCGCCAGCGTGGCTACCGCGTCACCGGCCAGCGCCTGGCCGTCTTGCGGGCGGTGTCCGCCGAGCCGCACGTGACCGCCGAGGCCGTGGCCGAAACCGTCCGGGCCGGGCTGGGCGCCATCTCGCTGCAGGCGGTATACGACGTGCTGGCCGTGCTGGCCGACGTGGGGCTGGTCCGGCGGATCCAGCCCGCCGGGTCACCGGCCCGCTTCGAGGCCCGGGTCAGCGACAACCACCACCACGTGATCTGCCGTAGCTGCGGGCGCACCGCCGACGTCGACTGCGCGGTCGGGACCGCGCCCTGCCTCACCGCGGCCGACGACATCGGCTACCTGATCGACGAGGCCGAGGTCATCTACTGGGGCCGCTGCCCACAGTGCCAGTCGCCCCGGCCAGTCTCAGCCACAGAAGGGGAACAGTGATGAGTGACGAGAACACCTGCCCGGTCGTGCACCCGGCCGGGGGCCAGTCGAACCGGGACTGGTGGCCGGACCAGCTGGACCTGAGGGTGCTCCAGCAGAACCCGCCCATGGCCAGCCCGATGGGCGAGGACTTCGACTACGCCGCGGAGTTCGCCACCATCGACCTCGATGCCCTGCGCCGGGACATCGAGGCGGTGATGACCACCTCACAGGAATGGTGGCCCGCCGACTACGGCCACTATGGGCCGCTGTTCATCCGGATGGCGTGGCACAGTGCGGGCACGTACCGCATCAGCGACGGCCGCGGCGGCGGCGGGGCAGGCACGCAGCGCTTCGCGCCGCTCAACAGCTGGCCCGACAACGCGAGCCTGGACAAGGCGCGGCGGCTGCTCTGGCCGGTCAAGCAGAAGTACGGCCGCAAGATCTCCTGGGCCGACCTGATGATCTTCGCGGGCAACTGTGCACTGGAGTCGATGGGATTCACCACCTTCGGCTTCGGCGGCGGCCGCGAGGACGTGTGGGAGCCCGAGGACATCAACTGGGGCGTCGAGCGCACCTGGCTCGGCGACGAGCGCTACAGCGGCGACCGGGAGCTGGCGAATCCGTTCGCCGCCGTCCAGATGGGCCTTATCTACGTGAACCCGCAGGGGCCGAACGGCAACCCGGACCCGCTCGCCGCTGCCCGGGACATCCGGGAGACCTTCCGCCGGATGGCCATGAACGACGAGGAGACGGTCGCCCTCATCGCCGGCGGGCACACGTTCGGCAAGACCCATGGCGCGGCGCCCGAATCGCACCTCGGCCCGGAGCCGGAAGGCGCGCCGCTGCAGCAGCAGGGCCTGGGCTGGGCGAACAGCTACGGCACCGGGGCGGGCGATGACGCCATCACCAGCGGGCTGGAGGGCGCCTGGACGCCTTCCCCGGTCAGCTGGGACAACTCCTACTTCGACACCCTGTTCGGCTATGAGTGGCAGAAGGTGAAGAGCCCGGCTGGTGCCTGGCAGTGGATCCCGACCGATCCGGCGGCGGAGGGCACGGTGCCCGATCCCCAGGATCCGGCGAAGCGGCACACCCCGGTGATGCTCACCACCGACCTGTCGCTGCGGATGGACCCGGTCTACGAGCCGATCTCGCGCCGCTTCCACCAGCACCCCGAGGAACTCGCCGAGGCCTTCGCCAGGGCATGGTTCAAGCTGACGCACCGCGACATGGGCCCGGTCTCGCGCTACCTCGGCCCGCAGGTTCCCGTGGAGCCGCAGATTCTGGCAGGACCCGGTCCCGCCGGTGACCCGCGAGCTGGTCGGGGCCGGGGACATCGCCGGCCTCAAGCGCACGATCCTCGCCTCGGGGCTGACCGTCCCGCAACTGGTCACGACGGCCTGGGCCGCCGCGTCCACGTTCCGCGACACCGACAAGCGCGGCGGCGCCAACGGGGCACGGCTCCGGCTGGCCCCGCAGCACGACTGGGAGGTCAACAACCCGGCCGAGCTGGCGGACGTGCTGCGGAGGCTGGAAGAGATTCAGCGTGGGTTCAACGGTGCCCAGGCCGGCGGCAAGCAGGTCTCCCTGGCCGACCTGATCGTGCTCGGCGGCTGCGCGGCGGTCGAGCAGGCAGCGAAGGACGCCGGGCACGACATCGAGGTTCCGTTCGCCCCTGGCCGCACGGATGCAGTGCAGGAGCAGACCGACGTGGAGTCCTTCGCCGTGCTGGAGCCGGTGGCCGATGGGTTCCGCAACTACCTCGGCAAGCTGCAGCCGCGGCTGGCCGAGCACCATCTGGTGGACCGGGCGGGCCTGCTGACGCTGACCGCCCCCGAGATGACCGTCCTGGTGGGTGGCCTGCGGGCGCTGAACGCGAACTACGACCACTCCAGCCTGGGCGTGCTCACCGGCCGGCCTGGGACGCTGACCAACGACTTCTTCGTGAACCTGCTCGACATGGGCACGAGGTGGCAGCCGACCTCCGAGGCCGAGGACACCTTCGAGGGCCGTGACCGCGCAACGGGCGAGCTGAAGTGGACCGGCAGCCGGTTCGACCTGATCTTCGGCGCCAACTCGCAGCTGCGGGCACTGGCGGAGGTCTACGCGAGCGACGACGCGCGGCACAAGTTCGCCCGCGACTTCGTGGCCGCCTGGGACAAGGTCATGAACCTCGACCGGTTCGACCTGGCCTGACCGCGACGTCCAGGCCGGCCGCCCGGCTGGCCTGGACGTTCTGCCATTGCGAGGAGCCGGCCGTGCTGGAGATGCGCCCCGCCTGCGAACGCTGCGACGTGAGTCTCCCGCCCAGCGGTGAGGCCCGCATCTGCAGTTACGAATGCACGTTCTGCCCGGACTGCACCGGGGAGATGAACGGCTCCTGCCCCAACTGTGGCGGCGAACTGCTGCCGCGGCCCCGCCGCGCCACCACCGGCCAGGTCACACCCAAGCGGTGAACGTCCCGGCCTGCCCACAACGCCGCTGGCAGCGCCGCAGCCGTTTGGTATCCGGAAGAGTGCCGTCTGAGCCGGGATAATCGGGCCTCATGCTGAAGATCGGGACGATCGTGCTGGGGGCCGCGGACGTGCGGCGGGCGGCGGGCTTCTGGAGCGCGGCGCTCGGCTACGTGCCGCGGGATGAGGTGGACGACGCCTGGGCGGTGCTGGTCCCTGGCGGCGGCCGGCCGGGCCCGGGCCTGTCGCTCGCGCTCAGCCATACCCCGGTGCAGCAGCACCCGCGGGTCCACCTGGACCTGTATGCCGGGGACGCGGCGGATCAGGCAGCCGAGGTGGAACGCCTGGTCGCGCTCGGCGCCGAGCGGATCGACTGGGACCTGTACCCGGCTGACCCGGACTTCGTGGTGCTCGCGGACACCGAAGGCAACCGGTTCTGCGTCATCGACACCAGCGGTCACGCCTGACCGGCTGCCTGCCCCGGTCCGGCGGGAGTCAGGCGCCGGCGATGCCAGGACGCGATGAGGACGCTGATGCCGAGCACGCCGGCCGGTGCGAGCGTGACCAGTGCGAGCAGCTGGTACCGCCAGGAGAACTCGAACAGGTCCGACGCCAGCAGCAGCGCCACCGCCGAGCCGAAGAACAGCAGGCAGGCCAGGGCGGGCTGGCGCGCCGCCGGGTCGCCCCTGGTCCGCCGCCACAGCAGGGCCAGCGAGCCGGCCAGCCCGGTCACCGTGAACAGCAGCAGCAGCGGGCCCGGGGTGTACCCGCCGTGCAGCTGGTAGCCGCGCAGGAAGCCCGCCACCGGCACCCACACCGCCGGCGCGCCCCCGCCGAACTGGGCGATCGCGGTACGGACCACCTGCGCGGACGCGTGCGGCGGGTAGTAGGGGAACGAGGTCTGGAACTGCCAGCGGGAAACCGGCGTGTCACCCGGGCTGGTGTCGCGGGTGAGCGCGAACAGTTTCCCCGCATCCCGGAGGTAGGCGCCAGCGACCCGCAGCGGCTGCTGGGCCAGCACCCGGTGGTTGAAGTCGGAGATCAGCCGGTCGGTGGTGGCCCGCGGCAGGTTCGCGTAGTAGGGCCGGATCGGCGAGCCAGGGCCGTACTCCAGCCAGTCCGGCCCCGTCGCCTGCTGGGCCGGCGGCGGGCACATGCCGCGCTCGCTGGTGGGCAGCCGCAGGGTAGCGCAGTCCGCCGCGGCCGCCATCCGGCCGTAGAACGAGGTGACACCCGAATGCGAGAGGAAGAAGTCCCCGGTCATCAGGTAGGAGCCGGCCGAGTAGGCCAGGATCGGCAGCACGAACGCGCCCGCCAGCGCGGCCGCCTTGCCCCCGGCCCGCCGCCACCAGCCGCCGTCGCCACCCGCACCGGCCACCAGCAGGAAGAGCACTGCCGGGATCAGCATGACCTCGCCCACCTGCGCGAACGTGGCCGATGTGCCCAGCAGCACCCCGGCCGCCAGCACCTGCCGCCAGCCGGGGCGCGGTGGCCACAGCAAGATGGCCAGGCCAGCCACGATCAGTGCCTGGAACCAGGTGCCCGGCATGATCGTCTGCTCGCTCTGGATCTGGTAGGCGTCCAGCAGCAGCGGGGCGATGGCCAGCGCGGCCAGCCAGCGCGAGCCGCCGCGCCGCAGCACCAGCAGGTAGATGAGCACCGCCATGGCCAGTGCGAGCAGGTGCTGGACGGCCACCACCGTGCCGAAGTTGGCGACCAGCAGGATGGCCCGCAGCGGCCCCTTGTAACCGACCGGGTCCATGCCCTCGGCGTTGTACAGGTACCTGGTGGTGTCGATGTAGAACAGCGCCGGCGGGTAGGCGAGCAGGGCCAGCAGCCGCAGCACCAGGCCGACGGCCAGCAGCACCGCCGCCAGCCAGTGCCGCCGCAGCGCGGTGCCCGCCGCGCGCATCCAGCGCGCCAGCCGGCCGGGGGCCGTCGCCGGCGCGGCCGTGCCCGGCGCAGCCCCGCCAGCCGGCTCCCGGCTGTCCTGCTGCCGTTCCGCAACCGTCACAGACGAGCCTGCCCGCCGCTGGAGAGGCACAGGGCCAGGAATACCGTGACGATCGCCAGCCAGCGGGTCATCCGGTTACGCGGCACCTGGGTCAGCGCCGCCCAGGCCACCGCCGTGTACCAGGCGAACACCCACGGCGCGACCAGGATCCAGGCGAAGGTCAGCGCGAACGGCGCCACCACCTCGCGCGGCTGGTCGGAGGAGATCCGCCGGTGGATGAGCCAGGCGACGATCAGCAGCAGGACCGGCCAGCTCAGGCTGATGATCGTGAGCAGTGTCCCCTTGCTCACACCCAGCGCCAGCCCGGTCAGCTCGAAGACCCGCCACGGCGAGGGCAGCGTGACGAGCTTGAGCCCGCCAAACACCGGTTTCAGCGCCCGCACCCCGTACGCGCTGTAGCCGATGGCCAGTGTCACCAGCGAGACCGCCGCGATCCGGGCCGTTCGCATCCACTCGTGCCGGCGCAGCAGTGGCCAGGCCAGCCCAAGCCCGATCAGCACCGCATAGATCTTGATCCCGCAGGCGACCCCGATCAGCATGCCGACCAGCACGTCGCCGCCCACGTTGGGCAGCCGCCTGGCGACCTGGATCGCGCAGATCGCGGCCGCGGCCACCAGCGTGTCCAGGTGCCCGCCGCTGACCAGCTGCTGGATCAGGACCGGGTTCGCGGTCCAGAACAGGGTGGCCCGGACCGGGTCGTCGGACGTCTTCAGCAGCAGCACCCCGACGCCGATGAACGCGAGCCCGTTCAGGATCATCAGCACCCAGATGGTGGTGGCCACGTTGTGGCCGCCGACCGACGCCGCGAACGACTGGATCGCGGTCGCGTACGGCCCGTAGACCGAGGGCTGCTTCTTCCACAGCGAGCCCACGACACCGAAGTACTGCGAATGCCGGCCCAGGAACCTGAGCGGGTTGGTGGTGTACGGGTTGCCGCCGAGCGCGGCGATCCGGCCGTAGGCGGCGTAGCTGGCGGTGTCCGACGAGCCGACCGGGGTGAGGCACACCATGACCGCGATGACCGCGGAGCTGACCAGCAGCAGGTGCCGCGGGTTGGGGCGCCAGCCCTGGCTGTGCGCCCAGAGCATGCCGGCCAGCCCGAGACAGGCCAGCACGTCCCCGGTGTAGAGCATCAGGCTGGCCAGGATGTGCTGGCCGGCCAGCGAGGGCAGCAGGTTGGACAGTGGCAGCCGGATCGCCAGGGTCTCGGCGTTTGGCGCGGTCGCACCGAGCAGCATGCCCAGCAGCAGCCCGGCCCCGGACACCGAGATGGCGACCTTGGGATCCGACAGCCTGCTCCAGGCCAGCTTGCGGATCAGCGCGCTCATGAACCGCTCGATCGGGCCGCCGGGCTGCGGCCCGCCGCTGGCACCATCCGCCCCCGGCGCCTCGGCCACCCGGACGGGTCCGGGGGATCCGGCGGGCCGAGATGGGTCGGCCGGGGGGGTGGACACCTGTGTCACCTGGGCCAAACCTCCGTTGGCGCCTGCGCGGTCAGAGTCGGCGCAAACATAACTGCACCGCATGGTCACGGGCGCGGGAATCCCCCACGCCGCATGGTCACGGGCGCGGGGATGCCCCGGCTGCGGTCAGTTGCCGGCCCCTGCGTGCACGTCCTTCCCCCAGCGTAGGGCGATACTCGAGCACTCCAGGCCAGATTCAGGTGAATCGTGAGCGCACGTTGAGCTTGCTGATGTGCTCTGCGTCACACCTCGGCGGTGCTCTCGGTCCGTTCCGGCAGCAGCAGGATCGCGCCGATCAGGAAGCAGACCGCGCCGGCCAGCGTCCACAGGTTGGCCCGTTCCGCGTTGAGCAGCTGACCGGTCGCCGGGTTGACGTAGGCGTCCACCGCGGACACGCCGAAGGCGATGGAGCCGAGCAGGTTGAGCAGGGTGATCCACCACGCCCAGGACCGTGGCCGCCAGGCGGTCCAGCCGTGGCATACCTCGTACCAGGCCAGCGCGCTGGACACCAGGAAGCAGACGGAGCCGACCGCGTCCGGCCGCCATACGTGCTGGTGAGCGGCGGTGGCGCTGAGGTTGGACTGGGTGGCGACGCCGGTGCTGACGTTGAAGTACAAGGTGCCGGCGAACTGCACGATGGTCGCCCACCAGTCGATCCGGCGCGGCTGATAGACGAAAAAGCGCCGGTGCCGGGGGTTCTGCTCCGGCGGCGCGGCGTCCACCGCTTCCCGGTAACTCAGGAACGAGGCCGAGGTGAAGAACAGCGAGCCGATGAAATAGGTCAGCGAGTCCCAGCCCACCCCGACCGCGGCCGCGTAGGCGGGCACCGAGCCGAGCGCGAACAGCAGTGAGCCAACGGCGAACAGGACCGCGATCCACCAGCCGCGGGCCCGGGGCGCCCACCAGGTCGAGCCGGCCGGGGTGGCGGCCAGGTGCTTGCGGTGGCGGCGGGACTCCCAGCGGACCACCAGCCCGTCCGGGCGGAGGTGGTCAACGTAGGTGACGCCGGTGCGGATCGCGGCGCCGCTGCGGTTCGGCCCGGCCATCTCCCCGTCCCATCTGCCAGCAGGACTCTTCCCGGTCAGCCAGCAGGACTCTTCCCGGTCCCCCAGCCGCACAACCGGCGCCGCCATCCCCCGCCAGTCCCGTGATCATCTCGGCTTTTCATTGGTTCGGTGGCACAAACCAGGTGAATTCGCCGCCGCGGCTGACGGGGACCGATGAAAAGGCGGGCCATGGCCGCGGTGCGCGGGGTCAGCCGGGTCCGGGCAGGCGCTGCCTGGCCTCCTGATACAGCTCGGGCGGGAGCGGGCCCCGCTCGGCGATGGCCAGGTTCGCGGTGAGGTGGCCGATGTTCGAGGTGCCCACGATGGTGCTGCACAGAGCCGGGTGGCTGAGCGTGAACCGGAGCATGAACTCGATCGGGCTCATGCCCGCCAGCAGGTCGTCCAGGCTGGCCGACTGCCAGCGGCGCTGGCCTTCGCCCTCGGCCAGCCCGAGCGGCCCGCGCTGCCAGTTCTTGTCCCCAGCCGGCCCGCCGCGGGCGGCACCGCCGCGGATGAGCGTGCCCGCTCCTGTTCTGGCCGCGGCGGTGATGAGCTGCTCGTGCTCGCGCTGGACCGCCGAGTAGGGGATCTGGAACACGTCGAACACGCCCATCGCGATCTGGTCCGGCAGGTTGGGCAGGATGCCCGACATCCCGATGAAGCGGAGCTTGCCCTCGGCTCGCATGGCCTGCAGGGTCTCGATGGTCTCGCCCGCCGCCATCTGCTCCCGGCTGGGCGACATGTGCACCTGCACCAGATCCAGCCGGTCGGTGCCCAGCCGGCGCAGGCTCTGCTCCACCCCCGCCCGGACATTTGCGGCGCGGTAGTCGTGCGGGAACGGCGGCCGGGCGCCGGGCGGTGGCGGGCCGAGCAGGCAGCCACACTTGGAGGCGAGGAAGTACTCGTCCCGCCGGTGGCCGAGGTAGCGGCCGATGAGCTCCTCGCTGCGGCCGTAGTCGATCGAAGTGTCGATCAGGTTGATCCCGCCGTCGAGCACCGCGTTGAGCAGGCGGCCCGCGTCCTCGTCGGTGACGGCCGGCCCGTGCGGCTGGCCGCGCAGTTCCATGGCGCCATAGCCGAGGATGGTCACGTTGGCACCGGTGCGCCCCAGCGGGCGGGTCTCGATCGCCATACGCCAGACGCTACCGGCAGCCCAGCGCGGCGGTCATCCGGCTATTGCCGATCGCCGGCACTGGCCAGCTGATCGCTGGGGCTGGCCAGCTGATCGGCGGTCCCGGCCGGCTGACCGGCTGCCACCCGGCGCTGCCCGCGCCGCATCGGCCTAGCCGCCCGGCCGCTGGCCTAGCCGCCCGTGCCGCTGGCCTAGCCGCCCGTGCCGCTGGCCGATCCGGCCGAGCCGACGGGCCGGCCCCGGGCGCCGCTCCGATCCGGCCGCCTGCCGCTTCGCCTGCTGCTTTGCCCGCCGCCTGACCTGGCGGGCGGTGGGCGGGCTGGCGGCCAGCAGCATGTCCAGCGGGACGCGCGGGATCGCCTTCTCGTCGCGCGGCGCGTCCAGTGCGGTCATCACTTCCCGGCGGTTCCGCCACATCCAGCCGGACGCCCGCTGCAGGGCGCGCAGCTTGACCAGCCCGGCGATCACCAGGATCAGGCCGAGCAGTTTCAGGTTCAGGAAGGAGAGCGGGATGGACACGGCCAGCAGCAGCACGGCGCCGGTAATGATCAGCAGCACTCCGGCTGGCCTGGTCAGCTGTCGGCCGGGCCGGCCTGGCCGGCCGGGATGACTCGCGCTGGACCGGGTGGGCAGGCAATGGCCGGGCCGATCCAGCGGGCGCCCGGCGGTAGGCGGGCGGATGCTTGGTGAGCCGCCGCCCGAACCATGCCTCTGACACGTACCGGCCCACCGTGAGGACCCCCCAACATCCGGCCTATGACTATATGTGCGGGCGGTGCTGCTAGTCAGCCCATGTCCGCTGGCGCGAACGCCAAACCTGCCGCCCAGCCCAGCTTGGCGCTACCGGCAGTCAGCGCAGAGGCCCAGCACGTCCAGCCGGTGGCTGTGGGCCTGGAATCCGGCGGCCTGAGCGAGCCGGCCGATGGCCGTGCCCACCTCCTGCTCGAACTCGGCCGGCAGGGTCACGTCAGTCACCTTGCCGCAGTTGACACACAGCAGGTGGTGGTGGTGCTCGGTGAGATCCTCGGCCAGTTCGTACCGGGTGAACTCGTCGTTCGCGGTGACCCGGCGGACCAGCCCCGCCGAGTGCAGGTCGACCAGGTGCCGGTAGGCCGAGCTGCGGGGCAGGTCGGGCAGGCTCTCGGCGATGTCGGCGATGCTGACCGGGTGGCCGGCGGTGACCAGCAGATCCACGATGGCGCGCCGCCCGGAGGTGTAGCGCTGGTCGATCCGCCGCAGCCGGTGCTCGACCACATGGTGCAGGTCATCGTCCATCGGCTGGACTGACATCACGCTCCCTCTGCTGGCTTGGCTGACCGGCCGCCCCGCTGGCCGGGGCCCACGGGCCGGGCTAGTGCTCGTCGTAGTGCTCGTTGTGCCCGGCGTGCCGGTGGCCGTCGTGCTGGTAGTCGACGTGATCGCCGTGCGGCACTGGCTCATGCCCGCACCCTGGCCCGTGCAGATGCGGGTGACCGGCGTGCGCCAGGTGCGGCAGGGGGTGCTCGTCGTAGTGATCATCATGCTCGGTGTGGGCGTGGCCCTCGTGGACGTAGTCGGTGTGATCGGCCCGTTCCACGCTCGCGTGCCCGCACCCGGGCCCGTGGTGATGTGTGTGAGGTCCATGAACGGAATGCTCGTCGGCGGTCACGGCTCCTCCTTGCTGTGCTGGACGGCGTCGGCGACGATGTGCGCGACGTGCTGGTCGGCCAGGGAGTAGACGGCCTCGCGGCCGAGCCGCTCGACGCCGACCAGATGCGCGCCCCGCAGCACCCGCAGATGCTGGGAGACCAGCGGCTGGCTGAGGCCGAGCCGGTCCACCAGTTCGTGCACGAACCGGGGCTGCGCGGCCAGTTCCGCCACGATCGCCAGCCGTGCCGGGGCGGCCAGCACCTTGAGCAGATTCCCGGCGGCCTCGAAGGGCTTGGTCTGCGGTGACACGACAACATATAAACACATGCCGATCTATTTATGCAAAGTCCAGGGGCGCCGGGCGCTGACCTGGCCACCGTTCGTTTCTCGTGCCCAAGCTGAGTGTGACGGGCACGCGTGGCCCAGCGCGGTGCCGTCCCGGCGGTTGCGGCTTTACCGGGGTGGGTTGTCGAGTGCGGCGTGCCAGGTGCGGATGGCGGCGGCGTACTCGGCTGGCGCGTCGGATTGAAGGTAGTGGCCTGCTCCGGCCAGGGTGACAGTGGTGTGGTGGGGGAACAGGGACTCCCATTTCTGCCGTTCGCTGGCCCGGAAGGCGAAGTCGGCGTCTGCCCACAGGATGAGCGCCGGAAGGTGGGTGACGGCGCCCATGCCCGCCTCGATTTCGGCCAGGAAGCCCCGGCTGGCCGTGATAGCCCGCGGGAATATGGCGCTGGCCTCCCGGCGGACGGGTGTGGGGAGCGCGGAGCGGTACTGGGCCATCTCGGCCGCGGTGAGTTTCCTGCGCCGGTGCCCGGCCGGGATCATCATGTTGACGAAAAGGTTGAAGTGGCGGATCAGCTGCCGTCCGAGCATGCCGCCCATGAGGTGCGAGAAGACCTCGAAGTGCAGGTCACCGTTGACTGGCCAGGCCCAGGTGTTGCCGATGACCAGCGCGGTGAAGGCCTGCGGGCGCTGCTGGGCCACCCACAGCCCGATCGGGCCGCCCCAGTCGTGTACGGCCAGCGTCACCGCGGTCAGGCCCAGGTGGCCGAGGAAGTCCAGCATGACCCGCGCGTGGTCCTCAGGCCGGTAGCGGTAACCCGGGCCGGCCACGGACAGGCCAAAGCCGGGATAATCGGGCGCAATGCAGCGGAACTGGCCGCGCAATGCGGCGATGACCTGGCGGTACTCGAACGACCAGGCCGGGTTGCCGTGCAGCATGAGCAGCACCGGGCCCGAGCCTTCATCCACGTAATGCACCAGGTGGCCGTCAAGCTCAAGGAAGCGGCTCTGGAAGGGGAACATATCCTCATCCACCCAGGACGGCCGCTCACCGGCTGACTGACTGCCCGCCACCATCACCCTCCTCAGGACCGTGGCGCTCACTGGCGCTGGCAAGTGCCGCGGGCCCGGCATCACCGGAACGGGCCGGTGCGGCAACCGGGGAGCCCGGTTTGACTCCAGGCTTTCGGTTCAGCCGAGAACTTGAAATATTCAACTAACATTGCGCTTGATATAATCCTTTTCGATGGCAAAAGTCAAGCCGCTGGATCGGCGGTCCTATGGCCAGTACTGCGGTCTGGCCCGCGCACTGGATGCCGTCGGGGACCGGTGGAGCCTGCTCATCGTGCGGGAACTGCTGACCGGCCCCCAGCGCTACCACGAGCTACTCGCCGGGCTGCCGGGTATCGCCACCAACCTGCTCGCCACGCGTCTGCGCACCCTGGAGTCCAGCGGCGTCGTGGAGCGCCGGATCAGCACCCGGGCCAACGCCATCGCCTACGCCCTGACCCCCTGGGGAGCCCAGCTGCGAGAACCCGTAGAGGCACTCATGCGCTGGTCTGCCCCGCTCATGGTGTCCGGCCGGGGAGGTGACACCTTCCAGGCCCACTGGCTGGCCAACGCGCTCCAGGCGCTGCTCAGACCCGGCACGGCAGCGAAGCCGGCCGTCGCCGGCATCGAAGTGGACGGCACCATCGTGGTGGTGACGGATGGCCCGGACGGCCCTTCGGTCACCATAAGCGAGGGCCGTGCGCCTGGCTGCGTGCTGCATGCCAGCGCCGAAGTCGTCCTCGCCATGGCCGCCGGCGTCCTCAGCGTCGATCAGGCCATCGCCATGGCGAGGCTCGAGGGCGACTCCCGCGACCTGTTCGCCATCTTCGGCCGGAGCCCCCTGCCGCACCACCTTGGCCCCGGCCCCGGCCACGCCGGACCGGGCGAGCCCCGGCCTGGGTAATGCGGCTGGGGCCGATGGAGCGTCTGCCGCGGCGGCGTGGAACCGCGGCATCGGCTTCCTCCGCCCGTCCATCATTTGCACTGAGACTCAGTCTCAGACTATACTGCAGAGTCATGGGCCCCTGATGCGGCTCCCCGCTGCGCGTGGCGGTCGCCGGCTGGCGCTGGCGATGACCGGCTGCGCCAGCAGCACCACGCCCCGGGACCGGGCGGACGGCGCTCGGTGATCACGCCATCGGCGCCGAGAACGAGTACGCCAACGTGCTGAGCCAGATCGGCGGCCAGCTATCTGCGCGTCACGTCCGTCCTGGACAACCCGAACACCGACCCGCACACCTTCGAGGCGAGCCCACAGGTGGCGCAGGAGGTCAGCGCGCGCTCAGCTGATCGTGCAGAACGGGGTGGGCTACGACAGCTGGATCGCCAAGATGGAGGCGGCGTCGCCGAACCCCGGCCGCAAGGTGATCGTCGTCCAGCAGGTGCTCGGCCTGCCCGACAGCACCCCCAACCCGCACCTGTGGTACAACCCGGCGACGATGCCAGCCGTGGCCAAGGTGATGGCCGCTGATCTGTCCGCCCTGCAGCCCGCGCACAGGCCGCCTACTTCCAGGCCAACCTGGCGGCTTTCGACCGTCACTGTCCCCGTTCCTGAAGGCCATTGCGCAGTTCAGGCCAAGTACCCGGGCACACCGGCGGCCACGACCGAACCGGTTGCCGACTACCTGCTGGCGGCGATGGGGATCCGGAATCTCACCCCGTTCACGTTCCAGGCCGACATCATGAACGGCGTCGACCCCGCTCCGCAGGACATCGCACTGGAGAACAGCTTCTTCAGCCAGCATCGGGTCCGGCTGTTCGCCTACAACGAGCAGGTGACCAGTGCGCTCACAGCCTCGATCCGGCAGAATGCGCAACAAGCCGGAGTGCCGGTGGTCGCCGTCTACGAGACCATGCCCACCCCCGGCTACACCTATCAGTCCTGGATGCTCGCAGAGGTGAACGCCATCCAGCGGGCGGTGACCAGCAAGATCTCGACCCAGAAGCTGTGATGACCGGCCTAGCCCGGGCAGCCGCCCCCGAGATCCTCGCCGTCGACCAGGTCAGCGTGTCGCTGTCGGGCCGCCGCATCCTGGACGAGGTCAGCTTCACCATCCGGGCCGGCGAGTTCACCGGGCTGATCGGAACCAACGGGGCGGGCAAGACCACCCTGCTGCGGGTCATCCTCGGCCTGCAGCGGCCCGGCGCCGGGCAGGTCACCGTGCTCGGCCAGCCCCGCTCGGCGCGCAACCCGGCGATCGGCTACGTCCCGCAGAAGGTGCTGCTCGACCCGGATCTGCCGATGCGGGCCAGGGACCTGGTCGCGCTCGGGCTGGACGGGAACCGGTACGGGTTCCCGCTCCGCTCGGCCGGGCGCACCCAGGCCGTGCGGGAGATGCTGCACGCGGTGGACGCGGACCGGTTCGCCGATGCCCGGGTGGGCAGCCTGTCCGGCGGCGAGCAGCAGCGGGTGCTGATCGCCCACGCCCTGATTACCCGGCCCCGACTGCTGCTGCTGGACGAGCCGCTGGCCAACCTGGATTTGCGGGCCGGCCAGGAGGTCGTCCAGTTGCTGGCCAGGGTCGCCCGCGAGCAGCAGATCGGGGTGCTGCTGTCCGCGCATGAGATGAACCCGCTGCTGCCGGTGATGGACCGCGTCGTATACCTGGCTGGTGGCCGGGCGGTCAGCGGCCCGACCGCCGAGGTGGTGCGGACCGACGTGCTCAGCCGCCTGTACGGGCACCCGGTCGAGGTGCTGAAGGTGGGCGGCCGGGTGCTGGTGGTCGCCACCCCCGAGGAGCGGTGACATGCCCGGGGTGCTGACGGCGGTGTTCGAGCCAGGGTTCTTCAGCAGCCCGCAGGTGCACATCGCGGTCGTGGTGGGCGGCGTGGTCGCGGTGGTGGCCGCGGTGGTGGGCGTGTTCACGGTCATCCGCGGCCAGTCCTTCGCCGGGCACGCGCTCGGCGACGTCTCCGCGGCCGGCGGCTCTGGCGCGCTGCTGATCGGGCTCAGCCCGGTGACCGGCTTCGTGGGCCTCGGCATCGCCGGGGCCGGCACGATGGACCTGATCGGGGTGCAGCGGCTGCGCGGCCGGGATCTGGCCACCGGGGTCGTGCTGGGTGCCGCCATCGGGCTGACCGCCCTGTTCCTCTACCTGGGCAGCACCACCGGCACCGCGGCCGGGGCGACCCAGCAGATCCTGTTCGGCTCGATCTTCGTCACCAGCGCGGGCACCGTGCTGACGGTGGCAGCGCTCGGCACGATCGCGCTGGCCACCATTGCGGCCATCGGCCGGCCGCTGCTGCTGAGCACGGTGAGCCCGGATCTGGCTGTTGCCCGCGGGGTGCCGGTCCGGCTGGTCGGCCTGCTCTACATGCTCGCGCTGGCGGTCGCGGTCGGGCTGTCGTCGCTGGCCATCGGCGCCATCCTGGCCACCGCCCTGCTGATCGGCCCGCCCGCCACGGCGCTGCGGCTGACCTCGACGATGGCCAGGGCGCTGGCCGTGGCGTGCCTGATCGGGGTGCTCGCCACCTGGCTCGGCGTGCTGCTGGCCTACGACAGCTTCTACTGGGGCTCCTCCCATCTGGCCCTGCCGGTCAGCTTCTTCGTCGTCGCCCTGGTGTTCGCCAGCTATCTGGCGTCCGGGCTGCCCGCCGCCAGCACCGTCCGGGGCTGATCGGCATGTTCACCAGCTTCATGCTCAACGCCTGGCTGGTGGCGACCGTGGTCGCCCCGGTCGCGGGGGTGGTGGGGTACTTCGTCGTGCTGCGCGGGTCGGCGTTCCCGGCGCATGCCATCCCCAAGGGCGCCTTCGCGGGTGCGGCTGGGGCCAGCCTGCTGGGCATCAGCACGCTGCTCGGGCTGGCGGTGTTCGCGCTGCTGGGCGCGCTCGGGATCGGCGCGCTTGGCCGCCGCGGCCGCCAGGACGTGGTGACCGCGCTGGCGCTGGTGATGATGCTGGCGCTGGGCGCGGCCTTCCTGTCCCGGACCACCGAGTATGAGCCGGAGATCTACGCACTGCTGTTCGGCGAGGTGCTCGGGGTGAGCACGAGTGCGATCCTGCCGGTCGCCGGGCTGGGGCTGACCTGCCTGGCGGCGATCGCGGTGCTGTACCGGCCGCTGCTGCTGTCCGCGGTGGTACCCGAGGTGGCCGAGGCTCGGGGCGTCCGCAACCACCGGATCGAGATTCTGGTTCCTGCTGGTGGTGGCGCTGGCAACGGCCATGACCCTGCCGGTGGTCGGCGCGCTGCTGATCTTCAGCCTGATGATCGGGCCGCCCGCCGCGGCCCGGTCGGTCACCAGCCGCCCGGCGCTCGCCCTGCTGGCGTCGGCCGGTGTCGCGCTGGTCACGGTCTGGGCGGCGCTCGCCGCTTCGTACGCCAGTAACTGGCCGGTCGGCTTCTTCGTCGGGATGCTCGCGGCCCTGATGTACGGGGCGGGCCGGGCCTGGGCGGGCTGGCGCCGGGTCCGGCCTGCCTGACCACGGCCTTTCTGGCCCGTCAGCTGGGGTGACAGCCCGCTTCCCGGTAGGCAACTGGCAGCACAGATATCGCCCGGTACACTAACCGCCTACAGGACGACGTGGCCTCAGCCGGCGCTGCTCCACCCTGGCTCCCGGCCCGAGAGCGGGAGGCTGCTCGTCCCGAATGCGCCGGGCACACGATGGGAGTCGGCATGCGCGTTCTGGTTCTCGGCGGCGACGGCTTTTGCGGCTGGCCGACCTCGCTGTACTTGTCGGACCGCGGTCACGACATCACCATCATCGACAACCTGAGCCGCCGCAAGATCGACGTGGAGCTGGAGGTTGACTCGCTGACCCCGATCCGGCCGATCAGTGAGCGGCGGGCGGTCTGGCGGCAGGTCTCGGGCCGCGAGATCGGGTTCATCAGCCTGGACCTGGCGACCGAGTACGACCGGCTGGTGGCGGTGCTGCGTGAGCTGCGCCCGCAGGCGATCGTCCACTTCGCCGAGCAGCGGGCGGCGCCGTACTCGATGCGGTCCACCCAGACCAAGCGGTACACGGTGGACAACAACGTGCGGGCCACGCACAACCTGCTCACCGCGCTGGTGGAGACCGGGATCGACGCCTCGCTGGTGCACCTGGGCACGATGGGGGTGTACGGCTACGGCTGGTCCGGCAGCGCGCCGATCCCAGAGGGCTACCTGACGGTGAAGGTGCCCACCCCCGATGGCGAGCTGGAGCGGGAGATCCTGCACCCGGCCAACCCCGGGTCGGTCTACCACATGACCAAGACGCTGGACCAGCTCATGTTCGCGTTCTACGCCAAGAACGACGGGCTGCAGATCACCGACCTGCACCAGGGCATCGTCTGGGGCACCCAGACCGACCAGACCAGCAAGGACGAGCGGCTGATCAACCGGTTCGACTACGACGGCGACTATGGCACCGTGCTGAACCGGTTCCTGATGCAGGCCGCGATCGGCCACCCGCTGACCGTGCACGGCACCGGCGGGCAGACGCGGGCGTTCATCCACATCCGGGACACGGTCCGCTGCGTGGAAATCGCGATCACCAACCCGCCGCAGTCCGGCGACCGGGTGCGGGTGCTCAACCAGATGACCGAATGCCACCGGCTGCTCGACCTGGCCAAGATGATCGCCGACGCGATGGATGCCGGGATCGCCTACCTGCCCAACCCGCGCCGGGAAGCGGACGAGAACGACCTGGTGGTGACCAACGAGCAGTTCCTCGCCCTCGGCCTCAACCCGACCACGCTGTCGGAAGGCCTGCTGGAAGAGGGCCGGGAGGTCGCCTACCGCTACCGGCACCGGGCCGACCCTACCAAGATCATCGCGCGCTCGGTCTGGAAGGCCGGCATGGAGACCGCGGACGACCTGATGACAGCGGACGACCTGATGACGCAGGCACCCGCCGACTAAGCCTCCGGGTGGGCTCAGAGCCGGCGCAGGCCGTCGACGACCTCACGGAGGATGTCCACGGCCGGCGGGCTGGCCGGCTGGACCGGCTGGTGCGCGGTGATGAGCGAACGCTCCCGCAGGTCGCCGAGCAGGATCTGGACCACGCCCAGCGGGAGGTCGAGTTCGGCCGCCAGGTCGGCCACCGACGTCGGCAGCGCGCACAGCTGGAGCAGCCGCAGATGCTCTGGTTCCAGCTCGGCCAGGTCACCGCGTCTCCCGCGGGCCGTGGCGATCAGCGCGATCACGTCCAGCGCGGCGCCCGCCGGGCGGGTACGGCCGTGGGTCAGCGCGTACGGGCGGACCACCGGCCCGGCCTCATCGTCCAGCCAGCTGTCGTAGCGCTCGCCGGTACCGCTCATGCCAGGGTACCGTCGGCCGCCACTGCTCGCGGGGCGACCGCCAGGTGCTGGCCAACCCGTTTGACCAGGATGGTCATCTCGTAAGCCACCAGGCCCACGTCCGCGCTGGCCGGGCTGAGCACGGCCAGGCAGCTGCCCTGGCCTGCCGCGGTCACGAACAGGAACGCACTGTCCATCTCGATGATGGTCTGCCGGACGCTGCCGCCGCCGAACCGCTCGCTCGCGCCCCGCGCGAGACTCTGGAAACTGGCCGCGATGGCGGACATGTGCTCGGCGTCAGCCTGGCCGAATCCGCTGGAGGCACTGACCACGAGCCCGTCGCGGGACAGGATCAGCGCCTTGTCGATGTGCGCGACCAGGGCGACAAGGTCGTCAAGGAGCCAGCCCAGCCCGGTGTCCACCGCCGCACCGGGATCCGGCCGTTGCTGGTCACTCACATAGGCTCCCAGCTCAATCATCTCCAGGTGAGCTCACGCGGTGGGTGGCGGCCGGTCCGGGTGCCCGCTGGCGGCATCGGCGGCCAGGTCACCGGCCGCCGGTTCTGGTTCGTCCGGGCCGGTGACGTCATTGCCAGACCCAGGCGGCAGCGGGTCGAACACCGACCGGCCGCGCTCCCACCCCCGCTGGAGGGCGGTCAGGGCCTGCCGGGTCTGCTCGGGTGACCGTTCCCGCGCCACCTGCGGATCCGGCGGTGCCAGGGCCTGGGCCTGGCCGTTCCGCAGGTGCGGAGCCAGGCTCGCCTGCGGGATCCGCCGGGGGAGCCGCCCAGGCAGGCTCGGCGCGCCACCGGCTGCCTGCGCAGGCGCGTCACCCGCTGGCCGGTCCGGTGCGCCACCGGCTGCTGGGCTGGGCGCGGCGGCAGCCACGGGCAGCGGCTCGGTGGACTCGCCGGGACGCTCGGCCCGGCCGTTGCCCGACCCGGCGGGGACCGCATCGGCCCGTGCCGGTACCGCCGGCGGTGGCGGGGCCGCTGGCGGTGGCGGGCTCGCTGGCCGTGGCGGCGCGGCCGCGCAGCGCCGGCGGTGGTGCTGCTGGTGGCCGTGATGCCGGCACCGGTGCTGGTGGTGCTGCCTGCCGCGGTGGTGCCGCCGACGGTGGCGCTGCCGTCAACGGCGCTGGTGCCGGCGGCGCTGGCGGGGGTGCGGCCGCCCGTGGTGGTGCCGCCAGCCGTGGCGGTGTCACCAGCCGCACCGGCTTCACCAGCCGCACCGGCGGCTCCGTAGGCATCGCCGGCTCGGGCATGACCAGTTCGTTCGGGATCTGCACGACGGCGGTGGTCCCGCCGTAGGGGGATGGCCGCAGCGAGAGCCGGACGCTGTGCCGCTGGGCGAGCTGGGCGGCGACGAAAAGCCCGAGCTGGTCACCGCCGGACAGATCGAACGCCGGCGGGTTCGTCAGCAGCGAGTTGAGCTGCTGCCGGTGCGTGGGGCTGATACCCAGCCCCCGGTCCTCAACCTCGACGGTGTACCCATCGTCGGTCGAATAACCCCGGATCGTGACCGCCGTCTGCGGCGGTGAGTAGATGGTCGCGTTCTCCGCCAGTTCGGCGACGATGTGGATGACGTCACCGGCCGCGGGCCCGGTGAGCGAGGCCTGGCTGGCCGTGCTGACCTTGATCCGGGTGTAGTCCTCGACCTCCCCGACCGCTGCCCGGAGCACGTCCACCATGGGCACCGGCTGGCGCCAGCCACGGGCGGGTGTCTCCCCGGACAAGATGATGAGGCTCTCGGCATGCCGCCGCATCCGGGTCGCCAGGTGATCCGCCCGGAACAGGTCGTCGAGTTCCTGCGGATCCCTGGCCCGCCGCTCCATCGCGTCGAGCAGCGCCAGCTGCCGGTGCAGCAGCGACTGGCTGCGCCGGGCCAGGTTCCGGAACATGTCGCTGATCCCCTGGCGCAGCTGTGCCTGTCCGACCGCGGCGGCCACCGCGGTCTGCTGAACGCTGGCGAAGGCCTCCTCCACCTGCCGGATCTCGTGGGTCCGGGCGGTCTGTGGCGGGGGTGGCACCGGCAGCTCGACCTTCTCCCCGGCGGCCAGCCGGCAGACCACGTCGGGCAGGCTGTTGTGCGCCAGGTCCAGCGCGGATTCCCGGAGCCGGGCCAGTTCGCCCACCTGCCGCCGGCCCAGCCACATCGACACGAAGATCGACAGCAGCACGGCGAACAGGCCTATGCCGACGGCCAGCACGAGCTTGAGGTAGGTGGCGCTGGCCTGCGCGTTGGCCTGCCGGGTGAGCACGGTCGCCGCCTGGGTGTCCGCCGTGGACAGCCCGGCCGAGACCGTGTTCACCGCCTGCTGCCAGGCCTGCGGCTGGACCGGGAGCGGCCGGCCCGGCCTGGCCCACCGGATGACCGTGTTCTCCAGCCCTGCCAGCGAGCTGAGCGCCCGTCGGCTGACATCCTGGGCGTAGTAGGCGCGGTACTGCGGGTCCAGGTCGGCCAGGGTCTGGCTGTACAGGAACCGGCGGGCGCCGACCAGCTCGGTGAACTGCTGCAGGTCGGCGGGGGTGAACCGGCCACTGCTCAGATCGGCGGACAGCAGCGCGCTCTCCTGCCCGAGCAGGTCCCCGGACTGGCCCATCCGCACGAAGGCCAGTGCCTGGGAGACCACGTCCGCGTCGCCCTGCTGGCGGATGGTCGCGTCCAGCACCTCGTCGGTGTGCTGCACCAGCAGGTTGTAGCGGGCAAAGGCGGACCGGCGGCTGATCGCCCGGGCGGCGACCGCCTTCCGCAGCGCGGGCAGGCGGCCCGCGCCAGCCAGCAGTACGGCGATGGCCTGCTTCTCCACGGGCGAGGCGTTGGTCACGGCCGCGCCCGAGGTGAGCGCCGTGCGCAGGGAGACCGTCGCGGCCGCTGTCCTCGCCTCCTGCGCCCGGAGGCTGGCCAGGTTGGTGCCGGCCGGGTTGGCCAGGTACACCACCGCCAGCAGCCGCTCCGCCTCGAGCTGGGTCATGAACACGCCGGTGGGCTTGCCGGTGGCGTTCTTCACCATGCTGGATCTGGCCAGGCTGAGGGCGTCACCGAGAGTGACCGTCGCGGCATAGGAGTAGAGCCCGAGCAGGCAGAGAATGGGCACGATGGTGAGCAGCAGAATTCTGGTCCGGACGGACGTCGGACGCATTATCATCGCTCGGCCTTGGTTAGCGAGGGACCGGTGACGGAGCGGTTACGAAGGGTATTTCGCAAGACCCCCGGGCTGCGAGGCTAGCAGGAATGGCGGCCGATCAGGGAAGCAACTACAGAATTGAGGACCACGCATATGTGCGTAAATGGCCGCCATGGCCGGAGGAGTAATGCGGCACCGCAACCTGCGGCCATTACGTATGGTTACTGCCTGGCCACGGTGACCACGGCCGCGCGTGGCCGGGCCCGGACCCCGTAGCGTTGGGGTATGCGCGCATGGGTGGTGCATGAGCCCGGGCCGATGCGGACTGGCCCGCTGCGGCTGGTGGAACGCGATGTGCCCGAACCAGGCCCGGGTGAGCTGCTGATCCGGGTGCTGGCCTGTGGTGTCTGCCGGACCGACCTGCATCTGGCCGAGGGCGACCTGCCGCCCCGGGCCCGGGACATCACCCCCGGCCACGAGGTGGTGGGGGAGGTGGTGGCGGCCGGCCCGGGCCGGCCCGGTTCGCGGCCGGCGACCGGGTCGGTGTCGCCTGGCTGGCCGGTACCGACGGCACCTGCGAGTTCTGCCGCCACGGCCAGGAGAACCTGTGCCCGGCCTCCAGTTACACCGGCTGGGACCGGCACGGCGGCTACGCCGAGTACCTGACCGCCGCGGACGCGTATGTCCACCCGCTGCCGGCGGGTTTCACCGACACCGAACTCGCCCCGCTGCTGTGCGCCGGGATCATCGGCTACCGGGCGCTGCTGCGCGCGGAGATACCGCCGGGCGGCCGGCTGGGGATCTGGGGGTTCGGCGGGTCGGCGCATCTGGCCGCGCAGGTAGCCATCGCCCAGGGCGCCGCCGTGCACGTGTTCAGCCGCGCGGCCGATGCCAGGGGACTCGCGCTCAGCCTGGGCGCCGCCTCGGCCCAGGACAGCTTCGACCCGGCCCCCGAGCCGCTCGACTCGGCGATCCTGTTCGCCCCGGCCGGCGAGCTGGTGCCGGCCGCGCTCAGCGCGCTCGGCCGGGGCGGCACCCTGGCCATCGCCGGGATCTACCTGACCGCCATACCGTCGCTGGACTATCAGCGGCATCTGTTCCAGGAGCGGACCCTGCGCAGCGTCACCGCCAACACCCGGGCGGACGCGGCCGATTTCCTCACCCTGGCCGAGCGGCTGCACATCAAGGTGAGCACCACCAGCTACCCCTTCGAGCAGGCCAGCCAGGCACTGGCTGACCTGGCCGCCGACCGGGTGCACGGCGCCGCCGTTCTGTCACTGTGACGTTCTGGCTGCATAGGCTGGGCCGGTGACAAGCCATTCCGCCGCTGCCCGGGCGCTGCTTGCGCGCAGCCCGCTGATCGACGGGCACAACGACCTGGCCTGGGAACTGCGGGTGGCCGGGGCCCAGGATCTGGCCAGCACCGACCTGGCGGCCCCGCTCGGCTACACCCATACCGACCTGCCCCGGCTGGCCAGTGGCGGGGTGGGCGCGCAGTTCTGGTCGGTCTTCGTGCCGGCGTCGCTGGCCGGGGAGGCGGCGGTCGCCACCACCCTGGAGCAGATCGATTTCGTCCACCAGATGATCGGCCGCTACCCGGACCGGCTGGAACTGGCGCTCACCGCGGCCGACGTGGAACGGATCTTCGCCGCCGGGCGGATCGCCTCACTGCTCGGTGCCGAAGGCGGGCACAGCATCGCCGGCTCGCTCGGCGTGCTGCGGATGCTGTACCAGCTTGGGGTCCGGTACCTGACCCTCACCCACAACGCGAATGTGCCGTGGGCGGACTCGGCCACCGACGAGCCGGCCGCGGGCGGGCTGACCGGCTTTGGCCGCCAGGTGGTTGCGGAGATGCAGCGGCTCGGGATGCTGGTGGATCTGTCCCACACCGCCCCGGCCACCATGCGGGATGTCTTCGACGTGGCCCGCGGGCCGGTCATCTACTCCCACTCCAGTGCCCTGGCGCTGTGCGATCACCCGCGCAACGTGCCGGACGACATGCTGGCCCGGCTGGCCGCCAGCAACGGGGTGTGCATGGTCACGTTCGTGCCTGCGTTCGTGTCCCAGCAGTGCCGGGACTGGGAGGCCGGGCTGGCGGCCGAACTGCGGGAGCGCGGCCTGGATCCGGGCGACCACACCGTCTGGGCCACCGCCCGGCAGGAGCGCGCCCGGCGCCACCCCGCCCCCAGGGCCACCCTCAGCCAGGTGGCCGACCACATCGAGCACGTGCGGGCGGTGGCCGGGGTCGGCCACATCGGCCTGGGCGGCGACTTCGACGGCACCGACGATCTGCCCGAGGGCCTGACGGATGTGTCGTGCTACCCGGCCCTGTTCGCCGAACTGCTGGCCCGCGGCTGGAGCGAGCCGGACTGCGCCGCCCTGGCCGGCGGCAACATCCTGCGGGTGCTGCGGGACGCGGAGGCCACCGCCCGCATCAGCTGAACGGCGTGTGCGGGCGCTGCCGGGGCGGCGCCTGCGCCAGTTCCTGCCCCAAACCTTGCCGGCGGGAGGGCCGCGCAGTTGCCCTGGCCCAGTAGCGTCAAGGTATGCGACTTGGCGTTTTGGACGTGGGCTCCAACACCGTCCACTTCCTGGTGGTGGACGCCCACCAGGGCGGACGGCCGCTGCCGGTGTTCTCGCACAAGGCGGACCTGCTGCTGGGCAGCAACCTGGAGGCGGGAAACCGGCTGTCCCGCGCCTGCGCCCTGCGGTTGCGCGCGTTCGTCGCCGAGGCGCTGCAGATCGCCGAGGACAAGGGCGTCGAGGAACTGCTCGCCTTCGCCACCTCCGCGGTCAGGGACGCCGCCAACGGCGATGACGTGCTGGCCTCGGTCCGGTCGGAGACCGGAGTCGACATCTCGGTGCTGCCCGGCCCGGAGGAGGCCCGGCTGACCTTTCTCGCCGTCCGCCGGTGGTTCGGCTGGTCGTCCGGGAAAGTGCTGATGCTCGACATCGGTGGTGGCTCGCTGGAGATCGCCGTCGGCATCGACGAGGTACCCGATGTGGCGATCTCGCTCCCGCTCGGGGCCGGCTGACCAGGGACTGGTTCCGCAACGACCCGCCATCGGCCGACGAGGTCCGGCAGTTGCGGCGGCACATCCGGACCGAGATCGCGCGGCGGGCCGGTGAGGTGACCCGCAGTGGCACGCCTGACCGGGCGGTCGCGACATCCAAGACGTTCCGGCAGCTGTCCAGGATCGCGGGCGTCGCCCCGTCCGCGGAAGGCCCATACGTGCGGCGGCTGGTCAGCCACGCCGACATCACCGACATGGCCAAACGGCTATCGGCGCTGTCCGCGGCCGAGCGGGCCGACCTGCCCGGGGTGTCCCGCGGCCGGGCGCCCCAGCTCGCCGCGGGCGCACTGGTGGCCGACGCGGCGATGGACCTGTTCGGGCTGGCCGAATTCGAGGTGTGCCCGTGGGCGCTGCGCGAGGGCGTGATCCTGCGGCGGCTGGACGCGCTGCCAGCCTGAGCCCGCGCCAGGGCGCCGCCGTCCGCTGGTTCAGTCCGGCAGGACCCGGACGTTGTCACTGGCCACGCCTGAACCACCCGGCGGGCCCGGCGTAGCGGGGGTGGCAGGGGAGGCGGGCGTGGCGGGGGTGGCGGGACCGGGTGCCTTGCTGCTGTCCGGCGGGGTCCCGGGCACCTGGCTGCTGCTGGGGCTGCCGTTACCAGGACGGACGGGCGGCTTGGCGGCTGTCCCGGGCCGGGTCTCATGGCCCGCGCTGGCGGTTTGCGGGCTGAGGTGCCCGGCGCCAGCCGGGACGGGCGCGTCCGAGCCGGGCTTGTCGCGCTCCTGGCCCGTCTCCCTGGCCCCGGCCCGGCCGGTCGGTGCGCGCCTGGCGTCGGCCGCTGTCCGGGCGGACGGGCCGCCCGCCGCGAACGACGTGGCGACCGACTTGGCCACCTCGTCCTCCAGCGAGCCACGGGAAGTTTCGCTGGCGACCAGGTTGGTGACCACGTCGCGGATCTCGGTCAGCCGCCGCATGGTCTCGGTGTGGCGGGAGGTGAGCAGGTTCAGCCGCCGCTCGGCACCGTCGTGGATGGCGCTGGCCCGGGTGGTGGCCTCGTCCAGCATCTGCTTGGCCTGGGCCTTGGCGGTGGCGAGGGTGTTCTCCGCGTCCTTGGTCGCCTCGGCGATCGCCCGCTCGGTTTCCAGCCGGGCCGAGTTCCGCATCTTGTCGGCTTCTGCCCGGGCAGTGGTGATCGCGTTCTCCGCCTGCTCCTGGGCAGCGGTCAGCATCCGCTCGGTCTGCTCGCGCGCCTCGGTCCGGATCCGGTCGGCTTCCTTCTTGGCGTCCTCGCGCTGCTTGACGATGTCTTCGGCGGCCCGGTTGCGCTGCGCCCTGGCCTCGTCGTCGGCGAGCTTGAGGATCTGCCCGACCCGCTCGCTGATCTCCTCGTGAGCGGGCTTGCCGGACAGCCCCTGGCGCGCGGCCGACAGTTCCAGCCGCAGCCGTTCGGTCTCGTCCTGCGCGAGCGATGCCTGTTCCTTCAGCTCACGGATCCGGGCGCGGGCGCTCGCCACGTAGTCGTCCACCTGGCGGCGGCTGTACCCACGCATCTGGACCTCGAACGGGTCCTCTCCGTGGTGGTCGATCAACAGGTCTGCGTCATCAGTCATGTCGGTACCCGGGAAATCTGCCCGGACGGGTCCTGCTGCCTGAGCCAGGCTGACCGGGGGTGGCTGCGGTGGCATCGGAACGGGCCGTGGTTCGGCCCAGGGGGTGGCCGGCCGGTACCTGCCGGGCCGGAGGTCGGGGCTGGGGGACGGTCACGACTCTGGTCGCAACCCCGCCGGAACGCAACCCAAACGAACGATTATCCCGGTTTGCTGCCATTTTCGTGACCGCGTGGCTACGTTTCGCAATACCGCGCGTCCTGGCCGTGCCCGCTTCAGCACCCGCCTCCGGTCCTCCGGGCCCCGCCCGGCTCCGGTCCCGGCCGGGCCGGGTTCCTATGATGTGGCGCTACCGCCAGCCACGGCCGCGGTCACCCCGGACGGCTGATGATGCCGCTGGCTGCCCGGGCCGGCAGAAGGAGACGCAGTGCAGAGCTACCGCCTTGGCGCACTGGAGGGTATGACGCCACAGGTCCATCCGCAGGCGTGGATTGCCCCCGGTGCGGTGCTGGTCGGTGCGGTAACCGTCGGTCCCCGGGCCAGCGTCTGGTACGGCTCGGTGCTGCGGGCCGACGACGACCAGATCGTGGTCGGCGAGGGCTGCAACATCCAGGATCTGTGCTGTCTGCACGTGGACGAAGGAGAGCCGGCGATCCTGGCGGAACAGGTCACCCTCGGGCACCGGGCCACCGTGCACGGTGCCTACATCGGGGCTGGCGCTCTGATCGGGATCGGGGCGGTCGTGCTGGGCCGGGCCCGGATCGGGGCCGGCTCCCTGGTCGCGGCGGGCACCGTGATCCGGCCTGGCCAGCACATCCCGCCGGGCGTGCTGGCCGCTGGTGTGCCCGGGCGGGTGATACGGGAACTCACCGACGAGGACCGGGCCACGTTCGCCGACTCGGCCGAGCGCTATGTGCAGCGCGCGGCCCGTCACCGCGGCGCCTCCTGGACCGATCCCGCCGGCTGACCCTCACCGCGCCCGGCCGGCTCACCGCGCCCGGCCTTCACCGCACCTGGCCGGCTGATCCCGCCCCGTCCGGGCGGCCGGCCCCGCCTGATCCCGGTGCGGGAGGCGCATTACAGGCTGCCGGGACACGATGTGCCCTGCTTATTGGAATTGTCATCGGGCCAGCAGGTAATACCCCCCGAACCTGGTCCAGAAATGACCCTATTGGGTCATGCGGGGGCGCCGATCCGCGACGTAGCCTTGCTGGCAGGGTCAGCTATGGCTCCGCTCGGCGATGGAGGTGAGCGCGGTGCCTGAGTGCCTCGATCTTCGCGTCCACGATCTCGTGGCGCTCGATGAGATCGAGCTCTATGCCGAGGTTCTCAGTGCCGTAGCTGCGAGCGACCATCGGCTCACTCCCGCGGAGATCGATGAGGCTCTCGGGGTGAAGTCGGTCGCCTGACCGCGACGCCGGGGGAATGGCTCAGGCCCCGAGTTGATAGACGACGTCGGTCGCTGCCCGGCTGAATCCAAGCGATTCGTACAGCGCGATGGCTGATGTATTCACCTCGTCAACATAGAGCATGACGCCGGGCATCCCGCGGTCCCGCAGATGGCGCAGGCCGAGCAGGGTGAGCGCCCGGCCAAGACCGGTGCCCTGGGCCGACGGGTCCACTCCGATCACGTAGACCTCGCCCACCGCCTGAGCAGGTGTTTCTCCCGCTGCCAGGGCGCCGCCAGCGGGGGAGCCGACCACTGGGGAGCCGCCCGGCGCCCCGGCCGTGTGGATCTTGGTCCAGTGGAAGCCGGCCAGCTGCCCACCGCGGAAGGCCAGGAAGAACCCGGCCGGGTCGAACCAGGGCTCCTGCTCGCGCTCGGCCAGGTCCTGCCAGGTCCACCGGCCCTGTTCCGGGTGCCCGGCAAAGGCCCGGGCGTTCACCGTGAGCCAGGCCCGCTCGTCCTGGCCGGGCACGAACGCGCGCACCGTGATGCCGTCCGGCAGCCGGGATTCGGGCAGGGGGTCCGCCAGCGGCCGGTACATCTGCCAGAGCCCGCGTCCCCGGGTAAACCCGGTGCTGGCGGCCAGCGCGGCCGCGGCGGGCAGGTCGCCGTGAGCCCACAGCCGCAGCGGCCGGCCGGCCGTGGCGGCCAGTTCGCGGGCTAGTGCCCGGCCCAGCCCCTGCCGCCGGTAGGCGGGATGAACGGCCAGCTCACCGGCCAGGCCGTCGCCGTCCAGATGGGCAAAACCGGCGAGTTCGCCGTCTCGCCAGGCCAGCAGGTTCCGGGCACCGCGGTCGCCGCCATGCCGGATGTGCAGCAGGCTCTGCTCCGACAAGGGCCCGACGCCGTCGGCCGCGGTGACCGCGGCCACCAGCGCGAGCACGGCAGCCGCCTCATCCGGGCCGATGGTGCCCTGGCTGGTGATGCCCGCCGTGCCATGCGGGCGGCCGTCGCCGCCCCCGGGGCCGGCGTCAGCGGTCGGCTCGCGCAGGGCCCGCTCCTGTCCGGCCGGCCAGCTCACCTGCGTCGTGCGGGCGGCGCAGCCGCGGGCGCGCCATCCCGGCTGTCCCGGTCCCGTCGGCCCCGCCCGGCGCGGCTCCGTCCACCTCGCCCGGCCCGGCTCCTGCTACCTCGCCCGGCCCGGCTCCTGCTACCTCGCCCGGCCCGGCTCCTGCTACCTCGCCCGGCCAGGCACCGGTCACCTCGCCGTCCGCCCCGGTCTCCTGGCCGGGCTCCGGGCTGGCCGCCTGGCCCGGCCGCCCGCGGCGGCCCTCGTCCGGCTTGACTGGGACGAACCGGTATCCGACGTTGCGCACCGTGCCGATCAGCCCCTCATGCTCGGCGCCCAGCTTGGCCCGCAGCCGCCGGACGTGCACGTCTACCGTGCGGGTGCCGCCGAAATAGTCATACCCCCACACTTCCTGCAGCAGGTGGGCCCGGGTGAAGACCCGGCCCGGGTGCTGGGCCAGGAACTTGAGCAGCTCGAACTCCTTGAAGGTGAGGTCGAGGACCCGGCTGCGCAGCCGGGCGGAGTAGGTGGCTTCGTCGATGGCCAGATCGCCGGAGCGGATCTCGTCCGGCGTGATGGGCGCCTGGCTGGCCTGGCGGCCGATCGCGAGCCGCAGCCGGGCCTCCACCTCGGCCGGCCCGGCAGTGTTGAGGATCACGTCGTCGGTTCCCCAGTCGGCGGTGACCGCGGCCAGGCCGCCTTCGGTCAGTACCGCGATGACCGGGGCTGCCAGGCCCGTGTCCCGCAGCAGCCGGCACAGTTCCCTGGCCCGGGCCAGGTCCCGGCGCGCATCCACCAGCACCGCGTCCGCCGCCGGGAAGTCGTCGAGCGCGGCCATCTCGGCTGGCGCGGCCCGTACCGTATGCAGCAGCAGCCCGAGCGCTGGCACGATCTCCGCGGGCGGATCGGTGGCGCTGGTGAGCAGCAAAAGCTCCGTCAAACTGCGGCCACCTCCGCCCCGTCCCGGTCAGCACGTGCAGACTGTCACTGGCGGGCAGCGTCGCCCGGATCCGATGTGAGCGAGAATAGCCGACGTGGTCATGGTCACTGTGCGCTACTGGGCGGCCGCCAGGCACGCCGCCGGGGTCGCCGAGGAAACCCTTGCCGCTTGCACCCTGGCCGAGGCGCTCAGCCAGGTGCGGGCCCGGCACGCCGGCACGCCCGAGCTGGCGGCGGTGCTGGCCCGGTCCTCTTTCCTCATCGACGGTGAGCAGGCCGGTCACCGGCCGCCCGGGGACGTGCGCCTGGATGACGGAGCCGTGATCGAGGTCCTGCCGCCGTTCGCGGGCGGCTGACCGGATCGGGCACCGGATGACGCGGAATGAACCGAACCCGCGCCCTGGCCGTGACACAAGCGTGGTGCGTCAGAGCGGGCCCGGCCACGGCTGGCCCGGTGACCGGGTCAGTGATGAGTCGCTGGTGCGCGCGCTGTACGCCGAACATGCTGCCCCCTTGCTGCGGTACGCGCTGCGGCTGACCGACGGGGACCGGCAGCGGGCGGAGGACATCGTGCAGGAGACGCTGTTCCGCGCCTGGCGGCACCCGGAGGCCATCGCCGACCGCCCGGCCCGGCCCTGGCTGTTCGCGGTGGCGCGCAACCTCGCGGTGGACGCCCACCGGGCCAGGAGGGCGCGCCCGCAGGAGGTCGGGGAGGGTGCCCTGGAACTGATCCCGGTCCCCGACGAGGCGGATCGGGTACTCGAATCCTGGGCGGTCGCGGACGCCCTGTCCACGCTGCGGCCCGAGCAGCGCCGGGTCCTGCTGGAGACCTACTACCTGGGCAGGTCGGTTGCCGAAGCGGCCGCGGTGCTCGGCATTCCGGCAGGTACCGTCAAGTCGCGGGCTTTCTACGCGCTCCGCGCCCTGAAGCTGGCACTGGAGGAAAGGGGGTTGGCACCATGAGCAGTGCGGCAGGCTGCCGGGCAATCCGGCACTCGCTCGGCGTCTACGTGCTGGGTGCCATCGACCCCGCTGACCGTGCCATGGTTGACGAGCATCTGGCCGGCTGCCCCGAATGCCGGGAGGAACTGGCTGGGCTGGCCGGACTGCCCGCGCTGCTGCGGCGGGTGCCCACCGCGGAGGCGGAACGGCTGGTGGCGGACGACCCGGCCGACGAGGCGGCGCTGGCCGCAGCGGCCGCGGACCTGCTGCCGGCCGCGCTGGCCAGGACCGCCCAGGTGCGCCGGATACGCCGGTGGCGGGAACTGACGGCGGCCGCGGTGGTGGCCGTGCTGGCGCTGGGAGCCGGTGCCGCCGCGGCCGAACTGCTGCACTCCGGCCCGCCCGCGGCGCGGCCGGTGGCGGCCGGCCCGGTGCTGCACTGGCAGACGGTCGCCCGCACCGACGCGGCGACCCAGGCGGGGCTGCGGGTGCGGTATGCGCGCCAGCCGTGGGGCACCACCATGCAGGTGCAGGTCTGGGGGATCAGGCCGGGCACCGTCTGCCAGTTCCTGGTCGTCGACTCCCGCGGTCACCACTGGGTGCTGGGCGGCTGGCGGGTGAGCTACGGGGGCGGCCTGGGCTGGTACCCGGTGTCCACCTCGCTGACCGACCGGCAGCTGCGCACCTTCGAGGTGACCGCGTCCGGACAGGTGGTGGCCAGCGTGCATGCCGCCTGACCAGCGCGGCCAGGCCGGGGGGCCAGCGGGGGCCGCGCCCCGGGAATGCCCGGCGGCCAGACGGTGCTGTCGACCAACATGCTGACCGGTGTGATCGTGCTTGGCGTGGTGCTGGTGCTGGCCACCGCGGTGGGGTTCGGCTGGCGCTGGTACAGCGGCCGGCTGCGGGAATCGCCGGACGCCCGGCTGACCGCGGCCGACCTGGGCCAGCCGCTGGGTCCGGCGGCCACCCTGGTGCAGTTCTCGTCGGCGCTGTGCGCGCCGTGCCGGGCGACCCGGGTGCTGCTGGCGGAGGTGGCGGGCACGGCCGACGGCGTCCGGCATGTGGAGATCGACGTGGACGAGCGGATGGATCTGGTCCGGCGGCTCGGCATCAGCCGCACCCCGACGGTCCTGGTGCTCGGCCCGCGGGGACAGATCACCCGCCGGGCATCTGGCCTGCCGCGCCGGCCTGACCTGGCCGCGGCGCTGGCCCTGGTCACCACCGGGGAGAGCCGGTGACGGTGACAGCCGCCGCTGCCCCGCCTACCATCGCAGGCATGCGCATCGCCAGCAGGGCGGACCGGGCGGGCCGCGGGCACCCACCCGGCCGGCCTGTTCGGGTGCTGCTGACCAGGCGGCGCACCATCGATTACTGCCGGGTGTCGGCAGCGCCGTGCGGCAGGCCCGCCCGGTGCCCGTCCGCCTGAACCCGCCCCGCAGCCAAACGGCGGTGCCAGGCAGCCGGGGTTCCCGGGCCAGCCACCGCCATGCGGGCCAGGCCTGCCGGCCGGCCCAGCCGATGGACTCCACGAGGTAGCAACGAGATGCAGATCGATCCCAGGGGACCGCGGTTCAGCGCCGGGCTGTCCGCCATTGTGCTCGGGGTGGTGCTGGTCACCGGCAGCGTGTGGCTGTTCGCCTGGCAGGCGGCGGTGTTCGCGGTGACCGCTGGGCTGGGCCTGGCGTACTCCCCGTACGGGCTGATCTACCGCAAGCTGGTCCGGCCGCGGCTGGGCCCGCCACGGGAGATGGAGGATCCGGCCGGGCCGCGCTTCGCCCAGGCCGTCGGCTTGTTCGTCAGTGCGGTTGGCATCATCGGGTACGCAACCGGGGTGACCGCGCTGGGCATGGCCGGCGCCGCACTGGCCTTCGCCGCCGCGTTCCTCAACTCCGCCTTCGGCCTGTGCCTGGGCTGCGAGATGTATGTGCTTATCCGGCGTATCTGGCCGGGCCGGCGCGGGGTCTCCCAAGCCGCGCCCGACAAGGAGGTAGCAGCATGAGCCGAGCTGACGTCCTGGTGGACGCCGACTGGGTGGAAGAGCACCTGGACGACCCGGGGCTGGTCCTGGTCGAGGTGGACGAGGACACCACCGCCTACGACAAGGGCCACATCCGCAGCGCCATCAGGCTGGACTGGCGCAAGGACCTGCAGGACCCGGTCCGCCGCGACTTCGTCGACCGGGACGGGTTCGAGCAGCTGCTGTCCGAGCGGGGCATCGCCAACGACGACCTGGTGGTGCTCTATGGCGGTAACAACAACTGGTTCGCCGCGTACGCGTACTGGTACTTCCGGCTGTACGGGCACCAGCGGGTGCGGCTGCTGGATGGCGGCCGCAAGAAGTGGGAACTGGACTCGCGCGAGCTGATCACCGCGGTCCCGGACCGGCCACGGACGTCCTACCAGGCCAGCGCGCAGGATGGGTCGCTGCGGGCGATGCGTGACGAGGTGGTCGCCGCGATCGGCAAGCAGAACCTGATCGACGTGCGGTCGCCGGATGAGTTCACCGGCAAGCTGCTTGCGCCCGCGCACCTGCCGCAGGAGCAGGCGCAACGTCCCGGGCACATCCCCACCGCGCGCAACGTGCCCTGGTCCAGGGCCGCCAGCGACGACGGCACCTTCAAGCCAGACGCGGAACTGCGGGCCCTGTATGCCGGGGCCGGGCTGGACTTCAGCAAGGACACCATCGCCTACTGCCGGATCGGCGAGCGGTCCGCGCACACCTGGTTCGTCCTGCACGAACTGCTCGGGCAGCCGAACGTGAAGAACTACGACGGCTCCTGGACCGAATACGGGTCGCTGGTGGGAGTGCCCATCGAGCTGGGGGAGCCCCGGTGAGCGCGGCCGCGCAGGCGGCTGGCCAGCCTGGCGGGGCCCCGGCCGCGCCGTCTGGCTGCGGGGCGCCCGCCGGCGGGGCGGCCCTCACCGCGGCCGCCGCGGGCGAGGCCATCGTCGAGGGCCGGGTGCGCCGGGCCGGCGCCCCGGTGACCACCGGGTACGCCCGGCTGCTCGACAGCGGCGGTGAGTTCGTGGCCGAGGTCCCGCTGGGCGCGGACGGCGGGTTCCGTTTCTTCGCCGCGCCCGGCGGCTGGACCGTGCGGGTGCTCGCGCCAGGCAGCCAGGCCAGGGACGAGCCGGTGACCGCCGGATACGGCCAGGTCACGCGGGTGGAACTAGCCATCTGACCCGGTTCCGGCGACCGGCTGGACACGCACCATCCCGGCTGGGAGCCTGGACGCACTATGTCTGCCGTTCTGTTATCCGCCCGGCAGCGCGCACCACGGCGGGCGCGTTACCTCATCCCGCCGGGCACCCCCCGCCGCCGTGAGATCACCGCCGCGCTGAGCCTGCTGGCACTGCTGGCAGGCTTATTGCTCGCCCAGATCACCCTGGCGCTGACGGTCGCTTTCTATGTGGCCGGGAAGCTCACCCGCTGGCGGCCGGTCTGGCTGGCCATACCCGCCATCGGTGGCCTGGTCTGGGCCCTCGTCATCGGGCCGGCTGCCGCCCTGGCCGGGCTGACCGCCGCCCCACGGGCGCTGACCGGCCTGCTCACCCGCCCGCTGCCGGCCCCGGCGCGGCTGGCTCAGCTGGGCAGCCTGCCCGCCCGCCAGGTCAGCTGGTTCCCCGGCCAGCTCCCGGCCGGCCTCATCCTCGCCGCCGGCCTGGCGGCGGTGGCCTGGTGGCTGGACTGGCTGCATACCGACGAGTGGCGGCTGCCCGCCCCGCGCCCCGGGCTGGTGGTGACCAGCCGGCGGTGGCTGACGGCGGCCTGCATCCGCTCCGGCGGTGTGCTCAGCCGGACCGGGACCTGCCTGGGGGTCGTGCCCGCCACCGGGCGGCCTGCCGTGATCGGCTGGGCGGAGGCGGAGCGTGGCGTCCTGGTCACCGGCGCTGCCCGGGCGGATGTCACCGGCGCAGCCGGCCAGCTGGCCCACGCCGCGATCCGGCTCCGCAAACCGGTGATCGTGGTGGACCTGGCGGCCGGCCCGGGGCTGCCCGGGTTACTGGCCGCGGCGGCCGCCGCGGCCGGTGCCCCGCTGCTGACGTTCACGGCGGCCGGGCCTGGCTGCTACGAACCGTTTCCAGCCGGCGACCCGGCCCGGAACACGGCCCTGGCCGTGGGCATGATCGACTGGGCTGGCCAGCCGGGAACGGTCCGGCAGGCCAGCCAGTCCGTGCTGGCCGACATCTTCGCCGTGGCTGGGGCGGTGCCCGCGGACGACGGCCGGGCCGTGCTCGACGACGTCGTGGCGCTGCTGCGCCCTGGCGCGCTCCAGGCCAGGATGGCCCGGGTGCCGGGTTACTGGCCGGACCGGGCTGGGCTGGCTGCCCGGGTCGCGGCCAGCGCCGCCCGGCTGGCGGCGGACCCGGCTGCCGCCAGCGGCTTAGCCGGGCAGCTGGCCGGCGTGCGCGCTTCCCCGCTCGGCCGGTGGCTGGGCGGGGCCCCGCCGGGGGACGGCAGCCGGATCAGCCTGCCCTCGGTCATCCGGCGGCGCGGAGTGGTGCTGTTCTCACTCGACCGGGCCACGCACGGGCCGGTGGCCGGCATCATCGCCAGCCTGGTGGCCAGGGACCTCGCCGCCTTTGCCGACGGGCTGGGCCAGACAGGGACGGGAGGTGACGGGCTGGCCTGGTTCAGCCAGTGCGAGACCGCCGACCTGCACGCGCTCGCCGCGCTGGTGAGCGCGGGCGCGGGGGCCGGGCTGGCGACCGTGCTCAGCACCACCTCGGCGGCCGCGGCGGCCGGCCTGGCCAGGCCAGGCCTGCTGGTCGTCCACCGGCTGGCGGACGGCGCGCTGGCCAGCCAGCTGGCCGGGCTGACCGGCCAGCATCTGGTGCCCGCCGGCCGGGATCGGCCGGCCAGCATCTGGCGGCCGCCGGCCCTGGATCGGCCGGGATGATGGCCGCTGGGCCAAGGGACGCCGCGCTGCCCATGGCCGCGCCGCCCGGGACGTACTGGGCGCCGGTCGTCACCAGCGAGGCCATGTGTGCACTGCCGGCCGGCGAGTTCGTCCTCATCCGGCCCGGCATCACCGGCGGGGTGGTGTCACGGGCCGTCAGCGTCCCGGCCCGTATCCCGGTCGCGCGGCAGCCAGGGCCGGGCGGTCGGCGGGCTGGTCCTCGCGGGCGGGCCGGGCCGCCGCCTGGCCCGCCCCGGGCCGCCAGGCGCCAGGCCCCCGCCTCCCCAGGTGACGGGATGGGCAGCCCATCGTCGGAGGCGGTCCCGCCCGCACGGGCGGATGCTCTGCCCGCACCGGCGGGTGCTCCGCCCGCACCGGCGGATGCCCCGCCCGCCGCGGCCCCAGCGGCCGCGCCGGGGGCGCCGCCCTGGCCGAACGCGCCCGCATGGGCAGGCGGCCAGCTGCGCCGGGACCGGCTCCGGTGACCGGCGGGCGCCCGGACGGCCACCTCGTGTTCGAGCCGGGCCGGGTCTATCTCGGCTGGCAGTACGCACCCGCGCAGCCAGACCCCGGCCCGCCACCCCGGCGCCCGGTCCCGCCCGAGCCGGAACGGCTGCATCCCGGCTGGCTCTCTGCCCAGCGGCGGGAGGAACGGCTGCTGAGCCGGTACTGGCGGCTGGCGGCCGGCGCCTGCCTGGCGCTGCTCGCGCCGGTGCTGGCCGGTGGCCTGGCGGGCCTGGTCAGCCCATGGCTGGCCACGTCCGGTGCGGCCGTGCTGGCGGGGCTGGCCAGCCGGTGCGGGTGGGCCGTCTGGCGTGGCCGCCAGGACCTGCGGGCCACCATCACAGCCGAAGAGCGCCGCGTCACCGCCGCCCGTGGCGCGCAGGAACGCCTGCTGACCGGCCGGCTGGACGGCCACGCCCGGCTGTTCCGGGACTGGCAGGCACAGCAGCAGGTGTTCGCCCGGCAGCCATTGTGGTATCCGGTCGCGCTGCCGGACCGGATCGACCGGGTGGATGTGGCCGGAGGCACCCAGGCCGGCTGGTCGGCCCTGCTGACCACCGTCGCCGCGGCCCGGCTGGCGGCTGGCGGGGAGGTCACCCTGCTCGACCTGTCCGGCGGCGCGGCCGGCCGCGATCTCGCGGCGCTGGCGCCGGACCTGGGGGTCCTGCCCCTGGTCTGGGTGCTGCCGGGGGATCTGCCCCGGCTCGATCTCGGGGTGGGCATGCCGGCCGGGCTGCTGGCCGACGTGCTGGCCGCCGCCGCGGCGGCCAGTCCAGCCGTGGGCGGCGCGGCCGACCCGGCGCCCGACCACGCGATCCTGGCCCGCGTCCTGGAGGTGCTGGGCGCAAGCTGCCGGGATCGCGAACGTGCTGGCCGGGCTGCGCGCCCTCGGCCAGGTCGGCGACTCACGCGCGGACATCGGGCGCGGCCTGCTCACCGCCGCCCAGCTGGACCACATCACCGGCCTGTACGGGCGTGGTGCCACCGACCGGGTGGTGACCGAGCGGGCCTGGGCGATGGAAGCGCGGCTGCACCCGCTGGAACCGCTCGGATCGGCGCCGGTGCCGCTCCCGCACGGCGCGCTGCGGGTGATCGCACTCGACCGGGGCGGGACCGATCCCGCCCACCGGATGCTTGCCAGCTACCTCACCGTGTCGCTGGCCCACCTGCTGCGCCAGGCCCCGCCGGGAGCGCCCTGGCGGCACACCCTCTGCGTGGCCGGTGCCGACCGGCTCGGCGGCGAGGTGATCGACCGCCTGTGCGACGCTTGCGAGACCGCCCGGGCCGGGCTGGTCCTCGTCTACCGGTCGATGCCAGCCCCGGTCAGGGAGAGGCTCGGGCGCGGGAACGCGGCCGTCGCCATCATGCGGCTGGGCAACGCCGACGAGGCCAAGGCCGCCAGCGAGCAGATCGGGACCGAATACCGGTTCGTGCTCAGCCAGCTCACCGACACCGTGGGCGCCTCGGTGACCGGTACCTCCGGATGGTCCTACACCAGCACGGTGGGCACCGCCGACTCGCTGGCCGTTTCGGTCTCGGCCAGCCAGACCACCGGGCACAGCCGGGGCCGCGGAAACTCCCGCGCCAGCCTGGCCCCGTTCGCGGCGCGTACCGGGTCGGCCAGCGCCGAACGGAGCAGTTCGGCCGGCACCAGCGCCTCGGAGTCGATCACGGCGGGGATCAGCGCCAGCACATCGTGGGGGGTGAGCACGTCGGCCGCGATCGGGGTGAACGAGTCGCTGGCCCGCAGCGCGCAACGGTCCCGCGAGTTCCTGGTTGAGCCGCATGAACTGCAGCAGCTTCCGCCCAGCGCGGTGATCGTCAGCTACGCCGCGCCGGACGGGCGCCAGGTCGTGCTGGCCGACGCCAACCCGGCGATCCTTACCTTGCCCTCGGCCAGCCCGGTGAGCCTGGCTGAGGCGGCCGCCGCCCAGCCGTCCGGGCCGGTCACCACCTGGCCTGATCCGGTGCCGCCGCCCTCGGCCCCGGTGAGCTGGCGATCGGAGCAGGGCCGGCCTCCGCCCAACCTGGGCCCGCCCCCCGAGCCGCTGGACTGGCGGCCAGGCTGACATGCGCGGGTCGGTGACGGTGATCCCGGTGCTGGGTGAGGAAACGGCCGGCCCGTGGTTCCGGGTCGCCTCCATCCCGGCCGGCTGGCCGGCCGGGGCGGCGGAGCAGGACTACGTCAGCGTGCTGCCCGCGGTGCTGGCCGCTGCCAGCCAGGGCCGCCCGTTCGTGACCGGCTGGCTCTGCCGTGGCGCCGGCGCGCCGCTGGAGCTGATCACGAACGCCGCGCCCGCCGAGCCGGGCCGGCCAGCGATTTACCCGCCACTGAGCCGGGCCGGGCCGGGGATGAGCCTGCCGCCGGGCCGGGATCGGCGGGGGCAGTAGCTCCCGCCGGGCCAGTGCGGGCTGCGGGCTTGCCCCCCGGGCCAGCCTGGGCCGCGGGCTCACCCGCCGGGCCAGGCCGGGCGCTGCTGTTTCCGCCGGGCGCGCGCGGTGGCCCGCCGCCGCCCGGCTGGCTCGCGGCCTGGGACAGCCTGGTCTGGGTGCTCTGCCCCGCCCGCCCGGCTCTCCCGCTGGCCACCACCCCCGCCGCCTTCGCCAGGCCCACTGTGCCCGGTGAGCCGGGCGTGCCCGGTTCGGAGCCCGGGCCGCCAGGGCTGTTCGAGTCGTCCCTCCTCGCGCAGCTGGGCCGGCCGTTCGGCTGGCTGGTGGCCGCCGAACCGGCCGGCCCGCTCGATGCGCAGATCGCCGGACTGCGCACCGAGGTGAATGTGCTGCGCCGCCACGACGAGGAACAGTCCCGGTTCGAGGCCGAACGTGCCGCCCACCGGCTGGCCGAACTCGACACCTTCCGGGACGCGGGACTGTGGCAGGTGCGGGTCATGGTGGGTGCGGCCACCCGTGCCGAGCTTGCCCGGCTGGCGCCGGTGCTGGTGGGCTCGGCGGGGCTGGGCCATCATCCGTACCGGCTGGTCACCGGCCAGCTGCCGGTCCGGCTGGCCGCGGCGCTGCGCCAGAGTTCGGCCGACCCGGTGACCGGCGCGCAAGCCCCGTTCCCGGCCACCGCCGGGGTTCTGGCCGCGCTGTGCGGTCTGCCCCGGCAGGAGATGCCCGGGCTGCGGATCACCGGCACCAGCCACTTCGACCTGACCAGCGAGGTGGGAACCGGCGCGGCCGGGCGGGGCGAGGCCGTGCCCGGCGAGGCCACGGTCAGCCTGGGGGCGATCCTGGACGGGCTGGACCGGCCGGTTGGCGAGTTCGCGATCCCGCTGCCGACGCTGAACCGGCACGCCCTGGTCGTGGGTGCGACCGGGGCTGGCAAGTCGCAGACCGTCCGGCATCTGCTGGAACAGCTGACGCTGGCCGGGCTGCCCTGGCTGGTGATCGAGCCGGTCAAATCGGAGTACGCGGCCATGGCGGGCCGGCTGGCCGGGGCGGGCACCGTCACCGTGATCAACCCGGCGGAATCCGGCGGCCATCCCGTTCTCGGTCAACCCGCTCGCGCCCGAGCCCGGCTACCCGGTCCAGGCCCACATCGACATGGTGCGCGCACTGTTCCTGGCCGCGTTCGACGCCGACGAGCCCTTCCCGCAGATCATGTCGCAGGCGCTGGAGCGGGTGTACCGCGACTGCGGCTGGGACGCGGTCACCGGCGGCCGGGTGCCGGGGGCGGTGGCCGGGCCGGTCATCCCCACCCTGGCCCAGCTGCAGCGGGCCGCGCTGGCGGTGATCGAGGAGGTGGGGTATGGCCCCCAGCTGCGGGCGGACGTGCGCGGTTTCGTGGACGTCCGGCTGCGCTCGCTGCGGGTCGGCTCCGCCGGGCGCTTCTTCGAGGGCGGCCATCCCGGCGACGTGGCCGCGCTGCTGCGGCGCAACGTCATCCTCGCCATCGAGGACGTGGCCAATGACGAGGACAAAGCGTTTGTGATGGGGACGCTGGTGGTGCGGGTGGTGGAGCACCTGCGGCTGCGGGCGCGGGCGGGACCGGTGGCGGGGCTGGGTCATGTGCTGGTGATCGAGGAGGCGCACCGGCTGCTGCGGGCGGGCCGGGAAGGGCGGGCCAGCGGGCATGCGGTAGAGCTGTTCGCCGGGCTGCTGGCGGAGATCCGGGCCTATGGGGTGGGGCTGGTGATCGCTGAGCAGATCCCGGCCAAGCTGGTGGCCGATGCGGTGAAGAACACGGCGCTGAAGGTGGTGCACCGGCTGCCCGCCGCCGATGACCGGGCGCTGGTGGGGGCGGCGATGAACCTGGACGAGGGCCAGTCGCGGGCGGTGGTGTCGCTGCTGCCAGGGGTGGCGGCGGTGTTCGCCGATGGGATGGACCGGCCGGTGCGGGTGCGGGTGCCCTACGGCGCGGACCGGGAGCGGGCGCTGCCGGGACCGGGGCCAGCACCGCCGCTAGCGGGGCGGCGCAGCCGGGGGTGCGGGCCGGTGTGTGCCGGTGACCGGGCGTGCACGCTGCTGGAACTGCGCGAGGCCGAACTGGCCGCTACGGCGGCCGCGGCCGGGCCGGTGTGGCTGCGGCTATGGGCGGAGACGCTGGTCCTGGCCTTCCTGACGGGCCGGGGCCTGCCCGCGGTCCCGGCTGCGCTGGCCGGCTGGTGGCCGGGGCTGGGCCGGCGAGCGGAGGAGTGTGTGCTGGCCAGCGTGCTGGACCAGGCGGTGGGGGTGCGGGCGCTGGCGCTGCGGGCCAGCTATGACCCCGGTGCGCTGCTGGCGGCGGTGGCGGTCATGGCCCGGCGGTGGCTGGCCGGTGGGCCCGGCCCGGGGAGCGGCCGGCGCGGGGGAGCGGCCCGGCCCGGGCTGGGTCATCGGGCAGCTGCGCTGGCTGCATGAGATGGAGCGGGTGTCGCCGCTGGCCGGCGGCGGCCCGGAGCCAGCCGGCCCGGCCCCGCCGCTGCGGTTCGCCCTGCCTGGGCTGGCCGCCTGGCCGGGCATAACGGCCGGGCAGCGGCTGGCCGCGCTGCGCCGCCATCCGCTGTCTCCGGAACTGGCGGCCAACCGGTGGCCCGCCTGGACGGCCCTGCTCGGTGATGACGACCAGGCTGGCTTCACCGCCGACCTGGCTACCGCCGCCGTCGGCCTGCCCCCCGCCCGCCAGCTGGGGCAGGTGGCTGCCCAGCTGGCCGCCGGAGACTGGCTGCCGGCCGTACTGTCCTGGCCCCGCCGGTTCCTCACCGGCCACCCCGGCGACGGGCAGGAACCGCCGGGGCAGCGCTGAACCGCCGCTCAGGCCGGCGGCGGGGGCTGACGCAGGATCAGCACGACCGACAGCACCAGCAGCACCGAGCCGAACGCGACCAGGGCGTAACGCACGCCGAGCAGCTGGAACGAGCTGCCAATCCCGACCAGGAACAGCACGGCCGCCAGGAAGACGGTGATCCGGACGTAATTGTCGCTGACGAGCCCGTCGTTGTTGCCGGCCGCGAACTTCGCGCTGGCGGCGTTGTCGAGGGTGTTGGCCTGCGTCTGGGCTGGCAGCTTGTACTGCGGCATGTAGGTCGGGCCGGGCAGCGCGTTGGGGTTGTGCAGCGGGTTGGTCGCCATCCACGCGTTGAAAGCCACCCGGAACGCGGGCCGGAACCGGCGCACCGCGACGGCCTCTTTCTGCGGGCTGTTCAGGGTCCAGGCGATGAACCAGGCGTTGAAGGTCGCGGCATCGAAATTCCGCAGTGTGTTGGCGGTGAGGTCGTCCCGGGTCGCCAGGTTGCGCAGGGTGGACGACTGGGCGATGTCGATCCGGGAGGCCGTGCCCCACTTCGCCGCCGAGTACCCGGCCCAGGCCGCGGTGATCGTCACCAGCGCCAGCAGGACCGCTTCCCCGATCTGCACGATCCGGGAATGCCGGCGGCCGCGTTTGCCGGCGCCGCCTGCCTGCCCCTCCTGCTTCTGCTCCTGCGCCGCCTCACCGTGCTCGTGCAGCTTCTTGCCGGCCTCGATCGGGTTCAGCCCCTCAGGCATCGGTACGCTCCTGTTCCCCTGGCCCCGGCCGGGGGCGGCGGTAGGGCCGGGCCATCGGCCAGTGCGGGTCATTCAGCACCGCGGAGGCGTCGAACTGGCCGGCGCCCTGGATCAGCCGGGCCACCAGGCCGGTCCAGCCCGTCTGGTGGGACGCTCCCAGGCCCGCTCCGTTGTCACCGTGGAAGTACTCGTAGAAGAGGATGTGATCACGCCAGTGCGGGTCGGCCTGGAACAGCTTCGTCCCGCCGTAGACCGGGCGCTGCCCGGCGCCGTCCCGCAGGAAGGTCGCGATCAGGCGGCGGGATAGCTCCTGCGACACCTCGAACAGCGTCATCATCGTGCCGGAGCCGGTCGGGCACTCGACCTTCAGGCTGTCGCCGTAGTACCGGTAGTGCTGGATCAGGGCGCGGATCAGCAGCATGTTCACCGGGAACCAGACCGGCCCGCGCCAGTTGGAGTTGCCGCCGAACATGCCGCTGGCCGATTCTGCGGGCTCATAGCGCACCTCGTGCCGGACGCCCGCCACGTCCAGCGTGTACGGGTGCGCCAGGTGCCAGCGGGAGATGGACCGGATGCCGTGCGGGCCCAGGAAGCGCTCCTCATCCAGCATCCGGGCCAGGATGCGCCGCAGCTTGTCCTCGTTTACCAGCGACAGCAGCCGGCGCCCATGCGCGCCAGGAACGAGCGGGTCGGCGATGTTGGCCAGCAGGTCCTGGTTGCGCCGCAGGAACAGCCGGACATTCTCCGCGATCCGCGGATGGCGCTCGATCACGTCGGCCTCGATCACCGTCGCCGCGCACAGGGGCAGCAGGCCGACCAGGGACCGCACCTTGATCCTGGTGCCGGTGCCGTCGGGCAGCCGGAGCACGTCGTAGAAGAACCCGTCCTCCTCATCCCACATCTCGTCGGGATGCTCGCCGATAGGGTCCATGGCGGCCGCGATCCAGAAGAACCGTTCCACGAACTTGAGCACGAACTCGGTGTAGCTCTCGTCCTGCGCCAGCAGGGCCAGCGCCAGTTCGAGCATGTTCTGGCTGAACATTGCCATCCAGGCGGTGCCGTCCGCCTGTTCCAGCCGGCCGCCGGTGGGCAGTTCCGCGCTGCGGTCGAACACCCCGATGTTGTCCAGGCCGAGGAACCCGCCCTCGAACACGTTGCGGCCGCTGGGATCCTTGCGGTTCACCCACCACGTGAAGTTCAGCAGCAGGCGGGCGAACGCCTCGCGCAGGAAGGCCGGATCCTCCAGGCCGAGGTCGGTCTCCAGGTTCTGCAGGAACAGGGCGGCGAAGGCGTGCACGGGCGGGTTCACATCGCCGAAGTTCCACTCATAGGCGGGCATCTGGCCGGTCGGGTGCAGGTAGCCCTGGGACAGCATCAGGTCGATCTGGCCCTTGGCGAAGTCAGGGTCCACCATGGCCAGCGGGATGCAATGGAACGCCAGGTCCCAGGCCGCGTACCAGGGGTACTCCCACTTGTCCGGCATGGAGACGACGTCGTGATTGAACATGTGGAACCACGACTCGTTGCGGCTTCCCCGCCGCACCGGCGCCCGCAGCGGGTGAGCGCCGCGCTCGCGCAGCCATAGGTTGACATCGAAGTAGTAGCACTGCTTGGACCAGAGCATCCCGGCCAGTGCCTGGCGCATGACCGCCCTGGCGTCGCCGCTCACCGCGGGCGGGGTGATGGCGTCGTAGAACGCGTCCGCTTCGGCCCGCCGCGCCAAGATCAGCTCGCTGGCGCCGGCGAAGGGCGCCACGAGTTCCCGCGGGGCGGCCCGGGTGAGCCGGACCAGGACGGCGGCGTTCCCCCCGGCCGGCAGCTGGAGCCGGACGTGGGCTGCCGCCTTGGTCCCCTCGCCGCCGGGGTTGACCGTTTCCGCACCATGCAGGATGTGCTCACCGATGCCATCCTTGGGGAAGCGCGGGCTGCTCCCGGCCTGCCACAGCCGGGCCGTGTTCGTCTCATTCTCACAGAACAGCAGGCCAGCCCCCGGCTGGGCGTGCAGGTAGAACCGGCCAAGCTCGTGGTGCTCCGCCCGGATGACCGGGTGGGCGGCCTGGTCGCGGCAGAGCCGGGGCCGGGGCTCCGCCGTCCCCCAGGACCAGGTATTGCGGAACCACAGCGTGGGCAGCACGTGCAGCGCCGCGTCCCGGCCGGATTCTGTTGTGCACCGTGACCCGGCAGATGATGTCCTCCGGGCCGGCCTTCGCGTGCTCCACCTCGACATCGAAGTAGTGGCCGCCGTCGAAAACGCCCGTATCAAGGAGCTCGTACTCAAGTTCCTGCCGCGACCGGGCCCGGTTCACGGTTACCAGCTCGTTGTAGGGAAATTCTGCCTGCGGGTATTTGTACAGCCAGCGCTGGTAGCTGTGGGTCGGGAGGTTGTCGAGGTAGAAGTAATATTCCTTGACATCCTCGCCGTGATTTCCCTCGGCATTCGTCAGCCCGAACAGGCGCTCTTTCAGGATCGGATCCCGCTCGTTCCACAGCGCCAGCGCCAGGCACAGCCGCTGCTTGTCGTCGCTGATCCCGGCGAGGCCGTCCTCACCCCACCGGTAGGCGCGGGACCGGGCCTGATCGTGGCTGAAATACGACCAGGCGTCGCCGTCGTCGCTGTAATCCTCCCGGACCGTGCCCCATTGCCGCTCGCGCAGGTAAGGTCCCCAGCGGCGCCAGGGGACACCGTCCCGCGCCTGCGCGAGCCGGCCTTCCTCCGCCGTCAGTGGAGTCGCCGCAGCGGCGCTTTCCGCCCCCATCGCCGATCCCCCGCTCCCTGGCGCGGCCCGTGATATCAGGTCACAGTTTGCCGTGCCACTCCCGGTCTGTCACCCGGCGGCCTGCCCTCCCGCCGTGGCTCCCCATTTCCCGGATGAGTTAACTGACAGTTCCCTGACCGGTCATTTTCCGCTGATGCCCCGTTTACCCGGCGGGCGGGCGGATCGATTCCAGCAGGGCCACGTGCGCAAGGGTCCCGGCCGGGGCAGTCGGCGGACACCCCACGACGGGCAACGCCAGCCGTGACCGCCGCTTGCCGCTGACGACCCTGGCGGGCCGGCATTCCATGGGGCGCCGTCCGGCGGGGGGCGGGAGCACCTTGACTTTGGACGGCAAAGTATATTAGCTTTGCATCACAAAGCAATTAGAGGGAGCAGCGCCATGGACGGACCACACGACATCGATCAGGCCACGAGAGCCGACGACGGCGACGGGCTCGATCCGCGCGAGGCGGCGCGGCTGCTCGCTCAGACCCAGCAGGAGGCGCAGCGGCAGTTCAATCTGAACCCGCTGTGGATTACCGCGGTCATGGGCGCCGTGATCCTTGTCGCCTATGGGGCGCTGTGGCTCTCGACCCGTGGACAGCATCCATACAAGGGCCCGAACCTCGGCGTGGTCGCGCTGGTGTACGCAGCGGTGGCATTCGCGATCGCGGCGTCGGTGAAGGTCTACCGGCGCGCGACCGCCGGCGTCAGCGGGCCGCCGTTGAGACAGCAGCAGGTCGAGGGGGTCGCGATCCTGGTGTCGTTCGTGCTAGGCAGCCCCGTGCTGCAGGGCGCGATGAAGCACTATGGCGCCAGCAATGCGATCGTCTACGGGGTGATCCCGGCGGCGGCGCCATTGATCATCGTCGGCACGACCGTGCTGGGGATCGCCGCGAGCAAGGGCGACTGGCGGCAGTTCGGTGCCGCGCTCGCGGTAGTGATCACAGGGGTTGTGGCCGCGTTCGTGGGGCCGAGTGGGGCGTGGCTGGCAGCGGGGATTGGCCTGTTCATCGGCATGGTCGGCTACGCCGCAGCGGACTCCATGCGGCATCGCCGCCTGTCACTGCAGGCATGACTGCCGACTCGCTCGACCCGGTGATCCACGCCCCAGCGCGGCTGCGGATCGTCGCCACGCTGGCCGCTCTCCCCGAAGGAGCCAGCCTGTCTTTCACCCGCCTACAGGACGTGCTCGGGCTGACCCCCGGCAACCTGATCACCCACCTGCGCAAGCTCGAGGAGGCCGGCTACCTCAACAGCGAGACGACCGGCAACGGGAGAGCATCGCGCACCTCGATCGCGCTCACCAGCCACGGCCGCGCCGCGCTCGACACCTACACCGGTGCGCTCCGCGACCTGCTCGGAGGGCTGTAGCGCGAGCCCCGATCGAGACAAGCCCGTCCCCTACCCGGCGAAGCGCGCCAAGCCCCCGAAGCGATCGACAGCGCCAGCTGAGTTGCGCACCAGCGTGGCCGAACTCGGGTCACAGGCTGCCGTGCCACCCCCGGCCTGTCACCTGGCTGCCTGCCACGCCGCCGTGGCTCCGCTTTCCCGGATGAGTTACTGACCCGTTCCCTGATCGGCCGTTTCCGCTGATGTCCTGCTTGCCCGGCCGATGAGCGGATCGATTTCAGGGGGCCGGATAGCATCACTGGCCATGGGCAAGCTTCCGCTGCGGGCGCGGGTGGCGACCACCCTGGGTGGCGCCGCCGGGCGGATGTCACGCCTGGCCGGCCGCGGTGATGGATCGGTGATTGGCGGGGTCATCGGGCTGCGGGTGGAGCCGGACCTGCTCGGCCTGCTGGCCGCGGGCCGCCGGGTGGTGCTGGTCACCGGCACCAACGGCAAGACCACCACCACCCGGCTGATCACCGCCGCGCTCGGGGCGCTCGGCCAGGAGGTCGCCAGCAACGCGTTCGGCGCCAACATGGAAGCTGGCCTGGCCGCGGCGCTCGGGCAGGCCCCCGACGCGCCGCTGGCCGTGCTGGAAACCGATGAGAAGTACCTGCCGGCGGTGCTGACGGCGACCCAGGCCCGGGTGGTGGCGCTGCTGAACCTCAGCCGGGACCAGATGGACCGGGCGGCCGAGATTTGGCTGGTGGCACGGCGCTGGCGGGAGGCGCTGGCGGCCGCGCCTGGCTGCCGGGTGGTAGCCAATGCCGACGACCCGCTGATCGCCTGGGCGGCGGGCGCGGCCCCGGACGTCATCTGGGTGGCGGCCGGCCAGCGCTGGCACGAGGACTCCTGGTGCTGCCCGCAATGCGGCTCCCACCTGTCCCGGGACGAGCTTGGCTGGCGGTGCGGCGAATGTGAGTTCGCGCGGCCGCCGGCCCGGTGGGTGCTGGACGGCAGTTCGGTGATCGACTCCCGGGGCCGGGTGCACGACCTGGCGCTGACCCTGCCCGGCCAGGCCAACCGTGCCAACGCGGTGGTGGCGCTGGCGGTGGCCGAGGAATTCGGCGTGGACGCCGCACAGGCGCTGCCACGGCTGCGTGAGGTGACGTCCGTGGCTGGCCGCTACACACAGGTGGAACGGCACGGGCGGCAGGTACGGCTGCTGCTGGCCAAGAACCCGGCCGGCTGGCTGGAGGCGTTCGACGTGCTGGACCAGCCGCCGGTGCCGGTGCTGCTGTCGGTCAACGCGCAGGAGCCGGACGGCCGGGACACCTCCTGGCTGTGGGATGTGGACTACCGGGTGCTGCGCGGCCGGCCGGTGTTCGCCGCCGGGGAACGGCGGCTGGACCTGGCGGTCCGGCTGGAAGCCGACCAGGTGCCGTTCGAATTGGCCGAGAGCGTGGATGACGCGGTGGGCCGGGTGGCCGGTGCCCGGCTCGACGTGATCGCCAACTACACGGCCTTCCAGCAGATCCGGGCCGTGCTGGGCCGGGCGGCCTGACATGACGGGCAGGCAGGCCGCCAGTGGCCCGCACGACCAGGGGGCGAGCGCGCTCCGGCTGGTCTGGGTCTATCCCGACCTGCTCAGCACCTACGGCGACCGGGGCAACCTGCTGGTGCTGGAGCGGCGGGCCCGGCTGCGCGGCATCTCAGTGGCTTCGGTGCTGGTGAACGCCGACCAGCCGGTGCCCAGGCAGGGCGACATCTACCTGATGGGCGGCGGCGAGGACCTGCCGCAAATCCTGGCCGCACGCCGGCTGCGGGCCGACGGGGGGCTCGCGGCGGCGGCCCGGCAGGGGGCGGTCATCTTCGCCGTGTGCGCCGGCTACCAGTTGCTGGGCAGCGAGTTCGGCGGCGACGACGGCCAGCCACTGCCCGGCCTGGAGATCCTCGACCTGCGCAGCGGCCGCGGGCGGCGCCGGGGCGTGGGCGAGATCATCGCCGATGTGGACCGGTCGCTGGGGGTGCCCCGGCTGACTGGCTTTGAGAACCATCAGGGCACCACCCGTCGCGGGCCGGGGGTGGCGCCGCTGGCCCGGGTCGTGGCCGGGGTGGGCAACGGTGACGGCACCGAGGGCGCCTTCGCTGGCCGGATCATCGGCACCTACCTGCACGGGCCGGTGCTCGTCCGCAACCCGGGCCTGGCTGACCTGCTGCTGGCCTGGGCGGTCGGGCAGCTGCCGCCGCTGCGGCCGGAGGAAGAAGCGTGGACCGAGGCGCTGCGGGGGCAGCGGCTGGCGGCTGTGCCCGCCGCGGCCGCCGGGCCGGTCAGTACACCAGGGCCTGGGTCTCACCGGCGGTGATCTCGGCGACGAAGGTCGCTGCCCCGGCGATCCGGACCCCGTCGATGACATCGCCTGGCTCGATCCCGCGGCGGGCGGCGCACTGGGTGCACAGTGTCACCGTCCCGGTGGCCAGCACGCCGGCCAGCAGGTCCGCCAGCGGCGGTGAGTGCGGCAGGTCGATGTCCGCGGCCCGGCCGGGCAGAGCCAGCCAGGAGGCCTCACCGGTGAGCCACAGCGACACGCCGATGCCGCTGGCTGCCGCGGTGGCGGCCACGGTCAGCGCCTGGCCGCAGCGCTCGGGCTGGTCCTTGCCGGCGGTGACCTTGATGACGAGGTTTCGGGCAGCCACCCCCGAACAATAACCGCACCGGACGGCCGGGCCTATCCGCGCCGCTACCGGGCGCGGCGGACGGGCATGCGTAGACTTCGTGGCTATGCAGGGAATGGTCAGTGGCGTCCTGCTGGTCGCCGCCTTCGCGGCCGCCGCCGGTGCGTGCGGCCTGATGGCGGTGCGGCTCTACCGGGTCAGCGGGACAGCCGCCAAGGACGGGACAGCCGCCCGGGAGCAGGACCCGTCCGATGGCTGAGGACCTCCCGGAGCCGCATCCCGACCTGGCCCCGCTCCGCTTCCTGCTGGGCAGGTGGGAGGGCGCCGGTGTGGGCGGCTACCCGACGATCGAGAGTTTCCAGTTCGGCCAGGAAATCACGTTCAGCCACAACGGCAAGCCGTACCTCTATTACGTCAGCCGCAGCTGGCTGCTGGATGCCAACGGCTACCCGGCCCGGCCGCTGGCGATGGAGACCGGCTTCTGGCGGCCCCGGCCGGACGGCAAGATCGAGGTCCTGCTGGCCCACCCGACCGGGGTCACCGAGGTCTATCTCGGTGAGGTCACCGGGACGAAGATCGAGATGGCGACCGACATCGTCGCCCGCACCGCCTCGGCCAAGGAAGTGACCGCCGGCCACCGGCTGTACGCGCTGGTCGGCGAGGACCTGGCCTACGCCTTCGATCTGGCCGCGGTCGGCCAGCCGCTGCAGCCGCACCTGTCGGCGCAGCTCAAGCGCGCCGGTGCGGCCCCGGCCGGCTGACCCGCCGGAGCCCGCCCAGGCAGAGAAACCCCCGGGCCGCTCCCATGCGGCATGCCGTCATCCCGGCGGCCTGCGCACAGAACGTGCACAGCGGCCGCTGCGCGGGATGCGAGGCAAGCCACATGGGGACCGGCTGGACAAAGGCCGGTCAGCCCGGGGGCTCGGTGTCTGCCGTAGATTCGCCGGCCGCCGCCTTGCGGCATGCGGGCCACCCTGCGGGAAGCCCGCGCGGCCGATGATCGCACCGCCGGGCTGACGCCACGGCTGGTGCACCGGCGGGACGGCGGCTAGCTGACAGCCACCTCGCGAGTCCTACTGCCATGCATGCTGTTGGACCACCTCCTTTCCCGCGTTGGCCGCAGGTTATGTCAGCCGGGCAGGCGGGGGCAAGCAGGTTATCGCCGGTGCCCGGCGGCTGGCAGGGGCTGAAGCCGGGCAGGACATGGCCTAGTCTCGGGGCCATGACCCAGGCGTGGGATCAGGAGCTGCGGGCCCGCGGTTACCGCGTCACGCCGCAGCGCCAACTGGTGCTGGAAGCGGTCACCAAGCTGGAGCACGCCACGCCGGAGGAGATCTGGGCGGACGTCCAGCAGACGGCCAGCGGCGTCAACATCTCCACCATCTACCGCACGCTGGAACTGCTGGAGCAGCTCGGCCTGGTCACCCATACCCACCTGGGCCATGGCGCGCCCCGCTACCACCTGGCGGCCGAGGCCGACCACGTGCACCTGGTCTGCGCAAACTGCGGCCGCATCACCGAGGTGCCGCCGGAAGCGGTCGCCGCGCTGGTGACCGTCCTCGGCGAGCGCTATGGCTTCCAGACCGACGTGGGGCATCTCACCGTCTTCGGCCGCTGCTCAGCCTGCCGGGACGAATGACGGCCTGCCGGACCACTGACCGCGGCCGGCTCCGCATAGTCTTACCAGCATGGAATCCCCGCTGCTGGCCCAGCCCGCTGCCGTCGCCGCGGACGGGCCGGACGCCGGGGTCGCCGCCCACTACGGCGACCCGCTCGCCGAGCAGCGGGCGCTGTCGGGGGCGGCCGGCCTGGTGGACCGGTCCCACCACCCGATCCTGCGGATCACCGGCACCGACCGGCTGACCTGGCTGCACAGCCTGACTACCCAGGACATCGAGCACCTGCCGCCCGGCCAGGCCGCGCAGGCGCTGATCCTCAGCCCGAACGGGCACATCGAGCACCACCTGACCCTGGCCGACGACGGCACCGCGACCTGGCTGCACGTCGAGCCGGGCACCGCGGACGCACTGCTGGAGTTCCTCGCCTCGATGCGTTTCCTGCTCCGGGTGGAACCGGCCGATGTGAGCGGCGAGTTCGCGCTCATCAGCCTGCTGGGCCCGGACGCGCACGGGGCCGTGCCGGACGATGCGGTGATCGCCATGAGCGATCCGTTTGGCACCGATGTGGTGATCCGGCGGGACCGGCTCGGCACGGTGGCGGCTGGGCTGAGCGGCCGGGGCGTCCGGCTGGCCGGGGTGATGGCCTACGAGGCGCTGCGGATCGCCGCGCACCGGCCGCGGCTCGGGCTGGACACCGACCACCGCACCATCCCGCACGAGGTCGGCTGGATCGAGAGCGCCGTCCACCTGTCCAAGGGCTGCTACCGGGGGCAGGAGACGGTCGCGCGGGTGCACAACCTGGGTCATCCGCCGCGGCGGATGGTGTTCCTGCACCTGGACGGCAGCGAGGAGATGCTGCCGGCCCACGGCGACCCGGTGACCATGGACGGCACGCGGGTCGGGTTCACCGGCTCGGCCGCCCGCCACTTCGAGCAGGGCCCGGTCGCCCTGGCGCTGATCCGGCGGACGGTGCCGGTGGATGCGGCCCTGCGGGCGGGCGGGGTGCCGGCCGCGCAGGAGGTGGTGGTGCCGCCGGACGCCGGCGCCAACGTGAAGATCACCCTCAGCCGGCCGCGCGGCGTGCTGGGCCCGCGCGGGCGCTAGCGGCCTAACGGCGGTGCCCTCCCGCCGCGGATCGCGGTCACCGCGGTGCCCCCTTGGCCCAGGCGGCGGCGCGATGCCCTAACGTTGGCTTCCGGCAGCGGGCCGGGCCGCCAGGGCCACGGCCAGACCGTGGCAGGAGGTTGAGTATCGTGCTGCGCCGCATGCTGCTGGCCGCCTCGGCCAGCGACCGGGTCCATGCGATGGTGGTCGCCGCCCCTTTGACCGCCGGGGTGGTTGCCCGGTACGTGGCCGGTGACGACGCGGCCGCGGCGGTGGCGGTCGCCACCCGGCTGCGTGCCCGCGGGCTGCTGGTCACCCTGGATTACCTGGGCGAGGACACCACCGATGCGGACCAGGCGGCGGCCGTCGCCGCCGAATACGTCGCGTTGCTGGCCCGGCTGCGGGCGGACGGGCTGGCCCGGGGTGGCGCGGTCGAGGTCTCGGTCAAGCCGACCGCGGTCGGCCTGCACCTGCCCGAGCACGGGGAGAAGACCGCGGCCGCGAACCTGGCCCGGATCTGCGCCGCCGCCCGGGACGCCGGCACCACTGTCACCGCCGACATGGAGGATCACACGCATGCCGAAGCCACCTTGCGGCTGGTCAGGGAGCTGCGGGCGGATTTCCCCGACCTCGGCTGCGTGATCCAGTCGCAACTGCGGCGCAGCGCGGCCGACTGTGCCGAGCTGGCTGGGCCCCGCTCGCGAGTGCGGCTGTGCAAGGGGGCCTATCAGGCACCGGAGGAGGAGGCGTTCCTCACCCGGGCCGAGGTGGACCGTTCCTACGCCCGCTGCCTGCGGGTGCTGATGTCCGGCCGGGGCTACCCGATGCTCGCCACCCATGACCCGCGGCTGATCAGGATCACCGCGGCACAGGCGGAACTGACCGGCCGCGGGCCGGACGGCTTTGAGTACCAGATGCTGTACGGGGTCAGGCCCGCCGAGCAGGAACGGCTGGTCGGTACCGGCGCGCGGGTGCGGGTGTACCTGCCATACGGCCGCGACTGGTACCGCTACCTGGTCCGGCGGCTGGCCGAGCGCCCGGCCAACCTGGCGTTCTTCCTTCGGTCGCTGGCTTCGCGCTCCTGATCCCCGCCGTGGGGGGCGATAGGCTCGCCAGCGTGATCGCGATTCTCGGCGCCGGCAAGATGGGCGAAGCGCTCATCTCCGGCCTGCTGCGGGCCGGGCGGAGCCCGTCCGGGGTGCAGGCCGCGGTCCGCCGCCCCGACCGCGCCACCGAACTGCGGGAACGCTACGGCATCGAGGTGGTCTCCGCCGCGGAGGCGGCCAAGACCGCGGACACCCTGGTCATCACCGTCAAGCCGCAGGACATGCCGGCCCTGCTGGCCGAGATCGCGCCGCAGGTCCCGGCCGGCCGGCTGATCATCTCGGTGGCGGCGGGGGTGACCACCTCGGCGATCGAGCGGCGGCTGGGGGTGCCGATGCCGGTGGTGCGGGTCATGTCCAACACCCCGGTGCTGGTGGACGAGGCGATGAGCGTCATCTCGGCCGGCGCGCACGCCGGCGAGGAGCACCTGCGGCGGGCCGAGGACCTGTTCCGGCCGGTGGGCAAGGTGCTGCGCATCCCCGAATCGCAGCAGGACGCCGCCACCGCGCTGTCCGGCAGCGGCCCGGCGTATGTCTATTTCCTGGTGGAGGCCATGGTCGACGCCGGGATCCTGCTCGGCATGCCGCGCGGGACGGCGCTGGAAATGGTCATCCAGGCGGTCTACGGCGCGGCCACGATGCTGCGCGAGAGCGGGGAGCATCCGGTGATCCTGCGGGAGGCGGTCACCTCGCCGGGCGGGACGACCATCTCGGCCATCCGGGAGCTGGAGAACCACCGGGTGCGGGCGGCGTTCCTGGCGGCGATCGAGGCCGCGCGGGACCGGGGCGCCGAACTCGGCAGCGGCTGACCGGGGCGGGCATGGACTGCACCCTGCACATGGCCTGGGATGACAGGCTGACCGGCTACGACTTCGGGCCGGGTCATCCGCTGGCACCGGTCCGGGTGGAGCTGACCGTCGCGCTGGCCAGGGCGTTTGGCGTGCTCGCGGGCCCGGGGGTGACCGAGGCCGCACCCGCACCCGCCACCGACGCCGAGCTGGAACTGATCCACGATCCCGGCTACATCTCCGCGGTCAAGCTGGGTGCCGCGGATCTGGCGTTCGGCCTGGGCACCCCGGACGACCCGGTGTTCACCGGCATGCACGAGGCATCGGCGCTGGTGGCAGGGGCGACGCTGGCCGCCGCGGGAGCGGTCTGGCGGGGCACGGCGCAGCACGGGGTCAACGTGGCGGGCGGGCTGCATCACGCCATGCGCGGGATGGCCAGCGGATTCTGCGTGTACAACGACCCGGCGATCGCGATCGCCTGGCTGCTGGCCAGCGGCGCGGAGCGGGTCGCCTACGTGGACATCGATGTCCACCACGGGGACGGGGTGGAAGCCGCCTTCTACAACGACCCGCGGGTGCTGACGATCAGCCTGCATGAGCACCCGATGACGCTCTTCCCCGGCACCGGCCTGCCGCGCGACAACGGTGGCCCGGACGCGCCGGGATTCGCGGTGAACGTGGCGCTGCCGGCCGGCACCGGCGACGCCGGCTGGCTGCGGGCGTTCGACGCCGTCGTGCCGCCGCTGGTGCGGGCGTTCCGGCCGTCGGTGCTGGTCAGCCAGCACGGCTGCGACAGCCACCGGCTGGATCCGCTCGCCCATCTGGAGCTGACCATCGATGCCCAGCGGGCGGCGCACGCCCGGCTGCACGCGCTGGCGCACGAAGCGGCCGGCGGCCGGTGGGTGCTTACCGGCGGCGGCGGTTACGAACTGGTGCAGGTGGTGCCGCGCACCTGGACCCACCTGCTGGCCGAGGCGGTCGGCCACCCGCTGGATCCGGCGTCCCCGACCCCGGCCTCCTGGCGGGAGTTCGTGCTCGCCAGGACCGGGGAGCAGGCCCCGCAGACGATGACCGATGGCGCGTCGGCCGCGTTCTCGCCGTTCTCGTCCGGCTACGACCCGGGCGACGCGGTGGACCGGGCGATCCTGGCCACCCGCAGCGCCGTCTTCCCGCTGCACGGGCTGGTGCCGACGCACTGACGTCCCGCCGCCACGCGCCGCCCGGGCAGGCCCCCAATGGCTGGACGCGACGTGGCCGGACGGGCACACAACGCCGGCCAGAGCCGGCCGCTGCGGCCCGTGCAGGCGCGCAAGGCCAGTGCCAGGCGTGACGAAAAGTGACTCGATGGAGGGTTGCCCTTTTCCACACAAGACTTACGCTGGGGACGGAGGTGACTGATGCGCTGAATCCGGCCAGGCGTAACCAGCACCCCACGCGGAAGAGGGCGACTCATGGCTGCAACCGAAACCCCCCTGAGTGACGTCAGGTTCCTGACCGTGGCAGAAGTAGCCTCGATCATGCGCGTCTCGAAAATGACGGTGTACCGTCTCGTCCACTCGGGGGAACTTGAGGCGATCCGGGTCGGCCGGTCGTTCCGGGTCCCCGAGCAGGCGGTGAACCAGTACCTGCGGGACTCTTTCGTCGCCGCGAGCTGACCGGGACCGCATCGGCTCGCGCTGCCGGCAGGCCCGGCAGGCGGGGTGCCGGGGGATGGACCGGGGCAGCGGTAGCGGTAACCTGAATCGTTGGCGTGCGCCCTGCCGACCGGTTCTGGGCCTGCGCAAGCATGCCAGGTTGAGCCAGAACGTCGAGCAAGGATGGTGTTGTGGGCTCCGTCATCAAGAAGCGCCGCAAGCGAATGGCCAAGAAGAAGCACCGCAAGCTGCTGCGGAAGACGCGCGTCCAGCGGCGGAACAAGAAGTAGCCGGGCTGGCCGCGAGCGGCGGATCAGCGCCGGCCGAGCCGGCAGCGGCGGCTGCGGGCAGATCAGCGGGGAGTGCCCGCCGGGCAGGCAGGCGGAGGTGCTGCCGTGACCAGCCGCCGTCCGGGAAGGGATGCACGGTGACAGAGCCACCGGTGCCAGCGGGCGGCCAGGCCCGCGCCGCGGCCGACGGGAACGTGGTCGTGCTGCCGGCCAGGGCCGGGGCGGCGCCGGACGGGAACCGGCGGGACCACAGTCCGGCCAGCGACCACCTGGCCACCCTGATCGAACTGCTGGAACTGGCGGTGGATGGCGCGCTAGCGGCGGTTAACGGCGGCCCGGCGGCCCGGCCGGCCTCCCCGTCCGGGGGCCCGTCCGCGCGCTCTGCGGACCGGTCTTCCCGGTCTGCGGGGCCATCTTCGGTGTCTGCGGACCGGTTGCGCCCGCCCGCGCGGCCGGCCCTCGCGGAGCGGACCTTCCCGTCCGCGGGCTCATCCTCCCCGTCCGCGGGCCCTTCCTCCCCGCCGGTCAGTGGCTGGCGGGAGTGGCTGGCCGGCGCCATCGAACTGGCAGCCCGCGAACTGGACGGCCACGAGGCCGACCAGTTCGGGTTCGACCCGGAGTTCAACGGCCGGGTGGTGATCCCGGTCGCGCGGTTCTTCTACCAGCAGTGGTTCCAGGTGCGGTTGCAGGGTACGGCGAACGTGCCCGGCACCGGGGCGGCGCTCGTGGTCGCCAACCACTCCGGGACACTCCCGTTCGACGCGATCATGCTCCAGGCCGGGCTGCATGACGAGCACCCGGCCCACCGGAACCTGCGGCTGCTGGGCGCGGACCTGGTGTACGAGATACCGGTGCTGGGCGCGGTCGCCAGCCGCGCCGGGCACACCCGGGCCTGCCCGGCCAGCGCGCATACCCTGCTCCGCTCGGGCGAGCTGGTCGGCGTCTTCCCGGAGGGGTTCAAAGGCATCGGCAAGCCCTTCGCCGACCGGTATCAGCTGCAACGGTTCGGCCGCGGCGGTTTCGCGGTCACCGCCATCCGGGCCGGGGTCCCGATCGTCCCCTGCGCCATCGTGGGGGCCGAGGAGATCTACCCGATGGTCGGCAACGCCAAGCCCCTCGCGCAGATGCTTGGGCTGCCGTACTTCCCGATCACCCCGCTGTTCCCCTGGCTGGGACCGCTCGGAGCGGTGCCGCTGCCGTCGCGGTGGATCATCGAGTTCTGCCCGCCGGTGCCGACTGACGGCTATCCGCCCGGCAGTGAGAACGACCCGGCGGTGATCGCCGACCTGAGTGGCCGGGTCCGCGGGACCATCCAGCGCAAGCTCGACGACCTGCTGGTCGAGCGCGGCCCCGCGTTCGGCTGATCCCAGCGCCACCATCCCGGCTGGCAGGGGTGGGCCGGGCTAGCGGTGGGCGCGGCGGCGGAGGGCGATGCCGGCCACGATGCCGCCAGCCACGGCGCCGGCCGCCACCGCCGTGGGCAACGCGACCATGGTGGCCTTGCGCCCGGACCGGAAGTCGTGGACCGGCCAGTCCCGGGCGCGGGCCACGGCCCGCAGTCCGGCGTCGGGGTTGACCGCGGCGGGATGGCCGACCAGCTGGAGCATCGGCAGGTCATTGGTGGAGTCGCTGTAGGCCGAGCAGCGCGCCAGATCCAGGCCCTCCCGGGCAGCCAGCGCCGCCACCGCGGCCGCTTTGGCCTGGCCATGCAGCAGCCCGCCGACCAGCCGGCCGGTGTAGACCCCGTCCACCGATTCGGCGACGGTGCCCAGCGCCCCGGTGAAGCCCAGCCGGCGGGCGATGATGCTGGCCAGTTCCACCGGCGTCGCCGTCACCAGCCACACCCGCTGGCCGGACGCCAGGTGGCGCTGGGCCAGCGCCCGGGTGCCTTCCCAGATCCGGTCCGTCATGCTCTCGTCGTAAATCTCCTCGCATAGGGCCACGATCTCGCTCACCTGGTGCCCGGCCACGAACGCCAGCGCGGCCTGCCGGGCGGCGTCGATGTGGTCGGCCTTCTCCGAGCCACGGACGCGGAAGTAGGCCTGCCCGAATGCCATCTTGACCAGGTCCCTCGGCCCGAACAGCTTGCGCGCGGCCAGGCCACGGGCGAAGTAGTAGATGGACGCGCCCCGCATCAGGGTGTTGTCCACGTCGAAGAAGGCGCCCGCTGTCGGGTCGGGGGCGGGGGGTGGCTGCTGAACCACGGCCGCCGCCGCGGATGCCTCGCCAGCGAGCGCGGCCCGGTCTTTGCGCAACGGCCTGCCCCACACCCGGGGGGCCCGGGTTTCACCCGGAGCGCCAGCTGCCAGCTCATCTGAGCCGGGCTCCAGCCCGGCTGGGCCTGGTTGCTGAAGCTCTCCCCGCTGCAGCCTCATAGCATCTCCATGCTACCGGGGGTGCCGCTGGTGCCGGGTGGTGCCGGCGCTACCGGGGTGCCGGCGGTGCCGGAGCACCAGCTTGCTGCCGGACCTGGTCAGCCATCTGGCAGGCATCATCAGCCGCCGTCAGGCACCATAGAGGGGGATGTCTATTTCCTTCCTGGCCGCGGCTGCCGCGGCGCTGGTCGCCGCCGTCATCACCGGGATACTGGTGCGGCGGCTCGTCAGGCTGCCCCGGCTGCACATGGCGGCCTGGGTGCTGGCGGCGGCCGGGATGACGATCGCGCTCACCGCGCAGGCGCTGGGCTTCCATCGCGGCTTCAACGCCTCGACCTTCCGTGCGGTCCAGATCGGCGCCCGGATGGTCGCGCCGATGGCGCTGGCCTGGGGCCTGACCGAACTGGTGGGAAAGAGTTTCGCCGCCCGGTTCGCCGGCCGGCTGGCACTGGCCGCGCTCGCTGTGATCGCCGGGGTGATCCTGGTCGCGGACCCGCTCAGCGGCGTGACGTTCACCAACGCCTGGCCCGCCGCAGCCGACCACTACCAGCTCATCCCGACCAAGGTGCTGCTCACGCTCGCCGCCGTCACCGCCATCTGGGCGCTGGCCGCCCTGGGCGTCGCCGCGGTGCGGACCCAGCGCCGGCCGGACTGGCGGGACGGGCTGCCACCGGTGGCGGCCGCGGCGGTGGCTGTCCTGCTGACCGAGGGCCTGGCGTTCCGGCTGCCGATCAAGTCCGGCTATGCCGCGCTGTGCCTGGCGGTCGCGGCGCTGACCTGGTTCACCGGCGTGCGGGCCAGCCGGCTGCGGCTCAACGCCCTGCACGACGTTCCGGACATGGGCGACACCGGCTGGCGGGACCGCTATACCGATGACACCGGGTTCGGGTACCAGAACGGCAGTGCCTCCGGCTGGGCGAGTGGCGAGCCCCAGTTTGACGGGCTGTACCGGCCTGGCTCCGGCCGGGTGGGGGCCGCCGACTTCGGCGGCCTGTACCGGCCCGATGACAGTGGCTTCCGGGGCCCCGGCCATGGCGAGCACGGGTTTCCGGACACCGGCGACATCGGCAGCGACCCTGGCTACGGCTTCTACCGCACCGACACCGACCTGCGGCCGGTTGTCAACGGTGAGGTGGACCGGCATGGCGAGGCTCTGCCCGGGATCGTGGAGACCGGCGACATCCTGCCGGTGGCGTTCGACGTGTTCACGCCCGCCAGCCGCGCACCCCGGGATGATCCGACCGACCGGCTATTCGGCCAGATAGCGATCTACACCCTGCTCGACGGGCAGGCCGAGGAGTTCGACCGGCTGGCCCAGCAGGTGGTGGAAAAGGTCAAGGCGCTGGAACCGGACACGCTGGCGTACATCGTGCATGGGGTCCCGTCCGCGCCGATGCAGCGGATCCTGTACGAGGTGTACCGGGACAGTGAGGCCTACCAGGAGCACCAGCAGCAGCCTTACATCCAGGAGTTCGAGGACGACCGCGCCCCGCTGGTGCTGGCCACCAATGTGATCGAGCTGGGTGTCCGGCAGGCGAAACTCTCGCCACTGAGCGGCGAGGATGTCCCGCCCAGCCAGACGGTCATGACTGCCCCGGCGGGCTCCGGGACCGGGCCGGCAGGCAGCGGGAGCGGTCCGGCGGGCAGGGCCAGCGGGGCTGGCCCCGCGGTCGGCTGGCCGCCCGGTGACGTGCGCCAGAGCGAGGCCCGTCCGCGTGGCGATGACGCCCGCTCGCGGGAAGATCCCGGGCCGCGTGCGGGCGATGCCCGGTACCGCGCCGGATCCCCGTCCCGGAACGGCGCCGGCGACCAGCGCGATCAGCGTGACCCGGCCCGCGATCCGGCCGGGCGTGACGGTGCGGGCTATCCCCGCGATCCGTCCGGGCGCGGCGATGCCGGTTACCCCGGCGATCCGGCCCGTCGCAGCGATGCCAGCTATCCGCGCGATCCGTCCGGGCGTGGCGATGCGGGCTACCCCGCCGGGCCCGGCCAGCACGGCGATCCTGGCTGGCACGGCGATCCTGGCTGGCACAGCGACCCGCGGCCGGAACGCGATCCGCGGCCGGAACGCGACCCGCTCCCCGACGTGCCACCACTGCCCGACGACTTGTCGGACCATCCAGGGCTGGCCGGCCGGTCCGGGGTCTATGGCCGTCCCCGGCCGGCCTCCCCACCGCCGGACCCGGCGGGACGGCCACGGGATAACGGCAGCCGGTGACATCCCCGGCCCGCCTCATCACCCTGCTCAGCCGGCCCGGCTGCCACCTGTGCGACGACGCACGGGACATCATCGCCCGGGTAGCGGCCGACGCCGGTGCCCGCTGGGAGGAGCGGGACATCACCGCTTCGCCCGCCGACCTGGCGGAGTACTGGGACAAGATCCCGGTCACCCTCATCGATGGCGTCCAGCACGACTTCTGGCGGGTGAGCGAGGATCGCCTGCGCGCCGCACTGGCCCGCTGAACGGCCCGGCCGCCGCCACCGCAGGTTGCCTTGCTCACTTTGTGCAAACGTTCACAAGAGCGTACGGTGAACAGTGAGTGTCCCCCCGGCGGGCGCTGGTTCGCCCGCGGTGCCCACAGCGTCGATCCATCAGGAGCACCGGCGAATGTCCCGCCGCCCAGCCACTGGCAACGGCAGCCAAGGCATCCCGGAGGCGACGATCGCCCGCCTCCCGGTGTATCTGCGGGTCCTCTACACCTGCGCCGAGCAGGGGATCGCCACGGTGTCCAGCGAGGAACTCGCCGCCGCCGCCGGGGTCAACTCGGCCAAACTCCGCAAGGACCTCTCCCATCTGGGCTCGTATGGCACCCGCGGGGTGGGCTACGACGTTGACTACCTCGTCTACCAGGTGTCACGCGAACTCGGCCTGACCCAGGACTGGCCGATCGTCATCGTCGGCGCCGGCAACCTGGGCCGGGCGCTGGCGAACTATGGCGGGTTCGCCTCCCGGGGCTTCCGGGTCGCGGCCGTCCTGGACGCCGACCCCGCCGTCCTCGGCAGCGAGATCGCCGGCCACACGGTCGAGAGCGCGGACCGGATCGAGCAGGTGGTCGCCCGCCACCGGGTGTCCATCGGGGTGATCGCCACCCCGGCCGCCGCGGCGCAGGGTGTCTGCGACCGCCTCGTGGCGGCGGGTGTCACGAGTATTCTCAATTTCGCCCCCGTGGTGCTGAGCGTGCCGCTGGGCGTTGACGTGCGTAAGGTTGACCTGTCCATCGAATTGCAGATTCTCGCCTTCCACGCGCAGCGGAGGTCCATCGTGCGCGCTGCCCCGGATGCGAAGCGTGCTTACCCGGGCGCGAGCCTGAACGCGGCGGGGGATTCCGCGGTGGCCGCGCCATGAGCGTGCTGATCGTAGGGCTGAGCCACCGCAGCGCCCCGGTCACCCTGCTGGAGCGGGCCGCGGTCGGCGGGGACGCGCTGGGCAAACTGCTGCACGATGTGTCCCAGGCGGAGCCGGTGGCGGGTGCCTTTGTCGTGTCCACCTGCAACCGGGTGGAGATCTACGCGGAGGTGGACAAGTTCCACGCCGGCCTGTCCGGCATCTCCGATCTGCTGGCCAGGCACGCCGGGATCCCGCTCAGCGAACTGACCCCGCACCTGTATGTCCACTACGAGGACCGCGCGGTGCAGCACCTGCTGGCGGTGGCCAGCGGGCTGGACTCGATGGTCGTCGGCGAGACGCAGATCCTCGGCCAGGTGCGGCAGGCGCTGGCGCTGGCCAGGGACCAGGGCACGCTCGGCCGGGCGCTGGATGACCTCGGCGCGCTGGCGCTGCGGGCGGCCAAGCGCGCACACGCCGAGACCGGCATCGACCGGGCGGGCGCGAACCTGGTCAGCGTCGGGGTGGGGGTCGCCGCCGCCCGGCTGCGGCCGGGTTCCCCCCTGGCCGGGCAGCCGCTCGCCGGGCTGAGTGTGCTGGTGGTCGGGGCTGGCTCGATGAGTTCGCTCGCGGTCGCGACCGCGAACCGGCTCGGCGCGGCGAGCATCGTGATCGCTAACCGCACCGCCCGGCACGCCGAACGGCTGGCCGCGTCGGTCTCTGCTGCCACCGCCCGGCTCGCTGACCTGCCGGCCGCTCTGGCCGCCGCCGACCTGGTCATCTCCTGCACCGGCGCGGACGGCCTGGTGATCACCGCCGGGATGGCCCGGGATGCGCTCCGGCTGCGGGCCGATGGTGCCCCGGCCAGGCCGCTGGTGCTGCTCGACCTCGCGCTGCCGCACGACGTGGACCGGGCGGTGGGCGACCTGCCCGGGGTCACCGTGCTCGGCCTGGACGCGCTGGAAGCGGCCGGGCACGACGCCGCTGCCGCCCAGGCCGGCGACGTGGCCGCGGTCCGGGCCATCGTGGCGGAGGAGTTCGACGCCCTGGTGTCCGCCCGGCACGCCGCCCGGGTGGCGCCGACCGTGGTCGCACTGCGGGCGAAGGCGGCCGAGGTGGTGGCGGCGGAACTGAACCGGCTCGGTGGCCGGCTGGGCAGCATGGACGAGCACTCCCGGGCGGAGATCGCCCAGGCCATGCACCGGGTCGCGGACAAGCTGCTGCACGCGCCGACGGTGCGGGTCAAGGAACTGGCCGGCTCGCCCGGCGGTGACTCCTACGAGGCCGCCCTGCGGGTGCTGTTCGACCTCGACCAGCAGGCGGTAGAGGCCGTCACCAGGGCGGACGCGGCGCTGGCCCTCGGCCCGGCCGGGGAGGGCATCCGGTGACCGGGCGCGCGCTGCGGCTCGGCACCCGGCGGAGCCCGATGGCGATGGCCCAGTCCGGGGGTGTGGCCAGCCTGCTCAGCGAGCGCACCGGCATCGCGGTGGAACTGGTCGGGCTGAGCTCCTACGGCGATGTGAGCGGGGCGGCGCTGACCCAGATCGGCGGCACCGGGGTCTTCGTCAGCGTGCTGCGGCAGGCGCTGCTGGCGGGCGAGGTCGATCTTGCCGTCCACTCGCTGAAGGACCTGCCAACCGCCAGCCAGCCGGGCATCACGCTGGCCGCGGTGCCCACCCGGGACGACCCACGGGACGCGCTGGTGGCCCGGGACGGCGCCAAGCTGGCGGACCTGCCTGCCGGGGCGCGGATCGGCACCGGCTCCCCCCGCCGGGCGGCCCAGCTGCGGCTGCTCCGGCCGGATATCCGCCCGGTCCCGGTCCGCGGCAACGCCGGCACCCGGCTGGCGAAGATCAGCAGTGGTGACCTCGACGCGGTCGTGCTCGCCTGCGCCGGGCTGGCCCGGATCGGCCGGCTCGACCAGGTCACCGAGGTTTTCGAGCCGGACCAGATGCTGCCTGCCGCCGGGCAGGGCGCGCTGGCGGTCGAATGCGCCAGCACCGATCCCGCCCTCGCCGCGCTGATTGGCGCGGTGGACGACCAGGACAGCCGGGCTGCGGTCACCGCGGAGCGGGCGGTGCTGGCCGGGCTGCAGGCCGGCTGCCATGCCCCGGTGGGTGCCTACGCGATGGTCACCAGCGTGCTGCGGCTGACCGCGCTGGTGGCCGGCGGCGACGGCGCGCCGCCAGTGGCGGCGAGCGCGGAGGGCCCGGCTGCCGACGCGGCGGGCATCGGCGGCCAGATCGCGGAAGAATTGCTGCGCCGGGGCGCGGGAAGGTACCTGACGGGGTCAGCCGGACAGATCAGCAACGGGGACGATGCCGAGTGAATGCCATATCCGCCACTACCAGGATGCAGGCCAGCGGGGAGCCGCCCGCGCAGGAAGACGGCCGGCCCGAGCCGGCCGGCCTGGCCGCCTTCGTCGGCGTTGGCCCGGGCGACGAGGGCCTGCTCACGCTGCGGGCCGCCGAACTGCTGGCCACGGCCGACCTGGTGGTGGGCAGGCCGGAGGTGACCGGCCGGCTCGCCCACCGGCTGCGGGCCGGCGCCAGTGTGGCCGCCGCCGAAGACCCGGAGTCCGACGCCCGCGCGCTGGTCAAGGCGGCCAGGGCGGGCCAGCTCGCGGTCGCTGTGTTCGGCGGCGACCCGTTCGTGTTCTCCCGGGCGGCCGTGCAGGCGGATGCCTGTGCCCGGGCCCGGGTGCGGGTGGAGATCGTGCCCGGCGTGTCCGCGGCCACAGCGGTGCCCGCCTTCAGCGGCATTCCGCTGACCGCGGCCGCCGGTGGCATCCGGGTCGTGCATGCGGCCAACATCAGCGAGGTGGAGGGGCCAGCGGCGGGCAGCCTGGTGGTGCTCGGCGCCGAGGCGGGGCCGGTGGACATCGCCAAGATGCTGATCGCGGCCGGCTGGGCCGACACCACCCCGATCGCCATCATCTGGAACGGCACCACCACCGACCAGCACACGGTGGTCAGCCGGCTCGGGTCCGTGGCCGCCGACCTGCGGGCGGCGGGGGTGAGCGTGCTCACCGAGACCGGCCCCGCGCTGGCGGTGGCCGGCGCCGCGGCCGGCCACCAGGGACTGGCCTGGTTCGAGAGCAAGCCGCTATTCGGCTGGCGGGTGCTGGTGCCGCGGACGAAAGAGCAGGCCGCGGCGGTGTCCGAACGGCTGCGGGGCTATGGCGCGGTGCCGGAAGAGGTGCCGACCATCGCGGTCGAGCCGCCGCGCACCCCGCAGCAGATGGAGCGGGCGGTGAAGGGCCTGGTCACCGGCCGGTACCAGTGGATCGCCTTCACCTCGGCGAACGCTGTCCGCGCGGTCAGGGAGAAGCTGGAGGAGTACGGCCTGGACGCGCGGGCGTTCGCCGGGGTCAAGGTGGCCGCGGTCGGCGAGCAGACCGCTGCCTCGCTGGCCGAGTTCGGCATCAAGCCGGATCTGGTCCCCGACGGCGAGCAGTCCGGCGAGGGCCTGGCCGCCGCCTGGCCGCCCTATGACGACGTGCTCGACCCGATCAACCGGGTGCTGCTGCCCCGGGCCGACATCGCGACCGAGACGCTGGCTGCCCGGCTGACCGACCTCGGCTGGGAGGCCGAGGACGTGACCGCCTACCGCACCGTCCGGGCTTCGCCGCCGCCGGCGCCGATCCGGGAGGCGATCAAGGGCGGCGGGTTCGACGCCGTGCTGTTCACCTCGTCCTCGACGGTGCGGAACCTGATCGGCATCGCCGGCAAGCCGCACGCGGTGACGGTGATCGCGGTGATCGGCCCGCAGACCGCCCAGACCGCGGCCGAGTATGGGCTGCGGGTCAACGTGATGGCGGCCAAGCCGTCGGCGACCGCCCTGGTCGAGGCGCTGGCCGGGCATGGCGCCCGGCTGCGGGAGGCGGCGGTGCAGGCCGGTGAGCCGGTCCGTAAGCCCAGCGAGCGCCGCCGGGGCGCCCGCCGCCGCCCGCGCTAGCACCCGGCCGCCCGGCCGGCCGCCGAGCCGAAGGGAGCCGCTCGTGAACAGTGGATTTCCGGCCGTCCGGCCACGCCGGCTGCGCCGCACCGGGCCGCTGCGGCGGCTGGCCGCCACCACCACCGTGCGCGGCGCTGATCTGGTGCTGCCGCTGTTCGTGAAGGAGGGGATCAGCGAGCCCCAGCCCGTGCGGTCCATGCCCGGAGTGGTCCAGCACACCCGGGACAGCCTGCGCAAGGCCGCCGTCGACGCGGCCGAGGCCGGGGCCGGCGGGCTCATGCTATTCGGCATCCCGGCGGTCAAGGACGGCCGCGGGTCAGCCGCCGACGATCCGGACGGGATCGTCCAGCAGGCGCTCGCCGATCTGGCCGCCGAGGTGGGGGGTGCGACGGTGCTGATGGCCGACCTGTGCCTGGACGAGTACACCGATCACGGCCACTGCGGCCTGCTCACCCCTTCCGGCGAGGTGGACAACGACGCGACGCTGGAACGTTATGCGTCCATCGCGGTCGCGCAGGCCACCGCCGGGGCGGCCGTGGTGGGGCCGAGCGGGATGATGGACGGCCAGGTGGCCGCGATCCGGCAGGCGCTGGACCGGGCGGGTTATCCGGACGTGGTGATCTGCGCCTACTCGGCCAAGTACGCCTCGGCCTTCTACGGCCCGTTCCGGGACGCGGCCGAATGCGCCCCCCAGTTCGGCGACCGGGCCGCCTACCAGCAGGACCCGGCGGCCGGGGACGCGATCAGGGAAGTGCTGCTGGATGTGGACGAGGGCGCTGACATCGTCATGATCAAGCCGGCCCTGCCCTACCTGGACGTCATCGCCCGGGCCGCCGCGGCCGTCCCGGTGCCGGTGGCCGCCTACCAGGTGAGCGGGGAGTACGCGATGGCCGAGGCGGCGGCGGCGAACGGCTGGCTGGACCGGGACAAGGTGATCATGGAGACGCTGACCGCGATCCGGCGCGCGGGCGCCAGCATCATCCTGACGTACTGGGCCGCCGAGGCCGCGCGCCGGCTCGGCTGACCGGCGGCCAGGCTGGCGCCACCTGCCGCGGCCGGTAAAGCGGAGGGCCGTGACAGCCCACGAAATGGCCTCGTGACCGGGCAGATGGCAGGCGCGGCACCGCCGTTAGGTATCGTCTCGGCCTCAGCCCGGGGAGTGACCTGCCGAAAGCGGCGCGCAACCGGCATCATCGGGAGGGAAGGGATCGGCTGGGAGCGGAGCAGGAGCCCATGGTCGAGGCGGTGCTGCGGCGTGGCCGGCGGCGCGAGGCTGGCCGGATGGCCGCGGCTGCCGACTATGCCGCGCTGGGCTGGCCGGTGTGCCCGGGAGCGCACCTGCGCGGCAGCCGGGCCCGCGGCTCACGGTCGGCCCGGCCTGCCCACGGCCGGGTCCCGGAGCTGGGCCGGGCCTGCTCCTGTGACCGGATCGGCTGTCCCGCGCCCGGTGCGCACCCGATCTCGCCGGCCTGGCAGATCGAGGCATCGGCCGGCGCCGGTGACATCGCCCGCTGGTGGCGGGAGCGGCCGGAGGCGAACATCATCCTGGTGACCGGGCGGGTCTTCGACGTGCTGGACGTGCCGGCCGCGGCTGGCACGGCCGCGCTGGCCTCGCTGAAGCGGGACCGGGTACCGGCCGGCCCGGTGGCGCTGTCCGGCGACGGCCGGGCGCTGTTCTTCGTCAGCACCCGGGGTGCCCCGGCTGATGAGGACGAGTGGTGGCCGTGCCAGCTGGACAGCGAACCGGACGACTTCGCGCCGGTCACCGGACTGCGCTGGCACACCAGGAACAGTTTCGTGCTGGCCCCGCCGTCGCGGTCCGCGGCCGGAACCGCGCACTGGCTGGCCGAGCCGCACGGGCACGACCTGCCGGACGCGCTGCGGCTGCTCAGCTACCTGGCCGACGCCTGCGACGAGGCCGCCGGGTGACGGGGCGCCCGGCTTCGGAAGCGCTGTTCCGCCGGGCGGCCGCGGTCATCCCGGGCGGGGTGAACTCGCCGGTGCGTGCGTTCGGCGCGGTCGGCGGGGTGCCGGTGTTCATGCGGTCCGGCCGGGGCGCCTATCTGACCGACGAGGACGGCCGCGAACTGGTGGATCTGGTCTGCTCCTGGGGGCCGATGATCCTCGGGCATGCACACCCGGATGTGCTGGCCGCGGTCACCGCGGCGGCGGCGCGTGGCACCTCGTTCGGCACCGCGACCGCCGGCGAGGTGGAACTGGCCGAGGAGATCGCCGCCCGGGCACCGGTGGAGCAGGTGCGGCTGGTCAGTTCCGGCACCGAGGCGACCATGTCGGCGGTCCGGCTGGCGCGCGGCTTCACCGGCCGGCCGCTGGTGGTCAAGTTCGCCGGCTGCTACCACGGGCACGTGGACGCGCTGCTGGCGGCGGCCGGATCGGGGGTGGCGACATTCGCGCTCCCCGACACGCCGGGCGTGACCGGGGCGGCCGCGGCCGACACCCTGGTGCTGCCCTACAACGACCCGGCGGCGGTCCGGGAGGCGTTCGCCCGGCACGGGCCGGCGATCGCGGCAGTCATCACCGAGGCCTGCCCGGCGAACATGGGCGTGGTCCCGCCGGCGGCTGGCTTCAACCAGCTGCTGGCGGGGCTGTGCCACGAGCACGGCGCGCTGCTGATCATGGACGAGGTGCTGACCGGCTTCCGGGTGACCCGTTCCGGCTGGTACGGCCGGGAAGGCGTGGCCGGCGACCTGATGACGTTCGGCAAGGTGATGGGCGGCGGGCTGCCCGCGGCCGCGTTCGGCGGCCGGGCCGAGATCATGGACCGGCTGGCGCCGGCCGGTCCGGTCTACCAGGCCGGCACCCTGTCCGGGAACCCGCTGGCCACCGCGGCCGGGCTGGCCACCCTGCGGGCCTGCACGCAGGAGGTGTACCGCCGGGTTGACGCGGCCGCCGCCGAGGTGGCCAGGCTGGCCGGGTCCGCCCTGACCGCCGCCGGCGTGCCCTACCAGCTGGCCGAGGCCGGCAATCTGTTCTCGGTGTTCCTCGGCGCGGCGGCCCCGGTACGCGACTTCGCCGGCGCGCGCGGCCAGTCCAGCGCCGCCTACGCCGCGTTCTTCCACGCCATGCTCGACGGCGGTGTCTACCTGCCGCCGTCGCCCTACGAGGCCTGGTTCCTGTCCGCCGCCCACGATGATGAGGCCGTCGAGCGGATCGCCAAGGCACTCCCGGCAGCCGCGCAAGCGGCGGCCGCTGCGCTCAGGTGAGCACCGTATCTACGGCTCGGGTCCGTGCCGCCGGCTCATGTACGTGGCTGGCGTGGTTATCCAGGGTCAGCCAATTGCCACTGCCACGATGCCGCACACGATGGCGGCGGCGCCGGCCAGGCGGCGGGCCAGCCCGCCCTCGCCGAGCAGGCGGCGGCCCAGCAGCACGCCGAACAGGACGCTGACCTCCCGGGCCGGGGCCACCGCGGCGACCGAGGTGAAGGTCATGGCGACCAGCACCAGGATGTAGGCGAGGGGGGACAGCAGTCCCGCGCCCACCGCCTGCCGCCGGTAGCGGTGCCACACCTGCCAGAGCCGGGCGCGGTCGGCCAGCGCGACCGGCATGAGGATGACCGCCATCCCCAGCACCGAGGCGTAGCCCTGGAGCAGTGGCGGGTTCCCCACCGTGGTTACCGCGATCTTGTCCCAGATCGTGTAGGTGGCTATGAACATGCCCGTCACCAGTGCGAACCCGATCGCTGCGGGAGAGATCGCCGCGCCTGGGCCGCCCGGCGCACCGGTCCGGGAGCGGCCGCCCGGGCCCGGCCGGCCGGGCATGCCGAGCACGATCACGCCGCCGATCAGCAGCGCGATGCCCGCCAGCGTGACCGGCCCCGGCCGTTCGCCGAGGAGCACGATGCCGGCGAGCGCGGCCAGCAGGGCGCCGGTGCCGCGGCCGATCGGGTAGACCGCGGACAGGTCGCCGGCCCGGTAGGCGCGGTGCAGGAACAGGAAGTACCCGGCCTGGAGGATCCCGGTGCCGATCAGGAACAGCCAGGAGCGCGCGGTCAGCTGCGGTGGGCTGATGATCAGGCTGACCGCCACCACCGGCGCGTACAGCACGGCCGCCGCCGCCGACATGAGCCAGACGAAACGGGCGGCGCCGGCCACCGACGCCTGCTTGCTGAGCAGGTTCCAGCTGGCATGCGCGACGGCGGCGACCCCGATCAGCGCCAGGGCGGTGGCGTTCAGGCTGGCGGCCTCCTGTCCTGCGTCTTCACCTGCTGTTCATCCTGCCTGCTGGCGGCGGCTGCCGCTGCCGCTCCCGGTAGGCTGAACCCGCCATGCCTGCCACCGTCGTCCACCTCGTGCGCCATGGCGAGGTGAGCAATCCGGCTGGCGTCCTGTATGGCCGGCTACCCGGTTTCCACCTGTCCGAGGAAGGCCTCCTGATGGCGAAGGCGGCCGCCGGGTTCCTGGCCGGCCGGGATGTGGCGGTGCTGGTCACCTCCCCGCTGGAGCGGGCGCAGGAGACCGCCGCACCGCTGGCCGCCCAGTTCGGGCTGACCCCGCGGGTCGACGACCGGCTGGTAGAGGCGTGGAACCACTTCGAGGGAACCAGGTTCGGGGTGGGGGACGGCGCCCTGCGGCGGCCGGCCAACTGGTGGTACCTGCGCAACCCGTTCCGCCCGTCCTGGGGTGAGCCGTACACCGCCATCGTGACCCGGATGCGGGCCGCGATGGCCGCCGCGGCCGCCGCCGCGCCAGGCCGGGAAGCGGTCTGCGTCAGCCATCAGCTGCCGATCTGGGTGACCCGGCTGGCGGTGGAAGGCCGCCACCTGTGGCACCACCCGGCCCACCGCACCTGTGCGCTGGCCAGCGTGACCAGCTTCAGCTACCTCGACGGGCAGATCACCGGAATCAGCTACGCCCAGCCGGCCGGGGCCGGACGGCCACAGGTCCCGGGCGCCTGAGCAGCGGGCAAAAGCCGGCCCGGCGTCACGGCGGGCCGCCTGGTCGGGCACAATGGGGCGCGGCACTACTGCCCGTAGGAGAAACGCCCCTGTGTCGCGTCCACGGCCATGTCCGCCGGGCCGGTCACGCCCCGCGGACATCCGTCACCGGATCACCTCGCCCCGCCGCGCCGCCGCGGCCGCGCTGGTGGCCGTCACCGCGCTTGCCCTGACCGCGTGCAGCAGCGGGCCGATCGCGCAGAACACCCCGGCCAGCAACGGGCAGGATTTCGTCGCCGGGACCGCTGGCGTCACCGTGTTCGGCCATGACCCGCCGCCGGTCCCCCGGGTCAGCGGCACCAGCCTCAGCGGGGCCCGGCTCAGCCTGGCCCAGTTCCGCGGCCACGTCGTGGTGCTGAACTTCTGGGGGTCCTGGTGCACCCCGTGCCGGGCCGAGGCGCCGGTGCTGGCCGCGCTGGCTGAGCACTTCGGGCCGTCGGGTGTCCGCTTCCTGGGGGTGGACATCAGGGATACCCCGGCTACCGCGCAGGCATTCGACCGTGATTTCCGCATCACGTACCCGAGCCTGAACGACCCGGGCGACCAGGTCGCGCTCGACTTCGCCAGCACGGTGCCGCCGGCCGGCATCCCGACCACGCTGGTGATCTCCCCCGGCGGCCGGATCGCGGCCAGGGTCATCGGCGGGGTCTCCTATCCGGGGCTGCGCAACCTGATCGCCGCGACACTGGCGCAGCGGTCATGACCCGGCCCGCGCCACCGGCCACGCCGGATCTGCCCGCGCCGGACCGTCCGGCGGCGGGCCAGCCGGGGGCCGGGCCGCCAGCGGGCCAGCCGGCTGCCGCCAGGCCGGCCCGGTTCGGCCTGTGGGCCTGGTGCCGGTGGGGCTGGCGGCAGCTCACCTCCATGCGCACCGCGCTGGTGCTGCTGTTCCTGCTCGCGGTGGCGAGCGTGCCCGGGTCGGTGCTGCCGCAGCAGGGGATCGACCCGCAGGCGGTCCAGCAGTACTACACCAGCCATCCGGCGCTGGCGCCGTGGCTGGCCCGGCTGTCACTGTTCAACGTGTTCGCCGCTCCCTGGTTCGCGGCCGTCTACCTGCTGCTGTTCCTGTCCCTGGCCGGGTGCGTGATCCCGCGCACCTTCCGGCTGGCCGGCTCGGCCCGGCAGCAGCCACCGCGGGCGCCGCGCCGCCCGTCCCGGCTGCCGCTGGCCGCCACGTACCAGACGCCCCTGAGCCCGGACGAGGCACTCGGCTCGGCGGCGGCGCTGCTGGCCGGCAAGCGGTTCCGGGTGCGGACCGGGGACGGCTGGGTGTCGGCAGAGAAGGGCTACCTGCGGGAAGCCGGGAACCTGCTGTTCCACCTGGCGCTGCTGGCGCTGCTGGCCGCGATCTGCCTGGGCGGGATGTTCGGGTACAAGGCGAACCGGCTGCTGGTGGTGGGTAACTCGTTCGCCAACACGGTCACCGACCTGGACGCATTCCACCCCGGCCGGGCGGTCACCGGCGCGGATCTGCAGCCGTTCAGCATCACGCTGGACCGGTTCGTGGCGTCCTACATCAGTTCCGGGCCGCTGCGCGGGCAGCCGTCCGGGTTCGACGCGTTCATCCGCTACTCGCCCCAGCCGGGTGCCGCGCTGCGCCGGCTACGACCTGCGCGTCAACCACCCGCTCAACGTGGACGGCGTGCGGGTGTTCCTGATCGGGCACGGCTACGCCCCGACGTTCCGGATCACCGACGGCACCGGGGCGGTGGTGTTCAACGGGCCGGTGCCGTTCATCGCGGTGGAGCAGGCCGGGCTGACCTCCGAGGGCGTGATCAAGGTCCCGGACGCGCACCCGCGGCAGCTCGGGTTCGCGGGCGTCTTCCTGCCCACAGCGGTGGACGTGAACGGGCGGCTCGGCTCGGCGTTCCCGGCCCCGCTCAATCCGGCGGTGAGCCTGGTGTCCTATGCCGGCAACCTGGGCATGAACAGCGGCCCGCCACAGTCGGTGTACCAGCTGAACACCGCGGGCCTGCACCAGCTGCCGGTGCCGCCCCGTCCGCTCGCGCCCGGCCAGTCGATGAAGCTGCCGGACGGAGACGGCACGCTGACCTTCACCGGCTACCGGCCGTGGATCAGCCTGGCCATCACCTACGATCCCGGCACGCTGCCGGCGCTGATCGCCGGCCTGGCCGCGCTGGCCGGCCTGCTGCTGTCCTTCCTGGTCCGGCGGCGCCGGATGTTCGTGCGGGCCGGGGCCGGGCCGGACGGCGCGACCGTGGTCGAGCTGGGCGGGCTCACCCGGTCCGACGCCTCCGGTGGGTTCGAGGACGAATTCGCCGGGCTGGCGGCCGGGCTCGCGCAGGCGCACCAGGCAGGCCCGCCGGCAGTGACCGTGACCGGCCCGGAGCCCGGCGGGGCTGGCCCAGCCGTTCCGGACGAGACGACCGAGGGGGAGTGACCGCTGTGCCCATCAACGACGGGCTGGCCAACCTCAGCCATGCCGCCTTCATCGTGACCGTCATGGCCTATGCGCTGGCGGTGCTGGCGTTCGCGGGCGACTTCGCGTTCGGGCGGGAGGTGCTGGGCCAGCTGAGGGCGGCCCGCGAGCCGGCCGCGGACCGGGTCACGGTGGGGGTCACCGCGGGCGCACCGGCCGCCGGGACGGGCGGGAGCACACCCGGGGCGCCGGAGCCGGCGGGCTCCCTGGCCGGTGCCATCCGGCCAGGGACGGCAGACAGCCGCGCGATGGGCAGCTGGGTGCGGGTGGCCCTGGTGTTCACCCTGCTCGGGCTGGCGGCTCACGTGCTCGGGGTGGTCAGCCGCGGGCTGGCGGTGCACCGGGTGCCCTGGGGCGACATGTACGAGTTCGTCACCACGGTCACCTGTGTGGCCGTCGCGGTCTTCGCCTGGTTCATGATGCGCTACCGTGCGTACCGGCTGGGGCTGTTCGTGCTCGGCCCGGTGGTGGTCCTGCTCGGGATCGCGGAGACGGTCATCTATACCCCGGCCGGGCAGTTGCCGCCTGCGCTCCAGTCCTACTGGCTGGCCATTCACGTGACCTCCATCACGCTCGCCACCGGCGCATTCGTGGTCGCGGCGCTGCTGGCGGTCAGCTACCTGCTGGCGGACCGCCATGAGCGGCGCACGGCCGCCGGGCTGCCGGCCCGGGGGGATGCCATCTTCCGGCTGCTGCCGGCCCCGAAGCTGATCGACCGGCTCGCCTACCGCACCGTGGTGTTCGGCTTCCCGCTGTGGACGTTCGGCATCATCGCCGGCGCCATCTGGGCGGATGAGGCATGGGGCCGTTACTGGGGCTGGGATCCGACCGAGACCTGGGCCTTCATCACCTGGGTGGTGTACGCCGGGTATCTGCATGCCCGTGCCACCGCGGGCTGGCGAGGCCGCCGGTCGGCCTACATCATGCTGATCGGGTTCGGCTGCCTGCTGTTCAACACCATCGTGGTCAGCCTGCTCATCAAGGGCCTGCATTCGTACGCCGGCCTGAGCTGAGCGCGGCCGCCGGCGTCAGATCAGCCCGCCGGGCTCCTCGCCCCGGATGCGGCGTTCCAGCGCCCGCAGGAATTCGGGGTCGTCGTCCGGCCCGGCCGGCCGCGCCGGATCCGGCCCGTCCAGTTCCGGCGGCCCGTCCCCGTCCAGCCAGCGGTCCCGGCCCGCCGGGTGCCGCCGCAGCGCGGACTGGGCATCGAGCCGGTGCCTGGCCGCATGCCGCGACAGCGGCAGCGACCGGCCGGTCAGCCACCACGCCCACGTGCCGCCTACCAGCAGTCCCGCGATGAGCAGGGCATACAGGAGTCCCAGCAGCACCATGGCGGCAGCCTAACGGCTGCGGCAGTGGGGCTGCCGGTAAATCGGCTGACTCATCGCCGCCGCGCTGGCAGGCCCGTAACGGATGACAGACAGTTACGACAGGTGACGGTAGCGGAGGTTCGTCATACCCTGACGCTGGCACGCGATCGAGGAGGACGACGCATGCGGCTGCGGCTCTTCGCCCGCTTCCGCCGGCCTGGCCGGTCACGGCCGGGCCATGGCGCGGACGCGGATGCCTGGGCTGGCGAGCCCGGCCGCCCGCCAGGCCAGGAGGCACCGGCCAGCGGCCGTCACCGCCGGCCCGGGGGCCCGGGCCGGCTGGCCAGTCGCGGCCGGGGGACGGGCCGCCGCCGCCCGGCCCGCTCGGCTCGCCGGTCTCACCGGCGAAGCCGCGCCGGTCACGGGAGCCGGAGACCGCCCGGGGCCGCCGTCGCCCAGCCGCGGCCAGCGCCGCCGCCCGGGCGGCGGCCAGGACCCGCCCGGAGGAACGCCCGGCCGCCCCGCGGGAGCGGGCACGGCCGGAGGCGGCGGCCAGGGCCGCACGGGCGGGCCAGCCCTGGTACGAGGTCGCGCCCACGCCCCAGCGGGCCGACGGCCACCGGGACTGTGGCCCGCTGGAGCAGGTGCTGTGCCGCGAGTGGGTGGCGGGCGCGCAGCCGCCGCCGGAACTGGTGCGCGCGGTGGACCGGCTCGCCGAACTGCCCGCGCGGGTGAAGGAATTGCTCGTGGCCGGCCTGGATGCGATCTTCATCGGCCCGGGCGGGGTGCCCGACCTGGACGACATGTCCCGGCTGCGCGGCCTCCCGCTGCCGTCGGGCCGGGCCACCTGGGACGCCTGCGCGGGCGCCTACGGCGACCGGAAGATCATCGTCGGCTCCCGGCCGTCGGCAGCCCCGGACGTGATGTGCCATGAGGTCGGTCACGCGCTCGACGACATCGACGGGCCGGACGGCGGCTGGCAGTCGGATTCCGCCGACTTCGGCGGTCTCTACGACCGCTGCCTGCCCCGCCTGGTGAGCGACTTTCACCGGCAGGGCGGCCCGCTCGGCCGCCGGGAATTCTTCGCCGATGCATTCTCCGCGATCGCATCCCGGCAGCGGCCGGCCCTGGTCGACATGCTCGGCGGTAACACCAGGCTCGCCCTAGAGGTCATGCTCTACTTCAACGTCCGGTATGGCATCTAGAGTGGTGCCGTGTTCGTGATCAGGCTCCCGAACGGGAATCTGCTGGCCCCCGAGTCGGCGCTAGCCGCCGATGGCCAGGTGATGGGGGACGCCTACGTCGAGGTCGGGCCTGCTGATCCCGACTATCCGCGGCTCGCCGAGCTTGCCCTTTCCGAGCAGGAGGTGCAGGACCGGCGGCGCCGGTGGCGGGACGGCGATGAGGCGCTCCGGCTGGAGTTCGAGATGTTCCTGGCCCGCCGGGACCACGGCAGCCAGGACAATTCCGGCGACGGCGGCCAGCCCGCCTGACCCAGCCGATGAAGGGCCCGGCGTTTGCGTGAATTCCGCGTCAGTGTGACGCCGGGGTGTCGTTGCTTCCCTGCGCATCCCCGCGCAGCAGAGCCCGGACTTCGGACTCCCGGAACCTTCTGTGCCCCCCGGGAGTCCTGATACTGCTGATGCGGCCGGACGCCGCCCACCGGGTGACCGTCTTGGGGTCAACCCGGAAAAGGGCTGCCACCTCTCCTGGAGTGAGAAGCCGCTCGCTGTTCCCGTCCACGCCTCTCCCCTCCCGGTCATTGCGGCCCGGATCCGGTTCTCAGTCTTGCCGAACCTGACCCAATTTCTGCCGCGATTTCCGGAAAATCATTCGCTGGCAATCATGCGCAGTTGGCCTAGCGAAGGATGTGACGGGTGGCCATAAGGTGGGCCAGTGACGTCCCTGGTATCGGCCGGTGAAATCCGGGCGGCCGCTGCCGCGCTGGCGGGCGTGACGGTCCGCACCCCGCTGGTGCCGTTTCCGGGCGCCGATCCGCCGCTGTTGCTGAAGCCGGAATCGCTGCAGCCGACCGGCTCATTCAAGCTGCGCGGCGCCTACACGGCGATCAGCGCCCTGCCGCCGGCCACGCGGGCCCGCGGTGTCGTCGCCCATTCCAGCGGCAATCACGCCGCGGCGGTCGCTTATGCCGCGGCCCTGCTCGATGTCCCGGCCACAGTCGTCGTTCCCGCCAACGTGCCCGCGGTCAAGCTGGCCGCCATCCGGCGGGCGGGTGCCCGGATCGTCACCAGCCAGCCCAGCCTGGCGGCCCGCCGGTCGGCAGCGGCCGAACTGGTCAGCCGGCACGGCTTGACGCTCATCCCGCCCTTCGACGACCGGGCGGTCATCGCCGGCCAGGGCACCGTCGGCCTGGAGATTGCGGCTGACTGCCCGGCCGTCGGCATGGTCGTGGTGCCGGTCAGCGGCGGCGGCCTGATTTCCGGCATCGCCGCCGCCATCCGCGCGCTGTGCCCGGCGGCGCTGGTGATCGGGGTCGAGCCGGAACTCGCCGCCGACGCGCGGGATTCCCTGCGTGCCCGCCGCGCGGTGGCCTGGCCCGCCCGCGACACCCAGCGGACGATCGCCGACGCGCTCCGGGTGGAGCAGGTGGGCGCGCTCCCGCTGCGGCACATGCTCAGCCAGGTAGCGGGCATCGTCACCGTTACCGAGGACGAGATCCGGGCGGCGGTGCGGCTGCTGGCGCTGCAGGCGCACCTGGTCGCCGAGCCGGGCGGGGCGGTCGCGGTGGCGGCCTGCCTCTTCCGGGCGGCCGAGCTGGCCGCGGCCGGGACCCGGGTGGCGGTGCTGTCGGGCGGCAACATCGAGCCGGCCCTGCTGGCCGGCATCCTCGCCGACGGCGCCGCGGAAGGTGGTGCGGCGGAAGGTGGTGCGGCGGACGGTGGTGCGGCGGAAGGTGGTGCGGCTGACAGTGGCACGGCGGGTGGAGGCGTGGCGGACGGTCACGCCGGCGGGGGCGGGGCCGCGGATCCGCCCGCGTCCGCATAGGCTGGCCCCGTCATGCGAGCGACACTTGCCTACACCACGGCGCGGTTCGTGCTCTTCCTGCTCGCGGCCGGGCTGTTCTACCTGGCCGGGGCCCGCGGGCTGCTGCTGCTCGGGCTGGCCCTGGTGGTCAGCGGGGTGGCGAGCTATGTGGTGCTGTCGCGCCAGCGGGATGCCATGTCCGGCGCGCTGGTGAGCCGGTTCCGTTCGCTGCGCTCACGGATCGACGACGGCGCCCGGTCCGAGGACTCCGACGACGCCTAGCCGGCCTTGCCCGGGTCGCCGGCCAGCCAGCCACCGGCGGTGAGCAGGCGGAGAATCGCCTCGACAGATTGCTGCCGGGACATCACCGAGGTGTCGATGGTGAGCTCGGCGTCAGTGGGTTCCTCATACGGGTCGGACACGCCGGTGAAGTTGCCGATCAGCCCCGCCCTGGCCTTCGCGTACAGGCCCTTGCGGTCGCGGGCTTCACATACCTCCACCGGCGTGGCCACGTGGATCAGCAGGAAGTCGCCCACCTCCCGGGCCATGGCGCGGACCCGTGCCCGGGCCTGCGCGTAAGGGGCGATCGGGGCACAGATGGCGATGCCGCCATGCCTGGCCACCTCGGTGGCCACAAAGCCGATCCGGGCGATGTTGAGATCCCGGTCCGCCCGGGAGAAGGTCAGTCCCGCCGACAGCAGGTCACGGACCAGGTCCCCGTCCAGCAGCGAGACCGTCCGGTCGCCGCGCTCGCTCAGTGCATCCCGCAGGTCGCGGGCGATGGTGGACTTGCCCGACCCGGACAGGCCAGTCAGGAAGACCACCAGGCCGCGCTCGCCCCGGGGCGGCCGGGCCCGGCGCAGCTCGGTGGCCACCGCCGGCGGTGTGAACCAGGCGGGCACGTCCTCCCCCCGGTCGAGCAGATCCTCCAGTTCACCCAGCGCCAGGTCGGCGCGTTCCAGCCCGGGCTCAATCAGGGCCAGCGGGCGCCAGACCTCCGCCGCCCGGTCGTAGGCCCAGTCGCCGGCTGGCACCACCGGTATGGCGGCCGGGCTGCCCGGCGCGGGCCCGTCGGTGAACAGGTGGGTGGCGCCGTATCCGGCGGCCACCAGCGCCTGCAGTGCGAGTTCGCGGTCGGCGGCCACCTCCCGCGGCGCCAGCGGCACCGGCACGACCAGGGTGCCCGGCGGCAGATGCCGGGTGGCGGCAAGGACGGCCCGGATCAGCGCCTCGGGCCGGACCACGACCTCCGCCGGGCCGCTGACCAGGGGAAGCAGCAGCAGCCGCGCCCGCAACTGGCCCGCCGCATGGCGCAGCTGGCCGATCTGCCGCGCGTTGAGCGGGCGGCGGGTGACGAAGGCGAGCACGGGGCTGTCCGCCAGTTCCGCGCGCACCTGCGCGGGCGGCCTGCGCAGCTGCCGGAACGGGCCATGCTCCGGCTCCCGGCAGGCGGTCACCGGGCCGGCCAGCTGGACCAGGCTAATCCCGTCCGGGGCGGCCAGCCGGGTATGGCGGCCAGCCCGCTCAGCTGCGGCCGGCTGCGGCGGGTCCGCCGGCGATTGGCCGGTGATGTCGAGCACGGCCAGCGGCACACCCTCGGGGTCGTTCAGCACCAGCCGCCGCTGGCCCGGCGGCACCGCTGCCTCGGGCACCTCCAGGGTGACCGGGACCGGCCAGGCGGTCCCGTCCGACAGCGCGCCCCGCTCGGCCACGGATGCGGCGTCCGCCGCCGACATGAACCCGGTCAGTGGCGCGAACGCGCCGGACAGCAGCATTTCCAGGTCGGCGAGCTGATACTCGCCGAGGGTCCAGGCAGGCAGGCCCGCCAGACCGGGCATCAGCCCGGCCGCAGCCTCAGCGGTCACTGCCACCTCCGTCGCGCACTGCCGTCTGTATCGCACGCTTCCGCTTCCGTCGCGCGCATCCGCTTCCCGGCAGGTCAGAGTACCCGGGCGAACAGGTCCTCGGGCTTGCGCAGAACGTACAGCAGTTCCTCGTGCGCGTCGGTCAGCCGCCCCCCGGACAGCCGGGCGGCCAGTGCCGCCGCCGCCGGGAAGAAGGCCGGCCCGGCGAGCCCGCCCGCGCGGCCGCCCACCGGCCGCCGCTCGGCGATCACCAGCCCCCGCATCGGCAGGTACGACTGCAGGCCCTTCGCCGAGGACAGCCGTTCGTACACCGCCGGGTACGGGCCTGGCTGGCCAGGATGGCGCCGCCGCCAGACCATCCGCCTGGCTGCCCCGGGCAGCACCCGGTCCAGGAAACCGCCGGCGCTGTCCCGGTCGGCGAACCGCAGCAGCAGCAGCCCGCCCGGCCGCAGCGCCCCGGCCAGCCGGTCGAGCACGAGTTCGGCGTGCTGAATCCGCTGCAGCAGCAGGACGCACAGCACGATGTCGAACGAGCGCTGCGGCAGCGGCACGGTGCGCAGATCGCCCAGCACACACTCGGCCATGCTCTCGTCCTGGCCCGCCGCCGCCCGGGTCACCGGCTGGTCGTCGTCGACGAGGGTCACCGCGATCTCGGCCCCGGCCGCCCGCAGCACGGGCACCCCCAGGTCGGTCCCGGCCGTGGTACAGCCCGCCTGCAAGATGGCGACCGGGCGGCCGGATCGCTCGGCGACCAGGCTGCGGGTATACCGGGCGAACAGGTCATCGTCCGGCTGGCCGCCATCCGCCCGGCCGCCGCCCGCCTGGTCCCCGTCCGGGCTGGCCGGCCGGGCCTGGGCGGCGGGCGGCGCGGCCGCCGGTGCTGGCCGCGCGGCAGCAGCAGCCGTGACCTTGTCCTGGCGGGGGAGGATGGTGACGGCGGGTGCGGGCTCCATGCCGGCCTCGTTCACCGGCGCCACGGCTTCATCAGCCCTTACCTTCTCCAGTGGCAGCGATCTGGGAAACACCCCGTATCCCCGGCATCTTGCCATAGCCCCGGTGGCTAGGCCATAAACTGGTGAGTGTCCCGTCCCGGGGCAGGGCATCGTGGCGCCGGTGGCGGGCGTTTGTGCTGCCTACCCCGGGATACCCGTGAGCCTCGCCGGACTACTCAGCGTTATCAGCCGTGATCCCGTGCTGGCCGCGGCGCTCGGCACGGCGAGCGCCGGCGAGGCGGATCGCGCCGGCCAGGGCCGGACCGGGGCCGGCGGTGGCGACTTCGTTGCCCCGCCCGCGCTCCGGCCATTCCTGGCCGCCGCCCTGGCCAGCTCACCCGGGCAGGCCGGCCAGGGCGGGTTCGTGCTCGCCGTCACCGCCAACGCCCGTGAGGCCGAGGAACTCACCGACGGGCTGACCTCCTTGCTGCCCGGTGACCAGGTGGCCTACTTCCCGGCCTGGGAGACCCTCCCGCACGAGCGGATCTCCCCGGCCTCGGACACCTGCGGCCGCCGGCTCGCGGTCTTGCGCCGGCTCGCCCACCCCGACCCGTCCGGTCCCCGCACCGGGCCGCTCCGGGTGGTGATCACCCCGATCCGGGGCCTGCTGCAGCCGCTCGTCGCCGGGCTGGGCGACATCGCGCCGGTGTCACTGCGCCCCGGCCAGTCCGCCGACCTGGGCGACGTGATCACCAGCCTGGTCGACATCGGCTACACCCGGGCCGACATGGTCGAGCGCCGCGGTGAACTGGCCGTCCGGGGCGGGATCGTGGACGTGTTCCCGCCCACCGAGGAGCACCCGCTGCGGGCCGAGTTCTTCGGCGACCAGGTCGAGGAGATCCGCCAGTTCCGGGTCGCCGACCAGCGCAGCCTGGGGGCCGTGGACAGCCTGTGGGCCCCGCCCTGCCGCGAGCTGCTGCTCACCCCGCAGGTCCGGGACCGGGCCAAGCAGCTGGCCGAGGACCATCCCGGGCTCACCGACGTGCTCGGCAAGCTGGCCGACGGCATCAGCGTAGACGGCATGGAGGCGTTCGCCCCGGTGCTGGCCGGGCGGATGGAACTGCTGCTCGACTGCCTGCCCCCGGCCGCGGCCGTGCTGGCCTGCGACCCGGAGCGGATCCGGGCCAGGGCGGCGGATCTGGTCCGCACCAGCCAGGAGTTCCTGGCCGCGTCCTGGGTGAACGCGGCCGCCGGGGGCCAGGTCCCGATCGACCTCGGCGGCGCGGCCTTCCGGTCGATCACCGACGTCCGGGCCACGGCCAACCGGCTGGGGCAGCCGTGGTGGACGGTCAGCCCGTTCGCGAGCGCGGATGTGCTGATTCCAGCGGGGCCGGGCGGCGCCGGGGAGGCACCCGGCGCCGCGGGCCGGGACGGCCCGGCAGCCGACGGCCCGGCAGGTGCGGACGAACCCGGCGGGGGGCGGCAGACGTTTGGCATCACCGCGGTCCCGGCCGAGGGATACCGCGGCGATACCGGCCGGGCGCTCGCGGACGTGCGCCGGTGGCTGGCCGGCAATTGGCGGGTGGTGCTGGTCACCGAGGGGCACGGGCCCGCGCAGCGGCTGACCGAACTGCTGCGGGCCGAGGGTCTCGGCGCCCGGCTCGGCGACCTCGATGAGCCGCCGGAACCGGGTGTGCCGCATGTCGCCACCGGGCTGATCAGCCACGGCTTCAGCTGGGAGGCCGCCGGGCTGGCGGTCATCTGCGAGGCGGATTCGGCCGGCCAGCGGACCGGCAGCCGGGACAGCCGGCGGATGCCCAGCCGCCGCCGCGGCGGCATCGACCCGCTCAAGCTCAGCGCGGGTGACTACGTCGTGCACGAGCAGCACGGGGTGGGCCGCTACCTGCAGATGACCAGCCGCACCGTGCAGGGAGCCACCCGGGAGTACCTGGTCATCGAGTACGCGCCGGCCAAACGCGGGCAGCCGCCGGACCGGCTGTACGTGCCCACCGACCAGCTGGATCAGGTCACCCGGTATGTCGGTGGCGAGGCGCCGGCCCTGCACCGGCTCGGCGGCGCCGACTGGGCCAAGACCAAGGGCCGGGCACGCAAGGCGGTGCGGCAGATCGCCTCCGAGCTGATCCGGCTGTACTCGGCGCGGATGGCCTCGGCCGGGCACGCGTTCGGCGCGGACACGCCGTGGCAGCGGGAACTGGAGGACGCCTTCCCGTATGTGGAGACCGCCGACCAGCTCGCCGCCATCGACGAGGTCAAGGCCGACATGGAACGCGCGGTGCCGATGGACCGGCTGATCTGCGGCGACGTCGGCTATGGCAAGACCGAGATCGCGGTCCGGGCGGCCTTCAAGGCCGTGCAGGACGGCAGCCAGGTGGCCGTGCTGGTGCCGACCACGCTGCTCGCGGCGCAGCACTACACCACGTTCAGCGAGCGTTATGCACCGTTCCCGGTGGTGGTCCGGCCGCTGTCGCGCTTCCAGTCCGACGCGGAGGTGGCCGCCACGCTGGCCGGGCTGGCCGACGGGACCGTGGACGTGGTGATCGGGACCCACCGGCTGCTGTCCCCGGAGACCAGGTTCGCCCGGCTCGGGCTGGTCATCCTGGACGAGGAGCAGCGGTTCGGGGTCGAGCACAAGGAGTACCTCAAGCGGCTGCGCACCGAGGTGGACGTGCTCGCCATGTCGGCCACCCCGATCCCGCGCACGCTGGAAATGGGGGTCGCCGGGATCCGGGAGATGTCCACCATCCTCACCCCGCCGGAGGAACGGCACCCGGTGCTCACCCTGGTCGGGCCGTACGACGAGAAGCAGATCGCCGCCGCCATCCGGCGTGAGCTGCTGCGCGACGGCCAGACGTTCGTCGTGCATAACCGGGTGGCCAGCATCGGCAAGGCCGCCGCCCGGATCGCCGAGCTGGTGCCCGAGGCGCGGGTGGTGGCCGCGCACGGGCAGATGAACGAGCACCAGCTGGAACGGGTCATGAGCCAGTTCCTGGACCGTGAGCACGACGTGCTGGTGTCCACCACCATCGTCGAGTCCGGGCTGGACATCCCGAACGCCAACACGCTGATCGTGGACCGCGCCGACGCCTACGGGCTGTCCCAGCTGCACCAGCTGCGCGGCCGGGTCGGCCGCGGCACCGAGCGCGGCTACGCCTACTTCCTGTTCCCGCCGGAGCGGGAGCTGACCGAGACCGCCCACGAGCGGCTGGCCACCATCGCCCAGCACACCGAAGCAGGCGCGGGCATGTACGTGGCGCTCAAGGACCTGGAGATCCGCGGCGCCGGCAATCTGCTCGGCGGCGAGCAGTCCGGGCACATCACCGGGGTCGGGTTCGACCTGTACGTGCGGATGATCGGCGAGGCGGTCAGCGAGCTGCGCGACTCCGGGCCCGCGGAACGGCCGGAGGTCCGGGTGGAACTGCCGGTCAACGCGCACATCCCGCACGAGTACGTGCCCGGGGAGCGGCTGCGGCTGGAGGCGTACACGGCGATCGCGGCGATCGACTCCGACGGCGACATCGCTGCTGTGCACGCCGAACTCGCCGACCGGTACGGCCCACCGCCGGAGCCGGTGCTGGGCCTGCTGGCGGTGGCGCGGCTGCGCGCGCAGGCCCGCCGGGCCGGGCTGACTGATATCACTCAGCAGGGCACGCACATCCGGTTCGCTCCGGTGGACCTGCCCGATTCCCGGCAGGTGCGGGTGCAGCGGCTGTACCCGAAGACCGTGCTCAAGCCGGCGGTGCGTACCATGCTCGTACCGGTGCCCCGGGCCGTCCCCGGGCGGCCGCTGTCAGCTCCGGTTCCGCCGGGCACGCCGCTGCTCCGTGATGCCGGGCTGCTCGCCTGGTGCGCGCAGCTGATCGCAGAGGTGTTCGGGGAGACCGGGCAGGCCCCGGCCGGACCTGACCGGCCAGCCCCGGCCGGGACGGACGCGTGAGAAGGGATCCCGTCGTGCTCCGCACTTCGATGACAGTGACCGCCGCCGTGCTGGCCGCGCTGGCCGGGATCGCTGGCTGCGGCACGGTCCAGATGGGGTCGGCGGCGATCGTCGGCAGCCAGGGGATCTCGTCCGCCACCCTGACCAGCGAGGTGAACAACCTCACCACCGCCTATCACCACAGCAAGGCCGCGATCCAGCTGCAGTTCCCGCTGTCGCAGGCGCCGCAGCAGGTGCTGGGATGGCTGGTCAGGTTCCGCATCCGGGACGAGATGGCGGCCCGCAACCACATCACCGTGACCCAGGCGCAGATCGAGACGGTGCAGGCGGCCATCAACGCGCAGGCCCGGCAGAACCACACCAGCACGGCCGCCCTGCTGGTGGCGAACGGGCTGCCGCCCGAACTGCTGCCACAGCTCAGCCGCTACCAGGCGATCGAGCTGGCGGTGGTCAGGAAGCTGAACGGGGGCCAGCTGCCGACCTCGCAGGCGGCGCTGACCGAACTCGGCCATAAGTTCGACGCCGTCCAGTGCCATGCCGCCAAGAGCCTGGCCATCCGGGTCAACCCGCAGTTCGGCCGGCTGGACTACGGCCAGCTCACGATCGTCCCGGCGGTGTCCAGGCTGTCCGCGACCCCCGGCGCGGTAGCCTCGCCGTCGGCGGTGCCGGGGCTGACCCCGCCGTGCTAGGCCCGCTCCGGGCCCGCGCCGCGGGCCTGCGGTGACCGCCGGCCCGCCCGGCCAGCCCGCGGCGCCGGGCACGGCGCTGCTGCGGCTGGTGGAGGTCATGGACAAGCTGCGGGTCTCCTGCCCGTGGGACCGCAAGCAGACGCACGAGTCGCTGGCGCCGTACCTGCTGGAGGAGTCCTACGAGGTGCTGGACGCGCTGGAAAGCGGTGAGCCGGACGCGCTCCGGGACGAACTCGGCGACCTGCTGCTGCAGGTGGTGTTCCAGGCCAGGATCGCGGCCGACCGGACCGATGGCACCGGTTTCACCATCGACGACGTGGCCGAGGGGATCGTGGCCAAGCTGGTCCGGCGGCACCCGCACGTGTTCGGCGACGTCACCGTGTCCGGCGCGGACGAGGTGATCAGCAACTGGGACGCGATCAAGGCGGCCGAGCGGGCGGCGGCCGGCGGCGAGCCCGGCTCGGTACTGGACTCGGTGCCGTTCGGGCAGCCCGCGCTGACCCTGGCGGCCCAGCTGCAGCGCCGGGCCGGAGCGGCCGGCGCACCGGCCGGGCTGGCCGGCCTCCGCCTGAGCTGGCCGGCCTCCGCCTAGCCGGCCGGGCAGCCGGTCAGCGAGCTGGGTGCGGAGCTGTTCGCGCTGGTGGCGCGGGCACGGGCGGCCGGGCTCGACCCCGAGCTGGAACTGCGTGCCGCCGCCCGCGCCTACCGTGACCGGGTCCGCGCCTGGGAGCGGGCCAGCCACGGCTAGTCCATGATCACGGAATCCGCTCAGGCGATATATGACTGACCGGATTCCGTGATCATGCCAAGGCGGGGCGGTGGCCGGCCGAACGGCGTGGCCGGCGCGCGGCGCAGGGCTGCTCTATTAGGCTCCGTAAGCGATACCACGACGAACGCACCAGGAGCACGTGTGGCCGCCATCGAAGCCGTCTTCGCCCGGCAGATCCTCGATTCGCGGGGGAACCCGACGCTGGAGGCGGAGGTGGAACTGGACGACGGCGCGGTGGGACGGGCGGCGGCGCCCAGCGGCGCCTCCACCGGCGCGGCCGAGGCGGTCGAACTGCGCGACGGTGGCCAGGACTACGGCGGCAAGGGTGTCACCCGGGCGGTCGCGCTGGTCGGCGACGAGATCGAGGAGGCGCTGCTCGGCTTCGACGCCGACGACCAGCGCCGGATCGACCAGGCGATGATCGACCTGGACCGGACCGCGGACAAGTCCCGGCTGGGCGCGAACGCGATCGTGGCCATCAGCATGGCCGTGGCCAAGGCCGCCGCGGCTTCCGCGAACCTGCCCCTGTTCCGCTACCTGGGCGGACCGAACGCGCACGTCCTGCCCGTGCCCATGATGAACATTCTCAACGGCGGTGCCCACGCCGACAACAGTGTGGACATCCAGGAGTTCATGATCGTCCCGGTCGGGGCGGCCACGTTCGCGGAAGCCCTGCGCTGGGGCGCGGAGACCTACCACGCCCTGAAGGCCGTCCTCAAGCAGCATGGCCTGGCCACCGGGGTGGGCGACGAGGGCGGCTTCGCCCCCGACTTGGCGCACAACCGGGCGGCGCTCGACCTGATCGTGGAGGCCATCGGCAAGGCCGGGTTCACCCCGGGCACCGACATCGCGCTGGCCATCGATGCCGCGGCCAGCGAGTTCCGCGCCGACGGCGGCGGCTACCGGTTCGAGGATGCGACCCGCAGCGCCGGGGAGATGACCGCGCTGTACGCGCAATGGCTGGACGCCTACCCGATCGTCTCGCTGGAGGACCCGCTGGCCGAGGAGGACTGGGCCGGCTGGACCGCGCTCACGGCGGAGCTTGGCCATCGGGTGCAGATCGTCGGCGACGACATCTTCGTCACCAACCCGGAGCGGCTCCGGCGCGGCATCGCCGAGCGGGCCGCGAACGCGCTGCTGGTCAAGCTGAACCAGATCGGCACCGTCACCGAGACGCTGGACGCGGTCACGCTGGCCCACCGCAGCGGGTTCGCCTGCATGATCAGCCACCGGTCGGGCGAGACCGAGGACACCACCATCGCTGACGTCGCGGTCGCGACCAACTGCGGCCAGCTGAAGACCGGGGCCCCGGCCCGGACCGAGCGGGTCGCCAAGTACAACCAGTTGCTGCGGATCGAGGAACTGCTCGACGACGCCGCCGAGTTTGCCGGCCGCGCCGCCTTTCCCCGGACCCGGCCGGGGCCGTGATGGCTGCGCGCAGGCGGCCACAGCCGGCCGACCGGTCCCGGCTCACCAGCCGGGCGGCGGTGCTGGCGGTGGTGATCTGCGCGATCGCGCTGAGCCTGGCCTACCCGGTCCGCGAGTACATCGCCCAGGCCCGCCAGATCGACGGGCTGCTGGCCCAGCGGCAGGCGATGCTCAGCCAGCTGCGGTCGCTGCAGGCCGAGCAGCAGCGGCTCCGCAACCCCGCCTACGTCGAGCAGCTCGCCGAGGACCGGCTGCACTTCTGCCTCGGCGGCCAGACCTGCTACGTCATCGTCGGCGCCGGCCCGCGGCACGGCGGTGGCAGCGTACCGCTGGTGGCGGGCGCATCGTGGTACGGGCGGCTGTGGCACTCGGTGCAGCAGGCGGACCGGGCCAAGCCGCAGTGACCGCCGGGGACACGGCGGCCGGTCCGGCGGCGGCCGACCTGGCGGCGGTCGAGCGCCAGCTGGGGCGCCGCCCGCGGGCCGTCCGCCGGGTGGCTCACCGCTGCCCGTGCGGGCTGCCGGACGTGGTGGAGACCGCGCCCCGGCTGCCGGGCGGCACGCCGTTCCCGACCTTGTACTACCTCACCTGCCCGCGCGCGGTGGCCGCGGTCAGCAGGCTGGAGGCGGCCGGGATGATGCGGCAGCTCCGGCAGCGGCTGGCCGGGGACGAGGAACTGCGCCGGGCCTATCTGGCCGCCCACCAGGACTACCTGGCCCGCCGGGACGAGGCGGCACGTGCCACCGGGGTGGAGCCGCTGCCACCCGGCAGCCAGAGCGCCGGTGGTATGCCGGACCGGGTCAAGTGCCTGCACGCGCTGGTGGCGCATGAGCTCGCGGTGCCCGGGGCGAATCCGCTCGGGCAGGTGGCGATGGCGGCGGCCGGGCCCTGGTGGCAGGCCTGCCCGTGCGTGGATCGCGGCCCCGGATGAGCACAGCTTCAGGCAAGCCGGCCGCAGGCGCCGGGCCACTGCGCTGGCTGGCGCGCCTCCGGCACGACCCAGCTTCAGCGGTGTCCCGGCGCCGAGGACCAGCCTCCCGAAGCCAGCGAAGCGCCCGCGAGGGAGGCCAGAAATTCAGGGCCGCCGCGATCGACTGCGGCACCAACTCGCTGCGGCTGCTGGTGGCCGATGTGGACCCGCGGGCCCGCACGCTGGCCGAGGTGGACCGCCGGATGGAGATCGTCCGGCTCGGGCAGGGAGTGGACGCCACCGGGCGGCTGGCGCCCGAGGCGCTGGACCGGACGCTGGCGGCGCTGGCCGGTTACGCCGGCATCGTGGCCGCGGCCGGTGCCACCGCGGTGCGGATGGTGGCGACCAGCGCCACCCGGGACGCCGCCAACGCGGCCGACTTCGTGGCCGTGGTGCGCGGGGTGCTGGGCATCGCCCCAGAGGTGCTCAGCGGCGAGGAGGAGGCGCGGCTGTCGTTCCTCGGCGCGATCCTGGAACTGGCCGCCGAGCCGGGCCTGGCGCGGCCCCCCTACCTGGTCGCCGACATCGGCGGCGGGTTGACCGAGTTCGTGCTCGGGGATGCGGCGCGGGTGACCGCGGCGGTGTCGGTGGACATCGGCTGCGTGCGGATGACCGAGCGTCATCTGCACGGCGACCCGCCGGCCCCGGCCGAGGTGATGGCCGCGCGGGCCGACATCGACGCCGCGCTGGACCTGGTCGCCGCGAAAATCCCGGTCGCCACGGCCCGGACGCTGATCGGCCTGGCGGGGTCGGTGACCACCGTGGCCGCGCTGGCGCTGGGCCTGGACGGCTATGACGCCGCCCGGATCGACCATTCGGCTATCGGCGCGGCCCAGGTGCGGGAGCAGGCGGCCAGGCTGCTCGCCCTGCCACAGGCCGCGCGGGCGCGGCTGGCGGTGATGCACCCGGGCCGGGTCGATGTGATCGGCGGTGGCGCGCTGGTGCTGACCGCGATCATGGACCGGTTCGGCTTCGGCGAGGTGCTGGTCAGCGAACACGACATCCTGGACGGCATCGCCTGGTCGCTGGCGGCCGGTGGCGCGGATGACCACGCCTGAGGCGCCCGCCGGGCCGGTGCCGCCGGGGACCGGCTGGCCGGGCGATCCGGCCACGGCCACCACCCCGGCCGCCCATGATGGCGGGCAGGTGCGCGCGCTGGCGGCGGGTGCGGGCTCACTGGCCGAACTGGCGGCCCGGCAGTCGGTCTGCCAGGCGTGCCCGCGGCTGGTTGACTGGCGGGAACGGGTGGCGGCCAGCAAGCGGCCCTCGTCCCGGACCGAGCCCTACTGGGGCCGCCCGGTTCCCGGCTGGGGTGACGAGCGGCCGTGGCTGCTGGTCGTCGGGCTGGCCCCGGCGGCGCACGGCGGCAACCGGACCGGCCGCATCTTCACCGGGGACCGCAGCGGCGACGTCCTGTTCGCCTCCCTGCACCGGTGCGGCCTGGCTGCCCAGCCGACGTCGGTCGCGGCCGGAGACGGGCAGCGGCTCATCGGCACGCGGATGGCCGCCGCCGTGCGCTGTGCGCCACCGGTGAACAAGCCGACGGTGACTGAGCGCGATACCTGTGCGCCGTGGCTGGCCGCCGAGTACGCGCTGGTCGCGGAGTCGGTCCGGATCGTCGTCTGCCTGGGCGGGTTCGCCTGGCAGGCGATGTGGCCGGTGCTGCGGTCGGCCGGCTTCGCGCTGCCCCGGCCCCGGCCCGGCTTCGGCCACGGCGCCGAGGCCCCGCTGGTGCCGGCCACCGCGCCCCGGCCGGCCATCGCACCCCGGCCGGCCACCGCGCCCGGGCCGGCGGACTGGTGCTGGTCGGCTGCTACCACCCCAGCCAGCAGAACACGTTCACCGGCCGGGTGACACCGGCCATGCTCGACGCGGTTTTCCGGCGGGCGTCGGCGCTGGCGCAGCAGGGGTGAGAACCGGCGGCCTGTGCGGCCCTAGCTAACTCTCTGTATACAATAATGCTAATAAAAGGTAAACTCGTAACGCTTTGTATTCAGCGCTCGCCGCCGGAATTGAATATGTGCACGCCAGGGGCGTTTTTCCCCGCCCTTTGCAGGCCCTCGAATTATCCGGTCCCCCCGGGGTATCCTTATCCCGCCCCCGTAGCCCAACGGAAGAGGCCGGCCCCCTAAAAGGGTCCCCAGTGTCGGTTCGATCCCGACCGGGGGCACCTGCTCTGTGCTGGTGTCTATGCATTGAACTGCGAAGATCGACGCGAGCCCGGCACGGTCGGCCGCGCCGTCCACCGCTGGCCTGCGGCAACAGCGCGCGCAGGACTAGCCCGCGGATAAACCGCCATTCTGGAACTGCCGTTGATCACCGTCGGGTGACTGGCGGTATATCCACTAGATAATGCCGGTTTCGTCCCCCGTGAGCAGATCACCCGTGGCCTGTACGGTGAGTTACCGGCCCGGCCAGCGGGCCGGCGGCCACTGCAGGTGCGGTCAGCCGCTCATGTCGGGGCCGGCCCGGGTGAGAGTGACCCGCACCGCGACCCGGCGTTCTTGTTCCATCGCCGACCGGTACTCCGCCCAGTCCGAGTGCTCCCCGGAGATCCGGCGGTAGTACTCGACGAGCAGATCCATGGCGTCGGGCAGGGAAATGACCTCCGCATTGCCGTCGATCTGCACCCAGCCGCCGAAGAAGCCGTCATTGATGACACAGAGCGACAGCCGCGGGTCACGCCGCAGGTTGTGCGTCTTGACCGCGGTTTCCCGGGTGCTGATCAGCACCCGGCCCTTGTCGTCGCACGCGCACAGCACCGGGGACAGCTGGGGGCGCCCGTCGCCACGGAAGGTGGCCAGCACCGCCCGGTGATGGGCACGCAGGAACTCGCGGGCGGCGTCCAGATCCATCGGTCAGGCGAAGTTGAGGCGGGTGCGCCGCTGCCGCTCGTACTCGTGCACGATGGCGCGGGCGTACCCATTGGAGAGGCCGTGCTCGTCGGACAGCCAGTGGGCACGTTCTTCACACCTGAGGAAGGCGGGGCCAGACTCCAGGCTTCGGAACCACTCGACCAGGTCGCGTCCGGTGACGGACGGGATGCGCGCGATCAGGTTCTTATGCGTCTCCGGGGAGTGGTTCATTGCCACGGGCACCTCCTGGGCCAGCCGGCTCCTTGCTGTCGAGAGTGCACCACGTACACGCCCATGACAACCCCCTGCCGTTAGCTTTCCGTAATATAACCGCCGGCTCCAATCCACCGGCCAGCCAGGTAGGCGTGACCGGTCAGGACAGGCGCTCCACGATCATCGCCATGCCCTGGCCGCCGCCGACGCACATGGTCTCCAGACCGAACGTCTTGTCGTGGAACTGCAGGCCGTTCAGCAGGGTGCTGGTGATCCGGGCGCCGGTCATGCCGAACGGGTGGCCGACCGCGATGGCGCCGCCGTTGACGTTCAGCTTGTCGATGTCGATGGCCAGGTCCCGGTAGGACGGGATGACCTGGGCGGCGAACGCCTCGTTGATCTCGGCCAGGTCGATGTCATCGATGGTCATGCCGGCCCGGGCCAGCGCCTGCCGGGAGGCGTCCACCGGGCCGAGTCCCATGATCTCCGGCGACAGCGCCGACAGCCCGGTGGCGACGATCCGCGCCAGCGGGGTGATGCCCAGGTCGGCGGCCTTCCGGTCGCTCATGACCACCACCGCGGCGGCCCCGTCGTTCAGCGGGCAGCAGTTCCCGGCCGTGACCGTCCCGTCCGGGCGGAACACCGGCTTCAGCTCGGCCACCTTGTCCAGCGTGGTCCCCGGCCGGGGGCCGTCGTCGGCGCTGACCACCGTCCCGTCCGGCAGGGTGGCTGGTGTGATGTCGCGCTGCCAGAACCCGTTGGCCAGGGCCTTCTCGGCCAGGTTCTGCGACCGGACCCCGAACTCGTCCTGCTCGGCCCGGCTGATCCCGCGCAGCTGCGCGACGTTCTCGGCGGTCTGGCCCATGGCCAGGTAGATGTCGGGCACCTCGCCGTCGGCCCGGGGATCCTGCCAGGTTGCGCTGCCCGCCGCGGACCGTGCCTGCGTCCTGGCCTCGGCCCCGGCGAACACCGGGTTCTTGGTGTCCGGCCAGCTGTCGCTGCTGCCCTTGGCGAACCGGCTCACGCATTCCACCCCGGCCGAGATGAACACGTCGCCCTCACCGGCCTTGATGGCGTGGAAGGCCATCCGGGTGGTCTGCAGCGAGGACGAGCAGTACCGGCTGAGCGTGGTGCCCGGAAGGTGGTCGAAGCCGAGCATCACCGCCACCACCCGGCCCATGTTGAAGCCCTGCTCGCCGCCGGGCAGGCCGCAGCCGAGGATGAGATCGCCGATGTCGGCCGGGTCCAGCTGCGGCACCTTGGCCAGCGCCGCGCGCACCATCTGGCAGGTCAGGTCGTCCGGCCGGATGCTGGTGAGCGTTCCCTTGAACGCCCGCCCGATCGGTGAGCGGGCGGTGGCGACGATGACTGCTTCGGTCATGGCACGCTCCCTCGCGTGGTCGTCCGGCCAGGGGCCGTGGCGGTTCCCGTATGCAGCGTACGCTTCGGTCGGAGAGGGCCCGGCGGGCCTGCCGCACCGGCGCGGCAGGCCAGGCAGGGCGCTGGAGGGCTGGGCGATGCGGGTACACGATTCCCTGATCGAGCTGGTCGGCGACACCCCGCTGGTCCGGCTGCACGCGGTGACCCGTGGCCTGGCGCCGCCCGGGCGGGCGCCCGACGTGCTGGCCAAGGTCGAGTACTTCAACCCCGGCGGCTCGGTGAAGGACCGGATCGCGCTGCGCATGGTGGAGGCGGCGGAAGCCAGCGGCGCGCTCCGCCCCGGCGGCACGATCATCGAGCCGACGTCGGGGAACACCGGGGTGGGGCTGGCCATCGTGGCCGCCGAGAAGGGCTACCGCTGCCTGTTCGTCTGCCCGGACAAGGTCGGCCAGGACAAGATCAGCGTGCTCCGCGCCTACGGGGCCGAAGTGGTGGTCTGCCCGGGCACGGTCTCGCCGGACCATCCCGACTCCTACTACTCGGTGTCCACCCGGCTGGCCGCGCAGACCCCCGGCGGCTGGAAGCCCGACCAGTACGCCAACCCGGAGAACCCGGCCTCCCACTATCACTCCACCGGGCCGGAGATCTGGGCGCAGACCGACGGCCGGGTCACCCACTTCGTCGCCGGGATCGGCACCGGCGGCACGATCACCGGCGCCGGCCGCTACCTGAAGGAGGCGTCCGGCGGCCGGGTGAAGGTGATCGGCGCCGACCCGGAGGGCTCGGTCTACTCCGGCGGGAGCGGCCGCCCCTACCTGGTGGAAGGCGTGGGGGAGGACATGTGGCCGGACACCTTCGATCCGGCCATCTGCGACGACGTGATCGCGGTCAGCGATGCGGACTCGTTCCGGATGACCCGGCGGCTGGCCCGCGAGGAGGCGCTGCTGGTCGGCGGCTCGTGCGGGCTGGCGGTGGTCGCCGCGCTGCGGGCCGCCGCCACGGCCGGCCCGGAGGACGTGATCGTGGTCCTGCTGCCCGACGGCGGCCGCGGCTACCTGTCGAAGATCTTCAACGACGAGTGGATGGCTGACTACGGGTTCCTGACCGCGCAGACCGCCGAACCCAAGATCGGCGACGTGCTCGGGCATAAGCTGCCGGGGCTGCCCGAGTTCGTGCACACCCACCCGGAGGAGACCGTGGCCGCCGCGATCGAGATCCTGCGCGAGTACAACGTCTCCCAGCTGCCGGTGATGAAGGCCGAGCCGCCGGTGATGGCCGCCGAGGTCATCGGCTCGGTGGTGGAGAGCGATCTGCTTGACGCGCTGGTATCGGGCCGGGCCACCGCGGCGGACCCGGTCGGCCAGCACATGTCCGCGCCGCTGCCGATGGTCGGCTCCGGTGAGCCGGTCGGCCGGGCGGTGGACGCGCTGGAGAAAGCGGGCGCGGCGGTGGTGCTGGTGGACGGCAGGCCCGCGGCCATGGTCACCCGCCAGGACGTGCTCGCCTTCCTGGCCGGGAGCGGCTCATGACTGGCTTCGAGACCCAGGCCATCCACGCCGGGCAGGACCCGGAGCCGCGGACCGGGGCGGTGGTGCCACCCATCTACCAGGTGTCCACCTACGCCCAGGACGGGGTCGGCGGGACACGGGCGGGCTATGAGTACTCGCGGACCGCGAACCCCACCCGGGCCGCACTGGAGACCTGCCTGGCAGCGCTGGAGGGCGGCCGCCGGGCGCTCGCCTTCGCCTCCGGCATGGCCGCCGAGGACTGCCTGGTGCGTGTCCTGTGCCAGCCCGGTGACCATGTGCTCATCCCGCACGACGCCTACGGCGGCACCTTCCGGCTGTTTGACAAGGTGTTCACCCGCTGGCAGCTGAGCTACCGCCCGGTCCCGCTGACCGACCCGGCGGCCGTCCGGCTGGCCCTGGCCGAGCGCCCGGCCCGGCTGGTCTGGGCCGAGACGCCGACCAACCCTCTGCTGTCGGTGGTGGACATCGCGGCGCTCGCGCAGGTGTGCCGGGAAGCCGGGGCGCTGCTGGTGGTGGACAACACGTTCGCCTCGCCCTACCTGCAGAACCCGCTCGCGCTCGGCGCCGACGCGGTGATCCACTCCACCACCAAGTACCTCGGCGGCCATTCCGACGTGGTCGGCGGGGCGGTGGTGGTCACCGACCCCGGCCTCGGCGAGCAGCTCGCCTTCCTGCAGAACGCGACGGGCGCGGTGGCGGGCCCGTTCGATGCCTGGCTGACCCTGCGCGGCATCCGCACGCTGGCGGTCCGGATGGACCGGCATACGCAGAACGCCTCGCGGGTCGCGGCCGCACTGGCCGGGCATCCAGCCGTGGACAGGGTGCTCTACCCCGGGCTGCCGGACCACCCCGGCCATGAGCTGGCGGCCAAGCAGATGCGTGGCTTCGGCGGCATGGTGTCGTTCACCGTCCGCGGCGGCGAGGCGGCGGCGCGGGACGTGTGCGGACGGACCCGGCTGTTCACCCTCGGCGAGTCGCTCGGCGGGGTGGAGTCGCTGATCGAGCTGCCCGCCCGGATGACCCACGCGTCGGCCGCGGGCTCGGCGCTGGCGGTGCCGGCCGACCTGATCCGGCTGTCGGTCGGCATCGAGTCGGCCGACGACCTGGTCGCGGATCTGCGGGCGGCCCTGCCGCGCTGACCGCCCGGCCGCCGGTCAGGGCTGCCAGACCATGAGCACCAGGATGGCCAGCCAGAGCAGGCTGATGATGCCGCCCAGGGAGGCGATACGGCCCCGCTCCACGTTCGCCACCGCCGCCGCTTCGGCGGCGGTGATCGCTGTCCCGCCGGCGCTGGCCGCGGCTGGCTCCTCACCGTCCGCGGCGGTGGCCGGGCTCTCGCCGCTCGGCGGGCCCCCAGCCTGCTCGGTCTGGCTCTGGGGTGCCTCGCTGCGCTGGCGGGCCGCCGTCAGCGCGGCCAGGGCCCGCCGCTGGTCGCGCATGACCAGGACCAGCAGCACCAGCGCGACCACGAACAGCGTCATCGAGGCCGTCAGCCAGGCTTTGCCGAGTTCCCGCTGGCGCTGCCCGAGGATGATGCCGAAGACCAGGATGCCCAGCGAGGCGGCGGCGAAGACCCGGGTCATCCGCACCAGGTAGCGGAGCACCCCGGCGTTGCCGGTCCGGATGGCCCGGGGGCTGGACATGATCGCGGCGGTGACCGGCCCGATGGTGAAGATCACGAAGGCGATGTGCAGCGCGAGCACCAGCCGGTCGGTGAAAGACATGAGGCGATCCTAGAGGCCCGGGCCCGGCGGTGCCGGACGGCCGCCCGCGCCCGGGACGACGAAATCCCCTGGCAGCGCCGTGCCAGGGGATCGTCTGTACGCAGGCGGTACCAGCGGCCGTGTGCCGCGGCTGGCCGCCGCCCGGGCGGGGGGCGCCGGGGTCCGGCGTCAGGAGTTAGCGGACTTGCCACCCCGGTTGACGAACCAGGCGGCCGCCAGCAGGATCAAGCCGAGCACGAACGAGACAGCCATCCGCACCGAGTGGTGGCCATTCACCGGGTGGGTGTGGCCGAGGATGCTGGGCAGTGACCCGGCCGGCACGGCCAGGTACACGATGCCGAGGATGATGAACAGCGCGCCAATGATCCCCAGGACTATGGCGATCGGGCGCCTGCTGCCGGACTGGACGCCAGCGTCGCTGACAGAACTCACGTGGTCCTCCTTGGATTGATGCCGGGCCTCGTTCCGCCTGCCGCTGGTCCGGCCCGCTCATCGCTGTGACTGCCGAACGCTACTACGAGAAGGGAACGCGCGTGGCGATGTCGCAAAATGCTGGAGCCAGCCTATCGCTTCCCCGCCCGCCGGGTGCGCAGGAAGTCCGTCACCACGAATTCGCCGAGCCGTTCCGGCTGGGTGCGGAGCACCCGGCCGCCGTTGCGGCGGGCCACCTCGTCCACGAAGGCGGTCAGCCGCTCGTCGTCCACCAGCATGAAGATGTTCAGCGAGGCGCGGCGGCGGGTCATCTTGTCCACCTCGGCCAGCGTGAGCTCCAGGGTTTCCGGGGCTGGCGGCCAGTCGAACCAGGACGACCCATCCCGCCGCAGGTGGGCCGTGGGCTCGCCGTCGGTGACGATGAGCACGACCGGGTCGTGCTCCGGCCGCCGGTCCAGGTACCGCCCGGCCAGCACCAGCGCATGGTGCAGGTTGGTGCCCTGCACCATGTCCCAGCCCAGCCCGGCCAGGTCGGCCTCCTGTAGTTCCCGCGCGTAGTTGGAGAAGCCGATCACCTGGATGGAGTCCTGCGGGAACCGGCTGCGCACCAGCGCGTGCAGGGCCAGGGCAGTCTGCTTGGCCACGCCCCAGGTGCCGCGGATCGCCATCGAGTAGGACAGGTCGACCAGCAGGCACACCGCGGCGCACGTCCGCCGCTGGGTCTCGCCGACCTCGAAATCCTCGGCCGCCAGCCGCACCCGCGGTGGGTCACCCTCCCAGTGGTGCGGGTCCTGGCCGGCCCGGCGGCCGAACGCGGCGGCATCCCGCAGCAGCGCGTTGCGCACCGTCGCGGCCGCGTCGATGGCCTGCTCGTCGCCGAACTGCCAGGGCCGGGTGGCGCCGGTGTACTCGCCCGCCTGCCCGGCGTCGGTCTGCTCGTGGTCCCCGTACCCGCCCTCGGGCAGGTCGGCGAACACCCGGCGGAGCGCGGTCTCGCCCAGCCGCCGCACCGCCTTCGGCGTGAGTTCCAGCTTGCCGGCGTTGCGCTGCAGGTATCCCTGCCGCTCCAGTTCCTGCTCGGTCCGGCGCAGCGCCTCCATGTCGTCCACCGCCGCCCGGCCGAGCGCCCGCCGGACGGCTGCCTCGTCGATGTCGTCCAGCCGGGCGCCGGGATACTCCTGGCCTAGCGCCGACTCCAGCTCGGCCAGGTCGGCCAGCTCGGCGAGGGCGGTGGTCGCATCGGCCAGGTCAAGCGGGGTGTCGCCGGTCATCCGCTCGCCCGGCCAGCCCATGTCCAGCTCTGGCCGCCGCGCCCGCAGCGCACTGGCCAGCTGCTCCATCTGCCCGGCCAGGCCAGCCTCGGCGAGCGCCTGCTGCATCAGCCCGGCCAGCTCATCCCGCTGGCCGGCGCTGAGCGAGGACATTAGCCGCTGGGCCGCCATCGCCCGGCGGACCAGCGCGTCGACCAGTTCCTCCAGCGTGGCCGGGGCATCGGGGAACATGTCGCCGTAGCGCTGCATGAACGCGTCGAAGTCGGCCTGGGTGTGCTCGCCCCGCGCATCGGCGGCCAGCATCTCGTTGAGCTCGGCCATCATCTCGCCGACCCGGCGCAACGCATCCGGATCGGGGTTCTGCAGCATGTCTTTCATGCCCTGGAACTGGCTGTCCAGGACCTGCCGCCGGAGCAGATCCCGGAGCTGGCCGAAGGTGGCCGCCGCGGCTGGCGAGCGCCACTGGTAGTCCGCCAGCCGCCGGATGGCCTGCGCGGTGTCGGCCGGCAGCGAGTCCAGTTCCGCTTCCCGCATCCGGGCGTCGTCGGAGGGGTCGGGGAACAGCTCAGCCCGCTCCTGCCCGATCGCGGTGTCCAGCAGTGCCCTGGCCTGCTCCAGGATGCCGTCCAGGCGGCCGCGGCGCCGGACCTCCCGCTGCCGCTCACGGACCTGGCGGAGCAGGTCGTCCAGGCCCCGGCCGCCCCGCAGGCCCCGCCGCAGCAGGTCACGCAGGGCGGTGCCGGGATCGGACCCGGCCAGGACCGAGTCGCCAAGCTCGTCCAGCGCTCCCCGGGCGTCGTACGGCGACGCCAGCGGGTCGGGCCCGTCGTGGTAGGCGCCGTAGCGGTAACCGGTCATGTCCGGTAGACCGCTCCGCCGTCCACGGTGTCCTTGGACAGCCGCCGCATCAGGTACAGCCCCTCCAGCGCGAACTCGATCGCCGCCGCCGCGTGCCCGGGTGACTCATTCCCGTCCATGCCGAGCCGGTGCATGATCCGGGCCAGGCCCGGCACCTCACCGACCCGGGCCAGCAGGTCGGCCGCCGGGACCAGGTCGCCGGTCTCCACCGTGCCGCCCTCCTCGAAGGTGGCCAGCAGGCCGGACAGGTCGGCGCTGCCCAGATGGGCGCGGAAGCTGTCATTGGTGGCCCGGCGCAGCAGGTGCTCCAGCACCTCGGTCTCCCGGCCTTCCTCGCTGACCTCGAACTCGACCTTGCCGCGCAGCGTGGCCACGGTGGCGGGCAGGTCGCAGATCCGGGCGACCGGCTGCTGCTCACCGGCCAGCGCGCCCCGGCGCACCGCCGACGCGGCGGCGGACTCGGCGCCGGCGATCGCGAACCGGGCCGACACACCGGAGCGGGAGTCGATCGCGGGTGAGGCGCGCACCAGCCGGGTGAACCGGGCGATGACCTCGAACAGGTGATCTGGTACGGCCGCGCCCTGGTCGGCCCCCTGCCAGGCGATCTCGGCCTCCTGCCGGATGAGGGCAAGCTCGTCGTCCAGCGTCAGCGGGTAGTGGGTGCGGATCTCGGCCCCGAACCGGTCCTTCAGCGGGGTGATGATCCGGCCCCGGTTGGTGTAGTCCTCCGGGTTCGCGCTCGCCACCAGCACCAGATCCAGCGGCAGCCGCAGCGCGTAGCCGCGGACCGCGATGTCCCGCTCCTCCAGCACGTTCAGCAGCGAGACCTGGATCCGCTCGGCCAGGTCGGGCAGCTCGTTCAGGCAGAACACGCCCCGGTTGGTGCGCGGGACCAGCCCGAAGTGGATGGTCTCCGGGTCGCCCAGGGTCCGGCCCTCGGCGACCTTCACCGGGTTGACGTCCCCGATCAGGTCGCCGACGCTGGTGTCCGGGGTGGCCAGTTTCTCCCCGTACCGCTCACTGCGGTGCCGCCAGCTCACCGGCAGGCCGTCACCCAGTTCGGCGGCCAGCCGCCGGCAGCGGGCGCAGGCTGGCGCGAACGGGTGGTCGTTGATCTCGCACCCGGCGACGGCCGGCGTCCACTCGTCCAGCAGCCCGGGCAGCGTCCTGATCAGGCGAGTCTTGCCCTGGCCGCGTTCACCGAGCAGGATCGTGTCGTGCCCGGCCAGCAGGGCACGTTCCAGATGGGGGAGTACGGTCTGGCCGAAACCGATGATCCCGGGGAACCGGTCCTCGCCGGCCCGCATCCGGGCGAGCAGATTACGCCGGATCTCGTCTTTGACCGTCTGGTACGTGTGACCGCTCGCGCGCAGTTCGCCCAGCGTGGTGGCCGCGGGGCGGGCGGCGGGACTGGCTTCGCTCTGGGCCTGGCTGTAGGAGTGCACCATTCGACACTATGTCCAGGCCGGCCGGCTTCGCGACTCGCGGGCTGACCGGGCTGGCGGTACCGGGACAGGAGGAAGGTCATGGCAGCTGAGGTCCCGGCGCTGGCTATCGACGTCGGCGGCACCAAGTTCGCGGCCGGGCTGGTCGAACCCGGCGGCCGGATCATCGCGTGGTCGCAGACGGCGACGCCGCGGGAGCTGGACGGCGAGCAGCTCTGGCGGACGCTCGACGCCCTGATCACCCGCGTCCTGGCGGACGCCCAGGTGGATCCGGTGACCGGGCTGGCCGGGGTGGGCTGCGGGTGCGGCGGCCCGATGGAATGGCCGGCCGGGCGGGTCTCCCCGCTGAACATCCCCGCCTGGCGGGACTTCCCGCTGCGTGACCGGCTGCGGGAGCGGTTCGCCGGGCTGCCGGTCCGGCTGCACAATGACGCGATCTGCCTGGCCGCCGGGGAGCACTGGCGTGGGGCTGGCCGGGGACGCCGGAATCTGCTCGGCATGGTGGTGTCCACCGGCGTGGGTGGTGGCCTGGTGCTGGACGGGCGGCTCATCAACGGGGCGACCGGGAACGCCGGTCACGTCGGCCACGTGGTGGCCGACCCGGAGGGGCCGCCGTGCATGTGCGGCGGCCGCGGCTGCGTGGAGGCGATCGCCCGCGGCCCGGCACTGGCCGTCTGGGCCCAGGGCCAGGGCTGGCGGCCCGGCGAGGCCGATGCCAGCGCCCGGGATCTGGCCGACGACGCCGCGCAGGGCCACCCGATCGCGCTGGCCGCGATGCGCCGCGCCGGGCAGGCCATTGGCATCGGCATCGCCTCCGCGACCCACCTGTGCGATCTGGAGGTGGTGGCGGTGGGGGGCGGCCTGGCCCAGGCCGGCTCACTGCTGCTCGATCCGCTGGAGGAGACGCTGCGCCGGTATGTCGCGCTGGACTTCGCCCGGGACGTACGGGTCGTGCCGGCCGCGCTGGGCCAGAGCGCGGGCCTGGTCGGGGCCGCCGCGCTGCTGTTCGCGGCCGACCGCTACTGGGGCGCGGAGTAGACCGCGCTGGCCGCCACCACCGGATCCGCGCCAGCCAGTTCGCAGGCGACCCCGAGCGCGGCCGCGTGCAGTTCCGCCGGGCTGCTGGCCTCCCGGCCGAACAGCATCGCGGACATGCCGACCGAGACCACGGCCATGGCCGCGCGGACCCGGTCGGTCAGCGGCGACCCGGGCGGCGCCAGCAGGTCGCACAGGTTCATGAACTGGCTGCGGAACAGCTTCTTCCGTGACGCGTCGTCGGACATCAGGCTGTGCAGGGCGGCCTGGTTCTGCTCCATGAACCTGATCACCGGCAGCCGCCGGTCCACGATGTCGGCGTAGCGGGCCAGGATCGCGGCCCGGGTCGCCGGGCCCGGCGGCTGGCTGGCCCCCCAGCTGATGACCTCGTCGAGTTCGGCCCGGTAGTCCTCGGTGAAGCTGCGGACGATGTCCTCTTTGGAGTTGAAGTGGTAGTACAGCGCTGCCTTGGTGACGCCGAGGCGTTCCGCGACCTCCCGCAGCGAGGTCTTCTCGTACCCCTGCTCGGCGAACAGTTCCAGCGCGATGGCCTGGATCCGTTCCCGGGTGCCGCCGCGTGGCAGCGGGTCCCGGCCCGGCGCGCGCGCCCGGTCCCGGGCGCGCGCCTCACCGCGGGCAGGACTGGCGCCGCGGGCAGGACTGGCGCCGCGGGCCCGGCTGCGGCCGCGGGCACGGCTCCGGCCCAGCGACTCCTCCATCGGTTGCCCCGTCCTGTCCACCGATACTTACTTGACGACCGGTTAGCTGAGGTTCTAACCTCAATCCTAGGGACATACTGACCGGTCGGCAAGTAGGCGCGTGGCGCCACCGGCACCCATCGTGCCGGCCCCGGTTATCCAGGCAGAGCCGGGCAGGACGGCAGGCACGGCCGCGGCGCGGCCGGCGGCCCGGCGGATCCCGGCAGCAGCGCCGGCGGAGGGGAGTACCGATATGGCACAGGACACGTCAGCCGCCATCCCGGAGGTGCCCAGCGGGCCCCGCCGGGAAGTCCTGATCGTCCTGCCTGGCCTGCTGCTCGCGATCATGCTCGCCATGCTCGACCAGCTGGTGGTGTCCACCGCGCTGCCGCGCATCGTCGGCGACCTGGGCGGGGTGACCCACCTGTCCTGGGTGGTCACCGCCTATGTGCTCGCCTCCACCGTGACCACCCCGCTGTACGGGAAGCTGGGTGACCAGTACGGGCGCAAGCGGCTGCTGATGGCGGCCATCGTGATCTTCCTGATCGGGTCCGCGCTGTCCGGGATGGCGCACACGATGGACCAGCTCATCGCGTTCCGCGCTCTGCAGGGCCTGGGCGCCGGCGGCCTGCTGGTGGGTGCGATCGCGACCATCGGCGACCTGGTCTCGCCGCGGGAGCGGGGCCAGTACATGGGCTACATGATGGCGGCGATGAGCCTGGCCATGATCGCCGGCCCGCTGGTCGGCGGCTACATCACCGACAGCCTGTCCTGGCGCTGGATCTTTTACATCAACATGCCGGTCGGCGGGGCCGCGCTGATCTACCTGTTCCTCACCTTGCACCTGCCCCGTCACAAGGTCCAGCACAAGATCGACTACCTGGGGGCCGCGCTGCTCGCGGTGGCCGCCGCCTCGGTCGTGCTGCTGACCACCTGGGGCGGCTCCCAGTACGCCTGGCGGTCGGTGCAGATCATGGGGCTGGGCGTGCTGGCGGTCGTCGCGACCGCCGCCTTCCTGTTCACCGAGAGCCGGGCCGCCGAGCCGGTGCTGCCGCTGCACGTGTTCCGCAACCGCAACTTCTCACTGATCGCGGGCATGAGTTTCCTGCTGGGCCTGGCCATGTTCGGTGCCCTCACCTTCCTGCCGCTGTACCAGCAGACGGTGCAGCACCTGTCGGCGACCGCCAGCGGGCTGATGCTGATCCCGCTCATGCTCGGTTCCACCGTCACCACCCTGATCGCCGGCCAGGTGACCACCCGCACCGGCCGCTACAAGGCGCTGCCGATCATCGGCAGCGCGGTCATGGCCATCGCCATGTTCCTGCTGACCGGGCTCAGCGTGGACACCTCGCTGGTCACCAGCGGGCTGTACTTCGTCGTGCTGGGGATCGGCATGGGCTTCCTCATGCAGATCACTACCCTGGTCGCGCAGAACAGCGTGGCGCCGCGCGACATCGGCGTGGCCAGCAGTTCCCGGGCGTTCTTCCAGCAGATCGGCGGGTCGATCGGCGTCAGCGCGTTCGGCGCGATCTTCGCCCACCGGCTGACCAGCCAGCTGAGCGCCACCCTGCCCGGTGTCCACCTCGCCACCGGTGGTGGGGCGAGCCTCAACCCGGTCGAGCTCATCCACCTGCCCGCCGCCATCAAGCACGACGTGTTCGCCGCCATCACCTATGCGGTGCAGGGGGTGTTCTGGTGGGCCCTGCCGGCCGCGCTGGTGGTGTTCGTGCTCGCCTGGATGATCAAGGAAGTGCCACTGCGCGGCCGCGCAGCGCAGGAGGAGAAGCCCGCCGCCGAGATGGTGGGCTGACCCGGTCCGGCCCGGTCAGAATTCCCCGTACGGCACGGCCTCGAGAATCTCGACCGTGGCGGCACGGCCGTTGGGCATCGTGTAGGTGGCGGTCTCGCCGACCTTCTTGCCGGAGATGGCGCTGCCCAGCGGCGAGCGGGGGGAGTACACGTCGATCGGCGAGCCGCTCTCCTCGCGGGAGGCCAGCAGGAAGGTGACCTCGTCGTCGTCGCCGTCGAACCGGACCGTCACGGTCATCCCCGGCCCCACCACCCCGTCGGTCCGCGGCGGCTCGCCGACCTTGGCGTTCTGCAGGATGTGCTGGATCTGGTGGATCCGGGCCTCCTGCTTGCCCTGCTCCTCCTTGGCGGCGTGGTAGCCGCCGTTCTCCCGCAGGTCGCCCTCGTCCCGGGCGGCCTCGATCTTCCTCGCGATCTCCACTCGCCCCGGCCCGGAGAGATGATCAAGCTCCGCCTTCAGCCGGTCGTAGGCCTCCTGGGTGAGCCAGGTGACGTGGTCGTCGCGTGTCTCAGTCACGGGTACTCCTTGGCAGCAATCGCGGACGGGGAGGGTCCGCGGGGGCCGGATGGCTCCCCTTGGTAGTCCATTGAGGCTACCCAGGCTTAACGTATGCGAAGCATCCGTCAATAGCCGGCCGGGTGACAGCGCCCGCCTCGGACGGGAATGTGGCCGCCTCACCAGCGTGTTGTTGCCGTAGCTTGCGCGCGCCCGGGCCGGGGGCGCCAGCTGCTGACCACGCTGCCGGAGGAGGAACTGTGTCCGCCCTGCCCGCCGATCGTGCCCTGGCCGCCAGCCAGCCGCCCGCCCCCCTGCGGCTGATGGCCGTGCACGCGCACCCCGACGACGAGTCGAGCAAGGGCGCCGCGACCATGGCCGCCTATGCCCGGTCCGGGGTGGAGGTGCTGGTCGCGACCATGACCGGCGGCGAGCGCGGCGACATACTGAACAAGGCCATGGACCGGCCCGAGGTCCGCGCGAACCTGGCCCAGGTCCGGCGCGAGGAGATGGCCCGGGCCCGCGAGATTCTCGGCGTGCGGCAGCAGTTCCTCGGCTTCACCGACTCCGGTCTGCCAGAGGGGGATCCGCTGCCCCCGCTGCCAGAAGGGTGTTTCGCGCTGCAGGAACTGCCGGTCGCCGCCGAGCCACTGGTCCGCGCGGTGCGGGAATTCCGCCCGCACGTGATCCTGACCTACGACTCCGGCGGCGGGTATCCGCATCCCGATCATGTGATGACCCACCAGGTGGCGGTGGCGGCGTTCGAGGCGGCCGCCGACCCGGACCGCTACCCGGGCGCCGGTGAGCCATGGCAGCCGCTGAAGCTGTATTACTTCGTCAGCTTCCACCGGGCCAGGTTCACCGCGCTGCACCAGGAGATGGAGCGGCGCGGGCTGGAATCCCCCTACACCGACTGGCTCACGCGGTGGGAGGAGCGGACGGCGGACAGGCCGGAACTGCAGATCACCACCCAGGTCCCGTGCGGGGAGTATTTCGGGCTGCGGGACCAGGCGCTGCTCGCCCACGCGACCCAGATCGACCCGGCCGGGTCCTGGTTCGCCTGCCCGCTGCCGGTGCAGCAGGCGGCCTGGCCGACCGAGGATTATCACCTGGCCAGGTCGGTGGTGGATACTGAACTGCCGGAGGACGACTTGTTCGCGGGGGTGCGGGAGAGGGTGAGCCTGTGACCTACCTGGCCGCCGGATCGGCCAGTTCGCTGGGCAACGTGGTGTCCGGCACGCTGGGGTTCCTGGTCGTCGCCGGGATGGGGCTGGCGCTGTTCTTCCTGCTGCGCTCGATGAACAAGCAACTGCGCAAGGTCGCCCCCGGCCCGGCCTGGCGCGAGGACGCGCCGGACCCGGGGCCGGCCGCGGACGGGGTCACCCCGGACCGGCCGGGCGGAGCGTGAGCCGGCCATGAGTGAGGCGGTCAGCCAGGTGCCCGCGGCCCAGGTACCGGATGGCGCGTTCCTGCTGGACGTGCGCGAACCGGACGAATGGACGGCGGGTCACGTGCCGGGTGCGCTGCATATCCCGCTCGGCCAGCTCAGTACCCGGGCCGGCGAGGTCGCCCGGGACCGTGAGGTGTACGTGATCTGCCGGTCCGGTCATCGTTCCGCGCACGCGGCGCGGGCCCTGGCCGGGGCCGGCTGGCAGGTGCACAACGTCGCCGACGGCATGTACGGGTGGCAGGCGGCGGGCCGCCCGATGGCCAGCGACTCCGGCCAGCCCTTTGTCGCCTAGCCGCCCGCCCGTGCCGCGCGTAACGGGCTGGCCGCTCGTCGCCTAGCCGGGCCGCCCGGGCGGTGCGGCGGCGGGCCCGCCGCTTGCGGAAACCCTCCCGGACCCGGACCCGGAGCAGGATCCAGGTTGAACTCGACGCCGTCACCCCAGGTGAGCTTCTTGCCCTCTTCCCGGCTGCGGGCCTTGTAGTTGATCGGCACCTCGTAGGGGCGGTAGCCGCGGGCCAGCAGCAGGGCGGTGACCTCGGTGTCCAGCCCGAAGCCGTTCTCGCGGACCGGCAGCTCCCGGAACAGCTCCAGCGGCATCAGCTTGAGGCAGGTGTGCAGATCGCTGATCCAGGTGTTGAACAATGCATTGGCGGTAAATGTGTTTACCTTGTTGCCAATGACAAACCAGAACGAATGGGCGGTCGAGGCGCCAAACGTGCGCACCCCATACACCACCTCGGCGTCACCCCGCTGCAGCGGGGCGAGCAGATTCAGGATGTCCTCCGGGTAGTACTCCAGGTCGGCATCGAAAACGAGCATGTGGTCACCGGTCGCCATGGCCGCGGCGGTGCGCACGGCCGCCCCCTTGCCGCGGTTCACCGGGTGCCCGCCGGCCACCAGCCGCGGGTCATCGATGCCCGCCAGTACCTCGCGGGTGTTGTCCTTGCTGCCGTCGTCGACGACCACCAGCTCGACCTCGCACGGGTAGCGGACGTCGAGCACCCGCTTGATCGCGAGGCCGACGGTCGCCGCCTCGTTGTAGGCGGGCATCAGGATCGACAGCTTCATGGTGACTTCCACTAGGTTGACCGGGCCGCAGTCTAGTTTGGCTTGTTTCCTGAAATGTAAGAAACGGGGATCTGCCGGGTCGCGGCGGGTGGCCTGATCGGCCCGGCGCTGGTGGCCGGGCGGCCCGCCAGCCAGCCGCCGCCACCCGGGCAGTGGCTCAGTAACGATTTCCCCCTGGGTATCTTGGACATCCACATTGTGGTGGACTGACGGTCAGCCGCCGTGTCTAGTTATCCCTGGGCTGTCTGCCCGGGCTGGCTGGTGCGTCGCCAGCGGCAGACAGGCGTGTGCCCGCGCCCCACGGAGGGATCCGACGTGAGCCAGCAGCAGGAAGACGAGGCGGCGGTGGCCGCTGACCGCCGGCCGCCGGGAGGGCACGGACGGGGCCACCCGGGAGCTGGCCCTGGACGCAGCCCGGCCGGCCGGCAGGTGGCTGGGCCGGCCCAGCCCCGGCGGTGGTGGTCCCGGCCGTGGCTGCGGGAGACGGTGATCCTGCTGGCCTTCCTGGCCGCCGGGGTGGCGGCCACCTGGCCACGCGCCACCTTCCTGACCGGCACCCTGCCCGCGGGTGACGACCAGGCCGAATACGTCTGGAACATGTGGTGGATGGCCCATCAGATCACCCACCTGGGCAACCCCTGGTTCACCTCATACCTGGCCGCCCCGCTCGGTGACCGGCTCGGGTTCGACACCCTCACCCCGCTGCTGGGTGCGGTGATGGCCCCGGTCACGCTGCTGTTCGGGCCCTCGCTCTCGTACGGCCTGCTGGTGATCGTGGCGCCCGGTTTCGCCTGCTACGCCATGTACCGGCTGGCCCGGCTGTGGCTGCCGGGCCTGCTTGGCCCGCTGGCGGCTGGCGCGTTCTTCGGGCTGTCCGGCATGGTGGCGTTCCAGGCCTGGGCGCACATCCACACCGCGGCGGGAATCGTGCTGCTGCCGCTGACCATGGAGGCGGCGGTCCGGCTGCGGCGCGGCCCGACCATCCGGCGCGGCGTGATCCTGGGCATCATGCCGGGCGCGGCGATGCTGATCGACCAGGAGTTCGCCATCCTGGCGGTGATCCTCGCCGCCCTGGTGCTGCTGCCCTGGCTGGTGCGCCACCATGGCCGGGCCCCGCTACGGGCGCTGGCCGCCGCCGCCGTGACCGCGCTGGTGATCTCCCTCCCGCAGCTCATCGCCATGGCGCAGCAGTGGCTGGCCGGGGGCAGCCACAAGCCGACGGCGAGCGACTACCTCCGGTACGCGGCCGAACTGCCCGGCCTGTTCACACCATCGCCGCGGCTGGCCGACTACGGCATGACCGGCCTCGGCTCGATCTACCAGGTCCGGACGCCGGGGGAGGGGCTGGCCACGTTCGGGGTAGTGCTCAGCCTGCTCGCCGTGCTGGGCCTGGTGGTGAGCTGGCGGCGGCGCAGCGCCCGGCTGCTCGGCCTGCTCTGGCTGGGCAGCGCCCTGCTCGCGCTCGGGCCCACCCTGGTCATCAGCGGGCATCAGTACGTGCCGCTGCCGGCCCACTGGCGTGGCCTGCGGGTGTCCCTGCTCATGCCCTACACCTGGCTGATCCACCTGCCCGGGCTGTCGTCCTTCCGGGAAGCGGAACGGTTCGCCCTGCTGGGCCTGGTCGGCGCGGCACTGCTGGCCGGGGCCGCGGTGGAGTGGCTGCGCCAGCACGCCAAGCCGGCCCTGGTCGCGGTGGTGGTGTTCGGCGCGCTGGAGGCGGGCTGGCCGGGCGTTCCGCACCCGGTCACGATGCCCACCGCGCTGCCAGCGGTGGACCGCCCGATCGCCGCCGACCACAGCGGCTCGGTGGTGGTGGATGTGCCGTTTGGCATCATCGGCGTGCCGTCCGGGTTCGGGGACCGTCCATCGCCGATGGCGCTCGTGCTGGCCACCGCCGACGGGCACCCCCGGGCCGCCTCGTACACGTCCTGGACCATCCACTCGACGGTGACCGGGATTGCCCGGCATCCCTTCTACGCCGGGCTGGTCGCCGCCCGCTACGGCCACCCGCTGACGCCTGCCCAGATCGCGGCGGCCCGGCAGGATGCCCGCTCGCTGCACGTCGGCTGGGTGCTGGTCTGGGGGCCGCGCTGGATGGCCAAGCTGCGCCGGGCGGGCAGCCACTATCACCCGGACTATCACTACCAGGCGGTGTACCGCTATCTCCGCCAGGCCGGCTTCCACTTCGCCTACCAGGCCAATCAGGTCGTGGTCTACCGGCCGTAGCCGGCCGGGTGCCCGCACCCGGCCGGTCAGGCGGCGGGTGATCGACGTAAGGTGCGTTACTGGGCGCGGGAACCGGCCATCGAGAGGTGATCATGGAATACGTCAACCTCGGCGCCACCGGGCTGCGGGTATCGCGGGTCTGCCTCGGGATGATGAGTTTCGGTGACAACAGCGAGCGGCCCTGGGTGCTGGCCGAGGACCAGGCGGAGCCGATCGTCCGCGCCGCCGCCGACGGCGGGGTGATTTTCTTCGATACCGCCGACGTGTACTCGGCGGGGGCCAGTGAAGTGGCGACCGGGCGGCTGCTGGGCAAGATGTTCCGGCGGGACGAGGTGGTGGTGGCCACCAAGGTGTTCATGAAGTTCGAGCCGGGGGAGAATTCCGGCGGCCTGTCCCGCAAGCACATCCTGTCGGCGATCGACGCCTCGCTGCGGCGGCTGGGCATGGACTACGTCGACCTGTACCAGATCCACCGGTGGGACAACCGGACCCCGGTGGAGGAGACGATGTCGGCGCTGCACGACGTGGTGCGCGCGGGCAAGGCCAGGTACATCGGCGCCAGCAGCATGTACGCCTGGCAGTTCGGCAAGGCGCAGCACGCGGCCGAGCGGAATGGCTGGACCCGGTTCGTGTCCATGCAGAACCACTACAACCTGCTCTACCGCGAGGAGGAGCGGGAGATGATCCCGCAGTGCATGGACCAGGGGGTCGCGGTCATCCCGTGGAGCCCGCTGGCCCGCGGCGTGCTGGCGGGCAACCGGACCCGGGACGGCGAGCGGCGCACCGTCCGGTCCACCTCCGACCCGTTCGGCGACAGCCTCTACCAGCAGCCGGCCGACTTCGACGTGGTGGATGCGGTCGCCGAGGTGGCAGCCGAACGCGGGGTGCCGCCCGCCCAGATAGCGCTCGCCTGGCTGCTCCAGCGCCCGGGGGTGACCGCCCCGATCGTGGGCGCCACCAAGCGTGCCCATATCGAGGACGCGCTGGCCGCCGAGAAGCTCGAACTCACCGCCGACGAGACCCGCCGCCTGGAGGAGCGCTACCGCCCGCACCCCGTCCTCGGCCACCAGTAACGTGCCGCTCAGGTCGCCGGTCAGGCCGGAGCCCGCGGGGAGAGCGGGGGCAGCGGGGCGGGGAAGGCCAGGCCGATCAGTTCGGCGAGTTCGGCCAGGGTGAGGTCGAACATGGCGGACGCGTCGTCCAGCGCGAAGTGCAGGTGGCCGAACACCTCCAGGCTGACCATCCCGTACAGGCGCACCCAGCAGCGCAGGAACGTCAGGCCGGCGCCGAGCGGCAGATCGGCCCCGAGCAGGTCCCGGTAGCGCGCCAGCTGCTCGCGCAGGCGGGGCTCGATCTCGCTGTCGGCCGGAACCGGGAACGGCTGCCGCTGCCACAGTTCCAGGAACAGGGCGAAGAACGTGCCGCTGAACTTCTGCGCGCAGACGTCCACCACCTCGTCGTGGACCGCTTCCAGGCCTGGCAGCGGTGAGCCGAAGAGCAGCCCGAACTCCTGCTTGTGGGTGAGCGACCAGTGCCGGAACTCCCGGCAGGCGGCGACCAGTTTCTGCGTCAGGTCGCCCCCGCTGGCCTGGCCCGCGGCGACGATGGCGGCGTGGATGTCGTCCGCGATCTCGCTGAAGATGTCCGCGATGACGTGCCTGATCAGGTCTTCGTGACTGCCGTAGTACCGGTACAGGGCGGGGGCGGTCATGCCCATCTCGCGGGCGATCGCGCGCAGCGACACGCCGTCGGGCCCTTCCGTCATCAGGATGCGCCGGGCGGTCTGCTTGATCTCATCGGCCGTCGCTGCCCGTACCCGGTCCCGGCGGCTCAACGTCTGTGCCATGCGCACCCCCTTCCCTGAACGGGCTTGACATCTGTGAACATCGTATGCGAAGTTAACACTGTTTGCAGTTTACATCGTTTACGAATGTGAACAACAGGTAACAGCCTACCTGCGGAGGAAGCGATGTTCGAGGCATGGGGCCGTTTCGTCTACCGCCACCGGCGCCTTGTCCTGCTGGCTGGTGTGATGGTCATGGCCGCCGCGGCGGTGTGGGGGACCGGCGTGTTCGCGCACCTGCAGTCCGGTGGTGGCTTCACCGCACCTGGCAGCCAGAGCCAGCGGGAGAGTGCCATCGTCACCCGTGCCTTCGGCCGGGACACCGCCGACGTGGTGGTGCTCTACCGCAGCGCCAGCCAGACCGTCCGTGACCCCGGCTACCAGGCCGCGGTCACCCGGACCCTGGCCGCGCTGCCGCACAGCAAAGTGCTGTCCTACCAGACCTACTGGTCCACCCGGTCACCGCTGTTCGTGGGGGCCGCCGGGCACGAGACCTACGCGGTGCTGCGGCTGGCCGGAGGCAGCGACAGCGCCCAGATGACGACCTACCAGGCGATCAGCGGCAGGCTCGCCGCGCCCGGCCTGACCGACCAGGTGGCTGGCCAGATCCCGACCGAGCTGGCGATCAACTCCGAGGTCAAGGCCGACATCGGCCGGGCCGAGGGCATCTCCATGCCGGTGCTGTTCGTCCTGCTGGCGGTGATCTTTGGCGGTCTCGCCGCCGCCAGCCTGCCGCTGGCCATCGGCGGCCTGGGCATTCTCGGCTCGTTCGCCGCGCTCCGGCTGCTCACCCTGGTCACCGGCGTGTCCATCTACTCGATCAACATCACCACGATCCTCGGCCTGGGCCTGGCCATCGACTATGGCCTGTTCATGGTGGCCCGGTTCCGCGAGGAACTGAGCGGCCAGCCCACGGTCGAAGCGGCCGTGGCGCGGACGGTCGCCACCGCGGGCCGGACGGTCGCCGTGTCCGGGGTCACCGTCTCGGTGGCGCTGGCCAGCCTGATGCTCTTCCCGGAGATGTTCCTGCGCTCGATGGGCTACGGCGGAGTCGCCACCGTGGTGGTGGTCATGCTGGCCGCCTTGACCGTCATGCCCGCCCTGCTGGCCGTGCTGGGCCGGCGGGTCAACGCGCTGGCCATCCGCCGCCGTCAGCTGCGCCGGCCGCGGGCCACCGAGGCCAGCGGCGGCTGGTACCGGATCGCGCGCAGCGTCATGCGCCGCCCGGTCGCCTACGTGGCCGTGATCGTCGTGCTGCTGCTCGCGCTCGGTTCCCCGTTCCGGTCCATCACCTGGGGCGGCACCGACGCCCGCGCGCTGCCACCCGGTACCGCGCCACGGCTGGTGGCGCAGGCCCTGGCCGGGACTTCCCGGCCAACGCCACCACCCCGATCGAGGTGGCCATCAGCTACCCCGGGCACGCGGCGGCGCTGGCCTCCCCGGCCCAGCGGGCGGCGCTGGCCGACTACCTGAACCGGCTGGACCGGCTGCCGGGGATCGAGTCCGGGCAGCTGACCGGCGTCGCCGGGAACGTGGCGCGGATCGACCTGCGCCCGGCCGCCAGCCCCGAATCCGCCGCCGCCCGGGCGCTGGTGGCTCAGGTGCGTGCGGTGCAGCCGCCGGCCGGGGCGCGGGCGTACGTGGGTGGCGTGACCGCGCAGCTGGTGGACGAGCTGGCCAGCCTGGGCCAGACCCTGCCGTGGATGGCGCTGGTGGTGGTGCTGGCCACGTTCGTGCTGCTGTTCCTCGCGTTCGGCTCGGTGGTGCTGCCGGCGAAGGCGATCGTGATGAACGCACTGTCGCTGACCGCCACCTTCGGCGCGATCGTGTGGATCTTCCAGCAGGGTCACCTGTCTGGGCTGCTGCGGTTCACCCCGACCGGGACCATCGACCCGACGATGCCCATCCTCATGCTGGCGATCATCTTCGGGCTGTCGATGGACTACGAGGTGTTCCTGCTGTCGCGGGTGCGCGAACGTTACGACGTGACCGGCGACAACACCACGGCGGTGGCCAGCGGGCTGCAGCGCACCGGCGGGATCATCACCAGCCTGGCGCTGCTGCTGGTGATCGTGGTCGGCGCGTTCTCGGCGTCCGGGATCACGTTCATCAAGCTGATGGGGGTTGGCATGATCATCGCCCTGGTGGTGGACGCGACGATCATCCGGGTGCTGCTGGTGCCAGCGACGATGCGGCTGCTGGGCCGGGCGAACTGGTGGGCGCCACGGCCGCTGCGCCGCTTCTACGCCCGGTACGGCATACGAGAGGAAGGTGGCCCCGCCCTGGCCGCGCCGGTCAGCGTGCCGGAGCCGGCCGGTCAGCGATAGCGGAAGCCGTCCCGGAAGCGGCGGAACACGCCGCCTTCCGGGGCGAGGGACGGCCCAGGCTGTGGTGCTTCCGCCCGCTCGTGGCCGATCGGCTCGTCGTAGTCGGCCCGGGCGATCGCGTTGACCACCTGATCCTCGGTGAAGTCTTCCGAGCCCTCGATCTCCGGAATGAACCCGACCAGGTCGCCGTCCTGCAAGACCTCCGCCTCCAGCCCGGCGGCGCCGTCGGCATCCCATTCCGCCTCGCGGCCGTCCGGCAGCGACACCCGCACCGCGAACTGGTCGACACCTAGGTGGGCGAGGTGGGCACTGATACCGCGGGCGCGGAGGGCATCGGTGACGTGACGGGCCCGGTTCTCTTCCATCGCAACAAGATATGCGTCTGGCGGGGATGGGCGCGGCGGTGGCCGGTCCGCGGCAGGGCAGGCCCGGCGGTGGCCAGCCCGACGGGGGCGGTCCGCGCGGCGGCAGCCTCGGCCGGTCCCGGTGGCGGCAGCCAGGGCCGTGCAGTCAGGTGGAGGCGGGGTGGGCGGCCAGGAAGGCGGCGATCGCCTGGCCGAGTTCGGTGCCCGCGTCCTCCTGCAGGAAGTGCCCGGCGCCGGCGAACACCGGATGGCCGATGCCGGCCGCGCCGGGGATGGCCCGCGCCAGGATCGGGGCCATGCCGCCGGTGATCGGGTCCCGGTCGCTGAACGCCAGCAGGAACGGCTTGTCCCAGGCGGACAGCCGCTGCCAGGCCGCCCGGTTGGCGGGCGTGGCCGGGTCGTCCGGGGTGGCCGGCACCAGCCCGGGCATCGCCCGCGGCCCGGCCTGGTAGCTCGGATCGGGGAAGGGGGCGTCGTAGGCGGCCAGCACCGCCGCGGGCAGCGGCCGGACGCAGCCGGCCTGCACCAGCCGGGAAACGCTGAGATCGGGTGCCGTCCGCACCACATCGCGGAACCGGAGCCACACGTCGGGCATCGGATGGTCACCGGTCGGCAGGCCGGTGTTCGCCGCCACCACCCGGGCGAACCGGTCGCCGTGCTCGGCCACCAGCCGCAGCCCGATCAGCCCGCCCCAGTCGTGCCCGACCAGCGTGATCCCGCGCAGGCCGAGCACGTCAAACGCGAACGTGCCCACCCACTCGACGTGCCGGGCGTAGCTGTGGTCGCTCAGCTCGGCCGGCTTGTCCGACCGGCCGAACCCGATCAGGTCCGGCGCGATGACCCGGTAGCCCGCCGCCGCCAGCACCGGCATCACCGTCCGGTACAGGAACGACCAGCTCGGCTCGCCGTGCAGCAGCAGCACCGGCTCGCCGTCACCCGGCCCGGCCTCCACGTAGGCCATCCGCAGCGCGCCGAGGTCGGCGTAGCGCGGTTCATAGCCGAATCCCGGCAGATCCGCGAACCGGTCCTCGGGGGTACGGAGCACGCGCACCCGGTCATGATGTCACGCGGCCCACGGCCCGGTGTCGGTGCTGGCCCTACCTGCTGCCATGGCATATGACGTCCAGGTCGTTGTCGACGCGGCCGACCCGCATGCACAGGCGGACTGGTAGGCGGAAACGCTGGGCTGGCCGGTGGAGCCCAGCGACCCGGCCTTCATCCGCCGCATGATCGCTGAGGGCTACGCCACCGACGGCGATGCCACCACGCACCACGGCCAGCCCGTCTGGAAGGATGGCGCCGCCATCACCGCTCCCGACGGCGCGGCGGGCGGCCGCCCGCCGCCTGCTGTTCCAGCTCGTCCCGGAGGTCAAGGCCGGCAAGAACCGGCTGCACCTGGACGTGCGGGTGGGCCAGGACCAGGCCGAGGCGGAGCTGGCCCGGCTGACCAGCCGGGGTGCCACCTTCCTGCACCGGGGGAGCCAGGGCCCGCACTCGTGGATCACGCTGGCCGATCCGGAAGGTAACGAATTCTGCCTGCAGTGACCTGACCCGGCCGCCGGGACCGGCGGATTTGGGCTGCAACGTCCCGGGCCCGCCGTGCGTCCTAGGGGCATGACCACCAGCTGGATGGCGGCCGCGGCCGGGTGTGCGCTGCTGGCAGGCACCGTGGCAGTGGCCGGCTGCGGCACCGCCCGGGCCGGGCAGGCCGGCCTGTCCCCTTGGGCGGCAGGCACGGTCACTTCGGCGCCGGCCCTGGCCGGCCAGGACGCTGGCCACGGCGGGCAGTGCCAGTCGGCGCTGGCCAGCCGCGGCCAGGCCGCCGGGGCCCAGCACGCGCTGACCGGGGTGGAATTCATCTCCCCGGAGCAGGGGTGGGTAGTCGGCGGCGACCGGATCCTGGCCACCAGCGACGGCGGCGCGCACTGGCGGATCCAGGACCGCGGCCGGCTGGACCTGGCCTCAGTGGATTTCGTCAACGCGCGTGATGGCTGGGCGGTCAGCCCGGTGATGCTGCTGGCCACCACCGACGGAGGCGCCCGCTGGACACCGCTGCCCGAGCCATGCCCGCTGCTGGATTCGGTGCACTTCGTCTCACCGCTGACCGGGTTCGCCGTCGCGGGCGGCTCCGTGACCCCGTACCAGCCGGTGCCGCCCACCGGCGGCGTGCTGCTCACCACCGGTGACGGCGGCCGGACCTGGCACCGGCTGCCCGCCCCGGCGGATGTGCAGGGTGTGTGTTTCAGCAGCCCGGGGCTGGGCTGGATGGGCGCCCACGGCGGGCTGTACCACACCGACACCGGGGGCGCGCACTGGATACCGGCCACCCCCGGGCCGGCCGGGGGGGGCTGGCCAGCCCTACCTGATGACCCTGCAGTGCGCCGGCCCGGATTCGGCCTGGGCGCAGGACCTGGGCACCGGGGCGGCGATGATGCACGAGCCGGTGATCGGCTACCGGGGCGGCCCGGGCGGCACGGCACCGGTCTTCGCCGAGCAGTACTTCCCGCACCCGGGGGTGACGGTGGCAGCGAACTCGCCCGGCCCCGAGCCCGGCCCGACGTCGGCCATCAGCCCGGCCACCGCCGTCGTCATCGGCTCCTGCCCGCCGTGCGGTGACGGCACCGCGCCCTGGGCGCTGCTCACCGCCGCGGGCGCGGTCATCACCCCGCGGGGAAACATCGGCGGGCTGAACGAGGCTGCCGCGGCCGCCTTCCTGACCCCGCGGCTCGGCTGGGTGGTCGGTGACAGCACCACGTTCAGCCACCCGGCGAACCCCGTCCAGCGCCAGCGGATCGTGATGACCAGTGACGGCGGCCGGTCCTGGCACACCGAATACACCTTCGCGCCCTAAGGCCCGCGGCAGCCGGGCCGGCCCCGGGCTAGGTGGCCACGGCGGGAACCGGCAGGCTGGGAGGTAACCAGCGGCGAACCGGAAGGTCCCGATGAACCGGCTCAGCGATGCCACCAGCCCCTACCTGCTCCAGCACGCCGGCAACCCGGTCGACTGGTGGCCGTGGTCGCCGGAGGCGTTCGCGCAGGCGCGGGAGCGGGATGTGCCGGTGCTGCTGTCGGTCGGGTATGCGGCCTGCCACTGGTGCCATGTGATGGCGCACGAGTCGTTCGAGGACGCCGAGACGGCCCGGATCATGAACGACAACCTGGTGGCGATCAAGGTCGACCGGGAGGAGCGCCCGGACGTGGACGCCGTCTACATGGCCGCCACCCAGGCGATGACCGGCCAGGGCGGCTGGCCGATGACCGTGTTCATGACCCCCACCGGGGAGCCGTTCTTCTGCGGCACCTACTACCCGCGGGACTATTTCCAGCGGCTGGTGCTCGGGGTGGCCCAGGCCTGGCGGGACGATCGCGGCGGCGTGCACGGCCAGGCCGGGCGGGTCGCGGCGCTGCTGGCCGAGCACGCCGCGCCGTGGCGTGGCCACCCGCCCGCGGCCGATCCGGCGGCCGTCTGCGACCAGGCGGTGACCACGCTGGCCACCGGGTACGACTCCGCCCGCGGCGGGTTCGGCCGGGCGCCGAAGTTCCCGCCGTCGATGGTGCTGGAGTTCCTGCTCCGTCATTCCGAGCGGGCCGCCCGCGGCGAGGACGAGCGCGGGCAGGCGCTGGCCATGGTGACCGGCACCTGTGCCGCCATGGCCCGTGGCGGCATGTATGACCAGCTCGCCGGCGGTTTCGCGCGCTACTCGGTGGACGCCGGCTGGGTGGTACCGCACTTCGAGAAGATGCTCTACGACAATGCCCTGCTGGCCCGGGTGTACGCGCACCTGTGGCGCCGCACCGGGGACCCGCTGGCCCGCCGGGTCGCGCACGAGACCTGCCGCTGGCTGGTCCGCGAACTGGGTACGCCAGCGGGCGGGTTCGCCGCCGCCCTGGACGCCGACAGCGAGGGCGAGGAGGGCCGCTTCTATACCTGGACCCCGGCTGAGCTCGCCGGGGCGCTCGGCGATGACGATGGCCAGTACGCGGCCCAGGCGTTCGGCGTCACGCCAGCTGGGACGTTCGAGCATGGCCGGTCGGTGCTGCAGCGGCTGGCCGAGCCGACGGACCCCGGGCGGTTCGCGCCGGTCCGGGCGGCGCTGCTGGCGGCCCGCGAGCAGCGGGTCCGGCCGGCCCGGGACGACAAGGTGGTGGCCGCCTGGAACGGGCTGGCCATCGCCGCACTGGCCGAATGCGGGCTGCTGCTGGCCGAGCCAGGGTTCACCACCACCGCCAGTCACGCCGCCGGGCTGCTCGCCCGGGTGCACCTGCGGGCCGGCCGGCTGGCCCGGACCTCGCGGGATGGGGTGGCCGGCCCGAGCGCCGGGGTGCTGGAGGATTACGCCTGCGTGGCGCAGGGTCTGCTGGCCCTGGCCGGGGTGACCGGGCAGGCTGGCTGGGTCGAAATGGCAGGCGGGCTGCTGGAGACCGTGCTCACCCGGTTCGCGGACGGGGCTGGCGGGTTCTACGACACCGCCGATGACAGTGAGACGCTGATTTACCGGCCCGCTGATCCCACCGACGGGCCCACCCCATCCGGGACCTTCGCGGCGGCGGATGCCCTGCTCAGCTATGGTGCGCTCACCGGGTCGGCCCGGCACCGGGAGGCGGCGGCCGCCGCGCTGGCGGTGCTCGCCCCCATTGCCAGCCAGTTCCCGCGCGCGGCCGGAGCCGGGCTGGCGGTGGCGGAGGCCGTGCTTGCCGGGCCGGCCGAGATCGCGGTGGTGGGCCCAGCGGCCGATCCGCGCACAGTGGCCCTGCACGAGACTGCCTTGCTGGCCGCAACGCCGGGAGCGGTGATCGCGGTGGGCGACGGCGCGGATGGGCCGGCGGCGCCAGCGGGCGGGGCGGCGGCGGTGGGCAGTGCGGCCGGGGCGGCGGCAGTCGGCGGTGCGGCCGGATGGGCGCCCGGCCCGGCGGGTGGGGTGCCGCTGCTGGCCGGGCGCGGCCTGGTCGCCGGAGCCCCCGCCGCCTATGTCTGCCGGGACTTCGCCTGCCAGCTGCCGGTCACCGGGCCGGCCGAATTGCGGGCCGCGCTCGGCTACCCTGCGCCGCCGCCCGGGCAGGACGAGGCCGCGCGCCGCCCTGGCGGATGACCGGGTTCCACGCGCCGGCCGGGATAGCTGAGGAGGACCGCGCACCGGCCGGGAACGATGATCGAGCCGCGCGGCGTCCGGTAGAAGGCCGAGCCGCGGGCCGCCACCCGGATAGATGATCACAGCGGCCGGGTATGGGGCTGGGCATGGAATCGCAGCGCCGGCTGCGGCGGGTGGCCATCGGCGCCAGCGGCCGGGCCAGGCGCACGGGCCTGGCAGCGCTGGGCAGCGGCCTGGCACTGCTCGCCGTGGCGGCGGGCTGGCCCGCTGCCGGGCAGGCGCCCACGGGCAGCGGGTCATGGCCGCCGCCAGCCGTGATGGCCCAGCCGGGCGCGCCCGCAGGGCCGGCCTCCGTGCCGGGTGGGGGGGACCCGGTGCCGCCGGTCCCGGCCACCCGCGCGCTGCTGCCGGCCGATCTGCTGGTCGTGTCACCCCGCTCCCTGCCGGCCCGTGCGGTGGCGGCCGTCCGGAAGCTGCCCGGGGTGCGGGCGGCCGAGCCGGTGGATGCCGGGCAGGTGCGGGTCAACGGAGCGTTCACCCCCGTGCTGGGTGTCGATCCCGGGCGGTTCCGGCGGTTCGCGGCCAGACCGACGGCATCGGACAGCGCCTTGTGGCAGAGCGTGGCCGACGGCGAGATGGCGTTGTCCTACACGATGGGCAGTCAGGCCGGCCTGCCTGCGGGCAGCCTGGCCCAGGTGGCCGGTCGCAAGCACGAGACGCTCCGGATTGGCGGGCTGGGCACGGTTGGCATCGCCGACGTGGAGGGCGTGGTGTCCGACGCGGTCGCCCGGTCGCTCGGCTTCCCAGTGCGCAACGCGCTGGTGGTCAGCGCGCCCGGGGCCAGCCTGGCCGCGCTGGAGGCGAAGATCAGGGCGGCGGTGCCACACCGGACGCTGGTGGAACTGCTGGTCGCCCCAGCCGCTCCGGCCGCGGCGGCCCCGGCCAGGTCCGTGGCGGGCCTCGCGCCGGCCGCCGCCCGCCCGTTCCGGTACGGCCTGCTCAGCGCCGCCCAGGACACCACTTTCTTGCGGGCGGCGGTGAGCCGGCTCGGCATGCCCTACGTGTGGGGGGCGGCCGGGCCAGCGTCGTTCGACTGCTCCGGGCTGGTGCAATGGTCGCTGGCCCAGGCGGGAGTGGTCATGCCACGGGTGGCCTCCGATCAGGCCCGGACCGGGCCAGCCGTGCCGGTGAGCTCGCTCCAGCCGGGCGACCTGCTCTTCTATCGCACCGACCCGACGGCCCCGGACTACATCTCGCACGTGGCTATCTATCTCGGCAACGGGCAGATGATCCAGGCCCCCGAGCCCGGGATGAACGTCGAGGTCGTCCCGGTGGACCTGGGCAGCGACTACGCCGGTGCGGTCGCCGTCTCGCCGGCGCTGGCGGCGGCAGCCGCCGCCAATCCGTTCGGCTGATCCCGGGGCCGGCCCGCGGCCGGGATTGCGTAAGCCGCTAGATCATGTAATCATAATTACATGAGTACCGAGAAACATGGCCCACACGGCGCCGAGCAGATCCGCGGCTGGTTCACCGGGCGGCTGCCCGACGGGTGGTTTGTGGCGGCACCGGAAATCCGGGTCGATCGCGAGGAAATTACGGTCGTCGGGCAGCTGCCGAGTCCGGCCGCTGGCGGGACGGCCGACGGTGGCCAGGCCCAGCCCAGTGCCGCGGAGGGGGCCGCCACGGCGGACGCCGCCACAGCCGGAGCGGAGGCAGCCGCGCTTGGCCGGAGCCGGCGATTCCGGGAGGAGACCCGCGACGCCCGGATCGAGATCGCGCGCGAGGCGGAGCACACGTTTGGCCGCAAGGTGTCCTGGGGTGTGACGTGCGATGGCCAGAAGGTGATGTTCACCACACTTTCTGTTCCGGTGATGACCCGGCTCCGCCAGCCCGAGCGCCGGGTACTGGACACGCTGGTAGACGCCGGGGTGGCCCGGAGCCGCAGTGACGCGCTGGCCTGGTGCGCCCGGCTGGTCGGTGAGCACGAGGACTCCTGGCTGTCGGATCTGCGGTCGGCGCTGAGCCGTGTGGAGGAGGTTCGCGCGCAGGGCCCTCAGGCGTGACCAGCCGGTAATTGCTGTCACCGGTTTATACCAAAGGTCTAAACAAAAAACCCACCGAAAGCGTTTCTTCAAGCGCCCCGGACCGCCAATCGGCGATTTCCGGGGCGCTTGAAGGTGCTGATTCTGCTGTCCTTCCCGCGCAGCTGGCGGCGCTTGTTCGCCTGTGCATCCGCAGCCCCGCCATCGGCCCGCTGTACCCGCCACGGCCGGCCCGGGCAGAACGCCTTGGCCACCCGCAATCGATCGGGCCCTGCCGGGGTACACTCCCCAAATTCCGCAGCGCAGCGGCACCTGGCAGAACGCCTGGGTGGCAGGATCCGGGCAGCGCGTGCCGGATGCGCGCCCAGGAGGAGGAGGAGGAGGAGCACGTCGCGCACGAGGTAAAAGCGGCAAAGTCGAGTGGAATCCAACTACCGATCGTCTCCGCGAGCTAACGGAGAAAATGCCGAACGCGGTGGTGACCGAGTTCGGCAATGTGGTGGTGAAGGCGAAGGTGGACTCCCGCAGCACGAAGTCCACCTACATCGTCGAAGACTCGACCGATGCCACCAAGCAGACGATGACCCGGGCGGAATACGAGCGCATCGCGGCCGCGCAGGACGCCTACATCGCCGACTGCCACATGGTCGTGGTGGACGGGTACATCGGATCGGACCCGCAGTTCCGCACCCGGGCCCGGCTGGTGATGGAAGCGGCCAACGCCAACGTGGCAGGCATGCAGAAGCAGCTGTACTACCCGGTCGGCGAAGGCTATGACCCGGCAGCCTGGGAGCCGGACACCACCGTCATCTACACGCCGAACCTGGCCCGGCCGGGCTACCCGAACGACCGGGTCATCGCCGTCGACCTGAACGCCAACATCACCCGCGTGCTCAACTCCGACTACTTCGGCGAGTCGAAGAAGGGCGGGCTGCGGATGTGGAACAACATCGTCTACAACCGCGGCGGACTGGCGCTGCACGCCGGCTGCAAGGTCATGCCTGTCGGCGGGCGGCCCCGGGCCATCCTCATTGTCGGCCTGTCCGGTACCGGCAAGACCACGACCACGTTCACCACCCAGCTGGACAGCAAGCCGGCCCAGGACGACTTCATCGCCCTGATGCCCGGCGGCCAGGTGTACGCGACCGAGAACGGCTGCTTCGCCAAGACCTTCGGGCTCGACCCCCGGTATGAGCCGGCCATCTACTACGCGACCACCAAGCCGGACGCCTACCTGGAGAACGTCTCGGTGGACGAGCAGGGCAAGGTCGACTTCTTCGACACCTCGTACACCAAGAACGGGCGCACCACGTGGCCGTTCTCGTACGGGGATCCGTGGCCAGGCCGAATCCCGCCCGCCGAGTTCCTGCTGATCCTCAACCGGAACGAGAACATCGTGCCCGGGGTGGCGAGGCTGGACCGGGCACAGGCGGCGGCGTACTTCATGCTCGGCGAGACCACCGGCACCTCCGCGGGCGGCAAGGACGAGGAGGGCAAGTTCCTGCGCGTGCCCGGCACCAATCCGTTCTTCCCGCGGGACATGGCCGACATGGGCAACCGGATGCTGGAACTGCTCGACAGCCACGAGATGAAGGTGTTCGTGCTGAACACCGGCCGGGTCGGGGGCGGGGACGACCACGAGGGCTCGAAGAAGGTGACGATCCCGTACTCCTCCGCCACCGTGCAGGCAATCGTGGAGGAGACCATCAGCTGGACCACCGACCCCGACTTCGGCTACGAGATAGCCGAATCGGTGCCGGGGATCGACGACATCGAGATCCTGCAGCCCCGGCGGCTCTATGAGCGGCAGGGCCGGCTCGCGGAATACGAGGCGATGGTGGCCCGGATGAAGCGGGAGCGGCGCGAGTACCTGGCCTCCTTCGCCGGCCTTGACGAGGCCATCGTCAAGTCGATCGGCTGACCAGCACCGGGCAGCACCGCGGCGGCCCCCGCACCCCGGCACCGGACCGGGCGTTGCGGGGGCCGCCGCGCGTCAGGTCCGTGCCAGTGCCGCCGGCGTGGCACGATGGAATCGGTCAGCACGTACACCCGGCACCTTTGGCCCGGTCCGCTCCCGGGCGGTGCCCGCAGGCCCTGGCGCGACGGCAACGCGATAGCGGAGAAAGGCTGGGGATGGGTTTCCGCGATCTTGTCTACCGGCTGTATGAGCGCAGGCTGGAAGCTGCGCTGGCCGGGCACGAGGTCCCCCGGCACGTCGGGGTGATCCTGGATGGCAACCGGCGGTGGGCGCGGTCCGCGGGCCTCGCCGACGTCAGTGACGGCCACCAGCGGGGCGCGGATCACATCTTCGAACTGCTCACCTGGTGCCGCCAGGCCGGGGTCGAGGTGGTCACCCTCTGGCTGCTGTCCACCGACAACCTGGCCCGGCCGGCCGCCGAGGTCGAGGCGCTGCTCCGGATCATCGAGAGCACCGTGCGGGAACTGGTCGTCCAGGGCTGGCGCGTCAAGCCGGTCGGCGCGCTCGACCTGCTGCCGATCGAGACGGCGCGGGTGCTCAAGGATGCCGCCGAGGCCACCGCACACAACCAGGGCCTGCTGGTCAATGTCGCGGTTGGCTACGGTGGCCGGCGTGAGATCGCGGACGCGGTCCGGTCGCTGCTGCACGACCATGCCACCAAGGGCACCACGATCGAGGAACTGGCCGAGATCCTGGACGTGGAACACATCGCCGACCACCTGTACACGGCCGGCCAGCCGGACCCCGACCTGGTCATCCGGACCTCGGGGGAGCAGCGGCTGGGCGGCTTCATGCTCTGGCAGAGCGCGCACTCGGAGTTCTACTTCTGCGACGCCTACTGGCCGGACTTCCGCCGGGTGGATTTCCTGCGCGCGCTCCGCTCCTACGCGGCCCGGCACCGCCGTTTCGGATCCTGACCGGCGGCCACGCCACGACCTGTGACGGAATACACAGGTACTACCGGGACAGGCTTACCCCAGGTACCGTCATGAGCAGATGGGCGGTGCATCGCCGCCCGCCGGGAAAGGCCCTGGACATCTCGAGCTTGTTGTCCTGGTACGCAGGCGAGACGAGCGAAGGGCCGGCGTCCGGCCTTTCGTGGGCTGGAACCGGTCTGGATGACACGTCTGTGTCTGATCGTGGTGCCATCCCGGCGCCCAGAGGAGAACAGTGGCCAGTTCTTCTGCCCGTCGCTCGTCACGTCACATCGGTTCCCCCACCGGCCGGCCCGGGACTGCCCAGACCGGGGCAGGCACCAGCCGCCGCACCTATGTCCTGGACACCAGCGTGCTGCTCGCCGACCCGGCGGCCATTGGCCGGTTCGCCGAGCACCGCGTCGTCCTGCCCGTGGTCGTCATCACCGAACTGGAGGCCAAGCGCCATCATCCCGAACTGGGCTACTTCGCCCGGCAGGCACTGCGCTACCTGGACGACCTGCGGATCACGTATGGGCGGCTCGACGCGGACCTGCCGATCGGCGAGCAGGGCGGGACGATCCGGGTCGAGCTGAACCATACCGACCCGCAGGTGCTGCCGGCCGGGTTCCGGCTGGGTGACAACGACACGCGGATTCTGTCGGTCGCGCGGAGCCTCGCCGCCGAGGGGGACGACGTCGTCCTGGTCAGCAAGGACCTGCCGCTGCGGGTCAAGGCGGCCTCGATCGGGCTGACCGCGCAGGAGTACCGGGCCGAGCTTCCCCCCGACTCCGGCTGGACCGGCATGGCCGAACTGGATCTGACTCCGGGCGAGATGAACGAGCTGTTCCAGAACGGGCATCTCGACCTGCCCGCCGCCGGGGAACTGCCCTGCCACACCGGGCTGGTGCTGGCCGCGCCGTCGGCCAGCGGCAGCGCGCTGGGCCGGGTGCTGCCGGACAAGTCGGTGCGGCTGGTCCGGGGCGACCGGGAGGTGTTCGGGCTGCGCGGCCGCAGCGCGGAGCAGCGCATCGCTCTTGACCTGCTGCTCGATCAGGACATCGGCATTGTGTCGCTCGGCGGCCGGGCCGGGACCGGCAAGTCGGCCCTGGCGCTGTGCGCCGGGCTGGAGGCGGTGATGGACCGGCACCAGCACCGCAAGGTGATCGTGTTCCGCCCGCTGTACGCGGTCGGCGGCCAGGAACTGGGCTACCTGCCCGGTTCGGAGGCCGACAAGATGAACCCCTGGGCGCAGGCGGTCTACGACACCTTGTCCGCGGTCACCTCCCAGGACGTCATTGACGAGGTGCTGGCCAGGGACATGTTCGAGGTCCTGCCGCTCACCCACATCCGCGGCCGGTCGCTGCACGACTCGTTCGTGATCGTGGACGAGGCCCAGTCGCTGGAGCGCGGGGTGCTGCTCACCGTGCTGTCCCGGATCGGGGCCGGCTCCCGGGTGGTGCTCACCCACGACATCGCGCAGCGCGACAACCTGCGGGTCGGCCGGCACGACGGGGTGGTAGCGGTGATCGAGAAACTGAAGGGCCATCCGCTGTTCGCGCACGTCACGCTGGTCCGCTCGGAGCGGTCGCCGATCGCCGCGCTGGTGACCGAGATGCTGGAGGATTCCGTGCGGTAACCCGGCGCGGGCACCGGCTGCCGTGATCACCGGCCGCCGCGCAGCAGGGCTTCGGCGATGGCCAGGTCGGCCGGGTAGGTGATCTTCATGTTGCGCTCGCTGCCGGGCACGATGTGGACGGCGACGTCCGGCTGGTAGCGCAGCACGATCCCGCAGTCGTCGGTGGCGGGCCGGGCGCTGAATTCCGGATCGGCCCAGGCCAGCTGGTAGGCGCGGCGGATCACCGACAGCCGGAAGCCCTGCGGGGTCTGGCAGCGGGCCAGCGTCTCCCGGCGCGGCATCGCCGTGATCACCCCGTCGCTGACCTCGATGATCGTGTCGGACGAGGGAACGGCCACCCCGATCGCCCGGTACCCGGCCAGGGCGGCCACGCAGGCGGCGATGACCTGCCCGCCGACCAGCGGCCTTGCCGCGTCGTGGAACAGCACGTCGCAGTCCTGGCCGCCGAGTTCGGTGATCGCCCGCCAGCTGGATTCGGCCCGGGTCGCACCGCCGGGGATGACACCCTGCAGCTTGCCGTAGCCGCCGGCCGCGAGCTGATCCGCCACCTGGCGGGTGTACCCGGCCGCCATCACCACCAGGATGGCGTCCACGCCGGGCGCGCGCTCGAACGCGGCCACCGAGTGCTCGATCACCGGCCGCCCGGCCAGCGGCAGCAGTTGCTTGGGCACGCCGGTGCCGAACCGCTCACCGGAGCCGCCCCCGAGCACGACCGCGACCGTCCGCATGACGCGGACTCTACCGGTGACGCTGGCTGGCCCGGATGCCCCCGCCGCCGACGGCGACGGGGCATCTCAGCTGCCCGGGGCCCGGGTATCTCAGCTGCCCGGGGGCCGGGTATCTCAGCTGCCCGGGAAGAAACCGCGGGCGTCATCGGCTGATGCTGAGTGTTCCCGGGTGACGTGGGGCGATGATCATCAGGCGGGGCACGCCCGGGCCGCCCGGCCGCCAGCCGTTAGGATCGGCCCTCAGTGGAGGGTGCATGTCGTTGCTCGTCGAGAGGCAGGCACCGCCGAACCGCTTGGCAGCACCGCGGCTCGGCTGGCCGGCCCTGGCCCAGGTGCCTCGCCCGCTGCTGATCGGCACCTTCGCCGCCAGTGCCGGCTTCGCCATCATCATGGCCCTGGTCACCACCTATCACGCGCACCGGCTGTGGGGGATCTTCGCTGGCTGTGCCTACCTGCTGGCGGCGATGGCGGTGCTGCTCTGGCGGTCCCGCGGACTGGACCTGGCCCTGGTGATCAGCGTGGCCGGAGCGCTGGTCGCGCCGATGTGGCTGATGACCGTGGAACGGCTGCAACAGCCCGAGGTCCAGGTCATCAACCGCTCCGCGGCCATGCTGATGCACCGGGGCACCCCCTACCCCGGCGCGGCGGTCACTGCCGCCGCGCACAGCCCGAACGTGTTCGACCCATATCTGCCAGCGCTGACGGCGTTCGGCATCCCGCGGGTCCTGCTCGGGTTCTCACCCATCACCGATCCGCGGATCTGGTTCGGGACCGCGTTCGTGGCGGCCTTCGGAGTGGCGCTGGCGCTGGCCCGGGCCCGCGACGTGGTGCGCTGGACCGCGCTGGTGACGGCCTCACCGGTGATCGCGTTCTCGCTCACCGTCGGCGGCACCGACGTCCCGGTGCTGGCCTGCCTGTGCCTCGGGTTCGCGCTGCTGTGGCCGCCCTCGCGGCCGGTGGCGGCCGGGCTGGCGCTGGGCGCCGCCGCGGCCATGAAGGCAACCGCGTGGCCGGGCCTGCTGGTGGCGGTGGTGCTGCTGGCCGCCCGGGACGGCCGCCGGGCGGCGGTGAGCCTGGCGGCGACCGCGCTGGCGGTGGTGGCGGCGGTGGTCGGCCCGGTCGCCGCGCTCGGGCCGAGATCACTGGTGCAGAACACGATCGCGTTCCCGCTCGGCCTGGCCAGCATCAGGTCGGAGGCTGTCAGCCCACTGCCGGGGCGGCTGCTGGCCGAGACGGGTGCCACCGGGCACCTGATCGCGGTGGTGCTGCTCGCGCTGGCCGGGCTGGCGGTCCTGGTGTCGTTGGTGATCCGGCCGCCGCAGACCGTGCCGGCCGCGGTCTGGCGGCTGATCATCGGGCTGACCGCGATGTTCGTGCTCGCGCCGGCTACCAGGTTCGGCTATTTCGTCTACCCGGTGGGGCTGCTGGTCTGGCTGGAGGTGTCCCGGGCGGGCCGGGCCGCGGGCGCGCACGGGCCGCCGGCCGGGGTGGACATGGCCGGGGTGGACGCGGCCGGACTGGACCCGGACGGGGCGGGTGCGGACGGGGCGGGTGCGGACGGGGCGGGTGCGGACGCCGCCAGGCGAACGCGGCCCGCCAGGACGCGTACCAGTAGCAGGACCAGGCCCAACGGCCTGCTGGATTACGGGGTGGCCGCCGGGATCGGGCTCAGCGGGCCGGCGAAAGCGGAACTGTCCTTGCAGATGTTCTGGTTGCCGCTGATGCCCTGGTAGTTGTTCGACGAGGCCACGCTGGCCACCGACGGCCCCTTGGGCTTGGTGGTGTTGCTGCCGGCCGGCAGTCCGGCGAACTTCGAGCCCAGGATGAGGCTGAGAGTGCCCGCACGCAGCCCCGTCACCCGCTTCACCTGCGCGCCCGCGATCTCCTTCTTGAGTGTGTTCACGGCGGGCAGCTGAGCCGCGGAACTGTACTCGATCACCGAACTGGTGTAGCCGTAGCCGTTCGGGGCATCGCCATGGCCGACCACGACGAAGCCGATGTTGGACAGGCCGTTCGCGGTCGTGCCCGCCAGCCCCGCGGTGCCGGAGCCGTTGAGCACCAGCAGGTGCACCTGGGATGGGGAGAGGGTGCCTGCCCCCTTGGCCCCCCGGGTCGCCTTCCGGGCCGCCCGCAGGATGTGGTTGTCGTGGGCGATGGCCTTGAACAGCTGGTCGGCCTGCGGCTGCACCCAGATCACCTTGTTCGGGTCGAGCGGGTACATCCCGACCGGGACCGAGATGAACCGGACCGAGCTGGTGTTCAGGCCCCGCATGCTGTTGGCGATGCCCAGCAGCTGGGTGAGCGACAGGTCGGTGGTGACGGCGTGGGCCACGTCGGCCAGCACCTTGTAGTCGCCGAGCAGGTTGGTCTGCTTCATCTTCTGCAGCGCGGCGGCCAGGAAGATTTGCTGGCGCTGGATCCGCTCCAGATCGGAGCCGTCGCCGATGTTCTCCCGCAGCCGGACGAAGGCGAGCGCCTGGGCCCCGTAGACCTTGTGCATGCCCGCCTTGAGGTACAGGTGGGCCTGGTAGTTGCGGATCGTGAACGGCAGGCAGACGTTGATCCCGTGCATGTCGTTGACGATCGACTTGAAGCTGTTGAAGCCGACCTCGACGAAGTGGTCGATGTGGATGTGCGTGGTCTGCTCCAGCGTCTTCCACAGGCAGGGCGCGCCGCCGTAGGAGAAGGTGGCGTTCAGCGGCTCCAGCTGGCCGGGGGCGGCGGACTGGCCGGGATGGCCTTCGTTGTCGTTCGCGCAGGAGTAGATCGGCACCATCGAGTCGCGCGGGAAGCTGATCACATAGGCGTGGGTGTGGTCCGGTGAGATGTGCAGGATCAGCGAAGTATCAGAGCGGGATCCCTGGATGATCGACGAGGAGCCGTAGCCCTTGGTGCCGGCCCGTGAGTCGGAGCCGATCAGCAAGATGTTGGTGGAGCCGTTGAGCTTAGGCGGGCGCGGGCCGAGCATCGAGGCGGTGATCGTCTCATGGTTGATGCCGTCGTACAGGTTGCGGACGCTGGCGTATGCCGCCAGGGAGACTCCGACAACCAGCACGGTGGAGATGATCGCGGCCGCGCCAAGGATCGGGTGGGTGCCCAGGAACCGGTGATGGCCCTTCCGGGTGCGGCTGGCACCAGCCTGGGCGGGGTTGCGGTGCGGGAACTTCAGGAAGCCGCGCAGGCCCCGCTGGCCGCTGCCGCCACCCGCGGGCGGGCGCTGGCCCGGTGGCCCCGTCCGCTGTTTCCCAGACCCTGGGAAGTCGCCCATGCCCTCGGGATCGTGGTAGCGGCTCATCGCTCCTCAGACTGGAAGGTGGGATCACAGGGGTGGCGACATTGTCTATCAGAGAGGTTATGGTACGTCGCGCTATTGCCGGGAATTGGCGCAGCGCTTGCGGTGACTCTGGCCTCGTCCGCTTTACAGTGGGAACGTGCGCCTGGGACCTGACCCGACTGGCAAGCAGATCCCAGCTGGCAGCCCGCAGGTATCCGGTGAGCCAGAGACCGAGGTAGACCAGCCTTCCCGGCCGGAGCGGCCGGGGCTGAGGCTGCCAGGGCTGGGGCCGGTGCTGCCGCGCATGCGGCGGCTCGGCAGCCACCGGGGCGCCGATCCAGGCGGCACCGCCTTCGCGCTGGTCACTGTGACACCGGCGCTCGTGATCGCCGCCTGGCTGCTGGCCGGACTGCCACTGCTGCTGGCAGGCCGGTTCCTGCCGGTGCCGATGGTGCTCATCTCGGTCCCGGTGGCGGTAGCCCTGGTGGTCGTCACCGGGCGGCACGTTCCCGGCCGCTGGCCGGGCCACGGCCGGGGGGAGCAGGAGACCGGCGGCCAGGACCAGACCAGCGGCCAGACTCAGACCAGCGGCCAGACTCAGGGCAGCGGCCAGACTCAGAGCAGCGGCCAGACTCAGAGCAGCGGCCAGGCCGACGGCAGTGGCCAGCCCCGGGGCAGCGGTTGGGGCGCCTGGCTGGGGCTGCGCCGGCACGGTCGCGGTCGCCGCCGGCTTCGCTCTCTGGCAGTTGCACCAGAACTCGCCCGAGTTGCTGACCGGGCGCACCCCGGGGGCGTATTTCCAGTTCGGCTACTGGATCGCCGAACACGGATCGCTGCCGATCCCCGCGTCGCTGACCGCGTTCGGCGGCAGCCACGCCGGCCTCAGCTTCGCCAGCTTTGCTTTTGCCAGCCAGGGCAGTGCGGTCATCCCCCAGCTGATGGCCGGTCTGCCCATCACCATCGCGGCCGGCCTGTGGGCGCACGGAGTGGCCGGCGGGGCAGGCATCAGCCCACTGCTCGGGGCTTGCGGGGTGCTCACCGCCGGCGGGCTCACTGGCCGGCTGGCCGGGCCGAAGTGGGCACCGGCGGGCGCCTTCCTGCTGGCTCTCACGCTGCCGGAGGTCTATACCAGCCGGTCGGCCTTCAGCCAGATGCTCGCCCAGGTCCTGTTGCTCGGCGGCTTGTGCCTGGTGGTGGACTCGCTGCTGGCCCGGCGTCCGCAACTGCTGGCCGCCGTCGGCGGCTTCCTGCTCGGGCTCACCGTGCTGGCGGACATCCGGTCGCTGCTCTACCTGCTGCCGGCCATCATGTTCCTGGGGGTGCTGCTGGCCGCCCGCCGGCCGCAGGCGGTCCCGTTCGAGGGCGGGCTGCTGCTGGGGGCCGGTTACGGGCTGGCCGGGGGTTACCTCCTGGCCGGGCCAATGATGGCCGGCCTGACGCCACAACTGAAGCAGGTTGCCCTGGCCGCGGCCGCCTTCGCGGTGGTGACCGCGGCCGGTGCCGCGGTGGCGCTGACCGGCCCGGCCCGGCGGGCAGCCGCCCGGCTGCTGGCGGCACGCCCGCTGCGCTGGCTGCCGGAGATGGCGGCGGCGGTGGTCGTGCTGGCCGGTGCCGCGTTCCTGATCCGCCCCTACTGGCAGACAGCCACCGGCGCGGCCAACCCTTACGTCGCGTACCTGCAGCGGATTGCCGAGCTGCCGGTGAATCCGCACCGCCTGTATGCCGAAGACAGCCTGTACTGGGTCATCTGGTACCTGGGCGCGCCCGCGCTGCTGCTCGGCGTGGCCGGCCTGGCCATGCTCACCCAGCGCTGCCTGCGGGCGCTGCTCACTTGGCGCGACCCCACCCAGGTAGCCCGCGTCTGGGCGCTGCCGCTGCTGATCATCGGCTGGGGAGCGGTCACCGTCCTGTGGCGGCCCAGCACCACGCCGGACCAGCCGTGGGCGAGCAGGCAGCTGGTACCGGTGCTCATCCCCGGGCTGATCGTGGCCGCGATCTGGGTGTGTGCCTGGCTGGCCGCCCGGGCGCGGGAGCGGGGGGCGGGCCCGGCCGCGGTGACGGCCGTCGTCGCCTGCTTCATCGCCGCGCTGGCCGTCCCGCCGACGGCTACCTTGTTCGGGATCGGGGCGAGGCCGGTGAGTTCCCCCGCGCTGCGGCCGGCCCGCGGTGGGCTGGCCGTGCTGCGGACCGGCGCCGGGCAGATGGCGGCCGTGGCCCAGCTGTGCTCGGTGCTGCCGCCGGATTCGTCGGTGCTGCTGCTCGACCAGCTCTCGGCCCGCGAATTTACCCAGGTCATCCGGGGCATGTGTGACATCCCAGCGGCGGTGATGGCCGGCGCGCCGGCCAGCCAGGTGAAAGCGGTGGTGAGCGAGATCACGGTCGGCGGGCGCCGCGCGGTGCTGCTCACCACCAGCCGGGCCGAGCTTGCCCGGTACCGGCCAGCGCCGCGCGAGGTGCTGGCGCTGGCCACGGTCCAGGACGCACATGTCCTCACCCAGCCGCCGGCCTCGGGCTGGCCGGTTCGTTATGTGCTGTGGATGTCGGGCCCGGGTGCGGCCGGGCCGGATGCGGCCGCCGGGGCGTGATGCCGCGCGGTGCTCCCGCCGGGGCGTGATGCCGCGCCGTGCTCCCGCCGGTCCTGCCCGCTGGGCCGCGACGGTGCGCCACCGCTGCGGATCGTGGCTCAGCGGTCAGGTGCGCCGGTGCTCATCGCCGGCCGTGCCCTGGTTCATAGGCCGCCGAGCAGGTCGCGCAGTGCCTGGGTGTAGGCGCCGAGCGCCTTGCGGCCGTGGCCGGTGAGAGCGACCGTGGTGATGGACACGGTCCCGTTCCTGCTCTTCTCGCTGCTGATGTAATCGGCTTCTTCGAGCTTGCGCAGGTGGATGATCAGGTTGCCGGGGGTGAGCCCGATCATGTCCTGCAGCCGGGTGAAGGAGAGTGTGTCGCCGTCGGGCAGTGCCGTCAGCGTCGCGACGATCTTCAGCCGGGTGGGCACGTGGATCAGCGGGTCAAGTGCGTCGTCATTCATGGCACACCGTCATGCGCGCTGCTGCCAGGCGTTGGCGGCGGCGCTGCCCAGGAGCACGGCACAAGGCCCACAGCGGCGACCGCCCAGGCCCCGGCCGGCCCGGCGAACGCGCCCACGATGCCGATGACGACGAGCGCGAGGCCGGTAGCGAGCCCGAGCCAGTTTGCCCGTGCTGCCATGAGGGCCGCCCAGGCCAGGCCGGGGATGACCAGCAACGAGGTCGGATACGTGGCGAAGTTCACCCCGGCGGTACCCAGCGCCACCATGGCCACGACCGTGGCGGCAAAGGCCAGTACCAGCACGATGATCTCGCCCTGACCAAACCGGGAACGCCCGCTTACCCCGGCGACGGCGTGCCTGCGGACGGCGACCGTTGCGGCGAAGTTGACGACAATGAACGCAATCAGGATGGGGATGTCCGCGGCAGTTGGGCCCCGGTATGGATGCTGTCCGCGTACCGAGAGCCAGATCGCGCCGAGGGCGGCCAGGACCATGACCGCCCTGGTCACCAGCAGCCACGGCGGCGAGGGCTGAAACTTGCGGCGGGCCTGCTGGGTGGTCTGCTCCAGCAGGGCAGCGGCCTGCTGGGGGCCGAAGGTGCCGCCATTGCCGGCGGTCGCGCCGGGTGTGTGGTTCATGGTGTCTCCTCAGATCGGCTTTATGTCATAAAGTGAACTCTGCTTTATGACATAAAGTCAAGAGTCTGCGCCGAAGAACTTTATGACGCAAAGTCGACAGGTGGCTGGCCGGGCTGCCGCCGATCCGCCCGCCCGGGGCGGGATTTGCCTGCCGGTGTGCGACCCCCTACAGTGAAAGAGCCATCGACGCGGGGTGGAGCAGTTCGGTAGCTCGCTGGGCTCATAACCCAGAGGTCGCGGGTTCAAATCCCGCCCCCGCTACCAGAAAGTAGAAGGTCAGAGGCCTGATCGCCAGGAGGCGGTCGGGCCTCTTGATCGTTT
>CAWIMG010000023.1:0-133462 GCA_963837105.1 uncultured Actinomycetes bacterium | reverse complement strand
TAGCGCCGGTTCAAATCCGGTCGGGGCTACTTCGGAAGTGGCAGGTCACGGGCCCGGTCACCACACGGTGACCGGGCCTGGATCATCTGTCCGTCCTTCGCCCATGACTCGCCGGTAACAGCTGGCGGCTGGGGTGCTGTCGGCCGGGGCGGCGTAGTGCCAGGCTGCCATGGTGACTCGCGGCGAGCTGCTCGAACTGCTGTCCCGGCTGCGGTGCGCGCCGGTGGGCCGGGCCCGTCTGCGGGCGCCGCACAAGCCGCTGTTGCTCTTGTGGCTGTTCGGCAGGTTCGCTGCTACTGGCGGCACCGTGGCTACCTATCCGGAGGCCGAGGAGCCGGTCAGTGGCCTGATCAACGAGTTCGGGCCGCCGATCGCCAGTGCCGCAGCCGCCCGGCGGCGGGCCGCGATGCCATTCGTCCACCTGGAGCGAGAGCTATGGGATCTGCGCGATGGTGCGGGGGCCGGGATCGGGCCGGACGCACCTGAGCGTGGGGCCTGGCTGACCGAGCGCGGCGCGGTCGGGCGGTTGCGGCCGGAGGTGGAGCGATTGCTGGCAGATCCGGGGACGTTGGCGGCTGCCGCGCGACTGCTGCTGGACCTTCATTTCACCCCGGGCCTGGGGGCAATGATCTGCGATCAGGCAGGCTTGGACCTGGCGGTGCTGGAACTTGCGGCCAGCACGGGAGTCGCGATGGCACGGCGGAGCGTGCGGCGGGCCGGGTTCGCCGAGGAGGTGCTGCGCGCATATGCCTATCAGTGCGCCATGTGCGGGTTCGACGGGGCACTCGGCCGCAATCCCGTCGGGATCGAGGCGGCACATGTGCGCTGGCACAGCCAGGACGGGCCCGACCTGGTGGCCAACGGCCTGGCACTGTGTGCGCTGCATCATGCGCTGTTCGACCTCGGCGTGCTGGGCCTGACAGGGGAGCGGCGGATCCGGGTGTCAGGCCTGTACGTGGCGCGCAGCGACGCCGGGCGGACGGTTGACCGGCTCGCAGGCCAGCCGCTCATCGCCCCACGGCCGGGCCAGCCCGTCGTGGAACTGGATCACATCAGCTGGCATGGCCGGCAGGTCTTCAAGGGAACAGGCGCCGAAGCCGCGTAACGGTGCCGGCCGTATCACCATTGGGGGTGATGCCGCCTCGCCCGGTCACCGGCCACGCTGGCGGCAGGTACCGGAGCGGACCCTCACCGGGGTGCCGCCGGGCCGCCGGGCCCCGCACCCGGCTGAGTGGAGCGTGACATGCCAGAGCAGTCAATCGATCACGCTGGGCTGGAGATACTGCCATTCGAGGTATGCCTGCGGCTGCTGGCCTCAGTCCCCGTGGGGCGGGTCGGCTTCTTCGCGGACGGCGAGATGGTGGTCCTGCCGGTCAATCATGTCATCGACGGGCACGATCCGGTCTTCCGGACGGCCCAGGGCTCGAAACTGTCCGCGGCGGAAGGCCAGAGCCTGGTCGCCTTCGAGGCTGACGAGTACGACCCGCAGACCCGGTCAGGGTGGAGTGTCCTGGTCACCGGCCGGGCGGAGGTGGTCTACGACGAAGCCGAGGTCCGCCGGCTGAACCAGATCGGCCTGCATCCGTGGGCGACGGCGCTCGCGCGTCCGTTCTGGGTCCGGATCCGGGCCACCTCGGTGAGCGGCCGGCAGACCCCCGATGGCGGGTAGGCCCCCGCCCGGGCCTGGCCCCCGGCTGCCGCCGTCATGGCCAGGCTGCGGGGCAGCGCAGCTGCCGCCGCCAGCCCGCACGGGCCGGTGACTGGAACCTGACCTGCAGCCTACGGTCAGCAAACAGTTATCCGACTGTGATGATCGTTTCCGGGCGGATGGGCAGGCCTGCCTGCAGGCAGCGCCCGGATCGATGGCGACTGTCCAGATGATGACAGCACCGGCCCGCCGGCACCACCTGGCCGCCACCTGGACGGGACTGCCTGCCTGCGTCTTTTACCTTTTCTTTACTCTGGGCTGGACGGTCCGCGCCGTCCGGGACGAAAGCGCCGGGACAGCACGCCGCCGTCGGCCCAGCGGCGGGGGCGGGCCGCGCGGGCGCCGCCGGGCCGGCTCGGTATCGATCGGCGAAATCGCAGGTCGGAGACCTGGCAGCGTCCCTCGGCGGGGCGACCTTTACTGTTTCCTAGTAATTCGTCATCTTGTGCTATATCTACCGCTTCCGGGCTATCGCAGGGGGACCGAGGAGTGCTGGCCTCACTGATCCGTATCTCCGTACGGTTCCGCTTCATCGTGGTCGCGGTTGCCGCCGGGGTGATGATCGTCGGGATCTCCGTGCTGCCGGGCATGCACGCCGACGTCCTGCCGGAGACCGCGCCCACGGTGGTCGAGATCCAGACCAACGCGCCGGGCCTGTCCGCGCCCGAGGTCGAATCACTCGTCACCGTCCCGCTGGAGAAGAACCTGCTGGAGGGCGTGATGGGGGTCACCGACATCACGTCCGATTCGATCCCCGGGCTGTCCCAGATCGACCTGCACTTCGCTCCCGGCACCGGCCTGTACCAGGCCCGCCAGCTGGTCCAGGAGCGGCTTACCCAGGCGTTCATCCTGCCGAACGTCTCCGCCCCGCCGGTGATGCGCCAGCCGATCTCCTCCACCGGCAACGTGATGCTGGTCGGGCTGACGTCCAAGACGCTCAGCCTGGTCGAGCTGTCGGTGCTCGCCCGCTGGACCATCGTGCCCCGGCTGCTGGGCGTGGCCGGGGTGGCCGAGGTGGCCACCTTCGGCCAGGCGGACCGGCAGCTCCAGGTGCTGGTCAACCCGGCGCTGCTGGCCGCCCATCACATCTCGGTCGACCAGGTCATCTCCTCGGTGGGCAACTCGCAACTGGTCACCCCGCTGAGCTACCTGCAGGGCTCCACGCCGGGCACCGGCGGGTTCCTGGAGGACTCCAACCAGCGGATCACGATCCGGCACATCCTGCCGTTCGGCACCCCGGCAAATCTGGGCCAGGTGCCGGTTGCGGTGGTGAACAACAAGGCGGTGCTGCTGGGCAGCGTGGCCACCATCGTGAACGGGCACAACCCGCTGATCGGGGACGCCCAGATCCGTGGCCAGGCCGGGCTGATGCTGGTGATCCAGAAGCTGCCGTCCGCCAGCGTGCCCGCCGTGACCAAGGGGCTGGACCAGGCACTCGCTGAGCTCAGGCCCGGCCTGCCGGGCGTCACCATCAACGCCTCGCTGTTCCGCCCGGACACCTATATCATCGCGTCGGGCCGCGACATCCGGCTGGCCATAATCCTGATCTTCGTGCTGGCCGCGGTGGCACTGGCCGCCCTGCTGCTGAACCTCCGGCTGCTGTTCATCAGCCTGGCCGCCATGGCGCTGTCGCTGACCGGCGCCACCCTTGTGCTCTATGCCCTCGGCTACAGCTTCAACGCGCTGGTCCTGCTCGGGCTGGTACTGGCACTGGCGGTGGTCGTCGATGACGCCGGGGGCGGCGCCTATCACCTGATGGGCCGGCTCGCGGCCGGTGGCCAGCGGCTGCCTGCCACCGGCCGGGTCATGGCGGCCTACCAGGACTTCCAGGGCGTACTGGCCGCCGGGTCGGTGTGTGCGGTGGTGGCCGTGGTCCCGGTGCTGGTGGCCAGCGGGCTGACCGCGGGCTTCCTGCGGCCGATGGTGCTGGCGTTCGCGCTGGCGGTGCTGGTGTCCATGGCGGTCGCGCTGCTGCTCAGCCCCGGGCTGGCAGCGCTGCTGTTCGCGGCCGGCAAGCGGGTGCCGGCCGGGCTGATGCTGGCCCGGCCGCTGCGGCGGGCCTACACCCGGGCGGTCACCGGCGCGCAGCGGCTGCCGGCCTGGTTGTTGCTTGGCGCGGCAGTGATCGGGCTGGGCGGGCTGATCGCGGTGGTGCCCCGGCTGCACCCCGGGCAGCCGGTCTTCGCCGACCGCAGCCTGGTGGTCAACTGGTCCGGGGCGCCCGGGATGTCACTGCCCGAGCTGAACCGGGTCAGTGAGATCGCCACCCGCGAACTGCTGGCACTGCCGTCCGTGCAGGCTGTCGGCTCGACCCTGGGCCGGGCCACCTCGTCCGAGCAGCCGGTGATCACCAACACCGGCCAGCTGTGGGTCACCCTCAAGCCCGGCGCCAACTACGACCAGGCGCTGGCCGCGGTGCGGTCGATCATCGGCGGTACCCCGGGCATGGACGGCACCGTCAGCACCTATGAGACCGCCAGCATGGGCGGGGCGCTGCAAGCCCCACCCCGGAACGTCGTCGTCCGCGTGTATGGCCCCAACGTGACCGTGCTCACCGGGCTCGCGGAACAGGTCAGGGGCGTCATGGCAAGGGTGCCGGGCATCGTGGCCCCGCACGTCGAACTGCCGGTGGAGCAGCCGACCATCGGGGTGGAGACGAACTTGGTCAAGGCCAGGCTGGTCGGCCTCACCCCGGGCGCGGTCCGGCGCGAGGCGGGCACGCTGCTGTCCGGGCTGACGGTCGGGAACTTCTTCGAGCAGGAGAAGGTCTTCGACGTGGTGGTGTGGGGCAACCCCGCCGTCCGCAGCAGCCTGAGCAGCGTCGAGAACCTGCTCATCGACACCCCCAGCGGCGGCCATGTCCGGCTCGGCGACGTGGCGACGGTCACGGTGGCGCCGCAGCCGGTGGACATCAAGCACGATGACACCTCGGACTACCTGGACGTGAGCGGGCAGGTGTTCGGCCGGACCGTGGCCTCGGCCGCCGCCGCCGTGGCCAGCCAGATGCACACGATCTCCTTCCCGCTGGAGTACCACACCGAGTTCCCTGGCCTGTCCGCTGGCGGGACCTCGCGGGCCGCCTTCGTCAGTTACCTGCTCGCCGCGCTGCTCGTGATCGTGCTGCTGGTGCAGGCGGCCTGCCGCAACTGGCGGCTGGCCGGGCTGGTGCTGGCGGCGGTGCTGCCGCCGCTGGCCGGGGCGGCGGCGCTGGCCCTGCTGATCGGCAGCACCTCACTCGCCGCGGCGGCCGGCCTGATCGGGGTGCTGGCCATCGCCCTGCGCCAGGCGCTGGCGATGACCACCCGGAATCCGGCGCAGCCACAACGCCGACGATGGCGAGCTGACCATGGGGCTGGTCGCCAGGGCGGCGGGCGAGGCGGCTGGCCCGGTGTTCGCCGCGGCCGTGGTGACCGCGGTCATGCTCATCCCGTTCATCGTCATGGGCGAGGTGCCAGGAAACGAGCTGACCCGCAGCGCGGCCGCGGTGATCCTGGCCGGGCTGGTCATCGCCACCGTGGTGAACCTGTTCCTGCTGCCGGGTGGCTACCTGGTGGCCGGGCCGCGGGCGGCCGAGGTGGAACAGCCGGAAGACACCGAGACCGGGGAGCTGGCCTGGGCCGCGTCGGCCGCCAGCCCGGACGTGTAGGAGATAGGGGGCGGTCCCGTGCACCGAACGAGGCGCTGGGCAGCGCCGGCGCTGCTCATCGGGGTCTTCGCTGTCATCGCGGTGACCGGCTGCAGCAGCTCGCCGCCACCGGCCCGGCAGGTCCCGCCAGCCCGGATGGAACGAACCGGGGCCACCGGTGTGCTCAGCGTGGTGCTGACCCCCCTGGGCGCGCAGCGCATCGGCCTCCAGACCGCACCGTCGGTGGCGGACCAGAAGCTGGTCATCGTCCCCTTCCAGGCCCTGCTCTACGAGCCCAGCGGCCGCACCGCGGTCTACACCCGGACCGGGACCTACACCTACACCCGGCAGTACGTCACCGTTGCCGCGATCAACGGCAACCAGGTGCTGGTCAGCTCGGGCCTGCCGGCCGGCGCGCAGGTGGTCACCGTGGGCGCCGAGGAACTGCTCGGCGTGCAGAACGGCGTTGGCGTCCAGACATGACGCATGGCCTGCACGTGCCGGCGGCCCGCGGGGGAGGTGACCAGTGCGCTGGATCGTCGCGACCAGCCTGAGATTCCGGTACCTGGTCATCGGGTTCGCCGCCATCCTCATCTACTTCGGCGCGCAGACCCTCGGCCACCAGAAGATCGACGTCTTCCCGGAGTTCGCGCCGGTGTCGGTCGAAATCCAGACCGCCTGCCTGGGCCTGTCACCCAGCGAAGTGGAGTCGCTGACCACGGTCCCGCTGGAGGCCGCCCTGCAGGGCGTGCCCGGCGTGTATGACGTCGTTTCCAACTCCGAGCCCCAGCTGTCGGCGATCTACCTGTATTTCCGGTCCGGCACCAACGTGCTGCAGGCCCGGCAACTGGTGCAGGAGCGGCTGCAGACCACCTCGCCGACGCTGCCCACCTGGTGCGACCCGCCGCAGCTGTACCCGATCGTGTCCGCCACCAGCCGGGTCATGCAGATCGGGCTGACCTCCAAGACGGTCTCGCCGTACGACCTGTCGATGATCGCGCACTGGACGATCCGGCCACGGCTGCTGGCCGTGCCGGGCGTCGCCAACGTGGCGATCTGGGGTGAGCGCCCGAAAGAACTCATGGCGGAGGCCAGTCCGGCCGCGATGGCCAAGCACAGCATCACCCTCGATGAGCTGATGTCCGGCACGGCCGACTCGGTCGAAGCCACCGAACTCAAGTACGTCAGCGGCTCGGCGGTGGGGTCGCTCGGCTTCGAGGAGACCCCGAACCAGCGCCTCTACCTGCACGCCATCCAGCCGATTGCCACCCCGGCCCAGCTGGCCGACGTCCCGCTGGCGCTGCGGGCCGGTCACGTCGTGCGGATCGGGCAGGTCGCCAACGTGCTGTGGGGCACCCCGCCGGTGACCGGTGATGCCGTCATCGACCGCGGGCCTGGCCTGATGCTGGTGGTCGAGAAGTTCCCGGGCGCGAACACCCTCCAGGTGACCGCCGGCATCGACCGTGCGCTGGCCGAGCTGTCGCCCGGGCTGCACGGCGTCACCATCGACTCGCATATCTTCCGCCAGGCCACGTTCATCGAGATGGCCATCCACAACCTCGGGCTGTCGGTGCTGCTCGGCTGCATCCTGGTCGTGTTCGTGCTGATCGCGTTCCTCTTCCAGTGGCGGGCCGCGCTGATCAGCATGCTGGCGATCCCGCTCTCGCTGGCGGCGGCGGCGATCGTGTTCGACCTGACCGGGGCGACGATCAACACGATGATCCTGGCCGGGTTCGCGGTGGCGGTCGGGGTGGTGGTCGACGACGCCATCATCGACATGGAGAACATCGTCCGCAGGCTGCGCGCCTGGCGGGCGGGCGGCCGCCGGATAACCCCGCTGCACCTGGTGCTGGCCGCGTCGCTGGAAGTCCGGGTGGCGATCTTCTACGCGACGCTGATCAACATCGTCGCGGTTATCCCGGTGATGCTGGTCGGCGGGCTCACTGGGGCGTTCTTCGAGCCGCTGGCGCTGGCCTACGGGATCGCCGTGCTGGCCTCGATGGCCGTCGCGCTGACCCTGACCCCGGCGCTTGGCCTGGTGCTGCTGCCGGGCGCGCCGCTCAAGGCCGCCGATCCGCCGCTGATCCGGGTGCTGAAGCGTGGCTATGCTGCGCTGCTGCGGCCGCTGCTGGAGGCCGCCGGCGCGGGTTCGTGGCCGTGCTGGCCACCGTGCTGGTTGCGGTGGTGGCCGGGGTGCTGATCTACCCCCGGCTCGGCTCCGACTTGTTCCCGAACTTCAAGGAGCCGGACTTCCTCATGCACTTTGTGACCAAGCCCGGCACCTCCGTCGCCGAGCAGGACCGCCAGGTGACGGCGGTCCAGAAGGAGCTGTTCAAGATCCCGGGAGTGGAGCACGTCGGCACCCACGTCGGCCAGGCACTGCTGGGCGAGGAGGTCAACGGGGTCAACTTCTCCGAGAACTGGATCAGCCTGTCCCCCAAGGCCAACTACCCGAAGACCCTGGCCGCTGTCCGGGCGGTGGCGGCCAGCCATCCCGGAGCGTTCAGCGACGTGCAGACCTACCTGCACGAGCGGATCGACGAGGTACTCACCGATGGCACCACCGAGGACGTCGTGGTCCGCATCTTCGGCCCCAGCCTGACCGTGCTGCAGCGGCTCGGCACCCAGGTGGCGGCCGCCCTCGGGCGGGTGCCCGGCCTGGTCGACGTGCAGCCGGCCGCGCTGGAATTCATCCCCGAAGCCGATGTGACCGTCAAGCTGACCGCAGCCAAGCTGTACGGCCTGACGCCGGGGACGATCCGGCGGGCCGCGGCGGTGATGATGGCCAGCGAGCCGGTGGCCGAGATCCCGGCCAACAACAAGGTCTACACGGTCGCGGCGTGGAGCACCCCGGCCACCCGGGCCAACCTGGCCAGCCTGGAAGCACTGCCGATCGATACCCCGAACGGCGGTCACGTGGCACTGGGGAAGGTGGCCACGGTCGCGGTCGTGCCGAGCCCCAGCCAGATCATCCGCGAGAACGGGGAGCGCAACACCGAGGTCGACGCGAACGTCAGCGGCCGCAGCCTGGGCTCGGTGACCGCCGCCGTCCAGGCCGCCCTGGCGAAGATCAAGTTCCCCGCCGGGTACCACACCGAACTGCTGGGCGAGGCGACCGAGCGGGCGGCGGCGCAGCGGCACCTGATCGAGTACGGCCTGGGCGCGCTGATGATCATCCTGCTGCTGCTGCAGGCCGCGTTCCAGAACTGGAAGATCGCCACGCTGGAGTTCCTGACCCTGCCCATGGCACTGGCCGGCGGGGTGCTCGCCGCCTGGCTGTTCCTTGGCACGATCACCCTGGGTGCGCTGGTCGGCTTCTTCACCGTGCTCGGCATCGCGGCCCGCAACGGCATCCTGATGATCAGCCATTTCCGGCATCTGGAGAAGTACGAGCACGAGCCGTTCGGCCCCAGCCTGATCCTGCGCGGCGCCAGCGAGCGGCTGTCACCCATCCTGATGACCGCGCTGGCCACGGCGCTGGCGCTGGCGCCGCTGGTCTTCTACGGCGACCGGCCCGGCCAGGAGATCGAATACCCGATGGCGGTGGTGATCCTCGGCGGCCTGCTCACCTCGACGCTGCTCAACCTGTTCGTGCTCCCCGCGCTGTACCTGGTGATCGGCCGGACCAGGGGTGACGCGCCGGAAGCCGGCGCACCCGAAGTCAGCGAAACGGCGGGTGCCCCCGCCTGAGCGGGGACCGGCCGGCTGGCCCCGGCCGGGGCGGCCACCTAACCTGCTGCTGGCAGGAGGTTAGCGGAATGCGGATGGCACTGACCGTCGGCGTGCTCGGGCTGGGCGAGGCGGGCAGCCCGATCGCGGCCGGCCTGGCCGCGGCCGGGGCGAGGGCGCGTGGCTTCGACCCGGCACAGCCCGCGCCGGCCGGGGTCGAAGCGGCGGCCAGTGACGCCGATGCCTGCCGTGGTGCCGCACTGGTGATCAGCCTGGTCACCGCGGAGGAAGCCGAGGAAGCGCTGCGGCTGGCACTGCCCGGGCTGGCCGCGGGCACGGTCTACGCCGACGCCAACACCTCGGCGGCTGGGCTGAAGCAGCGGCTCGCGGCCACGGCCGGGCAGGCCGGCCTTACGTTCGCGGACCTGGCCATCATGGCCCCGGTCCCCGGCCGTGGCCTGTCGGTGCCGATGCTCGTCTGCGGCCCCGGCGCCGAGGCCGCCAGCGCGATGCTGGCCCGGTGCGGCGCCCAGGCCGAGATGGTGGCCGGCCCGCCCGGGACCGCGGCCACCAGGAAGCTGCTGCGCAGCGTGTTCTACAAGGGCATGGCGGCGGCTGCGATCGAGGCGCTGCAGGCAGCCCGGGCGGCGGGCAGCGAGGACTGGCTGCGCGAGCACCTGGCCGCGGAACTGGCGGCGGCGGACGCCAGCACCCTGGCCCGGCTGGAGGAGGGCAGCTTCCGGCACGCCCGCCGCCGCATCCAGGAGATGGCCGCCGCCTCCGCCATGCTCGGCGAACTCGGCGTCCCGGCCCGGATTGCCCGCGCCAGCCAGCAGTGGCTAGCCGACCTCGCCGCGCGCCCCCGCTAGCCGCGGCGCTGGGGCCCGTGCCACAGCAGCAGATAGGCCAGCAGCGCGACCAGCAGCCATGGCAGGTAGGGCCGGACCAGCGCCTGCCAGGCGAAGAAGGCAACCGCCACCAGCGCGATCAGCAGCACCATCCGGGAGTACCTGCGCCGCTGCGGCGCGTGTGACGGCTTGCGGGCCGGCTCGGCCCCGGGCAGGTCGGACAGCAGCCAGGTCAGGTCGGACTGGGTCTTGGCTCTCATCGCCCGGTCCAGCCGCTCGTTGAACTCAGCCTGGTCAAGCCTGCCCTCGCTGTACTGCTTGGACAGGTGATCGGCGACTTCGGCCCGGTCGGTGTCGGAGATGCGCATGCCGGGATTGATGACGCTGGCACGGCGTCGGCCCATGGTGGTGTTCCCCCGATCAGTGAGCTTGCCAGGACTGGATGAAGCCGCCCGCGATGGATTGCTCGGTGCCCTGCTCGGGGATGAGCAGCCAGCCGGCCAGGTAGATGGGCACGCCGGCGCCACCCAGCACGGCCAGCACGGTGAACAGGATCCGCACGATCGTCACGTCGACGTCGAGATAGCGGGCGACGCCGGCGGCGACGCCCGCCAGCATCCGGTCCGAGGCCGGCCGGCACAGCTGCCGCGGCTGGGCAGGGCGGGCTGATCCGGTGTTGGGAGTGACTGTGTTCATGCCGCCAGCCTGGCCGGGCTGGGCGGGCGGGCACATCAGGAAGACCCCCCAATTGAACCCTGATCCGGCTCCGGGCCGGATCAGGGTCGGCCCCGATAGCCCGCCTGCCGCGTACGCGCGATGATGGGCATATGGCACGAGCCCGGCCCAGTTCCCTGTGGCGGCCCGCTGGCCGGGAGGGCCAGCCGGGCACGGCCCCCTGGCAGGCGAGCGGCGGCGGGCAGCCCGGCCGCCAGCGCCCCGCGGCGGGATCAGGAGTACCGGGTGACCCCGGGCAGCGCCGCAGCCCGCGCTGGGCGCGGGGGCCCAGGGACACCGGGCCGTTGCGACGGCGGCCGGACGAACGGCTGGCGGGTGGGGTGGCGGCGGGCCTGGCCGCGCGGACCGGCCTGGACGTGACGGCCATCCGGGTGCTGTTCGTGGTTGTCACCGTGGCCGGTGGTTTCGGGCTGGCGGCCTACGTGCTGGCCTGGCTGCTGCTGCCGGCGGCCGGGGAGGACGGCACCATCGCGGGCCGGGCGCTGGCCGACCGCCGGGGGATCACCCTGGCCGCCGGGGTGGGGTCGCTGCTGGTGGTATTCCTGATCATCGCGTCCCTGCTCGGGGTGGGCTGGTTCGGCACCGTGGCCTGGCCACTGGTCATCAGCACCGTTGGCGTGGTGCTGATCTGGCGTAATGCCTCCCCGGGCGAGCAGGAGACGCTGCGCCGCCTGGCTGAGCCGCTGCTGGATCCCGGGGCGGACACCGGCCGGCGGTGGATCCTGTGGCGGGCGGGGATCGCGCTGGTCCTGCTCATCTGGGGACTGGTCATCCTGCTGCACACCAGCCACGCGGTGCTGCGGCCGCTGAGCGGGGTGGCCCTGGTCGTTGCCGGCTTCGTGGTCGCCTTTGGCCCCTGGTGGCTGCGGATCGCGCGGGATCTGGTGGCCGAACGGCAGGCCCGTGTCCGCGCCGAGGAGCGGTCCGATCTGGCCGCCCGGGTGCACGACTCGGTGCTGCAGACGCTCGCCCTGATCCAGCTCCGGGCGAACGAGCCGCAGCAGGTCGTCCAGCTCGCCCGGGCCCAGGAGCGGGAGTTGCGGTCCTGGCTGTTCGAGGGCCGGGCGCCCGGCTCGCCCGCCGGGGACGCTATGACGCTCGCGGCCGGGATACGGGTCATCCAGCAGGAGGTGGAGGAGCAGCACCGGATCCCGGTGGAGGCGGTCACGGTCGGCGACTGCGGGCTGGACGACGGCCTGGCGGCGCTGCTCGCGGCCGCCCGGGAGGCGACGGTGAATGCCGCGAAATGGTCCGGCGCGCCCGTCGTCTCGCTGTTCGCGGAGGTCGAGCCCGCCCGGGTGTCGGTCTACGTACGCGACCGCGGCCGCGGGTTCGACCCGTCGGCCGTGCCCGCCGACCGCAAGGGCCTGGCCGAGTCGGTCCGGGCCCGGATGGCGCGCCGGGGTGGTTCGGCCACAGTCCGCAGCACGGTGGGGCAGGGCACCGAGGTGTCGCTGGTCATGCCGCGCCCGGCTGGCCAGGGCCAGCAGGGCCGGACGTGACCGGGCCGGAACGGCCAGGCCCGGCCAGGCCGGACGGAGGCCGGCCACGGGCGGTCATCGTCGATGATCACGGCCTGTTCCGGTCCGGAGTCCGGTCCGAGCTCGGCGACCAGGTGGAGGTGGTGGGCGAGGCCGATGACGTCGAGCCGGCCATCGCGCTGATCGCCCGGGTGCTGCCGGACGTGGTGCTGCTCGACGTGCATCTGCCCGGTGGCGGCGGCCAGGCGGTGGTCTCGGCGATCCGGCCAGCCCACCCGCAGGTCCGTTTCCTGGCGCTGTCGGCCTCCGACGCTCCCGAGGATGTGATCGCGGTCATCCGGGCGGGCGCGCGCGGTTACGTGACCAAGACGATCTCCGGGCCCGCCCTGGTGGACGCGGTGAGCCGGGTCGCCGCCGACGACACGGTGTTCTCTCCCCGGCTGGCGGGATTCGTGCTGGATGCGTTCGCCGCGCTTCCCCCCGGCGACCAGGCCAGCCCGCGGTTCGACCCCGAACTCGACCAGCTGACCGCGCGGGAGCGGGATGTGCTCCGGCTGATCGCGCGGGGCTACACCTACAAGGAGATCGGGCGGGAACTGTACATCTCGGTCAAGACGGTGGAGAGCCACGTGTCCTCGGTGCTGCGCAAGCTCCAGCTGTCCAGCCGCCACCAGCTCACCCGCTGGGCAGCCGAGCGCCGCCTGACCTGACGTCCGGTACCCGCCCGGTGCCGCCTTACTGGAGGTCGAAGACCAGCCGGGCCTTGACCTGCCCGCTCTCCACTTCCTTGATGGCCTCGTTGACCTGCTCAAGCTGGCGCTTCTCGTAGACCACCTCGGTCTTGCCGGCGGCATGCAGCTCGAAGACCTCCTGCAGGTTGACCCGGGTGCCGACGATTGACCCGCGTACCTGGGTGCCGTTCAGCACGGTCTCGAAGATGGGCAGCTGGATGAAGTTGTCCGCGGGCAGGCCGACAAACACCAGCGTCCCGCCGCGCCGCAGCGAGCTGTAAGCCTGCTCGAACGCCTTGGGGGAGACGGCCAGTGAGATGGCCGCGTCCGCTCCGCCCAGAGCCTTGATGGCGGCTGCCGGGTCCTGGTTGCGGGCGTTCACGGTGTAGGCGGCGCCAAGCTCACTGGCCAGCTCCAGCTTCTCATCGAACAGATCCACCGCCACCACCTGAGCGCCGGCGATCAGTGCGTACTGGAGGGCCAGGTGGCCAAGCCCGCCGACCCCGAAGATCGCCACCAGGTCGGAGGACCGGGCGCCGGAGACCTTCACGGCCTTGTAGGTGGTCACCCCGGCACAGGTCAGCGGAGCGGCCTCGAACGAGTCGATGGCGGCAGGCACCTTGCCCACATAGGCGGCGGACGCTACCGCGTACTCGGCCCATCCACCGTCGGTGCCGTAGCCCGAGTTCACCTGCTTCTCGCACAGGGTCTCCCAGCCGGAGGTGCAGTACTCGCACTCCCCGCAGGCCCAGCCGAGCCAGGGGATGGCCACCCGGTCGCCCTCCTGCAGGCGGGTGACCCCGGCACCGATCCGGGTGACGGTTCCGACCCCCTCGTGGCCGGGCACGAATGGCGGGCTGGGCCTGACCGGCCAGTCGCCGTTAGCGGCGTGGATGTCGGTGTGGCACAGGCCCGAAGCCTCGATCTTGACCACCACCTGGCCGGCCCCGGGTTCCGGGATCGGCCGGTCCTCGATGATCAGCGGCTGATGGAAAGCTTTGACGACGGCGGCCTTCATCGTTGGTCCTTTCGGCGCGAATATATGACCGCCATCTTGTCCGGCCGCCGGGATCCCGGATCAGGGGCGGAAGACGGTAACCACCGGGACCTTCGTCATTCGCCAGAAATGGCCAGCGGTGGCGAGTTCCGACGGGAACAGGTGTCAGCCGTACACGTACGTGCCGGGCGCGGGCGACAGCGGCGGGTAGGCGCGGTTGCCGAGGGCGGCGGGAGCCTTCTTCTCCTGGCCGGAGCGCTCCAGCAGCCAGGCGGACCAGCGGGGCCACCAGGATCCGTGCACCAGGGGCGCCTGGGCCAGCCACTGGTCGGGGTCAGGGGTCACCGGAGCGGCTGTCCAGTAGTCGTACCGGGACTTCGCCACCGGGTTGACGAATGACTGGATGTGCCCGGATTTGACGACGACCATTTCCATGCGTTCCTTGTCGCCGCCCATGACCTGGCTGGCGGCATAACAGGCCCGCCAGGGTGAGATGTGATCGGTGTAGCCCGCGACGTAGAAGGTGTCACAGTCGGCCTTGGCCAGGTCGATCGGAGTGCCCAGGACGGTCAGCCCGCCCGGCACGGCCGCCCGGTCGCCGATCAGTGCCTCCGCGCTTTCCAGCGAGAACTTCGCGGTCATCGCGGTCGCGTCGTCGTTCCAGGCCAGCACGTCGAAGGCGGGCGGATCCTGGCCCAGCAGCCACCCGCTCACCAGGTAGTTGAAGACCAGGTCGTTCGGGCGCAGCCAGGCGAAGGTGGCCCGCAGCGTGTCACCGGGGATGACCTGCCCGGACTCGGCGGCCAGCCGCAGCATCTCGCGGGACGCCCCACTGCTCAGCTGCCCGACGATGTTGGGGCAGCTGTTGGTCAGCATGGTGACGACGAAGGTCGCCGAGTTGACGCACGGCTCGCCGCGGGCGGCGCAGTAGCCCGCCAGCAGCGCGGTGGTGATGCCACCGGCGCACAGCCCGAGCCAGTTGACGCTCTCGGTGCGGGTGATCTTCCGCACCACGTCGGCCGCGCGCATCTGCGCGGCGATGTACTCGTCCATCCCCCAGCTGCCGTGGCCCAGTTCGGCCTGCGGATTGCGCCAGACCATCATGAAGGTCTGGATGCCGTTGGCGACCGCGTACTCGACGACGCTCCGGCCCGGGCTGAGGTCGAGCACGTAGTAACGGTTGAGCTCGGGTGGCACCATCAGCAGCGGCCGGCTGCGCACGGTCGGCGTCACTGGTGTGTACTGCAGCAGCTCGAACATGTCTTCGGTGTAGACGACCGCGCCGGGGGTGCAGGCGAGCTTCTCACCCACACCGGAACGGCGCCCGGTCCACCATCTTGGGCATGCCACCGCTGGCCAGGTCCCGCAGCATGTGCTGGCCGCCGCGCAGGGCCGACTGGCCGCCCGTCTCGAACGCCAGCTTGATCGCGGCCGGGTTGGTCCAGAAGAAGTTGGTGGGCGCGAGGGCGGCGGACACGACGTTGGCCAGGTAACGGGCCCGGGCCTGCCGGACCCACGGGCCGTCCATGTCGTCCACCAGCCGCCGGAACCACTGCTCCAGCAGGCAGTAGCCCTGGCCGAGGGCGTGGAAGAACGGATTGGACTGCCAGGTCACATCGTCGAACCGGTGATCCCCGCCCTCGAACGAGAGCGTGGACCGGCCCTGGCCGAGGGCGGCCAGCTCGGTGGCCAGCCAGGTCAGCTCCTGGCCGGTCATCGCGGTGGCGGCCAGGTCGCTGGCGGCCCGGAGGATCCCGAGCGGGTCGAACCCGCCAGCTGCGTCGGCCTCCGGCACGAACTCTTCCATCTGCCCTCCTGGCAACTCTTTGTCCCCACTCACTGTGACCAGCCACCCGGGACAGGGTCAAGGGCGGCCGCCCGGGGCACGCTCACGCCGGGACAGCGGCGTAACCCCTATCATCCCATCCGGCCAGCCGCGCTGGCCGGGGCTTCGGTCCCCGTGACCCAGGACCAACGGCCTGGTGACGGAACGTGCCGGCCCGGCATAGCGTGAACGGTAACTGCGCCTTCGGCCGGCCGGCCGGCTCTGTCCCTTGGGGCCACCCCTCATTGCCGTGGCAGGCCTGATCCGGGATGGCATTGCGAAGCAGGCGCGAGATGGGAGGACGCGGGCGATGACAACCACCGAGCAGGCGCAGCCGGAGCAATTGGGCACTCTGCGCGACCGGGTGACCTTCGTCACCGGCGGGACCCGGGGCATCGGCGCGGCCATCTGCCGCGCCCTGGCCGGGGCCGGGGCCGCGGTCGCCGCGGGCTACTGGCATCAGCACGAACGGGCGGAGAAGTTCCACGACGAGATGCTGGTGGCGTATCCCGGGTCGGAGTTCACCGTGCACGAGGGCAACATCGGCTCGGCTGACGACTGCCGGCGGGTGCTCGGCGAGGTCATCGACCAGCACGGGCGGCTGGACATCCTGGTCAACAACGCCGGCATCACCATCGACCGGACCGTCGCGAAGATGACCGACGAGGACTGGCAGCGGGTTATCGCGGTCAACCTTTCCGGCGCCTTCTTCATGGCGCAGGCCGCACTGGAGCACATGCTCGAGCGGGGCTCGGGACGGATCATCAACGTGTCCTCGGTCATCGGCGAGACCGGCAACATCGGCCAGGTCAACTACGCCGCGTCCAAGTCCGGCCTGTTCGGGCTGACCAAGTCACTGGCCCGGGAGGCGCTGTTCCAGCTGGACCGGGCCGGCCACCCGGTCGGCGACGGGATCGGGCTCACCGTGAACGCGGTGACCCCCGGCTTCATCGCGACGGACATGCTGGCCACCGTCCCGGACAAGCTGCTGGACCGCATCCGCGGCCAGATCCCGGTGGGCAGGCTCGGCAGGCCAGAGGAGATCGCCCGGGTGGTCTGCTTCCTCGCGGCGGACGAGTCCGCCTACATCACCGGCCAGATCTGGGCCGTCAACGGCGGCCTGGACATGTGAGAGGCGGAGTCATGACAGACGGCAAAGAAGATGTGCTGGTGATCTCCGCGGTCCGGACCGCGATCGGCAAGTACGGCGGCGGCCTGGCCCCCGTCCCGCCCTGCGACCTGGCGGCGACCGTGATCACCGAGGCGGTCGACCGGGCGGGTGTCGCGCCCGCCGACGTCGGCCACGCCGTGTTCGGCAACGTCATCCACACCGAGACCCGGGACATGTACCTGGCCCGGGTGGCCGCCATCAACGGCGGGCTGCCGGTGCAGACGCCGGCGTTCACCCTGAACCGGCTGTGCGGCAGCGGCCTGCAGGCGATCGTGTCGGCCTCGCAGGCGATCCGGCTCGGCGACTGTGCCGTGGCTGTCGCCGGCGGCGCCGAGTCGATGAGCCGGGGCCAGTACTGGCTGCCCGCGATGCGCTGGGGCCAGCGGATGCAGGACTCGGCCGTGGTGGACGCCATGGTCGGCGCGCTCACCGACCCGTTCGACGGCTGTCACATGGGCGTGACGGCGGAGAACGTGGCCACCGACTTCACCGTGTCCCGGGCCGACCAGGATGCGCTGGCGGTGGAGAGCCACCGGCGGGCCGCGGCCGCCGCCGCCGCCGGGTACTTCAAGGAGCAGATCGTCCCGGTGGAGGTGCCGGCCCGCAAGGGCACGGTGACGGTGGACACCGACGAGCACGTGCGGCCCGGTGTCACCGTGGACGACCTGGCCAGGCTCCGGCCCTCGTTCGCCAAGGACGGCACGGTCACCGCAGGCAACGCATCCGGCATCAACGATGCGGCGGCGGCGGTCGTGCTCGCCACCAGGTCATTCACCGAGTCGCGCGGACTGAGCCCGCTCGGCCGGCTGGTCGCCTACAGCCACGCGGGCGTGGAGCCGCGGATCATGGGCATGGGCCCGGTGCCGGCCGTGCGGGCGGTGCTCGACCGGGCCGGCCTGAAGCTCGGTGACATCGACGTGTTCGAGGTGAACGAGGCGTTCGCCGCCCAGGCGCTGGCGGTGGCCAGGGAACTGGGCCTGCCACCCGACCTGACCAACCCGAACGGCAGCGGGGTCTCGCTGGGGCATCCGGTCGGTGCCACCGGCGCGATCCTGGCCGTGAAGGCGCTCTACGAACTGCGCCGCACCGGCGGCACGTACGCGCTCACCACCATGTGCATCGGTGGCGGGCAGGGCATCGCGGCGATCTTCGAGCGGCTGTGACCCGGCATGACGCAGATCACATCCTCCGGTTGGCGTATCAAGCAGAATGCTTGGTATAGTTAGCAGTAGAGAGAAGCTACCAGAGGAGCCAGAGATGACCGACACCCGCACCACCACCCAAGAGTTCCAGGGCGAAGTCCTGAAGACCGTCGGCAAGAGCCAGGAGGCCGTCATCGACGCCATCAAGACCTGGGCCGACGCCGTCAAGTCCATCACCCCCAAGCTGCCGGCCGTGGACGTCCCGCTGGCCGACAAGCTGCCCACCCCGTCGGAGGTCGTCGCCAGCGCCTACGACTTCGCCGAGCAGCTGCTGGCCAGCCAGCGCAAGTTCGCCGAGGACCTGCTCGCGGCCACCGCCCCGCTGATGCCCGCCAAGGGCAAGGCCGCGGCAGCCAAGAACTGACACTTCGGTGATCAGCCGTTCGCGCGGCGGGCCAGCAAATCCTGGCCCGCCGCGCGAACTATCCTGACCGGCAGACCGCGGGTCACCAGCACAGGGAGCCGACGCCATGAGCGATCCATGGGACGCGCAGCGCGAAGTGCTCGGCGCCTTCATCCGCAGCCAGCGCAAGCTGGCCAACCTCTCACTCCGTCAGCTGGCCGAGATGACCAGCCTGTCCAACCCTTACCTGAGCCAGATCGAGCGAGGCCTGCACCAGCCCTCGGTGCGGGTGCTGAAGGCAATTTCCGATGCCCTGGACCTGTCGGCGGAGACCGTGATGGCCCACGCCGGGCTGGGCACCAGCCAGCCGGCCCAGCCGGAGCCGGCCCCGGCCGGCCCGGAAACCGAAGCGGTGATCAGCGCCGACCAGCGGCTCACCCCGGACCAGCGGGCCGCCCTGATCGCGGTCTACCGCAGCATGCTGCGGGACAGCCCAGCCTCCGGGCAGGCTCCCGGCGCTGACTGACGGCCGACGGCCAGGGGCGTCAGTCGGCCAGGCCGTCGATCACGGTGGCGCCCGGCAGCCGCCCGAGCAGGCTGCCCGGCAGCGCGAGCTTGGACCGCCGGACGCCGCTGCCGACCACCACCCGCGCCGCCGCCGCCACCCGGCCATCGACCAGCACGCGCCAGCCGGCCGGCAGGCCGATTGGGGTGATCCCGCCGTATTCCATCCCGGTCGCGCTGACCGCCTCCGCCGTCGCCGCGAACGACGCCTTCCGGACGTCGAGTTCACGCCGGGCCACCCCGTTCACGTCCGCCCGGGTGGTGGCGAGCACCACGCACGCGGCGTAACGCTGCTCCCCGTCCCGGCGGCCGCTGATCACCACGCAATTGGCGGACTCGGCCGGGCTGACCGCGTACCGCTCGCAGAACGCGGCGGTGTCGGCCAGTGCCGGATCGATCTCGGCCACCCCGACCGAGCCAGCGCCCAGCGCGCCGTTGCAGGCCGCGAGCGCCGCCGCCACCGGCGGGGCCAGCAGGTCGGCCCGGTCCAGCGCGGGCACCACGATCAGCGAACCCATTGCCTCCACCCGCCACATCCTGTCACCCGCCGGAAGGCTTGTGAATCAGCGCACAGTTTCCGGCCCGGCCGGGTTCGCCGGCCTGGCGGCGGGGAACTTGTGAATAGCATTTGCGCGCATTCCCGCAGAGCCTGGCCGGGACGGAGGCACCGTGACCTCAGCACCGCCATCATCAGCCGAGCCGCTGCTGGCCATCCTGCGGGAAGGCAGCGGCCACCCGGCGCTGATCAGCCCCGATGACGGCACCGCCATCTCCCATGGCGAACTGGCCAGCGCCGTCCTCCGGCTGGCCGGCCAGCTCGCCGGGCTGGGGGTGGCCCCGGGCCAGCGGATCGCCATGGTGCTGCCGAACGGCCCGGAGGTGGTGGAACTGCTGCTGGCCGTGGCCGCCGTGGGCGCCACCGCCGCGCCGCTGAACCCCGGCTACACCCGGGCCGAGTACGAGTTCTACCTGGACGACCTGGACCCCGGCCTGGTGCTGATCCAGGCCGGGCGCGGTGCCGAAGCCCGGGCGGCGGCCAGCCGGCGGACCGTCGTGGACGTGGCCAGCCAGCCGCCGGGGCCACCGCTGCTGTCGGTGGCCGGGCGGCCCGCCACCGGCGAGGCCCCGTTCGCGGCCGGCTCGGCCGACGACGTGGCGCTGCTGCTGCACACCAGCGGCACCACCCGGCGGCCCAAGCAGGTGCCGCTGCGGCAGCGCAACGTGATGGCGTCGGTGCGCGCCATCGCCGCCCATTACGCCCTGACGGGGGACGACATCTCCTACTGTGCGATGCCGCTGTTCCACGTCCATGGGCTGATCGCCTCCGCGCTGGCCCAGCTGGGCGCGGGCGGCTCGGTGGTCACGCCGCGGCGGCTGACCCCCCGGCGGTACTGGCGCCAGCTGACAGAGCTGGGTGTCACCTGGGTCTCCGCCAGCCCCACCATCCATGCCGAGCTCATCGGGCCCGGCGGCGAGCCCGCCCCGGCCATCCGGTTCATCCGCTCGTGCAGTTCGGCGCTGTCGCCGGCGCTGCTGGCGGAGCTGGCCAGGCGGTACCAGGCGCCGGTGCTGGAGGCGTACGGGATGACCGAGGCCAGTCACCAGATGACGGCGAACCCGCTGCCGCCGCGGCCGGCCCGGGCGGGCACGGTCGGCATCCCGGCCGGTGCCGAGGTCCGGATCGTGGACAAGGCGGGCCGGGATGTGCCGGCCGGGGAGATCGGCGAGGTAGCGGTCCGCGGCCCCGGCCTGACCTCGGGGTACCTGAACGACCCGGAGGCGAACGCCGAGTCGTTCTTCGGCGGCTGGTTCCGCACCGGCGACCGGGGCCTGCTCAGCGATGGCTACCTGCGGCTGGAAGGCCGGATCAAGGAACTGATCATCCGCGGTGGGGAGAACATCTCGCCGGCCGAGGTGGAGGCTGTGCTCAAGTCCCAGCCGGCGGTGGCCGACGCGGTCTGTTTCGGCATCGACGACGAGAAGTACGGCCAGGTGGTCGGCGCGGCGGTGACGCTGCGCGGGGACACCAGCGCCGCCTCGCTGCGCGCCGCCTGCCAGGCGGTGCTGGCCGACTTCAAGGTGCCCAAGGTGATCCACGTGGTGGACCAGATTCCCCGGACCGCCACCGGCAAGATCCAGCGGAACCGGATCGCCGCCCAGCTGGCGGAGCAGGGCCGGTGAGGTTCGCGGTACTTGGCGCCGGCGCCATCGGTGGCTACGTCGGCGCCTGCCTGGCCCGGGGCGGCAGCGACGTCACGCTGATCGCCCGTGGCGCGCATCTGGCCGCGCTGCGCGCGGGCGGCATCTCGGTGCTGAGCGCCAATGGTGACTTCGCCGTCCATCCGGAAGCCACCGACGACCTGGCCGCGGCCGGCGCGGCCGACGTGGTGTTCCTCGGGCTGAAGGCGTACAGCCTGCCGGAGGTGGCGCCGGTGCTGCACCGCGTGCTCCGGCCGGGCACCGCGGTCATCGCGGCGCAGAACGGCATCCCCTGGTGGTACTTCCAGGGCCTGCCCGGGCCGTACCGGGATCTGGTCATCGACAGCGTCGACCCGGCCGGCGTGGTCAGCAAGGCGATCGAGCCGGCCAGTGTGGTCGGCTGCGTGGTCTACTGCGCGGCCGAGATCGCCGCCCCGGGCGTGATCAGGCACGTGGAGGGAAAGCGGTTCTCGCTCGGGGAGCCGGATGACCGCGCCAGTGAGCGCTGCGCGCAGATCAGCCAGGCCTTCCGGGCGGGTGGCCTGCGGGCACCGGTCGCCACCGGGCTGCGCGGCCAGATCTGGCTGAAGATGATCGGGAACGCCTCGCTGAACCCGGTCACCACGCTGCTCGGCGCCACCCTTGGCCAGCTCGGCCGGTCACCGGCCGCGCTGGCGGTGGTCCGGGCGGTGATGACCGAATGCGCGGAGGTGGCGGCCGCGCTCGGGATCGAGCTGCCGATCACGATCGAGCGCCGGCTGGCCGCGGCCATCGAGGTGGGTGACCACCGCACTTCGATGCTGCAGGACCGGCTGGCGGGCAAGCCGCTGGAGATCGGCTGCCTCACCGGCGCGGTGATCGACATCGCCGGCCGGGTGGGCGTGGACGTGCCGCACACCAGGGTGGTGCATCACCTGCTCACGGCGCTGGCGGATCTCGGCGATCCGTGGCAGCTCCGCTGACCGCCTCCCCGCGCACGTGCGGCGTGGCTGGCACCAGCGACAGCCGCAGGTCGGGAAACCGGAACCGCTCGACCTCCCCGACCGTGAACCCAGCTGCCGCGATGGCGGCGACGGTGTCGCGGCCGGTGTGGCAGCCGCCCGCCAGCACGGGCCACAAGGTAGCGTCGGCGAGCCGCTGCACCTGGCGCAGGCCGGGGGTGGCCGCCTGGACGTGCTCCAGGAACCGGAGCTGGCCGCCGGGCCGCAGCACCCGCCGGATCTCGCGCAGCGCCGCCTGCTGGTCGGCCACGCTGCACAGCACCAGGCTGGTCACGGCCGCGTCGAACACCCCGTCCCCGGCTGGCAGCCGCTCGGCGTGGCCGTCACACACCTGCACCGGAACCGGCGCGCTCACGGCGTTGCGGCCGGCCGCCTCCCGCAGGACCGGATTCGGCTCAACGGCGAGCACCCGGGTGACTGCCGCCGGGTAGTGCGCGAAGTTGAGGCCATTGCCGGCCCCCACCTCAATCACCTGCCCGGCCAGGCCGGCCAGCAGCCGCTGCCGGTACCCGGCCAGCCCGCCGGCGTCCATCGCCGGGCTCACCCGGACGTAGTAACGGCCGAACAGCCGGCGGCGGCTGGGGTCCGTGGGCATGCTCACCCTCCTCGGCCACTGCCAGGTAACCGGGCGGCCCGGAGCCGGGTCTCCTCGAGCGGCGGTGCCGGCATCGGCACGCCGCGGTAGCCGGGGACCTCGCCGAACTGCCCGTCCGCCCAGGCCTGGGCCGCCTGGGTGATGTCAGCGGGGGTCCGCGCCACGAAGTTCCACCACATCAGCAGCGGCTCACCGAGCGGCTCGCCGCCGAGCAGCAGCAGCCGGGTTCCGGCCCGCGCGGCCACGGTTACCGAGTCGCGGCCGGGCGCCAGGTACAGCAGCCGGCCGGGCGAGAGCTGGATTTCCCCGGCCGCCGCCTGCCCGTCCGCCACGAAGATCACGTGCTCGTGGCTGGGAACCAGCGGCAGGCTTCCGCCGGTATCCCTGGTGGCGCTGACCTCTGCCCCGACCACCGGTGTGAAGCTCCGCGCCGGCGAGGTGACGCCCGCCAGCGAGCCGGCGAACACCGTCACTTCGAATCCAGCCACCGCCAGCACCGGCAGCTCGCGGTGGTGCTCGAAGGCCGGCGCGACCCCCCGGTCGGCGCCGGGCAGCGCCAGCCACAGCTGAACTCCGTGCAGGGTGGGGTCGTGGTCAGCCGGCGATTCCTCGGCGTGGGCGATGCCGCGGCCGGCCGTCATCAGGTTGAGCTGGCCGGGCCGGATCAGCTGCTCGCTGCCCAGGCTGTCCCGGTGCAGCACGCTGCCCGCCAGCAGCCAGGTGACCGTCTGCAGGCCGATGTGCGGGTGCGGCGGGACCCGCATGCCGGCCACCCCGTCTACCGAGGTGGGGCCGTAGTGGTCCACGAAGCACCAGCCGCCGGCGCTGCGGCGCAGCCGCAGCGGCAGCAGCCGCCGCACCTCGATGTCGCCCACCCGGGCGATCCGGGCGGTGGTCAGCTCGGCGTGCCCGGCCGGCGGGTCGCTGGCCAGCACCGGCGCGCCCGGTGTCTCGACCTCCGCATCCGCGGTGCTCATGTGGCGCAGGCCCTAGCCGACCAGGGTCTTGACGGCGGCGGTCAGCGCGGTCAGCGCGGTCTTGGCGTCGCCGAAGAACATGGACGTCTTCGGGTCCACGTACAGCTCGTTGTCGATGCCGGCGTAGCCGGACGCCATCGACCGTTTGATCACGATGATGCTCTTGGCGTGGTCCACGTCCAGGATCGGCATGCCGGAGATGGCCGTGCCCGCCCGGCGGGCGGCCGGGTTGGTGACGTCGTTGGCCCCGATGACCAGCGCCACATCCGTCCGCGGGAACTCCGGGTTGATCTCGTCCATCTCCTTGAGCAGCGGGTAGGGCACGTTCGCCTCGGCCAGCAGCACGTTCATGTGCCCGGGCATGCGGCCGGCCACCGGGTGGATGGCGTAGCTGACCTCGATGCCCCGCTCCTCCAGCAGCGCGGCCAGTTCGGCCACCGCGTGCTGGGCCTGGGCGGCGGCCAGGCCGTAGCCGGGCACGATGATGACCTTCTGGGCGTAGGCGAGCTGATGGCGGCGTCGTCGGCGGCGATCGAGCGGACGTCCCCGCCGGGGCCCGCCACCGCGGCGACGCCGCCGTCCCCGGTGCCGAAGCCGCCGATCATGATGTTGCGCAGCGACCGGTTCATCGCGTCGGCCATCAGCTTGGTGAGGATGCCACCGGACGCGCCGACCAGCGCCCCGGCGATGATCAGCGCCACGTTGCCGATGACGAACCCGGCCATCGCGACAGCGGTGCCGGTGAACGCGTTCAGCAGCGAGATGACCACCGGCATGTCGGCCCCGCCGATCGGCAGCACCATCGTCACGCCGAACGACCAGCGCCGCGACGATGACGATCAGCAGCACCGGCACGCTCGGGGTGACGATCAGGTACACCGACGCGCCGGCCGCGATCACCGCCGCGCCAAGGTTGACCGCCCGGGAACCGGGGAAGGTGACCGGCGCCGCGCTGATGAGCCCCTGCAGCTTGCCGGCCGCGATGATCGACCCGGAGAAGGTGACCGCGCCGATCAGCACGTCCAGCAGGGTAGGGATGGTGATGCGCTCGGCCACCCCGGCCGACAGGCCGACCAGGTTGATGTAGTCGTGGATGGCCACCAGCGCCGCCGCCCCGCCGCCGACCGCGTTGAAGATGCTGACCAGCTGCGGCATCGCGGTCATCTGCACGGTCCGGGCCGCGTACAGGCCCGCGCCGCCGCCGATCAGGCCGCCGGCCAGCATCACGATCCAGCCGGTCGCGCTGATCGTGCCTGCGTGGAGGATGATGGCGAAGGTGGCCGCGATGGCGGCGATCATGCCGCCGGTCGACAGCTGGTTGCCCCGCCGGGCGGTGGCCGGGCTGTTCATCAGGTGCAGGCCGAGCACGAAGCAGCTGGCGGCGGCCACGTACACCAGCTGGATGACCCAGTCGAAAGCGCTCATGCGGGGCCCCCGGAGCCGTTGGCGCCGGCCGTTTGGCCATCGGACGGGATCTGGCCCGCCTGCTTGGCCGGGACCGGGGTGGGCCGGCGGTGGAACATCTTGAGCATCCGGCCAGTGACCACGTAGCCGCCGACCACGTTCATCGCGGCGAACGCGGCGGCGATGAAGGCCAGCACGTAGCCCAGCGCGTTGTTCGCCGAGGCGGCGATGAGCATGGCGCCCACCAGGATGATGCCGTGGATGGAGTTGGCGGCCGACATCAGCGGCGTGTGCAGGGTGGCGGGCACCTTGCTGATGACCTCGAAGCCGACCAGCAGGGCCAGCACGAAGATGGTGATGTCGGTGAGCAGTGCGGTCGTCACTGGCTGGTACCTCCGGCGGAGTGGGCGGGCGCGTCGGCGAGCAGGGCGGCGGTGGCGGGCTGGACGACCTGCGCCGTCGTGGGTGATGACCACCCCGGCCTGGATCTCGTCGCTGGTGTCGATCGCCAGCGTGCCGTCGGCCACCATGTGCAGCAGCAGGGCGCTGATGTTGCGCGCGTAGGCGTTCGACGCGGCGGTTGGCACGCTGGCGGCGAGGTTGCTGGCGCCGATGATGGTCACCCCGTTGCCGGTGACGACCGTCTCGCCGGGTACCGAGCCGGCCACGTTGCCGCCCAGCGGCCCGGAGCCCATGTCCACCACCACCGAGCCGGTGGACATCGCCTTGACCGCGTCGTCGGTGAGCAGCAACGGCGGCCGGCGGCCGGGCACCTGGGCGGTGGTGATCACCACGTCGTGCCGGGCGATGTGGCCGATCAGCTCGGCCTGCTGCGCCTGCCGTTCCTCGTCGGTCAGCGTCCCGCGCGTAGCCGCCTTCACCGGCCGCGGGCCCGACCGAGGTCAGCTCGATGAAGCTGGCGCCGAGCGATTCGACCTCGGTCCTTGGTCTGCGGGCGCACGTCGTAGGCGGACACCACCGCGCCCAGCCGCCGGGCGGTGCCGATCGCCTGCAGGCCGGCCACGCCGGTGCCGAGCACCAGCACCTTGGCCGGCCGGGCGGTGCCGGCCGCGGTGATCAGCAGCGGGAAGTAGCGCCCGAAGGCCGTCGCGGCCACCAGTGCGGCCTTGTACCCGGAGACATTCGCCTGGGAGGTGAGGGCGTCCATCGACTGTGCCCGGGGCAGCGTGCTGGGGAGCCCGTCCAGGCTGACCGCGGTCACCCCGCGGTCCGCCAGCTCGGCCGCGAAGGCGGGGTCGGCCAGCGGGTTGAGCATCCCGAACACGGTCTGCCCGGGCCGCAGCGCCGCCCAGCAGGGCGTCGTCGGGCCGGGTCACGGTCAGGATCACGTCCGCGGTGGCGGCCAGCTCGGCCCGGCTCACGATGGCCGCCCCGGCCTCGGCGTAGGCGGCGTCCGGGAACCAGGCGCCGTCCCCGGCGCCGGTCTCCACCAGCACCTCCAGGCCCGCGCCGGTGAGCTTGGCGATGGCCTCCGGAACGAGCGCCACCCGCCGTTCGCCGGGGGCAGTCTCCTTCACGACAGCGACTTTCATGGGCGCGACCTCATGGTTGGACGGGCGGGGCCTGACAGGCAGCATCGCGCTCGGGCAGCGACTTGGGCAGGGCCGGAAGTCCTGTCATGTGACGGCGTCCGGACATGATCGCACAGCACCAGTATGGACTCCAGCCACCAGCGGCCGGGCCCCGGCCAGGCTCCGCGGCGCCTGGCCACCTTCAATTTAACGGTCCGCTGGCTGCCGGTTAACCCGAGTCGCCGGTGGCACGGCCGTGCGCCCGGTCCTCACCGGTGCGGCGGAGGGTGGCGCTGATCTTCTCGCCCGCCGCGACCACGGCGGCGGCGTGCAGTCGGCCGGGGGAGCGGGTGAGCCGCTCGATGGGCCCAGACACCGAGACCGCGGCGATGATCTTGCCGCCCTGGCCGTGCACCGGGGCCGAGACCGAGGCCACCCCGGCTTCCCGCTCGGCGACGCTGGCGGCCCAGCCCCGGCGGCGGACCTGGGCCAGGCTGGTGGCGGTGAACCGGGCCCCGCGCAGCCCCCGGTGCATGCCGCTCGGGGTCCTCCCAGGCAAGCAGCACCTGGGCGGCCGAGCCCGCGGTCATCGGCAGCGCCGCCCCGACCGGGACGGTGTCGCGCAGGCCGGCCGCCCGTTCCGCCGCGGCCACGCAGATCCGCGCGTCCCCCTGCCGCCGGTAGAGCTGCGCACTCTCCCCGGTGGTGTCCCGTAGCAGAGTGAGCACGGGCTGGGCGATGGCGAGCAGCCGGTCCTCGCCGGCCGCGGTGGCCAGCTCGGCAATCCGCGGGCCCAGCACGAACCGGCCCTGGCTGTCCCGGGCGAGCAGCCGGTGCCGTTCCAGCGCGACCGCGATCCGGTGCGCGGTCGGGCGGGCCAGCCCGGTGGCGGTGACCAGCTGGGCGAGCGAGGCGGGACCGGATTCGAGGGCGGTAAGAACCGTAACCGTCTTGTCCAGCACCCCGACTCCGCTAGAGTTGTCCATGGTCCGATATTGCCGTCTCGACATGCGAGACGCAACATGATCATGTGAGGTGACCGCGATGGGGCGCACGCTGGCACAGAAGATTCTGGGACGCCCACGTGGTGCGGAGCGGTGAGGGTGAGCCTGACCTGCTCTACATCGACCTGCACCTGGTGCATGAGGTGACCAGCCCGCAGGCGTTCGACGGCCTCCGGCTGGCGGGCCGCCCGGTGCGCCGGCCGGATCTGACCGTGGCGACCGAAGACCACAACGTGCCGACCCTCGGGGTCACCGGCCCGGGGCTGCCGCTGACCGGCCCGGCCAGCCCGGTGACCGACCCGGTGTCCCGGGTCCAGGTGGAGACGCTGCGCAAGAACGCCGCCGACTTCGGTGTCCGGCTGTACCAGATGGGAGACGCGGGGCAGGGGATCGTCCACGTCATCGGCCCGCAACTGGGGCTGACCCAGCCGGGCATGACGATCGTCTGCGGCGACTCGCACACCAGCACGCATGGCGCGTTCGGCGCGCTCGCGTTCGGCATCGGCACCAGCGAGGTCGAGCATGTGCTCGCCACCCAGACACTGCCGCAGGCCCGGCCCGCGGACATGGCCGTGAACGTGACCGGGCAACTGCCCTTCGGCGTCACCGCCAAGGACCTGATCCTGGCCGTGATCGCGCAGATCGGCACCGGCGGCGGGGCCGGCCACATCATCGAGTACCGCGGCGAGGCGATCGCCGGGCTGTCCATGGACAGCCGGATGACGGTCTGCAACATGTCCATCGAGGCGGGCGCCCGGGCCGGGCTGATCGCGCCGGACCAGACCACGTTCAGCTACCTGCGCGGCCGCCCGCACGCCCCGCGGGGACAGGCCTGGGAGACGGCGCTGGACCACTGGCGGTCGCTGCCGACCGACCCGGACGCGGTCTTCGACCGCGAGGTGACGGTGGATGCCGCCGCGCTCGCCCCGTACGTGACCTGGGGCACGAACCCGGCCCAGGCCGGGCCGCTGGGCTCGGCGGTACCCGATCCGGCGGCCATGGCCGATCCGGCCGCACGGGCATCGGCCGAGCGTGCGCTCGGCTACATGGGGCTCACCCCGGGCACCCCGCTCACCGAGATCGCAGTGGACACCGTGTTCGTCGGGTCGTGCACCAACGGGCGGCTGGAGGACCTGCGTGCCGCCGCCGCGGTGCTGCGCGGCCGGAAGGTGGCCAGCGGGGTGCAGATGCTGGTCGTGCCCGGCTCGATGGAGGTCAAGGCGGCCGCCGAGGCCGAGGGCCTGGCCGAGGTGTTCACCGCCGCCGGGGCGCAGTGGCGGTCGGCCGGCTGCTCGATGTGCCTGGGCATGAACCCGGACAAGATGGCGGCCGGTCAGCGCAGCGCGTCCACCTCCAACCGCAACTTCGAAGGCCGGCAGGGCGCGGGTGCCCGCACCCACCTGGTGTCCCCGCAGGTGGCCGCGGCCACCGCGGTCACCGGCAAGCTGACCGCGCCAGCCGGCCTGTGACAGGAGAACCCCGATGGAGCCCTTCACCACCCACACCGGCCGGGCCGTGTCGCTGCGGCGCAGCAACGTGGACACCGACCAGATCATCCCGGCCGAGTATCTCAAGCGGGTCAGCCGGTCCGGGTTCGCCGATGGCCTGTTCGCCGCCTGGCGGGCCGATCCCGGCTTCGTGCTGAACCAGCCGTCCGCCCAGGGCGCGACGATCCTGGTCGCCGGGCCGGATTTCGGCATCGGGTCGTCCCGGCAGCATGCGGTCTGGGCGCTCACCGACTATGGCTTCCGGGCCGTCATCTCGGCCCGGTTCGGCGACATCTTCTACAACAACGCCATCCAGGAGGGGCTGCTGCCGGTCCGGCTGCCCGAGCAGACGGTCACCGCGATCGCCGACGCGGTCGAGGCTGACCCGGCGGTCCCGGTCACCGTGGACCTGGCCGGCCGCGAGGTCCGCGTCGGCCCGGCAGGCGATACGCCACCGCTGCTCATGGCACCACTGCAGATCGACGGCTACACCCGCTGGCGGCTGATGGAAGGCCTCGACGACATCTCGCTGACCCTGCGGCATGCCAGCGACATCACCCGGTACGAGAGCACCCGGGCGGCCTGGCTCCCCGCACTCGGCTAGCGGCTCCCCGGGGCGGCGGGCTATCCCGCCGGGCCGGGGCCGGGCAGCGGGAACCCGGCCAGTGCCAGGCCGGTGATGGTGCCGTCGGCGGCACGGCCGATCGTCACCCGCTGGCCTGGCCGCAGCAGCCGCAGGCCGGAGGCGGCGAAGGCGCCGGCGCCGAACGCGAGCACGCTGCCGTCATCGCAGAACACGGTCCCGGACCTGGCCGCCGGGTCGAATTCGCGCACGGTCGCCTGCACGGGGCCGCCCTCCGGCCGGGCTAGCGCAGCCCGGGGCGCTTGGCCAGCGCGGTCGCGATGATGCGGTCCCACAGTTGCCTGGCTGGCAGCCCGGTTGCCGCCCACATCAGCGGGAACGCCGACGCCGAGGTCATCCCGGGCATCGTGTTGATCTCGTTCAGCACGATCTCACCGGCCGGGGTGCAGAAGAAGTCCACCCGGGCCAGTCCCTCGCACGACACCGCCTCGAAGGCGGCGCAGGCCAGCCGCCGCACCTCGGCGATGGCGTCGTCGCCGATCGGCGCCGGGATGGCCATCGAGGTATCTGCCTCCAGGTATTTGGCCTGGAAGTCGTAGAACCCGGCCCCGCCGCCGACCACCACCTGGGCCGGGACGCTCGCGTCCGGCGGGCCGCCGTCGATCCCCTCCAGCACGGCGCACTCGACCTCGATGCCCGGTACCGCCGCCTCGACCAGCACCTTCGGGTCGTGCTCGCGGGCGGTCTCGATCGCCTCCTCCAGTCCGGCCAGCCCGTCCTGGCTGGTCATCCGGGTAGTGCCGATACTGGACCCGCCGCGGGCGGGCTTGACGAACACTGGCCAGCCCAGCTCGGCGATCTCGTCCAGTACCCGCTTGCGCTCCTGGCTGGCCGCCCCACCGGCCGCGGCCGGCGCACGCCAGTCCCGGTCCCGGACCACCACGTACCGGCCAACCGGCAGGCCGCGCGCCGTGAAGATCAGCTTCATGTACTCCTTGTCCATGCCCGCTGCGCTGGCGAACACCCCGGCGCCGGCGTAGCGCGTCCCGGCCATCTCCAGCAGGCCCTGGATCGTGCCGTCCTCGCCGTAGGCGCCGTGCAGCAGCGGCAGCACCACGTCCACCTCACCCAGGCTGCGCGGGACATCCCCCGGTGGGGTGACGATCAGCCCGCGGGTCGCGGGGTCCAGCCGGGCGGCGATCTGCTGGCCCGGTGCCGCCATCGCCTCCACCGACGGCAGTTCGCCGCCGGTGATGGCCAGCCGCCCGGGGTCGTCCGGGGCGAGCACCCAGCGGCCGTCGCGCGCGATGCCGATCGGCACCACCTCGTAGCGGTCCCGGTCGAGTGCCGCCAGCACGTTTCCCGCGCCCAGGCACGACACCGCGTGTTCCGAACTCCGGCCGCCGAACACGACCGCGACCCTGATCTTGCGCTGCCCGTTCAGTGTCGTTTCTCCTCTCGGCGGGCCGGCCGTATCCGGGGCGGGCCGTGGCCTGGTCAGACGCCGTAGCGCTCCGGCTTGGCGGAGCGGGAGGCCAGCATGATGACCGCCTCTGCCACCCCGATCTGGCCCTGGGTCACCGCGGCCACGACCTCGGTGATCGGCATCTCCACCCCATGCGCCCGGGCCAGGTCCAGCACCGGCCCGGCCGACTTGACACCCTCGGTCACCTGCGACGCGCTGGCCGCGGCGTCCGCGAGCGCCATCCCCCGGCCCAGGTTCTCGCCGAAGGTCCGGTTCCGCGACAGCGGCGAACTGCAGGTGGCCACCAGGTCGCCCATGCCGGCCAGCCCGGCGAAGGTGTGCTGATCGGCGCCGAGAGTGGCCCCCAGCCGGGCGATCTCGGCCAGGCCCCGGGTGATCAGCATGGCCCTGGTGTTGTCACCCAGCCCCATGCCCACCGCGATCCCCACCGCGAGCGCGATCACATTCTTCACGGCGCCACCCAGCTCGCAGCCGATCACGTCCGGGTTGGTGTACGGGCGGAAGTACGGCGTGTGGCAGGCCTGCTGGAGCCACTTGGCGGTGGTGCCGTCGGTGCTGGCGACCACGGTGGCCGCGTACTGCCGTTCGGCGATCTCGCGGGCCAGGTTGGGACCGGTGACCACCGCGATCCGGTCCGGCGGTGCGCCGGTCACCTCCGCGATCACCTCGCTCATCCGCAGCTGGCTGCCATGCTCGATGCCCTTCATCAGGCTCACCAGCAGCGCGCCCGGCGGCAGCAGGCCCTGCCAGCCGGCCAGGTTCTGGCGCAGCGTCTGGGCCGGCACGGCCAGCACCACCAGTTCGGCCCCGGCCAGCGCCAGCGCCGGGTCCGCGGTCGCCCGCAGCTCACCGGTCAGGGTGACCCCGGGCAGGTAAACGGGGTTCTCGTGGCGCCCGTTGATCGCCTCGGCCAGCTCCGGCCGCCGTCCCCAGAGCACGGCCGGGGTCCCGGCATCGCAGAGCACCTGGGCGAAGGTGGTGCCCCACATGCCGGCCCCCATGACCGCCGCGGTCACGCCTGGGCCGCCGCGGGGGGAGGAGGGTCACCCGGAGGGTCCGTTGGGCCGCTGGCGGTGTGCTGGGCGCGGCGGGCGGCGGCGAGGTCGTAGGGAACGGCCGGGGCCGGCTCGCCCCGCAGCCGGGCGAGCAGGGCGGTGATGTCGGCCATGACGGCGGCGGTCGCGCCCCGCAGCACCTCCCGGCCGAGCGGTCGGCCGGTAAAAGCGGACAGGTCCACCGGCGGCCCGGCCAGCATCTTGACCAGGTGGCGCGGGAACAGGCTCGGCTTCTTGCTGCCGTAGGGCAGGATCAGCTCCGCACCCCAGTGGGCGACCGGGATCACCGGGGCGCCGGTCACCAGGGCGAGCCGGGCAACACCGGTCTTGCCCACCATCGGCCACAGATCCGGATCCCGGCTGGCGGTGCCCTCGGGGTAGACGATCAGGCACTCGCCGTCGCGCAGCCGCTGCTCGGCGTCCTTGAGTTCCTTGACCACCAGCGCGGCGCCGTGCTGCTCACGGTGCACCGGCAGCTGGCCGCACTTGCGCAGGAACGGGCCGACCACCTTGACGTCGAACACCGGCGACTTGATCATGAACGCCGGGTAGCGGCCCCGCTGGTGGACGAACAGGGCGACCGCGGCCCAGTCGGCATAGGACAGGTGGTTCGGGGCGATGATCACGCCGCCCTGCCGGGGAATGTTCTCCTGGCCGTGCCAGTCGCGTTTCATGATCGCCTTGATCGGCCCCGGCAGCACCAGTTCGGTGCCACGCCGCCAGGCGGGCGAATACGGGAGGTCCGCTCGCGTGCTCATCCGCGCCGCCCGCAGAACCTCATCTGGACAGTCTCCCGGTTCACGCGCCCCGGTGTCGAGGCAGGATCACGGTATGCCCGCTCCGGCCCCGGCACCACTGCGCTGGTCGCTAGTGGTACCCGTCAAGGTACTGTCCCGCGCCAAGACCCGGCTGGCCACCCTGGCCGGCCCGGACCGGCCGGCGCTGGCGCTGGCGATGGCCGCGGACACGGTCTCGGCCGCGTTGCGGTGCCCGGAGGTGGCCAGGGTGCTGGTGGTCACCGGCGACCGCCTGGCCGCGGCCGATCTGCGCGGCCTGGGCGCGGTCATCGTGCCCGAACGGCCCGGGCGCGGGCTCAACCCGGCGCTGCGGCAGGGGGCCGCCCGGGCCGGTGCGCGCTGGCCGCGGTCCGGCGTGGCTGCGCTCGCCGCCGACCTGCCCGCGCTGCGGCCAGCCGAACTCGGCGGCGCGCTGCGGGCGGCCGCGCGCTGGCCACAGGCGTTCGTGGCCGATGCCGCCGGATCGGGCACCACCTTGTACGCGGCCCGTCCCGGGACGGCATTCCGGCCGCGGTTCGGCCCCGGTTCGGCCGCGCGGCATGAGGCGGCCGGCGCCGTCCCGCTCACCGAGCCCGGACTGGCCAGCCTGCGCCGCGATGTGGACGCCCCGCCCGACCTGGACGCGGCCGGCGGCTCGGCCTCGGCTCCCGCACCGCCGCCCTAGCCGCCCGGCTGGCCTCCCCGCCCGGCTAGCGCTCGCCGTCCCGCCAGCCCCGGCCCCCGGCCCCCATCCCCGCCCGGCCTATTCCCGGGTTCCCGTCACTCCAGGCTGCGATTTGACCCGATTTGTGACACCAAACTCATGAAAAGCTGCACGCGAAAGGGCCGGGAGGGCGGTGGATGGCGCCGGCTGGGGGGCCGGTGGTCGCTAGATGTGGACGATGGGGCAGGTGAGGGTGCGGGTGATGCCGGGAACGCCCTGGATCTGGGCCACCACCAGGCGGCCGAGGTCGTCCACGTTCTCCGCTTCCGCGCGGACGATCACGTCATAGGGGCCGGTGACATCCTCGGCCAGCGTCACCCCGGCGATGGAGCCGATGCGAACAGCGACCTCAGCGGCCTTCCCGACCTCTGTCTGCACGAGGATGTATGCCTGCACCATTGCTGTCCTCCACGGGCGTCCGCCTAGGCATGCCTGGTGGATCTCCAGCCTGCCGTACCCGGCCGGGGGCGGCCCGCGGTGTGCCGTCGTCGATACGTGCTATCGGCTCCTCGCCGTCCGTGCGGGCCATACCTCCGGACCGCCGCGGGCGGCGGCATTCGTCCGTCCGGCGGGCCTTGATCCGGAATGGCAACGCTACCCTAAGACCGTGCCTGGGGCCGGGGCGGCGGCTGATGCCACCGCGGGAGGTGGGAGGACCATTGCGGACCTGGGCGAATTCGGGCTGATCGCGGCCATCGCGGCCCGTCTGCCACCGGCCGGGCCCGCGGTCATCGGGGTCGGCGACGACGCGGCCGTGCTGGCTGCGCCGGCCGGCCGCCCGGTCGCCACCATGGATCTGCTCGTCGAGGGCCGTCATTTCCGCCGCGACTGGTCGCCGCCTGCCGACGTGGGCGGCAAGGCGGCCGCCCGGAACCTGGCCGACGTGGCGGCCATGGGAGCCGTCCCGGTTGCCCTGCTGGTCGGCCTGGCCGCGCCCGGCGACCTGCCGGTGGCCTGGGCTGAGGCGCTGGTGGACGGGATTGCCGCCGAATCCGCCCGGGCCGGTGCCGCCGTCCTTGGCGGCGACGTGTCTGGCGCGGACACCATCATGATCGCGATCACCGCGCTGGGGGAACTGGCTGGCCGGGCACCGGTGACCCGGGCCGGCGCCCGCCCGGGCGACGTGCTGGCGGTGGCTGGCCTGCTCGGCCACTCCGCGGCTGGCCTGGCACTGCTCACCGCGGGCCTGGCCGAGCCGGCCAGCCTGGTGGCGGCGCACCGGCGGCCGCGCCCGGTGTACGAGGCGGGCCCGGAGGCGGCGGACCTCGGCGCGACCGCCATGATCGACGTCAGCGACGGGCTGGTGGCTGACCTGGGCCATGTCGCGCAGGCCAGCGGGGCCGGCATCAGTATCGACACTGCCCGGCTGGTGCCCGGGCCGGATCTGTCCGCCGCGGCGGACGCGCTGGCCGCGGCCGGCCGACCCGGCGCAGGCGGCAGGCGGCACCCAGCCCGGCGGGCGGGCGCTGGCCCCGCCGCTGTCCTGGATGCTGACCGGCGGCGAGGATCACGCCCTGGCTGCGACGTTCCCCCCCGGCGTCCGGCTGCCCGCACGCTGGACGGTGCTCGGCGAGGTGCGCCGGGGCGACGGCGTGACGGTGGACGGCCGGCCATGGCCCGGCCGGGCGGGCTGGGATCACTACCGCTGAGATCCCCATATCCATCCCGGCGCGGCTGCGATGGATCTAGATTTGGCTTCTCGACTCTACGGAGCTTGGCAACTGCCCCCTCATGTCACGACACCGTAAGAGGCCGGCGCCCCTGACCCCGGCGCCAGGACGCCATGGGCGTTCCACGGCCTTCCAGGTGTGGGTCAGGCTGGTTGGCATGGGCCTGCGCCGGGTCGCGGTCACTCCCACATTCGCGGCCGGGCTGGGTGTTGTCATCGCGGCGGTCATCGCCTATCCCCTGACCAGGACGATCATCAGCTATGGCCCGGAGCCGCCGGTGGCCGGGCACCCGTGCCCCGTCGCCGCCTGCGCCACGACCGCCCCGGGCGGCGGGCTGGCTTCGGCCAAGCCGGGCCGGCACATACCGTCGCCCCGGCCCCAGCCCCCGGACCACCCCGCCCGCCGGCCGCGGCCGGCCTGCGGCCGGTGATGACCTATCAGACGCTGCATCAGTGGAATGACGGATTCGCGGGCCAGATCATCATCACCATGCCCGCTGGGCGGCTGCCGGCCAGCTGGCGGCTGCGGCTCAGCTACCGGTCGGCGGCCCCATCGGTGGCGTGTGGGGCGGGGCTTGGACGGCGCGTGGCCCGCACGTGGTGATCGTGACGGGCACGGGTGATCCGGACTGGCCCGGCACGGGTTACGGCGGGAGCGCCGGGGAGATACGGATCTACGTCACGGCGACCGGGCTGCCCGGCCCGCCCACCGGGTGCGCGCTCAACGGCCAGCCCTGCGCCCGCGGCTGAGCGGCCAGGCCGCCCGGCGGCCCGGGCCGCAGTGGGTCAGCGGGTGACTTTCCCGGCCTTGATGCAGGACGTGCAGACGTGCAGCCGCTTGGGCGTTCCGTCCACGACTGCGTGCACGACCTGGATGTTCGGGTTCCAGCGGCGCGGGGTGCGGCGGTGCGAGAAGGAGACCCTGTTGCCGAAGCCCGGCCCCTTGCCGCAGATGTCGCAGACAAAAGCCACGGGATCGCTCCATTGGTGTTAGAGGAAGCTGGGAGGCGGCCCGGGCGCCGCCCAGGCCAGCCGTCGCAGAATATCCGACGACCACCCCGGACGCGAACCGGACGGCCCGGACGGGCGGGCCGCCTATCCTGAAAGGCCATGGCGAGCCTGACCGAACCGCTGACCCGGGTGCTCGGGGGCAAGGCCGCTACCAGGGCGGAGCAGGCGTTCGGCCTGCGCACCACGGGCGACCTGCTGCACCACTATCCCCGCCGGTATGCCCAGCGGGGTGAACTGACCGATCTCGCCGGTCTCCGCGACGGCGAGCACGTGACCGTCTTCGCCCAGGTCGCGAAGGTCAGCTCACGCCGGATGCAGCATCGCCGCGGCAAGCTGCTGGAGGTGACCGTCACCGACGGCAGTGCTCAGCTCAAACTCGCCTTCTTCAACAAGGTGGAGTTCTGGGAACGCCAGCTGGTCCCGGGACGGCATGGCATGTTCGCGGGCCGGGTGTCGGTGTACAACGGCAAGCGCCAGCTGGCCCACCCCGAGTGCAAGCTGCTCGGCGCGGACGAGGCGGACAAGGCGGCGGAGTACGCGGCCGAGCTGATCCCGCTCTACCCGGCCAGCAAGGACTTCTCCTCCTGGGACATCGAGAAATGCGTGCGGCTGGTGCTGGACACCCTCGGCGAGGTGGACGACCCGCTGCCGGCCGCGGTGCGGGAGCGGCATCACCTGATCGGGCTGGCGGCCGCGCTGCGGGGCATCCACCGGCCCGCCGACCTGGCCGAGGTCAGCCGGTCCCGGACCCGGCTGAAGTGGGACGAGGCGTTCGTGCTGCAGTCGGTGCTGGCCCAGCGCCGGCTGGCGGCCGCGGCCCTGCCAGCCACCGCCCGGCCGCTCCGGGACGGCGGGCTGCTGGCGGCGTTCGACACGCGGCTGCCGTTCCGCCTCACCGCGGGCCAGCGGGAGGCAGGCGGGACCATCGCCGCCGGCCTGGCGCTGGCGCATCCCATGCACCGGCTGCTGCAAGGCGAGGTTGGCTCCGGCAAGACGGTGATCGCGGTCCGGGCGATGCTGCAGGTGATCGATGCGGGCGGGCAGGCGGCGCTGCTCGCCCCGACCGAAGTGCTGGCACAGCAGCACTACCGGTCGGTCAGCGACCTGCTCGGGCCGCTGGGGCAGGCCGGGCGGCTGGGCGGTGCCGAGCAGGCGACCCGGGTGGCACTGCTGACGGGGTCGCAGGGGCCGGTGGCCCGCCGGGAGGCGCTGCTGGACGCGGCCTCCGGGGCGGCTGGCCTTGTCATCGGCACCCACGCGCTGCTCACCGAGCACGTGCAGTTCGCCGACCTGGGCCTGGTGGTGATCGACGAGCAGCACCGGTTCGGCGTGGAGCAGCGGGACGCGCTGCGGGAGAAGGCCCACGGCGGCCGCCCGCATGTGCTGGTGATGACCGCGACGCCGATCCCGCGCACGGTGGCCATGACGGTCTTCGGCGACCTGGATGTCTCCACCCTGACCGAGCTGCCGGCCGGGCGCGCCCCGATCGCCAGCCACGTCGTGCCCGCCGCCGACAAGCCGCACTACCTGGAACGGGCGTGGCAGCGCATCCGCGAGGAGGTGGGCAGCGGCGGCCAGGCGTACGTCGTCTGCCCCCGGATCGGTGACGATCAGGGCCCTTCAGCCAGCGCAACGGATGGCTCCCGCGCACCCGCTGCCGACGCCGAGACCAGCCTGTTCCTGGACGAGGACGAGGACGGGCAGAGCCCACGGCGGCCGCCGCTGGCGGTGCTCGATCTGGCGCCGGGGCTGGCCGATGGCCCGCTGGCCGGGCTGCGGCTGAGGGTGCTGCACGGCCGGCTGCCGGCCGAGGAGAAGGACGCCGCGATGCGGGCGTTCGCCGCGGGGCAGGTGGACGTGCTGGTGACGACCACGGTGGTCGAAGTCGGCGTGGACGTGCCGAACGCGACCGCCATGGTGATCATGGATGCCGACCGGTTCGGGGTGTCCCAGCTGCACCAGTTGCGTGGCCGGGTGGGCCGGGGTGGCAAGCCGGGGCTGTGCCTGCTGGTGACCGAGGCGGCGGAGGGCAGCAAGGCGCGCGAGCGGCTGGCCGCAGTGGCCGCCACCGTGGACGGTTTCGCGCTGGCCCGGCTGGACCTGGAGCAGCGCCGGGAGGGTGACGTGCTGGGCGCCGCCCAGGCGGGCCGGAAGCGCAGCCTCAAGCTGCTGACCCTGCTCACCGATGAGGAGCTGATCGGGCAGGCCAGGGACGAGGCCGCCAGCCTGGTCGCGGCCGATCCGGAGCTGGCTGGTCACCCGGCGCTGGCGGTGGCGATCGCGACCCTGGTCGACCCCGAGCAGGCCGGGTTCCTGGAGAAGGCGTGACCCGGCTGGCCGCAGCCGCCCGCCCCGCGCCGCCCGCCTTCTGGTACGGTCTCGCCGCAGATGGACTGTCGTCTCCGAAGGGCGTGACCACGTGCGCCGTGTCGCCTGCCCGGGCTCGTTCGACCCCGTGACCAACGGGCATCTCGACATCATCGGCCGCGCCGCCCGGCTGCACGAGGAGGTGCTGGTGGTGGTCGGGGCCAACCTGGCCAAGCGCGGCCTGTTCACCGTGGACGAGCGGATCGACATGCTCCGCGAGATCACCAAGGACCTGCCCAACGTGACCGTGGACCGGTTCACCGGGCTGCTGGTCGAGTACTGCAAGGCACATCAGGTCAGCGCGATCGTGAAGGGCCTGCGGGCGGTCAGTGACTTCGAGTACGAGATGGAAATGGCGCAGATGAATTACCGGCTGGCCGGGATCGAGACGCTGTTCATGACCGCCAACCCGCTGTACAGCTTCCTGCGGTCCAGCCTGGTCAGGGAGATCGCCACCTACGGCGGGGACGTGGAGTCGCTGGTGCCCGAGCCGGTGCATGCCCGGCTGCTGGCCCGGCTGGCCGGTTCCTGACCGGCCGAGTTGGGGTTCCGGCCGGCCTCTGGCTAAGCTGAGCCTTTCCTGACTGCTCGCTACTCACGTTGCCATGCCTTCCTCCCGCAAGACGCCCACCGCCCGCCCGGGTACCCCTGGGCTACTGGTTTTCGATACCCGGACCCTGCCCCGGCGTCCGGGGTCGGCGCGTACCGAGACCCGGACCGTGCCTGCCCCTGCCGGTCTGTGGGCGGGCATGGCTGGCGTCGCGGAAGGCACGGAACTGCGGCTGGCCGTCACGCTGGCGTCGGTGAGCGAGGGAGTGCTGGTCACCGCGACGGCGGAGGCGCCGGTCAGCGGTGAATGCGCCCGGTGCCTGGAGCCGGTAGCGCAGACCACCGAGGTCCGGTGCCAGGAGCTGTTCAGTTACCAGCAAGGGTCCGGCAGTGCTGATGAGGACGGGTACGCTCTTGCTGGGGACCTGCTCGACCTTGAGCCGGTCCTCCGTGATGCGTTGGTGCTCGCACTCCCGCTCGCGCCACTGTGCCGCCCGGATTGCCCGGGCTTGTGTGCCGAGTGCGGTGTGCTGCTCGCCCAGGCAGGCCCGGAACATGGGCATGCCGCTGCCATCGACCCCCGGTGGGCGGCGCTGCAGCAACGGATGACGCAGGCAGAACCGGACGGCCTGGCCGTGCCGGACACACACGAGGAGAGTTGACGTGGCCGTCCCTAAGCGGAGGATGTCGCGGAGCAACACCAGGTCGCGGCGGGCCCAGTGGAAGGCGACCGCGCCCCGGCTCGTGCGCTGCCCGCAATGCCATGACCCCAAGCTGCCCCACACCGCCTGCCCGACCTGCGGAACGTACAACCGCCGTCAGGTGATCACCCCCTCCTGAGGCGCTGGAAGTACCCGCCTGGCTGATGGCAGGCGGCCCCCAGTGACACCTGGGGGAGGAGGACAGCATGAAAGGCGCTGCCGAGCAAGGCGGGCCGGCCGGCCCGGCCGAGGGCACCGGCCTGCTGCGGGCGCTGGACGTGGGGCTCAGCCCGGCGCTGCTGGAACGCGCCCTCACGCACCGCTCGTTCGCCTATGAACATGGCGGACTGCCCACCAACGAGCGGCTCGAGTTCCTCGGCGACGCCGTGCTCGGGCTGGTGGTCACCGACGCGCTCTTCCGTGGCTATCCCGACCTGCCCGAGGGGCAACTGGCCAAGCTGCGGGCGGCGGTGGTGAACCAGCGGGCACTGGCCGGGGTCGCCCGCGGGCTGCGGCTGGGTGATTTCGTCCGGCTGGGCCGGGGCGAGCAGGGAACCGGCGGCCGGGACAAGGCATCGATCCTGGCCGACACGCTGGAAGCGCTGATCGGCGCGGTCTACATCGAGTGCGGCCTGGACGAGGCATCCGCCCTGGTGCACCGGCTGTTCGACCCGGTGATCGCGAGTTCCGCCCGGCTCGGCGCGGGCCTGGACTGGAAGACCTCGCTGCAGGAACTCACCGCCGCCGGTGAACTCGGCGTGCCGGAGTACCACGTGGATGAGAGCGGCCCCGATCACGAGAAGTCGTTCCGGGCGGTGGTTCTGGTCGGCGGCCGCGGGTACGGGTCGGGCGAGGGCCGGTCCAAGAAGGAAGCCGAGCAGCAGGCGGCCGAACGCGCCTGGCGGGCGATCAGCAGCGGTGAGACCGGCCAGGACGTACCCGCCGCCGGGGAGCCGGCGCAGGCACCGGGCCAGTACCGGCCGGGGAAATACGGCGCGCATGGGCCGGCCGGCAATGGGACCAGGCCGGCTGGCCAGCGGGCCCGGGCGGCCGAGGCCAGGCCCGGCGGTCACGCCTGACGGTGTCCGTGCCAGCTGACCGGGGCCGGGGGCGGCGTGCCTGAACTGCCGGAAGTGGAGGTGGTCCGGCGCGGGCTGGAGCGCCATGTGGCCGGCCGGACCATCGGGACCGTCCAGGTGCTGCACCCGCGGGCGGTCCGGCGTCACCTGGCCGGGCCGGACGACTTCGCCGCGGCCGTCGCCGGGCTCACCGTGACCGCCGCCCGCCGGCGGGGCAAGTACCTGTGGCTGCCGGTGGCGGAGGGCCCGCCAGGAACCGGCCCGGCGGCCGCGGACGCCCTGCTGGCGCACCTGGGCATGAGCGGCCAGCTGCTGCTCGGCGACCCCGGCCGCCCGCTCTCCCCGCACGTCCGGGTCCGGTTCACCTTCACCGACTCGGGGCCGGATTCTGCGCTTCACCGATCAGCGGACGTTTGGCCACCTGGTGTTCGCACCGGGTGGCGCGGACCTGCCAGCGATGATCGCGCATATCGCGCCGGACCCGCTGGAGCCCGCTTTCGACGAGGCGGCGGTCATCGCCCGGCTGCGCACCCGCCGGTCCGGCGTCAAGACGGCGCTGCTGGATCAGTCGCTGGTGAGCGGGGTCGGCAACATCTATGCCGATGAGGCACTGTGGCGGGCCAGGCTGCACTGGGCCCGGCCGGGCCGGGCGCTCAGCCGGGCCACTGCCGGTGAGCTGCTGGCCGCCGTCCGGGCTGTGCTGGTGGAGGCGCTGCAGGCGGGCGGGACCTCGTTCGACAGCCTGTATGTGAATGTGAACGGGGAGAGCGGCTATTTCGGCCGGTCACTCGCCGTTTACGGGCGGGCGGGGCAGCCGTGCCCACGCTGCGGCACGCCGGTCCGGCGGGATCCGTTCATGAACCGGTCCGCCTACTCCTGCCCGGCCTGCCAGCCCCGGCCGCGTGCCCGTACCTCGCGTCATGACCTGCAAGATCGCTCAACTTGACCGGATACCCAGGGGGGTGCGATCCTTAATAGGTCACCTTGCGCGCACTTATGCGTGTCTTCGCGCGTGCGCCCACTCTGGTCACTCAGTGTGGAGGACCCACTACAATGGCGAAGGCTCTTCTTGGCCACGTCGGCGGGCCTGATCCCCGCATGCTCTCTGAGATGCGCCGCCTGCAGCGGCGGGTCCAGGACCTGGAGGCCGAGCTTGCCCGGCTGCAGGAAGAGAACGACGTGCTCACCGCCGGGGTCAGTCATGGACTACTCGTCGCCACCCGCGAACGGGAGCCCGCGCTTACCTGACCACCGGCGCTTGCCGGGGCTGACCCGGGGCCGACGGCCCCGGCCGAATGCCAGACGGGCAGGAACACCGCCGAGCGGTGTTCCTGCCCTCTTTGCTGGCCGGGTGGCGGCCGGTGAGCCCGGGCCGCCCGCACGGCGCGGGAGCACCGAAACCGACGGCAGGTGGCGGTAAGGTGCGGGTTGATCGGTCCGCACCGCGCTCCCGCGACGGCGTTGCGGTCGAATGACGGCCGGACGAGGAGGAGAGCCGCAGGTGTACCTGAAGACTCTCACTCTGCGCGGGTTCAAGTCGTTCGCCTCGGCCACGACGCTGCGGTTCGAGCCGGGCATCACCTGTGTGGTGGGCCCGAATGGGTCGGGCAAATCCAACATCGTCGACGCCTTCTCCTGGGTCATGGGCGAGCAGGGGGTCAAGAGCCTGCGCGGCGGCCGGATGGAGGACGTCGTCTTCGCCGGCACCTCGTCCCGCCCGCCACTCGGCCGGGCCGAGGTCACCCTCACCATCGACAACAGCGACGGCGCGCTGCCGATCGACTACACCGAAGTCACCATCAGCCGCCTGCTGTTCCGCTCCGGCCAGAGCGAATACGCCATCAACGGCAATCACTGCCGCCTGCTCGACGTCACCGAACTGCTGTCCGACTCCGGCCTCGGCCGGGAAATGCACGTGATCGTCGGGCAGGGCCAGCTCGACGAGGTGCTGCACGCCGGTCCGGAGGCGCGGCGGGCGCTGATCGAGGAGGCGGCCGGTGTCCTCAAGCACCGCCGCCGCAAGGAGAAGGCGCTCCGCAAGCTGGAGGCGATGCAGGTCAACCTGACCCGGCTGGTCGACCTCACCGGCGAGCTGCGCCGCCGCCTCGGTCCGCTCGGCCGCCAGGCGGCGCTGGCCCGCCGGGCCGCGGTCATCCAGGCCGATCTGCGCGACGCCCGGCTGCGCCTGATGGCCGACGACTACCTGGCGGCGGCAGCCGAGCTCGCCCGGGGTGAGACCGACGAGGTAGCCGTGCTGGCCCGGCGCAGCGGCCTGGAGCAGGCCCTGCACCAGGCACAGCGGCAGGAGTCCGCGCTGGATGCCGCGGAGAGTGAGCACGCGCCCCGGCTGGCGCAGGCCCAGCAGGCCTGGTTCGAGCTGTCCGCGCTGGCCGAGCGGCTGCGTTCGGTGGCCAGCGTCGCCCAGGAGCGGCACTCCCACCTGGCGGCCGAGCCGGAGCCGGTCCGGCCGGGCCGGGATCCGGATGCGCTCGACACCGAGGCAGCCGGGCTGCGCGAGCAGGAAACGGTGCTGGCCGGGCGGCTGGCAGAGGCCCAGGCCCAGCTCACCGGGACCGTCGCCGGGCGGGAGGCGGCCGAGCGCGACCTGGCCCGGGCCGAGCGGGCGCTGGCCGAGCGCGCCGCCCGGGCCGCCGCCCGCGCTGAACGGCTGGCCAAGCTGCGGGGACAGGTCGACGCGGCCAGGAGCCGGGTGTCCGCCGCCCAGGAGGAGGCCGGCCGTCTCGCCGACGCGCTGGCACAGGCGGAGTCCCGGGCCGGGCAGGCGGAGCGGGAATACCAGGAGTTCTCCGGCGCGGTGGCCGGCCGGGACGACGACCGGGCGGGCCTGGCGGCCGCTCATGAGCAAGCGGCCGCGGTGCTGGCCGAGATCACCGCCCAGCTGGCCGGGCTGCGGGCGGCGGAGCGGCGGGCCAGTGCTGAGCGGGCCGCGCTGACCGCGCGGGCGGACGCCCTGGCGGAGGGCATCCGGGCAATCGAGGAAGGTGTGGGTGCCTCGGCCGCCCTGCTGGCAGGTCCGGACCGGCCGGACGAGGTGCTGGGGGCGGTCGCCAGCCTGCTGACCGTGGCCGACGGTGCGCAGGAGGCGATCACCGCGGCGCTCGGCGGTGCGGCCGACGCGATCGCGGTGGCCGGGCTCGACGCGGCGGTGACGATCCTGCGCCAGCTCAAGGCCGAGGACGCGGGCACCACCGCGCTGGTCATCGCTGGCCACGACGGCGACCCGGACCCGGCCGCGGGGATCAGCTACCCGGCTGGCGTTGTGCCCGCACACGAGCTGGTGAAGGCACCGGCGGAGCTGTCCGCCGCGCTCGGCGCGCTGCTGGCCGGGGTGGCCGTGGCCGACGACCTGGACCAGGCCCGCAGCCTGGTCCGCGAGCACCCGGAACTGCGGGTGGTGACCCGCGATGGTGACCTGCTCGGCGCCCACTGGGCCCAGGGCGGCGCCGCCCGGCCCGCGGGTGTGCTGGCCATGCGCTCGGCCGCGGATGCCGCTGCCGACGGCCTGGCCGCGGTCGGCCAGGCCTGCCAGCTGGCCTCGGCTGAGCTGACGGCCGCGGCCGAAGCGGAAGAGCAGGCGCAGCAGGCGGTGGCCCAAGCACTGGCCGCGCTGCAGCAGGCGGACGCCGCCGCGGCGGCGACCTCGGGGGAGCTGGGACGGCTGGCCGGCGCCGCCCGGGCGGCCCAGGAGGAGGCTGCCCGGCTGGCGGCCGCGATCAACGCCGCGCGGGCCAAGTGTGACCGGGACGAGGCTGCGCTGGCTGGGCTGGCGGCCCGGCTGACGGCCGAGGAGAACGAGCTGCCCGGCCAGCCAGCACCTGCCGGGCAGGACGGGCTGGGCAGGGGTGCGCCGGACGGGCGCGGCGCGGCACCGGATGCTGTGCTGGACGGCGCTGTGCCGGATAGGGCTGTGCCGGATAGGGCTGTGCTGGACGGGGCTTTGCTGGATGGCGCCGGTGCGCCGGAGGTCGCTGCACCGGAGGGTGCTGCGCCCGAGGTTGCTGTGCCGGACGGCACCGTGCCGGAGGGCGCTGTGCCGGACCGGGACGGGCTGGCGGCCCTTGCCGCGGCCGCCCGGGAGACCGAGACCGGGGCCCGGCTGGAGGTCAGGACCGCGGAGGAGCGGCTGCGGGCGATCGCGGGCCGGGCGGATGCGCTCGCCGCCGCGGCGGTGGCCGAACGGCGGGCGGCCGTGGCCGCGGCCGAGCGCCGCGAGCGCCGCCGGGAGCAGGCCCAGGTCGCCAGCGCGGTGGCCCAGGGCGCGCAGCTGGCCTTGACCGCCCTGGCCGAGTCGCTGGCCGTGGCCACCGCCGGCCGGCAGGCGGCCGAGCAGGCACGAGAGGGCCGGGCCGATGCGCTGAAGGCGGTCCGGGTACAGGTCAGGGAACTCGCCGCCGAACTCGACCGGGTCGTCGACAGCGCCCATGGCGCCGAGATCGTCCAGGCCGAGCGCCGGATGAGGCTGGAGCAACTGGCCGGCCGCGCCGCCGAGGAATTCGGGGTGGATCCGGACTCCCTGACCGCCGAGTACGGCCCGGATGTGCCGATCCCGCCGCCCGCCGGGGATGGGCCGGGCGGCGCCGGTGCGGGTAGCGCCGGGGCAGGCAGCAACCGGCCGGACAGCAGCGCTACGGACAGCAGTGGTGCAGATGGCGACGGCGTGGAGGGCAACGGGGCGGGACCTTCCCCTACTACCAGCGCCACTGGGCCGGTGGCCGACGGCGGACGCCGCTACGTCCGGGCCGAGCAGGAACGGCGCGCGGCGGCGGCCCAGCGCCAGCTGGACCAGCTGGGCAAGGTCAACCCGCTGGCGCTGGAGGAGTACGCGGCGCTGGAGGAGCGGCACGCGTTCCTCGCCGCCCAGCTGGAGGATCTCAAGAAGACCCGGCGCGACCTGCTGACCGTGATCAAAGAGGTGGACGACCGGGTCCAGCAGGTCTTCGCGGCCGCGTTCGAGGACACGGCTCGGGAGTTTGAGGACATTTTCGGCCGGCTGTTCCCCGGTGGCCAGGGGCGGCTGATTCTCACCGAGCCGGACGACATGCTCGCCACCGGCATCGACTTCGAGGCCCGCCCGCCGGGCAAGAAGGTCAAGCGGCTGTCGCTGCTGTCGGGCGGCGAGCGGTCACTGACCGCGATCGCCTTCCTGGTGGCGATCTTCAAGGCCCGGCCGTCGCCGTTCTACGTGCTCGACGAGGTGGAGGCGGCGCTGGACGACACCAACCTGCAGCGGCTGCTGCAGATCTTCGAGGAGCTGCGTGCCACCTCGCAGCTGCTGGTCGTCACCCACCAGAAGCGGACGATGGAGGCCGCGGACGCGCTGTACGGGATCAGCATGCAGGGAGACGGGGTGTCCACGGTGGTGAGCCAGCGGCTGCGGGAGCCCGAGCACACCTGAACGCGCCCATGCCAGCCTGAGCGCCCCTACGCCATCTGCCAGACTGGGGCCGTTATGGGATACCTGATCATCGCCATCGCCGTCGTCATCGTGCTCGCGGTCGCCGGAGGGTTCCTGCTCCGGCCCAGCCGCCGCCGGCCCGGCGGCGCCCCGCCCGCTCCGCCCGGCCCAGCCGGGCAGGTCAGCCCCAATGGATCAGCGGGGACCGCCACGACCGCGGCCGCCGCTGGCACTGCCACCCTGCCGCCGCCGGCGCCCGGTCCCGCCCCGGCCGAAACGGAGGTACCGCCCCCGCTGGCCGGCCGGATGGTGCGGCTGCGGGACAGGCTCGCCCGGTCGCAGAGCGGGTTCGGGTCGGTCCTGCTTGGCCTGCTGTCCCGGCCCGGCCTGGACGAGCAGGGCTGGGAGCAGATCGAGGACACCCTGCTCGCCGCCGATCTCGGGGTGGGCCCGGCCCGCCAGCTCATGACCGAGTTGCGGACGCAGGTCAAGGTCGGGGGCGTCAGCGGCGGTGACTCGGTACGCGGCCTGCTGCGGGCCGACCTCATCGAGGCGATCGGGGCCGACATTGACCGGAGCCTGCACCTCGGCCCCCATGGCGACCGGCCGGCCGTGGCGCTGGTGGTCGGGGTCAACGGCACCGGCAAGACCACCGCCTGCGGCAAGCTGGCCCGCGCCCTGATCGGGGACGGCCAGTCCGTGCTGCTGGGCGCGGCCGACACGTTCCGGGCGGCCGCCGCCGACCAGCTGGAGACCTGGGGGAACCGGGTGGGCGCCCGGGTGGTGCGGGCCGACCGGGAAGGTGCCGACCCGGCCAGCGTCGCGTTCGAAGCCGTGGCGGAAGGCATCGACGGCCGGGTGGATACGGTCATCGTGGATACGGCCGGCCGGCTGCACACCAAGACCGGGCTGATGGACGAGCTGGGGAAGATCAAGCGGGTGATCGAGAAGCGGGCCACCGTGGACGAGGTGCTGCTTGTGCTCGACGCCACGACCGGGCAGAACGGCCTGCGCCAGGCGCGCGTGTTCGCCGAGGCGGTGGACATCACCGGGATCATCCTGACCAAGCTGGATGGCACCGCCAAGGGCGGCATCGTGGTCGCCGTCCAGCGCGAGCTGGGGGTGCCGGTGAAGCTGGTCGGGCTCGGCGAGGGCCCGGATGACCTGGCCGCCTTCGAGCCCGCGACCTTCGTCGACGCCATCCTCGGCGACTGAGGACCGGCGTAACACGCGCGTAACATGCCCGCGGGGTGATTCACCGCCTGGAAACACTCCATGCTGGCGGTGGAAACGCCCTCCGGCGAGACTGGATGCCGGGCAGGGTGCCCTGGGAGGTGGCGCGGATGAAGCTCATCACAGCCGTGATCAAGCCCTTCAAGCTGGATGAGGTGAAGGCGGCTCTGCAGGCCTTCGGAGTGCACGGCATGACCGTTAGCGAGGCCAGCGGCTACGGCCGGCAGCGCGGCCACACCGAGGTCTACCGCGGTGCCGAGTACGAGGTGGATCTGGTCCCGAAGATCAGGCTGGAAGTGCTGTGCGACGACGAGGACGCGGACGACCTCATCGACGTCATGGTCAAGTCGGCGCAGACCGGCCGGATCGGGGACGGCAAGGTCTGGTGCGTGCCGGTTGACGTGGTGGTGCGCGTGCGCACCGGGGAGCGCGGCCCGGGGGCGCTCTGACCGCCAGCGGCCCCGGCGAGCGCCGCCCCGGCGCGGGGCGGCCGGTGACGGGGTTCGCCGCTGACCGCGCCCGGCGGGTCACCGAAACCGATCGCTGGCTGGCATCGCTGCTCGGCGAGCAGGCCAGCGTGGCGCTGGTCGCCGCCGGCGGATACGGCCGCCGGGAACTGCTGCTGGGCAGCGATCTCGACCTGGTACTGCTGCACGATGGCCGGCCGGACATCTCCGCGCTGGCGGACCGGATCTGGTACCCGGTATGGGACTCCGGCACCCGGCTGGACCACGCCGTCCGTACCCCGGATGAGGCGCGGGCCATGGCCCGCGCCGACCTGCGGGTGGCGCTGGGGCTGCTGCCTGCCCGGCATGTGGCCGGCGATGCCGAACTGACCACCCGGCTCCGGCTCGGCGTGCTCGCCGACTGGCGGGCCACGGCCGGTACCCGGCTGGCCGAACTCCAGGCCATGCATCACGAGCGCACCGGGCGCAGCGGTGAGCTTGCCTTCCTGCTCGAGCCCGACCTCAAGGAGGCCAGGGGCGGCCTGCGCGACGTGGACGCGATCAGCGCCATCGCCGCCGCGTGGGTGGCCCCCGGGCCTGGGCCGCGGGTCCGGGCCGCGCACGGCCTGCTGCTGGACGCCCGGCACGCGCTGCACGAGGTGACCGGCCGGGCCATGGACCGGCTGGTGCTGCAGGAGCAGGATGAAGTCGCCCGGCTGCTGGAACTGGCGGATGCGGACGCGCTGCTGCGCGGCCTGGCCGGGGCCGGGCGTACCGTCGCCTATGCCCTGGATCAGTCGTTCCGGCAGGCCCAGCGCAGCCGGGCGGGTGGCCAGGCGGCTGGCCGGGTGCGCATCACCTTGCCCGGCGTCAAGCTGACCCGCCACCGGCCGCCGCAGGTCAGCCCGCTTCGCCGCCCGCTCGCCGAGGGCCTGGTGGCGCAGGACGGGGAGGTGGTGCTGGCCCGGTCCGCCGACCCAGGGGCCGATCCGGTGCTGATGCTGCGGGCCGCCGCCGTGGCCGCGCAGGGCGATCTGGTGCTGCCGCCCCGCACCCTGGCCCGGCTGGCCGGCTGCCCGCCGCTGCCGGTTCCCTGGCCAGCCGAGGCGCGCGACCGCCTGGCCGCGCTGCTCGGCGCCGGTCCGCCGGCGATCGCCGTGTGGGAGGCCCTTGACCAGGAAGAACTCATCACCGGCCTGCTGCCCGACTGGGCGCGCGTGCGCAACCGCCCGCAGCGCAACCCGCTGCACACCTTCACCGTGGACCGGCATCTGGTGGAAACCGCCGCCCACGCCGCGTCACTGACCCGCACCGTGGCCCGGCCTGACCTGCTGCTGATCTCCGCCCTGCTGCACGACATCGGCAAGGGCTGGCCCGGTGACCACCGGCTGGCCGGCGAGGTGGTGGCCAGGGACACCGCACACCGGCTCGGCTTCAGCCCGGCCGATGCCGCCCTGATCGCCAGCGCGGTCCGCCATCACCTGCTGCTGCCGCAGGCAGCCACCCGCCGCGACCTGGACGACCCGATGACGGTCACCACGGTGACCAAGGTGGTGACCAGCCGGGCGCTGCTGGCTCTGCTGCACGCGCTGGCCATCGCCGACGGCCGGGCCACCGGGCCGGCCGCCTGGAACGACTGGAAAGCGGGCCTGGTCAGCGAACTGGTGGCGCGGGTGGCGGCGGAGCTGGGTGGCGAGCCGCCGCCGGAGCCGCTGCCGCTGCGGCCTGAGCAGATCGAACTGGCCGCCGCGGGCGAGCCTGCGGCGATCGTGTGCGGGTCAGAGGTGACCGTGACCGCCCCGGACCGCCCGGGCCTGCTCTGGCAGGCGGCCGGCGTGCTCGCGTCGCACCGGCTCGCGGTGCGTTCGGCGAACGCCACCTCCTGCGGTGAGATGGCGGTCACCGCCTTTACCGTGGCACCGCTGTTCGGTGAGCCACCTGACGCGATGCTGGTGACCAGCGATCTGCGGCGGGCGCTGGCTGGCCAGCTGGACGTGGCGCAGCGGCTGGCGGGGCGCGAGGCGGCACGGGCGCCGGTGCCGGTGGCGCCGCCCCAGGTGCGGCTGGTGGATGACGCCTCCGATTCGGCCACCGTGGTCGAGGTGCGGGCGCATGACGCGCCCGGCCTGCTCTGGCAGATCGGCCGCGCGCTGGGCGAATGTGGCCTGGACGTCCGGGCCGCGCGGGTGGAGACCCTGGGCGCGGAGGCGGTGGATGTGTTCTACGTGGTCGACGCCCGCGGTCAGCCGGTCAGAGATGCGGGCATGCGCGGGCGGATCGCCGCGGCCATCCTCAGCGCCCTGGCTGGCTAGACCCTGCCCCGCGCCACTGCCCTGCGCGCTTGCGCTGCGGTCTTGCGCTGGGTCCCTGCCCGGCCGCACCGTCCTGCCGCCCCGTCCGGTCGGCCGGCTCAGGTCGCGGCACCCGCCCCGGGCCGGCACCGGATAGCCTGGTACGCGTGTTCGAGACGCTCTCCGACCGGCTGACCCAGGTCTTCACTTCCCTGCGTGGGCGAGGCCGGCTGTCGGCCGCCGATATCGACGCGACCTGCCGCGAGATCCGCATCGCCCTGCTCGAGGCCGACGTCGCCCTGCCGGTGGCCAGGGAGTTCATCAACCGGGTGAAGGAGCGCGCCTCTGGGGCCGAGGTGTCGGCGGCGCTCAACCCGGCCCAGCAAGTCATCAAGATCGTCCACGAGGAACTCGTCACGATCCTCGGCGGTGAGGCGCGTCGGCTGCGGTTCGCCAAGACCCCGCCCACCGTCATCATGCTGGCTGGCCTGCAGGGTTCGGGTAAGACGACGCTCGCCGCCAAGCTGGCGCTCTGGCTGCGCGAGCAGGGGAACACGCCATTGCTGGTGGCGGCCGACCTGCAGCGGCCGAACGCGGTGCAGCAGCTTCAGGTTCTCGGTGAGCGGGCAGGTGTGCCGGTGTTCGCCCCCGAGCCCGGTAACGGGACCGGTGACCCGGTGGCGGTCGCCCGGGCCTCGCTCGGTGAGGCGCGGCACAAGCTGCACAACATCGTCATCATCGACACCGCCGGCCGGCTGGGCATCGACGAGGAGATGATGCGCCAGGCCGCGGCGATCAGGGATGCCACCGATCCGGACGAGATCCTGTTCGTGGTGGACGCCATGATCGGCCAGGACGCGGTGGCCACCGCGCAGGCGTTCCTGGACGGGGTCGGCTACGACGGCGTGGTGCTGACCAAGCTGGACGGCGACGCCCGCGGTGGTGCGGCACTGTCCATCGCCCAGCTCACCGGCCGGCCGGTGATGTTCGCGTCCACCGGCGAGAAGCTGGCGGACTTCGACGTCTTCCACCCGGACCGGATGGCCTCGCGGATCCTCGACATGGGCGACATGCTCACCCTGATCGAGCAGGCGGAGCGGACCTTCGACGCCGACCAGGCGGCCAGCATGGCCGGCAAGCTGGCCTCCGGGGACGGCTTCACGCTGGAGGACTTCGTCGAGCAGCTGGCCATGGTGCGCAAACTCGGCCCGATCGGCAACCTGCTCGGCATGCTCCCCGGCGCCGCCCAGAACCGTGAGCTGCTCAGCCAGGTCAGTGACAAGGACCTGGACCGGGCGGCGGCGATCGTGAATTCGATGACCCCGGCCGAACGGCGCAACCCCAAGATTCTCAACGGCTCCCGCCGCGCCCGCATCGCCAAGGGGGCGGGGGTCAGCGTGGGAGAGGTCAGCAACCTGGTGGTGCGCTTCCTCGAAGGCCAGAAGATGATGCGGCAGATGATGGGCGGCGGGCTGCCCGGTATGCCGCCGATTCCGGGGATGCGCCGGGCAGGTAAGAACGCCAAGGGCAGGAAGGCCGCGGCGAAAAAGAAGCCCAAGGGGGGCCGCCCGGGCGGCGCGCCCGGGCGGGCGGCCAGCGGCAGCGGTGTCCCAGCCGGTGGTTCGGCCGGGCCGGGCAGCCCGGCTGGCTCTGCCCCTGCTGGCTCTGCCCCGGCTGGCTCTGGCCCGGCTGGGCCTGGCACGGGTCTGGGTGGGCTGGGCCGGGGCGGGCCGGCGCTGCCCGCGGGTCTCGGTGGCCCGGCGAACGGCCTGCCCGCTGGGCTGTCCAAGCCCGCTGCCGCCAGCGATCTCGCAGCCGGGCTGGAGGCACTGGCCGCCGGGGACCCCGCGTTCCGCAAGAAGCTGGAGTCGCAACTGCCGGGCGATGGGCCCGCCAGCGACCTTCCGGCCGGGTTCAGTCGCTTCCGCCGCGGCAAGCGCGGCGACCGCTAACCCCGCTCTCGCGCGCACCGTCCCATCAGACATGGTCGATTTGGGCTGTCATCACGACCCAAAACGACCAAGTCCTGGGGGCCTGGACCCCGCAGCGGGTCCGCCGGGCGGGTGAGGTCGGTGGCGATTACGTCCTGGGCCGCGGTCTCTGGCACAATAGGGGGGTTAGACCGTCCCTGGTCGGCGACGCCCTCTCTCGCTCGGCGGCCCGGGTCCATGGGCCACGCCGCCGGCTCCTCACCCGGTGTGTTGACCGCCCCCAGCCAAGCTTTCATAGGAGAAGACCGCAGTCGTGGCTGTCAAGATCAAGCTCAAGCGCATGGGGAAGATTCATGCGCCCTTCTACCGGATCATCGTCGCCGACGCCCGCACCAAGCGGGACGGCCGTGCGATCGAGGAGATCGGCAAGTACCACCCCAAGCAGGAACCCTCGCTGATCGAGGTCAACTCCGAGCGGGCACAGCACTGGCTGTCCGTGGGTGCCCAGCCCACCGACCCCGTCCGCCGGATCCTGGAGATCACTGGCGACTGGCAGAAGTTCAAGGGCCTGCCCGGAGCCGAGGGAACGCTCAAGACGGCCGAGGCCAAGTCGGGCAAGGCGGAAGCCTTCGCCGCGGCCGTGGCGGAGACGCTGAAGGCTGCCGAGGCCAAGACGGACAAGGCCAAGACGCGCAAGCCTGCCGCCTCGGGTGATGCCGCGAAGGCGGACGCCAAGGCCAGCACCGCGAAGGCGGATGCCAGGGCCGGCCAGGCGAAGGCCGACGGCAAGGCCCGCACCGCGGGGGCGAACAAGACCAGCACGGAGCGGGCGGAGGCGAAGGCCGACGCGGCCACAACCGATGCCGCGCAGACCGATGCCGCGCAGGCGGAGGCCGCGCAGGCGGAGGCCCCCGCGGCGGATGCCGTCGAGGCTGGTCTGGAGGCCAAGGCCGGGCCGGACACCAAGGCCGGGCCGGACACCAAGGTGAGCCCGGCGAAGGCTGAGGCTGGCACCGCCAAGGCCAAGGCTGCCCCGGCCAGCACGGCCAAGGCAGGCGCTGGCAAGGCCGGGGACGCCAAGGCCGGGGACGCCAAGGCGGCAGGCAAGCCGGCCACCAGGACCGGCAGCAAGTCGGCCGCGGCCGCGACGGCCGGAGATGGCGCGGCCGATGGTGCCGAGCCAGCCGACGGCCCGGCGGGCTCCGCAGCTGACGCTGCGGCCGCGGACGCCGATAGCGCCACGGAGCAGGGCAGCGAGGCCTGAGGTGCTGGAAGAAGCGCTCGAGCACCTGGTCCGGGGCATCGTGGATAATCCCGACGACGTCCGGGTGAACAGCCACGGCCTGCGCCGGGGCCGGGTGCTGGAGGTGCGGGTCCACCCGGATGACCTCGGCAAGGTGATCGGCCGCGGCGGGCGGACCGCCCGGGCCCTGCGGACGGTCATCGGGTCGCTGGCCGGCGGCCGTTATGTCCGGATCGACCTGCTGGATGTGGACGAGGTCCGGTAACTGAGCACGCAACTGGACGTCGGCCGGGTGCTCCGGCCGCACGGCATCCGCGGTGAGGTCTCGGTCGAGGTCCGGACCGACGATCCCGGGCGCCGCTTCGCGGCCGGCTCGGTGCTGGCCACCGACCCGGTCGCGGCCGGCCCGCTCACGGTGTCTGGCAGTCGCTGGCATAGTGGCCGCCTGCTGGTCAGCTTCGCCGAGATCACTGACCGCACCCAGGCCGAGTTGCTGCGCGGCGTCTGGCTCACCGTGGAGGCCGACCAGGTTCCCGTCCCAGCGGACCCGGAAGAATTCCATGATCAGCAACTCGTGGGCTGCACTGTGGTCACCACTGCCGGGGAACCAGTCGGTGTGGTCATCGATGTCCGCCACCATGGCCAGGACCTGCTGGTGATTCAGCCGCCGGACAGTTCAGCCCGCCGCGGCGACGTGCTGGTCCCGTTCGTCGCGGCCATCGCCGTGGACGTGGACATCAAGGCCCGCCGGATGGTCATCGACCCGCCACCCGGCCTGCTCGACCTGTCGGCCAGCCCGGGGTGACCGGCCATGCGCATCGACATCATCACGATCTTCCCGGAGTACTTCAGCCCGCTGCGCGTTTCCCTGCTGGGTAAGGCGGCCGATCGGGGCATCGTCGAGTTCGGCCTGCACGACCTGCGCGCATGGGCACATGACAGCCACCGCACGGTAGACGACACACCCTTCGGCGGCGGGCCGGGCATGGTGATGACCCCCGGCCCGTGGGGCGAGGCGCTGGACGCGGTCGCGGGCAGTGGACACCGAACCCGCCTGATCGTGCCGGCCCCGGCCGGGGTCCCGTTCCGGCAGGAGATGGCCGCTGCGTATGCACGGTGTGAACATCTGGTGTTCGCCTGTGGCCGGTACGAGGGAATTGACGCCCGCGTGATGGCGGACGCTCGGAGCCGGCTGACCGTGGACGAGGTCAGTGTCGGGGACTACGTGCTGTCCGGTGGCGAGCCCGCCGCGCTGGTCATCATCGACGCGGTGACCAGGCTGCTGCCCGGTGTGCTCGGCAATGCCGAGTCCGCTGCCGACGACTCCTTTGGCGGTGGCGGTGGGCCGATGGCGGGCCTGCTGGAAGGGCCCGTCTTCACCCGGCCGCGGGTCTGGCGCGGGCTCGCGGTGCCGGACATCCTGCTGTCGGGGGACCATCCGGCCATCGCGCGCTGGCGGCGGGACCAGGCACTGCTGCGGACGGCTGCCAGCCGCCCCGACCTGATCACCGCCATCCCGGCCGGAGACCTCGACAGCCGGGACCGTCAGGTCCTGCTGGCAGCTGGTTTTCCGGTTGACGGCGAAGATATGGCACACTGAGAAGCCTGCGTGTGCAGGTGCCCCGCGCTCTCCAGCGCTGCGGGCCCGCGCATCAGCACCGACCGCCCAGACCGCAGGCACGTGCCCGTCCGCGCGTGCGTGCGTATCAACCGAGGAATGCCAGCCATGCACACCGTGATAGCCGAACTGGAGCAGGCCCAGATCCGCTCCGACCTCCCGGACTTCCGTCCAGGGGACACACTCAAGGTGCATGTCCGGGTGGTGGAAGGCAGCCGGTCCAGGATCCAGATCTTCCAGGGTGTCGTCATCCGGCGGCAGGGCGGCGGCGCGCGCGAGACCTTCACCGTCCGCAAGATCAGCTACGGCGTGGGGGTGGAGCGCACCTTCCCGGTGCACAGCCCGTCCATCGACAAGATCGAGGTCGTCACGCGCGGCCGGGTCCGCCGGGCGAAGCTGTACTACCTCCGCTCGCTGCGGGGCAAGCGTCGCCCGGATACGGGAGCGCCGCGAGACACCAGCGCGGTAACCGCGCTCGCCCCGTGTTACCGCTGCCGCAGATGCCCGGCGCCGGCGCGCGGAGCAGCCCAGCCGCGGCGCCCGGCCGGCGCGGCCTGGCGTTCGCGCGGGCCGGACTGCTGCTGTGTGGCTGCGTAGCGGTGTTCACCATCGTGACCAAGGTCTTCGTCGCCCAAGCATTCCTGGTCCCGACCGCCTCGATGGCCGATACGCTGCGCCCCGGTGACCGGGTCCTGGTGAGCAAGCTCGTCTACCACGTCCGCGGCATCGCGCGCGGGGACATCGTGGTGTTCAGCGGCAACGGCTCGTGGGGGCCGCCACCTGGCCCGCTGTCCAGCCCGGTCGCCCGCTGGTACCGGGACGCGCTGACCGCGGCGGGCCTGGCCGGCAACGGCACCTACTACATCAAGCGGGTGATCGGCCTGCCGGGAGACCGCGTGGCCTGCTGTGACGCCCAGGGCCGGATCACCGTCAACGGGGTGCCGCTGAACGAGGCCAGCTATCTGTATCCGGGCGAGCGGCCGTCGGATGAGCCCTTCCAGGTCACTGTCCCGCCCGGCCGGCTATGGGTGATGGGCGACAACCGGGCGGACTCGGCGGACTCGCGCGATCACCCGGACGACCCGGGGGACGGCACAATCCCGGAGAGCGCGGTGGTGGGCCGCGCCATCGCCATCGTCTGGCCGCCGTCGCAGGTCAGGACCCTGCCCATTCCCGCCACTTTCACGCAGCCAGACCTGGCCAGCCAGGCAACGGCCGCTAGCCGGCAGCGGCGGGAGGCCGGCCAGATACCGGGGCGGGCCGGCGATACGCCCGGGCACGGCCACGTTGGCGTCGCCGCACTGGGCCCCCGGCGTTAGGCTCGACCCAATGAACGAGGAGCGGGGCACCCGGGACGGCCAGCATGCCGAGGCGGGCCGACCGGGAGAGCCAGGTGACCCCGGCGACGGGGACGGCCACCGGCTCGCGCCGCCGCTGGGCAGTGCCACGGCTGCCCTGGCCAGCAGCCCCAGCCCAGCCGGGCCAGGTACCGCCGGGTCGGGGTCGGGAGGCACGGCTCCGGCGATGCCCGGAGCGGGCCAGGCTGGCACCGGCGAGCTGGCCACTGACGGGTTGGCCACGGGCGGGTTGGCTACCGGCGGGCCAGGCATCAGCGGGCCGGGCACGGGCGGGGCAGGGCCGGGTGAGGCTGGCCCGGATGAGGCCGCCGCCGGGCGCGGCAAGCGGCGCGCCAAAGGCAGGTCGTGGTGGATCGAGCTGCCCATCCTGCTGGCCTTCGCGCTGGTGCTCGCACTTCTGATCAAGACCTTCGTGGTCCAGGCGTTCTTCATACCGTCCTCCTCGATGGAGAACACGCTGGAAATCGGCGACAAGGTCCTGGTCAACAAGCTGGTCTATGACTTCCGGCCAATACACCGGGGCGACATCATCGTCTTCAACGGGGAAGGTTCCTGGTACCCGGCCCCGGCCCAGCCGCCGCCGCCGCTCACCCGGCTGTGGGACTCGATTACGGGGCTCTTCGGCACCGCCCCGGGTGTGCACGACCTCATCAAGCGCGTCATCGGGCTTCCCGGCGATCACGTGGCCTGCTGCGACTCACACGGCCGGGTCACCGTCAACGGCGTGCCGCTGAATGAGAAGTCGTACCTGTACCCGGGCAACGCGCCGTCCGACGTCAGGTTCAGCGTGACCGTCCCGCCCGGCCGGCTGTGGGTGATGGGCGATCATCGGGCGGTGTCCTGGGACTCTCGCGGTCACCAGCAAGATCCCGGCAATGGCACGATCCCCGAGGACAAGGTGGTGGGGCGGGCGTTCCTCATCGTCGCCCCGTTCCGGCGCTGGCGACTGCTGTCCATCCCGTCGACCTTCCAGCAGCCAGGCCTCAGCAAGTCCGCGGCCGCGCTGGCCGCCAGCCCGGTGCCGTTCGCGGCGGCCCTGCCTGTCGCCGGGGCCGTGGTCACTGGGCCGCTGGCCCCGGTCGCACCGCTCGGGCTGGGGCTGGCCGGGGCCTTCCCGCTGACCTGGCTCCAGTTCCGGCTCCGGCGCCGGGTCCGGTGGCCGCGCCCGCCGGGGCGTGGGTGACGCCATGCTGGTGCCTGTCGCCCGGCATCCTGGTTACACCCCCCGGCGGGCGGCAGGCCTGTCCGGTTACGAGCGGGTGCTGGCCAGGGCCGGGTTCACCCAGGTTGCCGGGATCGACGAGGCTGGCCGGGGGGCGTGCGCCGGCCCACTGGTGGTGGCCGCGGTCACCCTGGACCCGCGCCACCGGTCCGGCCTTGGCGAGATCGCCGACTCCAAATCCCTGACCGCGGCGGCCCGGGAGAGGGCTTACCAGGACGTGCTGGCGGTGGCCCTGGCCTGGCACGTGGTCATCATCGGTCCGGACGAGATCGACCGGACCGGTCTGCACGTCTGCAACGTAGCTGGCATGCGCCGGGCGCTGGCGGGCCTGTCGCCCCAGCCCCAGTACGTGCTGACCGACGGTTTCCCGGTCCGCGGCCTGGGCGTGCCCGCGCTGGCCATGTGGAAAGGCGATGAGGTGGCTGCCTGCGTGGCGGCCGCGTCGGTGGTCGCCAAGGTCACCAGGGACCGGCTGATGCGGGACCTGCACACGCGGTATCCGGTCTACGGGTTCGCCCGGCACAAGGGTTACTCCACCAAGGGCCATATGCGGGCGCTCGACACCTATGGTCCATGCCCGGAGCACCGGCGGTCGTTCGCCAACGTCGGTGACGCGGCCCGCGAACAGCCGGGACCCGGAGAATTGACCTAGAATGTTCCACCTAGCTTGACCTGCGTCACAGGCCGCGAAACGGCTGCTGCGTGAGGTCACATATCTATGTTGGGCAGGCTTACATCGGTATTACTAAGGAGTTCGAAAGTAACAAGACTTTGATCTTGTGATCTGGGACAATCGAGTGTGCGCGGCAACGACGGCCGGAAGCTGGATCACAAGACGCTGGAGGCGCTGCGCCTGCGGGCGGTGGCGCAGATCGAAGGCGGCGCTCACCCGGAAGATGTGGCGCAGGCGCTTGGGCTGCACCGGTCGGCGGTTTTCGGGTGGGTGGCGAAATACCGTGAGGGCGGGAAGGGCGCGCTGAAGGCCAGGCCGGTGCCGGGCCTGCTGCCGAAGCTGGGCGGGCCGCAGTTGTCACGGCTATATGCGCTGATCGTGGGCCAGGATCCGCGGCAGATGCAGTCCGGGTTCGCGTTGTGGACCCGGGAAATGATCCGCGAAGTGATCCGCCGTGAATTCGGCGTCGCCTTGTCGGTGGTCAGCGTCGGCCGGCTTTTGCGCAAGCTGGGCATGTCGCCGCAGCGGCCACTGCACCGCGCTTACCAGCAGAATCCCGAGGCGGTCGGGCGGTGGAAGGACGAGGAATACCCTGCCATCCGGGCGCAGGCCGAAGCGCAGGGAGCCACGATCTGGTTCGCCGATGAGGCCGGGATCCGCTCGGACTGCCATGCGGGCACCACCTGGTCGCCGGTCGGGCAGACCCCGCAGGTGAAGAACACCGGGGCCCGGTATCCGGTGAACATGATCTCGGTGGTATCCGCCAAAGGCGCGCTGCGGTTCGCTGTCTATGAGGGGAACACGAACGCCGCCACTTTCATCGACTTCTGCAAGCGGCTGCTGCACGACGCACCCGGCCCCGTCTATCTCATCGTGGACGGGCACCCCGCCCACCGTGCCACCGCCACGAAGCAATTCGCCGCCTCCACCCAAGGCCGGCTGAAGCTGTTCTTCCTGCCCGGCTACTCACCCGAGCTCAACCCCGATGAATGGGTATGAAAAACGTCAAGCACGACCGGATCGGCAAGACCGGCGTCACCAGCAAGCAAGACCTCAAAGCCAAGGCAATCGGCGCCCTGCGGCGGCTCCAGAAACGCCCCAGGCTGGTCCGGGCATTCTTCGCCGACCCCCACCTGCGTTACATCACCGCGTAACCAGGTTAAGTCGCCTTACTTACGCACTCCTTAGTATGTCTGCCAGCCTGCCCACAGCCGGACTGGCGGCCGCCGCCGCGACCAGGCTCGCTGGAACCTTTACCAAGCCTTTGCCCTTCCCGCGTACCCATCCCCTCATAGCAAAAGCGTCCCTTAGCGGGACATGAATGAGAACATTAGACGGTCGGCGCCCCAGGATGGATCTCGAACGGCGGCCCCGAATAGACCCCCGATCAGGAGGGCCACTCGTGAGTCGCAACGCTAGCCTGCCCGGGGCTGAGGCTGCGACGCAACCATCCCAGCAGGCGGGGGTGGCCAAGCTCCTCTCGCTCGCCCATCTCCAGCCCGCCGTCCTTCCCGCCCCGATGGAGGCCGCCAATGACGTTCCTGCGCCTTACCGAGATAGCGAGTGCCGCCTCAGCGGTCCTGACCTTCGTGGTGATCATGCTGCTGCGCTTCGCGTGGCGGCGCGGAAAGCCGCTCCAGGAGCCCTGAAGGCCACCTATTACATCCCGCGCGTGGAGTTCCGCCGCCGGGTGCTCCCCGCCGCGATGGTGCTGTGCGCGCTGCTGATCGCGGCTCGTGTCGTCTGGCACCAGGTATTCCTGTCCACGCACGCCGCATACTGGGTGCTGATGCCTGCCTGGGTCATCACCTTCGGGATCACCACCCTCACCCTGTTCATCTCCTGGTTCGACCGCCCGCACGTGGTGAGCGAGCGCCAGCAGCGCTACCTGGACACCCTGAACGTAGTCGTCGCCATCCCGGTGTACAACGAGGATCCGCCGCTACTCGACCGGTGCATCTATTCCCTGGTCAACTCCACCCGCGCACCACAGTGCGTCCATGCGGTGCTCGACGGGCCGTCAGGCGACTACAGCCGGGTCCGCGCCCACTGGGAGGCGTGGCGCGGGCCCACCCGGATCATGTTCACCCAGCTGCCGGAGAACCGGGGCAAGAGATGGGCGCAGTCCGAGGCGTTCGCCACCCATCCCGAGGCCGACATCTTCATCACCGTAGACTCCGACACCACCCTGGAGCCGCACGCCATCGCCGAAGGACTCAAGCCGTTTGCCAGCCCTCGCGTGGCGTCGGTAGCCGGCATCGAGGAGATCTACAACAAGCACGCCAACTGGCTCACCATGATCTGCGCGGTGCGCAACACCGTTTCCCAGCTGATCGCGTGGAGCACACAGAGCGTCTTCGGCGACGTGCTGATCAACCGTGGCACCTTCTCCCTGTACCGGGCGTGGATCATCCGCGAGATCATCCCCGCCTACCTGAACGAGACGTTCCTGGGCAACCCGGTCAAGCTCGGCGACGACTCCGCGCTCACCCTGTTCGCCCGGGTGCATGGCCGCAATGTGCAGCAGGTGTCGGCTTTCAGCCTGCCGATGTACCCCGAGACGCTCTCCCACCACTTCCGGCAGTGGCTGCGTTGGGCGCGGGGCGGGTCGATCAAGAACTACTGGCGCATCCGCTACCTGTCGCCGCTGTCGTGGTCGTGGTGGTGGGTCGCAATCGGCTTGTACTACATCCCCATCTCGGTGGCCTTCCCCATCCTGTACGCCATGGACTGGCCGCGGTCGGCATACGTCATCGGCTACATCGGCGTGATCATGATCTCGTGGGCGTACGCGGTGAGCCCCCGCAGCCTGTGCATCAGGCGCGAGGGCGAATCGGTGTTCATGCGGGCTGTCCTGCTGCTCATGTACCCCGCCGGGGTGATCTGGACGTCGGTCGTCCTGCGGCCAGTGAGGATCTACGGCATCTGCACCTGCCTGCAGCAGGGATGGGTGACCCGGATCCGTGGGGTGGAGGTCAGCGCTGAGAGGAACACATCATGAGAGTCGGAAAGTTCGCCGCTTTGGGTACGGCGATTATCGCCGCCCCGGCCCTGCTGGTCGGCTCCCTCCTGCTCGTTCACACCACCCCGCCGCCGCCGAGGCCAGCCCACTCGGCCACCATCCAGCCCACCCGGCCTCCTGCACGCGCGGAGCGGGCGGGCCGTAACGGCACCTGGCTCGGCGTGTTTGAGCGCGGTACCCCGGCTGCCGGCTGGCCGCCGATCCAGAACTTCATCGCCAAGGTGGGTGTCACACCACGGCTCGTGCTGATCTACACCGGGTTCGGCACCCCGTTTCCCACCCAGTTCGGGTCTCAGGTCTGTGACCACCACGCCGATCTGCTCATCCAGATCAACCCCGGCAGCCTGTCCCTGCGCGCCATCGCGGACGGTGCTTACGACAGGTGGCTACGCTATTACGCCATCCGCGCGCGTCACCTCGGCTGCCCAATAGTCATCGGCTTCGGCCATGAGATGAACGGCGGCTGGTACGCATGGGGTCACGGGAACCAGGCCCCCGCGCAGTTCGTGGCGGCCTGGCGGCATGTGGTGACAGTCTTCCGCCACCAGCACGCCGCCAACGTGTCCTGGCTGTGGACGGTCAGCGACGGTGGCTCCTACAGTGCCCTGCCGTCCTACTGGCCGGGCACCGCATATGTCAACTGGGTGGGGATCGACGGCTACTACTACCGGCACACCACTTTCTGGCAGGTCTTCGGCCGCATCATCGTCCAGATACGGAAGATCACCGGTCGGCCGATCCTGCTGTCGGAGGCTGGCATCGGCCAGCAGGCGGGGCAGGCACGGACGCTGCCCGAACTGTTCGCGGGCATCCACCGCTACCGGTTGCTCGGCCTGGTCTGGTTCGACGTGAGCCAGAGCGGCAGCATCTACAGCCAGGACTGGCGGCTGGAAGGCCACCCGTTCGCCATGGCCGCCTTCCGCCGCGGGGTGAGGCGGATGATGGCACACTGAGCCCACCCTCCGCAATTCCCGCGTGATGGCCAGGCCCCTTCCCAGCACAACACAAGGCCGTCCCCCTGGAAGCCAGCGAACTGGTGGCGATCCAGGCAGCGCTGCCGGACCGCTGGCGCGGTCCTTGACGCGAGCGCGGTCTGCGGGATGCGGCAGGGTGAGATTTTCGGCCTCGCAGTCGAGGACACTGACTCCTGCGCAAGACCATCTACTACGTGCGCGGCGCGTCCTGCCCATTCCTTAGCCGTCGCGGCTCCCGGCCCAGGGGGGTGGACGTCAAGCAGATCGCCGCTGTGATCGGCCATCAGACGCGGCATTCACTCTGAGTACATGCAGGCACGGAATGCAGGGTGGCGACGACAGGGTCCGAAAGCCGCCGATCTGGACCTGCCGGACTCTCACCGGATTCAATGGTGGCAAGATGACGGAGTACGCAGGTCAGTCGCTTGCCGCCAAGGATCGACCTAATGGTTGATCTCATCCGGGCTGAGGCTCCCGTCGCTGCCTGATCGGAGGGGTGACCATGAGCGCGGAGGACCTTGAGAAGTACGAGACCGAGATGGAGCTGCAGCTCTATCGCGAGTACCGGGACGTCGTGAAGCTGTTCACCCACGTGGTGGAGACCGAGCGCCGCTTCTACCTCACCAACCACGTCGAGCTGAACGTCCGCACTGCCGACAACGGCGAGGTCTTCTTCGAGGTCACCATGCAGGACGCCTGGGTGTGGGACATGTACCGGCCTGCCCGTTTCGTTAAGAATGTCCGGGTCGTCACGTTCAAGGATGTGAACGTGGAGGAACTGGCCCAGAGCGATCTGGAGCTGCCGGACCCGACTGAGGTCGACCGCCCATTATTTCAACCGCCTGCCACCGACAAGCCGCCGATCGCTATCCACAGGCAGCACAATCCTGCCCCCCCTGTCCACAGCTAGGCAACTGGCCCGTGCCTGCGGCCGTCTCCTGCGGCACCGTGGCGGCGGAGGTGATGGCCGTGAATGCCAAGGACACCCTCGGCCGCAACGGTGAGCAGGCAGCGGCGGAGTATCTGGAACGGGCCGGCGTACGGATCCTCGACCGCAACTGGCGGTGCGCCGACGGCGAGATCGACATCGTCGCAGCCGAGCGCCGGGTCCTGGTCATCTGCGAGGTCAAGACCCGTTCCAGCGGGCAGTTCGGTTCGCCGCTGGAGGCGATCACCCGCAGCAAGCAGGCCCGGCTCCGGCGGCTGGCAGTCCGCTGGCTGATCGCTCACGGCGTGCTCTTCGACGAGGTGCGCATCGACGTGATCGGGCTGGTCGGCGACCCGGCCGGGGGCTACCAGATAGAGCACGTGCGGGGGGTGGGCTAGGTGCCGGTGGCGCGCACGCATTCCATCGCCCTGGTCGGCGTGCAGGGCCATCCGGTGGAGATCGAGACCGACATCGAGAACGGGCTGCCGGGCTTGCAGCTGGTAGGCCTGCCCGACACCGCCTTGCGGGAGGCGAGGGACCGGATCCGGGCCGCGATCATCAACAGCGGGGAGCAGTGGCCCCAGCGGCGGATCACGGTCGGGCTGTCCCCGGCCAGCCTGCCCAAGCGCGGCAGCGGCTTTGACCTGGGTATTGCCATCTCGATCCTGGCCGCTGCGGGCCGGGTGCCGGTGGCTGCCATCGACGGTGTCAGCTTTCTGGGGGAGCTTGGCCTGGACGGGCAACTGCGGCCGGTGCTGGGGGTGCTGCCGGCGGTGGCAGGTGCCGCCGCGACTGGGTTCGGCCGGGTCGCAGTCCCGCTGGCATGCGCTGCCGAGGCGGCGCTGGTCCCGGGCCTGCGGGTGGTCGGCGCGCCGAGCCTGAAGGCGCTGCTGGGCTGGCTGCGCGGAGAGGAGGCGTCCGGGCAGGAGGTAACCGTCCGGGACTCCGGCGATGGCATCGGGCTGCCGGTTAGCCCCGCACCGCTGGCGGAGGCTGGGCCGCCGGCCCGGCGCTGGGCCGTCGCTGCCGGCTGGGATCGGCCGGCAGCTGGGATCGGTCGGCGCTGGGACCGGGCGGCCTGCTGAGCCTGGGCCATCCACTGCAGCCGGACCGGCGGCCACGGCTGGCCACGCGGGCTGCCGTCCCGACCTCGCCGACGTCCTCGGCCAGCCAGCGGCACGGCGGGCAGCGGAAATCTCCGCCGCCGGCGGTCATCACCTGTTCCTGCTCGGGCCCCCAGGCGCGGGCAAGACCATGCTGGCAGAAAGGCTGCCGACCATCCTGCCCGAGCTGGACCGGGCTGCCGCGCTGGAGGTCACGGCCATTCATTCGGTCGCGGGGACGTTGCCGCCCGGGCGGCCACTGCTGGCCGAGCCGCCGTTCTGCGCCCCGCATCACACCGCGACCAAGGCGGCGATCGTCGGCGGTGGCAGCGGCATTATCCGGCCTGGGGCCGCATCGCTGGCGCACCGCGGCTGCCTGTTCCTTGACGAGGCGCCGGAGTTCGGCCGGGACGTCCTGGACGCCTTGCGGCAGCCACTGGAGTCGGGGGAAGTAGTGGTGGCCCGCTCCGGCCTGACCGCCCGGTTCCCGGCCAGGTTCACCCTGGTGCTGGCGGCCAACCCGTGCCCATGCGCCAGCGGCCCTGGCACGGCGGCGGGCTGCACCTGCACGCCCACGCAACGGCGGCGCTATCTGGCCCGGCTGTCCGGCCCGCTGCTGGACCGGGTCGACGTGAAGGTGCAGTTCCTCCCGGTGAGCCGGGCCGAACTGCTCAGTGACCGCGGCTTCGCCGAGCCCAGCGCAGTGGTCGTGGCCCGGGTCCAGGCGGCCAGGCAGCGGGCGGCGGCCCGGCTGAGGCACACCCCCTGGCGGTTCAACGCCGAGATCCCAGGCAGTGAGCTGCGCCGGGCATTCGCCCCCGCGCCCGGCGCGCTCGGCCCGGTGGAACGTGCGCTGGAACTGGGTGAGATCAGCGCCCGCGGAGTCGACCGCGTGATCCGGGTGGCCTGGACACTGGCCGACCTGGCGGGCGTGGGCAGGCCCACGGTCGACCAGACCAGCTACGCGCTCGGCCTGTGGCTGGGGGTGGGACAGTGACCGGGGCCATTGATGCCGAACGGCTCGCGCGCGCCGCGCTCACCTGCCTGGCCGAGCCGGGCGATCCAGCGATGGGAGCCCTGCTGCGGCGGTCCACCGCGGCCGAGATCGTGGCCGCGATCATCGAGGGGCGGCTGCCGGAGCCGGCCGGTGGTGAGCAGCGCCGCAGGCTGGGCCCGGCACTGCGCAGGTGGTCGGCCCGGCTGGGCGACATGCCGGCCGGGACCGCTCTGGACGCCTGGCACCGGGCCGGTATCCGTTTGGTCTGCCCGGGCGACCCGGAGTGGCCGGGCCAGCTCGACGTGCTCGGCGACGCCCGCCCGTGGGGGCTCTGGGTCCGGGGTAACGCGGACCTGCGTTTTGCCTGCCTGCGGTCGGTGGCGGTGGTCGGCACCCGGTCGGCCAGTGCCTACGGTGCCCATGTGTGCGCGGAACTGGCGCTGACCCTGGCCGAGCAGGGCTGGACGGTCATCTCCGGTGGCGCGTTCGGCATCGACGGCTGCGCCCACCGGGCGGCAGTCAATGCCGGCGGTGTCAGCATCGCCGTCCTGGCCTGCGGCGTGGACCGGGACTACCCGCAGGGACATCACGACCTGTTCCGCGCGATCCGCGATGAGGGGGCGACTGTCAGCGAGTGGCCACCCGGGCGGCTGCCCACCCGGCCCGGCTTTCTGGTCCGCAACCGGGTGATCGCCGCGCTCAGCCGGGGCACGGTCGTGGTGGAAGCGGCGCGGCGGAGCGGGGCGCTGAGCACGGCCAGGCACGCACGCGACCAGAACCGGCCGCTGATGGCGGTCCCAGGCCCGGTGACTTCGGACCTGTCGGCCGGCTGCCACGACATCATCCGGGACTGGGGGGCGGTGTGCGTCACCTGTGCCGAGGACGTCATCGAACTGCTGTCCTTTCCGGCCGAGGACCCGCCGGACCGTTCCCGGGGCCCGGTCCTGCCCCGCGACCTGCTCGACCCCGAGACCCGGCTGGTGCTGGAGGCGGTACCCGTGGCGACCGGACGCGGCCCGGCCCGGATCGCGGTAACGGCAGGGGTCGGCTTCGATACGGCCATCCGGTGCCTGGGCGCGCTCGCGGCCGCGGGTTTCGTCGAACGCTGCGACCGTGGCTGGCGGATCCGCCGGGACCGGGTTCGCCGTGCCCGGGCCAGTCCGGGCCAGTCCGGCTAACCCGGGCTAAGCCCGGCCAGTCCGGTCGCCTGGCGGGCGGGACACGAACGCGGGCGTACTTCCTGGCTGCCACGGGTGCGGCCGGGAGTGCCCCACACTGGGTGCATGGACGTGCCCGCGCACCCGGTGGCATCCGCGTCCCCGCACGCGGTGGCAGCCACGCCTGCGGATCCGTCGGTGCCGGCGCCCGCCCTGCCCGCACCGATGAGTTCGGCACTGGCGGGCTTTCAGCGCCATCTCGCTGCCGAGCGCGGGCTGTCACGCCATACCGTGCGCGCCTACCTGGGCGATGTCACATCCCTGCTGGAACACGCGGCGGGAGCGGGGGTCACCAGCCCGGCGGGCCTCGACATCGGCGTCATCCGCCGCTGGCTGGCGAGCCTGCATGACCGTGGCCAGGCGCGGGCCACTCTTGCCCGCCGGGCCGCGGCCGCCCGGGCGTTCACCGCCTGGGCCTTCGCGCATGGCCTGCTCAGCCCGGATCCGGGCCCGCTGCTCGGAACTCCCAAAATCCGCCGCCGCCTGCCGCAGGTGCCACGCCAGGAGCAGATGGCCGCGGTCCTGTCCGGTCATGAACTCGCCCCCGGGCGCGGCCCGGAAGGGGAGCTGGCACTGCGTGACGCGGCGATCATGGAACTGCTCTACGCGACCGGCATCCGGGTCAGTGAGCTGTGCGGCCTGGACATCGACGACCTGGACGAAGGGCGCAACACCGTCCGGGTGCTCGGCAAGGGGGCGCGGGAACGGACGGTACCGGTTGGCCTGCCCGCCATCCGGGCGGTGGCGGCCTGGAAGCGGACGGGCCGGCCGCGGCTGGCCGTCCCGGGCAGTGGCCCGGCCCTGTTCCTCGGTGCCCGCGGCCGCCGCCTCGATCCCCGGACCGCGCGCCGGGTCGTGCACACGTGGCTGGCCGCGGTGCCGGGCGTGCCCGAGTCCGGTCCGCATGGCTTGCGTCACGCCGCCGCCACCCACCTGCTGGAAGGCGGTGCCGACCTGCGCAGCGTCCAGGAGCTTCTCGGTCACGCCTCGCTGTCGAGCACGCAGATCTACACCCATGTCTCGGTCGAGCGGCTGACCGCCGCCTACCGGCAGGCCCATCCCCGGGCCTAGCACGCGCGGGTGGCGGCGGGGCGCCGGATACCCCGTCGGCCCGGCCCGCCAGGAACGGGTAGACTACCTCGTGGCCAGGAAGGCCTGATGCGCTTGCGCACGGGCCTCTGGCTTAATTCGCGCGTCCGCCTGCCTCCGGGCAGATCCAGCCGGGCATCCGGTGGGGCGCAGCTCATCGGTCTGCGGGTCTGCTTACCGCAGTGAGATGCGCACGGGCGCCAGGGCCAACCGATCGCGCCAGTTCCCCGGAACACGGCGCAGACATGAAGGGAACACCGGCATGGCACCGGTCGTCACCATGCGGCAGCTCCTTGAGAGCGGCGTGCATTTCGGGCACCAGACCCGGCGCTGGAACCCGAAGATGAAGCGTTTCATCTTCACCGAGCGCAACGGCATTTACATCATCGACCTGCAGCAGTCGCTGGAGTTCATCGACCGCGCATACGAGTTCATCCGGGAGACGGTCGCCCACGGCGGGACCGTCCTGTATGTGGGAACCAAGAAGCAGGCCCAGGAGGCGATCGCCGAGCAGGCCCGCCGGGTCGGGATGCCGTACGTCAACCAGCGCTGGCTGGGTGGCATGCTCACCAACTTCGCCACCGTGTACAAGCGGCTGCAGCGGCTCAAGGAACTCGACGAGATCGACTTCGAGGATGTCGCCGGGTCCGGGATGACCAAGAAGGAGCTCCTGCAGCTGCGGCGCGAGCGGGACAAGCTCGACCGCTCGCTCGGTGGCATCAAGGACATGGCCCGGACGCCGAGCGCGCTGTGGGTGGTGGACACCAAGAAGGAGCACATCGCGGTCAGCGAGGCGCGCAAGCTCGGCATCCCGGTGATCGCCATCCTCGACACCAACTGCGATCCGGACGAGGTCACCTACCCGATCCCCGGGAACGATGACGCGATCCGCAGTGTTTCGCTGCTGACCCGGGTGGTTGCGGATGCGGTCGCGGATGGGCTGATCGCCCGCGCCGGGGCCGCGGTCAACGGCGAGGAAAAGCCAGCGGTGTCCCCCGAGGCGGGTGAGCTCGGCGCTGAGGAGCCGCTCGCCGAGTGGGAGCGGGAACTGCTCGAGCACAGTTCCGCGGATGCGGCCGCCGGCGCTGCCACCGCCCCGGAGGCGGCCGCGGCGGCCAGTACCCCGCCAGCCGCCGAGGCCAGCGCCCCGGCCGAGGCCAGTGCCCCGGCCGAGGCCAGTGCCCCGGCCGAGGCCAGTGCCCCGGCCGAGGCCAGTGCCCCGGCCGAGGCCAGTGCCCCGGCCGAGGCCAGTGCCCCGGCCGAGGCCAGTGCCCCGGCCGAGGCCAGTGCCCCGGCCGAGGCCAGCGCCCCGGCGGAGGACGCCGCCGCGACCGAGGGCGACGAGCCCGGGACCGCGGCCGACGCCAGCAAGGACGGCGAGGCGGCCCCGGCGGATGCGTAGCCGGACCGGCATGCCGGCGCATGACTGACCAGAAGCGAGAGATGAGGACATGGCGAACGTCACCGCCGCGGATGTGAAGCGGCTCCGCGAGGCCACCGCCGCGGGCATGCTCGATTGCAAGAAGGCACTGGAGGAGGCGGACGGCGACTTCGACGCCGCGGTCGAACTGCTGCGCCTGAAGGGGGTCAAGGACGCCGGCAAGCGGGCCGGGCGGACGGCCGCCAACGGGCTCGTCACCTCGCTGCTCGACGGCACCAGTGCTGGCGTCCTGGTCGAGCTGAACTGCGAGACCGACTTCGTCGCGAAGACCGAGCTGTTCCAGCAGGTGGCGGCGGACATCGCGGCGGCCGCCCTGGCTCACCGGCCAGCCGACCGGCTGGCGCTGCTGGGCCTGGAGGTGCGCCCGGGCGCGACCGCGCAGCAGGTCATCGAGGAGGCGGGTGCCTCACTCAAGGAGAAGCTGGAACTGGGCCGGTACGCCTGCTTCCAGGGCGGCTACGTGGTGACCTACCTGCACCGGTCCGACCGGGCGCTGCCGCCGACGGTGGGCGTGCTCGTCCAGCTGGACGGGCCGGACGCCGAGGTGGGCAAGGACGTTGCGCAGCAGGTGGCGGCCATGCGGCCGCAGTACGTGACCCGTGACCAGGTCCCGGCGGATGTGGTCGGCCACGAGCGGGGCATCGCCGAGCAGCTCACCCGCGACGAGGGCAAGCCCGAGGCGGCCATTCCCAAGATCGTCGAGGGCAGGCTGGGCGCGTTCTTCAAGGAAGTGGTGCTGGTGGAGCAGCCTTTCGTGAAGGATCCGAAGCGCACCATCAAGCAGGTCCTGGCCGGTCCGGGCGTGGCCGTGCAGGCGTTCGCCCGGTTCCAGGTGGGCCAGGCGGGGTGAGGCAGGCCCACGCGCGGCTGACACAGGGCCGGTGGAGGATAGTCCGAACGGCAGCGACCAGCAGGAGCGACAGTGATAGACGATAGCCTCCTCGAAGCCGAGGAAAAGATGGAGAAAGCCGTCGCGGTCGCCAAGGAGGAGTTCGCCACCATCCGGACGGGGCGTGCTCACCCGGCCATGTTCAGCAAGATCACGGCCGAGTATTACGGCACCCAGACGCCCGTCAACCAGCTCGCGTCCTTCCACATCCCCGAGCCCCGGATGGTGGTCATCCAGCCGTTCGACAAGTCCTCGCTGGCCGCCATCGAGAAGGCCATCCGGAACAGCGACCTCGGTGTCAACCCGGCGAACGACGGCACGATCATCCGGGTGGTCCTGCCCGAGCTGTCCGAGGAGCGGAGGCGGGAGTACATCAAGGTCGCCCGGCACAAGGCCGAGGACAGCCGGGTGTCCATCCGCAACATCCGCAGGCACGGCAAGGACGCGGTGGACAAGCTGGTCAAGAGCGGCGACGCGAGTGAGGACGAGGGCCACCGGGCGGAGCGGGAACTCGACGAGCTGACCCACACCTACGTGGCTCAGGTGGACGAACTGCTCAAGCACAAGGAAGCCGAGCTGCTCGAGGTCTGAATTGCCAGTGGACGAGCCGGCCGGGCCGGTGGTGCCGGAGGACGCCAGCCAGCCCGGGGGCCCGGAGAGTCCTGCGCCGCGCTCCCGGACCGGCCGGAACCTGCCTGCCGCGCTCGGGGTCGGGCTGGGCATGGGCGGCCTGGCCCTGGTCACCCTGTTCACCATCAAGGCGACCTTCCTGCTGTATATGGGGGCCGCGCTCGCGATCGCGCTGTGGGAACTGTCCCGGGCGTTCGGGACGCGCGGCATCCGCGCCCCCATGCTGCCGGTGGCGGTCGGCGGTGCGGCCACGATCGCGGCGGCCTACTTCGAGGGTGCGCGCGTCGTGCTGGCCTGCCTGGCGCTGACCACCATCGCCGTCCTGGCCTGGCGGCTTGCCAGCGGCGTGACCGGCTATCTGCGGGATGTGACGGCGGGTGTGTTCGCCCTGGCCTACCTGCCGCTGCCGGCCACGTTCGTGGCGTTCATGCTGGCCCCCCCGGACGGCCCCCGGCGGGTGCTCATTTTCCTGATCCTGCCGGTGTGCTGCGACATCGGCGGGTATTTCGCTGGCATCGCGGTCGGGCGGCATCTGATGGCGCCCCGGATCAGCCCCAAGAAGACCTGGGAGGGACTGGCCGGCTCGGCGGTGGCCTGCCTGCTGGCCGGCGCAATCGCGGTCCCTGTCCTGCTGCACGGCAGGGCCTGGCAGGGTTTGCTGGTTGGTGCGGGGGCGCTGGCCGCCGCGACGCTCGGCGATCTCACCGAATCGATGATCAAACGGGATCTGGAGATCAAGGACATGGGCACGGTGCTGCCGGGCCACGGCGGCGTGCTCGACCGGCTCGACTCACTGGTCGTCTCGGCGCCGGTGGTATGGCTGCTGCTGGCCCTCTTCGTGCCCATCGCAGGCCACCCCTGACGCTGAAGTCACAGCCGTGCCGCTGACCCGGCCCCGATGACGTTTGCTCTGCCGCGTTCGGGGGAGTTGCCTGCCGTCAGCGCCGCCGATAGCGGGCAGAGCCAGGGGCACCATGCTCGGCCAGCCGATCGGTGGCGTTGTGCGACGCGAAGACGCCGTCAGCCCGGGCTCCTCCGCCGGCCTGGCGGTGCCCGGGCCCGGGCACCGGCCCCCCACCCGGGCCCGGTGCCGCGCCGGCCCGGCCGCTCGCTCAGTCGCCGACGACCCAGGACCGCCGCTGTGCGGCCAGTTGGTTGATCAGGCTGGTAGCGCCGCGCTCCTTGGCCAGCTGCCGTTCCCGCTCGGTAATCGGCAGGATCCACAGCCACCGGACCGGCTCGCCGCCGAACGAGAACCCCGACAGGTCCGGCACCTCCGGCCCGAGCAGCTGGCCCGGGTCGGCCAGCAGCAGCACGCCCTCGTTGCCCCCGCCCAGCGGGAACGTCGACGGCTCGTGATACCAGCGGATGCTGTGCCCGGCGCCGAACCAGGTGACCGCCCGCCACGGGTACTGGGCGAGCCACAGGAAGATGCGTGCCACATCCGGGCTGGGCATGGTGGTGGCGATGGCCAGCTCGATCCGCGCGGTCCCGCTGGGGTCTTCCATCACCTGCTCGACCACCGGCATCCGCTGGCAGCTCATGCCGATCGTGGACAGCACCGTGTAGGGCCGCTGCCCGGTTGGCGGCCGCTCGGAGACGCCGACCGTCGGCTGCTTGCCGCCGCCGACATCCCAGTACCGTGCCCCGGGGCCGAGCCGGGCCAGCAGGTGGCCGAGCATGGACTGCTGGAAACCGGCCCAGGAATCTTCCCGCTGCCGCCAGCGCCAGAACGCCGTGGCCCGGTCGGCCCGCGGCCCGAGCCCTTCCATCGCGTCATCCAGTGACCAGGCGAAGGGTGTCTGCCCCAGGACGTCCCGGCTGTATCCGGGCATGCCACGGGACATATCGGACCAGCCGGGGATGACGGCGAGCAGCTGGCCGCCCTCGATCAGGGCGACCCCGTCGCCCTCCTCGAACCACAGTGCCCGCAGCGCCTGCGCTTCCAGCGGCGGCCGCCCACCCGGCTGCTTGGTGTGGCCAGCCGGCATCAGCGGGGCCTTGCCCGCGTCCACCCGGGCCAGGTCGATGCTGGCCGGGGCTGGCTGGTGGTTGGCGATCCAGGCGGCACCCACGATGACGTCGGCGTCGTGCAGGTACGCCGCGGTGGTCACACCGTCGTACTCGACCACGACCCGGCGGCTCGCGTAGGGGCTCTCGCTCTCCAGCAGGACTCCCGGCTGCGCCGGGTGGCCGCCCGGCCGGGCACCCCGCGCGCTCTTGCGCAACGTTGGCATACGCCGCAATCTACTGACTCGCCGCAGGCCGTGGACGCGAGCGCGCAGATTATCCTTGGTTGTCGCTGGCCGAAGGCCGGCCGCAGCGCGGTCACCGCACCCGGAAATGGAGCACCCTTGCCCGGCAACCGAACCCGGCCGCCCCGGCATCTGGCCGACCTGGACCGGGCCGGACGCCGGGCCGCCGTGGCCGACCTGGGCGGTGAGCCGTTCCGCGCTGATCAGCTGTCCCGGCACTATTTCGGGCGGCTGACCGATGACCCGGCGCAGATGACGGATCTGCCCGCCACGGCCCGGGACGGCCTCGCGGCCGCGCTGCTGCCCAGGCTGCTGACCGCCGAGCGGGAGCAGTCCTGCGATCAGGGGATGACCCGAAAGACCCTGTGGCGCACCCTGGACGGCACGTACGTCGAGTCGGTGCTGATGCGCTACCCAGGCCGGGTGACCATGTGCGTGTCCTCGCAGGCTGGCTGCGGGATGGCCTGCCCGTTCTGCGCCACCGGCCAGGCCGGGCTGACCAGGAACCTGTCCACCGGTGAGATCATCGCCCAGGTGGTGGCGGGCGCGCGGGCGCTGGCCCGGGGTGAGCTGCCGGGCGGGCCGGGCCGGGTCTCGAACGTGGTGTTCATGGGGATGGGCGAGCCGCTGGCGAACTACCCGAAGGTGCTGGCCGCGGTGCGCAGGCTGACCGACCCGGTACCGGACGGGCTGGGCATCTCCCAGCGCGCGGTCACCGTCTCCACGGTCGGACTGGTGCCCGCGATCCGCCGGCTCACCGGTGAGCGGCTGTCGGTCACGCTGGCGGTGTCGCTGCACGCGCCGGACGACGGGCTGCGCGACGAGCTGGTCCCGGTGAACCGGCGCTGGCCGGTAGCCGAGGTGCTGGCGGCGGCGTGGGAGTACGCCGACGTCACGGGCCGCCGGGTCTCGATCGAGTACGCCATGATCGGCGCGGTGAATGACCAGCCGTGGCGGGCCAGGGAGCTGGTGGCCCTGCTGGCCGGGAAGCTCGCGCACGTCAACCTGATCCCGCTCAACCCCACCCCCGGTTCCCGGTGGACCGCGTCCAGCCCGGCCGCTACCCGGGAGTTCGTCGCCATCCTCGAGGCTGGCCGGATCCCGGTCACGGTCCGCGACACCCGCGGCCGGGAGATCGACGGGGCGTGCGGCCAGCTGGCCGCGTCTTTCGTGCCTAACGACGGGCGTCGTGAACTCCCTGTCACCGGGCCGGCCCGGCTGCCGGGCTGACCTGGGCCGTCGGCCCGCACGCGGGGTAGCGTTGTCGGTCATGGCCGCCACCGACGCTGCCGCGCCAGGCACTGGCCCGCGGGGCATCGTCACCCGGGGGCGGCGGGCGCTTGCCTGGCGGCTCGTGCATGGGCTGTGGGGAGCGGCCAGCCGGGCGGGGACGATCACCGCCGGCACACCCGCCGGGCGTGCGTTCGCCGGGTTCGGCCCGGGCTCGGCGATCGGCTTCCCGCCCGGCGCCCTGTATGGGCAGCGCTGGATCGAGCTGGGCGCCAGCACCTTGGTCGGCGCCCAGGTCACTCTCAGCGCGGGCATGGTTCCCGGCCAGGACCTGGGCGATCAGCCGCTGCTGCGGATAGGCGACCGGTGCGTCATCGGCCGGGGCAGCCACATCGTCGCCCATCACTCGATCGTGATCGGCGACGATGTGTTCACCGGCCCGTATGTGTACATCACCGACCAGAACCACGGGTACGACGACCCGGACACCCCGATCGGGCGGCAGTGGCCCAGCAACAGCGCGGTTTCGATCGGTTCCGGAAGCTGGCTCGGCGCCGGGGTCACCGTGCTTCCCGGCGCCTGCATCGGGCGGAACGTGGTGGTGGCCGCCGGTTCGGTGGTGCGTGGCCAGGTGCCGGACCGGTGCGTGATCGCGGGGGTGCCGGCCAGGATCGTCCGGGTGTATGTGACAGGCGATGGATGGTCCCGGCCTTCTCCGATAACCAGCGAAGATGCCGATCGGCGGGGAAACTTAGCTGGTGTCTGTCACGATGGGGAGATGACCGCCGCTGAGGGCGGCGGGGGGGGTGCGCTGAGGCAGCCCGCGGCCGGGTACCGCCGCGCCGTGGCCAGAGCGCCGACAGCCGAGAGGTCAGTTGGAGGGACGGGACTCACTCGTCGCGACCGCGGCATACCAGCCGGAGCCGACGGCCGCTGCTGCGGCGCGCCGCTTTGTCCGTGACACACTGCAGTCGTGGCTGGTCAGCGATGTCGCCGCGGATGGCTATGGGCTGGTGGACGACGCCGTCCTGCTGACCAGCGAACTGGTGACCAACGCGGTCGTGCACGCCGGGACCACGGTCGAGGTGACCTGCCGGCTGGCTGACGGCGGGGTGGAAGTGGTGGTCAGCGACGGTCACCCGGCCCGGCTGGTCCCCGAGCCACCCGAGAACGAGCACATCCCGGCAGAGCGGACCAGTGGCCGCGGCCTGCTGCTGCCCGCGGCTCTCGCCTCCGCCTGGGGAGTCAGCTACGGCCAGGCCGCCAAGGCGGTGTGGTTCCGGATCGGGCCGGCCGGTGCCGGCGCCGCTGGCGGCCCCGGGGGCGGTCCGGGCGGCACGGCGGGGCCTGGCTTCGCGCCGGTCACCACCGGGCTGGATGGCCCGGCCACGCTCGCCGCTGCACTGCGGCAGGCACCGGTGACGGCCGAGGCTGACGGCGCGGCAGCCGGGCGGGGGTCAGCGCGCTGGCCGGTTCCGCCCTTCGGCGAGCCTGCCTACGACGAATCCCTGGCCGCGGCGGTGGAGGCGGCCCGGGAAGCGGTGGCCGCGGACGCCGCGTACGTGCTCGTGCCCGACGAGGATGGGGATCTGCGGCTGCGGGCGGCTACCGGGAGTTTTCCGGCCGCGGGTGGCCAGCCACGGCGGGTCAGGCCGGCCGGGAACCAGGCCGGGCCGGCCAGGCCTGCTGATGCGGGCCAGGCGGCGGGATCGCTTGCCGCGATGCGGGCGGCGGCCGGGGCGGCCCCATCGGTGCTGACGGTGCCGTTCGTGGTCGATGGCCGGATCACCGGATTGATGGCGGTGGCCTCGGCCACGCCGGACCGGTTCCGGGACGACGAAGCGGTCCGCCTGCAGCAACTGGCCGACCGGTGGGGTCCGTCGCTGGAGCGGGCCAGGCTCAGTGAGCTGGAACGAGTCAGGCGCGGGCGAATTGGTGCGCTGGCGCAGGCGCGGGAGTTGCTGACGGCGCAGGCTGACCGCGACGAGATGCTGGCGCTGGCGGGCGAGGCCGCCGTGCCACGGCTGGCCCCCTGGTGTGCGGTGCTGCTGCCCGGGGACGGAACCGGCCTGCGGACGGTCTATGCCCGGCACATGGAGCAGGATCTGTCGGCGCCGCTGGCCTGGCTGCTCGACCAGGTGGCCGACGCGGCGGGTGTGGCCCAGCTGGCGCCGCGGCCGGCCCGGACCGCCCGGCCGGCCGCGCTGGCCCGCTGGCTGCTGGCGGTACCGGGGGTGGCCCAGGCCCCGGTGGGCGCCGATGTGCTGGCCGCCGACGCCGCATGGTGCTTCCCGCTCAGCGCGGACGGCAGCGCCGGCCTGCTCGCGGTCGGCCACCGGCGCGACGAACGGCTGCCCCGGGAGGTGGCCGAACTAGCGGCCGATCTGGCCAGCCGGATCGGGGTGGCTCTCGGCCACGCCCGGCTGGTGGGGCAGCAGCACTGACCACCCAGCAGTCAGCTGTTCTCGCCGGCCACCGCCAGCAGGCGGCCTTTCCCACTGCTGGCCGTCGCGCCATTCCCGGCCCGCTTGCTCTGGCCAGCGGGCTTACCATGGCCGGCGCCCTTACCGTTGCCGATGCGCTTGGCGGGGCCAGATTTCTTGCGGGCGGCGGTGGCCTCGCCTGCGGCTGTGGGTTCGCCGGGGGCGGTGGGTTCGCCGGGGGCGGTGTTCTCGCCGGCCGCCGTGGTCTTGGCGGCCGCGGTGGTCTTGGCGGCCGCGATGCTCCGGCTCGTGGCGGCGTGGCCGGCCGTCTGGCCGTTGCTGGCCGCCTGCCTGCCGCTGAATGTCTGGCCGTTACTGGCCGCCTGCCCGTGACCGGCCACCGGCCCGGCCGTCCCCGGTCCTGGCCGGGAATCACGCAGCGGGGGACTGGCATCACGCAGGCGGGGACTGAACGTCTCCCCACGCAACGCCCGCTCCACCAGGCCCACCGCGGTAGCCGTGGCCACGAGCCGGCGGCCCTCACTCCGGTAGGCGGCCAGCACGGCATCCACGCCGTGCGGCGGGAGCGCGCTGCCAAGTTCTGTCCTGGCCGTGCGGTACCCCTGGCGCGCGCCCTCGACGCAGGCGGCCAGGTGATGCCGGGCCAGTGAGGCGAGGGCGGCTGGGTGCCGCCGCAGCACCCCATAGAGCCGGTAATCGGGCGGGACCACGTCGAGCAGCCAGGTTACCGCTGTCCGCTCGAAGTCCTGGCTGCCCGGCGGGTGTACTCCGGCCGGCCAGCCCGGCGGCAGATATGTGGCCATGACTCCATCATACCAATTTTCGAACAAACGTTCTACTAACACGGACCGCCCGTGGCCGGTTGCCCGGCCGCGGGCGGTCGTCTCAGGCAGCGTGCGGCTGCGTTGCCGGCGGGCACGGGAACTGTCCTTCCACGATCACCGTCCGGCCGGACGGATGCCGCCGGGCCCGCCGGAGCGCCTGGGCACGCCGGGCCTGGCACGCCTCTGCCTGCAGTTCCCTGACCCGCTCCGCGATCAGGGCCTGACCTACTGTCGGATGCACTCTGGTCTCCCGGGCTCGGGCCAGCTGTCCTGGCCGTTCACCATCGAGAATCGTGCTAAGGCCCCCTGGCCCGCATTGGGCGGATGCCTTATCTCTGGCCCTCGCTGGCTGGCTAAGCCACCCGGCGCCCGCTAAGCCGCCCGGCGCCGGCTAAGAGGCGCCGGGAACAGGGCTGGCTGGGGCCCCAGAGCCGCCCGGCACCGCGTTCAGTGGCCCCGCGCCGCGGGCGGTCCGCGGCCCGGCAGGGCCGGTGCCTCATCCTGGGTCAGCTGTCACCGTCGCGGCTGGCCTGCACGGGGGAAGATAGTCGGTGATCCGAGAATCTCGCGGCCTGGCTGAACCGGCTGCCGCCAGCGTGCAATAGAGAACCGATGGACGACGATGCCCTGATCGCGGCCATGGCCGCCGGCCACGACGGCGCGCTGCGGGAATTGTTCTCGCGGCACGCGCCATGGCTGGCTGCCCGGTTGCGGGTGGTGCTGCCCGCCGCCGACGTGGAGGACGTGCTGCAGGAAACGTTCCTCGCCGCCTGGCGCGGTGCGGGGCGGTACCGGCCCGAGGGCGCGGCGGGGGGCTGGCTGTGGGGGATCGCCCGGCGGCAGGCTGCCGCGATGATGCGCCGCCGGGGCCGGCCGCGCTGGTGCTGCCGGCCGTGGTCGCGGCGGACGGGCGGGAGGCACCCGATCCGGCGGAGGCGGCGCTGTCGCGCGCCGAACTGGCCGCGGCGGTCACCGCGCTGGGGCCTCCCGGTGGGCCGGACCGGGAGGTCTGGCGGCTGCTGTATGTGGAGGACCGGCCGGTGGCTGAGGTCGCCGAGCTGATGGGCATCCCGGCGGGCACGGTCAAGAGCCGTGCGCACCGGGCCCGCCGGCTGCTCAGGGCGGCGCTGCGGGCGGGTGCGGCGGAAGGAGGCTCACGATGAGCGGGTGGGCCGGCCCGGCTGATTCCGGGCCAGAGGTGGATCTCGACCGGGTGTGGCTCAGCGTGGCCGCACAGGTGTGGCGCCGCCAGCCTGACTGGCCGGAACGGCTGGCTGGCCGGCTGCTGCGCTCCCCGGGCCTGGCCCGGGCGCTGGTGGCGACACCATCGCTGCTGCTCGGCTGGGTCATCGCCACCGTCGTCGTGCTGGTGACCGGCGCCCTGGCCACGCTGGGGACCGGGACCCCGTATGTGGCGCTGCTGGCCCCGGCGGTCGCGGCCGCGGGCATCGCCTACGCCTACGGGCCTGGCATCGACCCGGCCTGGGAACTGTCTCAGAGCATGGCGGTCGGGGACCGGATGGTGCTGCTGGTCCGTGCGCTCGCGGTGTTCGCGCTGAACGGATTGCTCGGGCTGGCTGCCTCGGCCGCGTCCGGGGTCGCCGCGGCGCTGACCTTCGGCTGGCTGATCCCGATGACCGCTGCCTGCGCGGTGGCGCTGGCGGCCGCGACGCTGTCACGGTCGGCGAACGTCGGGGTGGCGGCCGGCCTGGCCGCCTGGGTGATCGTGGTGCTGGCCAGCCACGCCGTGACCGGCCAGTTCACCGCGGCGATCACCGATTCCGCGCTGCTGCTGCCCTACCTGATCACCGCCCTGGCCGGCGGAGCGGTCGTGCTGTTCGCGACCCGGAGCCCGAGAGGAACGTCATGAATATCGAACTCACCGACCTGACCCGGCAGTTCGGCCGGACGCGGGCCGTGGCCGGAGTCAGCCTGACCGCCGGGCCGGGCGTGTTCGGGCTGCTCGGGCCGAATGGGGCGGGCAAGACCTCATTGCTGCGGATGATGGCGACCGTCCTGCCGCCTACCGCGGGCCGGATGCGCCTGCTCGACCGCGATCCCGGCGCCTACCACCCGCGGCGGGAGATCCGGCGGCGGCTTGGCTACCTGCCGCAGAGCCTCGGCTACTATCCCGGCTTCACGGTCGCCGAGTTCGTGGAGTACTTCGCATTGCTGAAGGACATGCCGGCCAGCCAGGTGCCGCGGGCGGTGGCGGTGGCGGTCGAGCGGGTCGGCCTGGGCGACCGGGCCCGTGCCAGGCTGCGCACTCTGTCCGGGGGGATGCTGCGCCGGGCTGGGATCGCGCAGGCGATCGTGAACGAGCCGGAACTGCTGCTGCTGGACGAGCCGACCGCCGGGCTGGATCCGGAGCAGCGGCTGGAGTTCCGCACGCTGCTGCGCGAGTTCGGCCAGCGGGCCACCGTGATCGTCAGCACTCATCTGGTCGAGGACGTCGGCGCCGCCTGCACCGAAGTAGCGCTGATGGACAAGGGCCAGATCGTGTTTCACGGCACCCCGGCCGACCTGGTCGCCCGGGGTGAGGGCAGCGGTGCGGCCGGCGATGCCCCACTGGAGCGCGGCTACAGCGCCGTGCTGGCGGCGGCCCGCGCGACCGTGGCGGCACGGCCATGACCGCCACCGCCGACGCCCCGGCGCGGCCGCGCGCGCCGCGCATGGCAAGCGGTGCCCCACTGACCGCGGCCCGGCTGCTGCGGGTGGAGTTGCGGCACAACGCGATGCCATTCATCCTGCCGCTGATCGCGGCGCTGCTGTGGTTCGACTCCTACCGGCCCAGTACGACGCAGCCGCTGCTGTGGCCATTCCGCACGTTCTGGAACATGGGCCAGGGACATACGATCATCGACTTCGGGCCGTTCGTGGCCGCCGTGGCCGCCTGGATGGCGTCACGCGACGGCCGGCGCGGGATGGGCGATCTGATGACCGCCATCGCCCGCCCCCGCTGCGGGGCTCAGCTGGCCACCTGGGCCGCGACCGCCATCTGGGCGGTGGGCGGCTACCTGGCGCTGGTTGGCGTGATGTTCGGGGTCTACGCACTGCAGGGCGTCCAGGGCTCGCCGCCGTGGTGGTGGGTAGGGGTGGGCGCGTTCGCGGTGCTGGCCTTCAGCGCCGCCGGGTTCGCCGTCGGCGCGTTCTTTCCCAGCCGGTTCGCCGCGCCACTGGCCGCGTTCGGCGGCTTCCTCGTGCTGATGATGTCGTCGCAGACCGGGTTCCGCGACACCAGCGGCTGGGCGCTGATCCTGCCGACCAATTCCAACGGCAACTACCAGTCACCGTCGGGCATCTTCTATCCGTACCTGCCGGACCTGCCGATCGCCCGGATCATGCTGCTGGCCGGGATCACGATGGCGGCGATGGGCCTGCTGGGGCTGCCCCGCCAGGCCGGCGGTCCGGGGCTGCGGCGTGCCGCCGCGGTGGTCACCGTGGCGGGGGCCATCCTGGCCGGGACCGCGGTCGGGCTGGCCACGACCGCCCGGCAGGCGGCCGACGGCATCGTCATCCCGGCGCTGCATGATGCGGCCAGCGACCGCCCGCTGGCCTACACGCCGGTCTGCGGTGACGCTGCCGGGAGACCGGTGTGCCTGAACCCCGCCTACCGCCGCTACCTGTCCGGGGTGACCGCCTCGCTGCGGCCGGTGCTGGCCGAACTGGCTGGCCTGCCCGGCGCGCCGGTCCGGGTCACGCAGGCGGCCGGGCCGTACACCGCGAACGAGGGCCCATTCGGCGCGCCCGCCGCCATCGACGGCCAGCCGCCGGTGCTGCGCCTGCCGCTCGCCACCCTCAACCTGGTCGGCTCGTCCGGGTTCACGAGCAGCGCGGTGACCTTCACCGACTTCGCTGGCCAAGTGCGGACGCTGGCTGTGCACGCGGTCGTGGGTGCGGGCGCCGGCCCGGGAACTCCGGCGCAGCAGGCGGTGCAGGCGGTCCTGCTCGACCGGGCGGGCCTGCCGTTCGCCGCCCAGCCGCAGTTCCTGGAGACAGCCGGGCTGTCGGGACCGGGGGTCAACGGGGGGCCAGCGCCATCGCCCAAGCAGGTCATCGCCGCGGCCCGGCGGCTGGCGGCGCTGCCGGCCGGTGCCCAGCGGGCCTGGCTGGCGTCCCACCTGGCCGCGCTGCGGGCCGGCCGGCTCACCCTGGCGCAGCTGCCATGACCGCGGCCGGGATCCGCACCCCGGTGCGGGGGGCTCGGCCCGCCCATGCCCCCCGGCCGGTAATCGCCTGGCTGCGGCTGGCCTGGCTGCACGCGGCCAGCCGCCACATGCCAGCCGCGGCCGGGCTGCTGGTGGCACTCGGTGGCCTGCTCTGGGCCGAGCTGCACTGGCACTGGAACATCGCCGGCGGCCCGGCGGCACGGCAGGTGATCCCGCTGGTGATCGAGACCGGGGCCGCCGCGGTGATTGCCGTGGCCAGCTATGGGCCGTTCGGCGAGCCGGAACGCGCCACCGGCCGGTGGCTGCCCTGGCTGCGGCTGGCGAGCGCGGTGACGCTGACCGCGGCCGCGGCCGGGGCGCTGGCCGCCGGTGCCACCGGCGGGTACCTGCCCGGTGGCGCCCTGGCCCTGCTCCGCAACGTCGGCGGGATGATTGGGCTCGGCCTGCTGTCCGCGGTCGTGCTGGGCGGCGCGTTCGGCTGGACCGGTCCGATGGCCTACTGGCTGATCACCGAGTCCGCGCTGGCCGCGGGCTGGACCACCCCCTGGATCTGGCCGGGCCGCCCTCCGCACGACACCGGCGGGGCGATCTGCGCGGGCCTGGTCTTCGCCGCCGGGCTGGCCGCCTTCACGGTGCGGGGGGCCCGCACCACGGTCCGCGAGTAGCCGGTCGCGGCCGCGGTCAGCACGACCGCGCTCGCCAGCCGCGGCCGGGGTCGACGCGGCTACCGCCACCGGCGAGGACACCGGCAGCACGCCCGTCATCAGCAGCGGGGTCCCGGCATATGCCGCCGCCAGCGGGCTGGTGACCGCCCAGCGCGGCGGCGGTCACCGGTCGAGCCGCGAACTCCCAAGCAGGCTCCACGGTGTCCCCGCGTCGGGGCCGTACTCCACGGCGTCGTCCCGCGGGCGCAGGTGCAGCCGGTCACGCGCCCGCCGGTGACGGCGGGCGGCGTCCAGCGGCTGGACCGGCGGGCCGAGACCTGCTGTCACCGAGCCGCCGCCGGTCGGCGAACGGCCGACGGTGAGGGTGCCGCCCGATGCCTCCGCGATCCGCCGGGCGATGTCCAGCCCCAGGCCGGTCGATCCGCCGCTGGACAGGCCGCGCTGGGTGGGGTCGGCGTCCGGGAAGCCGGGCCCGTCGTCGGCGACCACCAGCCAGGCACCGCCGCCCGCCCGCCGGCTCAGCCGGACCTCGAACGCCAGGCCCTCGGCGGTGTGCGAGAACACGTTCTCCAGCAAGATGTCGATGCAGGCGGCCAGGTCCTCGGCGGAGACCCGGACCAGCGCCGGGCCCGGCGCGACCTCCAGCGTCATCGGCCGGTCCTGGTCCTCGGCGAGCGGCTGCCAGAACATCGCCCGCTCGGTGACCACTTCCGCCGCGTCGCATAGCCCGCTGCCCTCTCCGGTCGGCCGCCGGGCCTCCCGGATGATCTCGCTGACGGTCCGTTCCACCGCGTTCACATCGGCCGACAGCCGGGCCATCTCGTCATCATCGCGCAGCGACTCGGCGTCAATGCGGAGCGCGGTCAGCGGGGTGCGCAGCCGGTGCGACAGGTCGGCGACGGTCTCCCGCTCGTGTGCCAGCAGTTCGCCGATCCGCACGGCCAGCCGGTTCAGCCCGGCACTGGCCCGGCGCACTTCGGGCGATCCGGCCACCACGGCACGCGCCGTCAGGTCACCGGAGGCGAGGTCGTCGGCGGCCCGGGCCATGTCGGTGATCGGCCGGATCAGCGACCGGGCAAGCTGGTCGGCGACCAGCACGCTGAGCGCGAGCAGCCCGAGCCCGAGCGCACAGAGCAGCAGCCAGGCGCGGGCCACACCGTGCCGGAGCTGGGCGGTGGGCACGAACACCCGGATGACCGCGGTGCCGGCCGGCAAGCCCTGGACCGAGACCAGCACCTCGGCCCCGGCGGCCGTGATGGCGGTGAAGCTGCGGCCCCTGGCGGCGAGCTGGACCGAGGCCGTGCGTGCCGCCGGGGAGCCGAGTTCGGTCCCGCCCGGCATGATGACGGTGACCGGAGTGCTCCTGTTCTCCGCGTTCACCTGGCCGACCGCCAGCCGCAGGCTGGCGGGGTCGAGCGTGGTCACCAGCGGGGCCAGGTTCTGCGCCTGGATGGTCGCGGTGCTCATCGCCCGGTCGGCCGCGAACGTGCGCAGCACCAGCGCCAGCGGCACCAGGAACGAGACCAGCACCAGCGAGCTGGTGGCCACCACGAGCAGGACGACCCGAAGTCTCATCAGGGTGCGCTGAGCTTGATCCCGACCCCGCGGACCGTGTGCAGGTAGCGGGGCTGCTGGGCGGTTTCCCCCAGCTTGCGGCGGAGCCAGGAGACATGGACATCGACGGTCTTGTCAGCGCCGCCGTAGGGCATCCGCCAGACATGGGTCAGCAGATCCCGCCGCGTCACCACCTGGCCGGCATGCTGGGCCAGGTAGTGCAGCAGGTCGAACTCGCGCCGGCTCAGGTCCAGCCGCGTCCCATCCAGGCTGGCCTCATGGCCGTGCGGGTCCAGTTCCAGGCCACCGACCCGGAGCGGGCCACCATCGGCCGGCTCCTCGTGCGCGGCCCGGCGCAGCACGGCCCGGATCCGGGCGTCGATCTGGCCGGGCCCGAACGGCTTGATCACATAGTCGTCGGCGCCCGCGTCCAGCACCCGGATGATCTCGGTCTCGTCGTCGCGGGCGGTGACCACCACCACCGGGATCGAGCTGACCGCGCGCATCATCCGCAGTGCTTCGTAGCCGCCGAGGTCGGGCAGCCCCAGGTCGAGCAGGACCAGGTCCGGCGGCGAGTCGAGGATGTGCTGCAGTGCGCCCATGGCGTTGGGCATGCTCGTCACCGCATGGCCCCGCTCGGTGAGCGCCCGGATCAGCGCACCCCGGATGGCGGGGTCGTCCTCCACCAGCAGCAGCTGTGCCACGACATGACGGTATCCGCTGCCGGCCTGACCGTCCCGAATATCCGGTATGCCACCCGGGCCGTCGGTGCCTTGTGCCGGTCTTTACCCGCTCTTAACCTTTGATCGGCCACCCTGCCGGGGTGCGAACCCGCGTCTTGGTCGGGCTCGGCGCCTGGCTGCTGGGTGCGGCAGCGGCGACCGGCGCCAGCTTGCTGGCGGTGTCGGTGCTCGGCCGGGGCATCGCCGCCTCGCCCAGCCAGCAGCTGACCGCGGCGATGGTGAACCGCGCGCTGGCCAGCGAGTCAGCCGAGTCGGCCAGCCCGTTGCCGACCCCCACGCCCTCGACGTCCGTCCAGCTTGGCGGGGTGGCGATGCCCATCACCCGGGCTACCCCGGTGCCCAGCCAGGCCCCGGCCAGCCAGCAGTCCTCGCCCGGCGCGGTGCTGAGCTCGCAGGGCGGCACGGTGGTGGCGGTATGCGTCCAGAGCGGCGCCTATCTGCAGTCGTGGAGCCCGCAGCAGGGCTACGAGGCCAGCGGCGTGGAGCGCGGGCCCACCAGCACGGCGCAGGTCTCGTTCACCTCCGATCAGAGCGAAGTGACGATGTTCGTCACCTGCTCGGGTGGGGTGCCGTCGGCCAGCGTGCACAACCGCAACTACGGCGGGGGCGGCGGTGGCGGTGGAGGCGGCGGCGACAGCTAGCGGGTTCTCAACGGCGGTTGCGGGCGGCGCCCGTTTCCCGGCCCCGGGCCGGCGCCTGCTTGCTGGGCGGCTTGCTGCTGACCTCGTCCATCAGCAGGGCCAGGGTCGGGCAGGCCTCCACCGCGCGACGGGCGTGACTGAGCAGGTGCCGCGGCACATCGGGGGAGGCCAGGATGGGGTATCCCCACGGGTCGAGCCCGATGATCTCGGGCAGCAGTTCGGCGCACATGCCGTGACCGACGCAGGCGATCGGGTTGACCCGCAGCTGGTGTCTCACTCCCAGCCCCATTCCCGCTCTTCGTCCGCCGGTATAGGCAGCAGCGGCGGCCGCCGCACGCCGTAGCAGGGGCCCTGCTGGTCGTGCCAGTCGGCCTCGTCCGGGAACGCCTTCAGCACGCTGCGGACAAGCTGGGTGGCCCCGTCCGGGTGGCGGCAGGCGCCCCGCTTCTCGATCAGTGGGATCAGCGTGCTGATCTGCCGCACGGCCCGGGCGCGCCCGCCCTGATAGGCGAGGTCGATCAGGGCGTCGGCCAGGGCCGGGAGCCCGAACATGCACGGGCCGCACTGGTCGGCGGACTCCTCCGCCAGGTAGCTGACCACCCGGGCGGTCTCGGCCAGCGGGCAGGCGGTGTCGGGCAGGGCAATCACCATGCCGGCGCCCATCGCGCCTCCCACCGAGCGCAGCCCGGCGTGCGACATCGGCACCGGCCAGGCGACCTCGGCCGGCAGCCAGCCGCCGAAGTAGCCGCCGATCAGCAGTCCCTGGAGCCGTTCCGAGGGGCCGCCGGCCAGCATCACCACCTGGCCGATCGGCGTGCCCATCTCGATCTCGTACACGCCCGGCCGGGCGACCGCGCCGGACACCGTGACCAGGGTGGAGCCGGGTGCGGAGGGCAGCCCGGCGCCGCGGAACCAGCCGTCCCCGTACCGGGCGATCAGCGCCACGTGGGCCAGCGTCTCCACGTTGTTGACCAGGGTGGGCCGGCCCTTCACGCCGCGCTCGTTCGGGCGCGGCGGGGCGAACGTCGGCTTGCCCGGCCCGCCGTTCAGGTACTGGACGATGGCGGACTGCTCGCTGGAGACGTACCGGTGCGGGACGCCGGCCAGCGTGATCGGCACCGGATCGAGGCCTGCCATCTCCCGCTCCATGATCGCGTCTTCCAGGCTGACCAGCAGGTTCTCCTCCCGGCCGTGCACCGCCAGGTAGGCCTCGTCCGCCCCGACCGCCTGCGCCGCCAGCGTGATCCCATCCAGCACCAGGTGCGGCAGCCGGGCCAGCAGCAGCCGGTCCTTGCGGCTGGCGGGCTCCCCCTCGCAGCCGTTGGCGACCACCACCGCCCTGCCCGGCGAGGAGATTACCGACCGCATCTTCTTTCCGGTTGGGTAGCCCGCCCCGCCGCGGCCGGTCAGCCCGGACCGGTCGAGCAGGTCGACCAGCCCGCTCGGCCGGGAACGGCTGGTCCTGCGCCGGCCCGCGGCGTGGCTGGGCAGCGGCAGCGGCCCGTACAGCCGCTCGTGCTCGGCCAGCCCCGTGGGCTGGGCGTAGGAGACGCCGGCCAGCAACCGGGGCAGCCGCAGGCCGGGCGCCCGGTCGGCGGTGACCGCGAGCGCGGTCACCTGGCACCAGCCCGTACCCCGACGACGAACCGCCAGGTGGCCGCGGCCGCCACCGTTGAGACACACAGCACGGTCATCGCGAATACCCAGATCGTGCTCCGGTCGGTGCCGATGCCCAGGCCGTGCGCGAGCGCGACCGGCCAGCAGGCATAGGAGATCCAGTGGATCGCCCGCCAGGTGCGGTGGCCCAGCCGGTTGCGGACCAGGCTGGTGATCACCAGGGCGAGCAGCAGGTCGCAGGCGACCGCGCCCAGGCTCAGCCAGATGGTCTTGTACGAGGAACTGAACGGGATGAACGCGGCGATCAGCGGGATCGAGGTATAGGTATCGACCACCGTGGTGCCCACGTGCAGGGCGAGGAAGGCCACCGCAAGCAGGGAGAGGTTGCGGTGCAGCCCGACGGTGAGGAAGCGCGGCCAGCGGTCGGAGGCGAACCGGCCCGCGGTGAGCACACCAAGCATCACACTCCCGGTCAGTAGCAGCAGCGTCACCAGGCCGGTCGCCCTGGTCGCATACCACAGGTCGGGACCGTGAAGAAAATGATTCATGCCGGGTTTCCTGCGACGCTGGCCGGGTCGGGGGGCCAGCCGCTGATCGTGAGGGCTGTGCCGTCATGATGCACCAGCCGGGCTGGGAGCCGCAGCCGGTCGAGCCATTCGGGTGCCTGCTCGCCGCGCAGAATCGCCGCCGTGCTGGCCGTATTGGCGTCCACGCAGGTAGCGGCGGCCACGCTCACCGCCCGCCAGCAGGATTCCACGGGCAGCCCGGTGCGGGGGACGATGATGTGGTGCAGCCGGGTCCCGCCCCGCTGCCAGGACCGGACGCCTGTGCTCGACGTGGCCAGGCCACTGTCCCTGATGACGATCGCGGGGCCAGGCCCACCGGCCGTGTCGCCGTCGTCGTCGCCGGTGAAGGTGACGTTGTCCCTGATGCCGACCAGCCAGCCACCGTCTGGCGCCTTGCCCGCCACCCGGATGTCACCACCGAGGTTGACCAGCACCCCGCAGCCGGTGGCGGCGGCGATCGCGACCGCCGCCCGGTCCGCGGCGAGCGCCTTGGCCGTTGCGCCGAGGTCGAGCGTGACCCCGGCCGGGACCTGGACCACGCCGGTGGCCTGATCCAGGTCAACCGTCTGCCAGCCTGCCGCAGGCGCGGGCGGCTGGGTCAGGGCGCTGGTGTCCTGCCGGGCGGTGGCGAAGTCCCGGTCGTAGCCGATCCGGGCCAGCGCCTGGCCGCAGGTGGGATCCACATCGCCGTCGGTGACGGCGGCCGCCCTCAGCGCGGTCGCCAGCGCCTCCGCCAGCAGCGGGCTGACCTGGACCGGACGCCCGCCGGCGTGGTTGACCCGCCACAGCTCAGAATCGCTGCGGAAGCGGGAGCAGGCCTCATCCATGGCCCGCAGCTCGGCGGTGAGCCGGCTGGCGGCCTCGTCGAGCCGGTCCGGCTCGGTGAGCAGCAGCGCGGCATACGTGCCGAGCGCGGGGAAGGTGCGGATGCCAGTGGTCTGCGCAGCGGCCACCATCACCCGCCACCGGAGCTGCCGCCGGATGACGTCGGGGGCGGCGCGGAACTCGGCGGTGGTGCCGGCGCGGTGGTGGGCGGGGCGGGGGCCGGCGCCGGGGCGGCCGCGGCGGCACTCGGAGCCGACGCGCCGCTGGCCGGGGAAGCCGCCGCGGCGGCCGCATGGTGATGGTGGTGGTGGTGCTTCTTCTTGGTCTTCGTCGGCGTCGGCGACGGCGACGGTGACGCGGTCGGCTTGGCCGTGTGCTTGAGCGTGGCGGCCGTATTCGCCGCGTAGCTGTGTGCCGTGTGCGCGAACAGGGCCGCGAAGCCAACCGCGGCGACCGCGCTGAGCTGGGTCGCGCGCCAGGTGAGCTTGGACAGGCGGCGCAGGCCCTCGGAGCGCTCCTCGCCGATCGGGTCGTAGTAGCGAGGCGGGTAAGGCGGATACCAGCCGTCCACGGGGGACGGCGGGCCGGGCGCTGGCTCGGGCTGGCGGGCCTGGTAAGCGACCGGGTCCGGAGGGGAGTCATAGTTGCCGCGCATGGCCGTTATCTCAGCAGAAGCCGTGTTAAGAAGCCGTGAAGAGCCGCTCAAGAACCCGTTGAGGACCGTGGGCAGGGAGCGGACGGCACGGCCGTTCGGCGGCGGGCGGTGAAATAGACTGGGCAGCACGGCGGTTGATCACCGTATCCACCCGTATCCCGGACCAAGGCTTTGTCATGCCCATGCCAACCGCAGCCCTCGCCACCAGGGACGACCTGCGCAACGTCGCCATCGTGGCGCACGTCGACCACGGCAAGACCACGCTGGTGGACGCGATGCTGTGGCAGTCGGGGGCATTCCGGGCGGGTGAGCGGGTGGCCGAGCGGGTGCTCGACTCCGGTGACCTGGAGCGGGAGAAGGGCATCACGATCCTGGCCAAGAACACCGCGGTCCGGCACGGCGGGCTGACCATCAACATCGTGGACACGCCCGGCCACGCCGACTTCGGCGGCGAGGTGGAGCGCGGGCTGTCCATGGTGGACGGGGTGCTGCTGCTGGTCGATGCCGGTGAGGGCCCGCTGCCGCAGACCAGGTTCGTGCTCCGCAAGACGCTGGCGGCCGGCCTGCCGGTCATCCTGGTGATCAACAAGGTGGACCGGCCGGACGCCCGGATCGCCGAGGTGGTGGACGCCTGCTACGAGCTGTTCCTGGATCTCGACGCGACCGAGGAGCAGATCGAGTTCCCGATCGTCTATGCGTCGGCGCGGGCGGGCCGGGCCTCGCTGAACCGGCCGGCCGACGGCACCCTGCCCGACTCGCCGGACCTGGAGCCACTGTTCGCGGCGCTGCGCGACACCGTGCCCGCGCCCTCCTATGACCCGGCCGCCCCGCTGCAGGCGCACGTCACCAATCTCGACGCCTCCGCCTACCTGGGCCGGATCGCGCTGTGCCGGGTGTTCAGCGGCGCCATCAGCCGTGGCCAGCAGGTGGCCTGGTGCCGCCGGGACGGATCGATCGAGCGGGTCAAGATCACTGAGCTGTACCTGACCGAGGCGCTGGAACGGGTGCCGGCCGCCAGCGCCGGGCCCGGCGACATCATCGCGGTGGCGGGCATCTCCGACATCATGATCGGTGAGACGCTGGCCGATGCCGACGACCCACGGCCGCTGCCGCTGATCACGGTGGACGAGCCGGCCGTGTCGGTGACGGTCGGCGTGAATACCTCCCCGCTGACCGGCCGGGAGAAGGGCACGAAGATCACCGCCCGGCTGGTCAAGGACCGGCTGGACCGCGAACTGGTCGGCAACGTGTCGCTGCGGGTGCTGCCCACCGACCGCCCGGACACCTGGGAGGTGCAGGGCCGGGGCGAGCTGGCACTGGCGGTGCTGGTGGAAACCATGCGCCGGGAGGGGTACGAGCTCACCGTCGGGCGGCCCACCGTGGTGACCAGGGAGATCGACGGGGCGCTGCACGAGCCGGTGGAGCGGCTCACGATCGACGTGCCGGAGGACTTCCTGGGGGCGGTGACGGCGCTGCTGGCCGTCCGCAAGGGCCGGCTGGAGAACATGATCAACCACGGCACCGGCTGGGTGCGGCTGGACTACACGGTGCCCGCCCGCGGCCTGATCGGGTTCCGCACTCAGTTCCTGACCGACACCCGCGGCACCGGGCTCGCCCACCACGTGTTCGAGGGCTACGAGCCGTGGTCGGGGCAGATGCGGGTGCGCCCCACCGGGTCGCTGGTCGCCGACCGGTCCGGCCTGGTCACCAGCTACGCCTGCTTCTCGCTGCAGGAGCGTGGCGCACTGCTGGTCGGGCCCGGGACGGAGGTCTACGAGGGGATGATCGTCGGCGAGAATGCGCGGGCCGACGACATGGACGTGAACATCACCAGGGAACGCAAGCTGACCAACATGCGCCAGTCCACCGGGGAAGAACTGGAGCGGCTGGTGCCGCCCCGGCTGCTCAGCCTGGAGCAGGCGCTGGAGTTCTGCGCGGTCGATGAGTGCGCCGAGGTCACCCCGGCTACGGTCCGGCTGCGCAAGACCGTGCTCGACGCCAAAGAGCGGCTGCGGGAGCGCGGCCGCCGCGCCCGTGCCACCGGCTGACCGGTCCTACTTGATCAGGCCCAGGTAGAGCAGGCTGGCGCCACCCACCACGAAGCAGTAGATGGCGAACGGAGTCAGTGTCCGGGTCCGGAAGTAGCGGACCAGGAACCGCACCGACAGGTAGGCGCCGACCCCGGACAGGATGCTGCCGACCAGGATCGGGCCCCGGATCCCCTTGCCGAGCGGGCCCATCAGATCTGGCACCTTGAGTACCCCGGCGGCCAGGATGACCGGAGTGGCGAGCAGGAAGGCGAACCGGGCGGCGTCTTCCCGGGACAGCCCGGCGAACATGCCCGCCACCATCGTCACCCCGTCCCGGCTGATGCCCGCCAGCAGGGCCAGGATCTGCGCGCAGCCGATCAGGATTGTCTTGAGGTAGCCGGTTCTGGCCAGCCGCTGGTCCGATTCCAGCGCGTGCTGGAGTTCGGTCGCCCGGTCGGCCTGGTGGCCGGCCGCGTGCCGGGCCGGGCCCTCCCGGCGGGTGCCGCCCGCCGCCACCAGTTCCCGTTCCCGCGCGATGTCCTGGTCCGCCCGCACCGACGCGCGACGGCGGAACTTCTCACCGGCCAGCAGGATCAGCCCGTTGATGATCAGGAAGATGGCGGCCCGGATGGGCTTGCCGAACAGCACCCGGAATTCGTGCTCGAACTTCAGCCCGACCAGGCCCACCGGGATGGTCGCCAGGATGACCATCCACGCCAGCTTCTGGTTGGCATCCTGCAGCTGCCAGCGCCGGGTGCCTTCCGCGGGCCGGGCGAAGTGGCCAAGCGAGGTGAAGAAGCCGCCGATGATCCGGATCCAGTCCCGCCAGAAGTAGATGAGCAGCGCGATCGCGGTGGCCACGTGCAGCCCGACGATGAAGGCCAGGTACGGCGACTCGGCTGTGGCGACATTGAGGTCGGCCGCCCAGCTGCCGCCGAGCAGCGCCGGGATGAGGACGTTGTGCCCGAGGCTGGACACCGGGAACAGCTCGGTGACGCCCTGGACCAGGCCGACGACGGCCGCCTCAAGGTAGGTCAGGTGGGACATGCCAGCCTTCCGGGGAGGTTCCAGGCCCGGCGGGCCGGCACGGCCCTAACCCGGTCAGCACACATGCTACGGATTCCCGGGCCCGGGGAATGCGTTCACCGCAAACCTTTGCCGCAGCAGAACAGTTCCGGGCCGGGCAATTTAGCTGCTGTTGCCCGGCACCGCCGGGGTGTCGTGCCGCGGGCGCCGCCCGATCTTGCTGCCGAGCCAGACCAGCGGGTCGTACTTGCGGCTCATCACCCGCTCCTTGAGCGGGATGAGCGCGTTGTCGGTGATCTTGATGTGTTCGGGGCACACCTCGGTGCAGCACTTGGTGATGTTGCACAGGCCCAGCCCGAAATCGTCCTGGGCGATCTCCCGCCGGTCGGCGGTGTCGGCGGGGTGCAGTTCCAGCTCGGCGACCCGCATCAGGAACCGCGGCCCCGCATAGGCCCGCTCGTTGTCGGCATGGTCGCGGATGACGTGGCACACGTTCTGGCACAGGAAGCATTCGATGCACTTGCGGAACTCCTGCGAGCGCTGCACATCGACCTGCTGCATCCGGAATTCGCCGAGCCCGGTCGAGGCGTCGGGGGTGAACGACGGGATCTGCCGCGCCTTGGCGAAGTTGAATGACACGTCGGTGACCAGGTCCCGGATCACCGGGAAGGTGCGCATCGGGGTGAGCGTGATCAGCTCCCCCGGCTGGAAGGTGGACATCCGGGTCATGCAGGCCAGCCGCGGCCGCCCGTTGATCTCCATCGAGCAGGAGCCGCACTTGCCCGCCTTGCAGTTCCACCGCACCGCCAGGTCGCCAGCCTGGGTGGCCTGCAGCCGGTGCAGGATGTCCAGCACGACCTCGCCCTCGTTGACCTCGGTCTGGTAATCGACCAGTTCGCCCCGGCCGGTGTCGCCCCGCCAGATCCGCAGGGATACCTTCTCCGCCATCAGTGCGTCTCCTCGCCTGCCGGTGTGCCAGCTGGCTCGTCCACCGAGGCGGCGGCCGGCGGCAGTTCGCTATCGGTGTAGTACTTCGTCCAGCTCGTCGCGGTCGAACAGGCCGAGCAGGTCGGGGCGCATCGGCGGCATCGGCTGCCGCTTCAGCGTCACCCGGTCACCCGCCAGTGAGCAGATCAGGTTGAGCTTGCGCCACTCCGGCGACATCTGCGGGAAGTCGTCGCGGGTGTGCCCGCCCCTGCTCTCGGTCCGCTCCAGCGCCGCCAGCGCGACACAGTCCGCGATCAGCATGATGTTCCGCAGGTCCAGCGCCAGGTGCCAGCCCGGGTTGTAGGCGCTGCCCGCCCTCGGCACTGACCCGGGCAGCCCGCTCGCGCAGCTTCTCCAGTTCGGCCAGCGCCGTCTTGATCTCGTTCTCGGTGCGGATGATGCCGACCAGGCTGCTCATGGTCTCCTGCACCTCGGCGTGCACCGTGTATGGGTTCTCGCCACCGCTGCGCCCCAGTGGGGCCAGCGCCTCCGCTGTCGCGGCGGCCACCTCCGATTCGCTGACCGGCGGGCGGGCGGCCAGCGCAGTCGAGGTAACCGGCCGCGCCCATGCCCGCCCGGCGCCCGAACACCAGCAGGTCCGACAGCGAGTTGCCGCCCAGCCGGTTCGACCCGTGCATGCCACCGGACACCTCGCCGGCCGCGAACAGGCCCGGCACCAGCGACTGCCCGGTGTCCGGATCCACCTCCACCCCGCCCATCACGTAGTGCTGGGCCGGGCCGACCTCCATCGGCTCCCTGGTGATGTCCACGTCGGCCAGTTCCTTGAACTGGTGGTGCATGGACGGCAGCTTGCGCAGGATCTCCTCGGCGGGCAGCCGGGTGGACACGTCGAGGAACACCCCGCCGTGCGGGGATCCCCGTCCGGCCTTGACCTCCGCGTTGATCGAGCGCGCCACCTCGTCGCGGGGCAGCAGTTCGGGTGGCCGCCGGTTGTGGTCAGGGTCGGTGTACCAGCGGTCGGCCTCCTCCTCGGTCTCGGCGTACTGGGCGCGGAACACATCCGGCACGTAGCCGAACATGAACCGCTTGCCCTCGGAATTGCGCAGCACCCCGCCGTCACCGCGGACCGACTCGGTGACCAGCAGGCCGCGCACCGACAGCGGCCAGACCATGTGGGTGGGGTGGAACTGCACGAATTCCATGTTCAGCAGCGTCGCCCCGGCCAGCAGCGCCAGTGCGTGCCCGTCCCCGGTGTACTCCCAGGAGTTGGAGGTGACCTTGAAGGTCTTCCCGATCCCGCCGGTCGCCAGGATCACGGCGGGCGCCTCGAACACCACGAACTGCCCGGATTCCCGCACATAGCCGAACGCGCCGGCGATCCTCCCGCCGGTCACCAGCAACTGGGTGACGGTGGTCTCGGCGAAGACCTTCAGCATGGCCTCGGGGTCGCCGTGCTCCCGCGCGTCCTCTTGCTGCAGGGCCACCGTGCGCTGCTGCAGCGTCCTGATCATCTCCAGCCCGGTCCGGTCGCCGACGTGGGCCAGCCGTGGGTACTGGTGGCCGCCGAAGTTACGCTGGCTGATCTTGCCGTCGGGCGTGCGGTCGAACAGCGCACCCCAGGCCTCCAGTTCCCAGACCCGGTCGGGCGCCTCCCTGGCGTGCAGTTCGGCCATCCGCCAGTTGTTGAGGAACTTGCCGCCGCGCATGGTGTCGCGGAAGTGGACCTGCCAGTTGTCGTTCGGGTTGACGTTGCCCATCGCGGCCGCGCAGCCGCCTTCGGCCATCACCGTGTGCGCCTTGCCGAACAGCGACTTGGAGATGACGGCCGTCTTGCAGCCCGCCTGCCGGGCCTCGATCGCCGCCCGCAGCCCGGAGCCGCCGGCGCCGATCACCACTACGTCGTAGGAGAGCCGTTCGATGTCAGTCATCTGTGCGGTGCACCTTCCGCCTGCTGCCTAGAAGAAGCGAAGATCGGTGATGGCACCGCTCGCGACCAGCCGGATGTACAGATCGGTGAACAGCACCCAGCCCAGCGAGATCCACGCGAACTGCATGTGGCTGGCGTTCAGCCGGGACACCTGGGTCCACAGCCAGTAGCGGGCCGGGTGCTTGGAGAAGTGCTTGAGCCGGCCGCCGACGGCATGCCGGCAGGCGTGGCAGGACAGCGAGTACAGCCAGAGCAGGACGGCGTTGACCAGCAGCACCAGCGTGCCCAGCCCCATGTGCCCCCACTGCCCGTCGTGGTTGCGGAACGCGATCACCGCGTCGGCGGAAAGGATCACGTTGAAGGCCAGCGCGATCCAGAAGAAGTACCGGTGCACGTTCTGCAGGATCAGCGGGAACCGGGTCTCGCCGGTGTACCTGGCGTGCGGCTCCCGCACCGCGCAGGCGGCCGGGGCCCGCCAGAACGCCCGGTAGTAGGCCTTGCGGTAGTAGTAGCAGGTGAGCCGGAAACCCATCGGCCCGCCGATGATGAGGACCGCCGGGGACAGCCAGGTCAGCCACGGGATCCAGTCAACCCCGGCGCCGCTGGTGCAGGTGGTCACCAGGCACGGCGAGTACAGCGGCGAGATGTAGGGCTGCCAGAAGTAGTCCCGGTTGACCAGCGACGCCCAGGTCAGGTAGATCACCACCACCGCGAGCGCGGCGGCGTTGATGGCCGGCTGCCGCCACCACGGGTCCTTGCGCAAGGTGCGCTCGGGGATCTGCGCCCGGGTCTTCTCCGGCGCCGTTGCTGCCTGGGTCATCGGCTGACTCTCCACCTCGGAAGTTAAACCAACTGATATCACCACGCGGGCCCGGCGGCCGGGCCGGCGGCGTGTGAACCTTGCTACACCCGGTGCTGGCCGGAGTCCAATCCCAGTTCGCCGGCGCAGGAAATCCACCTGCAGCAGCAGCAGGTTCTCGGCGACCTCCTCCTGCGGCGTCATGTGGGTGACCCCGGACAGGGGCAGCACCGCGTGCGGCCGGCCGGCCGCCAGCAGCGCCGAGGAGAACCGCAGCGTGTGGGCGGCCACCACGTTGTCATCGGCCAGGCCGTGGATGAGCAGCAGCGGCCGGCTGAGCGCGGGTGCGCCGGGCAGCAGCGAGCAGGCGTGGTACGGGTCGTCCGCGCCGTCACCGGGCAGCCCGAGATAGCGCTCGGTGTAATGAGTGTCATACAGGTGCCAGTCGGTGACCGGTGCGCCGGCGATCGCGGCGTGGAACACGTCGGGCCGCCGCAGCGCGGCCAGCGCGGCCAGGTAGCCGCCGAACGACCAGCCGCGGATGGCCACCCGGGCCAGATCCAGGTCGGGATGGCGCTCGGCGGCCGCGTGCAGTGCCTCGACCTGGTCGGCCAGCACCGGGCCGGCCAGATCGTGCCAGACCGCCCGGTCCCAGTCCGGCCCCCGGCCCGGGGTGCCCCGGCCGTCCGCGACCACCACCGCGAAGCCCTGCTCGGCCAGCCACTGCGAGGTGAGGAAGGCGCCCCGGGTGGCCAGCACCCGCTGCGAGTGCGGGCCGCCGTAGGGGTCGAGCAGGACCGGCAGCCGCCGGTCGCCGGGCCGGTGCCAGGAGGGCAGCAGGACCGCGGTCCGGATGCCGCGCGGGCCGGCCGGGAAGATCCCCGGCTGCGGGGTGGGCAGGTCCGGCGTTTCGGCCAGCGAGGTGACGGCGATGCCAGGCTGCCCGGCCGGCAGCACCCGCACGCTGACCCCGTCGGAGCGCAGCGACCGGTGGCTGACCACGGTGGTGCCGCCCGCCCGGGTGCCCGTGGTCACCCCGTCCTGCGCCATGCCCGCGACCTGGGCCAGCCCGTCCGGGCCATAGGTCCACAGCCCGATCTGGGCCGGATCCTCGCCGGAGGCGCTGACCAGGACCGTGTCACCGTCGACCGCCAGCACCTGCCGGACCTGCAGGCCGGCCGGGGTGACCGGGTCCGGGCTGCTCTCCGCGAACTCTTCGGCGGTGGCGACCAGCAGCCGCTTCGCGCCGCCGGCGTCGGCGGTCCAGACGATCCGGCCGTCGCTGGTCCTGGCGGGCACGCCGGGCACGATGTCCAGCCAGCGGTCGTCGGTGTCCTCGCGCAGCACGGCCACCGCGCCGCGCGCCGGGTCGGCCGACAGCAGCCGCATCCGGCGCTGGTCACGGCTTTGCACCACGATCAGCGGGTCATCGGCGTCCCAGTTCACCGTGACCAGATACGGGAAGGCGTCCCGGTCGGTGTCGACCAGGTACTCACTGCCGTCCAGGCCGATCTGCAGCAGCGCCACGTCAGCGTTCGGGGTGCCGGCCGCCGGGTAGGCGACCTCGGTGGCTGGCCGGCCCGGCTGGGCCGGGTCGGCGATGTGCCACCGGTTGACGCCACTGACGTCCACCCTGGCCACCAGCACGGCTGACCCGTCCGGTGCCCACCAGTAGCCGCGCTGCCGCTCCATCTCCTCGGCCGCGATGAACTCGGCCAGCCCGTAACTCAGCCCCGGCACGCCGTCCGGCCCGATGAGCTGCCGGTGGTGACCGGTCGCCAGGTCGGTGATCCGCAGCGCGCCCGTGTGCACGTAGGCGACCGTGCGCCCGGTGGGATCGGGCCGGGGATCCAGTGCGGGCAGGGCGGCCGGCAGGGCGCGGACGGCCGGGTCCCCCGGCCCGGCCCGCAGATCAGCCAGGTAAATCCGGCCGGCCACCGCGAACGCGGCCACGGACAGGGCGTCGTCGGTGGCGAAGGCCACGATCCCGGCCGCCTGCTCCCGGGACCGCTCCCGCCGGGCCCGCTCCTCGGCGGGCTCATCGGCCGGCTCCTGCTGGCCGGCTTCGCCGCCGCCCGGCCAGGCCAGGCCGTCCTCGCCGGCCGGCAGCGTGGCCGGATCGGCCACCAGCCGCTCCTGGCCGGTGCCGGTGTCGAGCAGCCACAGGCAGGTCACCGGGTCGGTGCCGCCCTGGCTGCGCAGGAAGGCCACCCGGCGGCCGTCTGGGGAGATCTGGAACGAGCGCGGCACGCCCAGGCTGAACCCCTGGGTCCGGGCATGCTGACGGGGAAAACTGTCGGTCATGCCCCGATCCTGCCAGCCGGCCGTCCGCCCGGCGCCGGCAGGCTCGCCCGGCAGGCTCGCTCGGTAGGCTCGCCCGGTGGCTGAACAGCGCAGGCTGCTGCTGGTGCACGCGCATCCGGACGACGAGTCGATCGAGACCGGGGCGACCATGGCCGCCTACGCCGCCCAGGGAGCGGGCGTCACCCTGGTCACCTGCACGCTGGGGGAACTGGGCGAGGTCATCCCGCCCGGCCTGGCCCACCTGGCGGGCGGCCCGCTGGGGCAGCACCGGATCGGCGAACTGGCCGCGGCCTGTGCCGCGCTCGGAGTGACCGACCACCGGTTTCTCGGCGGCCCCGGCCGCTGGCGCGACTCGGGCATGATGGGCCTGCCGGACAACGCCGACCCCCGCTGCTTCTGGCAGGCGGACGTGGCCGGGGCCGCGGCCACGCTGGCCGCGGTGATCCGCGACGTCCGGCCGCAGGTGCTGGTCACCTACGACGCGCACGGCTACTACGGCCACCCCGACCACATCCAGGCGCACCGGGTGAGCCGGGCGGCGGTGAAGCTGGCGGCCGGCCCGGCTCAGCCGCTAGGCCCGGATCGGGCGGCCGGCCCGGCCGGGCCGCCCGCCAGCCCGCCCTGGCAGGTGGCCAAGTCCTACGCGACCGCGATGCCCCGCTCGGTACTGGCCAGCCTGATCGAACTCGGGCCGGATCGCCCGGAGCGGTTCCGGCAGGTTCGTTCGGTATCCGAATTGCCGTTCGGGGTGGCGGACAGCCAGGTCACCACCGAGATCGACGGCACCGGCCAGCTGGCCGCCAAGACCGCCGCGCTGCGCGCGCACGCCACCCAGGTCGCGGTGGAGGGCGGCTGCTACGCGCTGGCGGACGGGGCGGGCCAGCGGATCACCGGCCGGGAGTTCTACACGCTGCTGGCCGGGCCGCGCGGCCCCGGCGCCGGCCCGCATGGCTGGGAGCAGGACCTGTTCGCTGGCCTGGCGGGCCGTTAGCACCGGCCCTGGCCCGCTGGCTGGGCTCGCGCCGCCGGCCCGTATAGCCTGCTCTGCGTGGAGAGCACGCCGCGCAGCGGGCCGCCGTCGGTGAGCGTCGGGATCGGCTACCTCGCCCTGCTCCTGCTCGGCGCGGCGGAGGGCCTGATCGGCTGCTTCCAGTTCAGCCGGGGCGCGGGGCCGGTGCCGGTGGCCGCGCTGGTGTTCTGCGTGCTGCTGTTCGCCAGCTGCCTGCTGGGCGGCTGGGGGATGGGCACGCCGCTGGGCGCCCTGATGGTCGCGCTCGGCTGGTTCGGCGTCTCGGTCCTGCTCACCATGCCCAGCCCCGGTGGCAGCGTGATCGTCACCAACACCGCGGCCGGCCGGTGGTTCCTGTACGGCGGCGCGGTCTGCGCCGGGGCCGGGCTGGCGGTCTCCTTCCGGTGGCGGACCAGACGGCCGGCCCGGCTGCCCCGGCTGACCCCGGGCACGGGCCCATGACCGGCCCCGAGCCGCAGGCCTTCCGGCGGACGGCCGGCCGGTTCGCCAGCGGCATCGTGGTCGTCTCGACCAGCCTGGACGGCATCGGTCACGCGATGACCGTGACCGCCTTCGCCTCGGTGTCGCTCGATCCGCTCCGGGTGCTGTTCTGCGCCGAGAAGATCGCCCGGTTCCACGACGCGGTGCTGGCCACCGGCACCTGGGCGGTCTCGGTGCTGTCCGAGGACGCCGAGAAAACAGCGCGCTGGCTGGCCACCCGGGGCCGGCCGCTGGCCGGGCAGCTGGACGCGTTCCGGCATCATCCGGGAGCCAGGACCGGCGCGCCGATCCTGGACGACGCGCTGGCGGCGATGGAGTGCCGGACCACCGCCGTGCACGACGGCGGCGACCACAGCATCGTGGTCGGCGAGGTGCTGGCCGTCACCGAGCCGCGAGCGGACGCCGGCCCGCTGCTGTACTACGCCAGCCAGTACCGCCGGCTGGGCGGGCCCGGGGACGCTTAGCGTGCCCGGCGGGTCCTGGTGCCGGGTCCGCTAGCCGATCGCGTCGGCGATCTGGTCGAGCGCCCAGTCCAGGTCCGGCCCGGAGATGGTCAGCGGCGGCGCCAGCCGGATCGTGGTGCCGTGGGTGTCCTTGGCCAGCACGCCCCGGGCGGCCAGCCGCTCGCACGCCTCCCGGCCGCCCAGCCGGGTGAACTCGACCCCCGCCCACAGCCCGCGGCCGCGCACCTGCGCCACTTCCTCCCGGGGCAGCGCGGACAGCCGGTCGTGCAGGTGCGTGCCCAGCTTGGCGGACCGTTCCTGGTACTCGCCGGTGGCCAGCATCGCGATCACCTCGCGCCCGACCGCGCACGCGAACGGGCTGCCGCCGAAGGTGGATCCGTGCTGCCCCGGCCGGAACACGCCGAGCACCTGGCGCGAGGACACCACCGCCGACACCGGCACGATGCCGCCGCCCAGCGCCTTGCCGAGCAGGTACATGTCCGGGACGACATCCTCGTGCTCGCAGGCGAAGGTGGCGCCGGTGCGGCCGAGCCCGGACTGGATCTCGTCCGCGATCATCAGCGCGCCATGGCTGGTGCACAGCTGGCGCACGGCGGCCAGGTAGCCCGCCGGCGGCACGATCACCCCGGCCTCGCCCTGGATCGGCTCGATCAGTACCCCCACTACCCGCGAATCCATGGCCGCGGCCAGCGCCGCCGTGTCCCCGTAGGGCACGATCCGGAATCCGGGGGTGTACGGGCCATAGCCATCCCGGGCGTCGGGGTCGGTGGAGAAGCTGACGATGGTGGTGGTCCGGCCGTGGAAGTTCCCGGAGAAGACCACGATCACGGCCTGGTCCGGCGGCACGCCCTTGACCTCGTACCCCCATTTGCGCGCGGCCTTGATGGCGGTCTCGACCGCCTCCGCGCCGGTGTTCATCGGCAGCACCATCTCCAGGCCGGCCAGCTCGGCCAGTTCCGCGCAGAACGGCCCGAACTGGTCGTGCTCGAATGCCCGGCTGACCAGCGTCACCCGCGCCAGCTGCCGCTGGGCGGCGGCGACCAGCCGGGGATGGCGGTGGCCGAAGTTGAGCGCCGAATAGGCGGCGAGCAGGTCCAGGTACCGGCGGCCCTCGACGTCGGTCACCCAGGCGCCCTCCGCCTCGGCGATCACGACCGGGAGCGGGTGGTAGTTGTGCGCGCCGTAGGTGTCAGCCAGGGCACGCAGTTCGCCGCTGCTGGTCATCGCTCTCCTCCTGGTCCCCGCAGTTCCAGCGTGCAGCACTTGGGGCCGCCGCCTGCCTTGCGGAACTCCGACATGTCCACCCCGACCGGCTGGAAGCCGCGGGCCGCGACCTGGGCGGCCAGGTTGCCCGCCTGGACCGGCAGTATCACGTGATTCCCATCGCTGACTGCGTTCAGGCCCAGCACCTCGGCGTCTTCGTCCTTGGCCTCGATCAGCTCGCCGAAGTGAGAGGCCAGTGCCGCCCGGGCGGCGTCGTCGAAGGCGGGCGGGTAGTAGGCGGCCACTCCCGGCGCCAGCACCACCAGCGCGGTGTCCAGGTGGTAGAAGCGCGGGTCGGTCAGCCGCAGCGGGATGACCGGCAGCCCGAACGCCGCCGTCAGCTCATGCTGAACGGATGACTCGGTGCGGAACCCGTAGCCAGCCAGGATGGCGCTGCCGGTGAAGACCAGGTCGCCCTCGCCCTCGTTGACCACGCTCGGCTGGTGCACCGGCTGATAGCCCTGGGCGCCGAACCAGCCGAGGTAGGCGTGGGCTTCGGCGGCCCGTTCCGGGTGGCGGAAGCGGGCGCCGAGCACGCGGCCGCCGATCACGGTGCCGCCGTTGGCGGCGAACACCATGTCCGGCAGCCCGGGTACCGGCTCGATGAGCCGCACCTGGTGGCCGAGGGATTCATAGGTGGCCCGCAGCGCCTGCCACTGCCACATGGCCAGCCCGGGATCCACCGGGTCAGTGCCGGTCATCCACGGATTGATCGCGTAGCTGACCGTGTAATGCGCCGGTGGGCACATCAGGTAGCTCCTGGGCCGCATCCATCCATCCTCGGTGGCATCGCTGACAATGGTCATCCCAGCCTAAAAGGCTGCCTGAGCAGGCGATACGCGCAGATCCTGCATCAAGCAGGTGATTTATTGCGGATTTGAGGCGTTAATCGGCGATCCGTTGCGCAGCCCTGATGGCGAGTCAGCCGAGGGCGGCCAGGCGGCTGACGGCGGCGTCCACGCGCTCGTCGGTGGCGGTCAGGGCGACCCGGATGTGCGCCCGGCCGGCCGGCCCGTAGAACTCGCCGGGGGCGGCCAGGATCCCGGCCCCGGCCAGCAGCGTGACGCTGCCCCAGCCGTCCAGGCCGTCCCTGGTGAGCCACAGGTACAGGCCCGCCTCGGAATGCTCGGCCCGCCAGCCGGCCGCGGCGAACCCGGCCCGGAGCCGGTCCCGCCGGGCCGCGTAGCGGGCCCGCTGCTGGTCGGCATGGCGGTCGTCGGCCAGCGCGGCGGTCATGGCCGCCTGCACCGGGCCGGGCATCATCATCCCGGCGTGCCGCCGGATTTCCAGCAGTTCGGCCACCAGCGCGGGGTCGCCGGTGACGAAACCCGCCCGGTAGCCGGCCAGGTTCGAGCGCTTGGACAGCGAGTACACCCCGAGCAGCCCCTGCCGGGACGGCCCGCACACATCGGGATGCAGCACCGACACCGGTTCGGCGTCCCAGCCCAGGTCCAGGTAGCACTCGTCGGCAGCGACCACCGCGCCGCGCTCACGGGCCCAGTCCACCATCTTCCGCAGGTGCGCCGCGGGCAGCACCCGGCCGGTCGGGTTGGCCGGGGAATTCACCCACAGCAGCGCCACCGGCCGTGGCCCGAGGCTGGCCAGCCCGTCTGCCGCCACCGGCTCGGCACCGGCCAGCCGCGCGCCGATGTCATAGGTGGGGTAGGCCAGTTCCGGGTGGACCACGACGTCGCCGGGACCGCAGCCGAGCAGCGCCGGCAGCCCGGCGATGAACTCCTTGCTGCCGATCACCGGCAGCACCGCGGCCGGGTCGGCGGTCACCCCGTGCCGGCGGGCCAGCCAGCCGGCCGCCGCTTCCCGCAGCCGCGCCGTCCCCTGCGTGGTGGGGTAGCCGGGGGAGTCGGCCGCGGCGGCCAGTGCCGCCTGGACCACGGCCGGGACCGGGTCCACCGGGGTGCCGACCGACAGGTCCACGATCCCGCCCGGGTGCGCGCGCGCCTGTTCCCGGTGTGGGGCCAGCAGGTCCCAGGGGAAGCGGGGCAGGCGGGCGGCGAGGGTCAGCTTTGCTCTCCCTGCGGCGGCAGCGCCGACACGATCGGGTGGTCCTTGCCGATCTTCCCGACCTTGGATGCGCCACCTGGCGAGCCCAGGTCCTCGAAGAACTCGACGTTGGCCCGGTAGAAGTCCTTCCACTGGTCCGGCACGTCGTCCTCGTAGAAGATCGCCTCAACCGGGCAGACCGGCTCACAGGCCCCGCAGTCCACGCACTCGTCCGGGTGGATGTAGAGCATGCGCTCGCCCTCGTAGATGCAGTCGACGGGGCATTCCTCGATGCACGACCTGTCGAGTATGTTGACGCAGGGCTGGGCGATGATGTAGGTCACGTCGGAACTCCTCTTCCGGCACATACTTTCCCGGCGCTGACCGCAGCGGTCTGGCTCCAGTATCGCGGTTCTCCGGCCAGTATGGCGCGGTCACGCCGCTGCCCGGGCCGGGACGGCAGGCTATCAGCTGGCCAGTACCGCCCCCTGCACGGCCGGCCGCGGATCCCGGGTCCAGCCGTTGCCGCCGGTGGCCGACCGCCAGCGCAGCCCGGCATAGCTCACCTGGTGGATCCCGTAGCTGGCCGCGTGGGTCACCAGCCAGGCGGCGACCGCCCAGCCCAGCTGCGCATGAGTGGCGGGCACCAGCAGGCTGGGGGCGTCCTGGGGCGCGGTCAGCTGCTCCGAGCCGACCGGGCCGAAGGTGGCGGTCAGTGCCCGCCGGGCCGCGGCCAGGTTGGCCCGGGGCGGGTCGCCGCCGTCCGGCCAGCACCACACCGCGTGCGCGGAGCGGCCGGTGAAGTCGGCCGCCAGCAGCGTCGCCTCCTGCTGGTACTGGCTGTAGGCGTAGCCATCGGCGCTGTGCTGCACCGCCTGGGCCGCACGGTAGACCGGCTGCCGCTGGTAGCCGGGCACGCTGGCCAGCGCCTGGAAGAACTTGGTGCTGGCGTAGACCGGGTTGAGCAGCTTGCGGGCCGGGCCCCAGCCCTCTGACGGCCGCTGCTGGAACACCCCGACCGAGTCGAGGTCGCCATAGCTGAGGTTCTGCAGCTTGGATTCCTGCATGGCGGCGGCGTAGGCGACCACCACCGCGCGGCGTGGCATGGCCCGGTGGTGGGCCACCCCGGCGATGGTGGCGGCGATCGCGGCCTGCTCGGGGTCCAGGGAAATGGCCGACTGGCCCGCGCCCGCCTGGCAGCCGGTCGGATTCAGCACGCTGGTGCCGTGCTGGAAGGCGAGGTACACCGCGCCGGCGGCCAGGACGATGATCAGGAGCAGTGCGGCTGGCCGCAGGCCACGGCGGGCGGCTTTGGTCGGCACATCTCGACGGTACCGGCCGGGGCGGACCGGCGAGGGCAAGCTCGCCGGACCGGCCGCCGGGTGGCCTGCCCGCCACGGCGAGCTTGCGTCCGCCTTGCCATCCGGCCGCGGATGACCCGCTCCCCAATCCAGCGCCCCATTGCCGGAGCCTCTAGCATCGGCGGCATGACTGCTGCTTCCGCCGCGCCCGCATCGCTGCCGGGCGAACTGGACGAACTCTGGCAGCGGCGCGCTGACCTGGGCCCGGGCGATGCGGCTGCCCGGGCGCTGGTGACCGGGGCGGTGGACGCGCTCGACCGCGGCGAGGCCAGGGTCGCCTGGCCCGACCCGGCGACCGGCGACATCGTGGTGGACGAACGGGCCAAGCGGGCGATCCTGCTGGCGTTCCGGCTGCTGCCCATGGCGGAATCGGCTGCCGGGGACTTCCGCTACCACGACCGGGTGCCGCTGAAGACCCGGCTGGACGGGGTGCGGGTGGTGCCGGGCGCAATCGCCCGCTGGGGCGCCTACATCGCGCCCGGCTGCGTGCTCATGCCCTCGTTCGTGAACATCGGCGCCTACGTGGACACCGGGACCATGGTGGACACCTGGGCCACGGTCGGGTCCTGCGCCCAGGTCGGCCGGAACGTCCATCTGGCCGGCGGGGTCGGTGTCGGCGGCGTGCTGGAGCCGCCGAACGCGGTGCCGGTGGTCATCGAGGACGACGCTTTCATCAGTTCGCGGTGCATGGTGGTGGAAGGGGCCCGGGTCCGCACCGGGGCCGTGCTCGGCGCGGGCACGATCTTGACCCGCAGCTCGCACGTGATCGATGTGGAGACGGGCGAGGAACTGCCCCGCGGTGAGGTACCCGCCTGGTCGGTCTGCGTAGGCGGCACCCGGGCGCGGAAGTTCGGCGGCGGTGAGTTCGGCATGCCCTGTGTGCTGGTGCTCAAGCGGCTGCCGGCGGGCGCGCGGCACGACAAGGCGGTGCTGAACGACATCCTGCGCGACCATGGCATGAATGGCTGACCGGGGCCGGGCGGCCGCCGGGTGACGATTCCGGTGACCCGCCCGGGCCGCCGGCGGTGATCTGCCCGGTCGTGCTGACCTGCGGCTGGACTGGGTTACCGTGGCAGGACATGAACGTGCAACCAGAGCCACGCCGGCGGGTGCGCCGGCAGGGACCGGCCGTGCTGCGGGGCAAGGCCATCCCGAAGACGACCACGGACCAGCGGCTGCTCGACCGGCGCGGCCCCAGCGACTGGGTGCACACCGATCCGTGGCGGGTGCTGCGCATCCAGGCCGAGTTCGTGGAGGGCTTCGGCCTGCTGGCCGAACTCGGGCTGGCCGTGTCCATCTTCGGCTCCTCCCGGGCCGTGCCGGGCACCCGCCAGTATGAACTGGCCACCCGGATCGCCGCCGGGCTGGCCGGGGCGGGCTACGCGGTGATCACCGGCGGTGGGCCCGGCATCATGGAGGCGGCCAACAAGGGCGCTGCCGCGGCCAACGGCGCCTCGGTGGGCCTGGGCATCGAACTGCCGCTGGAGCAGGGCCTGAACGACTACGTCGAGATCGGCCTCGAGTTCCGCTATTTCTTCGTCCGCAAGACCATGTTCGTCAAGTACTCACAGGCGTTCGTGGTGCTGCCAGGCGGATTCGGCACCCTGGACGAACTGTTCGAGGCGCTGACACTGGTCCAGACCGGGAAGATCACCAAGTTCCCGATCGTGCTCGTGGACAGCGGCTACTGGTCCGGGCTGCTGTCCTGGCTGCGGGAGACCGTGGTGGGCCAGGGCAAGGTCGCCCCGGCCGACCTGGACCTGCTGAGCATCGCCGACGAGCCGGAGGAGGTGGTCCGGATCATCCGGGCCGCGCACAGCAACGGCGGCGCTCTCGGCTCCGCGGTGCCTGCCGACGGGAACGGCACCGGGTAGCCCGGCCGGCCGCAGGGGCGGCGCGGCCGGCGGCCCCAGCGCTCAGGCCAGGCCGCGCAGGGTGCGGGCCGGGCGGCGGGTGCCGCCGATGACCAGGGTCATGTCGATCGCGCGGCGGGCGGCCCGGGTGTGCCGGGAGCGGATGACCGGCAGCCCCAGCCAGGTCCCGATCGCGGCGGCGGCGGCCACGCCGGCCGGTGTGCTGGCAAGCCGGTCGGCATCGAACGGCTCGGCCTGACCGGTGCTGGTAGCGGTGCCGGTGCCTGCCGGGCCGGACCATAGCACCGCGGCGGGCAGGCTGGCCCGGATGCTGGCCAGCGCGCCGGGTGTAGTGCCCCGGACATCGATGAGGTCGGCGCCGTCGGCCCGGGCACGGGCCGCCTGCTCCGGGCTGGCCGCGACGGCCAGCAGCCGGGTGGCTGGATTCACCCGCCGAGCATGGCACGATTCGTACTGTGCCGATAGTGCTCTTGGTAGCGGCGGCCGGCATCGTGGCGGGTGCGCTCCTGGCCGCCCGCGGGCGGGCCGGCCAGATGGCGATGTTCCCGCCGGATGCGGCGCCATGGCGAGCCAGCGAGGTGACGGCGCCCGAGGTGTCACTGCTGCGCCCGCCCCTGTCGCTGTTGGGGTACAACGCGGCGGTCACCGACGAGGCGCTGCGGATGATCGCGCGGGCGATGACCGCACGGGACGTCGAGATCGCGACGCTGCGCCGGGCCCTGGCCGAGGCGCAGGACGGCCGCGGCGCGCCCGATGGCCGGCCGGAGCAGGACGCCGGTGAGTGAGGGAGCCGGGCCGGCCCCCGGCCCAGACGGCCTGCTGCGCTGCCCATGGGCGGTGGGCACCCCCGACTACCTCGCCTATCACGACCAGGAGTGGGGCGTCCCGGTCACCGATGACCTGGGGATCTTCGAGCGGCTGTCGCTGGAGGCCTTCCAGTCCGGGCTGTCCTGGCTGACGATCCTGCGCAAGCGGGAGAATTTCCGTGCCGCCTTCGCGGGCTTCGACCCGGCCGCGGTCGCCGCCTTCGGCGCCGCGGACGTGGACCGGCTGCTGGCCGATGCCGGGATCGTCCGCAACCGGGCCAAGATCAGCGCGGTGATCGGCAACGCCCGGGCGGCACTGGCGGTTCCCGGTGGCCTGGCGGCGCTGGTGTGGCGCTACCGGGACGCCGCCGCCCCGCCGCCGGTGACGACGGCCGACGTGCCGGCCCGGACGGCGGGGTCCACGGCCTGCGCGCGGGAACTGCGGCGGCTGGGCTTCACCTTCACCGGGCCGGTCACCGTCTACGCGGCCCTGCAGGCGTGCGGCATCGTCGATGATCACCTGGCCGGGTGTTTCCGGCGGGCTGCGTTTTCTGACCCTGCCGACGAACTTCGCCGAGCAGATCGTCTCGCCCGGGCCAGGAACTGGACAGCGGCCGGGCCACCGGTTACCGGGCACGACCGGGTCTGGTGAGCCGCCGGTGATCCGGCAGTAGGTGGTTCACCGCCCGGCCAGGACGGGCCAGCCCGGCGTCAGTCACGGCCATTGCTTCCGGCCATGGGTGGCGCTGCCGCTGGCTGATCTGCCCGCAAGCAGCGGTCGACGAAACGGGACGCGGCCAGCCACAGCCGCGCCGACTCGGCCTGGAACAGGCGGGCCGCGTCGTGGCCCGGCCAGCCCGGCGGCAGCAGCGCCGTGGGCAGCCCGGGATCGGTGAACAGGAACTTGCGCCACTCGTGGACCAGCAGGCTCCGCAGCGCGAAGACGGTCTCGTCGCTGGCCGCTGGCCCGGCTGCGGCGATGAGGCCGTCCGCGCTGGCCAGCCAGGACCGGTAGGCCCGGGCCAGCCCGTCCAGATCCCAGGCCCGGGCCAGCAGCCCGCGCGGATCCCCCTGGTAACTGGCGTGGAACGGTTCGGCGTGCAGCCGTTCTGCCGCCAGCAGCGCGTCCAGTTCCACCGAGCCGCGCGGGCTGATCCAGGTTGTCTCGTCCAGCGGCGCGTATCCCAGGTAGCGCAGCCCGGCCCGGACGCGCTGCCGGTGGGCCCGATCCCGCGGCCGCTCCACGATCAGGACATGCCAGCACCCGTCCCATGGCTGGTCCCGCTGCCGGTAGATACGCTCGGCCGCCTCATCGAGCCGCCGGGCGGCGCGCGGAGTCAGCAGGTAGCCGGGACCGTCCGGCAGCCGGACCGGAGCCAGCCAGCCTTGCCGGACCATCCGGGAGACGGCGGTCCGCACCGCTGGCGCACCGATGCCCACCGGCGCGAGCAGCCGGACCAGCGCCGACACCGGCGCCTGCGAGCCCCGTGCGCGCAGATGATCGCCGTACAGGTCGAACAGCGCCGAACGAGCGTGCACGCCTCCAGTCTGGGCTATCAGGGTGCTGATCATTACCATCCGGGGCCGGAACCCTGGATAATAGACGTACAGATGGACACGGCTGTGAATCAGTCGTACTCGCCGCAGCCACCGGCGGTCCGGTGGCGGGCCTCGCTGAGGCCTCGCGCGGCCCCGCCGAGGAAGGGGAGGCATGATGGCGGCGATGAAGCCGCGGACGGGTGATGGCCCGCTCGAGGTCACGAAGGAAGGCCGCGGCATCGTGATGCGGGTACCGCTCGAGGGCGGTGGCAGGCTTGTGGTCGAACTATCGGCTGACGAGGCGGCTCAGCTCTCGGACGCGCTCAAATCCGCCACCGGCTGACCCCTTGCCTATCGATACCCGGCTGACCGCGGTTCCCGCGGCCGGCCCGCAACCGCTTGCTGCCTTCCTGGCCGGGCCGGGTGACAGAGGCCAGGCGGCTGACCTGGTCGTGCTGCCCGCCGAGCAGCTGGCCTCGGCTGGCATCGACTCCTATCTGGGGGTGCCCGCAGCCGAACTCGCGGCCCACGGTGAGGTGGCGCCGGCCGCCGGTGAGTTCTCCGCCGCGGTGCCGGGCCGCCCCGGTGGCCCCGGGCCGTTCCTGCTGCTCGGGCTGGGTGACGGCACCCCGGCCGCGATGCGGGCCGCGGGTGCCGCGATCGGGCGCCGGGCGGCGGCCGGCCGGAGCGTGCTGACCTCGGCGCTGGTGGGGCAGCCCGCCGCCGCGGTGCACGCGTTCACGGTGGGACTGCTGCTCGGTGGCTACCGGTTCTCGATGACACCGGCTGGCCCGGCGGGGGAAGTCAAGCTGCTGGTCGACGCGCCGGACGGGCAGGATGAACTGGCGGCGGCCCGCTCGGTGGCCGCGGCGGTCGCGCTCGCCCGGGATCTCACCAACATGCCGTCCGCGCGGAAGAACCCGGCCTGGCTGGCCAGCGAGGCGGTGGCGGTGGCCGCGCACAGCGGGCTGGCGGCCCGGGTGTGGGAACCGGCCGAACTGGCCGGGCAGGGGTTCGGCGGCATGCTGGCGGTCGGGTCCGGATCGGCCAGCCCGCCACGCCTGATAGAGCTCCGGTACACCCCGTCCGGCGCCTGCCGGCACGTCGTCCTGATCGGCAAGGGCATCACCTTCGACAGCGGCGGGCTGTCCCTCAAGCCCGCCGACGGCATGAAGCAGATGAAAACGGACATGGCTGGCGGCGCGGCGGTGATCGCGGTCATGTCGGTGCTGGCCCGGCTGGGCGTCCGGGTGGCCGTCACCGGCCTGGTGGCAGCCGCGGAGAACATGCCGTCCGGCTCCGCGCTGCGGCCCGGGGATGTGATCACCCATTTCGGCGGCCGCACGGTGGAGGTGCTGAATACCGACGCGGAAGGCCGGCTGGTGCTGGCCGACGCGCTCGCCTACGCCGACACGGTGCTCCGGCCGGACGTGATGGTGGACATCGCCACGCTGACTGGCGCCGCCCGGGTCGCCCTCGGCACCCAGATCGCGGCCCTGTATGCCAGCGACGAGCAACTCGCGGCGGAACTGCTGGCCGCGTCCCGGGCCAGCGGGGACGGGCTATGGCGGATGCCGCTGGTGGATGACTACCGGGCCGGGCTCGATTCCCCGGTCGCGGATCTCGCGAACGTGCCCACCCAGCCCGGCCCGCGGGCCGGATCGGTGGATGCCGCCCTGTTCCTGCGTGAGTTCACCGGCGGCCGCCCGTGGGCCCACCTGGATATCGCCGGGGCGGCCCGGTCCAGCTCCGACGAGGGCACGAACGCCAAGGGGGCCACCGGGTTCGGGACCCAGCTGCTGCTGGCCTGGCTGACCGGAGCTGGTTAGCCCCGCTTGACCGCCGCCAGCAGGCCATCGCCGATCGGCAGCAGCATCGGCACCAGCCGGCCGTCCTCGCGGATCTGCTCAGCGGTCTGGCGGATCGCGCTGGTCTCGGGATCGTCCTGCCCGGGGTCCGCGATCCGCCCGCCCCACAGGGCGTTGTCGAAGGCGACGACCCCGCCGGGCCGCAGCAGCCGCAGCGCTGCGGTCAGGTAGTCCGGATACTCCTGCTTGTCCGCGTCGCAGAACACCAGGTCGTAGCCGCCGTCGGTGAGGCGGGGCAGCACGTCCGCGGCCTTGCCGCTGATCAGCCGGAACCGGTTGCTGGCGAAGCCAGCGTCGGTGAAGGCCCGGCGGGCCAGCCGCTGGTGCTCGGTCTCCACGTCCACGCTGGTCAGCACGCCGTCCTGGCGCATGCCGCGCAGCAGCCAGATCCCGGACGTGCCACAGCCGGTGCCGATCTCCACCACCGCCCGGGCACTGACCGCGGCAGCGATGAACCGCAGCACGGCCCCAACCACCGGGCTGACCGGCGGCGCACCGCCCATCCGGGTGGCGTTGCCGCGTGCGGCGATCAGCGGCTCGTCTTCCGGGAGGAACTCCGCCACGTACGCCGCGATCGCCTCTGCGCCCACGCTGCCAGCCTCCAGTTGCCGGGGACAGGCCGGGTCGGGGAACATCCCCGCGCGGCAGCCTACCGTCACACGGCGTGACCTGGGAACCAGCCGGGCCGCTGGTGCGTTCATCAGGGGATAATGCTGGTCGGGGGCCGCGAGGCCACGGGAGGCACTCGGATTGGGTGACATGACCGGCTGGACACCGCCGAGCTGGGATGACGTGGTCCGGGAGCATTCGGCCCGGGTCTACCGGCTGGCGTACCGTCTCACCGGCAACAGCTACGACGCGGAAGACCTGACCCAGGAGGTCTTCGTGCGGGTCTTCCGCTCGCTGCCCGGCTACACGCCGGGGACCTTCGAGGGCTGGCTGCACCGGATCACCACCAACCTGTTCCTGGACATGGCCCGCCGCCGTCAGCGCATCCGGTTCGAAGGGCTGGGCGACGCCGCGGCCGGGCTGCTGAGGGACGGTGAGCCCACCCCGGCGCAGGCGTTCGACGCGCGCGAACTGGACAGCGACGTGCAGGCGGCCCTGGACGCGCTGGCGCCGGAGTACCGGGTGGCGGTGGTGCTGTGTGACATCGAGGGGCTGTCCTATGAGGAGATAGCCGCCACCCTCGGGGTCAAGCTGGGCACGGTACGCAGCCGGATCCACCGGGGCCGCGCCCAGCTCCGGGACGCGCTCGGCCACCGCCGGCCACGCCATTCCGCACCCGCCCGGGCGTCGCTGGGTGGCGGGTCATGAGGCGTCACCTGGGCGAGCGGCTGTCCGCCCTGATCGACGGCGAGCTGAGTCACGCGCAGCGGGAGCGGGTGCTGGCCCACCTGGCCAGGTGCGAGTCCTGCCGTCAGGAGGCAGGCATGCTGCGGCTGCTCAAACGGCGGATGCACGCGCTCGGCGACAGCGACCCGGCCGCCGGCCAGCCGCCGGCGCCGACGCGCTCACCTGGCGGTTGCTGGCGCTGGTCCCGGCCGCTGGCCGGGGGCCGGGATCGCGGCGGCCCGTCCGCTGGGCCCAGCCAGCCGCCCCCGGCCGCCGCCGCAGCCGGTGGCTGGTCACCGCTGCCCTGGCCGGCGGCGGGCTGGGCCTGTCCGTGGCGGCGTTCCTGGCTGGAGGTGACCGGCCGCCGCCCGGCCCGAAGGTCACCCCGGCCGTGGATGTGTTCATGGAACAGCATGCGATCACCACCGGCCAGCTACCCGTGCCGCCGTCCCACCTGGTCGCGCCGAGCCCAGCCGGGGTCCCGTGAGCCGGTGATGCAGTTCCGATCCCGGCCAGCCGCCGGGGCCCTGTCCCCGGGCACGGACCCGGCCGCGCTCCGGCTGATCACCACCGCGGTGGTGATCAGCCTGGTGGTGACGGGCCTGGTGCTGACGTCCTGGCGTGGGCTGGTGGGCAGCGGGCACACCGGCCCGGCAGCGGGCCCGGCCCACGGCACGGGGCACGCGAACACGGGGCGCGCCAGCATGGGGCCCGCCAGCACGGGGCTAACTGGCATGGGGCAGGCGGCCGGCCTGCGCCTGCTCGCCGAGGCGGCCGCGGCCAGCCGGCTGGTCTCCTACCAGGGCGTCGAGATGGCATGGTGGGGCCCGGGTGGCGGCCACACCTCACTGGTGGAGGTCTGGCACCAGCCCGGCGGACAGGCGATCCTGCAGGCGCCTTCCGGATCCGCGGAATGGCCAGCCCAGCCGCACCAGCCGGTGCCGGTGTGGCTGGCCGGGGCCAGCCACACCGACCTGGCCGCGATGACCGTGCTGGGGATGACCCCCCGGCTGGTCGCGCTGCTGGGCGCGCACTACCTGGTGGCCGTGACCGGCCGGGGCTCGGTGGCCGGCCGGCCCGGATCGTCTCGGTGCGCCGCCGGAGCGGCAGCCTGGCCGCCTGGTTCTGGCTGGACAGTTCCACCGGGCTCCCGTTGCGCAAGGAGACGTTCGACACCCGGGCGCACATGATCAGTAACGTCAGCTTCACCGAGCTCAGCCTGGGGCGGGCGGCCGCGACCGGGGAGCCGAACACGGGCGCCGGGCCATGGCGGACCATGCTGGCCGCCGCCCAGATCAGCCGGCTGCGGGCGGACGGCTGGCCGCTGCCCGGCCCGGCGCTGGGCCAGCTGACGCTGATCAGTGCCAGGGAAGATGGCACCCAGGCCGGCCGGGTGGTGGACCTCGACTACTCCGACGGCCTGTCGGTCGTCTCCGTTTTCGTCCAGCACGGGCATCTGCCGGCCACCCTCGGTGGCTGGTCGCAGATTGCGCTGGCGGGTCATCAGGTGTATGCGAACGATCCGGACGACCTCAGCTTTGCCTGGTCAGCACGCGGTTACGTGTACACGCTGATTGCCGCGGCGCCGCCGGACATGGTTGGCCAGGTGGTGGCCGCGCTGCCGCACGACAGTGCGCCCGGCCTGCTCGGCCGGCTGGCCCAGGGGCTGCACCGATTGCTGTCCTGGCTGACGCCGTGAGTTTATGCTGGGAGCAACCGGCTAACTATGGTGCGGCGTCACGCCGCTTGGAGATCCGCCTGTGCTTTTCGACCTGTCCATCGGCAAGCTGCTGGTGCTCGCGGTCATCGCGGTGGTGATCTTCGGCCCGAATCAGCTGCCTAAGGTGGCCGCCCAGGCCGGCCGGGCCCTGCGGGAACTGCGCCGGCTGGCCGATGGCGCCCGGGACGACCTGCGGGAAGGGCTGGGACCAGAGTTCTCCGACTTCGACATCGCCGACCTTCACCCGCGCAACTTCGTGCGCAAGCACCTGCTGGATGACGTTCACGGCATGACCGGCTCCGAGCCGCTGGCCACGGTGACCGGGACCGCGCCGGCGCTGGCGCCGGGCGAAAGCCCGCCCTACGACCCCGAGGCGACCTGAGGATCTGGTCCCTAAACCGGGGACAGGCCGAGCGGGCGGCCGGCCAGCCCGCGGCCCCGGCTGGCCAGCCCATCGGCGATGCCGGTGAGCTGCCGGGCGGCGGCTGACTCCGGCGCGCTGAGCACCAGCGGGACACCGGTGTCCCCGCCCTCGCGCAGCCGGACGTCGATCGGGACCTGGCCCAGCATCGGGACGGGGGTGCCGGTCAGCCGGGTCAGCGCGGCCGCCACTGCCTCGCCGCCGCCGGACCCGAACACCTCCACCAGTTCGCCGCAGTGCGGGCAGGGCAGGCCGGACATGTTCTCGATCACGCCGGTGATCCGCTGATGGGTCTGCACCGCGATCGCGCCGGCCCGCTCGGCCACCTCCGCCGAAGCCGCCTGGGGGGTGGTGACCACGATCAGCTCGGCGCTGGGCAGCAGCTGGGCGACCGAGATGGCGACGTCGCCGGTGCCCGGTGGCAGGTCCATCAGCAGCACATCGAGGTCGCCCCAGTAGACGTCGGCCAGGAACTGCTGTACCGCCCGGTGCAGCATCGGGCCCCGCCATACCACCGGTGCGTTGCCGGTGACGAACATCCCGATCGAGATGACCTTCACGTCGTGCGCCGACGGCGGCATCATCATCTGCCCGACCTGGGTGGGCACGCCGGTCACGCCCAGCATCCGGGGCACCGAGTGCCCGTAGATGTCGGCGTCGACAACGCCGACCTTCTGGCCCACGGCGGCCAGCGCGGCGGCCAGGTTGACGGTCACCGAGGACTTGCCGACCCCGCCCTTGCCGCTGGCGACCGCGAAGACGCGGGTGAGCGAGGACGGCTGGGCGAACGGGATCTCCCGCTCGGGATGGCCACCGCGCAGCCGTGACTGCAGTTCCCGGCGCTGCTCGTCACTCATCACGTCCAGGGTCACCTTCACCCCGGTGACGCCCGGCACGGCGGCGACCGCGGCGGTGACGTCGCGGGTGATCGTGTCCCGCATCGGGCAGCCGGAGACGGTCAGGTAGACCGTCACCTCGACGCTGCCGTCGGGGGCGATGCCGACGCTCTTGACCATGCCCAGGTCGGTGATCGGGCGCCGGATCTCGGGGTCGATGACCCGGGCCAGCGCGTCGGTCACCTGCCCGGAACTGGGCGGGGGGACCGGACCGGAGGGGGAAACCATGCGTTCATGGTACGTCGGTGACTCAGCGCGGCCGGCGGTCCACCGGGGTCAGCCGGTAGATGGCACCGGACCGGGCCCAGCGCGGAGCCGGCGACGTCTCCTCCCCGGTGAGCACGGCGTTGAGCCGCCCGGCTACCAGCGGCCCGATCACGGCGTCCCATTCGGCGCTGCCCGGCAGCACCCGGGTGACGTCGGCGGTCCAGATCACCGCCGGGCCACCGGACCTGGCGGCCGGCACGGTGACCGTCGCCTGGCCGCCGCCGGCCAGCCCGGGCAGCGGCTGCTCGCCGGGGCCGGTCAGCAGATAGGCGGCACCAGCTGAGTCCGGGCCGGCCGCTGGCTGCCAGATGTGCCAGGCCGGCCGGGGCGGCCCGGGCCGATGGTGAGCCAGATGACCCGGGCCCGCTTGGTAGCCTCCGCGATGAGGGCGGGCGAGATGTCGCTCACCCGCCCCAGCGTGCCACGCCATCGGGGAGGCCGGTAGGTGCCAGACGAGTATCGGCCGCGGCGCTCCTGCCTGGCGGTGCCGGCCAGCAGCCAGCGGTTCATCGACTCCGCCCGCGGCCTGCCCGCCGACGAGGTTTTCCTGGACCTGGAGGACGCGGTCGCGCCGGCCGCCAAGGAGCAGGCCCGGCGCAACGCCATCGCGGCGGTGACCGCCGGTGGCTGGCAGGGCAAGCTGGTCGCACTGCGGGTCAACGACGCCACCACCCGCTGGGCCTACCGGGACGTGGTGGACGTGGTCGTGGCGGCCGGGCGCGGCCTGGACACCATCGTGCTGCCCAAGGTCACCGGCCCCGGCCACGTCGTCTGGCTGGATCTGCTGCTCGGCCAGATCGAGCGGGACAGCGGCGGCGAGCCGGGCCGGATCGGGATCGAAGCGCAGATCGAGGACGCCAGCGGGCTGGCGAACGTGGACCAGATCGCCGCCGCGTCACCCCGGCTCCGGGCGCTGGTATTCGGGCCGGCCGACTTCATGGCAAGCATCGGCATGCGGTCGCTGCGGGTGGGGGCGCGGCCCGCCGGGTATGCGGGTGACGCCTTCCACTACCCGCTGATGCGCATGCTGGTAGCCGCGCGCAGTCATGGCCTGGCCGCGATCGACGGGCCGTACCTGGCCATCCGGGATCTGGACGGGCTGCGGGCGGCGGCCGCCAGCGCGGCGGCGCTCGGGTACGACGGGAAGTGGGTGCTGCATCCGGGCCAGGTCGCCGTCGTCAACGAGGCCTTCTCGCCCAGCCAGGACGACTACGAGCGGGCGGAACTGATCCTCGACGCCTACCGCTACCACACTGAGGTCGAGCATCGCGGCGCCGCCATGCTGGGCGACGAAATGATCGACGAGGCTTCCCGGAAGCTGGCGCTGGTGACCGCGGCCCGGGGCCGGGCGGCCGGGCTGGCCAGATCCCAGCGGTTCGAGCCCGGTGCCCGCCGGCCGTGACGCATCCCGCTCAGCTCAGCACCCCCCAGCCGGTGAGCGTCTCGGCCAGCCCGGTGGTCAGGACCAGGCCGGCCAGTTCTGCCCGGCCGATCCAGCGGGCGCCGGCCGCGTCGTCGCCAGCGGCCAGCCGCCCGCCGGTCACAGCCGCCGCGTAGTCGTGGATGTCGTAGACCGCGCCGGCGGGCCCCGGCCGCTCGACCGAGCCGACCAGCCCGCCAGGTGCCACCACCAGTCCCGTTTCCTCGCGCACTTCGCGTACCACCGCGTCCGCGTCACTCTCACCGGGCCTGACCCGGCCACCGGGCAGCGACCAGCGGCCCGTCTCCGGCTCGTGGCCGCGCTGGATGAGCAGCAGCCGGCCGCTGGCGTCGGTGACGATGGCCCCGACGCAGCGGATCGATCGGTTCCCCACCCGGCCAGTATTGCGCCGCACCCGGCGGGTACTTGACCTGTGCCGCGGCAGCGGCCAACGTCGGTATCTGTGAAGACCGGTCTGACCTGCCCACGCTGCGGCGCCCCGGTCGCCGCCCCGAGCGCGTGGTCCAGTGGCTGGCGGTGCCCGCAGCACGGCGTGGTCTACCCGTTGCGGCCCAGCTACCGGCCGGCCGGGCAAGCCCTGGCCGGGCTGCTGGCTGACGCCAAGGTGCCGGTCTGGTTGCCCTGGCCGCTGCCGGACGGGTGGCTGGTCACCGGCTTCGCGGCGGCCGGTGACGACCGGACCGGGGCGCGCGGGTGTGTGGTGGCGGTGTCCGGGCCCAGCCCGGTCGGCGGGCTGGCCGAGATGCTGCTCGTCTCCGAGGAGCCGGGAGTCGGCCTGGGCGCCCGGCTGGCCGGGCTGCCCGGGCCCGACCCCGGGGAGGGGTTCGCTACCGGGCCACCGCATGCGGCGGTCCGGTATGGCCATCACGAATTCCCGCTGTGGCACGTGGAGGCGCCCAGCCGGGCAGCGTTCGCGGGCGAGGTGCTGGCGGACTGGCTGTGGCTGGTGCTCTGGCCGGACACCGCCGGGGTGCTGATGGTCGAGGGACTGACCCTGCGTGACCTGCGCGATCCCGGCCAGGATCTGGACTTGCCGTACGGCGCGCCGTCACCCCGGCTGCCGGGGTAGCGCCAGCCTCTACCATGAGCGCTCGTGCGCATCGATCTGCATTCCCACAGCACCGCCTCGGATGGCACCGATCCGCCCGCCGAGGTGATGCGCCGGGCCCGGGCCGCGGGCCTGGATGTGATCGCGCTCACCGACCATGACACGCTGGCCGGCCATGATCCGGCGCGGGCGGCGCTGCCGCCCGGGCTGATGCTGGTCCCCGGCCTGGAACTGTCCTGCCAGCTGGACGGCCACAGCGTCCACCTGCTCGGTTACCACGCCGACCCGGCACATCCCGGGCTGGCGGCGGAACTGCGGGCGATCACCGCCGACCGGCTGCGCCGCGGCGAGGAGATGGTGGCCAGGCTGCGCGAACTCGGGGTGGGCATCAGCTGGCAGCAGGTGGCCGCGCTGGCGGGCGGCGGGGTGGTGGGACGCCCGCACATCGCCCGGGCGATGGCCGCGGCGGGCGCCATCGCGGACCCGGCGGAGGCGTTCACGCCGGCCTGGATCGGGACGGGCGGCCGTGCCTACGTCAGCCGGTATGCGCTCGACCCGGTGGCCGCGGTCCGGCTGATCCGGGCGGCGGGCGGGGTGAGCGTGCTGGCTCACCCGGCAGCCCCCACCCGGGGCTGGGCGATTCCGGACCAGGCGGTGGCCCGGCTGGCCGTGGCGGGCCTCGGCGGGCTGGAAGTCAGCCACCCGGACCATGACCATGCGCAACGGCTGCGGCTGGCCGCCCTGGCCGCCTCGCTCGGGCTGGCCGCGTCGGGGGGCAGCGACGATCACGGCAGCCTGACCGGGCACCGGCTCGGCTGCGAGACTGTGACACCCGGGGCTTACGAGCAGCTGATGTCGGGAGTGAGGGGCCGGTGAGCTCTTTCTTCGCGGTGAAGTTCTTCGGCGAGGCCTTCATCACCCTGCTGGTGATCACCGATCCGCCCGGGGTGGTACCGCCGTTCATCGGGCTGACCCGCGGGCTGCCCGGCAACGTCCGGCACCGGCTGGCCTGGCAGGCGGCGGTGGTCGCGCTGGGAGTGATCCTGGCGTTCGCGGTGTTCGGCCAGACGGTGCTGGCCTATCTCGGCATCGAGGTGGCCGCCCTGCAGGGCGCGGGCGGCCTGCTGCTCCTGCTGGTCGCCTTGCAGCTGCTCACCGGCCAGCTGGAGGAACCGACCGAGGCCGAGCGGGCCAAGACCAACGTCGCGTTCGTGCCGCTGGGTACCCCGCTGCTGGCCGGCCCGGGTGCCATCGTCGCTACCATGCTGTTCGTCCGGCGCGCCCAGACCGGTCCGGAACTGGCCGCCTTCCTGGCCGCGATCCTGGCCGTGACGGTGGTGCTGTGGCTGGTCATGCGGTTCTCCGGGGTCATCCTCCGGCTGCTGCGGCCCAGCGGGGTGGAACTGGTGACCAGGATCGCCGGCCTGCTGCTGTCGGCCATCGCGGTCCAGCTTGTCGCCGAGGCGATCCGTTCTTTTGTCACGCACAGCTGAGCCGGCGGGAGACAGGCCATGGATGCTCGGATCGACCTGGTGCCGCCCGGCCGCCGGGGCGGCTGCAACTGCTGGCTGGTCGGGGATGACGATGAGGTGATCGTGGTGGATCCGGGCACCGACCCCGAGCCGGTGCTGGCCGCCGTGGCGGAGCGCGAGATCCTGGCCATCATCTGCACCCATGGCCACGCCGGGCATGTCGTGGCGGCGCCGGCGGTGGCGGCGGCCGGCGAGGCACCGGTGTTCTTGCACCCGGCGGACACGCTCCCCTGGCAGGAGGCGGGGCTGGACACCGGCCTGGCGGAGAAGATGGCCCCGGGCGGGCTTTTCGAGGTCTCCGACGTCACGCTGGAGGTGCTGCCCACCCCCGGGCACAGCCCTGGCTCGGTCAGCTTGTACTGCGAGGAACTAGGTGCGGTGCTGCCCGGGGACGCGCTGCTGGCCGACGGGCCGGGCCAGCATGACGGCGAGTATCCCGACCTCCCGGGCCAGCTGAGCGCGATCGGGGCTGAGCTGCTCACCCTGCCGGAGGGCACCAGGGTGCTGCCCGGCCACGGCGAGCAGATCACCATCGGGCAGGCCCTGCAACGGTTCGATGCCTGGGCGGCCGGTGACTGACCCGCCCATGACCGGGCCGGCCGTCCCCGAGCAGCCGATGCTGGCGGGCATGCCGCAGCGGCTGTATTCCTGCACGCCCACCCGGCTCGCCAGCTGGCTGGAGTGCCCGCGCCGCTACCGGATGTCCTACCTGGACCGGCCGCCGCCGCCCAAGGGACCGCCGTGGGCGCACAACAGCCTGGGTGCCAGCGTGCACAACGCGCTGGCTGGCTGGTGGCGGCTGCCGCGTGCCCGCCGCACCGTGCCGGCCGCGGGTGATCTGGTTGACCAGGGCTGGATCAACCAGGGCTATGCCAGCGACGCGCAGTCGGAGCAGTACCGGCGCGATGCCCGGCAGATGGTGGAGCGCTATGCCGCCACCCTGGACCCGGCCGCCGAACCGCTGGGCGTGGAGCGCACGGTCGGCACCCGCACCGAGCGGATCGCGCTGTCGGGCCGGATCGACCGGCTGGATGAGCGGCGCGCCGCCGACGGCAGCCGGGAACTGGCCGTGGTCGACTACAAGACCGGCCGCCGCCCGCTGACCAGCGACGATGCCAGGACCTCGCTGCCGCTGGCGCTGTATGCGCTGGCCGCTGGGCGGGTGTTCCATGCCATCTGCCGCCGGGTGGAACTGCATCACCTGCCCAGCGGCACGGTGAGCGCCTGGCAGCATTCCGGCCAGAGCCTGGACCGGCAGCTGGGCCGGGCCGAGGACATCGCGGCCGAATGCGCGGACGCTGACGGGCGATTCCGCGCCGGGCTGGACGCGGCTGGGGTGGACGGGGTCTTCCCGCCCCGGCCAGGACCGGCCTGCGGCTGGTGTGACTACCGGGCAGCGTGCCCGGAGGGTTCCGCGGCCGCCCCCGCCCGGCTGCCCTGGGACGGGCTGGCCGGGACCGGGCCCTGACTCACCGGCGGCCTGACTCGGCCGCGTTCCAGAACTCGGTCAGGATGCCGGCGGTCGTGGCCGGGGCCTCGACGGCGGGGGAGTGAGCCGCACCGGGGATGCAGACCCGGTCCGCGCCCAGCCGTTTGGCCATGTCGTCCTGGATGGCGGGCGCCCAGGCGTCATCGTCCTCGCCGTACAGGACCAGCCCGGGCGCGGCCAGTTCCGCCACCTCCGCGGTCCGGTCGGGGCAGGCGAGCAGTTCGGTGGCCATCGTGGTCAGCCCGGTCGGGCAGCTGCTCAGCATCCGGGTGCGCAGGAAGCCGATGATGTCGGTGGGGACGCCGTCGGCGACCGCGGCCGGCTCCATCTCGGTGTCCCAGAGCCGCTGGATCCCGGCCGCGAGCCCGCCCGGGGCGTCCGCGTCCAGGCTGGCCAGGACGGCGCGGAGGACGGCCGCCCGCGGCCCGGTCAGCGCGCCGGGGCCGGAGCTCATGAGCGTGAGCGAGCCGATCCGGTCGCGGTGGCCCACCGCGAAGTCCTGCGCGACCAGGCCGCCGAACGAGTGGCCGAGCAGGTGGATGGGCTGCTCGCCGGTGGGCAGCCAGTCCGCGATCGCCGCCAGGTCGGCGGCCAGCGCGGCGACCCGGTAACCGTCCGGCCCGGCGGCCACCGGGCTCTGGTACTGCCCGCGCATGTCGATGGCCAGCACCTGGCGCCCGGCCGCCGCGAGCGGGCCGAGAATCGCGAGGAAGTCCTCCTTGCTGCCGGTGTAGCCGGGGACCAGCAGCGCTGGCCTACGCTCGGTTGCCCCGGCCGCCGGTTTCGCCGCCAGCGCGGCGAAGGCCCCGCGGGCGGTATCGACGGTGACCTGGTGAACCCCCTCCGGCCGCAGCAGCGTCCGAGGCGTGCTCACCGGCTCAGGCGGTTTCCGGCTGGGTTGAGCCCGCGCTCCGCGGCCGGCCGCGGCCGCCCCGGCGCCGCCGCCGCGGCGCTGGTGACCGCTCCGGCGTGCCATCGTGCGGGCCGTTCGCCGCGGCCACCGCGTCGCCGTGGGCCGGGCCGGTGCCGGTGCCGGTGCCCGGGTGCTGCTGCCGTCCCTCCCCGGGACTCTCGGTGATGGTCACCCCGGCCCTGGTCCGGCGCCGGTTCCTGCTGCCCCGCCGCCCGGCCGCGCGGTCGGGATCGGCATGACGGCCGTCGCCCGGCTGGCCGTGCTGGCGATCGCTGCCACGGCGGTCACCGGTGCTGCGGCTCCGGGAGCCGCCGCCCTTGGGGGAGCGGCGCGGTGACCGGGTCCGGCCGGTCTCGCCCAGATCCTCGATCTCCTCGGCCTCCAGGCCAGCCCGCTCCCGCTGGGCGCGGGGCAGGCTGCTGCCAGCCCCGGCCGGGATGCCCAGTGCCGTATACAGGTGCTCGGAGGTGGAGTAGGTCTCCGGCGGATCCGGCAGGTCCAGCCCAAGCGAGTCGCTGATGATCTTCCAGCGCTGCAGGTCGGCCCAGTCCACGAAGGTGACCGCCACCCCGGTCCGGCCAGCCCGGCCGGTACGCCCGATGCGGTGCAGGTAGGCCTTCTCGTCCTCCGGGCACTCGTAGTTCACCACGTGGGTGACGTCATCGACGTCCAGGCCGCGGGCTGCCACGTCGGTGGCGACGAGCACGTCCACCTTGCCGTGCCGGAATGCGCGCAGCGCGCGCTCCCGCTGGGCCTGGCCGAGATCGCCGTGCACCGCGGCGGCCGCGAATCCGCGGACGGTCAGTGCCCCGGCGAGCTGATCGGCGACCCGCTTGGTCCGGCAGAACACCATGGTCAGGCCGCGTCCCTCGGCCTGCAGGACCCGGGCCACCATCTCCACCTTGTCCATCTGGTGGGCCCGGAACGCGTGCTGCTCGGTGAGCGGAACATGCTCCGGCTCGTCATGCTGCTCGGCCCGGACGTGCATCGGCTGCCGGAGGTGACGCCGGGCCAGTGTGACCACCTCACCCGGCATGGTGGCCGAGAACAGCATGGTCTGGCGGCTGTCCGGGGTCAGCTGCAGGATGCGCTCGACATCGGGCAGGAAGCCCAGGTCGAGCATCTTGTCCGCCTCGTCCAGCACCAGCGTCGCCACGTCGGACAGGTCGAGATGACGCTGGCGCGCCAGGTCGAGCAGCCGGCCGGGGTGCCGGCCACGACGTCAACGCCGGCCCGCAGTGCCTCGATCTGCGGCTCGTAGGCCCGGCCACCGTAGACGGTGATCACCCGGGTGCCGATGACCCGGCCCGCGGTCTCGATGTCCTCCGCCACCTGGATGGCCAGTTCCCGGGTTGGGACCACCACCAGGGCGGCGGGCGCGAACGGCCGCCGGCCGGACGGCTGGCCGAGACGCTGCAGCATCGGGATGCCGAACGCCAGCGTCTTGCCAGTCCCAGTGCGCGCCTGGCCGATGATGTCGTGGCCTGCCAGCGCGATGGGCAGGGCGAGCGTCTGGATGGGGAAGGCGGTGGTGATGCCTTCCGCCGCGAGCGCGGCACAGATGGGCTCGATGACGCCGAGAGCCTCGAACGTCGGGCTGTCCGGGCTACCCGCGTCCGGTCCGCCGCAGGTGTCCAGCGGCTGGCAGTCCGGAATGGAGGACTCCGGGGCTGGTTCTGCTTGCTGTGCCGGTGCTTGTGGTGACTGTGGTGTTTCGGTTTGCGATGTTTGCGTTTGCGCGGTCAGGGCTGTCAGCTTCCGTCAGAGGCCCCGCTGCTCAGCGCTCGCGTCGCGCACGTCGTCACAGTCCCGGGCCTGGGTTCGTCTTCGCCGGCGGTGGCTCGCGCCGAATGCTCGTCGCGGTGGACAGCACACGAAGTCCTGTTCTCCACTGGGACCACCCCGGCTGCCTGGTGAAACACGGCACATAGCTGGCCGCATTCCCCGGGCGGCTGTGACAAGTCTAGCAAGGCTGGCCGCCCGGCCCGGAAACCGGCATGCCGGCGGCGTTGTTACGCTCCCTGGCATGGCCGGCGGCGAGGGTGGCAGCACCAGCACAGACAGCACGGACGGTGACCGGGCGGGCACGGCTGATCCGGGCACCGAAGGCACGCCAGCCGGCGTGCTGGACCTGCTTGGCCTGCTGGCCTACGCCGAACTGGACGCCTTCTTCCGGCTGTCCGAGGATGCGGCACTGGCGCCGTCCCTGTCGGACAAGGCAGCGCTGGCGGAGATGGCCGTCGCCGAGTTTGGTCATTTCCAGCAGTTGCGCAGCCAGCTCACCCAGATGGGGGCGGTGCCCGGGCAGGCGATGCTGCCGTTCGTGGGGCCACTGGATGCCTTCCATGCCAGGACCGCGCCAGGCAACTGGCTGGAGGGGCTGGTGAAGGCCTACGTCGGGGACGGGATCGCGGCCGACTTCTACCGGGCCGTGGCCGCCCTGCTGGACCCGTCAACGCGGGATCTGGTGCTGGCCGTGCTGGCCGACACCGGTCACGCGGACTTCGTCATCGCCCGGGTCCGGGCGGCCGTGGCGGCCGACCCGGCGGCCCGCGGCCGGCTGGCGCTGTGGGCACGGCGGCTGGTCGGGGAGGCGCTGGCGCAGGCCCACCGGGTGGTGGCCGAACGCCCGCCGCTGGCGCGGCTGCTGGCCGGGGCTATCGCCGACGGCGGGGAGCAGGGCGAGATCGGCCGCATGTTCGCCCGGCTCACCGACGCGCACGACGAGCGGATGAGTGCGCTCGGCCTGGCGCCGTGACCGGGTACTGCCCGTCCGCGATACCGTCCCGTCCGCGATACCGTCCCGTCCGCGATACTGCCCCCTCCGCCGGCCGGGCGGTAGCTGGTTACAGGCTGCCGAAGCCGATCCGCCGCTGGTCGGGGCCGGTGAACTCCACATAGCCGATCTTGTCGGCGGGCACCAGGACCTGCCCGCCCTTGTCGTCGGGCAGGCTGAAGAACTTGCCTTCGGCCAGCGCGGCAGCTAGCGACTCCTCGATTTCCTGCGCGGAGAGCCGGGTTTCCAGCACAAGCTCCCGCGGGATGGACTGAATCCCGATCTTGACTTCCACCACGCTGCTCCTGTGGGCTCTGGTCGGTGGGGTTGCTCGCCGTCGGTCAGTGCTCGCCGGCCCGCGGCCAGCCACTGATCCCCCGCCAGGCCAGGCGGCCGATCAGCTGCTCGGCGGCGTCCTTGGGGATCGTCTGATCCATGCTCAGCCAGTAAGTGGCCGCGACCTGGGCCATGCCGACCAGGCCCATTCCCAGCAGGCTCGCTTCGTCTGCGCCGAGGCCGGTGTCCTCGCGGATGATCTGGCTGATCATTTCGGCGCAATTGCGGGTCGAGCGTTCCAGCCGGGCGCGGACCGCAGGTTCGTTGCGAAGGTCGGACTCGAACACCAGCCGGAACGCCTGGCCGGTGCTGCCCACGAAGTCGAAGAAGGCGGTGAAGGTGGCCGTGACGCGCTGCTTGTTGTCGCTGGTGGATTCCAGCGCCGCCCGCACGGTGGCGGACAGCGCGTCGACGCTCTCATCCAGCAACGCCAGGTAAAGCTCCAGCTTGCCGGGGAAGTGCTGGTACAGGACGGGTTTACTGACGCCGGCGCGGTCGGCGATCTCGTCCATCGCGGCGGCGTGATAGCCCTGGGCGACGAAAACCTCCCTGGCCGCACCCAGCAACTGCAGCCGCCGGGCCTGCCTGGGCAGCCGGGTGCCGACCGGCCGCGCCTGCGGCGCCGTGGTCACCGGGGCCTCCGGCTGCCTAGCCCGGGCTGGTCACCAGCCCGGATGTCAACGGTAGTCATCCTCGTCGAGATCCACTTCCCGCTGCTGCTCGGCGGCGTCGGCCTCGTTCACATCCAGGGGCAGCTCGGAGGGTGACTGCTCGTCGTCGTCGGCATCCTCGGAGTCGGGTACCGGCCGTTCCAGGTCGCTCTCGCTCATGGGTCGTCCCCTTCGTAGCTGCCGATGACTGGTACCCACACCGACGGCGTAGTGTAGACCGGCTCGGGGATGGCCGGGTAATCGGTGCTGCGCCGGGCTGCGGGCGACCATGGTCAGATCGGATCGGCTGGGGTAGAGAAACAGCATGCGCAGTATGTGGAAGGGCGCGATCTCGTTCGGCCTGGTCATGATTCCGGTCAAGCTCTATGCCGCGACCGAGCAGCGGGACGTGACGTTCCGGCAGGTGCATCGCGTTGACGGCGGGCGGATCAAATTCCGCCGGATCTGCACGGTGGACGGCGAGGAGGTGCCCTTCGCCGACGTCGCCAAGGGTTACGAACTGCCGGATGGCGAGATTGTGGTCATCACCGACGAGGATCTGGCCGAACTGCCGCTGCCGACCGCGCACAGCATCGAGGTGGTCAACTTCACCCCCGCCGACCAGCTCGACCCCATGCTGTACGCACGCAGCTACTACACCGAGCCGGAGCCGGCCGGGCTGCGCGCGTACGCCCTGCTGCGCGACGCGCTCGAGCGGTCCGGGAAGATCGCGATCGCCCGGGTGGCGCTCCGGCAGCGGGAGACGCTCGCCGCGCTGCGTTCCCGGGAGGGGCTGCTGGTGCTGTCCACGCTGCTGTGGCCGGACGAGGTGCGCGTCCCCGAATTCGACTTCCTGGATCAGGACGTCGAGGTGCGGTCCCAGGAGCTGAAGATGGCATCGTCCTTGATCAGCTCGATGACGGTGGACTACGACCCGTCGGAGTACACCGACGGGTACCGGGAGGCGCTGGAAGAACTCGTGGCCGCCAAGATGCAGGGTCACGAGGTGGTCCGGCCACAGCCACGGCTCGACGACAGCGGTGGTGGCAGCCTGGCGGACGCGCTCCGGGCCAGCCTGGCCGCGGCGAAGGCCGACGGCGGCAGCAAGCCTGCCGACAGCGCGGCGGCAGACGGCGGTAAGCGCCAGTCCCGCGGCAAGGCCAGCGCCTAACCGGCCAGCCTGATGACGGGCTGGCCCCTGTGGTCGGCCAGCCTGATGACCGGCTGGCCCTGTGGCCGGTCGGCCTTCTGACCGGCTGTGCCCCTGTGACCGGCCGGCCCTCACCCGTTAGGGTGGCGCCGGCGAGGAGAGGCGGATACCGATGAGGCAGCACACGCTTGGGCAGGGCCTGACCGTCCCGGTGCTGGGGCTCGGCTGCATGGGCATGAGCCAGTCCTACGGCGTACCGGACGACCAGGAGTCGATCGCCACCATCCACCGGGCACTCGACCTGGGGGTTACCTTCCTCGACACCGCCGATGCCTATGGGCCGTTCAGCAATGAGCGCCTAGTCGGCCAGGCCATCTCCGGCCGCCGCGGCGAGGTGGTGCTGGCCACCAAGTTCGGCCAGGAGTTCCGGCCGGACGGCAGCCGCGGGATCAACGGCCGGCCCGAGTACGTCCGGCGCGCCTGCGACGACTCGCTGGCGCGGCTCGGCGTCGACTACATCGACCTGTACTACCAGCACCGGGTCGACCCGGAGGTCCCGGTCGAGGAGACATGGGGCGCGCTGAGCGAACTGGTCACCGCGGGCAAGGTGCGCTTCCTGGGCATCTCCGAGGCCGCCCCGGCCACCGTCCGCCGGGCGCACGCGGTCCACCCGATCGCCGCCGGGCAGTACGAATATTCGCTGTTCAGCCGTGATCCGGAGGCGGCGGTGCTGCCGGTGCTGCGGGAACTGGGCATCGGCATGGTCTGCTACAGCCCGCTCGGCCGCGGCCTGCTCACCGGCACGCTGGCCGGGGACGGGGAGTTCGGCGAGCGCGACTTCCGCCGCCGTGCCCCCCGCTTCCAGGGTGAGAACCTGGAGCACAACCTGGCGATCGCCGAGCGCATCGCGGACCTGGCCGCAAAGAGGGGGGTCACCCCGGCCCAGCTGGCCCTGGCCTGGGTGCTGGCCCAGGGGGATGACCTGGCCGCCATTCCCGGTACCAAGCGCCGCACCTACCTCGACCAGAATGTGGCCGCCGCTGACCTGGCGCTGACCGCGGGCGAACTGCGGCGACTGGATGAGCTGGCGCCGGCCGGGGTCGCGGCCGGTGATCGCTACCCGCCGGAGATGATGGTCCGCCTCGGCCAGTGACGGTCCCGGCCGGATGCTGATCACCGCGCCGCGCGTCATCCCGGCCACGGGCCGGTCCGGCATCCTGGCACCGGGTTACGTGTCGATCGCGGACGGGCGCATCGCCGGGGTGGGGGCGGGCCCGCCACCGGGCACGGCCGACCTGGCCCTGACCGGCGGCATCCTGCTGCCCGGCCTGATCGATCTTCAGCTCAACGGTGGCTACGGGGCCGACCTGGTCGCCGTGGACGCGGCCGGCTGGGCGCGGCTGGCCAGCCGGCTGCCGGAGACCGGTACCACCAGCTTCCTGGCCACGTTCACCAGTGCACCGGTGGCGGAACTCGCTTGCGCCCTCGGCTCGGCCGGTGCGCTGCTCGCGGCCGGGCCACTGCCGGGCGCGCGTGTCCTCGGCGTCCACCAGGAGGGGCCGTTCCTGGCGCCCGCCCGGGCAGGTGCGCACCGCCGGGAGTGGCTGGTGCCGCCGACCGCGGATGCGGTCGGCGAACTGCTGGCCGCGGGCGCCGGGGTACTCCGGCTGGTGACGCTGGCCCCGGAACTGGCCGGGGGGCTGGCCGCGGTGGCCCGGCTGGCGGCGGCGGGGCTAGTGGTCAGCATCGGGCACAGCGACGCCACGGCGGCGCAGACGGCCGCCGCGGCCGGGGCCGGTGCCGCGATGGTGACTCACCTGTTCAACGCCCAACGCCCGTTCCATCACCGCGAGCCGGGCGTGACCGGGCAGGCGCTGACCGACCACCGGCTGACCTGTGGGCTCATCGCCGACCCAGGTCATGTCAGCCCGGTCGCGTGTGCGCTCGCCTTCGCCGCCGCACCGGGCCGGATCTGCCTGGTCACCGACGCGGTCGCGGCTGCGGGCATGCCGCCCGGCCGGTATCTGCTCGGCGGCCAGGAGGTGGTGGTGGCGGGTGCTGGCCCGGACCGGGTGCCGCGACTGGCCGATGGGACGCTGGCCGGCTCGGTGCTGCGGATGGATCAGGCGGTGGCGAACACGGTAGCGGCCGGGGTGCCGTTGCCCGCGGCGGTGGCGGCGGCCACCCGGATCCCGGCCGACGTGATCGGGCGCGCTGACCTGGGGCGGCTTGCTCCCGGCGCGGCAGCCGACCTGGCCTGGCTCAGCGACGACCTGCGGACACGGGCCACCTGGGTCGCCGGTGAACTGGTGTATGGGCGGCCATGACGGGACTACGGCTCGCGGAACACCTTGTGCTGCGCGGCCTGGGCGCGTGGCCGGATCACCAGCAGGTCCACGTTCACGTGGGGTGGCCGGGTGACCGTCCAGGCGATGGTGTCCGCGATGTCGTCGGCGGTGAGGGGCTCGCGCACGCCGGCGTAGACGGCGGCTGCCTTGCCGGCGTCGCCCCGGTACCGGTTGAGCGCGAACTCGTCGGTGCGGACCATGCCGGGCGCGATCTCGATCACCCGGACCGGCTGCCCCGACAGTTCCAGCCGCAGTGTCGCAGCGATCGCGTGCGCGCCATGCTTGGCGGCCACGTACCCGCCGCCGCCCTCGTAGGCGACGAAACCAGCAGTGGACGACAGCACCACGATGGTGCCGGCACCGCTGGCCACCAGCAGCGGCAGCAGCGCCTGGGTCACGTTCACCACGCCGATGACGTTGGCCTCCAGCATGGTCCGCCAGTCCGCCGGATCGGCCTCGGCGATGGTCTCCGTGCCGATGGCACCGCCGGCGTTGTTGATCAGCACGTCACAGCGGTGCAGGCTGGCGGCGAAAGCACCGACCGCTGCCCGGTCGGTGACATCGAGAACGTAGGTGCCCGCCGACCCGCCGCTGTCCCGGATCCGCGCGGCTACCGCCTCGATCCGGTCGGCCCGCCGGGCGGCCAGAACGAGGCGGTAGCCGGCTTCGGCCAGCCGGGCCGCGGTCGCCGCGCCGATCCCGCTGCCGCCCCCGGTGACGACGGCAACCGGCCGCACGGGGCGGTCGGACTGTGCGGCCTGGGCTGAGTATGCGGGCTGGGCTGAGTATGCGGGCTGGGCTGGGTGTGCGGGCTGGGCTGGCGGCACCGGCTGGGCTGGCGGCACGGGCGGCATCGGTCTGCCCTTCGGTCGGCTCCGGCGGATCCCACTGGTGCCGCTGAGCTTAACCGTCGTACGCGGCCGGCCCGGTGGCATAGCTGCGGCCGCTGGGGGTCGTCCAGGTCATGACGCCCGGCGTCGGCTGGGTGAGTGACCAGCCTTCTGCCTGCTTGGCTCTGTGATGCCGCCTGCAAAGCGGAGCAAGATGCGTATAACAACGCATGTGTGCCATACTGGTCATGGCACCACCCAGCCCCGGAGGGGGGCGGCAGATATGACCAGGACCGAGAGCCAGCGGGCCGTGATCTACACGCGGCAGTCGAAGGATGCCGAGGGCAACGGGCAGGCAGTCGCACGCCAGCTAGCCGAATGTGAGCGCCTCGCCGCGGCCCGCGGGTGGGCCATCGTGGCCCGGTTTGAGGACAACGACACGAGCGCCAGCAACGGCAAGCCCCGGCCAGGATTCCAGCGCGTGATGGGCATGGTTGACAGCCGGTCCGTTGACGTGGTGCTCGTGTGGGCGGTTGACCGGCTAGTGCGCAAACTGGCCGACCTTGAACACGTCATAGACGCCTGCGAGGCAGCCGGGGTGAAACTGGCCACGGTCAGCGGTGACCTTGACCTGTCCACCGACCAGGGGCGCCTAGTCGGGCGCATCCTGGCATCGGTGGCGCGCGGCGAGGTAGAGCGCAAGGGCACCCGCCAGCGCCTCGCCAACCAGCAGGCAGCCAGGGCGGGCAAGCGGCGCACGGGCACGCCGCGGCCGTTCGGTTACGAGGCCGACCACGTGACGCCGCGTACAGCCGAGGCAGAGGCGATTAGGTGGGCAGCGGATGCGCTGCTGGGCGGCAGTACGGTCAGCGCCGTGATGCGGGAGTGGCAGCGGCGAGGGCTCCAGCCGCCGCAGAATCACGGGCGCCCGTGGACCCGCAACAGCGTGACGACGATCATGCGGAATCCAGCGCTCGCGGGCATCCGCACCTATCTCGGCGACGAGGTGGCCGCGGGCGGCTGGACGCCGGTCCTTTCCCGCGAGACCTGGCAGGCAGTCGCCAGCATGCTGGCCGACCCGGCGCGCAAGCCTCCCCGTGGCGTGCGCACCCTGCTGGGCGGGCTGGCCCGCTGCGCCTGCGGGAATGTCATCCAGGGCAGCCGCAGCTACCAGGGCAACGCCGTGTACCGGTGCAACCCGGCCACACGCGGGGACCAGCCCGGCCCGCACGCCACCGTCCGCGCGGAGCCGGTCACCGCTCATGTGGAAGCCGTCATCACCGGTGTGCTCGCCGAGCACGCCGCCGACCTGGTGACGCCGAAGCGCCCGGATCTGGCGCCGCTGCGCACCGAGGCCGCCGCGATCCGGGCCAACCTGGACGAGATGGCCGCCGACCGGGCACTAGGGCTCGTGTCGCGGTCACAGATGATCGCCGCCACCCAGCGCGGCAACGCGCGCCTCGACGCCATCGCCGCCCAGCTCGCCGAGGCCGCATCGGAGTCCGTGCTCGCCCCGTTCGCCGCCGCGGACAACGCCCGCGCCGTGTGGGACTCACTCGACCTGCCACGCCAGCGCCGCGTCATCGCCGCGCTGGCCACGGTCACCCTGCACCCGGCCGGGCAAGGCACACGCACATTCAACCCGGACACGGTGCAGATCACCCCAGTGGACGCTAGTTAGGCGATACGCTAAAGGCTGGCTCTGGCGCTCTGTTCGCTGGACTCGCCAGGCCCATCCGGCGCTCTCTATCTGGGGATTCGCCGCCGAGGACTCGCCCGCTGGGGCGCTCTGGTCGGCTCACGTGATGCGATCCGTGGGAGCGCCCAGGTGCCCGGTGAACCAATCCCCCGTAACGTCCCCCGCCGTGTCGCCCGAGCACGCGGCGCAGTCGGCGGCCTTGCCAAGACGAACGCGCCGCACGAAGCGATCGAGGCGGCCCGCGTGGCCCTGGCCGAGGCCAACGCTGAGGCCGCCGTCCGGAAGATCGTGGACGGCTGGCCGCCGCTGAGCGCTGAGACGAAGGCCGAACTCGCCTGCATCATCCTGTCGGGCGGTGATCATACGGCCACCTGACACAGCAGAACGCCGCCCCCCGGCAGAGAGCGGCGCTCAGGACGGCCATAGCAGCGGCAACATCAGTACCAGCCTACCGCCAGGTGCCTCCAAGGCACCGGACTACGGCCCGCTGCGAGCGGCACTCGACAAGGTGATCGCTGAGCAAGGGTGCTCGCTGAAGGACCTGACAGTCCTCGCCACGCAGAACGACCCGTTCCGGGTGGACACCCCGGCCCGGCACCGCGACGGTGAATGGCTTGCCATTACCGCCCGGGACCTTGGGCTCGGCGACCGGAAGATTCACCTGCGGGGCCTGCACTATATGGTGCTCGGCAGGCCCAAGCCGGACGGCACGAATTACCGGAACACCGACGCCGACTGGCTGTGGCTCCAGGGTGATGCGGCCAAGGCGGCGCGGTGGCTCGGTTACATCCCGTTCGACCAGATCGTTGACCAGCGCAACGCGGAACCCGAAGTCCGCGAGTTCAGCCAGCCCGAACCGTGGGCGTACCTGACGGTCGGGATCGACGTGGAACTCCCGGACGCCGACGACATCATGCCCGGCCTCAGTGTCGAGGACTTCCGGGGCGTGCAGACGCACCGCGTGGTCATGGTCGGCGAGAAGTCGAGCCTCGCCGATGTGCTCGTGCCCATCGCCCGCGCCCACGACGCGGACCTGTACCTGCCGACCGGCGAGATGAGTGACACGCTGGTCTACCGGATCGCCCGGACCGCAGCGGGCGATGGCCGCCCGCTCGTGGTGCTGTACTTCGCCGACTGCGACCCCGCCGGGTGGCAGATGCCACTGTCGGTCGGGCGGAAGCTCCAGGCGTTCCGTGAACTGCTCGGCGGCTTCGAGTTCGAGCTTCACCGGGTCGCGCTCACCCCCGGTCAGGTCCGCGAGTATGGCTTGCCATCAACGCCGCTGAAGGACACCGAGAAACGCGGCGACAGGTGGCAGTCGGCGATGGGAGTGCAGCAGACCGAGATAGACGCGCTCGCCTCGCTGCGGCCGGACCTGCTCCGGCAGATCGCCCGTCATGCCATCGCCCTGTTCTACGACTACGAACTCGGCCGCCGGGTCGCACGGGCCCGCAGCGAGTGGCTCGGCGAAGCGATGGAGATCATCAACCGCGACATTGACGGTGATCAGCTCGCCCGCATCCGCGCCGAGGCTGAGCAGAAACTCTCCGAGATGCGGGCGCAGATCGCCGAACTGAACGACCAGCTCCGCATCGACGCCAGCGACTTCGACCTGCCGCCAATCGTCATTCCCGGAGCGGACCTGAACGGGCGCGAGCCACCTGGGCCCCTGCTCGCTTCATGGTGGCCGTTCGCCGACCAGTGCCGGGCGCTGATCGACTCCAAGGCATACCGCTAGCCGGGCCGGTAGCGGGTAACCACGATGGCCGCCAAGGACCGCTGGCATCAGCTTGCCGACGCCATCGGGACGTCGAATCTGCCCGCGTCGGACAAGTCCGTGTTCCGGTATCTGCTCGACCGCGCCGACTACGGGACCGCCCGGCT
>CAWIMG010000022.1:0-8504 GCA_963837105.1 uncultured Actinomycetes bacterium | reverse complement strand
GTGGGGGACCCAGATCGATCCGCGAGTGGTCCAGGTCACCGGTGACGGCGAGATCACCGACACCGCTGTTGCCTCCTACCTGGCCAAGTACGCGACCAAGTCAACCGAGCCGGTCGGTGTCCTGCCAGCGAGGATCACCGCCGAGAATGCTTGCGTTTACGCCAATCCAGCCACCCACCAGGGGCGGCTGATCGGCGCCTGCCTCAAACTCGGCGGCCACCCCCACGGAGACTTCCGGGCGCTGCGCCGCTGGGCACACATGCTCGGCTACCGCGGCCACTTCGCCACCAAGAGCCGCCGCTACTCCACCACCATGCGCGCCCTCCGTGCGGCCCGCCGTGACTGGAAGCGCCACCAGCACCCGTCAGCTCACTCCGGCGCCAGCCCGGCCATCATCACCCTCACCGACCTGACATGGGCTGGAAGGGGCTGGCGCACCACCGGAGACGCGCTGCTCGCCCTGTCCGCGGCGGCCCGTACCCGCCAGCAGTGGCGTATTGCCCGCGAGGAGATGGCCGCCGCATGACCATGGAGAGGAGGGAACCCGCGATGGAGCAGCTGATGTACCGCCCAGCCGAAGCAGCCCAGGTGCTCGGCATATGCCGGACCCGTGTCTTTGCGCTGATCAAGTCCGGCCGTTTGCGGTCGGTCAAGCTCGGCAGCGCCCGGTTCATCACCGCTGACGCGCTCCGGGCGTTCGTCCGCGACCTGGAGCAAGAGTCATCGAGCCGCGCCGATGGGGAGGTGGCCTGATGCCCGACCGCAGGCCGAACCGGCGATCGTCGATTTACCAGGGCCAGGACGGGTGGTGGCACGGCTGGGTCACCGTTGGTACTAAGGACGATGGCTGACCCGACCGTCGGCACCGTATGGGCAGGACCGAAGCGGAGGTCACCCGCAAGGTCCAGGACTTGGAACGAAACCGCGAGATCGGCCACCTGGTTGGTACGGCGAAGGGCCTGACGGTCGCCCAGTGGATGGAAACCTGGCTGACGACCATTGCTCCGCGCCGTATCCGCCGCTCCACCTTGGACAGCACCTACGCGCCGAAGGTCCGCAACAGGATCATCCCCGGCCTTGGGAAACACCGCTTGGACCGGCTCACCGCCGAACACCTGGAGCGGTTCTACTCCCGGCTGGAGGCTGAGGGCCTGGCGCCCGCCACTGTGCTGCAAGTTCACCGGATACTGTCCCGTGCGCTCAAAGTCGCCCTGCAGCGCGGGTACGTCACCCGCAACGTCGCGACCCTCGTTGATGCCCCCTCGGTGTACCAGGCCGAGATCGAGCCGCTCACCCTGGCCGAGGCCCAACGGGTCACCGAATTGGCCGCTAATCGCCGCAACGGAACGCGGTGGAGCGTCGCCCTGGCGCTGGGGCTGCGGCAAGGCGAAGCGCTCGGGCTCCGCTGGCTGTACGTTGATCTCGATGCCGCAACGCTGACCGTCCGCTGGCAGCTTCAGCGGCTTGCCTGGCGGCACGGCTGCGCCGACCCACACGCCTGCGGTAAGCACCGGCACCGGCCTAGCTGCTCACCCGATTGCACCGGCCACGCCCGCTCGTGCCCTCAGCGAACTGGCGGCGGGCTTAGGTTCACAGAATTGAAATCAGGCAAGAGCGTGCGAACGATCGCGCTTTCGCCGCACCTGGTGGCGGCGCTCAGGGCGCACCGCGCTGCCCAGCTGGAAGAACGCTTGATCGCCGGGCCGACATGGGAAGACGGCGATTTTGTCTGGTGCCAGCCCAACGGCCGTCCGATCGGTGCTCATGCTGACTGGTCTGAATGGAAGGCATTGCTCAAGACGGCTGGCGTCCGGGATGCCCGCGTGCACAACGCCCAGCACACTGCTGCAACCCTCCTACTCGCCCAGGGAGTGAACCAGCGCGTCGTCATGGAAATCCTCGGCCACTCCCAGATCAGCATGACTTCCAAGTACGCGCACGTGCTCCCCGAGGTCATGACCGAAGCTGCCGACCGCATTGGCCAGGCGCTGTGGGGCTACCCGAGTGGGCCAACTGCAACTAGAACTGCAACTAAGCGCCCGGACGGCTCGGCAACACGATAGGTATTTACCCAGGTCAGAACGGGTGCGCCGCCAGGGACTCGAACCCCGAACCCGCGGATTAAGAGTCCGCTGCTCTGCCAGTTGAGCTAGCGGCGCTTGAGACTCAGTGATGGTAACAGCACCAGCACAGGGGACGCGAACTGGTGCGCGGGCCGCGGCGGCCCGGGGGAGCGCGGCCCGGCTGCGGTCAGCCGCCCAGGAAACGACCGGCCAGCGCGGCCGCGTGGGACGGGCGGCCAGTGCGCGCTTCCTGCCGGTCAGCCCAGGTCATGACATGCAGCCCGGCATTCACGCCGAGCCACCGCAGCGGTTCCGGCTCCCAGCGCGGTGAGATGTGGTTCACCCAGGGCAGCCGGGTGAGTTCGCTGTCGGTGCCGAGGATCAGATCGGCCAGTGTGCGGCCGGCCAGGTTGGTGGTGGCGACCCCGTCGCCGACATAACCGCCCGCCCAGCCGAGCCCGGTGACCGGGTCCAGCCCAGCGGAGGCGCACCAGTCGCGGGCGATGCCCAGCGGGCCGCCCCAGTTGTGCGTCACCGTCACCCCGGTCAGCACCGGGAACAGGTCGGCCAGGGTGCGCCGCAGTGCGGCGAACACCGGCGGCACCCGGTCATACTCCCGGCGGACCGCCGAGGCCAGGTGATAGGGCGCGCCCCGGCCACCGAACGCCAGCCGCCCGTCCGCGGTGCGCTGGCCATAGATGACCAGGTGGCGCAGGTCGCCGAAGGTGGCCCGGCCGGCCAGCCCGATCTGGGCCCAGACCTGCTCCGGCAGCGGCTCGGTCACGATCATCAGCGAGTACACCGGCGCCACCGCCCGCCGCAGCCCGGGCAGCAGTGGCGTGTACCCCTCGGTGGCACGGATCACATGCCGCGCCCGGACCACACCCCGGGTGGTCCGAAGCAGGCCCGGCTCGATCGCGATCACCGGCGTGGCCTCGTGCACGGTCACCCCGCGCCGGCGCACCACCTCCGCCAGGCCGCGGACCAGCCGGGCCGGGTGGATGGCCGCGCAGTGCGGGGTATAGGTGGCACCCAGCACGTCGGTGGCCTGCGCCTGCTCGCGTGCCTCAGTGGCAGTCAGCAGGCGCAGGTCCTGTTCCCCGAAGCCGAACTCCCGGGCCTCGGCCACCTCGGCCCGGGCCCGTTGCAGCTGGGCCCGGGTGCGGGCGAACTGGATCGTGCCGCCCTTGGCCCAGTGGCAGTCGATGCCCTCTGCCGCCGCGACCTTGCCGACCTCGTCCACACAGTCCTGCATCGCCCGGTACATGGCGATGGCCGCGTCCCGGCCCGCCTGCCGGGCCAGCTTGGCCAGCGACGCCGGGAACAGGGCCGAGCACCAGCCGCCGTTGCGCCCGGACGCGCCGAACCCGGAGATGCCAGCCTCGCAGACCACGATCCGCAGCCCCGGCTGGGCCCGGGCCAGGTAGTAGGCGGTCCACAGCCCCGTGAAGCCGGCACCGGCGATGGCCACGTCGGCCTCGGCGTCTCCAGGCAGGGGGTCAGCGGGCATCAGTGAGCCGGGCACCGAGTCCAGCCAGTAGGACAGGGACCGGTATGCGCTATCCGAGGCCATGCCGCCCATCGTGACATGCGCCGCCAGGCCCGGCCGCACCTGGGCACCAGCCGCCGCCATCCGCGCCAGCCCAGCCGTCATCGGCGCCAGCCCGGGCCACGGGCATCGGCCCGGGTCGGGCATCCTTGATGGCATGCCCATCGAGTCACCTGCCTTCGAGGCGCTGCCCGGCCGCCGTCAGCTGGCCGGCCCCTACCGGGTTTGCCTGGTCTGCCTGGGGAACATCTGCCGCTCGCCGATGGCGGAGGCGGTACTGCGGGCCGAACTGGACCGGGCCGGGCTGAGCGACGCGGTGTCGGTGGAAAGCGCGGGCACCGGGGACTGGCACGTGGGGGAGCGGATGTACGATCCGGCCAGGTCAGAGCTTGACCGGCGCGGTTATGACGGCTCCGGCCACCGGGCGCGCCAGATCGAGCCGTCCTGGCTGGCGGACTACGACCTGCTGCTCGCCATGGATGCGGACAACCTCGCCGATCTGCGCCGGATGGCGGGCGGTACGGCGGCAGCGGGCAGGATCCGGCTGCTGCGGTCGTTCGACCCGGGACTGACCGGCGACGACCCGTTCGGCGGCCAGGTGCCCGATCCCTATGGCGGAACCCCCGATCAGTATGCGCTCGCGTTCGACCTGATCGAGGCCGCGGCGAAGGGCCTGGCTCAGCGGCTGGCCGGGTTCTGCGGCAGCCAGCCCGCCGGGCGGTGACCGGGCCGAGCGGCCCACCGGCCGCCGGGCGGTGATCGGTCAGGACGGTCCGGGCGTCGCCGGCCGGCTGGCCAGGCTCACCGGCGCCGGGGTGATTGACCTGCGGCCGATCGGGTCCGCCCACCAGTTCCGCCACTACCGGGCCAGCCTCAGCGACGGCCGGGCCGTCTTCGTCAAAACGGCGGGTGCGGACGTGACTGCGATGATCGCGGCCGAGGCTCAGGGGCTGGCCTGGCTGGCGGCGGCCGGGTCGGCGCCGGCCCCGGAGGTCCTCGGCTGGGACGAGAGCCTGCTGGTCATCTCGTGGGTGCCAGCGGGCGCGCCGGACGCCGTGGCGGCGGAACGGTTCGGGCGGGAACTCGCCGGCACTCATGCGGCCGGGGCTGGCCAGTTTGGTGCGCCGTGGCCAGGCTTCATCGCCAGCCTGCCGCTGGCCAACGACATGCCCGCCGATGACGGCTGGCCGGACTGGTACGCGAGCCGCCGGCTGCTGCCGTTCCTGCGGCGCGCCGCCGACGCAGGCACACTGGGACCCGCGCAGATCCACGAGGTGGAAGCCGTCATCGCCCGGATCGGCCAGCTGGCCGGCCCGGCCGAGCCGCCGAGCCGTATTCACGGCGACTGCTGGTCGGGCAATGTGCTGTGGTCGGGCGGGCGCGGCTGGCTGATCGACCCGGCCGCCCACGGCGGCCACCGGGAAACCGACCTGGCGATGCTGGCGCTGTTTGGCGCGCCATTCCTGGACCGGACTCTGGGCAGCTATCAGGAGGTGGCGCCACTGGCGGACGGCTGGCGGACGCGGGTGCCCTTGCATCAGCTGCACCCGCTGCTGGTGCACGCCTGCCTGTTCGGATCGGGTTACGCGGCGCCGGTGGCCGACGCGGCCCGCGCCGCCCGGCATGCCTGATCGCCCGGTCTCGTGGCGGGATGAGGTGAAGGTCGGGCCGCCCTACCTAGCTTCGTCGGCGAGCGGGAGCGTGATGCGGAACGTGGCGCCCTGGCCCGGCTTGGTGTCCAGGCCGACCGTCCCGCCGTGCGCGCTGACCAGGGCAGCGACGATGGCCAGGCCCAGCCCCGCGCCGCCGGTGGTGCGTGCCCGGGCCTGGTCGGCCCGGTAGAACCGCTCGAACGCGTGCTCGGCCTGCTCACTGGTCAGGCCCGGGCCCTGGTCGGTCACCTCCAGGACCACACTGGCCACCGGGACCGCCTCGTCTGGGCCGGCGGTGCTGATCCGGACGCCGATCGGGGAGCCGGCTGGGGTATGGGTAAGCGCGTTTGCCATCAGGTTGCCGATGACCTGGCGCAGCCGTGCGTCGTCACCGAGCACGATAAAGGCAGCGCCGGTCCCGACCGTGAGCCCGATCGCCCGGTCCGGGGAGATCATCCGCGCGTCCTGCACCGCGTCCGCGGCCAGCGTGAGCAGATCCACCGGCCGCCGCTCGAGCGACCGCTGCTGATCCAGCCGGGCCAGCAGCAGCATGTCCTCGACCAGCACACCCATCCGGGCCGACTCCTGCTCGACCCGCTGCATGATCCGGTCCAGGTCGGGCTTGCTGAGCTGGCCATAGCCTCCCGCCGCCGGGAGTGCCGTCACCGGCCCGGGAGGCGGCCGCCGGCGGCCGGTGACCGGCTTGCCGCCGGAAGGCCCGGCGCCGGAGGGCTCGGCGCCGGCCGCCTCCCGGCCGGCTGACTCGCCACTGCCCGGCCCGCCGCTGCCTGGTCCGCCAGTACCTGGCCCGGCGTCGGCCTGCCGGGCGCCGTTCGCCACCCCGCCGCGCTGGCGGTAGTACTCGGCATAGCCGCGGATCGCGGTCAGCGGTGTGCGCAGTTCGTGGCTGGCGTCGGCGACGAATTGGCGCATCTTCTCCTCCGAACGCAGCGCCGCAGCCTCGGAGTCCTCTCTGGCGTGGAACGCCGTCTCGATCTGGGCGAGCATCGCGTTCAGCGAGCGGCCGAGCCGCCCCACTTCGGTGCGCGGATCCCGGTCGGGGACCCGCTGGGACAGGTCGCCGGCGGCGATCGCGCCGGCGGTGACCTCGATGTCGGTGAGCGGGCGCAGGCTGGTGCGCACGATCGTGACGCCCACCACCGCCAGCGCGACCAGCACGATCCCGCTCACTACCAGGTCGATGCTGGCCAGTTCGTTGAGGGTGCCGTAGACATTGGACACGTCGATCCCGACCAGGATCGTGCCGCTCACCGACTGCCCGTTGAGCGCGTTGTTATAGGTGGTCGGGAAGGCGATGATCCGCCAGCGGGCGCTGCCGGCCTCCGCGGGCACGGTCAGGGTCTGCCCGGACTGCCCGGTGAGCCAGCCGGTGCCGGCCGGGATCTGCGGCCCGGGGATCATCTGTGGCTGGCCCTGGGTGCCCCCGAACCGGGTCTGCACCGGCTGCAGCATGTGGGAGAGCTGGCCGTTCGCGGTCAGCCAGTCGACCGAGGCGGGGATCGCTCCGGGCGTCGGGCAGGCACCCGGGCTGGTCAGGCATCCCTCCACCACGCGGGTGGCCGAGTACTGGAGGCCGGCCAGTTCGGCGTCGGCCTGGTCGAGCAGGTAGCCGCGCAGGACCAGGATGCCGCCGATGCTGATCGCCACCAGGGCGATGGCGACCAGCGCCAGCACAGCGGTGATCAGCTTGATCCGCAGCGGCACCCGGCCGGGCAACTGCCGGGCTGCCCGCCACTGTCGGCTGACCATGACGGTGACCGCTACGAGGGGAGCCGGAGCACGTACCCGACCCCGCGCAAGGTGTGGATGAGCCGCGGCCCCTCGCTGTCCACCTTGCGGCGCAGCACGGATACGTAGGACTCGACGATGCCGGTGTCACCGCGGAAGTCGTAATCCCACACGTGGTCGAGGATCTGCATCTTGGAGAGCACCCGGTTGGCGTTGCCCATGAAGTAGCGCAGCAGCTTGAACTCGGTGGGGGAGAGCTGGATCGGCTCGCCGGCCCGCCACACCTCGTGGCTGTCCTCGTCCAGTTCCAGGTCGGCGAACTTCAGCCGGGGCGTGGGCTCGGTGGCGTCGCCCCTGGTCCGGCGCAGCACGGCCCGGATCCGGGCGATGACCTCCTCCAGGCTGAACGGCTTGGTCACGTAGTCGTCGCCGCCCAGGGTCAGGCCGCGGACCTTGTCCTCCATCGCGTCCCGCGCGGTCAGGAAGACGACCGGGATCCGGGTGCCACCCCCGCGCAGCCGCCGGACCACATCGAACCCGTCCATGTCGGGCAGCATGACATCGAGCACGATCAGGTCCGGCCGGTGCCGCCCGGCCGCCTGCACCGCCTCGCCGCCAGCCGACGCGGTGATGACCTCGAAGCCGGCGTAGCGGAGGCTGGCGGACAGCAGTTCCAGGATGTTCGGCTCATCCTCGACAACGAGCAGCCGGGCATCGGGCCGCTTCCTGTCATCGCCCGGAGTGGTCATACGGCCATCATCCAAGAACAACCTGAGTGTTTCCTGAAGGCGGGCTGGGCCTGATCTGATGATCGCAGGCCTGCGCGGTGATCCTGCACGGTCAGGCAGGCGGGCTGCTGACGTCCAGCCAGCGCCCAATGGCCGCGGTCCGGGAATCGGCTCCCAGTTTCGCGTAGATCCGGTTGACGTGGTTTTTCACGGTCTTCTCGGCCAGCACCAGAAGACCGGCGATCTCGCCGTTCGAGTGCCCGTCGGCGATAAGCGACATGATCTCCGCTTCGCGTGCGGAAAGGCCCAGCGGTCGTGCATTGCGGGACACGCTGGCGGTTCTCATCTGACCTCCGCGCCAGGACACCAGCTAATGAGATGCGACGCATGCTACCGAAACCGGCCCGGCCGTGCGCAAGGAAGCCGCGCCGGCCATGCGCATGCGCATTAGAATTTAATGCAAACCGGGTCGGCGTGGAGGGCCCGGGTGCCCCCGCGGCAGCCGTTAAGCGCCCAGATGAGAGCCGGAGAGCAGGCTCCGGGCTACCGGCTGGTCGGTGTTCAGGTCGTTGAACAGCCAGGCTCGCCTGGGCGTGATCCCACTGCAGTGCGTCGCCCGCTGGCGTCACGTAATTCGAGTTGGCGATCGGGACGGTGGTGGTTTCCGGGTTACGCAGCGCGAATGCCACCTGCAGCAACTTGTACCAGGTGCGTGCCGGTGTCCACCTGCAGCGCACCAGCCGCGCCGAAGGCGGCCGGGACA
>CAWIMG010000021.1:0-113609 GCA_963837105.1 uncultured Actinomycetes bacterium | reverse complement strand
GTGAGCGAGGGGACTCGAACCCCCGACACCCAGGACCACAACCTGGTGCTCTAACCAACTGAGCTACGCCCACCACGGCCATCTGGCCACCTGAAGCATAGCGGCAACCGGCGCCCGGCCGGACCGTGCCCGCCGACCTGACGGCCAGGACCCAGCCTGGCGGGCCAGGTCAGGGAGCCAGGCCGGCCGGCTGTCCCGGGGCGTCCTGCCCGGCGTCACCGGCGAAACGCTCCGCGATCTGGCGGGCGGTAACCGAGTCGGGGCCGGGCGGCGGGACGAACACCGAGGCCCGGTAGTAACGCAGTTCCCGGATGCTCTCGGTGATGTCGGCCAGCGCCCGGTGCCCGCCGTGCTTGGGCGGGCTGGCGAAGTAGGCGCGCGGGTACCAGCGCCGGGCGAGTTCCTTGACGCTCGACACGTCCACCATCCGGTAGTGCAGGTAGGCGTCGAGTTCGGCCATGTCGCGGGCGATGAAGGAGCGGTCGGTGGCGATCGAGTTGCCGCACAGCGGCACCTTGCGCGGCTCAGCGACGTGACCGCGCACATAGCCGAGCACCTGGTCCTGGGCCTCGGCCAGGGTCACCCCCGCGGCCAGTTCCGCCAGCAGGCCGGAGGTGGTGTGCATCTGCCGGACGACGTCGGCCATCTGGTCCAGCGCCTCTGCCGGCGGCTTGATGACCAGGTCCACCCCATCGTCGAGGATGGCCAGGTCGCCGTCGGTGACCAGGCACGCAATCTCGATCAGCGCGTCCCGGGCAAGATCGAGCCCAGTCATCTCGCAGTCGATCCACACCAGCCGGTCCGTCATTGCGCCAGCCTATGGCCTCTGTGCGCGCTGCCGCAGGGCCGTGATGTGGTCCGGGATCGCGATGCCGGGCCGCAGCGCCGGGTCCGGCTGCGGCTCACCGAACGTCATCGCCACCGGCACCACCCCCGCCCACACGTCCGCGCCCAGATCCGCCTCGTCGTCGGCGGGTGGCCCGGTGCGGATCTTCACCGAGGCCTCCGCGAGCGGGATGGCCAGAGCGGCGGTGGCGGCGAGTTCCTTGCGGGTGGGCGGGCGCAGCGTGTCCCACCGGCCGGGGATCAGCTGCTCGGTGACGGCCCGGAAGGCGGCCAGCCGCTCACCGTCGTCGGTGACGAGCCGGCCGGTGCCGAATACCACCGCGCTGCGGAAGTTGGCCGAATGGTTGAAGGCCGCCCGCGCGCAGACCAGGCCGTCGAGGTGGGTGACGGTGACACAGACCGGCTGCCCGGCGGCACGCCAGGATGCTCCGGTTGGCCGAGGAGCCATGCAGGTAGAGCGTGTCCCCGCGGCGGCCGTAGGCGGTAGGCAGGACCACCGGCGAACCGTCCATGACCACCCCGAAGTGGCAGATCAGGCCGGCGTCGAGTACCTCGTACAGCTCGGCCCGGCTGGTCCGGCCGCGTTCGGAGTGGCGGCGCAGCCGGGTCCGGTCGGTCACCGACAGGGGAGATGCCGCATTCATGCCACCAAGTTATCCGCCGTCCCCGTCATCTTGGCCGCATCATGGGGGGAGGCGACGGCGGGCGACAGGAGTGAGGCGATGGCGGACGGCGGCGTGCCGGGGGTCGAGGATGTCGCCGCGCTAGGCCGCTGGCTGTCCGGCCATGGCATCGCCGGCGACGCCCCGCCACGGGTGTCGATCATCGGCGGCGGCCGGTCCAACCTGACCTACCGGCTCGACCTGGACCCGGCGCACGGGAACGCCCGCCCGCCGCTGATCCTGCGCCGGCCCCCGCTCGGTCACGTGCTGCCCACGGCGCACGACATGTCCCGGGAGTTCCGGGTGCTGGGCGCGCTGGCCGGGACGGCCGTGCCAGTGCCCCGCCCGATCGCGCTGTGCCAGGACCCGGAGATCATCGGCGCGCCGTTCTACCTGATGGAGTACGTGCCCGGGGCGGTGCTGCGGACGGTGGCGGACGCGGCTGTGCTCACCCCGGCGCAGGCGGGGCAGTTGTCGCGCACGTTCGTCCGGATGCTGGCCAGCATCCACGGCCTGGACGTCGAGGCGGCCGGGCTGACCGGGTTCGGCCGCCCGGAGGGTTACCTGGCCCGCCAGCTGTCCCGCTGGCAGCGGCAGTGGGAGTTGTCCTGCACCCGCGACATGCCGGGTTATGACGAGCTGGTCGGCCGGCTCGCGGCCGGGCTGCCCGGCTCCGATGGCGCCCCGGCGGCGGCCGGCGGACTGGTCCATGGCGACTACCGGCTGGACAACATGCTGGTCGTGACGGAGGCGGAGCCCCGGATCGCGGCGGTGGTGGACTGGGAGATGTCAACCCTCGGTGACCCGCTGGCCGATCTGGGGCTGTCGCTGGTCTACTGGACCGACCCGGGGGAGCAGGACTGGCTGCCGGCCGCGTCGGTGACCACCGCCCCCGGTTTCCTGAGCCGGGCCCAGCTGGCCGACGAGTACGCCGCGGTCACCGGCCGTGACCTGTCCCGGATCGGCTATTACATGGCCTTCGGCTGCTTCAAGCTGGCGGTCGTGCTGGAGGGCATCCACGCCAGGTACCTGCAGCGCAAGACGGTGGGCGAGGGGTTCGAGCGGGAGGGCCAGGCGGTCGCCGCCCTGATCGCGCGCGCCCATGAACTGCTCGACGGGACCGCTCACTGAGCCAGCGGCGATTTTCCCGCCAAACGGATAAGCTCCCGGCGGCTGTCCGGCCGGGAGCTTATCCATTGCCTGGTTATGGGGCCCGGCGCCCCGCTCTCGCCGGGCCCCATCCCTGCCCCGGTCGTAACCAGGACAGGAGCTTGTTGAGGCCCGGCGCCCCGCTCTCGCCGGGCCTCACCCACCGGGATCTGGCGATCTCGCTGGGAACTGTTTGAGGCCCGGCGCCCCGCTCTCGCCGGGCCTCACCCACCGGGATCTGGCGATCCCGCTGGGAGCTCTCACGAGGCCCGGCGCCCCGCTCTCGCCGGGCCTCGTAGACAAGACGCGCGGCCCGCGGGAGTGGTTCACACGCCGGTACCGGGATTCCGGGAAACTTTTCCGCCTACCCGGCGCAGGCAGTGGGCTGGCAGAGGGCACGGGCGGCGGTCCGGTAGATGGCCGGCCCGAGCTGGGCGTAGCCGGTGATGGCGGTGGCCTGCCCGTTGGTGGTCGCGGCGATCTGCTGCAGCGCGTGCAGGTCGCCCGCCGGGCCCAGCATGATCACCACGATCTTGACCGGCCGGCGCGGGTCGTACCGCGACTGGAGGTCGTGCACCAGCGTGGCCGCGCTGATGTCACCGGCACTGTGATCAACCCCGGCGGTCAGCACCAGCACCGCGTTCAGGTAGTGCGGCTGGTAGCTGGCGAGCATCCGCTGGTAAGCGGCCAGGATGCTGCGGTACAGCGGGGCGGGCGTGGCCACCGGCCGCTGGGCGGTCACCAGTTGCCCGATCTGCTGCCGCCGGGTGCGCTGCCCCAGCCAGTCCGCCAGCGGGCCGACCGGCACCAGTTCGGCGTAGGAACCGCCGGTGACGGCCCGGCTGGGGAATGTCCACAGGCCCATCTGGGTGCTGTCCGGGAACAGTCCGAGCCCGGTTGCGGCGGCCGGGCCGAGCAGGTGAGCCAGAATCCGGGCCGCCCGGGCTGGCCGGTGCGGCCATGGCCGAGGAGATGTCGATCAGGACCAGGTCGCGCGAGCCCAGCGTGAGCCGCTGCCACGCCTGCCACGCCGCGCCGGCCTGGCTGGCGGTGACCGGTGGCAGCAGCCGCGGCTGGGTGCTGGCCAGGCCATACCAGCCGGGCCAGTTCCCGGCCTGCCCGGCGGAGGTGCGGAAACCGGCGTAGCGCACATAGGAGGTCGCATAGGCCGACCGCAGCACGTCGCCGAACTGGTCCGCGGCGGCGACCGTGGCCGGGCTGGTGGCGGTGACCAGATAGGGGTAGCTGAGCTGCAGGCTGCCCTCGGCGGGGTAACGCACCGCCAGTGGCTGCCCGGGGTGTGCCCGGTCGAACTGGATGACGGCCTGCTCGGTGGTGACGGTGACGGGGGCGGACACGGCCCCATCACCGTGTTCCGGCGCCCAGCTGGCCAGCCCGGCCAGTGGCTCTGGCTGGGTGGCCTGCTCGGTCTGCACATTCAGGGCGAAGCCGGCCAGGCCTGCCTGCCCGGGCGGGCCCGCGCCGAGCAGCCGCTGCAGTTCAGCGAGCGTCACCAGCCCGGCCGCACTGCTGGCCGGGCTGGGGAACTCGATGTGCAGGCCCAGCGCCGAGGCCGGGCCGCCGGCGCTGGCCGGGAGCAGGAACCGCCAGCTGACCGAGCTGCCGAACGCGGGTGTGAGCGCGGCGGCGGACCGGGGCATGACGATGACCAGGGTGGTCCGGGCCAGCGTGATGCCGGTCGGCCGGATCCGGGCTGCGGCCGGGCCATGGGCGAACCCGGCCCACAGGCTGGCGTCGGGGATCCACGCGCCCGGCGGCTGGGTGTGACTGGCCCGGCCGGCGGCCAGCTCAGCGGCGGCCACGGCTGGCTGCTCGCTGGTGACATCGACCCGCACGCACCGCCCGTCAGCCTGGCGGTGCAGCTTGTTGAAGTAGTCCCCCAGGTGCTGCACGACCGGCCCGATCTCGGGCGCCACCGCCACGGTCACGGTCATCGGGTCATGGACGCAGTTGCTGCGGGCGATGACCGCACGCGCGCCCAGCACGACCAGGACCGTGGCGGCGATCAGCGCGGCCGTCACGGTCAGGGCGGTCGTATGCGCCCGGCGCTTGCGTTCGGGCCGGTAGCGGCGTGCGCGCTTGCCCCGTTCGGCGTTCACTGCGCGCGTCGCCCGGGCACGGGCTAGGGCTGGCCCGCGGCGGCCGTGGCGAAGAACTCAGCCGATTCCCGCCGCCACAGCAGCACGATCGCGGTCAGGCCGACCAGCCAGACCACGACCGCGAACAGCTGGCTGGCGGAGATGGACGTACGGAGGAAGGCATACAGCAACAGCAAGGTGTCCAGGCCGAACAGGACGGTGGCGACAATCCGGGCCCAGGCCCGCCCGAGGCCGTTCGCGTACGCCATCAGCAGCCACAGCCCGGTTTCCACCACTGCCAGCACAATCGCGCCGACCGCGAAGGTGTGTGCGTCCGCTGCGGTGACCGCGGCCGAGGCATCGAGGAAGGCGCGCTCGATGGTGTGGAAGATCACCATGGTCACCAGCAGGTTGATGGCACTGAGCGCAGCCCCGGCGTACATGAGGACGACCGCGATCCGCACCGGCCGCGGGGGCTCGGGCGGGGCGGCGGCGGCCGTGACCAACTGCTGGTCACTGGCCGGGTAAGGCTGGTACATGTCCGCTCCTCGCAAACGTCCGGCGAGCGACGCCGCAGGTACAGATCCTGGTCCACCGGTGGCTGCGGCGCACCGAGCCTAGCGGTGGTACCCGAGATTGGCCAGGTAAACGTGGGTTTTACAGGGCGGGACGGAGCAGCGCCCAGACGATCTTGCCGCCCTCGCCGAGATGCTGCCATCCCCACCGCACACAGCAGGATTCCACCACGTTGAGGCCGCGGCCGCATTCCTCGGTCGGGCCGGAATCGCGCAGCACCGGAATGCCAGCCCCCGGGTCGGTGACCATGCACATGACAAATGGCGCCTGCGCCAGCAGCCGGAGCCGGATGCAATGATCGCCGGCCGCGCTGTGGGCGGCCGGGACGCCGTGCCGGAGCGCATTGGTGACCAGTTCGGAAACGACCAGCTCGGCCATATCGGTGAGGCCGGACAGACGCCAGTCGGCCAGTGTGGTGCGAGTGAAATTGCGGCTGGTCTTGACCGATTCCGGCTGGGGCCCGAGCAGGCAGGTGGCAGCCTGTGCATCCGGTGCGGTCAGCCCACCGGCCAGCGGCCGGGGGGCTGACCAGGGGCCAGGCTCGCGGGGGCTGGGCGGCAGCGGGGGCGGCCGGTCTTCCAGCTGGCTCATACCGCCGAAACCCGGTGTCACTGGCAGTGCCGCCCGGTGTGCGGTCATCGGCTTCCCGTCTCGAGGTCACACGTTGATAGGCGCACAGTCGTGCGCCAACAGCGCAACCGTTATCATCGCAACAGTATCTTGCAAACGCAAGGCCAGATGCACGTGCAGATGAGATTGTTAGCTTGCACGTGCGGTACGGGGAGGCAGCACCTCGGCCAGCGGCCGGGGCCTGGCCGGGGAAGCCAAGGGGGTAGTGGTGATAACAGCGCAGCCGGGCTCTGGCCCGACGGTTCTGCGCATTCTCCTTGGCTCCCAGTTGCGGCTGCTGCGGGAAGCGGCGGGCATCACCCGGGAAGAGGCGGGATACGCCATCCGGGCCTCCGGTTCCAAGATCAGCCGGATGGAATTGGGGCGGGTCAGCTTCAAGGAACGTGACATCGCCGACCTGCTCGCGTTGTACGGCGTGGCGGAAACGGAAAGCGCGGCGCTGGCCGAACTGGCCCGGGAGGCCAATTCTCCGGGCTGGTGGCACCAATACGGGGACGTGCTGCCGGACTGGTTCAGTGTTTATGTCGGGCTGGAAGAAGCCGCCTCGCTGCTACGGGTATACGAGCTGCAGTTCGTGCCGGGCCTGCTGCAGACGGCCGATTACGCCCGGGCGGTGGTCCAGCTCGGGCAGCCGGGCGCGACCACGGCGGAGATCGAGCACCGGGTCGGCCTGCGGCTGGCCCGGCAGGAACTGCTCACCAAACCTGGCGGGCCCCGGCTGTGGGCGGTCGTGGACGAGGCGGCGCTGCGGCGCCCGATCGGCGGGACACAGGTGATGCGCGCGCAGCTGGTGCGGCTGCTCGAGGCCGCCCAGGAGCCCAGCATCACCTTCCAGGTGATGCCGTTCCGGTCCGGCGGCCATGCCGCGGAGGCGGGGGCGTTCACCATCATGCGGTTCCCCGAGCCGGACCTGCCCGATGTGGTCTACCTCGAACAGCTCACCAGCGCCCTGTATCTCGATAAGCGTGACGACGTGGAGCGGTACACCGAGGTCATGGAACGTCTCAGCGTCGAGAGCGAGTCCCCGGAACGTTCTGTCGGCATTTTGAGCGAGATGCTTGAGGAAGTCGAAGGCATATGAACACCTACAACGGCATGCCGGCCGCGGAACTGTCCGGCGCGGTCTGGCGGAAGAGCAGTACCAGCAACTCGCAGGGGGCGTGTGTCGAGCTGGCCAGGCTCGGCACCGATGAGTTCGCGGTCCGCAACTCGCGGAACCCGGATGGCCCTGCCCTCATCTACACCCGGGCCGAGATCGTGGCCCTGATCGAGGGCGTCAAGCTGGGCGAATTCGACGACCTGCTGACCGGGCTGGCCGGCTGACCCTTTCCCCGGCGGCCTCTCCGGGTGGCGGGCGCCCGTCCCCGGCGGCCTCTCCGGGCGCCCTGGCCCCTTTCCGGGCGGGCTCCCCGGCCGCCTTGACCCCTTCCCTGGGTGGCGTTGTTAGGTAAACCTAAGTTGGGCTATCCTGGCCCGGCGTGCGGCGCCCGGCCGCGGCTGCCGGTGGCAGCAGGGGCCGCTGGCACTCAGGAGAGGACTACCGTGTCGGCGAGCCAGATCGCCCTGCTGGGGGCCATCGCCGGTCTCACCATCTTTATCGGCCTGCCGCTGGGCCGGGCCCGGGCGGCCATGCCCAGGACGAAGGCATTCCTCAACGCGCTGGCCATCGGCATCCTGATCTTCCTGCTGTGGGATGTGCTGACCAACGCCTGGGCACCCACCGATGCGGCGCTGGCCCGGCACCACTACGCCACCGCCGCCACCAGCGCCACGGTGATGCTGGCCTGCCTGGGCGCCGGACTGATCGGCCTGGTGCACGTCGACCGCTGGCTGAAGCGGCGCGCCGCCCGGCTGCTGCCGGAGGGCCCGGGTGCGGCGACGGCCAGGCCGGCGGTCATCCCATCCGGCCCGGAGGCCGCCGCGGCCCGGGCGGCCGCACTGTCCCTGCTGATCGCGATCGGCATCGGCATGCACAACTTCGGCGAGGGCATGGCCATCGGGGCCTCCGCCGCGGCGGGCCGGATCAGCCTGGCGCTGCTGCTGGTGATCGGGTTCGGCGCGCACAACGCGACGGAGGGATTCGGCATCGTCGCCCCGCTGGCGGCCAGCGGCAACCGGCCGTCCTGGTCCCGGCTGGCGCTGCTGGGCCTGATCGGCGGCGGCCCGACCTTCCTGGGCACGCTGATCGGCATGCAGGTGACCGCGCCCCTGCTCACCATCGCGTTCCTGGCCCTGGCCGCCGGCTCCATCCTCTACGTGGTCATCGAGCTGCTCGCCGTCGCCCGGGCCACCAGGCTGAAGGAACTGGTCGCCTGGGGCATCCTGCTCGGCCTGGTCCTGGGCTTCGTGACCGACGCCATCGTCTCCGCGGCGGGTGCCTGAGGCCGGCCGGGCACCGCCGTTGCGCATGAGGTGTCCGGGCCGGCCCGGGCACGACGGCGGTCCGGCTAGAGTCCACTCGTGATTCCGGGCCAGGACGCGGCGCTGCCGCCACTCACCAGGCGGCTGCTGGGCTGGGAGATCATCATCGTCTTCGCCGTGTCGCTGGGCGGCAGCGCGCTGACCGCGATCATCAGCCTGGTCGGGTCACTCACCGCGCATAAGGCGCTGGGCCACCAGGCCGCGGTGCTGGTCGGGTCGGCGGCGCCGGGCCGCCCGCTGCTCGACTTGTCGTACCAGCTGGCCGGCATCACGCTCGCGCTGGCCCCGGTGGCGCTGGTCTTCTACCTGATGGCCCGGGCCGGCGAGCCGCTGTCGGTGATGGGCCTGGACACCAGCCAGCCGGGCCGTGACCTGGCCCGGGGCGCCGCGCTGGCAGCTGTCATCGGCGGCCTCGGACTCGGCCTCTACCTGACCGCTTACCGGCTGGGGGTCAGCCTGAATGTGGTGCCGGAAAGCCTGCCCCCCCTCTGGTGGCGGGTCCCGGTGCTGATCCTGATCGCGTTCCAGAACGGGGTACTGGAGGAGATCCTGGTCATCGGCTACCTGCTGCGGCGGCTGGAGCAGCTCGGCTGGCGGCCGGCCCGGGCGATCGCGGTCAGCGCCCTGCTGCGTGGCTCCTACCACCTGTACCAGGGGTTCGGCGGGTTCCTCGGCAACGCGGCCATGGGGGTCGTGTTCGGCATCTTGTTCCGCCGCTGGCGGCGGGTGACGCCGATGATCATCGCGCACGGGCTGATCGACACCGCGGCCTTCCTCGGCTACCTGGCCCTGCACGGCCGGGTGGCCTGGCTGCCCTGACCCGTATCCTGCCCCCATGCCCGAACCCATGGCCGTGACCGAAACGATCCCCGGCACCGGGATCGACGCCGACAGCGCCACCATCGCGTCGCTGGCCGGGGCCCTGGCCGCCGGGCAGATCACCGCCCGGGCGCTGACCGAGTTCTGCCTGTCCCGGATCGACCGGCTGGATCCGCTGCTGCACTCGGTGATCAGCGTCAGCGCGGACGCGCTGGCGCAGGCGCGGGCCGCTGACACCGCGCGTGCCAGCGGTGCCGCGCCCGGGCCGCTGGCGGGCATCCCGGTGCTGGTCAAGGACAACATCGCGGCCCGCGGCCTGCCCGCCACCGCCGGCTCGCCCGCACTGGCCGGCGCCGAATCCGGCGACGCCTTCTGCGTTGGCAGGCTGCGCCGGGCGGGAGCGGTGATCGTCGGCAAGGCGAACCTGTCGGAGTGGGCCAACTTCCGCTCCTCCCACCCCACCAGCGGCTGGAGCACGCTGGGCGGGCAGGCGGCCAACCCGCACGCGCTGGACCGCAACCCCTCCGGCTCCAGTTCCGGCTCGGGCGTCGCGGTCGCGGCCAGCCTGGTGCCGGTCGCGGTCGGCACCGAGACCGACGGCAGCATCGTCTGCCCGGCCAGCGCCTGCGGGATCGTCGGCCTCAAGCCCACGCTCGGGCTGGTCAGCCGGAGCGGGATCGTGCCGGTCGCGCTGTCGCAGGACACCGCGGGCCCGATGACGCGCACCGTCGCCGACGCCGCTGCCCTGCTGTCCGTGCTGGCCGGACCGGATCCGGCCGACCCGGCGACCGCGGCAGCGGCCGGGCAGCCCGGCGGCTACACCGGCTTCCTCGACGCCGGCGCGCTGGCAGGGGCCCGGATCGGCGTCTGGCGGGACGGGTTCGCGGCGGCGGGCCCGGCCACCGCCGCCCTGGCCGATGCGGCACTCGCGGTGCTGGCGGAACGCGGCGCCAGCCTGACCGACCCGGTCGAGCTGCCCGGGGCGGCGGGTATCTCCGAACCTGAGTTCAGCGCGCTGCTGACCGAGTTCCGGCACGACCTCAACGCCTACCTAACGGCGCTGCCCGGCGACCACCCGGCCACGCTGGCCGAGCTGATCGCCTACAACACCCAGCAGGCCGGCCGCGTGCTGGCCCGGTTCGGGCAGGAGGTGTTCGAGCGGGCCGAGGCTACCGGCGGTGACCTGGCCGAGCCCGGCTACCGGGCCGCCCGGGCCGAGGCGTCCCGGCTGGCCCGGGTGGCGCTGGACGGGCCGCTGCGCGAGCACCGGCTGGACGCCATCGTCACCTTGACCGCGAGCCCGGCCTGGCTGACCGACTACCACCTGGGCGATCACGACGTCTTCCACACCTCCGGCCCGGCGGCGGTGGCGGGATACCCCGCTATCAGCGTCCCGGCCGGCGGTGTGTCCGGGCTGCCGGTCGGGCTGACGTTCATCGGCCCCGCCTGGAGCGAGCCGCGGCTGATCGCGCTGGCCTACGCGTTCGAGCAGGCGGCGGCTGCCCGGCTGCGGCCGGCGCTGGCCGCCACCTGCCCGCCGCCCGGCGCCGCCAGCCTCCCGCCGGGTGCCGCTAGCCTGCCGGATGGGGCGGGTCTGGCGCCGGGCGCCGCCGGTCCGGCGCCGGCCGCCGGCCCGGGCCGCGGGGATAGCCTGCGATTATGGATTCCTGGCCCGCCGCCGGCGTTCCCACCCTGCCCGGACAGGGCCCGGAGCCCCGCATCCACGACACCGCGACCGGCCAGCTGCGGCAGGCCGCGAGCGGTGCCACCGCGACCATCTACGCGTGCGGGATCACGCCCTACGACGCCACGCACATCGGGCACGCGGCCACCTTCCTGTCCTGGGATCTGCTCATCCGTGCCTGGCGGGACGCCGGGCACCGCGTGCACTACGTGCAGAACGTCACCGACGTGGACGACCCGCTGCTGGAGCGGGCGGACCGGGACGGCGAGGACTGGCGGGAGCTGGCCGACCGGGAGATCGCCCGGTACCGGTCGGACATGGCCGCGCTGCGGGTGCTGCCACCGGATGCCCTGGTCGGCGCGGTCGAGGCGCTGCCGGTGATCGAGCGGTTCGCCGGCCGGCTGGCCGACCGCGGTGCACTGTATGAGCTGGAGGGCGACCAGTATTTCGCGCGGTCGTCCGATGCCGCGTTCGGGGCGATGCCGGGGCTGGACCCGGGCACCATGCTGGAGCTGTTCGCCGAGCGGGGCGGTGACCCGGGCCGGCCGGGGAAGAAGGACCCGCTCGACCCACTGGTCTGGCTGGCCGCCCGGCCGGGGGAGCCGCACTGGCCGTCCGCGTTCGGCCCGGGCCGGCCCGGCTGGCATGTGGAGTGCGCGGCCATCGCCACCGAGCACCTGGGCCCCCGGTTCGACGTGCAGGCGGGCGGCTCGGACCTGATCTTCCCGCATCACGAGATGAGTGCCTCGCACGCGCGGGTGGTGTACGGCGGTGCCGGGCCGGACGGCCCGGCCTTCGCCCGGCGCTACCTGCACGCGGGCATGATCCGGCTGGACGGCGAGAAGATGTCCAAGTCCCGGGGGAACCTGGTGTTCGTGTCGGCACTGCTGGCCCATGGCGCTGACCCGATGGCGGTGCGGCTGGCCCTGCTGGCCGGCCACTACCGGGTGGACCGCGACTGGAGTGCGGCCGGCCTGGCGGCGGCGGCGGGCCGGCTCGGGCAATGGCGCGCCGCGGTGGCCCGGGCCGGGACCGCCATTGACGGACGGCCGCCGGCCAGGCCCGGTACCCCGGCCACCGGCAGGGCGGGTACCCCCCGCGGGGCGGGTGTCAGCCGAGCCGGTGTCCCCGGCGGCACGGATGCCCGCGGAGGCGGGGCGCCCGGCGGAGTGGATGCCCGCGGAGGCGGGGCGCCCGGCGGCACGGATGCCCGCGGAGGCGGTACGCCCGGCGGAGTGGATACCCGCGGAGCGGGTGCTGGCCGGCGTGCGCGAGCGGATGGCGAGCGACCTGGACGCCCCGGGCGCGCTGGCCGTGGTCAACCAGTGGGCGGCGCAGGCCCTCGGCGCGGCCACCCTGCCGCCAGGCTCGGCGGAGGAGGCGGCGCTCGTCCGCGACACCGTGGACGCGCTGCTGGGCATCGCTCTGTGACTCTGTCAAGCCGGATCGGGGTGGCTGTGGACAGTGGCCCGCGGATCCGGCCGGCTGTCCACAGAACCCGCCGCTGCCCTTACCCCGCGATGGCCGCGGGCCCAGCCTGGCTCTATGAATCCCTCCTCACCTACAGATCACCCCGCCCCGCACCCGTCCGGTGCGGCCGGCCAGCCCGGCACGCCCCGGGTCCGGCTCAGCTCGCCCGCTGACGTCCTCGCCGTCATCCCGCACCTGCTCGGCTTCCATCCGGCGCAGAGCCTGGTTGTGGTCGGTGCTGGCGGGCCACGGCAGCGGATCGAACTGGGGTTCCGCTACGACCTGCCGGACCCGCCGGACGCCGCGGTGACCCGCCAGATCGCCGGGCATGCCACCGCCGTGCTCGCCCATCGCACCATCGCCACCGTGATCGCCATCGGCTACGGCTCCGGCCGCCTGGTCACCCCGGTAATGGACGGCTTCGCCGCCACCGCCCGGCGGGGCGGGCTGGAGGTCCGCGAACTGCTGCGGGTCCAGGACGGCCGCTACTGGTCGTACCTGTGCCGCAACCTGGCCTGCTGCCCGGCCGAGGGGGTGCCCTTCGACGTGCACTCGCATCCGGCCGCAGCGGTCATGACCGCGGCTGGCCTGGCCGCCTACCCGGACCGGGCCGCGCTGGCCCGCACCATCGCCCCGCTGACCGGCAAGCGGGCCCGGATCCGGGACGAAGCCGTGACCCGCGCGGCCGCCCGGGTCACAGCCCTGATGGCCGAGTCCTCCGCGGCAGGCGGCCCGGATCCGCTGCGGCTGGTCATCGCCGAGGGCCGTCGCTCGGTCAAGGAGGCCATCGAGCGTTACCGCGCTGGCGGCCGGATCACCGATCCCGGCGAACTTGCCTGGCTCGTGGTCAGCCTGGCCAGACTGCCGGTCCGCGACGACGCCTGGGCGCGGATGGTGCCCGCCCACCGCGACGCTCATCTGCGGCTGTGGTCCGATCTGGTCCGCAACGCCGCCGGCACCTGGCTGCCCGCACCTGCGGCCCTGCTGGCGTTCACCGCCTGGCAGTGCGGTGAGGGCGCGCTGGCTAGCATCGCGGTCGAGCGTGCCCTCACCGCCGACCCCGGCTATTCGATGGCCCTCCTGCTGGGCGACATCCTGGACGCGGGGGTGCCGCCGTCGGCGGCGCAGCTGCCGATGAGCCCTGAGGAGGTCGAGCTCAGCTATGCCCCGGCCGCCCGGGTGCCGCGCGGCCGGGGCGACGGCCACCCGGCCGCCAGCCAGGCCGGAACCCCAGGTTAGACTTTCTGGTCCGTTCGTCCTGGCCGGTGCAGGGCTTGCCGGTGCGGCCCGGAGCGTTCATTCTCACTGGAAGACCCGGCTGCCGCGAGGAGGAGACGGCTTGACCGCTCAAGTGGAACTGCCCGCCACTGTGGGGGCGCAGCACCAGGCCGCGGTCGACGCCATCCGCCGGGCTTATGCCGCCCTCCCGCCGGGCGCCCCGGTCCGGCTGGCCAAGCGAACCTCCAACCTGTTCCGCTTCCGCGGCCCGCTGCCAGCGGAGACGGACGGCCTGGATGTGTCGGCGTTCAGCCGGGTGCTGCACGTAGACCCGGTCGCGCGGCGGGCGGTCGTTGGTGGCATGACCACCTATGAGGACCTGGCCGACGCCACCTTGCGGCACGGCCTGATGCCACTGGTGGTGCCGGAACTGAAGACGATCACGCTGGGCGGCGCGGTGACCGGGCTGGGCATCGAGTCCACCTCCCTGCGCAACGGGCTGCCGCACGAGTCGGTCACCGAACTGGAGATCCTGACCGGCGACGGCCGGGTGATCATCGCCACTCCCACCGGCGAGCACGCCGGCCTGTTCCACGGGTTCCCCAACTCCTACGGCACGCTGGGCTACGCGCTATCGGTCACCATCGAGCTTGAGCCAGTCCAGCCGTACGTCCACCTCCGGCATTTCCGGTTCGGCTCACCGCAGGCGGCCATGGACGCCATCGGCCGGATCGCCGCCGACGGCAGCCTGGACGGTCACGGGGCCGATTTCGTGGACGGCGTCATGTTCAGCCTGGACGAGATCTACCTCGTGGTCGGTGCCTTCAGCGACGTTGCCCCGTGGCTCAGCGACTACACCGGCCAGCAGGTCTACTACCGCTCGCTGCGCGGGCCGCGGGAAGACTTCCTGGCTATCCGCGACTACCTGTGGCGGTGGGACACCGACTGGTTCTGGTGCTCGCAGGTGTTCGGTGTCCAGCATCCGCTGATCCGGCGGGCGTGGCCGCGCCGGTACCGGCGCTCGGATACCTACCGGGCGCTGGTGGCGTTCGACCAGCGGCACCGGCTCTACGCCACGCTCAACGCCAACCGGGGCCGGCCACCGCGGGAGGCGGTCACCCAGGACGTGGACATCCCGCTGGGCCGCAGTGCGGAATTCGCCCGGTTCTTCGCCGCCCAGGTGGGCATGAGCCCAGTGTGGCTGTGCCCACTGCGGCTGCGCCAGGCCTGGCCGCTGTACCCGCTCACGCCGGGTGAGGTGTATGTGAACTTCGGTTTCTGGGGGACCGTGGCGCTGCCCCCCGGCCGCGCCGACGGGCACTACAACCGGCTGGTCGAGGCCGAGGTCGCGGCCCTGGGCGGGCACAAGGGCCTGTATTCGACCTCGTTCTACACGCCGGAGCAGTTCTGGGCGTTCTACAACGGCCCGGCGTACCAGGCCCTCAAGCGCGAATACGACGGCGGCGGGCGGCTGGCCGGGCTGTACGAGAAGTGCGTGCGGGGGCAGTGAGCGGGCGGGAAGCGGGCGGAGCGCTCCCCCGAGCGAAGGGATGGCAGGTATGACACTGGCCGAGGTGTTCGAGAGGGTGGCCGGGCCGGACGCCCCGGTGGAGTTCCGGGCGTACGACGGCAGTTCGGCCGGGGCACCGGCCGCACCGGTGCGGATCACCGTGAAATCGCCGGTGGCCGTGCGCTACCTGGCGCAGGCGCCCGGCGCGCTCGGGCTCGCCCGCGCCTACGTGTCGGGTCATCTGGACGTGGCCGGTGACATGTACACCGCGCTTGCCCGGATGTCCCAGGCTCAGCAGACCCAGCTGGGCGCCGCCGAGCAGGTGCGGCTGCTCAGCCAGCTGGGCGGCCCGAAGCTGCTCTACCCGCGGATACCCCCGCCGCCGCAGGAGGTGCGGGTGAACACCCGCTGGCTGTGGGGGCGGCGGCACAGCAAGGGCCGTGACGCCAGCGCGATCTCCCATCACTACGACGTCTCCAATACCTTCTACGAGTGGGTACTCGGCCCGACGATGACCTACACCTGCGCGTGTTACCCGGACCCGGACGCCACGCTGGAGCAGGCCCAGGACTACAAGCACGACCTGGTGGCCAGGAAGCTGGGCCTGCAGCCGGGCATGCGGCTGCTCGACGTCGGCTGCGGCTGGGGCGGCTTGGTCCGCCATGCCGCCCGCGAGCACGGGGTGAAAGCGCTTGGCGTGACCTTGTCCGCCCAGCAGGCGGCCTGGGGGCAGCAGGCGATCGAGGCGGCCGGGCTGGCCGATCTGGCCGAGATCCGCCATCTGGACTACCGGGACGTCACCGAGACCGGCTTCGACGCGGTCAGTTCGATCGGGCTGACCGAGCACATCGGCAAGGCCAAGCTGCCGGGCTACTTCGCGTTCCTGTACGGCAAGCTGAAGCCGGGCGGGCGGCTGCTCAACCACTGCATCACCCGCCCGAGCGACCTCGAGCCGCCGCGCCGGGCCATGGGGTTCATCAACCGGTACGTGTTCCCGGACGGCGAGCTGGAAGGCCCGGGGTACCTGATGTCGGCGATGAACGGCGCCGGGTTCGAGATCCGGCACGAGGAGAACCTGCGCGAGCACTACGCGATGACCCTGGCCGGCTGGTGCGCCAACCTGGACGCCCACTGGCCGGAGGCGGTCGCCGAGGTCGGTGAGGGCACCGCCCGGGTGTGGCGCCTGTACATGGCTGGCTCGCGGCTCGGCTTCGAGCGCAACCTGGTCGCGCTGCACCAGTTGCTGGGCGTCCGGCTCGGCGCGGACGCCCGCTCCGGCATGCCGCTGCGGCCCGACTGGGATCGCTCGCCGGCCCCCGTCGGCTGACCACAGCGGCGCGGTAACCGGCCGGGCGGGGCAGAATAACGGGGTGGAATCCACCCGCACCGGTCCGCGTGAGGTTGTGCTGCTGGGCTCGACCGGGTCGATCGGCACCCAGGCAGCCGATGTGATCCGCCGCAATCCGGGCCGGTTCAAGATCACCGGCATCGCGGCCGGCGGCGGCGATCCCGGCCTGCTGGCCAGCCAGGCGGCCGAGTTCGGGGCGAATGTCGTGGCGGTGGCCAGGGAGTCGGCCGCCGGTGAGGTACGGGCGGCCCTGGCGGCTGCCGGCGCCCGGCCCATGCCGGAGGTGCTCGCGGGCGCCGACGGTATCGCGGAGGCCGCCGCCCGGCCCTGCGACGTGGTGCTGAACGCGGTGACCGGGTTCAGCGGGCTGGCCGCCACGCTCGCCGCGCTGCGGGCGGGCCGGGTGCTGGCCCTGGCCAACAAGGAATCGCTGATCGCGGGCGGGCCGCTGGTGGCCGGTCTGGCCGCGCCCGGCCAGATCGTCCCCGTCGACTCCGAGCACTCCGCAATCGCCCAGTGCCTGCGCGGCGGCCGGGCGGGCGAGGTCGCCCGGCTGGTGCTGACCGCCAGTGGCGGCCCGTTCCTGCACCGTGGCCGCGCCGAGCTGGAGCTGGTCACCCCGGAGCAGGCGCTCGCCCATCCCACCTGGAACATGGGGCCGGTGGTCACCATCAACAGCGCCACCCTGGTCAACAAGGGCCTGGAGGTGATCGAGGCGCACCTGCTGTTCGGGATCGGCTTCGATGCCATCGAGGTGGTGGTCCACCGGCAGTCGGTGGTCCATTCGATGGTGGAGTTCACCGACGGCTCCACCATCGCCCAGGCCAGTCCGCCCGATATGCGGATTCCGATCGCCGTCGCGCTCGGCTGGCCGGACCGGGTGCCCGGGGCGGGGGCGGCGGTCGACTGGGCCGCTCCGCATACCTGGACATTCGAGCCGCTGGACACCGAAGCCTTCCCGGCGGTCCGGATCGCCCGGGAGGCGGGGCAGGCCGGTGGCACCGCGCCGGCCGTCTACAACGCGGCCAACGAGGTCTGCGTCGGCGCCTTCCTGGCCGGTCAGCTGGCTTTCACCGGGATCGTTGACATCGTCGCCCAGGTAGTCTCGGAGCATGACGGCCGGGCGGGACAGGCCACCCAGCTGGCCGATGTCCTGGCCGCCGATCAGTGGGCACGGGAGCGGGCCCGGGAACTGACCGGAACGCGTGGCCACCGCGCCCATGACGTCGTGGACGCGGCTCACAGGAGGGGTGATTCCGCCGGATGAGCTTCCTGCTCGGCGTCCTCATCTTCGTGCTTGCCCTGCTCTTCTCGATCATGCTGCACGAGACGGGCCACTTCCTGACGGCCAAGAAGTTCGGCATGAAGGTCACCCAGTTCTTCGTGGGGTTCGGCCAGACGCTGTGGTCCCGGCAGCGGGGCGAGACCGAGTACGGCGTCAAGGCGCTGCCGGCCGGTGGCTACGTGAAGATCATCGGGATGACCGAGCTGGACGAGCTGGACCCGGCCGACGAGCCCCGGTCCTTCCGGCGCCAGCCCGGCTGGCAGCGGATCATCGTGCTGGCGGCCGGCTCGTTCATGCACTTCCTGCTGGCGTTCGTGCTGCTGTTCGCGGTGGTGGTGGGGATAGGCCTGGCCACCGCGAGCAATTCGACCGCGGTCGGGGCCATCGACAGCTGTGTGCCAACCAGCCTGACGGCCGGCTGCACCAGTTCCGACCCCGCCTCGCCGGCCCGGCGGGTGGGCATCCAGCCGGGCGACACCGTCGTCGCGATCGGCGGGGTCCCGGTCCGGAACTGGAACCAGATGGGCAAGGTCATCCGCAGCCAGCCGCCCGGCACCCCAGTCGCGGTGACCGTCGAGCGGAACGGCCACCAGCTCACCCTGCACCCGTCGCTGGCCGTCATCCATGGCCGATCCGGGTCCTACCTGGGGATCTCGCCGGTGGTCGTGTTCCAGCGGTCCGGGCCGCTGGCCGGGCTCTCGTACGCGGGCAGCCAGTTCGGCCAATTCGTGGCGGGCTCGGTCAAGGTGGCGGCCAGCCTGCCGCGGGCGATCCCGGACCTGTTCGCCAAGAACCGGTCCAGCACCCCCGGTGGCCAGGTGACCAGCGTGGTCGGCGCCGGGGACGTCACCGGGCAGGTACTGGCGTCCAAGATCGGCTGGCAGCCGAAGGTCAGCCTGGTCCTGCTCATCATCGCGTCGCTGAACATCTTCGTCGGCCTGTTCAACCTGCTGCCGCTGCTGCCGCTGGATGGCGGGCACATAGCCGTGGTGATCTACGAGCGGATCCGCGCCTGGCTGGCCCGGCTGCGCGGGCGGCCGGATCCCGGGCCGGCCGACTACCGGCGGCTGATCCCGGTCAGCGTCGGGGTGTTCGCCCTGCTGGTGGGGCTTGGCCTGCTCCTGATCATGGCCGATATCGTCAATCCGGTTCACATCCTCCAGTGAGGAAATGAGCATCATGACCATAGAACTGGGCATGCCACAGCCGGCTCGGGAACCGCTCGCCCCCCGCCGCAAGTCACGCCAGATCATGGTGGGCAGCGGCCGGCACGCGGTCCCGGTAGGCGGGGGCGCGCCGGTGTCGGTTCAGTCGATGACCACCACCCTGACCGCCGATGTGAACGCCACCTTGCAGCAGATCGCCGAACTGACCGCGGCCGGCTGCCAGATCGTGCGGGTCGCGGTGCCCTCCCAGGACGACGCGGAAGCGCTGCCGCAGATCGCCCGCAAATCCCAGATCCCGGTCATCGCCGACATCCACTTCCAGCCCAAGTACGTGTTCGCCGCGATCGACGCGGGCTGCGCCGCGGTGCGGGTGAACCCGGGCAACATCAAGGCCTTCGACGACAAGGTCGCCGAGATCGCGCACGCGGCCGCGGCCGCCGGGGTGCCGATCAGGATCGGCGTCAACGCCGGCTCACTCGACAAGCGGCTGCTGGCCAAGTACGGCCGGGCTACCGCGGAGGCGCTGGTGGAATCGGCGCTGTGGGAATGCTCCCTGTTCGAGGAGCACGGCTTCACCGACATCAAGATCTCGGTCAAGCACCACGACCCGGTGGTGATGATCAACGCCTACCGGCAGCTGGCCGCGGCCTGCGACTACCCGCTGCACCTCGGGGTCACCGAGGCCGGTCCCGCCTTCCAGGGGACCGTCAAGTCGGCGGTCGCGTTCGGCGCGCTGCTCGCCGAGGGAATCGGCGACACCATCCGGGTATCGCTGTCCGCCCCGCCGGTGGAGGAGGTCAAGGTGGGCATCGCCATCCTGGAGTCACTGGGACTGCGGGAACGGGGCCTGGAGATCGTCTCCTGCCCGTCCTGCGGCCGGGCCCAGGTGGACGTCTACACCCTGGCCGACCAGGTCACCGCGGGCCTGGCGGGCCTGGAGGTGCCGCTGCGGGTAGCCGTGATGGGGTGCGTGGTCAACGGGCCGGGTGAGGCGCGCGAGGCCGACCTGGGGGTGGCATCCGGCAACGGCAAGGGCCAGATCTTCGTCCGTGGCGAGGTCATCAAGACCGTGCCCGAATCCCAGATCGTGGAGACGCTGATCGAGGAGGCCATGAAACTGGCCGAGGCAGCCGGCCCGGCCGGGGAAACCGGCACCCCTGCCGTCTCCGTCTCCTGATGCCCGCGCCGATGTCCTCATCCCACCGCTCCCGCCGGGCACGCATGGCCGCCTGGCCCACCGCGGTCCTGGCCACGCTCGTGGTGGCACTGGCCGGCTGCAGCAGCCAGAGTTCGGCCCCGCCCGCGGGCCAGGCCAGCCCGGGCCAGACGGCCGGGGCCGCGGGCCAGCCCACCGCCAGCCAGCTGAGCTGGCATCAGTGCGGCAGCCAGGGCGTCACCTTGCGCTGCGCCAGCCTGCAGGTGCCGCTCGACTATGCCCACCCCAACGGCCGGAAGATCACCCTGGCGCTGTCGGAGGTGCGCGCCACCGCACCCGCCGCCCAGCAGCAGGGCGATCTGCTGGTCAACCCGGGCGGGCCGGGCGGCAGCGGGCTCGGGCTCGCCGCCCAGGTCGCCCAGGGCCTCGGCCCGTCCGTGGCCGCGGACTACAACATCATCGGGTTCGACCCGCGCGGCGTCGGCTCCAGCGTCCCCGCCCTGCACTGCGACCCCTCGTTCTTCGCCGGGGTGCGGCCCAACTACATCCCGGCCAGCGCCACCGCCGAGCAGGTGCTCATCGGCCGGGCCCGGGCCTACGCCGCCGACTGCCAGCAGCGGTTCGGCTGGCTGCTGCCCTACATGACCACGGTCAACGCGGCACGGGACATGGATTCCATCCGCGCCGCGCTCGGCGTGCAGCAGATCAGCTACTTCGGCTACTCCTACGGCACCTACCTGGGGCAGGTGTATGCGACGCTGTTCCCGCACCGGCTGCGCCGGATGGTGCTGGACAGCACGGTGGATCCGCGAGGCGCCTGGTACGCCGACAACATCAGCCAGGATTACGCCTTCCAGGGCCGGCTGCTGGCGTTCTTCTCCTGGATCGCGGCCCACAACGCGTTCTATCACCTGGGCGCCACCCCGCAGGCGGTCGAGCGGGCCTGGTACCGGGCCCGGACGATGCTCGCCGCGCATCCGGTCACCGGCCCGTCCGGGCCCATGATCGGCGCGGACGAGTTCGACGACACCTTCCTGCCCGGCGGCTACAGCAACACCTTGTGGCCTGGCCTGGCCGCGGCGCTGGCCACCTACCTGCACGGCCACTCCAGCACCGTGCTGACGACCGAATACAGCCAGTTCGGCGTCCAGAGCGAGAACGAGTTCGCCGTCTATAACGCGGTCGAGTGCAGCGACGTCAACTGGCCGCGCAGCTGGGCGAAGTGGAACGCCGACACCCGCCGGGTCTACCGCACCGCCCCGTTCCAGGCCTGGGACAACGCCTGGTTCAACGCCGCCTGCGCGTTCTGGCCGGTGCACGGGCCGGCCCAGCCGCTGCGCATCCGCGGGGCCGGGCTGCCCGGCATCCTGATGATCCAGGGCACGCTGGACGCGGCCACCCCCTATGCCGGTGCCCTGGTCGCGCGCCGGCTGTTGCCCAGCGCCCGGATGGTGGTGGTGAAAGGCGGCGGCAACCACGGCCAGTCGCTGGCCGTGCCGCCGAACCTCTGCGTCAACGGCTACGTCAACCGCTACCTGGCCGATGGCTCGCTGCCGCAGGGCCGCGGCCTGGTCAACGCCGTCTGCGCGCCCACTCCCGCCCCCGCGGCCGGCGGCTGACGCGGGAAGCGGCGGCCCCCGGCTCCCCGCTCCGGCGGGCTGGCTGCCTAACGGCTGTGCCCGCGACACCAGATACCCGCTCCCGGGCCTGGCCGGTGGCCGTTACGCTGGAAGGGTGCTGCGCACCAGGGCGTGGCGGTCGTCGGCGCTGCGGCTGCTGGACAACCGCGATCGCGACGAAGTGGTCCGGCTGTGTGACCGTGACCCGGTCGTGAACGTTTTCGTGAGTTCCCGGGTCCGGGAGGCCGGGCTGGATCCGGCCCGGCTGGGTGGCCAGATCTGGGGCTATGCCGACGGCGGGCGGCTCGCGTCGGTCTGCTATGCCGGGGCCAACCTGGTCCCGGTGGCACCCACGCCCGCCTCCGTCGCCGCCTTCGCCGGCCGGGCCCGGCTGCCCGGCCGCCGGTGCTCATCGATCGTCGGGCTGGCGCCGGGTGCGCTGGGCATGTGGGAGCTGCTGCAGCCGTACTGGGGCCGCCCCCGCGAGGTCCGGGCCGCGCAGCCGGTGATGGCCATCTCCGGGCCGCCCCAGGCCGCCCCGGACCCGCTGGTACGGCGGGTCCGGCCGGACGAGCTCGGCATCTTGTTCCCCGCGTCGGTGGCCATGTTCACCGAGGAGGTGGGGGTGTCGCCGATCGGCCCGGACGGCGGCAGCGGCTACCGGGCCCGGGTGCGAGAGCTGATCGGGCTTGGCCGCGCATTCGCCCGGATCGAGGACGGGCAGGTGGTGTTCAAGGCCGAGATCGGCTCGGTCACCCCGCTGGCGTGCCAGGTCCAGGGCGTGTGGGTGCGCCCGGATCTGCGCGGCCGGGGACTGGCGACGGCCGGCATGGCCGCGGTGGCCGAGTTCGCGCTGCGCGAGATCGCCCCGGTCGTGTCGCTGTACGTCAACGATTTCAACCAGCCGGCCCGCGCCGCCTACCGGCGGGTGGGCTTCACCGAGACGGCGACCTTCGCCTCCATCCTGTTCTGACCGGCCCGCCGGAGGAGAGACCAGTGTCCGAGGTAGGCGCCGCTGTCACCGCCTGCGGCGAGGCGGCCAGGGCCGGGGCCGCCTCGCTGGCAACCGCCCCCGCCGGGATGATCGACGACGCGTTGCGGGGCATGGCCGCGCTGCTGGGGCAGGCCATGCCCGAGGTACTCGACGCCAACGCCGCGGACGTCGCCGCTGGCCGCCGGGCCGGGCTCGGCAGCGGCCTGCTGGACCGGCTCCGGCTGGACGAGGCGAGGATCGCCGGCATGGCCGGGCAGGTCGGGCTGCTGGCCGCGGTGCCGTTCCCGCCCGATGACGTGCCGGTCCGCGATCTGCCCGGTGGCCTGCGGCTGGCCGAGCGCCGGATCCCGGTGGGCGTGATCGGCGCCAACTACGAGGCTCGCCCGAACGTGACCGTGGACGTCGCCTCCCAGCTGCTCAAATCACGCAACGCCGGGGTGCTCCGCACCGGGGGAGCGGCGCTGCGTTCCGCGGTGGCCCTGTTCGACCACGTCATCGCCCCGGCGGTGGCGGCCGCCGGGCTCGACCCCCAGGCCCTGCAGCTGGTCCGGTCCGCCGACCGGGCCGCGGCCACCGAACTGGTCCGGCGGCCCGGGCTGATCCCGCTGGTGATCCTGCGCGGCAGCGGTGCCACCACCCGGGAACTCGCCGCTGAGGCGGCCAGGCACGGGGTCCGCACGCTCGCGCACGCCGACGGTGGCGGGGTCCTGTACCTGGACGCGGCGGCCGACCCGGCGCTGGCCGCGCAGGTCATCGACGCCAGCCTGGACCGGCTCGGTGTGTGCAACCGCCTCAACCTGCTGCTCGTGCACGAGGCCGCCTGGGACGCCCTGCTGCCGGCCGTTCAGGCAGCGCTGGCGGCCCGGGGCGTGGCGCCGTCGATGCCACCGCACAGCCACCCGCTCGGCCACGAGTGGGCGCTCGATGACGGGCGGGAGGCCACCGTGACGGTGGCCCCGGTGGCCGGCCCGGAGCATGCTGCGCTGATCGCCAACGAACAGACCTCCGGGCTGGCGGCCAGCGTGGTCACCGCCGACGCCGCAGCGGCCGGCGCCTTCCTGGCCGCTTACGGCGGCACCGGTGCGTTCTGGAACGCCAGCACCCGGCTGCTGGACGGGTTCAAGCTGCGCGGCATCCCGGAGACCGGGATCAACGTCGACCACCTGCCCGGCCCGCGCGGCCCGGTGACCTTCCTCGACCTGTGCCTGCGGCAGTACGTGGTCACACCGGGACAGCCTGCGGGCGCCTGACCGCAGGCGCCCGCAGGCTGTCTATGGTCAGCGGGTGGTGGCACTGCCGCGGCGAGCCAGCGAGTTCACGTGACAGCCGCGAGCAGCACCGGGGCGGTCCACCTCTGGTTATCGGAACGTTAGGCCGTCACCCTTGCGCCTTCGTCCCCATGCCTGGACGATGTTGCCTAGTTACTCCAGGGACAGACGTGCTTTACGGCGTCCCCTTCGGCTTATTCGGGTGCTTTCGGGCGAAAGAGGTATAGGGGATGGGCAACAGAAGTGAGGGAGGCCGGCACTTCCGTCCGCGCGGCGGCGGAACGTTTTGGCGCTCCCACCGGGTGGGATGGGTGGGTTTGGCGGTGGTTGCCAGCCTGATAGCTGCGGGCTGCTCATCGTCGTCCTCGTCGTCGGCGCCAAGTGGCTCGAACACGATTCCGAAGGTCAGCATCAATTCCTTTACCGTTAAAATCGGGCCGACGATGGCCGCGTTCAAGCCGCTGACCCAGTTCGCGACCAAGGGAGCCACCAGCCTGCAGGTGGGGGTGATCCTGCCCGACACCACGTCGTCAACGCGGTACGTTCAATTTGACGAGCCTTATCTGAACGCTGCCTTTGCCGACGCCGGGTATACCCAGCAGCAGTACCGGATCGACAACGCGCAGGGCAGCGACCAGACCCAGCTGAACGATGCCACCGCCGACATCAACCTGGGCGCCAAGGTCCTCATCGTGGACCCGCTCGATGGCCCGACTGGCCAGGCGATCGCGCAGCTTGCCGCATCCAAGGGCGTCACCCTGATCGCCTACGACCGGGCCATCTTCGCGGGCAAGAAGACCTACTACGTCAGCTTCGACAACGAGCACGTGGGTGAACTGATCGGCCAGGGCTTCAAGACCTGCGTTTCAGCCTGGAAGATCTCCAAGCCTCAGGTCTACGTCCTCAACGGCGGCCAGGACACCGACCCCAACGCCATCTCCTTTGCCGAGGGTTACAACAAGGTGGTCTGGGGCCAGGCGGCCAAGACAGTCGCAGCCGGCGCGACCAACAGCCTCGGCTACAAGCTGGTTGCCGAGAACTTCGCCCCTGGCTGGGACAACACCAAGGGCGGCACGATCTTCCAGCAGGCGTTCACCGCTCACAAGGAGATCAACGCCACCATCGAGGCCAATGACGGGCTCGCCAACTCGGTGATCACTGTCCTCAAGGGGGCCGGAGTCAAGCCCTACTCGGTGCCGACCACCGGGCAGGACGCCACGGCCCAGGGCATGGCCTGGATCCTCACGGGCTACCAGTGCGGCTCCGTGTACAAGGCAATCTACAAGGAGGCCCAGGCCGCCGTGGCCCTGGGCACGATCCTGCTGGCCGGCGGCACGCCGCCTGCGGCTCTGCTGAACGGGAAGACCACCGACCCGGCCAACCCGAGCGTCAGCGAGCCGGCGGTCCTGCTGACCCCGGTGTGGGTGACCAAGGCCAACATGGAGTCGACAGTGGTCGCTGACGGCTTCGACAGCGCCACGGCCATCTGCACAATCGCGAGTGCGAGCGCGTGCGCCGCAGCTGGCATCCATTGATCATCTGACCCCCAGCCGGGTTGGCGGACCCGCCAAGCAGGGCGGGTCCGCCAACCCGGCGTGGCGAAGTGGTCGTGCCGGCCCGGACTGGCGGGGATGGGCGGAGGGGGAAGCGTGCGGCTATGCTCTGCGAAGCCGATATACCGGAGCGGCGGGAGCCCGACCTAGGCAAGGCTACTGACGGATCTTCAAGATGACTGAGATGAACGAGGCCCCGGACGGCGCGAGCAGCGGCGGGGACGGGGCGGAACCCCTGCTGAAGGTGCGGGGCATCGACAAGCACTTCGGGCCGGTACAGGCGCTCTACGGGGTGGACCTGGACCTGCCCGCGGGCCATGTGACCGGCCTCTGCGGGGACAACGGTGCCGGGAAGTCGGTGCTCACCCGCTGCATCGCCGGAGTGCACCAGCCGGACCATGGCCAGATCTACTTCGAGGGGCGACCGGTACACATTCGGAGCGCCCGGGACGCCGCCACGCTGGGGATCGAGACCGTCTACCAGGATTTGGCGCTGGCCGACAACCTGGACATCGTCCAGAACATGTTCCTCGGCCGGGAGCGCCTGCGCCGCGGCCTGCTCGACGAGGACTCGATGGAGCGGCAGGCGGGCGAGACCATGAGCACCCTGCGGGTGACCACGGTGCGCTCGGTCCGGCAGCCAGTGGCCTCGCTCTCGGGAGGTCAGCGGCAGGCGGTGGCGGTGGCCAAGGCGGTGATGTGGAACTCCAAGGTGGTGCTGCTGGACGAGCCCACCGCCGCTCTCGGGGTGGTGCAGACCCGGATGGTGCTGGACCTGATCGAACGGCTCCGGGACCACGGGCTGGCCGTGATGGTGATCTCGCACAACCTGAACGACGTCTTCGAGGTCGCGGACCGGATCGCGGTGCTGCACCTGGGGCGGATGGTGGCCGAGGGGCCGGCTGCGGACTTCGACCGGCAGAGCGTGGTGGAGTACATGACGACGGGTAGCTCCAGCGGGCGGCCGTCCGAGCCTGCCGGATCCGCCGGTGACGAAGGCTGAGCCCATGGCATGGATCGGGAAATCCCAGTGACCGCGGACCCCGGCGGGACCCCGGCCGGGACAGGGGACGCCGCGATGGTGGCCGACCTTACCGCCGCCCCTGAGGCTGCCGCAGCCGAAGTCCCGCCCGAGCTCGTCGCCCAGTCGCTGGGCCAGTTCCTCCGGGCCTGGTGGCTCCGGATCCGCAGTGGCGACAGCGGTATCCTGCCCGTGGTGCTGGGCATGGTGGTGGTCGCCGTCATCTTCGAGATCATTACCCCCGAGCACGCCTTCCTGCGGCCGAGCAACCTGGTCTATATCTTCGGGCTGAGCACCGTGTACATGGTGCTGGCGATGGCTGAGACAGTCGTCCTGCTCCTCGGAGAGATCGACCTCTCGGTCGGCGCGGTCGCGCTTTTCGGCGGGGTGATCGCTTTCAAGCTGGTCCAGCAGCCCGGTCCGGCCTGGCCGTGGTGGGCAGCGATACTCGCCGCGCTCGCTATCTGCGGACTGATCGGCGCCTTCACCGGGACGCTCACTGCCCGGCTCAGGATCCCATCCTTCGTCGTGAGCCTGGGCATGTTCCTGCTCTTCTCGGGAATCCTCGTCATCGTCCTCGGCGGGGCCAACGGCACCGTGGGCGTCAGCTCTTCGGCGCCCAACCAGGCGGTCATCTATGACCTGGTCCAGGGGCTGATCGCCCCCATTGCCGCCTGGGTAGCCCTGGCCGTGCTGGTCGGGGCCGTCGGCACGGCCCTCTGGCTACGTGCGGCCGCCAGGCGACGCCAAGGTCTGGCAGCTCCCCCGGCCAGCCTGACAGCTATCAGAATCGTCCTGGTGGCGCTGGTCGGGGCAGCTGTGGTGCTGATCTGCACTATCAACCGCGGAACCGCCCTCGTTTCGGTGCGGGGAGTTCCGTGGGTCATCCCGATCGTCCTCGTCGTCCTTGGCGCCTTGACGCTCCTGCTCCAGCGGACCCGCTTCGGCCGCTACGTCTACGCCATCGGTGGCAACCCCGAAGCGGCCCGCCGCGCCGGCGTCAGCCTCGCCGCCATCCGCACCTGGGCCTTCGCGTTGTGCTCGGCGACCGCCGCCCTCGGGGGCATACTGCTCGGTTCCTTTTTCTTCGGTCAGTACAGCACCAATACGGCAGACCCCGGTCAGCTCGTCCTGTACTCGGTGGCCGCCGCCGTCATCGGCGGGGTCAGCCTCTTCGGCGGCCGGGGTAAGGCAATCCACGGTGTTCTCGGCGGCCTCCTCATCGGCGCCATCGCCTACGGCGTATCCCTTCTCAGCTTGGGTCAATTGGCCACACCGCTGCAATACATCGTGCCGGGCGTCGTGCTCATCGTCGCAGTGCTGGTTGACGTGCTGTCACGGCGCGGGACCGGGAGCGTGACCCGTGTCTGACATCCCCGTGACCGCGGACCCCGGCGAGACCCCGGCCGGGGCGGCCGACGCCGCGATGGGGGCCGACCTCACCGCCGCCCCTGAGGCCGCCGCGGCCGAAGTCCCGCCCGAGCTCGTCGCCCAGTCGCTGGGCCAGTACCTGCGGGCCTGGGGGCTCCGGGTCCGCAGGGGCGACAGCGGTGTCCTGCCCGTGGTGCTGGCCATCGTGGTGGTCGCCGTCAGCTTCCAGGTCGCCGACCCGACGTTCCTGTCGCCGCTGAACCTGGTCAACCTGCTCGAGCAGAGCACCGTGTACATGGTGCTGGCGATGGCTGAGATCTTCGCCCTGCTCCTCGGGGAGATCGACCTCTCCGTCGGCCTGGTCATGGCTTTTGGCAGCGTCGTGGTCGCCGAGCTTGTCCAGCCGACCGGCCTCAATTGGCCGTGGTGGGTGGCGATCATAGTGGCGTTGCTCGCTTGCTCTGTGGTTGGTGCCATCCAGGGATCGCTCGTGGCCCGGCTGAGGATGCCGTCGTTCATAGTCACACTCGGCGGGCTGCTGATCCTGGAGGGGGTAGCGATCATCCTCCTCGGCCCGGGGCTCGTCAGCATCGGCAACTCCCAGTTCCCCAACGAGGTCGTCCTCTACAACATCTTCTGGGGGCGGTTCGAACCGGTGGTCGGCTGGATCCTGCTGGCCGTACTGGTCGGAGCCGCTGGCACGGGGCTCTGGCTGCGGGACGCCCGCAAGCGCCGCCACGGCCTGGAGGCTCCGCCGCGTAGCCTCACCGCGATGAAGATCGTCCTCATGGCCGTGGCGGGAATCGCGGTCGTCGCCATTTGCAACGTCAACCGGGCCCACTTCGGGACGATCGAAGGGGTTCCCTACATTATTCCGATCGTCCTCGTCGTGCTCGCCGCGTGGACACTGCTGCTGCAGCGGACCCGCTTCGGCCGGTACGTGTACGCGATCGGCGGCAACCCCGAGGCGGCGCGGCGGGCCGGGGTCAGCCTGCCCGCCGTCCGAACCTGGGGCTTCGTCCTCGCCGCCCTGACCGCTGGGATCGCCGGCGTGCTGTTCGCCTCGTGGCAGGTCTCGCTGACCACCAACATCATCAAGACCGCCAACAGCTACGTGCTGCTGGCGGTGGCCGCGGCCGTCATCGGTGGCACCAGCCTCTTCGGCGGCCGGGGCAAGACCATCCACGGCGTACTGGGCGGCCTCGTCATCGGTGCCATCTACAACGGCCTCTACCTGCTTGGCGTGTCGAGCTGGTGGATTGACGTCGTGGTTGCCGCGGTGCTGCTCGCGGCGGTGACCATCGATGTCCTCTCGCGCCGAGGTGCGCCACGCCAGGCGTGACCTCAGCGGAAGCCGCAATCCCGCTTGTCACATCGCGCGCTTCGGCAACGACCTGGCCGGACGGCGATCTCCCGCTGGCCGAGTTAGGCACAGCGGCATTGAGCGTCGGCCCAGCCAGCATCGCACCGGGGGCACGTCAGGACAAAAGACCCTGGTGAGGACGCCCGCGCGGGGCAACCATAAAAATGAGAAGAGGAGGAAGTCATGACAACAATGACGCATGAACCCTCCACGGATGTACCCGCTGGCGATATCGGTGCTAGCGAGGGTATTGCAGCCCGGGTATTCGTGCCTGCGTTCTGGGGCACCATAGCCATCGTCGCGATGTGGCTCGCAGTGCTCTTCGTCGGCGTCTTCGGTGGCGACATGGTCTTCAACTCACCCCCCGGCCTCACGACCATCCCGTCAGCGGTCCTGGTGGCGCTATTCGCCGTCATCGGGACGGTGTCCGTGGCCAAGCGGGTCTTCCCCCGCAAGAACGACTGACCCCGCGGGAGGGCCGCGGGCACGCGCGGGCCTGGTGGCCGGAAATCAGGTGACGTCCCACCACCGGCTTGCTAGGCTGCTGGACCTTGTGCCGGCTCCCACCCACGGAGGTGCTGACGCATGCCCCCGGCCAGTGCGGCCGGCGACCCCGCCCCGCCGCACCGCACACCCGTCGGCCCCCCAGACCCGGTCCTGGCCGCCGAGCGGGACCATCTGCGCCGGTCCCGCGAATCCCTGCGGCTCATGCGCGAAAACGTGCTTGGCCTGCGGGCCATGGCGGGCGACCGGGTCTCGGAGGAATACCTCAAGGCCGACCTGTACCGCAGGGCGGAGGCCCTGCGGGAGATCCCGGACGCCCCGCTGTTCTTCGGGCGGGTGGATTACGCCGAAGGCGTCGTTGCGCATGAGCAGGCGGCGGCCGGGACCGGCGGCCAGCAGCGCGGCTGCCCCGCCCGGCCGGAACGATCCCGCCGGGCAGGCACTGCCCGGCGAGCAACTGCACATCGGCCGCCGCCACATCCATGACACCGACGGGCATCCGGTTGTCATCGACTGGCGGGCACCGGTCTCGCGGCCGTTCTACCGGGCCAGCGCGGCCGAGCCGATGGGCCTGGCGCTGCGGCGGCGGTTCGGGTTCGCCGGCGCCGAACTCACCGCCTACGAGGACGAGAAGTTCTCCGCCGGGATGCCCCCGCCGGGCGGGGTCAGCGCCATCGTGCTGGCCGAGATCGAACGGCCCAGATCCGGCCCGATGCGCGACATCGTGGCGACGATCCAGCCCGACCAGGACGACATCGTCCGGGCCGGGGCGGGCCAGACGGTCTGCGTGCAGGGCGCACCGGGCACCGGCAAGACCGCGGTCGGGCTGCACCGGGTCGCCTACCTGCTGTACGCCAGCGCCAGCCGGATGCAGCGCGGCGGGGTGCTTGTGGTCGGGCCGAACAATGCCTTTCTCTCCTATATCCGCAACGTCCTGCCCGCGCTCGGCGAGGCTGACGTGGCGCAGCTGACCGTGGCCGACCTGGTGGCCGCCGTCCCGGTGCGGGCCACCGACCCGGCCCGGGCTGCCCGGGTCAAGGGGGATGCCCGGATGGCGGACGTGCTGCGGCGGGCGCTGTGGTCCGGCCTGGCCGAGCCCACCGAGGCGCTGGTGCTGACCCGTGGCTCGTGGCGGTGGCGGGTGCCCGCGCACGAGGTTGGCGAGCAGATGAGCCAGTTGCGGGCCCGCGGCGTGCGCTACGGGACCGGCCGCGACCTGCTCGGCCACCGCATCGCGCATGTCATCCTGTCCCGGATGGAGGCGGCCGGGGAGGCCGTCGATGACCGGACCCACGAGGCGGTCCGCCGGTCCCGCCCGGTCCGGGCGCTGGTGGACGCGGCCTGGCCGGCGGCCGACCCGGTGCGGCTGGTGCTGCGGTTGCTGTCGGACGCCGATCTGCTCGCCCGCGCGGCCGACGGCATCCTCAGCCCGGACGAGCAGGCGGCCATCCGCTGGGATCCGCCGCCGCGCGGGCCGGGCAGCGCCCGGTGGACGACCGCCGACGCCGTGCTGGTGGACGAGGCGAGCGACCTGATCGAGCGGATTCCCAGCCTTGCCCACGTGGTGGTGGACGAGGCCCAGGATCTGTCGGCGATGGAGTGCCGGGCGCTCGGCCGCCGGTGCGCGACCGGGTCAGCCACCGTGCTCGGCGACCTGGCGCAGGCGACGGCCCCGGCCGCGGCGGGAGACTGGCCCGCCCTGCTCACCCACCTGGGCAAGCCACAGGCGCCGGTGCAGGTGCTCGACACCGGCTACCGGGTGCCGCGGCAGATTCTCGACTACGCCAGCGCGTTGCTGCCGGTGCTGGCGCCCGGGCTGTCCCCGGCGCGCTCGCTGCGGCAGGATCCGCGGTCGCTGACCGTCACCCCGGTCGCGGCCCGGGCGCTGCCGGGCGCCCTGGCCGCGGCCTGCCGGGCAGGCACTGTCCCGGCCGGGCTCGGCCGCGGTGATCGCCTCCGACGAGCAGATCCCGGCACTGCACCGGGCGCTGGCCGCGGCCGGGGTCGGCCATCAGGTACTCGGCAGCGACGGCGAGGACGAGCGGCTCACCCTGGTCCCGGTCTCCCTGGCCAAGGGGCTGGAGTTCGACGACGTCATCGTGGTGGAACCGGGCCGGATCGCTGCCCAGCCACGCGGGCTGCACCGCCTCTACGTGGCGCTGACCCGGGCGGTCTCCCGGCTGACCGTCCTGCATAGCGAGCCACTGCCAGGTCCGCTGCCTAGCCGCTGATCCGGCCGGGTTATCCCGTCACCGGTGGCTAGAGCCCCGGGAACGCCAGCGAACTGCCGCGCCATCCGGTCGCCCGCAGCGCGGCCGTCTGCACGCCCCGCGCGCCGAACAGCCGCAGCCGGTCGCTGGTGAGCGCCACCATGCCCAGGTAGGCGGTGGCCAGCCCGTCCTCAAGCAGCGCCAGCAGGGCAACCGCGGTCTGGGTGCCCCGGACGGCGAACGGCAGCCGGTAGGTGGCGGACGCGGGCACCGGCTGGGCGCCGAGCGCGGCCACCATCGCGGTCAGCGTGTCGCGCGCCGCCTGGTGCGCGATCCAGTCGCGGGTCGCCGCCTGCCGCCGCGAGCCGGTCAGGTGGGACCCGGCCACCGCATAGCCATAGACGGCCGTGTGCTCGGCCGCCAGTGCCGTCTGCAGCGCGCGGATCGTCGCCGCCCGCGCCTGCTGGGTGGCCGCGCTGGGAGTGGGGGAGGCCGTCATCCAGCGGCCCCGCCCGGGCCGAGCAGCAGGGCGTGGCTGGCCTCCGCGGCTGAGATGCTGGCCAGCAACTGGGCCAGCGAGGGGGAGGCCGCCGCCAGGCGGCCCAGCAGTCCCTGGGCGGCGCTGCGCTCGGCCTGCTGCAGGAAGGCCTGGGCGGCGGCGGGGCCGGCCGGTACCTGGACGTGCGGCCGGGGGGAGGGGGCGGGCGTGGCCGCCCCGTGCGGCACGATCAGGCGGGCCCGCAGCCGGTCCAGGTGCGCCCGGTGCTGGCCGAGCAGGGGATCCAGCAGCCCGGCCAGGCCCGGCTGGGCCGCCAGCACCGCGGTGTACTGGTCGATCAGCAGGGTTTCGCCGTCCATGGCCGCACGCAGCACGGCGACGTCCGGCAGCGGCCGTGGCGGTGTGCCCAGCACACGCAGGCCCTGGCAGCCGGCCGCGGCCAGCGGCAGTGCCGCCACCGCGGACAGCACCCCCCGCCGAGTCACCTGCCTCACCGGACCCACCCTGCCTCTCGCCCGCCGTGCCGCGCCGGTCACCAACGGGCACCCAGCATGCCATGGCTGCCACCGTGCAGCGGCCAGGACGATCGGTGTTCACAGCCTGTTGCCACCGGCCTCGGCACAGCCCAGGTGACCCGGTGATCCGGATACCCTAGGACGAGGCAGACAACAGCACAGGCCGGGGACGAGGAGGTCGTGATGCGCGGTAACTCCCGTCACAGATCGTCACATCCTGATCGGGCTGACGGCGCCGGCCCGGTGCCCGGGCCGGCCGCGGTCGGCCAGCGTCATGATGCCGACCAGGCGGAACTGACCCGGGTGCTGGCACCGGTCGTGCACGCCGCCGGGGCGGACCTGGAATCGGTCAAGATCACCGCGGCCGGGCGGCGCCGCCTGCTGCGGGTCTACGTGGACGCCGATGGCGGTGTGGGGCTGGACAAGATCGCGCTGATCAGCCGGGAGCTGTCGGCCCGGCTGGACGCGACCGGGGCGATGGGGGAAGCGCCGTACACGCTGGAAGTGTCCTCGCCCGGCATCGACCGCCCGCTCACCCAGCCCCGGCACTGGCGCCGGGCCACGGGCAGGCTGGTCAGAGTGCCGCTGCTGGACGCCAGCCAGAACGGCGCCAGCGCGGCATCCCCGCCATCAGCGGCCGGGCGGCCCGCCCAGATCGAAGGCCGGGTGGTCACCGCCTCCGACCATGAGGTCACCCTGGACCTCGCTGGCGAGCAGCGCGCATTCTCCTACGCCGAACTGGGCCCGGGCCGGGTGCAGGTCGAGTTCGGCCGGCCGGCGGCTGACCCCGGCGCCGGGGGTGCCGTACCGGCGGCCGCGGGGCCGCGAGCACGGGGGAGGGCCGATGGACATTGACCTGACTGTCCTGCGCAGCCTGGAAAACGAGAAGGACATCTCGATGGACCTGGCGATCAAGGCCATCGAGGACGCCCTGCTGGTCGCCTACCACCGCTCGGGCGGGGCCGCCGCGACGGCCCGGGTGGAAGTGAACCGCGGGACCGGGCATGTGACCGTCTGGGCCGCCGAGACCAGCGAGAACGGCGACGTGCTGCGGGAGTACGACGACACCCCGGACGGGTTCGGCCGGATCGCGGCGACCACTGCCCGGCAGGTGATCCTGCAGCGGCTGCGGGACGCCGAGGACGAGCTCACCTTCGGTGAGTATGCCGGCCGCGAGGGCGACGTCGTGGCCGGGGTCATCCAGCAGGGCAGGGATCCGCGTGCGGTGCTGGTGGACCTGGGCAAGATCGAGGCCATCCTGCCGCCCACCGAGCAGGTGCCGGGCGAGCGGTATGTGCACGGCGAGCGGCTGCGCTGCTACGTCCTGCATGTCCGCAAGGGCTACCGGGGGCCGTCGGTCACCCTCTCCCGTACCCACCCCAACCTGGTGAAGAAGCTGTTCGCACTGGAAGTGCCGGAAATCGCCAGCGGCGCGGTGGACATCGTGGCCATCGCCCGGGAGGCGGGCCACCGCACCAAGATCGCGGTGACGTCACACCAGGCCGGGGTGAACGCCAAGGGTGCCTGCATCGGGCCGATGGGCAGCCGGGTCCGCAACGTCATGGCCGCGCTGCACGGCGAGAAGATCGACATCGTCGACTATTCCGACGACTCGGCCGAGTTCGTCGCGAACGCGCTGTCCCCGGCCCGGGTGTCGCGGGTAGACGTGGTGGATCCGGTGGCCCGGGTGGCCCAGGTGATCGTGCCGGACTACCAGCTGTCGCTGGCGATCGGGAAAGAGGGGCAGAACGCCCGGCTGGCGCACCGGCTGACCGGCTGGAAGATCGACATCCGGCCGGACACCCAGGTGGCCGGGCCGCCGACGGCCGGGAACACCGGGCGGGGGCAGGCGCGTTCTAGCTGAAAGCCGCGGCGCCGGCAGATGTCCCGGCGGGGTAAGCTAATGCCCGGAATGGCCAGACGGTCCCTGCCGACGTTGCCCGTGCCTGTGGCCCGGACGTGTGTCGGGTGCCGGGCCCGCGCGGCCAAGTCCGATCTGCTGCGCGTGGTGACCAGAGACGGCTCCGTCGTCCCTGATCCCCGGGCGCAGCTGCCTGGCCGGGGTGCCTACCTGCATCTCAGCCGGGAATGCTTCGAGCAGGCGGAGCGGCGCCGGTCGTTCCCGCGGGCACTGCGCCTGCCGGGACCACTGGCTACCGGCCCGCTCGGGGAATTTCTGGCCGGGGTATGCGGGGAGCCCGGGGCAGGACTGCCCGGGGCCCGCCCGCCCGGGCAGCGTCAGGAACAGCGGTGACCGTAACAGCAGTGCCGGGAAAGCAGGATTCAATCGTGATGAGCGCCTGATGAGAACGCGGCGATGAACAGCCCAGTCTGACGGCCGACCGGAGCACGCGCTGCCCGGGCCGGCCACGAGGGTCCGGGACGAACCGGACCGAGTTAGGGAGCGCAGTGGCGAAGGTCCGGGTATACGAACTCGCTAAGGAGTTCGGCGTCGAGAGCAAGGCCGTCATGGACAAGCTCAAGGATATGGGCGAGTTCGTGCGGTCAGCGTCCTCCACCATCGAGGCGCCGGTTGTCCGTAAGCTCAAGGAAGCGTTCTCGGCGCAGGCGCCGAGCCCAGCACCGGCGAAGAAGGCTGCCGCGGGTGCCACCGCGGCAGCGGACGGGCAGAACGGCAGCCGCACGGCGCCAGCGCCCGCCCCGGAAGCCGCCCAGCCGGCCGCGGCCGGCCCGGCCACGACGGCCCCGGGCGCCGCTGCCCCGCCACCGGTGCCAGTGTCGTTCTCGGACGCGCCCCCGGCTGCCTCCGCGCCGCCCGCCCAGCGCCCCAGCGCCGGGCCCCGGCCCGGCCCGCGGCCATCGCCGCCCGGTGCGGTGCCCGGCCCGGCGGCACCCCGGCCCGCGCCGCGTACCGGACCGCGGCCAGGTAACAACCCTTACAGCCCGACCGCGACCGGCATGGGGCTCGCCCCCCGTGGCGCGCCACCACGGCCCGGCCAGCCCGGCACCGGCGGCCCGGCCGGTGGCCAGGCGCCCGGCCGGCCAGGCGGTGCCGGGCCGGGCCGGCCCAGCCCGGCTGACTTTTCCCGGCCCGGTGGTCCCCGGCCGGGTGGCCCGCGGCCGAGCCCGACCAGCATGCCCCCGCGCCCAGGTGCCGGCCGTGGCCCCGGTGGCCCCGGCGGGCCTGGCCCCCGCGGCCCCGGTGGCCCCGGCGCTGGCCCGCGCCCGGGTGCTGGCCGTGGCGCCCCCGGCGCAGGTGCGGGCCCACGTGGCGGCCCGCCGCGGCCCGGTGCCGGCCCTGGTGGCCGTCCCGGCGGGGCCGGCGGGCGTGGCCGTGGCGGCACCCAGGGCGCCTTCGGTCGTCCCGGCGGGCGGCCGTCGCGCGGCCGCAAGTCCAAGAAGCAGCGCCGGGTGGAATTCGACAACATGCAGGCGCCCGCCATCGGCGGCGTCACCATTCCGCGTGGGAACGGGCAGGTCATCCGGCTGTCGCGGGGCGCGTCGCTGAGCGATTTCGCGGACAAGATCGGGGTCAACCCGGCGTCGCTGGTGCAGGTGCTGTTCCATCTCGGTGAGATGGTCACCGCCACCCAGTCCGTCAACGACGAGACGCTCCAGCTGCTGGGTGCCGAGCTCAACTACAACGTCCAGGTCGTCTCCCCCGAGGAAGAGGACCGGGAGCTGCTGGAGTCGTTCCACATCGAGTTCGGTGAGGACGAGGGCGAGGACGCCGACCTGCTGCCACGGCCGCCGGTGGTGACGGTGATGGGCCATGTCGACCACGGCAAGACCAAGCTGCTCGACGCCATCCGGCACACCAACATGGTGGCCAGGGAGGCCGGTGGCATCACCCAGCACATCGGCGCCTACCAGGTCACCACCGAGGTGGACGGCCAGGAGCGGAAGATCACCTTCATCGACACCCCCGGTCACGAGGCCTTCACCGCGATGCGGGCGCGTGGCGCCGAGACCACCGACCTGGTGGTGCTGGTGGTGGCCGCCGACGATGGGGTCAAGCCGCAGACCACCGAGGCGCTCAACCACGCCCAGGCGGCCGGGGTCCCGGTGGTAGTGGCGGTGAACAAGATCGACAAGGAAGGTGCCGACCCCGCCCGGGTGCGGGCCCAGCTGACCGAATACGGCCTGGTGGCCGAGGAGTTCGGCGGCACCACCCTGTTCGTGGACGTCTCCGCCAAGGAGGGCCGCGGCATCGATGCCCTGCTGGAGGCGATCATCCTGACCGCCGACGCCGAGCTCGACCTGCGGGCCAATCCGGACCAGGACGCGCAGGGAGTCGCCATCGAGGCGCACCTGGACCGCGGCCGCGGCCCGGTGGCGACCGTGCTGGTGCAGCGCGGCACGCTCAAGGTCGGGGACTCGATCGTGTGTGGCGAGGCCTTCGGCCGGGTGCGGGCGCTGCTGGACGAGAACGCCGACCCGGTGCCGGACGCACCGCCGTCCCGGCCCGTGCAAGTGCTGGGCCTGACCGCGGTTCCCGGCGCGGGCGACAGCTTCCTGGTGGTGACCGACGACCGGGTGGCCCGGCAGATCGCCGAGCGCCGGGAAGCCCGCGAGCGCAGCGCCATGTTCGCGCAGCGCCGCCCGCGGGTCACGCTGGAGGATCTGGAGTCGGCGCTGAAGTCGGGTGAGCGCGAGGAACTCCTGCTCATCATCAAGGGCGACGTGTCCGGCTCGGTGGAGGCGCTGGAGGACGCGCTGCTGAAGATCGATGTGGGCGAGGACGTGGTGCTCCGCGTCATCGGCCGGGGTGTCGGCGCGATCACCCAGGATGACGTCAACCTGGCCATCGCCTCGGACGCGGTGATCGTCGGGTTCAACGTACGGCCAGCCGGCCGGGCCGGGGAACTGGCCCAGCGCGAGGGCGTTGACATCCGCTACTACTCGGTCATCTACCAGGCGATCGAGGAGATCGAAGCGGCGCTCAAGGGCATGCTGAAGCCCGAGTTCGAGGAGGCCCAGCTCGGCACGGCGGAGATCCGGGAGATCTTCCGGGTGCCCCGGATCGGCAACGTGGCCGGCAGCCTCATCCGGTCCGGCACCATCACCCGGGGCAGCAAGGCGCGCCTCATCCGCGATGGTGTCGTGATCTCGGAGAACCTCACGGTGGATTCGCTGCGCCGGTTCAAGGACGACGTGACCGAGGTCCGCGAGGGCTACGAGTGCGGCATCGGGATCGGCTACAGCGACATCCGGGTCGAGGACATGATCGAGACCTATGAGATGCGGGAGGTGCCGCGCGGCTGACCGGCACGGCGGGCGGCCAGGACACGGCCTGAGGCAGGCGGGGTGTACGTCGGCGCGCTGACCCTGGACGTCCTGCTCGGTGACGTGCGGTCGCTGAAGCAGAAGCGGTCCGCGGTCGCCGCCATCACCGCGGAGATCCGCCGGCGCCAGCCCGGGGTGGCCGTGGCCGAGACGGGCCAGGTGGACCTGCACCGGCGGGCCGAGATCGGGGTCGCCGTCGTGTCCTCGACCGCGGCCCACGCCGCCCAGGTGCTGGCGGCCTGCGAGCGCCTGGTGGCCGCCCGGCCGGAGATCGAGCTGCTGTCGGCACGGCACCGGGTGGTCAGCGAGGAGGAGTGAGGGTCAATGGACGCAGCGCGGGCACGCAAGCTTGCCGACCGGATCGCCCGGATCGTCGCCGGGATGCTGGAGCGCCGGGTGAAGGATCCCCGGCTCGGCTTCGTCACCGTGACCGGGGCCCGGCTGACGAACGACCTGCGGGACGCGACGGTCTACTACACCGCCTACGGGACCGAGGAGGAACAGGCGGGCACCGCCGCGGCACTGGCCAGTGCCACCGGGCTGATCAGGTCCGAGGTGGGCAGGCAGACCGGGCTCCGGCACACGCCCTCGCTCACCTTCGTCCGCGACACCGTGCCCGAGGGTGCCCGGCAGATGGAGGAACTGGTGGCGCGGGCGCGGGCGGCGGACGAGGCGCTGGCCGCGGTCCGGGAGGGTGCGCAGCCAGCCGGTGACCCCGACCCCTACCGGCTGCCCGGCGGCGCGGGCGACGGTGACGACCCCGCGGACGAGCGCGGCCGGTGACCGCCAGCGGGCTGGTCATCGCCGACAAGCCGGCCGGCTGGACCTCGCATGATGTGGTGGCCCGGATCCGCCGGCTGGCCGGCACCCGGCGGGTAGGTCATGCGGGCACGCTGGATCCGATGGCGACCGGCGTGCTCGTGGTCGGGGTGGGAAAGGCCACCCGGCTGCTTGGCCATCTGGCCCTGACCGAAAAGGAATACCAGGCCACCATCCGGCTGGGCCAGGCCACCGACACCGGCGACGCGGACGGGACGGTGCTGTCCGCCCAGCCGGCGGCCGGGCTGGCCCTGGCCGACGTGCAGGCGGCCGCGGCGGCTCTGACCGGGCTGATCCAGCAGGTGCCGCCGGCCACCAGTGCGATCAAGGTCGGCGGCAAGCGTGCCTACCAGCTGGCCCGCGCGGGCCAGGCACCGGTACTGGCGGCGCGGCCGGTCACGGTGCACGAGTTCAGCATCAGCGACCCGCGGCCGTCCGGCGGCGTGCTGGACGTGACCGCGGTGGTGCACTGCTCCAGCGGCACCTACGTGCGTGCGCTCGCCCGCGACCTGGGTGAATCGCTCGGGGTGGGCGGTCACCTCAGCCAGCTGCGGCGGACCAGGGTGGGCCCGTACCGGATCGGCGACGCGCACAGCCTGGCCGAGCTGGCCACTGACCTGCGGCTGATCCCGCTGGCGCAAGCGGCCGCCGCGGCCTTCCCGGTCCGCGTCCTGACCGGCGCCGAAGCCGAGTCACTGGCCCACGGGGCGGCCCTGGCGGCCCAGGGCACCCCCGGCCCGGTGGCCGCGCTGGCGCCGGATGGCACCCTGATCGCCCTGGTCGAAGAGCAGCAGGGCCGCGCCCGGCCGCTCGCCGTCTTCGTCCCCTGACGCCGGGACCAGCCCGCCCATGGCAGGCTTGGCGCAGGCGGGTCGCCCGGCCGCGCCCGCGGGCCGGGCCGCGGGCTGACAGCGGCAAGGGAGCAGCAGGTGCAGGTGTGGCGTGAGCCGGCGGACGTGCCCGCCGGCTGGGGCAGGTCGGTGGTGACCATCGGCGTGTTCGACGGGGTGCACCGGGGTCATCAGCGGATCATCGCGCGCACGGCAGAGGTGGCCGCCGGGCTCGGCCTGCCCATGGTCGTGATCTCCTTCGACCCGCATCCGGCCGAGGTGATCCGGCCCGGCTCCCACCCGCTGCTGCTGTGCACCCCGGCCCGGCGGGCGGAGCTGCTGGCCGGGCTCGGCGCGGACGCGGTCTGGCTGCTGCCGTTCACCCCCCGGTTTTCCCAGCTGACCGCCGGCGAGTTCGGGCGGCAGGTGCTGGCCGGGCGGCTGCACGCGGCCGCGGTGGTGGTCGGCGAGAACTTCCGCTTCGGCCACCGGGCCGCCGGCGGCATCGCCACCCTGGCCGCCCTCGGCCGCGAGCATGGTTTCACCGCCGAGGGCGTGCCGCTGCTGGCGGCGGACGGGGACCGGCTGTCCTCCAGCGGCATCCGCGGCAAGCTCGCGGCCGGCGACGTGGCCGGGGCGGCGGCGGATCTGGGCCGGCCGCACCGGGTGGAAGGCCTGGTCGTGCCCGGGCAGCGGCGGGGCCGGGCACTCGGCTTCCCGACCGCCAACCTGGCCACCGCCCCGCTCACGGCGATCCCGGCCGACGGCGTCTATGCCGGGTGGCTCAGCCAGCTGGACAGCGACGGGCGGCTGGTAGCGCGGTGGCCGGCCGCGATCTCGGTCGGTACCAACCCCACCTTCGGCGGGCAGGACCGGGTGGTCGAGGCGTACGCGCTCGACCGCGACGATCTCGAACTGTATGGCGAGCGCGCCGCCATTGACTTCGCCGCCCGGCTGCGGGGCATGGAACGGTTCGGCTCCACGGCAGCGCTCACCGAGCAGATGCACCGCGACGTTGACCAGGCCCGGGCGATCACCGTCAGCCAGGCCCGGTAGCGCCTGGCTGCGTCCCGCACCCAGCCGCCGTGATAACGTTATATCTGGTCGGCGTAGCCGGTCCGGTTAGCTGTGCCCTCAAGCGGCTGACCGGGGCTGCGGGTGGATTGGTCCGCCCAGTGCCGCCAGCGCCCGGGCAGGTCGGCTGATCCGCGCGGGCACCTTACGACCAGCCAAGAAAGATGGGAATGCCACGTGCCGCTGGAGACAGCCGTAAAGAAGGAGATCATCGCCGGGCACGCGACCAGTGAGGGTGACACCGGTTCGCCGGAGGTCCAAGTCGCGCTGCTGACCAGGCGGATCAATGACCTGACCGAGCACCTCAAGGTGCACAAGCACGACCACCACAGCCGCCGCGGCCTGCTGCTGCTCGTCGGCCGACGCCGCCGGCTCCTGCACTACCTCGCCCGCAAGGACATCGAGCGCTACCGCGCGCTCATCTCCAAGCTGGGCCTGCGCAGGTAAGGTCGTATCAACTCGAGAACAGAACGTCCCGTAGCCCCCGCTTGCCGGGCGCATAAGGCATCAGGGCCGGTCCTCGGTAGTGGTTCTCGGGTCGGGGTGGGTGCCGCAGTTCGCTGGCCGGCATGCACCCGGGGCCGAGAGCTTCGATCGAAGACCGGCCGGCGCTGGCCCGGCCGGATGCCAGCGCGTCACCAGCGACGGCGGGCGCGGGACCTCACCAAGGAGGTCTCACCCCATGGAGGGTGTGCATACCGCCGACGCCGTCATTGACAACGGCCCGTTCGGCACCCACACGATCAGATTCGAAACCGGCCGGCTGGCCCGCCAGGCCAACGGCTCCGCCGTGGTCTATCTCGACGACGAGACCATGGTGCTGTCCGCCACCACCGCGTCCCGGCAGCCCAAGGAAGGACTCGACTTCTTCCCGCTGACGGTGGACGTGGAAGAGCGGATGTACGCGGCGGGCCGGATCCCCGGCTCGTTCTTCCGCCGGGAGGGACGGCCATCCGAGGATGCCATCCTGACCTGCCGCCTGATCGACCGGCCGCTCCGGCCCTCGTTCGTGAAGGGCCTGCGCAACGAGATCCAGATCGTCGAGACGATCCTGGCCCTGCACCCGGAGCACCTGTATGACGTGGTGGCGATCAACGCCGCCTCGCTGTCCACCCAGCTCGCCGGGCTGCCCTTCTCCGGGCCCATCGGCGGCGTCCGGGTCGCGCTGATCAAGGGCCAGTGGGTAGCCTTCCCGACCCACCCGCAACTGGAGGACGCGACCTTCGACATGGTCGTGGCCGGGCGGGTGCTTGACGACGGCGACGTCGCGATCATGATGGTCGAGGCCGAGTCGACCCCCCGTACCCTGGCCCTGCTGGCCGATCCGGGCAGTGGCGCGGTCGGCCCGACCGAGGAAACGGTGGCCCAGGGCCTGGAAGCGGCCAAGCCGTTCATCAAGACCCTGTGCGAGGCACAGCAGCAAGTCGCGGCGCAGGCCGCCAAGGAAACCGCCGCCTACCCGGTCTTCGCCGACTACGGCCAGGACGTCTACGACGCAGTGGCCGCCGCGGTCAGCGACGAGCTGGCCAAGGCCCTGACCATCGCCGGCAAGCAGGACCGTGAGAACGAGACCGACCGGGTCAAGGCGCTCGCCACCGAGCAGCTGGCCGGCCAGTTCGAGGGCCGGGAGAAGGAAATCAGCGGCGCCTTCCGCTCGCTCACCAAGAAGCTGGTCCGGGAACGGATCATCAGCGAGGGCATCCGCATCGACGGCCGCGGGCTGGCCGACATCCGGCAGCTGTCCGCCGAGGCGCACGTGCTGCCGCGGGTGCATGGCTCGGCACTGTTCGAGCGCGGCGAGACCCAGGTGCTGGGCGTCACCACGCTCAACATGCTCCGGATGGAGCAGATGATCGACACGCTCAACCCGGAGCGGACCAAGCGGTACATGCACAACTACAACATGCCGCCCTACTCCACCGGGGAGACCGGCAGGGTCGGCTCGCCCAAGCGGCGGGAGATCGGGCATGGCGCGCTCGCCGAGCGGGCACTGATCCCGGTGCTGCCTGCCCGGGAGGAGTTCCCCTACGCGATCCGGCAGGTGTCGGAGGCGATCGGCTCCAATGGCTCCACCTCGATGGGCTCGGTCTGCGCGTCCACCATGTCGCTGCTCGACGCCGGCGTGCCGCTGAAGGACATGGTGGCCGGCATCGCGATGGGGCTGATCAATGAGGGCGGGCACTATGTCACCCTCACCGACATCCTCGGCGTCGAGGACGCTTTCGGAGACATGGACTTCAAGGTGGCCGGCACCACCGATGTGATCACCGCGCTCCAGCTGGACACCAAGCTCGACGGCATCCCGGCGTCGGTGCTGGCCGCGGCGCTCACCCAGGCCCGCGCGGCCCGGCTGACCATCCTGTCCGTGATGCGGGAGGCGATCGACGCACCAGCCGAGATGAGCCCGAACGCACCGCGGATCATCACCGTCAAGGTGCCGGTGGACAAGATCGGTGAGGTGATCGGCCCCAAGGGCAAGATGATCAACTCCATCCAGGAGGACACCGGCGCCGAGATCACCATCGAGGACGACGGCACGATCTACATCGGCGCGACCAACGGCCCGGCCGCGGAAGCGGCCAAGGCCACCATCAACGCGATCGCCAACCCGCACATCCCGGAAGTGGGGGAGCGGTTCCTCGGCACCGTGGTGAAGACGACCACGTTCGGCGCGTTCGTCTCGCTGCTGCCCGGCAAGGACGGCCTGCTGCACATCACCCAGATCCGCAAGCTGCACGGCGGGGCCCGGATCGAGAACGTCGATGATGTGATCAAGGTCGGCGACAAGATCCAGGTCGAGATCCGCGACGTGGACGACCGCGGCAAGCTGTCGCTGGTCCCGGTCGAGGTAGTGGAGCGGGAGGCGGCGGCCGCGGCCGCCGGCGACGGCGGCGACAGCTACCCCGGCGACAGCGACAGTGACCGGGACACCGATCGCGGCGAGCACCGCGGCGGCTATGGCGGGGACCGCGACGGTCACCGCACCCGTCACCGCGAGCGCCGGCGCCGCGACCAGTGACCGCGGGCACCCCGGCCGCGGGCGGCGATGGTGTGATCCGGTCGGTCCTGCCGGGCGGGCTCCGGGTCGTCACCGAGCATCTGCCCGCGGTGCGCTCGGCCGCGTTCGGCATCTGGGCGGGGGTGGGTTCGGTCGACGAGCCGCCCACCCACGCCGGTGCCACGCATTACCTGGAGCACCTGCTGTTCAAGGGCACGGCCAGGCGCTCCGCGCTGGAGATCTCCGCGGCCATGGACGCGGTCGGCGGTGAGCTGAACGCGTTCACCGGCAAGGAGTACACCTGCTACTACGCGCGGGTGCTGGACGACGACCTGCCGCTGGCGATCGATGTCCTGTCCGACATGGTGTCCGGCTCGCTGATCGAGCCGAAGGAGGTGGAGGCCGAGCGCGGCGTCATCCTCGACGAGATCGCCATGAACGACGACGATCCCGCCGACACCGTGCACGAGGCGTTCGCCGGCCAGTTGTTCGGCGACACCCCGCTCGGCCGGCCGATCCTCGGCACCGCCGGATCGATCAACTCCATCACCCGCGATCAGATCGCCGAGCACTACGCGGCCCGGTACACCCCGCCCAGCCTGGTGGTGGCCGCCGCGGGCAACGTCCAGCACGATGCGGTGGTCAGCGGTGTCCGCAAGGCGTTTGGCCCCTTGCTGGCCGGGGTGGCCGGGCCGGCCGCTCGGCTGGCGGCCGGGATGGAGATGCCGCCGGGCGGGGCCGGCCAGGGGGTGCGGCTGGTGCCGCGCAGCATCGAGCAGGCCAACCTGGTGCTCGGCTGCCAGGGCCTGTCCCGGACCGACGAGCGCAGGTTCGCGCTCGGGGTGCTGAACGCCGCGCTGGGCGGCGGCATGTCCTCCCGGCTGTTCCAGGAGGTGCGGGAGAAGCGCGGGCTCGCCTATTCGGTGTACAGCTTCGCCTCCCAGCATGCCGCCACCGGCAGCTGGGGGGTCTACGTCGGCTGCCTGCCCGCCAAGGCGGAGGAGGTGCTCGCCATCTGCCAGGACGAGATCGCCGCCATCGTCTCCGGCGGGCTGTCCGACGCCGAACTGGCCCGTGGCAAAGGCCAGCTGCGTGGGTCTATCGTGCTGGGACTGGAGGATCCGTCATCGCGGATGAGCCGGCTGGGCAAGGCCGAGCTGGTCTACCCGCGGCTGGAGGCGGTGGAGGAGATCCTGGCCGCCATCGAGGCGGTCGGCCACGATGACATCCGCCGGGTCGCCGCCGAGATTCTGGCCCAGCCGAAGGTGCTGGCCGTGGTCGGGCCGTTCGACAGCGACGCCGCCTTCACGGCCGCGCTGGCCTGACCGCCCGATCTGCCCGGGGAGGCAGCGATGATCAAGGTCGGGGTACTCGGCGCCAGAGGCCGCATGGGCTCCCAGGTCTGCCAGGCGGTCGCGGACTCCGGCGACCTGACCCTGGCCGCCGGAGTGGACCAGGGTGACGACCGGGCCGCGCTGGCCGGCTGCGACGTGGTGGTGGACTTCACCCACCCGGGCGTGGTCATGGACAACCTGCACTGGTGCATCGGTCAGGGCCTGACCGCCGTGGTCGGCACCTCGGGTTTCGACGAGGCCAGGCTCGGCCAGGTCAGGCAGTGGCTGGCCGGCGCGGCCGGCACCCGGGCGCTGATCGTGCCGAACTTCTCCATCGGCGCGGTGCTGATGATGAGGTTCGCGGCCCAGGCGGCGCGGTTCTTCGAATCCGCGGAGATCATCGAGTTGCACCACGCGACCAAGGTGGACGCTCCGTCCGGGACCGCATCCCGGACCGCATCGCTGATCGCCGGTGGCCGGGCTGGCGCTGGGCTGGGGGCACCGCCGGACGGCACCGTGACCGCCCTGGCCGGCGCCCGCGGCGCGGTCGTGGACGGCGTGCACGTCCACTCGGTCCGGCTGGCGGGCCTGCTGGCCCACCAGGAGGTCCTGCTCGGCGGGCACGGCGAGACGCTGACCATCCGGCACGATTCGCTGGACCGGGCCTCGTTCATGCCCGGGGTCCTGCTGGGGATCCGCGGAGTTGCCTCGCTGCCGGCCGGGGTGACGGTCGGCCTTGACCCCCTGCTCGGCCTGGACCGCTAGCCACAGCCGGCCGGGGCGCGGTGGATGTGCCGCCGTGGCCGTAGCTGCCGGTGGCGGCCCCCAGATTACGGCTGCATGCCAGTCTGCTCCCAGCGGCGGAACACGTTGACCCATTCCGCTGGCCATGCGCCGTCACAGGGCATCCCGCCGTCGGTCAGCCGGTCCAGAATCGTCTTCGCGTGTGCGCGCACGTCGTCGTAGGAACCCAGGTCGAATGCCCAGCTCATGGCCTGCTGATCCCGCTCACGGAACAACGGCCGGATGTGTGCGGCAAAGCTCACCGGCTGGTCCGGTCCGGGCAATTCCACGGTCTCGGTCACGTCAGTACTCCTTGTCTCGTCTCCCCTCACACCACGAACCCCGAGTTCCCGGACGGGCAGTTGCTCTCGCCGTGATGCGTGCTGTGTTGTGCCTCACCCCGGTGGCCGTGGCGCGGCTGCGGGCTAGCCTGTGAGGTGATGGCCAACACGGATGTGATTTTGACACCTGATCAGCGGGTGCGGGTGTTTGTTTCCTCCACGCTGGGCGAGCTGGCCGAAGAGCGGGCGGCGGCGCGGCGGGCGATCACCCGGCTGCATCTGGTGCCGGTGTGGTATGAGTCCGGTGCCCGGCCGCACCCGCCGCGCAGCATGTACCGGGCGTACCTGCAGCAGAGCCAGGTGTTCGTGGGCATCTACTGGCAGCGGTACGGGTGGGTGGCGCCGGGGATGGAGATCTCGGGGCTGGAGGATGAGTTCCGGCTGGCGGCGGGCATGCCGATGCTGCTGTACCTCAAGCGCCCGGCACCAGATATCGAGCCCCGGCTGGAGCAGATGATCGAGGGTATCCGGGCGGCGGGGAGCGTGTCGTACCAGGCCTTTGGCACGCCGCGGGAGCTGGAGCGGCTGCTGGCTGATGATCTGGCGGTGCTGCTGAGTGAGAGCTTCGCGGGCAGGCCCGGCGGGACGGATTTGCCGGCTGGGACGGTGACGTTCCTGCTGACCGACATTGAGGGGTCGACCCGGCTGTGGGAGACCGTGCCCGACGCGATGGAAGCAGCGCTGGAGGCGCACAACCGGCTGCTCACCAGCGTGATCGAGGACCATGGCGGGGTGGTGGTCACCTCGCGGGGGGAGGGGGACAGTTTCTTCGCCGTCTTCCCCAGCGCGGTCGCGGCGGTGGAGGCGGCCGGTGCGTGCCAGCTGGCGCTCACCTCCGAGCCGTGGCCGGAGGGGGCGGTGCTGCGGGTGCGGATGGGGCTGCACACCGGCGAAGCGCGCTCACCAGGCAGTGATCACGTTGACCACGGGCCGGTCAACCGGTGCGCCCGGGTGAAGGCGGCCGGGCACGGCGGGCAGGTGCTGGTCACCAAGACCACCTGCGACCTGGTGGAAGGCCGATTGGGCGGCGGCCTGGACCTCAAACGCCTCGGCGAGTTCCGGCTCCGCGACCTGGCCCAGCCCGAACTCATCTACCAGCTCACCCACCCCCACCTCCCCACCGACTTCCCCCCACTGGTCACGATCACGGAGCGCACCAGCAACCTGCCGTTGCAGGTGAGCTCGTTCATCGGCCGTGACCGGGAGTTGTCCGAACTGCGGGCGCTGGTGGCGTCCTCGCGGTTGGTGACGCTGACCGGGCCGGGCGGCTGCGGCAAGACCAGGCTGGGTCTGCAGCTAGCGGCCGGGCTGCTTGATGGGTCTGGTGATGGGGTCTGGCTGGTGGATCTGGCTGCAGTCATCGACGAGGACGCTGTGGCGCCTGCCATCGCTCGGGCGCTGGGGACGGCCGAGCAGCCGGGCCGGCCCGCCCTGGAAACGCTGCTGGATGCCCTGGCACCGCAGGCCTTGCTGATCGTGCTGGATAACTGCGAGCACCTGATCGGCGCCTGCGCCAAGACTGCCGATGCGATCTTGCGCAGATGCCCGAAGATCCACCTGATGGCCACCAGCCGTGAGCCGTTCGGCATTGGCGGAGAGGCCATCTACCGGGTGCCGCCACTGTCGCTCCCCGAACCTGGCGATGCCGGCGTGCCGACGGCTGAGTCCTCCGATGCGGTTGCGCTGTTCATCGAGCGGGCAAGGGAGCAGGGCACCGGCCTTTCCGCTGACGAGCAGACCGGGCCGCTCATCGCCTCGATCTGCGCGCGGCTGGATGGGATGCCGCTGGCCATCGAGCTGGCCGCCGCCCGGCTGCGCTCCCTGTCGCTCACCGGCCTGGCCGATCGCCTCGACCAGCGTTTCCGCCTGCTCACCGGGGGAAGCCGCACCGCCCTGGAGCGGCAGCAGACCCTGCAGGCGACCGTCGACTGGTCCTATTCGCTGCTGCATGGCGCCGAACAGTCGCTGCTGCGCCGCCTGTCGGTGTTCGCCGAGACCTTCGATCTGGAGGCCGCCGAAGCGGTGTGTGGCTTCGGTGACATCGAGACGTTCGACGTCGCCGACCTGCTCGGCTCGCTGGTGGACAAGAGCCTGGTTGTTGCCGAGCCGGTTGGGGCAGCCCTGCGTTACCGGCTGCTGGAGACCATCCGCCAGTTCGCCGCCGACCGGCTCGCCGAAACCGGCGGCGACCAGGCCACCGCCGTGGCAGCGGCACACTGCGAGCACTACCTGTCGGTTGCCGAGACGGTGGCCCCCCATCTGACCGGACCCGAGCAGGGCCGCTGGCTCGCCCGGCTGGACGCCGACCAGGCGAACCTGCGGCACGCCGCCCAGCATGCGGCCAGTGACCCGGAGCAGACCGGACAGGTCTTGCGTTTTGGCGTTGCGCTACGGCGTTACTGGATCACGCGTTCCCGTGACGAGGAAGCCTACGCACTGCTCCGGCCGGTGCTGAACCAGCCCGGTGCCCGGGCCGACCGCGAGTTGTTCGCGGCAGCGCTGATCACAACCGTCCTCGCCGCCCGCTATGTTGACATAGTCGCCGCGCGGCAGCTTGGTGACCAGGCGGTCACACTCGCCCGCCAGCTCGGCAACGCCCGGCTGCTCGCCGAATCACTCGCCACCCTCAGCGCCGTTTACTACTACATCGGCGAGCCGCAGCGAGGACTCCCGCCGGGCCGGGAGGCTGTTGAGCTCGCCCGCCAGCTAGACGATGATGTCCTGTTCGGCCAGAGCCTGGCGGATTTCCTGCTGTGCGACACCCTCATCGACCCCGCGCACGCCGGGCCGCTGTTCGCCGAGGCCATCGCCTGCACACTGCGATCCGGCGACCATCTCGTCGCCTGCTTCGTGCACAACATCGCCGGCGTGCTCGGCTTGCGGGCCGGGGACATCACCGCCGCCCGCGCTCATCTAGAACAGGCAGCACAAGCCATCCAGGTCATCGGGGGCAGAGACCCTGGCGTTTCGATAAACCTGGGCTGGGTGCTGCGTCAGGACAACGACCAGGACGGCGCGCGATCCAGCTTCGAGGCTGTACTGCGGAAGAGCCGCCGCGATGGGGATCGTTACGGCATCGCCTACGCCAGCCTCGGCCTGGCGTGCTTGGCCGCGGATGCGGGCGACTGGCACCGGGCGGCCGTGCTGCACGGTGCTGCGCAAGCCGTCCTCGACCGGAGCGGTCAGCCATGGGAGGAGCTGGAAGCGCGCTACCGCCAGGACAGCCTCGATCAGGTGCGCGCCCACCTGAGCCAGGAGCAATTCGAGCAAGCCCACGCCGGGGGCATGGCACTCAGCTCGGACGAGGCCTTCAGCCTGGCCGCCGGGAAACCCGTCCAGCCAGATCTTCCCGGGTGACATCTGCGCCCGTTATGCCTGCCGTGGCCCGTCTGCCCGCCGTTGAGGGCGGTCATCGCTGACGATACGTTTCTCCCATGGTGAGCGAGCCGGCCATCGTGGTGGAGGACCGCAAGGAGCTGACGTATCTTCTGTCCCAGGCTGCTGAGCTTGAGCATGGCCTGATGTGCGAGTACCTCTACGCCGCGTTCAGTCTCAAGAGCACTGCGGGTCCCGGCCTCCGGCAGGATCAGGTGGCGGCCGTCGAGCGCTGGCGCAAAATGATCCTCACCATCGCCCGCGAGGAGATGCTGCATTGGGCCGTGGTCCAGAACCTGCTCACCGCGGTCGGGTCCGCACCCTACGTGAGCCGGCCCCACATGCCGCACCAGGCGAGGGGCTACCCGCCCGGGGTGCAGGTGCGGCTGCTCCCGTTCAGCGAGGCGGCGCTGGAGCACTTTGTGTACCTGGAGCGGCCGGAAGGGGTGAAGGGCGCCGATGCGGCGGGCTTCCAGCCCGCCGGGCTGCCGCTCCAGCCGATGAGGCCAGAGGAGATCATTCCGCGGGGCCAGGATTTCGCCACGGTGGGTCACCTGTACCGCTCCATTGAGCGGGGTTTCGGCCACCTGGCGGACAAGCTCGGCGCGGACCGGTTGTTCATCGGCCCGGCGTTCCAGCAGGCTGACGAGACGACCTTCGGCTGGCCTGACCTTCACCCCATCACCGACCTGGATGGCACCAACCGGGCCATCGAGCGCATCGTCGAGCAGGGGGAAGGGGCGAGGGGGGACCGGGCAAATGCCCATTACGGCCGCTTCCTCGCGGTGCTCGATGACTACCGGGCGATGCGCAAGCAGGATCCGGGCTTCGAGCCCGCCTACCCGGTCGTCGCCGCCGCGATGAGGGCGGTGGAGGGGATCGAACCGGAGGTCTACATCACCGACCCCGCCGCCGGTGGGTGTTCCGACCTGTTCAACGCGGTGTATGAGCTTATTCTGCAGATGATCGCGCGCTACTTCGCTTTCGGTCATGAGACGCCCGCCCAGCGCCAGGTCCTGGCCCATACCGCCGTCGGCCTGATGTTCCGGGCCATCAAGCCGCTCGGCCTCCTGCTCGCCCGCCTGCCAGTGGGACCCGACCGCCCTGGTGTCACGGCGGGAGCCAACTTCCAGCTCCCCTACCGGGCCAGCTTCCTGCTCCCGCACCGCCGCTCGGCCTGGCTCCGCTTCGCTGAGCGCCTCGACGAACTGGCCGCCTTCGCCGCTGGCCTCCACCCGCCCACCGGTGCCGACGTGGTGGCGGCGGTGTCGGCAGCCCTAAGCCAAACGGCCTCCGGCTTGCAGGCTCACGTCGAGGCGGTGTGACGCCGATCGGCTCGGCTTCACCTGAGCCGGCCACTTTGCCAGGGTCGAGGGCGTCAGCCGTTCTGCGGATCAGGTGCCGGGAGCGGGTGCCGGGTTCCTGCTCTCCGCGATGTCGAGCTGCTCAAGGGCGTATGCCACCACTTCGTCATCGCTCAGGGCCGCACCCTGCGTCAGGTCGCGCTCGTAGGTGTCGCCACCGATGAGTTCCCTTACATGATCAAGAAGGACTGCACGGTCGCGCCGTTCCGCCTGCGGCAGGATGCTCAGCGCGGCAAGTGGCCCACGGAGCACCACTCCGGCCAGGACGGCCGCTGGTTCGGCAAGGCCCAGGAAGTGGAAGACGCTGATGCCGCGGTCGAACGCCACCATCAGCATCACCTTGTCGCCCGTGTCCAGGGTGTAGGTGAGGGCTTCGCGGAGGTCGCGCACGGCACCGGCAGCGTCGCCGTTCGCTGCCCCCAGCTGAGCGCGGATCGGGAGCAGGTGCCCCAGCACCGAGCCGCTCGCGCCCGCCCGGGTGAGCGCGATTGACTCGTCCGCGAACGCGAGTGCCTCGTCCGGCTCGTCGCGAACCCTGGTCAGGCTCGCCGTCCACAGGGCCGCGGCCAGCTCGGACGGACTGCCAATCCTGCGCGCTAGGGCAACAGCGCCATCAGCGCTCTCCCGCGCATCTTCTATGTCCCCCATGATGGCGCGTACTGCCGCCGAGGTTTGCAGCATCCATGCACGTGGGCGATCGTCTACCCCAGCCTGCGCGGTTGCCTGCAGCGCTTCGCGCAGGTTTGCCTGTGCTTCCGGCAGCCGGCCGGTAAAGATCTGACTCAGGATCAAGGCGGCATATGCCTGCGTGCCCGGGGTCTCAGGGGTGACCCCATCACGCAGAGCGTCACGCGCCAGCTGCTCAGAAAGCTGAACGTCGCCGCGGACCTGGAAAGCATGAAAAGCCGCGGCTCCGAGAATCAAGACCCGCTGTGCCAGTGACGAGGCGCGCGCCCGCTCGACGGCTTGCACCACCAGGCTGGCGAGTCCCCCAGTCGTATCGAAGCTGGCATAGGCTGCCAGTGAGGCCGCGATAACCAGGGCGGACTCGCCGTCATCAGGTGAGTCCGAGCCGAGGGCCCACTGCACGGCCGCGCGGAGATTGTCCTGCTCGGCAGACAACCTCGGCCGCCATGCCAATTCGTCGGGCCCGAGCAGCGCGGTGCCAGCTTGCTGGGCAAACGCCGCGAAGTGTTGCGCGTGGCGGCGCTGCACCAGGTCCAGTTCGCCACGCTGCCGCAACCTCTCGAGCGCATACTGGCGCAGCGTCTCCAGCAGCCGGTACCGCGCCTCGGCCCCGTGGCTCTGGTCGGGTACGACCATAGACTTCGACACCAGAGCCGCCAGCGTGTCGATAACGACCCATGCCCCGGGGGCTGCCCCGGTGACGGCCGCTACGGCGTCGAGGTCGAATGAGCCCGTGAACACGGCGAGGCAGTCAAACACCCGCTGTTCATCGCCGGTCAGCAGACTGTACGACCAGTCGATCGTGGCGCGCAGGGTCTGATGACGCTCCGGCGCGCTCCGCCGGCCACCGGTAAGCAGCTGGAACCGCTCGTCCAGGAGAGCAGCGATCCTGGGAACCGGCAACACGGCCGCGCGTGCCGCCGCCAGCTCTATCGCCAGCGGGATGCCGTCCAGCCGCCGGGTGATCTCGGCCGCGGCCTGCGCACTACCTTCATCGAGCTGGAACCCCCGCCGGGCAGCGGCGGCACGGTCGGCAAACAGGCGCACCGCATCGCTCATCGCGATGCGCTCGGCCGTAGTGACGGGCTGAGGGACCGACAGAGTCCCGACCGCGAAGACCTGCTCGCCATCGATGTCGAGAGCCTGACGGCTCGTCGCCAGAATGCGGACCCCGGGGCATTCCCGGAGCACGGCGCCCGCGATCTGCGCAGCGGGGTCGAGCACCTGCTCACAGTTGTCGAGAACCACCAGCATCTGACGCGCCTGGCAGTGCTCGGTGATGCTCGCCGCGATGGACAGGCCCGGGCGCAGGGCCGCACCCAGCGACGCCGCGATAATCCGCAGCACCGTGTCCTCGTCACGTGCCGGCGCCAGATCGCAGAACCAGCAGCCATCGGGGTACTCGCCCACCGCCCGGCCCGCGACCTCGATCGATAGCCGGGTCTTGCCCACGCCGCCCACGCCGGTCAGCGTCACCAGCCGCGACTGTGCCAGCGCTTGGGCGACCGCGTGCAGCTCGTCCGCACGTCCCACGAACGAGGTGGCCCGCAGCGGGATGTTGCCGGAATGGATGGTCTTGAGTGGGGGGAAGTCGGTGGGGAGGTGGGGGTGGGTGAGCTGGTAGATGAGTTCGGGCTGGGCCAGGTCGCGGAGCCGGAACTCGCCGAGGCGTTTGAGGTCCAGGCCGCCGCCCAATCGGCCTTCCACCAGGTCGCAGGTGGTCTTGGTGACCAGCACCTGCCCGCCGTGCCCGGCCGCCTTCACCCGGGCGCACCGGTTGACCGGCCCGTGGTCAACGTGATCACTGCCTGGTGAGCGCGCTTCGCCGGTGTGCAGCCCCATCCGCACCCGCAGCACCGCCCCCTCCGGCCACGGCTCGGAGGTGAGCGCCAGCTGGCACGCACCGGCCGCCTCCACCGCCGCGACCGCGCTGGGGAAGACGGCGAAGAAACTGTCCCCCTCCCCCCGCGAGGTGACCACCACCCCGCCATGGTCCTCGATCACGCTGGTGAGCAGCCGGTTGTGCGCCTCCAGCGCTGCTTCCATCGCGTCGGGCACGGTCTCCCACAGCCGGGTCGACCCCTCAATGTCGGTCAGCAGGAACGTCACCGTCCCAGCCGGCAGGTCCGGCTCCGCCGGCTCACTCATCCCACCTGCCGACGCACGCGGCACCCCGGCGCCGGCCGCCGCGCCCGCAAAACTCTCACTCAACAAGATGGCCAGGTCATCGGCCAGCAGCCGCTCCAGCTCCCGTGGCGTGGCAAATGTCCGGTACGACACCGTCCCGGCCGCGCGGATGCTGTCCAGGAACGCCGCCAGCCGCGGCTCCAGGTCGGGGGCAGGCCGCTTGAGGTACAGCAGCATCGGCATGCCCGCCGCCAGCCGGTACTCATCCTCCAGCCCGGAGATGCCCATCCCCGGCGCCACCCACCCGTACCGCTGCCAGTAGATGCCCACAAACACCTGGCTCTGCGCCAGATAAGCCCGGTACATCGACCGCGGCGGGTGCGGGCGCGCCCCGGACTCATACCACACCGGCACCAGATGCAGCCGGGTGATCGCCCGCCTCGCCGCCGCCCGCTCTTCGGCCAGCTCCCCCAGCGTCGAGGAAACAAACACCCGCACCCGCTGATCCGGCGTCAGAATCACACCCGCCCGGCCCGCCGGGGCCTGCTCGCCCGGCGCGGCGGCGGCACCTGCCTGCTGCGGCTCCCCCATGTTCCAGTCCTACTCGCCACCCAAACCGGCCACGGAACGAGGTGATAATATCCGGCCGGTGTCCGCGCTAGGCCAGTTCCCGTGGCCTTGTGGTTTCTGCCTGGTGCCCTGACCATGGCCACGGTCCTGATCGCGCAGTGCCTTCAGCGCGACTTTGTCGATCCCATCGGCCCGCACGATCCCCTGCCGAACCTGCTGCATGTTGGCTATAGCGAAGCGGCCCGCCTGCTTGGGCCTGAGCCGTCGGCGGGGCCGCTGGCGCAGCTGATCGACTGGGCCCGCGGCCTGGCCCCAGATGCGATCGACCTCATCCACATCCGGGACTGGCACGACCCCGGCGACCCCGCCCAGCGCGAGCATCTGGAGCGATTCGGGCCACATTGCCTCAAGGGCTCCGCCGGGGCTCAGCTCGTGCTGGGCATGGATGAGCGGGCCATGGCCGCCACCAACGAGCGGATCGTCGACTCGCTGACACTGAACGACTTTGAGGGGACGAATCTGGCCCGGCAACTCGCGCGGATCCGGCACGCCCATGGCGATGAGCCGTTGCGCGTGGGCGTTGTCGGGGTGTGGACCGAGGCCAAGGTGAGCTTCCTGCTTTACGACCTGAAGACCAGGCTCGGCATCGATGAGCTGGCGACCTGCAGCGCCCTGACCGCAAGTGCCTCACGCGCTCAGCACTTCAACGCCCTGGCCCAGCTCGGGAAGCTCCTCGGCGTACGCTGCTTCGACTCCCCGGCTGAGTTCGCCGACTGGCTCCGGCCCGGGGCAGAGCTGGCCCTTCCCCATCACCCGCCCGGTTTCGAGCCCCGGATCGGAGGCGCCAATGTCGATGTAGCCCTCAGCCCCGCAGATCGCGCCATCGTCGCCCACCTGTTCCGGGACAGCACCCAGGTGGATCTGGAGCCGATTTCCGGTGGCTACTCAGGGGCGCTGGTGTGGCGGGCGACGAGTCAGGACGCGCTGGGGCACCGCCAGGCGCCAGCCGTGGTGAAGCTGGGCCCGAACCGGGCCATCGCCCAGGAGCGGGCCGCCTTCGAGCACATCGAGGACGTGCTCGGTAACAACGCCCCCCGGGTCCGCGGCTTCGCCGACCTGGGCGAGCGGGCCGGGCTCAAGTACGCCTACGCCGATATGGGCCACGGCCAGGTCCGGACGCTGCAGGCGCTGTTCGCCGCCGATACGGCAACGCGCCGCATCATTTCCGTGGTCCGGAACGTGTTCGAGGACGTCCTCGGCCCGCTGTACGCGGCGGCCCGCTACGAGCGGATGCCCCTGTTCGAGCACTATCAGTTCTCTCCCCGGCTTGGGCCGGCCGTCCGCAGCGCTGTCACCGCCGTCACGGCTGGCTCGGGCCAGAAGAGGCTCGACTTCCCCGGGGGGGACATCGCTGCCCAACGTCTGCGAGTTCTACGAGGACTTCCTGGCCCACCACCGGCTGCCAGCGCACGATTACCACTACGTGGCCTACGTCCACGGCGACCTCAACGCTGCCAACATCCTGATCGACTCCCACCACAACGTCTGGGTCATCGACTTTTTCCACGCCGCCCCCGGGCACGTGCTGAAAGATCTGGCCAAGTTCGAGAACGACCTGCTCTACCTGCTGACGCCCATCGAGAATGCCCCCCAGCTACGAGAGGCCCTCGCCATCACCCGCGCCCTCAGATCGGTCGCCGACCTCCAGGCCGAACTCCCCGACCGCCCGGGCGAGCTGCGCTCCCCCCAGTTCCTCCGGGCGTGGGAGGTGCTCCAGGTGGTGCGCCGGATCGGCGGCCGGCTATGCCGGGAAGACCGGCACCCGCTGCAGCTCCAGGTGGCGCTGCTGCGTTACGCAGCCCACACGCTCAGCTTCCCCGAAGCGTCCCCGCTCCAGAAGCAGTCGGCGCTGGCGGCCGCCTGCTCGCTCGCCGAGCAGATCACCCGCACCGTCGAAGCCGGACTCGCCCTGCGGGTGGGCTGGATTGAACCGGGCCTGACCGGCGCGGGCAGGCTCGGCATCACCCTGTGCCCCGGCCGCCGCGACCGGGGCCGCGACCTGGGCGCCGATCTGGCCCAGCTCCGGGCCGAGGGGGTCACCCGGCTCCTGAGCCTGCTGACCGACTCCGAGCTCGGCTGGGTGGGCGTCCCCGACCTCGGCCCCCGCGCCCTGGCCGCCGGCCTCACCTACCGCCGTCTCCCCGTCCCCGACCAGGGCACCCCCGATGTCGCCGACGCCATCGATCTCGTGCGGTGGTGCCGCCAGGGAACGGAGCGAGGCGAGGCAGTGGTAGTGACCTGCATGGGCGGGCTCGGCCGCAGCGGAACGATCGCCGCATGCTTCCTCGTCGCTGGCGGGATGCCGGCGGAAGCAGCCATCGCGGCAGTCCGGACCGCACGCGGCCCCCGCGCGCTGGAGACCATCACCCAAGAGGACTACGTGGTCACGTTCGCCTCAGCCATCCGCGGGAACTGACTGGGCCAAGCTCGTGAGGGTCAGTCAGGCGTTGCCGCCGCTGCCCGGCTGGACCACACTGACCGACATGGTCTGCACCGGCTTGCCGCACATCTGGGTGCTGTAGTGCAGGTAGACCGGAACGGTCTGGTTCGGCGGGAAGATCCGCAGCGATTTCGTCGGCACCATGGCGCACTTGTTCGGCGGGTAATTGCCCGCGTCCACCACCCGCAGCAGCGCGTTGGCCACCCCGCCGGGGGCCAGGGTCACCAATTTCCGCGGCGGGGTCGGCGTCTCCGAGGCCGCCAGGCCCACCTGGGTGAACGGCTGCCCGTTCCCGGCCGAGACCCCTGGGTAGCCGTAGAGCGTGCAGGTCACGCTCGAGGTGTTGGTGAAATCGATCGCCTGGTAGACACTGCCGGCCGCGCCCTGGCTCAGGCCGAGCTTGACCCCGAGCGAACTGGTCGCGCACGCCTGGGAGGACGGTGCCGCCGTGCTGCTCGCGGGCGCCGCGCTGGGCGAACTGGCCGAGGCGTGCGGGGTGATGGTGACCGTATGGGTGGGGGCGGGGCTCGGGCTGGAGCCGCAGCCAGCGGCCAGTGCCGCGGCGAAGCTGAGACTGGCGGCCACGGTCAGGTGCCGGGCGGTGCGTGCGAATGCAGTCATCGGGGTCCCTCGTGCTGGGTGGCTCCATGAGCCAACTGACACTTATGACGTCGGTCAGAGCGCTCCGGTTGTCGCCCGGCGGCCGCGGCCAGGCCACAGTTGGGCCTCGCCGCCGTGGTGGGCACGACCGGCCCTGGCGGGTAGGGTGGCCCGATGATATCGGCAGGCCAGTTCCTCGGGTTCACCCTCACCTGCCTGATCGTGATCGCCATCCCTGGGCCGAGCGTGCTGTTCGTGGTCGGGCGGGCGCTGGCGCATGGCCGCCGGACGGCACTGGCCTCGGTCGTGGGCAACGTTCTCGGCGTGCAGGTGGTCGCGATCAGCGTCGCGCTGGGTGTGGGTGCGCTCGTGCAGCAGTCAGCCGCGGCGTTCACCGTCATCAAGCTGCTGGGTGCGGCCTACCTGGCCTGGCTCGGCATTCAGGCGATCCGGCACCGGCACTCCCTCGGCGTGGCACTGGAGGTGGCAGTGGCGCCACGCGGTGACCGCCGCGCGGCCAGCGAGGGGTTCCTGGTCGGCGTCACCAACCCGAAGGCCTACATCCTGTTCGCGGCGGTGCTGCCACAGTTCGCCAACCAGGCGGCCGGGCACGTGCCGGTCCAGTTGCTGCTGCTCAGCCTGGTGTCACTGCCCATCGGGCTGATCTGTGACAGTGCCTGGGGCCTGGCGGCCAGCGGGGTTCGTGCCTGGTTCGCCCGCTCCCCGCAGCGGCTGGCCCTGGTCGGCGGCCTCGGCGGGCTGGCGATGATCGGCCTCGGCCTGACCCTCGCCTTCACCGGCCACCGCGACTAGGGGCGATTCCGTGCGGATGATCCTGAACCTGATCTGGCTGGTGCTCTGCGGCCTGTGGATGGCGATTGCCTACGCCGTGGCGGGCCTGCTCTGCTTCCTGCTGTTCTTCCTGGTGATCACGATCCCGTTCGGCATCGCCGCGTTCCGGATCGCGAACTACGTGCTGTGGCCGTTCGGCCGGACCATCACCCCGCGCCGGGAATCCGGCGTGGGCTCGCTGATCGGCAATGTCCTCTGGATTGTGCTGTTCGGCTGGTGGCTGGCCATCGGCCATCTGGTGACCGGGGTGCTGCTGTGCCTGACCGTGATCGGCATCCCGCTCGGCCTCGCCAACTTCAAGATCATTCCGATCTCACTCCTGCCGCTCGGGGTGCGGATCGCCCCGTCCGGCTGATTTGCGCCACCGCTCACCCTTGCCCGCTAGGCAGGCGTAACGTCATCCCATGTGCCGCAACATCAAGACTCTGCGCGCACCGTATGCCGTTGGGGTAACCGATGAGGACGTACGAGCGGCCGCGCTCCAGTTTGTGCGGACGGTGGGGGGCTTCCGTCTTCCGAATCCGGCCAACGAAGAAGCATTCAACCGTGCGGTGGACGCCATCAGTGCCGCCACTCAGACCCTGCTCGCCAGCCTGGCGGCTAGCCCGGACCCGTCCACCGTCTGAGCGGCCCGGCTGACCGGCGCGGGCGGCCGGGCCAGGCTGTGCCGGTGGCTGGGTCAGGCGGTGCGGGTGCGGCCCGCCTCGGCCAGGTCGAGTTCGGCGATCGAGACCTCCCGCATCTTGAACTTCTGCACCTTCCCGGTCACCGTCATCGGGAACTCGTCGGTGATCCGCAGGTACCGCGGGATCTTGAAGTGGGCGATCTGGCCGGAGCAGAATTCCCGCAGCTCGTCCGGGCTGAGCGTGGCGCCCGGGCGCAGCTTGACCCAGGCGCACAGTTCCTCCCCGTAGCGGCTGTCGGGAACCCCGATCACCTGGACGTCCTCGATCGCCGGGTGCGCGTACAGGAACTCCTCCACCTCGCGCGGGTAGACGTTCTCGCCGCCCCGGATGACCATGTCCTTGATCCGGCCGGCGATGTTCAGATAGCCCTCGGCGTCCATCACCGCCAGGTCACCGGTATGCATCCAGCGGGCCGCGTCGATCGCCGACCGGGTCTGCGCCGCGTCGTCCCAGTAGCCGAGCATGACCGAGTAACCGCGGGTGCACAGTTCACCGGCCGTGCCGCGGGGAAGCACCAGGCCGGTTTCCGGGTCGACGATCTTCACCTCGACGTGCGGGTGCACCCGGCCGACGGTGGAGACCCGCCGGTCCATGTCGTCGTCCGCGGTGGTCTGGGTGGACACCGGGGAGGTCTCGGTCATCCCGTAGCAGATGGTCACCTCGGTCATGTGCATCTCGCTGACCACGCGTTTCATCACCTCCACCGGGCATGGCGACCCGGCCATGATCCCGGTCCGCAAGGTGGAAAGGTCGTAGTCGGCGAAACCGGGCAGTGCCAGCTCCGCGATGAACATGGTCGGCACCCCGTACAGCGAGGTGCAGCGCTCGGCCTGGACCGCGGCCAGGGCGGCGGCCGGCTCGAAGCCGGGGGAGGGGATGACGATGCAGGCCCCGTGCGTGGTGCAGGCCAGGTTTCCCAGCACCATGCCGAAGCAGTGGTAGAACGGCACCGGGATGCAGACCCGGTCCTGCGCGGTGTAGCGGCAGCCCTCGCCGATGAAGAAACCGTTGTTGAGGATGTTGTGGTGGGACAGGGTGGCACCCTTGGGGAAGCCGGTGGTCCCGCTGGTGTACTGGATGTTGATCGGGTCGTCGAAGGACAGGGCCGCCTCGCGGGCGGCCAGCGGGTCCGGCTCGCCCGCGGCCGGGGCCGGCCCGGCGGCCAGTGCCTGCCAGTCCGGTGACCCGAGGTAGACCACCTTTTCCAGCCGGTCGAGCCCGCCCCGCACCTCGGTCACCATCGCCCGGTAGTCGCTGGTCTTGAACGACTCGGCGGACACCAGCAGCCGCACCCCGGACTGCCTCAGTGCGTACGCCAGTTCGTGGCTGCGGTAGGCCGGGTTGATGTTCACCAGCACGATCCCGGCCTTGGCCGTCGCGTACTGGAGCAGTATCCATTCCGCGCAGTTGGGCGCCCAGATGCCGACCCGGTCACCGGCCGCCAGGCCAGCCGAGATCAGGCCGCGGGCCAGCGTGTCGGTGTCGGCATCCAGCTGGCCGTAGCTCCACCGGCGCCCGGTGGGGACGTCCACCACCGCTTCGTTATCCGGGTAGCTGGCGGCGACCCGGCGCAGGTTGGCGCCGATCGTCTCGCCCAGCAGCGGCACTGCGGACGCTCCGTGACTGTAGGACGGCTCCGTGACGCCGGTCATGTCAGTCCCCTCTGGCTTGGCCCGTCAGGCCCGTCTGGTGTGGGCCCTCAGTCTGGTGTGGGCCATCAGGCATGTGGCACCATGGTGCCCCGCACGCGGCCGGCTGTGAATACCAGGCCCGGAAACGGACCGGGAGCGGTGGCCGCGGCGCCCGGCCGCCGCCGCAGAGCGGTAGGTGAACGGATAGCGGCTCCGCGCCGTCAGCAATGGTCAATGGTGTGGGCGCGGCACCGGGGGGTTACTGTCAGTACAGGGACGCGGGAGAGCCGCGCGTCCGCGCACGGGTGGACTGGCTGCTCGGGCACCCGCTCCGGGGGTGACCATGGAGTGGTGGATTGTCTGGCTGATCCTGGCCGCGGTGCTGGGCGTTGCCGAGGTCCTGACGACAACGCTGGCCTTCGGCCTGCTGGCCGTCGCGGCGGCGGCAGCGGCCATCGTCGGCGCGGTGGGCCTGGGCCTTCCCTTTCAGCTCATCACCTTCGTTGTCGCGGCCGGGGCAGGTCTCGGCATCGTGCGGCCGCTAGCGGTGCGGCACATCCGGCAGCCGCCGCTGCTGAAGAGCGGGACGTCCGCCCTGGTCGGGCGGTCCGCCATCGTGACCGAGGAAGTCACGCCGCTTCATGGGCGGGTCCGCATCGGCGGCGAGATCTGGTCGGCACGCTCCTACGACGAGTCCTCGGTCATCTCCGAGGGCTCCAAGGTTGACGTCCTTGCGATCGAGGGCGCCACCGCGCTTGTCCATCCCAGGGAGTAGTCATGGAAACAGCAATAGTCGCGGCCGTCGTCGCGGTCATCGTGGTCATCTTGATGGTCATGTTCGTGGTCAAGACGGTGCGCATCGTCCCGCAGGCGCGGGCGCGCAACATCGAGCGCTTCGGCCGGTACCGCAAGACCCTGCAGCCGGGGATGAACTTCATCATCCCGTTCGTGGACCGGGTCAAGCCGCTGATCGACCTCCGTGAGCAGGTGGTGGCCTTCAAGAGCCAGCCGGTCATCACCGAGGACAACCTGGTCGTGCTCATCGACACGGTGCTGTTCTTTCAGGTCACCGACCCCCGGGCTGCCGACTACGAGATCGTCAACTACATCCAGGCGATCGAGCAGCTCACCGCCACCATGCTGCGCAGCGTGATCGGCTCCATGGACCTGGAGCAGACCCTGACTTCGCGGGACCGGATCAACAACATGCTGCGCGGGGTGCTCGATGAGGCCTCCGGCAAGTGGGGCATCCGGGTGAGCAGGGTGGAGATCAAGGCGATCGAGCCGCCCAAGAGCGTCGTGGACGCGATGGAGAAGCAGATGCGCGCCGAGCGGGAGAAGCGCGCGGCGATCCTCACCGCCGAAGGGGTGCGCCAGTCCAAGATCCTGACCGCGGAGGGCGAGAAGCAGAGCAGCATCCTGCGCGCCGAGGGTGACAGGCAGAGCCAGATCCTGCGTGCCGAGGGCCAGGCGCAGGCGATCGGCACGGTGTTCCAGGCCGTGCATCTCAACAACGCGGATGCCAAGGTCCTCGCCTACCAGTACCTGCAGACGCTGCCCCAGATCGCGCAGTCGGAAGGCAACACGTTCTGGGTGATCCCGAGCGAGGTGACATCGGCGCTGAAGACGCTGAGCGGCGCGTTCGCCGGTGACAGCGCGGGCCAGCCAGGCACGCCGCAGGCCACGCCCACTGGGCCCGGCCTGCCCGGCCAGATGGCCGCCACCCCCGCGGCCCTCCCCGACGCCGATTCCGCAGCCCTCACCGATGCCCGGGGAGCGGAGCCTGGCCCGGCCGCGAACGGGGATCAGGCTGCGGGCGGGGAGCCTGACCTCGGCAGGGCGGAGGAGGCGGTCGCGGAGCAGGCGGCCCGCACGCACGAAGAGCTCGCACAGGTGGAGCAGGAGGTCGCGGCGGTCCAGCGGCAGGCGGAGCAGTTCGGCCCCCGCAGTTAGCCGGCGCAGGGCGCCCCGTCCGGTCAGACCGTGACCGCGAGGCCGATGGTGAGCAGCACGCCGAACGCAAGCTGCAGTCGGCCGGTTTGCCCTAGCGCGCCGACCAGGACCGGGCCCTGCGCGCCGGCCCGCACGGTCCGCACCGGCGCCACCGCCAGTGGCAGCGTGATCAGCGCGAGCAGGCTGAACGGCCGGACCAGCGCCACCACCGCCAGCATGGCGAACGGGATCAGCGCGCAGCAGGTGTACAGCAGCCGGGTCCGCTGGTCGCCGAGCAGTACCGCGAGCGTGCGCTTGCCTGCCGCGGTATCGGATGGGATGTCGCGCAGGTTGTTGATCACCAGCAGGGCGCAGGCGAGCAGCCCGACCGGGACACTGGCCGCCACCGCCAGCCAGGCCACCCGGCCCATCTGCACATACGCCGTGCCGACCACCGCGGCGACCCCGAAGAACGCGAACACGGCCACCTCGCCCAGGCCGTGGTAGCCGTACGGGTGGCGGCCGCCGGTGTAGGTCCAGGCAGCGGCCACCGCCGCGGCCCCGATCAGCAGCAGCCACCAGGAGGTGACCGCCGCCAGCACGAAACCGGCACCGCAGGCGACGGCGAAGCAGGTGAGCGCGGCGGCGCGGACCCGCTGCGGGGTGGCCAGCCCGGCCGCGACCAGCCGGACCGGGCCGACCCGGGCCTCGTCAGTGCCGCGTACCCCGTCGCTGTAGTCGTTGGCGTAGTTGACCCCGATCTGCAGGGCCAGCGCCACCACCAGCGCCAGCGCGGCCCGCCACGGTGAGAACAGCCGGTAGCCGGCCGCCACCCCGGAGCCGACCAGGACCGGCACGATGGCCGCGGGCAGCGTTCGTGGCCGGGCGCCGCCCAGCCACTGCCGTGCCGTGGCCACTAGCGGCCGGCGGAGGGGCCGCCTGGCGGGTTCAGCGCGCTGAGGTCGCGCACCGCGCCGCCTGAGGCCGAGGTGGCGAGCGCGGCGTACACCTGCAGGGCCTGGCTTACCGGCCGGTTGCGGCTGGCCGGCCGGAAGCCACCCGAGGCCGCCAGCCGGTCGCGGCGGGCGGCGAGTTCGCCGTCCGGCACCGCCAGGACCAGATCCCGCCGGGGAATGTCGATCTCGATCCGGTCGCCGTCGGCGATCAGCGCGATCGTCCCGCCGGCGGCCGCTTCTGGCGCCAGGTGGCAGACCGACAGCCCGGCCGTGCCGCCGGAGAACCGGCCGTCGGTGATCAGCGCGCAGGCCCGGCCCAGGCCCTTGCCCTTGAGGAAGCTGGTCGGGTAGAGCATCTCCTGCATGCCCGGCCCGCCCCTGGGCCCCTCGTACCGGATGACCACCACGTCACCGGCGGTCACCGCGCCGTTCAGGATGCCGGCCACCGCGTCTTCCTGGCTCTCGAACACCCGGGCCGGCCCGGCGAAGCGCCACAGTTCCTCCGGCACCCCGGCGGTCTTGATGATCGCCCCTTCCGGGGCGAGGTTCCCGTACAGGACGGCCAGCCCGCCATCGGTGCTGTAGGCGTGCTGGCGGTCCCGGATACAGCCCGCGGCCCGGTCCTCGTCGAGGGCGGCCCACCGGGCGTTCTGCGAATATGGCTTGATCGTCCTGACCCCGCCGGGCGCGGCCTGGAACAGTTCGCGGGCCTGCTCGGATGCCGTGGCCGCGCGGATGTCCCAGCTGTCCAGGAAGGCCCGCAGGGAGGGGCTGTGCACGGTGTGGACATCGGTGTTGAGCAGCCCGGCCCGGTCCAGCTCACCGAGGATGGCCGGGATGCCACCGGCCCGGTGCACGTCCTCCACGTGATAGCTGCTGCTGGGCGCGACCTTGCACAGGCACGGCACCCGGCGGGACAGCTCGTCGATCTCCTTCAGGCCGAAACCGACCCGTGCCTCATGCGCGGCGGCCAGCAGGTGCAGGATCGTGTTGGTGGACCCGCCCATGGCGATGTCCAGCGCCATCGCGTTCTCGAACGCGTCCAGGGTGGCGATCGCCCGCGGCAGCACCGACTCGTCGTCCTGCTCGTAGTACCGCCTGGCCAGCTCGACCACCAGCTGGCCGGCGGTGACGAACAGGTCCCGGCGGGCGGTGTGGGTGGCCAGCGTGGTGCCGTTGCCCGGCAGCGCCAGGCCGATCGCCTCGGTCAGGCAGTTCATCGAGTTGGCGGTGAACATGCCCGAGCAGGAGCCGCAGGTCGGGCAGGCGGCCTCCTCCAGTTCGGCGAGCCGCTCGTCGGACACCGACGGGTCGGCGGACGCGATCATCGAGTCGATCAGGTCGATCTTGACCGGGGCCCCGGTGGTCTCGCCGGCCCGGGCGGGACGCCGGCTTCCATCGGCCCGCCGGACACGAACACGGTCGGGATGTTCAGCCGCAGCGCCGCCATCAGCATCCCGGGGGTGATCTTGTCGCAGTTGGAGATGCACACCAGCGCGTCCGCGCAGTGCGCGTTCACCATGTACTCGACCGAATCGGCGATCAGCTCCCGGCTGGGCAGGGAGTAGAGCATGCCGCCGTGCCCCATCGCGATCCCGTCGTCCACCGCGATGGTGTTGAACTCCCTGGGCACCGCGCCGGCCGCGTACACCGCCTCGGCGACCACCTCGGCGACCTCGCGCAGGTGCACGTGGCCGGGCACGAACTCGGTGAAGCTGTTGGCGACGGCGACGATCGGCTTGCCCAGATCCTCGCGGGCGACCCCGGTGGCACGCAGCAGCGCGCGCGCCCCGGCCATGTTCCGCCCGTGCGTGACGGTGCGGGATCGTAGCGGCGGCATGATCGTTTCCTCCCGGTGCTGAAGCCCTCAGCCTACCGGCGCGGCGCGCCCCCCAGCGGCACTCTCCAGGCCTCCGGTGCCCGCCCCGCCCCGGCCTGCTACGTCATGGTTGCCGCAGCCACGTCGTTCTTGCGACGTGATGGCCACAACCACGACATGGGGCAGGGTACGGTCCGTAGCGTGACCGGGATCCATGACCTGACCGTGCTGGAACTCACCGCCGCCATCCGCCAGCGCGAACTGTCGCCGACCGAGATCACCAGCCACTACCTGGACCGCATCGAGCGGCTGAACCACAAGGTGGGGGCATTCTTCACGGTCACCGCGGACCTGGCCCGCGAGCAGGCACGGGCAGCCGAGAAGGCGCTCGCGCAGGCGAGCGATCCCGCCGAGCTGCCGCCGCTCACCGGCGTGCCGATCCCGGTCAAGGATCTGAACATGGTCGCCGGGGTGCGGCAGACGCTGGGCTCGCTGGCGTTCGAGGACAATGTGCCGGCCGAAGACGACTTCGTGACCGCCCAGTTGCGCGCCGCGGGCGCGGTGATCACCGGCAAGACCGCCACCCCGGAGTTCGGCCTGCCTTGCTACACCGAGACCGGCATCGGGCCGCCCGCCCGCACCCCCTGGGATCTGTCCCGGTCGGCCGGCGGGTCCAGCGGCGGCGCGGCGGCCGCGGTCGCCGCCGGGCTGGCCCCGGCCGCCCAGGGCAGCGATGGCGGCGGATCCATCCGGATCCCGGCCAGCGTGTGCGGGCTGTTCGGCATCAAGCCGGCCCGGGGCCGGATCTCCTCCGCCCCGCTGGTGCCGGATCTGGCCGGGCTGGGCGTGGACGGCCCGCTGGCGCGCACCGTGGCCGACGCGGCACTGCTGCTGGACGTGATGGCCGGCCAGGCGCCCGGTGACATGTACACGCCGGCGCCGCTGCCGGCCGGCCAGAGCTACCTGGACTACGCCCGGCGCGATCCGGGCCGGCTGCGGATCGGCCGGACCCGGTGGCACCCGGTTGGCGACGGCGCGGTGGATCCGGCCTGCCTGGCCGCCTATGAGGAGGCCAGCACGCTGCTGGCCAGCCTCGGCCACGAGGTGACCGACATCGACCCGCCGTTCGGCCCGGACGTGGTGCCGCACTTCGAGACGCTCTGGTGCGCGATGGCGACGCTGGTGCCGGTCGACCCGGCCCGGCTGGACCGGCTCCGGCCGCTCACCCGCTACCTGCGCGAGCGCGGCGACGCGCTCACCGCGCACGACCTCATCTTCGCCCAGGCCTACCTGCAGTTCGCGGTCCGCCAGGGCTGGCGGATCCTTAACGGTTTGCACGCGGTACTCACGCCTACCCTGGCCCAGCCCCCGGTCCCGGTCGGCTATTTCGAGGAAGTGGACCCGCCGGAGAACTTCGAGCGGCAGAAGCGGTTCACTCCGTTCACCGCGCTGTACAACCTGACCGGCCAGCCCGCGGTGAGCCTGCCGCTGCACTGGACCGCTGAGGGGTTGCCGATCGGGGTCATGCTGGCTGGGCGGATGGCGGACGAGGGCACCCTCATCTCCCTGTCTGCGCAGCTGGAGGCCGCCCGGCCGTGGCACGACCGGCACCCGTCGCTGTGGTAGGACTCACCCGATGATCCGTGAGCGCCGCTCGGGCATGACCGCCGGGCGCATCATCAACCTGGTGGCCGCGCTGTGTGTGTCGGCGGCCGTGCTGGCGCTGATGGCGTTCGGCTACGGCCCGGTGCCCGCGCTCGGCCAGGCGCTGGTGCCCGGCCACGGCGCCTGGGCGTTGGCCGCCGGAGGGCAGCCGGTCACGTCCCAGACGCTCAGCCTGCCCGGGCTGGCCCACCCGGTCTCGGTCACCTTCACCAGCCACGGGGTCGCTTCCATCCGGGCCGCCAGCACCAGCGATGCGTTCCTGGCACTCGGCTATCTGCATGCCAGGTTCCGGCTGACCGAGATGGACCTGGAGCGCCGCCTCGGTGAGGGCCGGATCGCCCAGCTGGCTGGCCCGGACGGCCTCGCGTCCGACAAGTTCGAGCTGCGGCTGGGCCTGTTCCGCACCGCCCAGGCCGAGTGGGCCGCCACTCCGCCGGGCAGCCCGGCCGGCCAGGCTCTCATCGCCTACTCCCGTGGCGTGAACGACTTCCTGGCGGTCGCCCGCCGCACTCACACCTGGCCCTCCATTTTTGCCCTGGCCGGCGTCTACCCGGGCCCGTGGACCCCGGTCGACAGCCTCGTCCTGCAAGGAGTGCTGACCCAGCAGCTCGACTACACCAGCACCCCGCTCGACTACGCGCTGCTCGAACGCACCCTCGGCCCCGCGCGCACCATGGCCTGGTTCCCGGTCCTCGCCCCCAGCCAGCACGCCTCCTACGACCCCGGCCCCTACCACTACCAAGGCATCGCCCCCATAGCCCCGCAGGCAACCCTGACCGCCGTGCCTCACATGCTCAAGGAGCCGGGGCCGGGAGCGGGCGTAGCTCTGGCGTCTACGGGGCCGGTGCCGGGGCCGGGAGCGGGCGTAGCGTTGCGGCCGGTCAGGTCGGCGGCAGGCGTCTCGGGCACTACGGACGTCATCACCGCGGTCCTGAGCCAGCCCGCGGAGGCCGCGGCCCCGGCCGCGCACAGCGGGATTTCCCGCGCGGAGGCAACAGCCGCCGCGTCGATCCTCGCCCAGACCCCGGCAACCTCCATTCACCAAGGCCCCGACAGCAACGCCTGGGCCGCGAATGGCCCGCTGGTCGCCGGCGGGGTGTCGATGCTCGCCGGGGACCCGCACCTGCCCCAGACCGTCCCGCCGATCTGGTACCAGGTCGCGCTGTCGGCGCCTGGCCTGTCGGTGACCGGGGTCAGCGTCCCTGGCCTGCCGGGCGTGCTGATCGGGCACAACGCCCACATCGCCTGGTCGCTCACGGACACGCAGAACCAGGCCACGCTGTTCTACACCGAGCAGACCAGCAAGAGCCATCCTGGCCAGTACTTCTGGCGGGGCGCGTGGCGGCGGATGCGGCAGGTCCACTACACCATCGATGTCCGGGGCGCCTCAGTGGTCCCGCTGACGGTGGACATCACCGTGCACGGCCCGGTCATGACCCAGGCCGGCCAGACCACCGCGGTGGACTGGATGGGAAACATCGCATCACCCGACATCGCGGTGATGCTCGGCGTGTCCAAGGCGCACAACTTCGCACAGTTCCGGGCCGCGCTTGCGGGGTGGCGGGCGCCCTCGCAGAACTTCGTCTATGCCGACGACCACGGCAACATCGGCGCGATATCGGCCGGCTATTACCCACTGGTCCGGCATGGCGACCCGTGGCTACCGCTGCCAGGCACCGGGGCCGACGACATCGCGGGGGTCATCCCGTACCGGGCTGTCCCGCAGGTCTACAACCCGCCGGGCCACCTGGTGGCGACCGCCAACCAGCGCCCGGTCGGGCCCAGCTACCCGTACTACATCGGGACCAGCGCGAACTTCTTCGACCCCGGTTACCGGGTGAGTGAGATCTATGCCTCGCTGCGGGGCCGGTCCGGGCTGCACCCGGCCGACTTCGCCGCGGTCCAGCTCAGCCGGGCCGATGTGCTGGCCGGCCAGATCGTGCCCGCGCTGCTGGCCGCCCTGCACGGCCAGCAGTTGACGGCCAGGCAGCGGGCCGCCGCTGGCCTGCTGGCCAGCTGGCACGATGACATGGCCCGCACGTCGGCCGCGGCGGCGGTGTGGTGGACGTTCTGGACCGACTACCTCGATGCGGTGTTCCAGCCCTGGTGGCGGGCCGCCAAGGTACCGGTGGGCAAGGACCGGCCGGGGCTCTCGATCTCCCCGCAGGGTCAGTTCAGCCTGGACCAGATGCTCGCCTACTGGACCACGAGCGATCCGGCCAACAGCGCATTCACCCCACCCGGCGGCCCGCACCGGACCGCCCCGGTGGTGATGCGGGCAGCGTTCGCCACCGCGGTGGCACACCTGGCCGCGGTGCTGGGCGGGACACCCTCGGGCTGGCAGTGGGGCCGGATCCACAGCCGCCAGTTCCCGTCGATCACCCAGGTGGCCGCGCTCGGCTATGGCCCGCGCTCGTCGGGCAGCGACGCCTGGACGGTCAACGCCGCCGATGGCGGCCTGGTCTCCCACCAGGGACCGAGCTGGCGGATGATCGTGGCATGGACCCATGCCGGGGCCGCCACCGGGCAGGGCGTCTACCCGGGCGGGCAGAGCGAGAATCCGGCCTCGCCCTGGTACTCCAACCAGATGGCGGACTGGTGGGACGGCCGCTACCTGCCGATGCCCCCGGCCGGCGGGCTCCTGGCCGGCCCCATCGTGTGGAGCCTTCGGCCATGACGGCGCTGGTGCCGCGGGGGCGGGCCGCCGGGCAGCGTGACTGCGCGCGGGCGGGGGTGGCCGGGCATGGCTGAGCTGAGAAGGCTCGGGAAGCGGGGGTCCTACCGGCTCGGCCGGCTGGGGGCGCCGCCGGCCGCCCCGGTGCAGCCGCCAGCCCCGCACTACCCCACCTGGACCAGCCGCCACCGGGGATCGCTGTGGCTGTGGCTGCTGGCCTGGCTGGCCGCCGTGCTGGTGGTCGCTGTGGCGGCGCTGCTGGGCCTGTGGTTCATGCCCTTCCTGGCCGGGCTGGCGGCCGGGATCGCCGCCCGTGCCGGGCGCTGGCGGCTGCGGGTCAGCCTGCCCGCGGTCATCCTGCTCGCCGCCGCCGGCTGGGGCGCGGCGCTATGGTGGCTGGTCCTGCACCGGCTGCCGGAGGGAGCAGTGGCGAGGGAGATCGCGGCGCTGGCCGGGCTGCCGCCGCACGCGCCGGTGGCGATCGTGGTGACGCTGCTGGTGGCGGTGATTCAGGCGTGCGCCGGGCTCTGGCTTGGCCGCGCCCTGGCGCCCGGCCTGCGCTGACCGTGGCGGGGACCAGCCGCGGATGACCCGGCCGGGCGGGATCATGGCCAGGTGAGCGGGGACCGGCTGCGGCGCGCGGCGCAGGCGCAGGGGGTAGCGACGTCCTACCGGGACTGGCGTGGCCGCCGGGTCGAGGTGGCCAGCCAGACCCTGCAGGCCGTGCTCGCCGCGCTGGCCGCGGCACCGGGCGAGGCGCCCCCGGCCGGCCCGTCGCCCTCACCTGGCCCGCCGCCCGCAGCCCGGGCCGGCCCGTTCGCGACCGGCCCGGCCCAGGCCGCGCCGGCTCCACCGGGCCGCTGCTGGGGGTTCACGCTCCAGCTGTACTCGCTGCGCTCCCGCCACAGCTGGGGCCACGGTGACCTGCACGACCTGGCCGACCTGGCCCGGTGGAGCGCCTGGGAACTGGGCGCCGACTTCGTGCTCATCAACCCGCTGCACGCCGCCGAGCCGGCCGTGCCGGTGAGTCCGTCCCCCTACCTGCCGATGAGCCGCCGCTTCACCAGCCCGCTGTACCTGCGGATCGAGGACATCCCCGAATACGCCCTGCTGCCTGCACCGGACCGCCAGCGGATCGAGGAACTGGCCGCCCCGCTGCGCATGGCCAGCGCCAGCGGCGCGCTGATCGACCGGGATGCGGTCTGGCGGGCCAAGCTCAGCGCGCTGGAACTCATCTACGCCCGCCCACTGGCCGACGGGCGGCGGGCCGCCTTCGAGAAGTTCCTGGTCGCCGGCGGGGAGCCACTCGCGGCCTGGGCGGCCTGGTGTGCGCTGGCCGAGTCGCACGGGCCGGACTGGCGCATCTGGCCGGCCGCGGCCCGGTCCGGCCCCCAGCCGCCGCAAGCTAGTCAGCGGCGGTTCCGCGGCCGGGAGCGGTTCCACGCCTGGCTGCAGTGGCTGGCGGACGGCCAGCGGGCGGCGGCGCAGACGGCGGCACGGGCGGCAGGCATGCGCATCGGGGTGGTTGCCGACCTGGCGGTGGGTGCGCACCCGGGCGGCGCGGACGCGTGGGCCAACGCCGGGGTGCTGGTCCCGGCGATGAGCGTGGGTGCGCCGCCGGATGAGTTCAACCAGCGGGGCCAGGACTGGGGGCAGCCGCCCTGGCACCCGGCCCGGCTGGCGGCGGCCGGGTACCAGCCGCTGGCCGGGCTGATCCGGGCCGCCTTCCAGCATGCGGGCGGGCTGCGGGCCGATCACGCGCTCGGGCTGTTCCGGCTGTGGTGGGTACCCGCCGGGATGACCCCGGACCAGGGCACCTACGTCCGGTACCCGCACGAGGCGATGACCGGCGTGCTGGCGGGCGAAGCGGCCCGGGCCGGGGCACTGGCCATCGGCGAAGATCTGGGCACGGTCGAGGACTGGATCCGCGACTACCTGGCCGCCCGGGGCGTGCTCGGGACCGCGATGCTCTGGTTCGAGCGGGACCGGGATGGCCGGCCGCTGCCGCCCGGCCGGTGGCGCCGTCTCTGCCTGGCCACGGTGGGCACCCACGATGTCCCCCCGGTCGCCGCGTTCCTGGCCGGTGAGCAGGTCACCCTGCGGGCCCGGCTCGGGCTGCTCACCCAGGACCTGGCCGCCGAACGGGCTGCTGCCGCCGCCGCACTCGACGACTGGCGGGCCGCGCTGGCCCAGCAGCGGCTGGTGGCGCCAGCAGTGCCGCTGGATCCGGCCGCCTTCACCGCCGCGCTCTACGCCTATCTGGCCCGCACCCCGGCGGTGCTGATCGGGGTGTCGCTGGCCGACGCCGTGGGCGAGCGCCGCCCGCAGAACATGCCCGGGACCACTACCGAGTACCCGAACTGGCGGGTGCCGCTGGCCGACGGCGAGGGGCGGCCGGTACTGCTGGAAGACCTGGCCACGCACCCGGGGGTGCGGGCCGTCGCGGCCGCGGTCAGCCCGCCTGGCGGTCGCGCGCCTGGCAGCGCAGCGCCCGTTCCACCCCGTCCCGGCCCTCGATGAGCAGGCGGCGCAGTGGCGGTGGCGGGCTGGCCCGCTCGATCAGGTGGTCGGTCGCCTCGATCACCGCGGGCGTGTCGGTCACCGGGTAGGCGTTGGCGGCGAACCACTGGGCCATGTCCGAGCCCCAGTCCTGCCAGATGCCGCCGACCACGTCGAAGTACCGCTGCTGGTAGGGTGCCATCAGCGCGGGCTGGTCGTAGTCGGTGAAACCGTCGAGTTCGGCCCGGAACACGGCGTTGGGCAGGGTGCCGCTGATGACCCGCTGCCAGGCCGCCTCCTTTGCGGCGGCGTCCGGGATGGCCGCCCGGCAGGCGGCCGCGCGGCGCTCGCCCGCGTCGGTGGGGTCGCGGCGCAGTTCGGCCTCGATCTCGCTGGGGCCGGCCGCGCCGCGGCTGACCAGCCGCCTGAGCAGCCGCCAGCGGAGTTCGGTGTCGACGGCCAGCCCCTCGATCGGGCGGGTGCCGTCCAGCAGCCCGGCCAGCAGTGCCAGGTCGCCGGGGGCGGTAGCGAGCCCGGCCAGTGCCTGGGCGTAGGCGAGCTGGAAGTCCGAGCCGGGTGAGGCCCCGGCCAGCAGCCCGCGCAGCCCGTCGGCGGCCTGTGCCAGCCCGGCCGGCCGCCAGGCCGGGTCGGTGTAGCGGCGCAGCGCAGCACTGGCCTGCCGGAGCAGCGTCTGCGCGACCGAGACGTCGGTCACCGAGCTCACCCCGGTCAGGACCAGCCGCAGGTAGTCGCGGGCGGCAAGCTCGGCGTCCCGGCACATGTCCCAGGCCGCCGCCCAGCACAGCGCGGCGGGCAGCGAGTCGGTGAAGCTGCCGATGCTGGTCATCAGCGTGCCGAGCGAATGCTCGTCGAGCCGGATCTTGGCGTAACTGAGGTCGTCGTCGTTCACCAGCACCAGGTCCGGCCGTGGCTGGCCGGCCAGGTCGCCGATGACGGTCCGCTCACCGCCGATGTCGGTTTCCAGCCGCAGCCGCCGCACCAGCCCGGCCGGGGTCCGGTCGTACAGGCCGATCGCGATCCGGTGGTCGCGCAGCACCGGGTGTGACGCCGGCGCCTCCTGCCGGACCGCGAACTCCGTGAAGGCGCCCTGGCCGTCGAGTGTGTACTCGGGCCGGAGCGTGTTCACCCCGGCGGTCTCCAGCCACTGCTTGGACCAGTCTGCCAGGTCCCGGCCGGAGCTGGCGGCCACCGGCGTGAGCAGGTCGGCCAGCGTGGCGTTGGACCAGGCGTGCTGGCCGAAGTACTCACGCAGGCCGGCCAGGAAGTGGTCGAGGCCCACGTAGGCGACCAGTTGCTTGAGCACAGCCGCGCCCTTGGCGTAGGTGATGCCGTCGAAGTTGACCTCGACCGCCGCGATGTCGGGGATGTCGGCCGCGATCGGATGGGTGGAGGGCAGCTGGTCCTGCCGGTACGCCCAGGCCTTGTGCAGCTGCGCGAACGTGGTCCAGGCGTGGGACCAGCGGGTGGCCTCGGCCTGCGCGAGCGCGGCGGCCCAGGTGGCGAACGACTCGTTCAGCCACAGGTCGTCCCACCAGCGCATGGTGACCAGATCGCCGAACCACATGTGCGCCATCTCGTGCAGGATGGTCTCGGCCCGGACCTCCCGGGCGAAGTCGGTGACCCGGGACCGGAAGATGTAGTCCTCCAGGAACGTCACGGCGCCCGCGTTCTCCATCGCGCCCGCCTTGAACTCGGGCACGAACAGCTGGTCGTACTTCCCGAAGCCGTACCGGACCCCGAACTGCTGGTGGAAGTAGTCGAACCCCTGCCGGGTCACCTCGAAGATCTCATCCGGATCCAGGTAGCGGGCGAGCGACTGGCGGCAGTAGATGCCGAGCGGGATGCCGTCGTGCTCGGTGCGGACCACATGGTAGGGCCCGGCCGCGGCGGCGGTGATGTAGGTGGACATGACCGGCGAGGGCGGGAAATGCCAGCGGACGGCGCCGTCCCCAGCGGGCTCCCCAGGCACATCCGGCGCCATGTTGGAAACCGCCAGCCAGCCATCCGGCGTGCGGAGGGTGAACTCGAAACTGGCCTTGAGGTCGGGCTGGTCGAAGCAGGCGTAGACCCGGTGGGCGTCGAACGTCTCCAGGTCGGTGTACAGGTAGATGCAGCCGTCCGCCGGGTCGGTGAACCGGTGCAGGCCCTCACCGCTGCGGGAATAGGCGCACTGCGCCGCCACCCGCAGTTCGTTCTCGGCGGCCAGGCCGGCCAGCGTGATCCGGTCGCCGTCGAAGACGGCCAGCGGCAGCCGCTGGCCGTTCAGCATGATCTCGGTGACTTCCGGGGCGGTCAGATCGATGAAGCTGGCCACGCCTGGCCGGGCGCAGCGGAAGCGCACCGTGCTCACCGAGGAGAAGGCCTGTTCGCCGCCGGTGACGTCCAGTTCCACCTGGTAGGACGTGACCTGCAGCAACTGAGCGCGGTCGTGAGCCTCGTCGCGGGTGAGGTTGTTCGTCACGTCGCTCGTGTCCTCTCTGATCCGGCGCGGGGTTACCCCGAGGGGGCCGTCCCGAAATCCTGTCATGCCCACCGGAATGCCACTGCCGGTGGCCCGGTTGCAGGCGTGGGGGGCCGCGGCGGAGCCGCGGTCCCCCGGGATGGCTGTGGGGTGTGCTCATTGCCCCTGCCCGATCCGCCGAAGGAGGAGATGTGCCCGAGCAGGAGCCGACCAGTGTGGATTTCTGGTTTGACCCGCTGTGCCCGTGGGCCTGGATCACCTCGCGCTGGCTGCACGAGGTGACCACGGTCCGGCCGGTCCAGCCACGCTGGCATGTGATGAGCCTGGCGGTGCTGAACGAGGGCAAGGAGGACCTGTCCGAGCGGTACCGGCAGTTCCTCGCCACCGCCTGGGGACCGGTCCGGGTCTGCATGGCGGCGGAGCAGCAGTGTGGGCCGGACATCCTCGGCCCGCTCTACACGGCCATCGGCACCAGGTTCCACCACGACAAGGCCGACCGGAACCGGGCCACCATCGAGGCCGCGCTGGCCGAGGTGGGCCTGCCGGCCACGCTCGCGGAGGCGATGGACAGCACCGGGTACGACGAAGCGGTGCGGGCGTCCCACCATGCGGGCATGGACCGGGTCGGCGAGGGTGTTGGCACCCCGGTGATCTCGGTGAATGACGCGTCGATCTTCGGGCCGGTGGTGTCGCCCATCCCACGCGGCGAGGCGGCCGGGCGGCTCTGGGACGGCGTCCTGCTGGTCACCGGCACCGACGGCTTCTTCGAGCTGAAGCGCAGCCGGACCCGGGACCCGATCTTCGACTGAGGCGGCAGTGGCTGGCCGCTGGCCGAGCGCGAACGGGTGATCAGCCCATCTGACAGACTTGCGGCTGTGCGCGTCTACCTCGGATCAGATCACGCCGGCTTCGAGCTGAAGTCCGTCCTCGTCAACGTGCTGGCCTCAGCCGGGCACCAGGTCACCGACTGCGGCCCGTCGTCCTACCACGCCGAGGACGACTATCCGCCTTATGTCATGGCGGCCGCGGCCGCGGTGGCGGCCGATCCTGGCAGCCTCGGCATCGTGATCGGCGGATCCGGCAACGGGGAGCAGATGGCCGCCAACAAGATCCCCGGGATCCGTGCCGCGCTGGTGTGGAGCGAGGAGACGGCCCGGCTGGCCCGGCTGCACAACGACGCCAATGTGCTCAGCCTGGGCGCCAGGATGCACCCAGTCGCGGACGCGATCGCCTTCACCCAGGTGTTCCTGGCGACGGAGTTCTCCGGCGAGGCGCGGCACGTGCGGCGGCTGGCCATGATCGCCAGCTATGAGGTATCCGGGGACCTGCCACCCCGGCCTGACTAACCGCGGGACCGCCGCCGGCGGATGCGCTGGCGGCGGGCGGGCCGCCCCCCAGGCTCGGATCCGCGGCTCCCTGGCTCGGCCCCGCGGCCCGGTGGCGGGGCAGCCGGCTCTCCCGCCGCCGGCCGGGGCGCAGCTGGCGGGCTGGCCGGCCCGGAACTGGCCGGCCCGGAACTGGCCGGGGCAGAGCTGGCAGGCCCGGAACTGGCCGGCGCGTGGGTAGCTGGTGTGGGCCGTCCACCGCGGGCCGGCGCGCCGGCCCGCGGTGGCTTGGCCGGCCGCGGCGTGGCGCCGCCGCGGCGCCCCGGTGGGGCAGCCGGAGTGGGCGGCGGGGATGCCGTCGGCCAGGTCGCCACCTCGGCCTCGGCCGCGGCCTCGTGGTGCGGCTGCGGCCGGGACACATCGCGCACCCGCATCGCGGTGACCGGCGTCAGCTTCATCCCGGGCATGGAGCCTCCGCCGTCAGTCTCGCACGAAGCGGGCCCCGTGCTCATCCAGCGCCGGGCCCACCGGTGCTCACCCGGCACCGCCCCACCATGCTCACCGGGTGGATCAGAAGATTCTGCGGGCACCAGGGTGCGGGATCCGAGGACATGGCGGCCGACAGCGCCGCCAGTGCGCCCGGCCGCAGTTCGGTGGCCTGCCCGGCGGCGGCCAGGGCGCCGAGCCTGGTCCCGCCGAGGTAGGCGGCGCCGAGGGCACTGACCGGCAGCGCTATGTCGGCCGCGCCGGTAGCCGGCTCGCAGCTGGCGGCGAAACCGGGTGGCTGGCCGCCCGCGTGCCCGGCGCGGGCGGGCCCGCCCGCGCCGCCCGCGGTGAGCCGCCACCGGCCCTGGTTCCAGCCGCAGAGGTCATCGGTCACCTCGATAACGGCATCCACCGGGCAGGCGTAACGGCGCTGGCCGAGCGCGGCGGGGACATCGACCAGGCGCACCCACAGCCCGTCGGCGATGGTGGGGCGGAGCCGGCGCGGATCGGCCAGCAGGTACAGCACCGGGTCGTCCACCGGCCGCAGCTGGGTGCGGAACTCGGTGGTCAGATCCCGGCTCAGCAGGTCAGCCCAGATGGCCGCGGCGGCGGCCGGGTCGGCGGTCATGACCTCGCGGATCGAGACCGATGAGTTGGGCAGGAAGGTAGCCCCATCCCAGTTCGACATGCCGGAGAACAAGGCGTATCCGCGTGGCCCGGCCGGATCCTCGGCGATGACACAGCGCAGCGGGCTGGCGCCGGCCCGGTCCTCGGGCTCGTCCGCCAGCAGCCGGTCCCACCAGGCGTCGTTGCGGGCGTACAGGCCGGGCCGCTCGTCCAGCACCGCCTGGTAGACCTTGGCCAGTTCCGCGCGGGCCGCCGTGGGCTCGGCGATCCGCAGCCGCAGCGCGCTGTCGGCAGGGGCGCCCGGGGCCAGCGCCCCTTCGCCGCCGTGCACTTCGTAGCTGGTGTGCCAGGAGGCACGGCCGTAGCCGTAACGTCCGTAGATGCCCGCTTCGGACGCGAACAGGGCGGCCGTGGCTTCGCCGCGGGCATGGATGTCGGCCAGCTGCTGGCGCATCAGCGCGGACAGGATGCCGCGCCGGCGGTGGGTGGGCAGGACGCCGACCATGGTCACCCCGGCGACGGCGGCCAGCGCACCGGGGATCCGCATCTGGAAGCTGTACGCGCTGGTCACGCCGACCATCACCGGGCCGTCGAAGGCGGCCAGCGTCCGGTCCAGCTCGATCCGGGCGTGGATGCGGGTGCGGGAAGCGTCGGACAGCGGGCCGTCCTGGAAGGCATGCTCATGCACGGTGTGCAGGCCGGGGAGTTCGTCCTCGGTGATCAGGCGGAGCGGATACGGGATACCCATGCCGCCCTTGATACCCCGGCTGGGTCCTGCGGGGCCAATCAGTTACCGCCTGCCTGGCCGCGGCGCGTGTGGTTCCCCAACCCCTGGTGGGCCGATACAGTGCGGCCATCATGGTTGTGCCTGGCTGGTCCCGTTCGGTGCTCGCTGCCCGCCGTGCCGCGAGCAGGCTGAGCGGCTTCGTGCGGCAGCAGCTGATCACGCGGAACCGGCGGCTGGCGCTGGCCCTGGCGCTGGCCACCGTCGCCATCAGCGTGGCGGCCGTGCACGGGTCGGCGTCGTGGTTCTCGCCCGGCCTGCTGATCCTGCCGGTGCTGGCCGGCGGGCTGCTGCTGTGGCCGCGGGCGCTGCGCATCCTGTTTGGCGTGATCGCGGTCGGCCTGGCCTACGACGTGGTGGCCGGCCGGGCGGGCCCGGCGCTGGTCGCGACCATCGTGGTCACCGCCCTGCTGGCGGACGCGCTCGCGCGCACCAGGAAGAAGCTCGGCATGCAGGGTCTGCGCGGCAATCAGATGCTGGTCGAGTTGCGGGACCGGATCCGGGCGCAGGGCATGCTGCCGGGACTGCCCGATGGCTGGGGATCGGTATCGGTGCTCCGGCCCGCGGGTGGCTCATCGTTCGGGGGTGACTTCCTGGTCTCCGCCAGTGATGGCAAGACGCTGGAGGTCGCACTGGTGGATGTGGCAGGCAAGGGGGTTGACGCCGGCACCCGTGCGCTGCTGCTCTCCGGGGCGTTCGGCGGGTTGCTCGGCTCGGTCCCGCAGGAGGAGTTCCTGGCCGCCTGCAATGCCTACCTGCGCCGGGGCGGCTTGCCTGAGGGCTTTGTCACGGCCGTCCACCTGGCTCTGGATCTGGCCACTGGTGAGTACGTGGTGACCTCGGCCGGGCATCCGCCGGCGGCGCACTTCGACGCCAGCAGCGGCACCTGGCGGCTCACTCAGGCCCGGGGCATCGTGCTGGGAGTGGTCGCCGATCTGCGGCTGGTTCCCGAGCGCGGCACCCTCCGGCCGGGTGACGCGCTGATGCTGTACACCGATGGCCTGGTCGAGGCGCGCGGCCGGGACATCGACTATGGCACCGACCGGCTGCTGGGCGAGGCGGACCGGCTGGTCACCTCCGGGTTCCGGGCGGGTGCCGCGGATCTGGTGCGGGTCATGCAGGCCGGCGGTGGCGGCGACGACTGCGCGCTGGCCCTCATCTGGCGCGGCTGAGTGCTCATGCACACCGAAATATGACATAAGCGTCAGTTAATTGCCCAAACGTATCCGCATTTTATCTGACACACATGTCAGTGAAAGCGGCCAGCGGCGGGCCACGCCGATGCCGAACGGCGCTGCGCAGCCGGTGCCCGGGCAAATGAACTCCGGGGAAAGCTGCCGGTAACACGGCGTGCCACCGGCAAGTGGCATGGAACCGCCTGCCAGGCGCCTATTCTGGCGCGACCGGTCGCCCGGCGGGCCCGCTGGACCGCGGAGCGCGGATCCGGGGCGTAGCCGGTGTCGTGGGCCGGTGCCGTGCCCGTGAACTGCGATGACGTGCCATACCCGGCGGCACGGACAGCAAGGTAGCGACCGGCGGCGGGTCTGCGTCAGCATGCCCAAGGCCCCAACACCCGCGCTCAAAGCCGGCTATTAACGGTCGGCCGTGCGGCTCAGTGGCGGCTAGGCATAAATGCTATCCCAGCGCCGGCGGCCAGCCCCCGCCAGGCTGTTCTACGACATCGGTGTCAGGTGACGCCGATGTCATTATTTGCATTTGTGCGCCAACTATGAAGGGATAGGGGAGTGACCCCCGAGACGACGCGAACTGGTGAATACCGCGCCGCCGGGGAGGTCAGCGCGGCGGCCGTCGCCATCGGCGTCGCGGCCGCCGCCCAGGCCGGGGCGGAGAACTTCCCGGTCGCCCTCCGGGTACTGCCGCGCCGGTACCGGGGGCACCTGGCGGCGGTCTACGGATTCGCCCGGACCGTCGATGACATGGGCGACGAGGCGGCTCCCGGGCAGCGGCTCGCGTTGCTGGACGAACTGGAGGCGGACATCCAGCGGCTCTATCGCAAGGTTCGCTGGGCGGGCGGTCCGGTGCTGCCCGGCGCGGGGGACGCGGCCGTGCCTGGGGATGCGGCCGGGATCGGGGACGCGGCCGCGCCTGGCGGTGACACGGGCAGGATGGCGCTCGACGACGCCGGGCCGCGGCTGCCGGTGGTCCGGGCGCTGGCCGGGACCGTCGTCAGCTGTGCCATCCCCGCGCAGCCCTTCCTGGACCTGATCGAGGCGAACCGGCAGGACCAGGTGGTGACCCGCTATCCGGACTTCGCTGACCTGCTCGGCTACTGCCGCCTGTCGGCCAACCCGGTCGGCCGGATCGTGCTGCACATCTTCGGGGCAGCCACGCCCGCGCGCGAGGCGCTGTCGGACCGGGTGTGCACCGCGCTCCAGCTGGCCGAGCATTGCCAGGATGTGGCCGAGGACCTGCGGGCCGGCCGGATCTACCTGCCACTGGCGGACCTGAACCGGTTCGGGGTCACCGAGGCGGACCTGGCCGCACCGCGGGCCGGGCCAGATGTCCGTGCCCTGATCGCGTTCCAGGTATGCCGCGCGCGCGAACTGCTGGACGCCGGGGCGCCGATCGTCCGCACGCTGCGCGGGGCGGCCCGGGTAGCGGTGGCCGGCTATGTGGCTGGCGGCCGGGCGGCACTGGCGGCCATCACCGCCAGCGGTCACGACCCGCTCCCGGCCACCCCGCGGCCCGGCCGGGCGCGGGTGGCCGGCGAATTCCTGCGGGCCTACGCGGGCGGGCGGTGAGGCCATGAACGTCGCTGCCGCCTACCGGCACTGTGAGCAGATCACCTGGTCGCAGGCGCGAAACTTCTCCTACGGCATCCGGCTGCTTCCCCCGGCCAAGCGGCAGGCGCTGGCCACGGTGTACGCCTTCGCCCGCCGGGTCGATGACATCGGCGACGGCGACCTGCCCCGGCCGGACAAGCTGGCCGCCCTGGCACAGGCGCGGGCGAGCCTGGCCGCGCTGCGGGACGGCGGGCCGCCAGCCAGTGACAACGGCGCCGGCCAGGATCTGGTGCTGGTGGCCCTGGCCGACGCGGCGGGCCGGTTCGACATCCCGCTGGCCGCATTCGGCGAGCTCATCGACGGCTGCGAGGCGGACGTGCGCGGGGCTACCTACCGCACCTTCGAGGATCTGCTGCACTACTGCCGGTGCGTGGCTGGCTCGATCGGCCGGCTGTCGCTGGGCGTGTTCGGCACCTCCGACGTCGCCACCGCCGCCCCGCTCGCGGACGCGCTGGGGGTTGCCCTCCAGCTCACCAACATCCTGCGGGACATCCGCGAGGACTACCAGGACGGGCGCGTCTATCTGCCGGCCGAGGACTTCGAGCGGTTCGGCTGCTCGCTGGCCGACGGACCGGCTGACCGCGGCAAGCTGGCGGAACTGGTGGAGTTCGAGGCCGATCGGGCCACCACCTGGTACGCCCGGGGGCTGGCGCTGATGCCGCTGCTCGACTGGCGCAGCGCGGCCTCCGCCGGTGCCATGGCCGGCATCTACTTCCGGCTGCTGAAGCGGATCGCCGCCAGCCCGCAGGCGGTCCTGGAGCGCCGGGTCTCCCTGTCCACCGGTGAGAAGGCGATGGTGGCGGCCCGGTCGCTGGGCACCGCGCTGCGTCCCCGGATACCCCGGACCGCCCCGGCGGGAGCGGCCCGGTGACCGGGCGGCCGGCGGCGCTGGCCGGGCGCCGGGTGGCAGTAATCGGCGGCGGGCTGGCGGGCCTGTCCGCCGCGATCGCGCTCAGCGAGGCCGGGGCCAGCGTCACCCTGCTGGAGGCCCGGCCCCGGCTCGGCGGCGCCACCTGCTCGTTCAGCCGCGATGGCCTGACCGTCGACAACGGCCAGCATGTGTTCCTGCGCTGCTGCACGGCCTACCGCGGACTGCTCGCCCGGCTCGGCATGGCCGGGTCGGTCAGCCTGCAGGACCGGTTCGACATCACCGTGGCCAGCCCCGGTGGCCGGGCCCGGCTGCGCCGCACCGGGCTGCCCGGCCCGCTGCACCTGGGCGCGGCTCTCGCTGGCTACCGGCTCCTTTCTTATCCGCAACGCCTGCGGGTGGCCCGGGCCGCACTGGCCATGGCGGCGCTGAACCCGGACCGCGCCGACCTGGACGCGGCCCGGCTGGGCGACTGGCTGGCCGCTCACGGCCAGGACGAGCGCACCCGCCGGATGCTGTGGGACCTGTTCACGGTGTCGTCGCTGAACGTGCCCGGAGATGACGCCAACCTGGCGCTGGCCGCGACCGTGGTGAAGACGGCGCTGCTGGGCGCGCGGGACGCGGCCGACATTGGGGTGCCCACGATCCCGCTGGGTGACCTGCACGGCCGGGCCGCGGCCACCCTGCTCGGCCGGCTGGGCGCACAGGTGCGGCTGGCCGCCAAGGCGGCGGAGGTGTCCGTGCTGCCGCCGGCCCGGGCGGACGGGGCAGCGGCCCGGTTCCGGGTCCGGCTGGCCGAGCGCCGGGGCGGGAACGGCCAGGGGGTCATCGAGGCCGATGGCGTGGTGCTCGCGGTGCCGCCGGAGGTGGCGGCCCGGCTTATGCCCGCTGACGCGGACGGGGATCGGCGCCAGGCCGGCCGGGGCCAGCCCGGGCCGGCCCAGTGGCGCGAACTGGCCACCTCGCCGATCGTCAACGTGCATGTGATCTACGACCGGCGGGTGACCCGGCTGCCGTTCCTGGCCGCGGTCGGCTCGCCGGTGCAGTGGGTCTTCGACCGAACCGGCCCGTCCGGGCTGCGGGCCGGCCAGTACCTCGCGATCTCGCTGTCCGCGGCGGACAGCTATGTGGACGTCCCGGCGTCGGCGCTGCGGGCGGAGTTCCTGCCTGCCCTGGCGGAACTGCTGCCTGCCGCGCGGGACGCACGGGTCACCGACTTTTTCGTCACCAGGGAGCGGCGGGCCACGCTGCGCCAGGTGCCTGGATGCGAGCGGCTGCGGCCACCGGCCGTCACCGCCGTGCCGGGGCTGGTGCTGGCCGGTGCGTGGACCGACACCGGCTGGCCGGACACGATGGAGGGAGCCGTGCGGAGCGGACTGAACGCGGTACGGGCCTTGCGCCGGGATCGCGCGATGGCAGGTGGCATGCCCGCGATCGCCCGCGCGGGGGTGCCGGCATGACGGCCGTCATGCCGGCCGGCGTCCAGACCGCCCGTGACCTGGTCGGCCCGGCCCTGGCCACGGCTGTGGCCAGGCTCACCCCCGACGTGCGCCGGGTGGCGGCCTACCACCTGGGCCTGGCGGACGGGACGGAGCGGGGGGCGACCTCGGACCCGGCCGGTTCCGCGGCCAAGCCTGCGGGCAAGGCACTGCGGCCGGCCCTCACCCTGCTGTCGGCCCGGGCCGCCGATGCCGCACCGGAGCGCGGGGTGCCTGCCGCGGTGGCCGTGGAACTGGTGCACAACTTCTCCCTCCTGCACGACGACATCATGGACGGCGACACCGAGCGGCGGCACCGGCCGACCGCGTGGACGGTGTATGGCGTGGGAGCGGCCATCCTGGCCGGCGACGCCATGCTCGCGCTGGCGCAGGACATCCTGCTGGAGGACACCGCACCGCAGGGGGTGTGGGCGGCCCGGGCGCTGTCGGTAGCGGTGCAGCGGCTGATCGCCGGCCAGGGTGCGGATCTGGCCTTCGAGCAGCGCGACGACGTCTCGCTGGCCGAATGCCTGGCCATGGCCGGCGACAAGACAGCGGCGCTGATGGCCTGCGCGTGCAGCATCGGTGCCATCCACGTCGGGGCCCCGCCCCAGCTGGCGATGGGGCTGGCCGCGTTCGGCGCCCACGCCGGCCTGGCCTTCCAGCTCACCGATGACCTGCTCGGGATTCTGGGGCAGCCCGGAGGTGACCGGCAAGCCGGTCCGGTCCGACCTGCGGGCCAGGAAGAAGTCGCTGCCGGTGGTGGCCGCCCTGTGCGCGGGCGCGCCGGAGTCAGCCGAGCTTGCCGTCCTGCTCGCCCGCCAGGACGCGCTGACCGAGGACGACCTGGTCCACGCCGCCGACCTGGTGGCGGCGGCCGGCGGCAAGTCGTGGACCGAGGAGGAGGCGGCCCGGCAGCTTGCGGCCGCACACACCTGCCTGGCCAGGACCGGTGTGCCCACGGGCATCCAGGCCGAGTTCACCGGCATCGCCGAGTTCATCACGGCGCGGCAATGGTGAGCACGCCGGCGGCGGTGACGGCAGGCGTCACCCCAGCGCGGGCGCTGGCCCGCGCCCGTGACCACCTGCTCGGCCGCCAGCATGAGCAGGGCTGGTGGCAGGGCGAGCTGGCGACCAACGTCACCATGGATGCCGAGGACCTGCTGCTGCGGGAATTCCTGCGAGTCCGCACGCCGGAGCAGACCGCGGCGGCTGCCCGGTGGATCATGTCCCAGCAGCGCCCGGACGGCACCTGGGCCAACTTCTACGGTGGCCCCGGTGACCTGTCCACCACGGTCGAGGCCTACGTCGCGCTCCGGCTGGCCGGCCACGACCCGGCCACTCAGCACATGGCGCGGGCCGCTGCCTGGATCCGGGCCGGCGGCGGGTACCCGGCCACCCGCGTCTTCACCCGGATTCTGGCTGGCCCTGTTCGGCCTGTGGCCCTGGGACGACCTGCCCGTCATGCCGCCAGAGCTGATCTACCTGCCCGCCTGGTTCCCGCTCAACGTCTACGACTGGGCCTGCTGGGCCCGGCAGACCATCGTCCCGCTGACCATCGTCGGCTCCCTCCGGCCCGTCCGCCCGCTCCCGTTCACCCTGGACGAGCTGACCCCGGCCGCCGCCCAGCCCACCGACCCGCCACCGCACGCTCCCCGCGCCCGGGACGACTCCGCCTGGACGGCGGCCTTCGCCAGCGCGGACCGGGCCCTGCACCGCTACGAACGGCTCCGGCCCCGGTTGGCCCCGGCACAGGCGATCCGCCGGGCCGCGCTGCGCCGCTGCGCCAAGTGGATCATCGCCCGCCAGGAGCAGGACGGCTGCTGGGGCGGCATCCAGCCACCCTGGGTGTACTCACTGATCGCGCTGCACCTGCTCGGCTACGGCCTCGACCATCCGGTGATCAGGCGCGGTCTGGCCGGCCTGGATCGCTTCACCATCACGCAGCAGACCCCGGACGGGCCAGTCCGCCGGCTGGAGGCGTGCCAGTCGCCGGTCTGGGACACCGTGCTGGCGATGATCGCCCTGGCCGACGCCGGCCTGCCATCGGATGACCCGGACCTGGCCCGGGCCGCCCACTGGATCCTGGCCGAGGAGATCACCGGCCCCGGCGACTGGCAGGTCCGCCGTCCCGGCCTGGCCCCTGGCGGCTGGGCGTTCGAGTTCGACAACGACACCTATCCCGACATCGACGACACCGCCGAAGTCGTCCTCGCCCTCCGCCGGGTAACCGGCCCAGGCACCCACGCCCGGGCAGGGGCCGTCGATCGCGGCCTCCGCTGGATCACCGGCATGCAGTCCAGGGACGGCGGCTGGGCTGCCTTCGACGCCGACAACACCTCGCAACTGCCCACCAAGCTCCCCTTCTGCGACTTCGGCGCCGTGATAGATCCGCCCTCTGCCGACGTCACCGCTCATGTCGTCGAAGCCCTCGCCGCCGAAGGTCAGGCCGGCAGCAGGGCCGTCCGGCGCGGCGTGGTCTGGCTGCTGAAGGCCCAGGAGCCGGACGGATCCTGGTTCGGCCGCTGGGGCGCCAACTACGTCTACGGCACCGGCGCTGTCGTCCCCGCCCTGATCGCGGCGGGAGTGAAGCCGGAGAAACCAGCTATCAGGCGTGCTGTCGCCTGGCTGGAATCCCACCAGAACCCGGATGGCGGCTGGGGCGAGGATCTGCGTTCTTACGATGACCCTTCCCTGGCCGGTCAGGGCGAGTCGACCGCGTCCCAGACCGCTTGGGCGCTGCTCGCCTTGCTGGCTGATGGCGAAGGCCTGGGCCGTGCGCACGGCACCCCCGGTCCGGGCATAACGCCCCGACCGGGGGCACCGGACGCCCGGCTCGCCAGCCCAGCGGTCGAAGCGGGCATTCGGTGGCTGTGCGAGCATCAGCGTCCCGATGGGACATGGGATGAGCCGCAGTTCACGGGCACGGGGTTCCCGCGCGATTTCTATCTGAACTATCACCTCTATCGGCTGGTCTTCCCGGTGAGTGCGCTCGGGCGGTATCTGGGCGGTGGGGCATGAGGGTGCCGGGGCCGGGATCCGCGCGACGGCTGGTGGCGTGTGCGCCGCTGCTGCCGGAGGCGGTGGCGGTCCGGGCCGGAGTTGGTGCTGGGGGCGAGGTCCGGGTTTCCGGGTATGGGCCGGAGCGGGCTAAACGGTATGCGGAGAGACTCGCCGGAGAGGCGTTTGGGGCGCTGGCGGTGGCGGGGACTGGCGGGGGGCTGGCCCCGGATCTCAGGCCTGGCGACGTGGTGGTGGCGACTGAGGTCGCCGATGGGATGACCACTACGGTGTGCCCGTCTTCGACGTTGCTGGCGGGGGAGTTGCGCAGGGCCGGGCTGGCGGTTGCGGCCGGGCCGGTGGTGAGCGTGGACCGGCTGCGGGGCGGGCGGGACAAAGCCCGGGCGGCGAGCGCCGGGGCGGTGGCGGTCGATCTGGAATCCGCGTGGCTGGCCGCCGGGGCGGTGGGGCGGCCGCTGGCGGTGGTGCGGGCGGTGTCCGATACGCCGGAGCGGCCGTTGCTGCCGGGCGGGCTGGCCGGGGGCTGGCGGGCGCTGAAGTCGCTGCGGGCAGCTGGTCCGGCGCTGACCCGGTGGGCCGCGGCCGCCGGGCCGCGGCGGGTGCTGCTGGCTGGGCCGCGGTCGTTCTGCGCCGGGGTGGAACGGGCCATCGAGATCGTTGAGAAGACGCTGGACAGGTACGGGCCGCCGGTCTACGTGCGCAAGCAGATCGTGCACAACACGCACGTCGTGGCCGGCCTGGAGCAGCGCGGCGCGATCTTCGTGGACGAACTTGGGCAGGTGCCCGATGGAGCGCGGGTGGTGTTCTCCGCGCATGGGGTCTCGCCCGCCGTCCGGGCCGAGGCCGACCGGCGCGGGCTCGACACGATCGACGCCACCTGCCCGCTGGTGGCCAAGGTGCACGCCGAGGCCCGCCGGTTCGCCGCCGACGGTTACCTGGTCGCGCTGATCGGGCACGCCGGGCACGAGGAGGTCGACGGCACGCTGGGCGAGGCGCCGGAGTCGACGGTCCTGGTGCAGTCGGTTGCGGACGTCGCCCGGCTGCGGCCCGCCGACCCGGGCAAGGTCGCCTATCTCATGCAGACCACGCTGTCGGTGGACGAAGCCGGGGAGATGGCCGGGGCGCTGCGGGAACGCTTCCCGCAGGCGCGGGCGCCGGGCAGCGACGACATCTGCTACGCCACCACCAACCGGCAGCGGGCCGTCCAGGCCGTAGCCGCCGAGGCCGATCTGGTGCTGGTGGCCGGCTCCGGCAACTCCTCCAACTCGCTGCGGCTGGTGGAGACCGCGGAGCGGGCCGGGGTCCCGGCCTACCTGATCGACGGGCCGGACGACATCGAACTGGGCTGGCTGGCCGGGGCCGGCACGGTCGGCATCAGCGCGGGCGCGTCGGCACCGCCCGCAGTCGTTGGGCACATTGTGGCCGCGCTCGCCGGTCTCGGACCGGTCGAGGTGAGCGAGCGCGTCACCGCCACCGAATCCATCCGTTTCAGCCTGCCCAAGGAGGTCAGGTCGTCATGACCATGCCGCTGCGCCAGAGCCTGCGGATCGGGGCGTATCTGATGCGCCAGAAGATCGCCAGGAGGGACAAGTTCCCGCTGCTGGTCGAACTGGAGCCACTGTTCGCGTGCAATCTCAAGTGCGCGGGCTGCGGCAAGATCCAGCAGCCGCACGACGTGCTCAAGCAGCGGATGCCGGTGGCACAGGCGCTGGCCGCGATCGAGGAGTGCGGCGCGCCGATGGTGTCCATCGCCGGCGGCGAGCCGCTCATGCACCCCCAGATCGACCTGCTGGTCAGCGAGCTGGTCAAGCGCAAGAAGTACGTCTTCCTGTGCACCAACGCGCTGCTGATCCCGAAGAAGATCGACAAGTTCACGCCGTCGCGCTACTTTGCCTGGGCGGTGCACATCGACGGGCTGCGTGAGCGGCACGACGAGTCGGTGTGCAAAGAGGGCGTGTTCGACCAGGCGGTGGCGGCGATCTCCGAGTGCAAGCGGCGCGGCTTCCGGGTCACCACCAACACCACCTTCTTCAACACCGACACCCCGCAGACGGTCATCGACGTGCTCGACTACCTCAACGACGACCTGTCGGTAGACCAGATGATGATCTCCCCGGCATACGCCTACGAACGGGCACCCGACCAGGAGCACTTCCTGGGGGTGGGCGAGACCACGGAACTGTTCCGGAAGGCGTTCGCGAACGGCAACCGCGGCCGCTGGCGGCTCAATCACTCGCCGCTGTTCCTGGACTTCCTGGAAGGAAAGGCCGACTTCGGCTGCACCGCCTGGGGAATCCCCTCCTACTCGCTGCTCGGCTGGCAGCGGCCCTGCTACCTGATGTCCGACGGCTACGCCGCCAGCTACCAGGAGCTGATCGAGACCACCGACTGGGACGCCTACGGCCGGGGCAAGGATCCGCGCTGCGCCAACTGCATGGCGCACTGCGGATATGAGCCGTCGGCGGTGCTGGCCACCATGGGCTCGCTGCGCGAGTCGTTGCGTGCCATGCGGAGTAACTGACCGGCGGTGGTGCCGCGAACCGGCTGCCGCTGGCCGGGTCTGGGCACGTGAAGTGGCAATCCGGCATGATCCGCGTGTGCGCTGGCCCGGGGTTTCAGGCTGCTGTCCGCTGCGGCCGTGAGGACAGCTTGTGACCGCTTGTGCTGGCAGCCCGGTGACGGTTCACGGGCCGGACGGCACGGTGTCCGGGCAGCGGCGCACCGCCGGGGCGGGTGCGCTCGGGCTGGCTGCTGGTCATGCCAGCTGTGGTCATTCTGGCGGTGGTGCTCTGCCAGGTCCAGTGGCTGTCGTTCTGGCGGGACGGGGGTGCCATCCTGGCCGCGGTGCACCGGTCGCTGCCGCAGATGTTGCGGATGCTGGGCTATCAGGACGCGGTGCATGGCGCCTGCTGCCTGCTGATGTGGTTCTGGGTGCGGGTGTCCGGCGGTGGTGAGATGGCGCTGCGGTTCCTGTCCGCGGTGGCGATGGCGGCTGCGTTCATGACTGTGATTGGGCGGTGGCTGGTGCCGCCGGGGGCGGCCGCCGGGCTGGTGTTCGTGGCGCTGCCGTCGGTCAGCCGGTACGGCCAGGTGGCCCGTCCGTATGCCCTGGTGGCTGCGCTGGCGGCGGTGGCCGGTTACCTGCTGGTGCGGGCGCTGGCCGCCGGGCCGGGCCGCCGGGGGCGCTGGCTGGCCGGGTACGGGGCGGCGCTGGCTGGGCTGGGGCTGGCCAATGTCTTCGGCCTGCTGCTGATCCCGGCGCACCTGCCGCTGCTGCTGCTGAGCCTGCGGCGGGCGGGCCGGGTGGATGGCCCGGGCGGGCCGGGCCCGGCCGGGGAGGCGCGGAAGCTGCTGTGGGGCTGGCTGGCGGCGGTGGTGGCGGCGTGTGTGGTGGTCAGTCCGGTGGTGGTGCTGGCCTGGGCGCAGCGTCATGAGGAGGTCTGGGTCAAGCCGGTCAGCCTGAAGGAGGTCACCGGCCTGGCCGGTGGGGTCCGGCCGGCCCTGGTGGCCGGTGTGATCGTCGTGTGTGTGGTGGTGGCCGGTGCGGCGCGTGGCCGTGCCCGGCTGCGGGCCGGGTGGCCGGCGCCGCTGCTGGCGCTGGCCGTGCCGTGGCTGCTGCTGCCCGCCGTGCTGCTGCTGGCGGGCTCGCTGCTGCACCCGTCCTGCTGTCTTCCGGTATGTGGTGTTCTGCATCGCGGCGGCGGTGCTGCTGGCGGGGACCGCGCTGGCGGCGCTGGGCCGCTGGCTGGGCGTGGTGGGGCTGATCCTCATTGTGCTGGCCGGGCTGCCGGGCCTGCAGCATGCCCGCGCGGTGCCGGGCACAGCGAGAACCTCCGGCAGCTCAGCCACCTGCCGGGCCCGGCATGCCCGGCCCGGTGACGTGGTGATCTTCGCCGGGCGCAAATGACCGGGAGTTCCAGGCGGCCCACCCGGCCCGCTACCGGGGCCTGGGTGACATCGCGCTGGGCCAGACCGCGATCAGCGCCGGGCACCTGCCCGCCACCGGCGCGCCCACCGCGGTGGTGCGGACCCGGCTGGCCACCGTCACCCGCCTGCGGGGCGTGGAAACCGGCGCCGGCCGGGGCAACGTGCCGGTACTGGCCGGGCCCGGCTTCCACCCGGTCCGCCGCTGGGATGTCACCGGTATCTGGCTCGTCCTCCACACCCGCCGGTAGCCGTTCCGGTGTGCCGCTGACGCCGTCCCGGCGTGGCGCCGGCTACGCGGTCCCGGGCTGTGCCGACCGGGAAAAAGATCAGTGACTTCGCAGGAACGGTTCAGGGTCCCTCCAGACCGCGCCGCCAGGATTTCGACCGACACGGGGCTGGACGGAGGGAAAACCCATGTTCTTCACCTACCTGCGGCGCGAGCTGCGGCGGCGGATCCGGCAGGCGGTGTTCATCGCGCTCGGGATCGCGGTCGGGATCGGGCTGGTCATCACCGTCATGTCCGCCTCCGCCGGGGTCGCCCAGGCGCAGGACACGGTGCTGCACTCGCTGTACGGGGTCGGCACCGACATCACGGTCACCAAGGCCCCCGCGGTGAACTCCGGTGGCCCGTTCGGGTTCCGGGTCGGGCGGCGGGCGCTCAACTCCGGTCAGCGGCCCAAGGCGGGAACCTCGTTCAGCCGGAGCACGCTGATCAACCGCACGCTGGGGCCGCTCAGCTCGACGTCGGTCACCTCGATCTCCCGGCTGCACGGTGTCGCCGCTGCGGGGGGCGCGCTGGTGCTGACCGACCTCTCGGTGTCCGGCACCATCCCGTCGGCCCCGGCTGGCGGCGGGTTTGGCGGCGGTTTCGGCGGGCCGACCAACTTCCATGTCAGCACGCTCACGGTGGACGGCACCCAGCTGTCCGCGGGCGAGGTTGGCCCGCTCAGCTCCGGCAAGCTGGTCTCCGGCCGGACCTTCACGACCGCCGACGCGACCGCGAACGTGGCCGTGCTCGACTCCGGCTACGCCACCCAGCACAAGCTCGGCACCGGCTCCGCCATCGACGTCGCGGGCAACAGCTTCAAGGTGATCGGGATCGTCAGCCAGCCGCAGGGCGGCGACCCGGCCGACGTGTACATCCCGCTCGGCCGCGCGCAGGCCCTGGCCGGGATGAAGAACCAGGTCAACACGGTGTACGTAGCAGCCAGCAGCGCGTCCGACATCGGCAGTGTGTCCCAGCAGATCCATGCCGTGGTCCCCGGGGCTACCGTGACCACCGCCAGCAGCCTGGCCAGCGAGGTGACCGGGTCGCTGGCCAGCGCGGCCAGCCTGGCCCGCAACCTCGGCAAGTGGCTGGCCATCGCGGTGCTTGCCGCCGCGTTCCTGCTGGCCAGCCTGCTGAGCATCGCCGCGGTGAGCCGCCGGGTGCGGGAGTTCGGCACCCTTAAGGCCCTCGGCTGGCGCAGCAGGCGGATCACTGGCCAGGTCATGGGCGAGTCGCTGGTCATTGGCATCGCTGGCGGACTGGTGGGAATCGGGCTCGGCTTCGCTGGCGCCAACCTGGTGTCTTCGCTGTCCCGGCCGCTGACCGCCTCCTTGGGCCCGGCCACCGGCTCGGCCACGCCGGGCGGCGCCCAGGTCGTCACCGGGGGGCCTCCGGGTGGCTTCGGGGGCAGCCCGGGATCGGGGTTCCGCCGCCTGTTCGGCGACACGGCAAGCGCGGTCACGGTTCATCTCAGCGCGACGGTCACGGTCGGCGCGATCCTGCTCGCCGTGCTGCTGGCCCTCGCCGGCGGCCTGCTGGCCGGGTCGCTCGGCGGCTGGCAGGCCGCCCGGCTCCGGCCCGCCGACGCCATGGCCCGGGCGGAATAAAGGAGGAACGGTGTACGAACTGTCCGGTGTGACCAAGATCTACCAGAAGGGCCGGGCCACCGTCACCGCGCTGGACAGCGTGGACGTGACCATCCCCGACGGGGAGTGGCTCGCCATCCAGGGCCCAACCGGCCATGGCAAGACCACCCTGCTCCAGATGCTGGGCGGCCTGGACCGGCCGACCGCGGGCGTGGTGGACCTGCGCGGCCAGAATCTGGCCACGCTGCCCGAACGCCAGGTCAACCTGGTGCGAGCCCGCTCGATCGGCTTCATCTTCCAGACGTTCAACCTGATCCCGACCCTCAACGCCCAGGAGAACGTGGAGACCGCGCTGGTCCCGTTCCACATCGCCGCTACCGAACGGCGGGAACGGGCTGCCCGGGCACTAGTGGAGGTGGGCCTGGCCGACCGGGCCGGGCACTTGCCGTACGAGCTGTCCGGTGGCCAGCAGCAGCGGGTGGCCATCGCCCGGGCACTGGTCAAGTCACCGGCTGTGCTGCTGGCCGACGAGCCGACCGGGAACCTGGACGAGACGACCCGGGACGAGATCATCGGCCTGCTGGCACGGCTCTGGCAGGACCAGGGGCTCACCCTGATCCTGGTGACCCACGACGGCACGGTGGCCGCCCAGGCACAGCGGATCGCCCTGATGCGGAACGGCCAGCTGTCGATCAGCCAGGACAGCCGCCAGCCGGCCGGCCAGCCGGGTCCCGGCGGCGGCCGGTAACTCCGCGGCAGCGGGTGGACGGGCAGACGGCCTTGCCCGGAGTGGCCCGGTGGCTGATCATGACCGGGTGGCGGATTGGCGGTTGGGCCTCACCCGGCAGCGTCCCCGGGTGACCGTTGTCGGCAGCCTGAACACCGATATCTCGCTGCTGGTCCCGCATCTGCCGCGCGCCGGGGAGACGGTCCTGTCGGCGGCCGGAGCCGATGTCGGCGGTGGCGGCAAGGGCGCCAACCAGGCGGTGGCCGCGGCCCGGCTGGGCGCGGCGGTGCGGATGGTGGGCTGCTGCGGCGCGGACGAGTTCGGTGCCCGGCTGCGGGCCGGGCTGGCCGCCGAGGGGGTGGACGTCACCGCGGTGCGGGCGGTCGCGGGGGTCACGTCCGGGCTGGCCCTGATCACCGTGGACGGTTCGGGCGAGAACGCGATCGCGGCGGCGGCCGGTGCGAACGCCATGGCCGGGGACCCTGAGGCGGCGGCGGCCCTGGCCGCGCCCTGTGACGTGCTGGTGCTGTCGGCGGAGATCCCGGCCGCGCTGGTCGCGGCGGTGCTGGACCGGGCGCGGACAGTCGGCCTGCCCTGCGTGCTGAATCTGGCACCCGCGCCCGACGGGGCAGCGGATCTGCTCGCCATCGGGGTGGACTGGCTGGTGGTCAACGAGCAGGAAGCGGCCGCGGTGCTGGGCCGCCCGGTGACCGGGGACGGGCTCGCGGCCGCGGTCGCGGCCCTGGCCAGGCTCGGTGCCCGGCAGGTGGTCATCACGCTGGGAGCCGCCGGGGCCGTGGTTGGCGGCGCTGGGCCGCTGGTGATGGTGCCCGGGTTCGCAGTGGCCAGCGTGGACAGCGTCGGGGCCGGCGACGCGTTCGTGGCGGCGCTGGCCGTGGCGGTGGCGGCCGGGCCGGCCCGGCCACCGCGGTGCGCGCGGCCTGTGCCGCGGGTGCGGCGGCGACCACCCGGCGCGGGGCGCAGGCGGCGCTGCCACGGCCGGGCGACATCACGGCGGCGACGGGGTTCGCCTGGCCGGCCGCGCCTGAGTGATCCCGGCATGACGAAGCCCCTGGAGCGGGCTCGCAGGGGCTTCGTCAGGCTGGTGTGTGGTCGCCTCCTCGGCGAGAAGCACACCGCGGCTCCAGCCGGACGGTAGTCCGCGACGGCAGTTGTGGATGCGGCCCGGGGGACACAAGCACACCAGCGACCGATGTAACAGCCGCGCCCGCCGGCCTATTCCGTCTTTCCATGATCATGGTTTGGCCGGGCCAGGAGCGGACGACGGCCAGCGGGATAGGGTGTGAGCCAGTTTCCCAGTGGCGCGAGGGAGTGCGGACGGTGCCTGGGGATCAGTCCCTGATTGGGGCCATCGGCGTGCTGCTGATCGCCACCCGCGGCCAGGCCGGCCCGGGTGAGGTGCTGCTCAAGATCCGGGGCGGCACCGAGGCCTATCTCGCCTGGTCCATCGACCCGATCCCGAAGGGCGCGACCGTCCTGGTCATCGAGTCCCGCGGCAGCCGGTCGGTGGACGTCAGCGAATGGACCGACCCGCTGGATCCCTTTCCTGACAAGGCTGTCTGAGGAGCCTGACCATGTTTGGTTACCGTGTCCCCGCCCCCGACCAGGCCATGCTGATCTCCGGCGGCAGGCGCTGGCGGGGCGGCACTGGCGCACCGTTCCGGGTCGTGGTCGGCCATGGCGCGTTCGTCTTGCCGCTCTTCCGCAAGGCCCGCTATCTCACCCTGGCGATGTGTGAGTCCGAGGTCGCCGAGACCTGCGTGACCCGGCAGGGCATCTCGCTGAACGTCCGGTCTGTCATCGCGTTCAAGGTCGGCAACGACGACGAGAGCATCGTCAACGCGGGCCAGCGGTTCCTGTCCGACCAGGACCAGATGTCCACCCTCACCGGCCGCATCTTCGCCGGCCACCTGCGCTCGATCATCGGGTCGATGACGGTCGAGGAGATCGTCACCGAACGGCAGAAACTGGCGACGGAGGTGCTGGACGGCTCCAAGGCGGAAATGGCCAAGATCGGCCTGACCGTGGACTCACTGCAGATCCAGTCCATTGATGACATGAACTCCGGCTACATCGACGCGATGGCCGCCCCGCACAACGCGGCCATCCAGCGGCAGGCGCAGATCGCCCAGGCACAGGCCACCCAGCAGGCCGCCGAAGCGCAGCAGGAAGCTGAGCGCAAGAAGGCCGAATACGCCCGGCAGACAGCGGTCGTGCAGGCCCAGTACAAGGCCGAGGTCGACCAGGCGCAGGCCAAGGCCGCGCAGATGGGGCCGCTCACCCAGGCACAGGCCCAGCTGGAGGTCATCGCCGCCCAGGCCGAGCTGGCCCGGCAGCAGGCCGAGCTGCGCGAGCGACAGCTGGTCGCCGAGGTGGTCAAGCCGGCCGAGGCGGAGGCGGAGCGGGTCCGCATCATCGCCAGGGCGGACGCGGAACGGATGCGGATCCAGGCCGAGGCGGCTGCGTCGAACGACCGGGTCGCACTGGACAGGATGCTGATCGATCAGCTCCCGCAGATCGTCAAGGAAGCGGCCGGCGGCCTGGCCGGGGCCAACGTCAACGTGCTCAACGGCGCTGAGGGACTCAGCGAGCTGGCCGCGGGCCTGGTCGCTCAGGGCCTGACCATCCTGGAGTCGGTCAAGCAGAACCTGGCGTCATCACCGGAACGGGCCGCCGCGCCGGAACGGGCCGCGGCCAATGGTGCGGCCTCACCCGAACCGGCCGGCCAGCCGGCCATCGAAGGCGCGGAACCACGGAAGTCCTGACCGCCGGAAGACTTTTCCGCGCATAGCGCGTACAAGTGTTCCGGATCATCGGGGGAGGCTCCTTGCTGGTGCTGGTTGGCATGTGCGTGCTGGCGGCGGTGGCATGGGTGTACCTGGTGGCCGGGCACGGCGGGTTCTGGCGCACGGACGTGCGCCTGCCCGGTCCCGCTGACGCGCCGGATCCGGATCGGTGGCCGTCGGTGACCGCGGTGGTGCCAGCCCGGGACGAGGCAGCGATCCTGCCGGAGACGCTGCCCACACTGCTGGCCCAGGACTACCCCGGTGAGTTCTCGGTGCTGCTGGTCGATGACGGCAGCAGTGACGGCACCGGTGCCGCCGCGGCGGCGCTGGCCGGGCAGGCCGCGGGCCGGGCTGCGCTGCGGGTGGTGGCCGGCCGCCCGCTGCCACCCGGCTGGGCAGGCAAGGTGTGGGCGATGGCCCAGGGGGTGGCCGCCGCCGGGGATTGCGATGACCTGCTGTTCACCGACGCCGACATCGCGTTCGGGCCGGGCACGCTGGCGGCCCTGGTGCGTTCCGCCCGGGCCGGCGACCGGGACCTGGTCTCCCAGATGGCCATGCTGCGGGCGGAGACCGGCTGGGAGCGGTGGATCGTGCCCGCGTTCGTCTACTTTTTCGCCCAGCTGTACCCGTTCCGCCGGGCCGGGCAGCCGGGTTCGGCCACGGCGGCGGCCGCGGGCGGCTGCATGCTGGTGCGGCGCGAGACGCTGGCCGCGGCCGGTGGATTCGCCCGCATGGCCGGCGCCCGGATCGACGACGTGGCCCTGGCCCGGCTGCTCAAGCGCGGGCCGGGCCGGGCGCGGTGCTGGCTCGGCTTCACCACCGCGGTGCACAGCCGGCGGGCCTATGCCGGGCTGGCTGAACTGTGGCAGATGGTCGCCCGCAGCGCCTACACCCAGCTGCGGTACTCGCCCGCCCTGCTGGCCGGGACGGTGGCCGGCCTGTGCTGGCTCTACCTGCTGCCCCCGGCCGCTGCCATTGGCGGCCTGGTGGCCGGGCTGGCTGGTGGCGGCCCGCCGGCCTGGTGCTGTGCGGTGGCCGGCCTGGTGGGATGGGCACTGATGACGGCGAGCTTCGTCCCGGTGCTCCGGCTGTACCGGCTGTCCCCGCTGCGTGCGCCCTGCCTGCCCGCCATCGCCCTGCTCTACACGGCCATGACGGTGGACTCCGCCCACCGTCACTACGCGGGCCGTGGCGGGGAGTGGAAGGGCCGGACGGTGCCGGCCGGGCAGCAGGGCAGCGGCCGGGCTCTGGCACTGGACACCGAAGATCACCGGCCCGGGGTGACCGCCGGTGGCGGCCAGGGAGATGATGGGTAGGCGAGGCCGCGTCCCAGGGGAGGCGGGCCGGCCAGCAGCGTCTGACCAGCCAGGAGAGGAGACCGGCATGGCCGATGTCGTACGTGCCGCCCTGGTCCAGCAGAAGTGGACCGGCGACAAGGATTCGATGGTGAAGAACGCCGTGGCGGCGGTGCGGGACGCCGCGGCCCAGGGTGCCCGGGTCACCTGCCTGCAGGAACTCTTCTTCGGCCCGTACTTCTGCCAGGTGCAGGAGCCGCAGTGGTACAACTGGGCGGAGCCGGTGCCGGACGGCCCGACCGTCCGGCTGATGCGCGACCTGGCCCGCGAGCTGAACATGGTGCTGATCGTGCCGGTCTATGAGGCGGAACAGGACGGCGTCTACTACAACACGGCGGCGGTGATCGACGCCGACGGCACGTTCCTCGGCAAGCACCGCAAGAACCACATCCCGCAGGTGAAGGGGTTCTGGGAGAAGTACTACTTCCGTCCCGGCAATCTCGGCTACCCGGTGTTCGACACCGCGGTCGGCCGGATCGGTGTGTACATCTGCTACGAGCGGCACTTCCCGGAGGGCTGGCGGGCGCTCGGCCTGGCCGGTGCCAAGATCGTGTTCAACCCGTCGGCGACCAGCCGGGGGCTGTCGGAGTACCTGTGGCGGCTGGAGCAGACCAGCGCGGCGGTCGCCAATGAGTACTTCGTCGGCACCATCAACCGGGTCGGGGTGGAGCCGCTGGGCGACAACGACTTCTACGGCTCGTCCTACTTCGCCGACCCGCGCGGGCAGATCATGGGTGGCACCGCGTCGGACACCGAGGAAGAGGTCGTGGTCCGGGACCTGGACATGGGGATGCTGGCGGAGGTCCGGCACCTGTGGCAGTTCTACCGGGACCGGCGGCCCGACACCTACGGCCCGCTGGCCCAGCCATAACCGGGGGAGCCATGCGCACACTCATCAAGAGCGGCACCGTCGTCACGGCGACCGGCTCGTCGGCGGCCGACGTTCTCATCGACGGCGAGACGGTGGCCGCACTGCTCGACCCGGCCCACACCGGGGCGCTGGCCGGGGCGGTGGACCAGACCATCGACGCGACCGGCCGTTATGTCATGCCGGGTGGCATCGACGTGCACACGCACCTGGAGATGCCGTTCGGCGGCACCTTCTCGGCGGACGACTTCGAGACCGGCACCCGGGCGGCCGCCTGGGGCGGCACCACCTCGCTGATCGACTTCGCGGTGCAGCCCAAGGGCGCTTCGCTGCGGGAGACGCTGGACGCCTGGCACGCCAAGGCGCAGGGCAAGGCCGGCATCGACTACGGCTTCCACATGATCATCTCCGACGTCAACGAGCAGACGCTGAAGGAGATGGACGCACTCGTCGGCGAGGGTGTGACCAGCTTCAAGATGTTCATGGCCTACCCGGGCGTGTTCTACGCGACCGACGGCGAGATCCTGCAGGCCATGCAGCGTGCCGCGGCCAGCGGGGCGACGATCATGATGCACGCGGAGAACGGCATCGCGATCGACGTGCTGGTCGCGCAGGCGCTGGCGGCCGGGCACGGCGATCCCGGCTGGCACGGCCGCACCCGTCCGCCGGAACTGGAGGGGGAGGCCACCAGCCGGGCGATCCGGCTGGCCCAGGTGACCGGCGCCCCGCTCTACATCGTCCACCTGTCCGCCCAGCAGGCGCTGGCCGCGGTCACCCAGGCGCGGGACGAGGGGCGCAACGTCTTCGCCGAAACCTGCCCGCAGTACCTGTACCTGTCCCAGGAGGATCTGGACGCACCCGGGTTCGAGGGCGCGAAGTATGTCTGCTCGCCGCCGGTCCGGCCCCAGGAGCACTGGGCCCACCTGTGGCGGGGCCTGCGCACCAACGACCTGTCGATCGTGTCCACCGACCACTGCCCGTTCTGCTTCAAGGAGCAGAAGGAGCTGGGGCGCGGTGACTTCTCGAAGATTCCCAACGGGATGCCCGGCATCGAGCACCGGATCGACCTGCTGCACCAGGGTGTGGTGGACGGCGAGCTATCGCTCGCCCGGTGGGTGGAAGTGAACTCGACCACCCCGGCCCGGATGTTCGGCCTGTACCCGCGCAAGGGCACCATCGCCCCCGGGTCCGACGCCGACATCGTCGTCTACGACCCGGCCGCGCGGCACGTGCTGTCGGTGGAGACGCACCACATGGCGGTGGACTACTCGGCGTATGAAGGCCGGGAAGTGCAGGGACAGGTCACCACTGTGCTGTCGCGGGGTGAGGTCATCGTCGGCGGCGGCGAGTGGCACGGACGGGCGGGCCGCGGCCGCTTCCTGCCCCGTGGGGAATGCCAGTACCTGAGGTAGGGGGGCGTCATGGATATCGGCTTGGTGCTGCAGACCGACCCGCCGGCCCGGCGGGTCATCGACCTGGCCCAGCGGGCCGACGCGGGCGGTTTCAGCCACGTCTGGACGTTCGACTCGTCCGTGCTCTGGCAGGAGCCGTTCGTCATCTACTCGCAGATCCTGGCCGCCACCACCAGGGTGAAGGTCGGCCCGATGGTGACCAACCCGCTGTCGCGGGAGCCGTCGGTAACCGCCTCGCTGTTCGCGACGCTGAACGACATGTTCGGCAACCGGACGGTGTGCGGCATCGGCCGGGGTGATTCCGCCATGCGGGTGCTGGGCCGCACTCCGTCCTCGCTGGCGACCCTGGCGCACGCCATCGGCGTGATCAGGGATCTGGCCGAGGGCCGGGAGGTGGACTACGACGGCACCAAGGTCCGCATCCCGTGGGTGCACGACGGGCGGCTGGAGGTGTGGATGGCTGCCTACGGGCCGAAGGCGCTCAAGGTATGCGGGGAGCATGCGGACGGGTTCATTCTCCAGTGCGCCGACCCCGACATCGCCAGGTGGACGATCGGTGCTGCCCGGGCGGCGGCGGCGGCCGCCGGGCGGGACCCGGCCGAGCTGACGGTCTGCGTCGCGGCGCCCGCCTACGTCGGCGACGACTACCCGCACATGCGCGACCAGACCCGCTGGTTCGGCGGCATGGTCGGCAACCACGTGGCGGATCTGGTCGCCCGCTACGGCAACACCGGGGACGTGGTGCCGCGCGCGCTGACCGACTACATCCGGGCGCGGCATGGTTACGACTACTCTCACCACGGCAAGGCGGGCAACCCGTCAACCGACTTCGTGCCGGACGACATCGTGGACCGGTTCTGCCTGCTGGGGCCGCCGGAACGGCACCGGGAGCGGCTCGCAGAGCTGCGGGAGATCGGCGCCGACAATTTCAGCGTCTACCTGATGCACGATGACGCGGACGCGACCCTGGACGCCTACGCCAGCCAGGTGATCGGGTCGGTGTGACGCCGGTGGTTACCATGCGCTCATGGTGAGGTTTCTCGTGCTGTACCGCACACCGGCCGACCCCGAGGAGTTCGAGCGCCACTACCGGGAGGTGCACATTCCGCTGGCCAGGCAGCTGCCGGGCCTGCGCCGTTACTCGATCAGCCGCGGCCCGCTGTCAGGGGTGCGCGGCGGTGAGCCGTTCCACCTCGTCGCGGAGCTGGACTGGGACGACATGGACGCGCTGCGGGCCGCGTTCGCATCGCCCATCGGGCAGGCGACGGGAGCGGACGTGCCGATCCTGGCGACCGGCGGGGTGCAGAGCATGATCTACGAGCTGGAAGATCTTTAGAGGGCCTCTTAGCCAGCTGCACGGTCGGCGTTGGCCATGATCGCGTCGTGGACGTACTGGGAGAAGCCGGGCTCGATCTCGTCATAGGTGGCCGTGTACCGGGGATCGGAGGTGTACAGCTCGGCCAGGCCGCGGTGCTGGGGGTACCCGCAGTCGTAGAACCAGCGGCAGATGTGCTGCCGGTGCGCCTCTGCCAGGTCCATGGCGACGGTCCCGGCCGGTGGCTCGCCGGCCCGCATCGCGGCCGTGAAGCCGGCGATGCTGCGGTCCGCCCCGGCCTTGATAGCGATCCAGTCGTCCTTGGTGTAGGCCGCCGTCTTGCGCGCCGACTCCCGCCAGGCGTCGGTGCCGCCCCAGCGCTGCTCGGCTTCGGCGGTGTACTCGCCGAGCTTGTCGGTGCCGAAGATCTCGAACTGCTCCTCGGGCGTGAGCGAGATGCCCATCTTGCGTGCCTCCATCTCCTTGTCCAGAGCAGCGAGCAGTGCCCCGGCGCGGGCCCGCCGCTGGCGCAGCAGCCGGTGCTGCCGGCGCAGGTGGTCGTCGGTCCCGGCGTCCGGGGCGGCCAGCATCCCGGCGATCTCGCCCAGCCCGAACTCCAGTTCCCGGTAGAACAGGATCTGCCGGAGCCGCCGGAGGTCGCCGTCGGAGTACAGCCGGTACCCGGCCGCGGTCCGGCCGCCCGGGGTCAGCAGCCCGATGCTGTCGTAGTGGTGCAGCGTGCGCACCGACACGTGCGACATCCGGGCCAGCTCGCCGACCGTGTATCCGTCCACGGGACCACTGTGCCGCCTCCCGCTACGTCAGGGTCAAGCGCGGGCGGTGGGCCCGCTCACGGGTGAAATTATGACCTGACCAGACTAGACCAAATAAGATAGACTAGGAGCATGACCGAGAGCGTGAACGTTTACCAGGCCAAGACCCATTTGTCGCAGCTGCTTGACCGGGCCGCCGCCGGGGAAGAGATCATCATCGCGCGGGCCGGGCGGCCAGTGGCGCGGCTGGTGGCACTGGCCGGGCCGTCCTTGCGCCCCCGCACGCCGGGAGGCTGGCGTGGCAAAGTCGTCATCGCCGCAGACTTCGACGAACTGCCAGCTGAGATTGGCGCCGCGTTCCGCGGCGAGCGGCCATGAGGCTGTTGCTGGATACGCATGCACTGCTCTGGTGGCTAGCCGATGAGGGCCTGTCGGCGCGGGCCCGGGAGGCAGTCGCAGACCCGGCTAACCTGGTCGCCGTCTCGGCGGCGAGTGCCTGGGAGATCTCCATCAAGAAGGCGCTGGGCAAGCTGGCCGCTCCAGATGATCTGGAGCATCAGTTGGAGGCAGGCGGATTCGAGCCGTTGCCCATCAGCGTCGCGCACGCAGTGGCAGCGGGGCACCTTCCCCGCCACCACGAGGACCCGTTTGACCGGATGCTGATCGCCCAAGCGCTGGCGGAGGGGCTGACGGTCGTGACGCGTGACAAACGGTTCGACGACTATGGGATACCGCTGCTGACCGCGTGAGCGGCTGCGCGGGCGCCAAGAGGGGCCGCTAAGTGAGGATAAGCCACGTGTGGCCGTCGATGAGCTCGCGCACGGCGTCGAGGTGGCCCGCGTGGGTCGCGGTCTCGGTGATCACATGCAGGATGATCGCCCGCAGGTTCTCCAGCCGCCAGCTGCCGAAGAAGTCGGGCCAGTTCACCGGGGCGGCGTCCAGCGAGGTGGCGGAGATGATGCCGTCCGCCAGTTCCGCCTCCCGCTGGTACAGGCTGAGCACGTCCTGCGCCGGCACGTCCGGGCCCACCTGCCAGGCACTGCCGGGCTCCAGTTCGACCTGCTCTCCAGCCACCACCGAGCGGAACCAGAATCGCTCCACGTCGAGCGCGAGATGCCGGACCAGCCCGAGGCAGGACCAGCCCGAGGGCAGCACCGCCCGCCGCAGGTCCTCGTCGGTCAGGCCTTCCAGGATGCCGAGCACGTGCTCGCGCTGGTTGTGCAGGGAGGACAGCAGCAGTTCGGTCTCGGTGCTCATGGGGAAGCAGTGTAGGGGAGCGGGCAGCCACGGCCGGGTGAGCCGGCCGCCGGTGCGTAGCGGCCGGTAGTCCGGATCCGGCCGTCGTGCGTTGAGTAGGTGTGGGCAGCCCATTGGACTTCGCGGAGTTCTATCACCAGGCCAAGGATGACTGCCTGCGCACCGTGCTGGTCACCGTCGGCAGCCAGGACCGGGCGCAGGATCTGGTGGATGAGGCCTTCGCCCGGGCCTGTGCCTCGTGGCGCACCGTTGGCAGGCATCCGGCCCCGGCGGCATGGGTGGTCCGCACCGCGCTGAACATGAACATCTCGCGCTGGCGGCGGCGGCGCCGGGAGGTGCCGGTAGCCGATCCGGAGACGGTGGCGGACCGGCCCGCCCCGGACGGGACCGCGGCCAGCACGGTCGATCCGCGGATCATGGCGGCCCTGCTGCGGCTGCCGCCACGGCAGCGGCAGGTGGTCGCCCTGCGGCTGTTCCTCGATCTCGACACCGGGCGCACCGCGGAGGTGCTCGGGGTCGCCCCCAGCACGGTCAAGGCACATCTGGCCCGTGCCCTTGCGTCGCTGCGCGGCGAACTTGTCCCCAGCCAGCAGCAGGAGAGCTGAGCCATGACTGACAACGACCTGATCATTGCGGTGAGGGAGTCTTTCACCAGCGTTCACTCGGCCACTGACGTGGGATCGATCGAAAGCCGGGGCCGCGCGCTGCGGGCCCGGCGGAAGACGGCCGGGCTGGCCGGGGCACTGGCCGTGGCGGCGGCGGCCATCATGGCCGCGGTCACCGCTCTGGGACCGGTGGGTCATCAGCCCAGCCACGCGGGCGGCATCGCCCTGGCGGCGTGGACAGTGGCGAAGCAGGCTGACGGCACGATTGATGTCACCCTCCGCCAGTTGCGCGATCCGGCCGGGCTGCAGCGCACACTCCGCGCGGACGGCCTGCCCGCCTCCGTCACGTTTTCCGGCCAGCTGCCGAGCTCGTGCCAGCGGTTCGTCGTGGGCGGGGACGTGATCAAGCAGATATTCTCCGGCCGCCAGGCGGGAGGCTACCCGGTCATGGTCATCCATCCGGCCGCATTGCCGGCGGGCGCCGGAGTGGCGATCAACCCCCCGGACCAGTGGCCCATCACGAACGTCGCCATCGGGCTGGTGCACACCAGCCCCCAGTGCACAGGCAGCTGAGCCGCCCCGGTGCGGGTCAGCCGCCGGCCATGGCGCCGACGATCAGGTAGGGCTCCGCGCCGGTGGCGACCGCCACCGGCAGCGGGTCATCCGGCCGCTCATGGGACAGGTCCTGCTCGCATGCGAAGAACCGGATGAACGCCCGCCGCCGCCCGCTGTCCTGATCGCGGATCGTCCCGCGCAGCACCGGGAAGCTGGCTTCCAGCGCATCCAGCACCGACCGCTGGGTCACCTCACCCGCGACCTGAAGTTCCACTTCGCCGTCGACCCGGGCCAGCGTGCGCAGGTGCGCGGGGAGCACCACCCGGATCATGACAGCGTCTGGACCTCAACCGACAGCACGGCCGGGAGATCCCGGACGATCGGTGCCCAGCTGTCGCCAGCGTCCGCCGACGCGTACACCTGCCCGCCGGTGGTGCCGAAGTAGATGCCGCAGTCGTCGAGCGAGTCCACGGCCATCGCGTCACGCAGCACGTTCACATAGCAGTTCTGCTGCGGCAGGCCGTTGGTGAGCGCCTGCCAGTCGTCCCCGCCGGTCCGGCTGCGGTAGACGCGCAGTTTTCCCTCGGGCGGGAAGTGGTGCGAGTCGCTGGTGATCGGGACCACGTAGATGGTCTGCGGGTCGTGGGCGTGCACGTCGATCGGGAACCCGAAATCGGTCGGCAGATTGCCGCTGATCTCATGCCACGACTCGCCTGCGTCGTCGCTGCGCATGACATCCCAGTGCTTCTGCATGTACAGCACGGACGGGCGGGCGGGGTGCTGGGCGATCCGGTGCACGCAGTGGCCGACCTCGGCGTTGGGGTCGGGGATGCCTTCCGAGTGCAGGCCGTGGTTCACCGGCCGCCACGTCTCGCCCGCGTCGTCGGAGCGGAACGCGCCGGCCGCCGAGATGGCGGCGTACATCCGGCCCGGCGTGGCGGGATCCAGGATGATCGTGTGCAGGCACATCCCGCCCGCGCCCGGCTGCCAGGACGGCCCTGACTTGTGGGTGCGCAGGCCGGGCAGTTCCTGCCACTGCTGGCCGCCGTCGGTGGAGCGGAACAGCCCCGCATCCTCCACCCCGGCATAGACCGTGTCCGGGTCAGTCAGGGACGGTTCCAGGTGCCACACCCGGGCGAACTCCCATGGGTGGGGGGTGCCGTCGTACCACTGGTGCGTGCCCGGGGTGCCCTCGTAGCTGAACTTGTTGCCCACCGGCTCCCAGGTCGCGCCGCCGTCGTCGGAGCGCTGGATCACCTGCCCGAACCAGCCGCTGGACTGTGACGCCCACAGCCGGCCCGGGTCGGCGGGTGAGCCCTTGACGTGGTAGATCTCCCAGCCGGGAAAGTGGGGCCCGCTGACGTCCCACTGCTGCCGCTTGCCATCCGAGGTCAGCACGAACGCACCCTTGCGCGTGCCCACCAGCACCCGTACGCCGCTCACCGGCACTCCCTCCATCGCGGTCAGGCGCATTCGCCCGGCCGGCCATCTTCTCGGGACTCTCCCGGCCACCCCCGGTTATTCGTGCTTATCACGGCCCGCTGACACTCTGGCCGCCATTGGATAGAACGGCCAGCTTTCGGTGACGCGCCGTAGCCGCGGGCGTGGGGAAGCTCATCGAGCTGGTGGGGGCCGGCGCTCGCTGAGATGCGGCTGCCAGTCACAGGCGGGGCGGGCCGGCGTCCACGACCGCCAGCGACAGTTCCAGCGGATCGAAGTGGATCAGCGACTCCAGCCACCAGGTCATGCCCGCCTCCGCGAGCCCGGCGAGGTCGACCTGGAAGGACTCCTGCCAGGCAGGGCTGGCGTTGCCCGCGAGCGCGATGTCGAACGGCCGGCCGCCGCAGGCCGGCCTGGGCCAGCGCGGCGCGCAAGCCGAGGACCTCCGCCACGGCCGGGGCCTGGCCGTGTGTGTCGGGGAAGATACCGTCGCAGCCGGCCGCCCGGCGGATCACCCGCGGGTTGCCGGTGGAACTGGCCACCCAGACCGGGATGGGATAGCGCGCCGGGCTGCCCTGCTCCAGGCTGACCTGGTAGTGCTGGCTGTCGTGCCGGCATGGCTGGCCGGACCAGACCGCCCTGACCAGGGCCAGCCCCTCGTCGTACAGCTGCCCCCGGACGCGCCGGTCGGCCGGCTCGCCGAACCGGCTGAAATCGCCGGACTCGTCCGAGCCGAGGCCGGTGCCGAAGATGAGCCGCCCGCCGGAGAGCGCGCTGACCGTGGCCGCCTGCCGGGCGACCACCCAGGGACGGCGCCGGGCCAGCGGGGTCACCATCGGCCCCAGCCGGAGCGCCCGGGTGGCCTGGGCCATGGCCGCCAGGCAGGTCCAGGCGTCGGCGACAGGCATGTCCGCCCGTACCAGGTGGTCCCACAGGAACACCCCGTCCCAGCCGCTTGCCTCGGCCCGCACCGCCAGGTCGGCCAGCACCGCCGGATCGCCGAACGGCCCGAACGCCGGCAGGTAGACCCCGAACCTGACCGCACGCGCTGGCGTCACCGGGCTAGGTTAGATGCCCGGCCGCGCTGGCCGCCAGCGCTGGCGGGGGAGGGCTCCGGGCGAGGGCACCCGGTACGGCCCTGGTCGGCGCGGTTCTCATCAGCACCCTGACGACGGGGCTGGTGCATGGAGTGCAGGCGGAAGCTCAGGCAGTCACTAGCCGCAGGCTGGTGAACATATCGTGCAGGGCGTCCGTCCCGGTGCCGGTGGCGTGTACGCCGAGCACCACCTGCTGGGCCGTTGCCTGCACCGTCCAGTCCGCCCACGGGCAGCACTCCTGCTCGGTGGCGACCAGCGCACGCAGTTCCGCCTCGACGCCGGGTCCGGGCCGGAAGGCGAGCCGCACGCCGTCCGCGGTGTCGGCCCGCTCCATCAGCGCCCGAGCGGCGAGCCGCTGCCAGTGGGCGCGCTGTGCGGCCAGCCCGTCCCGGGTGAGGGCGCAGGCGACCGGCGCGGCACCGCCGTTTGGCCTGGTAGAGAGGTGTTCGCTGGTCATGATCGGCCTCCTTGCTGCCGGTACCGGCGCGACCCGCCTTTCCTGCTCAACGGCGGTGCGGGGCTGGTCCATACCGCCCGCGCGGCGGGTGCGGGCCGGCCGCCTGTGACCAGGGCCACGGTATCTTGCCTCATGGCTACCGAACGGGAACAGATAGGTGAACGCCGGTGGCCGATGGCGGTCGCGGTACTGCTCGCCGGGGGGCTTCGGGTCTTCCTGCCGTCTCAGCTCCGGCTGCACGACGCGCGGCCGGCTTTCATCGTGGTGCTGGTCATCCTGGTGGCCGTGCTCATCATCGGCGATCCCGGGCCGGATCGACCGGCAGCGGACCTGGCTGCGGGTCCTGACCGGGGTGCTCATCGGGGTGATCACATTCGTCAACGCGGGGTCATCGATCCGGCTGGTGGCTTCCATCGTCCGGACTGAGCACTTCACCACCAGACGCGAACACCCTGCTGCTCGCGGGTGCGGTCATCTGGGTGACGAACGTGATCGCCTTCGGCCTGTGGTACTGGGACCTCGACCGGGGCGGCGCGGCCGCCCGCGCGCACGAATCCGGCGTCTCCCCGGCGTTCGTGTTCCCCGAGATGTCGAACCCGGAGCTCGTGCGGCAGGGCTGGTACCCGTCATTCGTGGACTACCTGCACCTGTCCTTCAACACCGCGATGGCGTTCAGCCCGACCGACGTCTCTGCCATCAAGCCATGGGCGAAGCTGATGATGATGGCCGAGGAGGCGGTCTCGCTGGTCGTTGGCATCCTGGTGGTCGCCCGGGCGGTGAACATCCTGAAGTAGGGTCACCTGCGCGGCTACCAGGCCCCGCCGGCCACCAGCAAGAGCAGGGGTCACCCGGTACAGGTGAGACGCTCAGTTCCCAAGAACGCGAGGATGGGTTGATGGCCATGCGGAACGATCCGCCGGGGTCGGGTACGCCGAGCACTCCGACCTCGCCGGATGCCACAACGCCGGGAGGTACGCCAGCCCCCCCGGACGCGTCAGCCTCGCCGGGTCGGCCGGGGCAGCCGGCCGGAGCCAGCCCTCCGGACCCCATGACCCTGCTGCGCAGCCGCGCCTACGTCGGGCTGCTGGTCTTCGCGGCGATCCTGGGTGTGCCGATCTCCGCGGCCGCCTGGGGGTTCCTGGCGCTGGTCAGCTACCTGCAAAAGGAGCTGTTCACCCACCTGCCCCATGGGCTCGGTTACGGTACCGCGCCGGCGTGGTGGCCGCTGCCGATGCTGGTGATCGGCGCGGTGCTGGCTGCCCTGGCCATCCGGTACCTGCCGGGTAACGGCGGGGCTTCGCCGGCGCCCGGTTTCGCCGTGCATCCGCCGCCGACCCCAGTCCAGCTCCCCGGCGTCCTCTTGGCGGCGCTGGCGTCGCTGGCCTTTGGCACTGTGATTGGCCCCGAGATGCCGCTCATCGCCCTCGGCAGCGGCCTGGCGGTGCTGGCCACTAAGGCGGCGGCCCGGCGGCGGCCGGTGCCAGCCCAAGGGGTGAGGGTGCTGGCTGCCGCGGGGGGCTTCGCGGCCATCAGCACGCTGCTGGGATCGCCGATCACCGGCGCTTTCCTGCTGATGGAGGCGTCCGGGCTGGGCGGGCCCACGATGGGCCTGGTGCTGGTGCCCGGTCTGCTGGCCTCCGGGGTGGGCGCGCTCATCTTCGTCGGCCTGGACAGCCTGACCGGGCTGGGCACGTTCTCGCTGGCCATCCCCAGCCTGCCGCCCTTCAGCCATCCCGACCTGGCCGAATTCGGCTGGGCGATCGTGATCGGGCTGGCCGCCGCACTGCTCGGCCCGGTGATCCTCTGGCTGTCGATGTCCGTGCACCGCTACGCCGCCAAGCGGGTCATGATCGTGCTCCCGCTGGCCGGCGTGGCCGTCGCGGTGCTCACGATCATCTACACGCAGACGACCGGCAAGCCGTCATCGGACGTGCTGTTCTCCGGGCAGGCCGACATCGGGCCGCTCATCCAGCACGCCTCCAGCTACTCGGTGGGTGCGCTGCTGCTGCTGCTGGTCTGCAAGACGCTCGCCTATGGCGTGTCACGGGGCAGTTTCCGGGGCGGGCCCATCTTCCCGGCACTGTTCATCGGCGCGGCCGGAGGGGTCGCGATGTCCCATCTGCCCGGCCTGCCGCTGGTGGCCGGGGTGGCCATGGGCATCGGCGCGCTGACCGCGGCGGTGATGAAGCTGCCCCTGACCTCGGTCCTGCTCGCCAGCTTGCTGCTTCTCTCGGACGCCACGAAGGTCATGCCGCTGGTGATCGTGGCTGTGGTCGTCGCCTATGTCGCCGTCGCCCGTATTGAGCCGCGCCTGGCCGGGCGTCTGCCAGGAGGCGAGAAGACCGACAGCGGCGCTCACGCGGATACCGCACTGGCATGAGCCAGTTCCGGTAATCACTTCGCTCCTGGGCCCTGGCCTGCCTGCGCCCGGGTCAGCCTCAGCCGGGCAGTGGCTGGCTTCCGTCTGGGACGGCACTGGCACGGATGTGTGCGGCCGCCCGGCTGCTGGTGTGACCGGCTGCAAACTCGCTGCAAGCCCCCGCGCGCACGATGGCTGGCGAACCAGCAGGGCGGACGCGGGAGGCATCCCATGGCGATCAGCAGCGGCCAGCGGCGGGCGCCAGTAGGCCCGGTGCGGCTGGGGCTGCGCGCGAACTGGCCGCAGTTCGCGCTGCTGGTGGTGGTGAATGTCTTCGTCGGCGGCATGGTGGGCCTGGAGCGGGCCACCACCAGCCTGGTCGGCACCCGGGTATTCCACCTGTCCGGCTACCTGGCGGTGTTCAGCTTCATCGTCGCGTTCGGGGTGACCAAGGCGCTGGCCAACCTGGCCGCCGGGCCGCTGACCGCCCGGCATGCCCGCAAGACGCTGCTGGTGGCCGGCTGGGCCGCCGGCCTCCCCGTCCCGTTCCTGCTCGCCTGGGCACCGGCCTGGGCGTGGATCGTCGCCGCGAACGTGTGCCTGGGTGTCAATCAGGGCCTGACCTCGTCCATGGTCGTGAACATGAAGATGGACCTGGTGGGGCCGCGCGGCCGCGGCCTGGCCATGGGCCTGAACGAGGCCGCCGGTTATGTGGCGGTGGGCGCGACCGCGCTGGCGACCGGCTACCTGGCGGCGGCTTACGGCCTGCGGCCGGTGCCCGAGTTGATCGGGGGGATCTACGTGCTGGCCGGGCTGGCCCTGTCCGTGGTGGTGGTCAGGGACACCGCCGAGCACGTGGCCGCGGAAACAGCACTGCATGCCGCCTAGCCGGGCTCGGCTCCGCCAGCCGGGCCGGGCGGAGGGACATCGTTCTGGACCGTTGTCAAGGACGCCAGCTGGCGGAACCGGCCGTTGCGTGGGGCCAGCCAGGCCGGCCTGGCCAACAACCTCAACGACGGCCTGACCTGGGCGGTTTTCCCGTTGCTGTTCGCCTCCCATGGACTCGGGCTGGCCGCCATCGGCCTGGTCAAGGGGCTGTACCCGATCCTGTGGGGTGGGTGCCAGTTGTTCACCGGGCGGCTGGCGGACACGCTCGGGCGCCGGCCGATGATCGTCTCCGGGATGATCGTCCAGGCCGCGGCCTTCCCTGCCGCGCTGGTCCTGCTCGCCCGGCCGCTGGTGGCGGGCCTGGCCAGCGCGGCGCTGCTCGGCGTCGGGACCGCGATGGCCCAGCCGGCTCTGAGCGCCGCGGTCGCCGACCACACCCACCCGTCGTGGCGCGCGCAGGGGCTGGGGGTCTACCGGTTCTGGCGTGACCTCGGCTACGCCATCGGGGCGGTGATCGCCGGGCTGCTGGCCCAGGCGCTCGGCCTCAGCGCAGCTGTCATCGCCGGCGGCGTGCTGACGCTGGGCTCCGCCCTGCTCGCCGCCCGGTGGATCACCAGCAGCCCGGCGCAGCATGGGGCCGAAGCCGGCGTGGGCGGCAGGGAGGGCACGGTCACCTGGTGGCGAACCAGCAGCCGGCCGGTGCGCCGGGTGTGGGCTCGGCTGGCCCGGGTGGGGTGAGTCAAGGCATCCTTGACGACGAGAATCGTCAAGGATATCTTGACGACATGGCGAATTCCCGGAGTACGGCGCCAGCCGCCGGCAGGCGTGAGACCGTGTGCTGCTCGTTCTGCAGCAAGGACCAGGACACCGTTGCCAAGCTCGTCGCCGGTCCTGGCGTCTACATCTGCAACGAGTGCGTGCACCTGTGCGATCTGATCATCGCGGAGGAGCAGGTGCGTGAGTTCGGCTCGTGGCAGGACCGGCCGGACGACGAACTGCTCGCGAGCCTGGGAAAGGTCCAGGCCGTGGTGTCACAGGTCGATGCCGCCGTGCACGACCATGTGGCCATCTTGCGCGACCGGGGCATCAGCTGGACCCGCATCGGGCAGGCGCTCGGGGTGTCGAAGCAGGCAGCCTGGGAGCGTTTCTCCGGCGAGGACTGACCCCGGTGCCGCGGCGCCCTCCCGCCAGGTGCTCCCGTGGTCGCCGGTTTCCTGGTGCTCACCGGTCAATCGTCGGCGATGGCGCCGGGGGAGCCTCCTGGGTGAGACGCGGTCAGCAGCCTTTCGATCCGGGCCAGCCGCTGGTCGAGTTCGGCCAGCGTCACCTCTGGCGGGGCCGCCTCGTCCTGCCGGGCAGACTGGCCCCGGCTGGAGCCCTGGCCAACGAAACTGGACGCCACTTGCGCGGTGACCACTGCCAGCGTGAGCAGCCCGGTGCCCATGATGAAACACGCTGTGATCCGCCCCCCGGTGGTAACCGGGTAAAAGTCGCCGTAGCCGACGGTGGTGACCGTGACAAACGACCACCACACCGCGTCACCCAGGGTGTGGATGTTGGAGCCATGGGCGTGCCGCTCGAACAGGTACACGATGATCGCGCCGTCGAGCACCAGTACCGCGGCGGCCACCAGGAACCGGCCCAGGTGCCCGCGCCGGAACATCGACCGGACCAGCCGGAGGCTGAATAGCACACGCACCGGCGGGAGGATGACCGATACCAGAGCCAGTGGGTGGGTGAGCGCGTAGTGAACATGGCGGGGGGCCAGGCTGCTGCGGATGACGATGTCGATGCCGTAGACGACCGACAAGGCAACCCGGAAGGCGAGCACGACATACACCACGTCGTGCCCGAAGTCGCCCGGCGGGACCACGACGAGCCACAGGGTGGCCAGGGCTAGCAGGTCAAGCGGCTGTTGGCTGCGGGCTTCGTACTGAGCCAGGCGGCCCATGTTGCTCACAGGACGGTCAGCAGTGGTGCCCTGGCCCGGCAGGTTGTCGTTGTCACTCATGGTCACCAGCGTTCCAGCAGGCTCGCCAACTGGCCAAGCAAGCCACTCCGCCTTCGGGGGCATCTTGGGGGCACGGCCCCGCCGTATCGTGCTGCTGCGGGCGTGGACGCCGTTTCCCGGCGGCCGGCGCGACAGCGTGATGTTCTCCCTGCTGCCAGCGGACCGGCCCGCAGGCCCTTGTCACTGAACGACCGCCCCGAAGTGTGAACTGCGCCCTGGGCTAACGTGGCTGCCATGCCGGATGACCAGCCCGGCCTGCGGGCATCACACGCGGATCGCGATCGCGTCGTGGAGGCGCTGCGGGTCGCCGCCGGTGATGGCAGGCTCAGCGCCGGGGAGCTCGACACCCGGCTGGAGAGCGCGCTTTCGGCCCGGACGCTCGGCGAGCTGGCTGGGCTCACCGCCGACCTGCCGATCGCGCCCGCAGCCAGCGGCAGCGACGTACTCGTAATCGAGCAGCACGGCGGCAGGTATCTACGGGAGGGGCGCTGGCCGGTACCCGCGCGCATCGAGCTCCGCACACACGAGTGCCGGGTCACCCTCGACTTCACCCACGCGGTGATCACCTCGAACGTCCTGCGAATCGAGACTGACATGGTGCACGGCAAGCTGTTCATCCTCAGTTCGCCGGGCATCGTGATCGACACCGATGGGCTCAACCTCACCTACTCCAAGCTCAAGCTCCACGCCACGGACGCCACTGCCGATCCCCGTCTCCGCATCGAACTCGCCGGGAAGCTCCTGCACGCGAAGGTCATCGAGCGGCGGCCGTGACCCGCCCCTGCCACACGGCGAGGTCTAGGACACGCCCGAACCCTCATGGCCAGCTTGGAAGGCTGTGGACCACACCCCGCGGAACTGCTGCGGGCCAGCTCAGGGCCTGTTTGTGGGTCGCCATGAGCAACGCTGAATCACCGTCGCCCACCGTCTGATCGGGCACGTCACGGGCATGCGTGGCAAGCGGATGGTCTACGCATCAGCCCGCCAGCCGCGACCTGCGTCATTCGCTAACGGAAGTCCATGGCCGTGCGGCCATGGTACGCCAGATGAGTACCGACATGGTACCGTTAACCGGTACGAGATGGAAGGAAGTGTTTGACAGTGGCTGTCAGTGCCAGCGAGGCCCGATCTCGCCTGTTTCCGCTGATACAGCAGGTTAACGACGACCATACGCCGGTGCGAATCAATTCCAGGGGCGGAGATGCGGTGCTCATGTCCGCCGAGGACTTTGACTCCTGGCAGGAGACCATCTACCTGCTGCGGTCTCCGGCCAACGCAAGGCGGCTCATGGAAGCCGTTGCCAGGGACAAGTCTGGTCAGGTCACCATCGTCAAGACTATGGAGGAACTCCAGGCTCTGGCGGGTGAGTGAGTGCGTAGCATCCACTTCGACCCGGACGGCTGGGAAGACTGCATGTACTGGCTGGGCGCGGATCGGAGGAAGGCAATCAGGATCACTCGCCTGATAGCCGAGATCCAGCGTGACCCGTTCGCTGGGATAGGCAAGCCTGAGCCCTTGAAGGGCGACCTTTCCGGCTACTGGTCTCGCCGCATCGATGACGAACACCGCCTCGTGTACCGGACCGACGATAAAGAAGTGAAGATCCTCAAAGCGCGCTATCACTACAGCGACTGATCAGGCCGGGACCTCCGGCACTCGGCCTGTGCCCAACCTCGGGAACCGGACGGGCACGCGAGGGGCACGGACG
>CAWIMG010000020.1:0-99458 GCA_963837105.1 uncultured Actinomycetes bacterium | reverse complement strand
CGCCGGCTGCGATCAGGAAGGCAAGGACTGTCGGTCCCCGGTAGCCAGGGCCCTTCGTCCCTGGTCCGCTCATCAGCGGGCAATGCGCAGGGCCAGCGGCGGGGACAGCCGTGCTGGACCAGCCGGGCGACCTGGTGCCACTCGAGGCGGTCGGCTTAGACCTCGGCCAGCGCCCGGGGCATCCCGAGCCGGGTGAGCCGCGCCACGCGCCAGTTGTGCACGAGCAGCCTTTCGTCGACGGGCTGTGTCGCCATGATCGCCTCTTCACATCAGTTGCTGAATCTTGCTATCACTCTTGTAATCAATCATCAGTGATGATTACCATCATGTCGAGAGCTGACCCGGCGGGGTGAGGCACCCCGGGCGCCCGGGCAGCGACGCAAGCGAAAGACATCCCAGGAGCTTAAATGTCAAGCTGCAGCCTTCTCGGGGCTCTCGGCGCGATGCGGCCAGGCGGTCGCTTCGTCGTAGAGGGTGCCGGTTTTGAGGAGCTGCAGACGCCGGCGATGCTGCTGCGCTGTGAGGGCGGCGTTGTAGTTGGAGCCGCGGGCTCGCTGCTTGTCGTAGTAGGCGCGGGCGCCGGGGGATGCCTGGAGCGAGGCGAAGGCCTGGGCCATGAGGGCGTCGATGAACCGGTCGTTGTGCACGTACCTGGCCAGGGCGATCTTCCTCTTGCCGGAGGCGCGGGTGATGGGGCTGGTGGCGGCGTAGTTCTTGCGGGCCTTGGCGGAGACGTAACGGTCGGGGTCGTCGCCGAACTCTGCGAGCACCCGGGCGCCGAGAATCGGTCCCAAGCCGGGCTGGCTGAGGATGATCTCAGCGGCCGGGTGCGCACCAAAATGGGTCTCCACCTGGCCCCTCAAGGGCTTTCACCTGCTCGTTCAGTGTGCCCAGCACAGCGGCCAGGGCACGGACCGAGGCCGCGTAGGCGGCGGTGATCACGGCGGGCTGCCCCAGATGGCTCAGTGCGCAGCGCCGCCTGGATCGCCGCGGCCTTCTCACCGATCTTGCGGCGGCGGGCGCGCTTGAGAGCAGCGCTGATCTGGGCGGCAGTCAGCCTGGCCGCCTCGTCCGGGGCCGGGGCCCTGGCCAGCAGCTCCAGGGTGTCATGGGGCGTCCAGGTCTTCGAAGGCCTCCAGCGCTGCCGGGAAGTACTCACGCAGTGCGTGCCGCAGCCGCTGGACGTGCCGGGTGCGCTCCCAGATCAGCGTCTTGTGCATCCGGGTCACCACCTTGACCGCTGCGGCCTGCTCGCTGTCTCCGGCCACCGGCCGCAGCCTGGTGGAAGTCAGTACGGACCATGTCGGCCAGCGCATGCGCATCACCAGCGTCGCTCTTAGCACCCGAGCACCCCGTGCCGTTCCCGTACCGGGCCGCCTGCAGCGGATTCACCCCGGACACCAGGTAACCGGCCGCCGCAGCGCCGGAACCCACGGACCCCGGTCGGTCTCTATCCCGACCAGGACCTGCACGTCCTCCTCGCCGGCGCTGTCACCGGCCTGGCCGGCGATCATCGCGTGCAGCCGGGTCATCCCGGCCACGCCCTCGGGCAGCCTCGCCCTGGCCAGCGTCTTACCCGAACTGTCCATCACCTCGACATCGTGATGGTCCGAAGCCCAGTCATCGCCCACAAACAGCCGCAACCCAACTCCCGTCATCGATGCCGTTCACCGGCGGCGGCCAGCGGGAGAACTATCAGCGACCTAATCAAGCAGTGCTCACATCATCACGACAGGCACGGCATCCCAGAAGCGATCAACTCTCCCGGCCCGCCGGAAGGGGCGCGATCTTTCGCCAGGGCTCACAGCCCAGGAACCACAGAGCGCTCACCTGCCGGTGGCCACCACCACCGAGTCTGCCGGATGGCGACTCGCTAACTCTGATTAGGAACCGTCATGCTCAAGCCACTCAGCACGTCCCTCATCGCGCGCGGCATCCTGGCCGTGATCATCGGGATCATCGCGCTGGCCTGGCCCTCGGTCACTGTGCTGGCGCTGGTCATCGTGTTCGCCATCTACGCGTTCATCGCCGCCGGGCTGCAGGCCGCGCGGGCGTTCAGCAGCCGCAACGCCGGCCCGGTCATCGGGCACCTGCTGCTCGGGCTGGTTGACCTGGCCGCCGGGGTGGTCGCGCTGGCCTGGCCGGGGCCGACCGCGCTGGTCCTGGTCCTGATCGTGGGTGTATGGGCGGTCATCGCCGGCCTGGTGGAGTTCTCCGCCGCCTTCGCCTCCGGCGAGCCCGCCGGAACCCGGGCCATGCTCATCCTGGGCGGGCTGGTCACCATCGCGTTCGGCGTGGTGCTGTGCGCCCGCCCCGGCATCGGCGCGATCACCCTCGCGCTGCTGTTCGGCCTGTTCAACCTGATCGCCGGGACCTGGATGCTCGTGCAGGGCATCGAGCTGCGCCGCACTGAGAAGACCCGGCACCCGGCACACTCCCCCCACAAAGAAATGAACCTGGCCTGAGCCGGGCCAAGCCGATCGCCCGGCCTGGTTCAGCGTCGCTGAACCGGTGCCGGCGTGCGGTCCGGCGGCAGAGCTTGCCGGGGGAGGTCTTGAAATGCTTCCGCTCTCAGACGGCATCCCCGCACGGCGGTTCCCGATCGTCAACGTGTTGCTGATCGTGGCCAACTTCGCCGTGTTCATCTTCTACGAGCTCCCGCAGCTCAACACGGCGGTGTACCACGCCTCGTCCTACCGTGCACGGTTGACAACGCCTGCCACGGGACCGGAGCCGTGGGGCCTCAGCTGGATCACTGCCATGTTCCTGCATGGTGGCTGGGATCACACCCTGGGCAACATGCTGTTCCTGGTGATCTTCGGGAAGAACGTCGAGGACGCTTCCGGGTCGCTGCTGTACCTCGTCTTCTACCTCGCCGGCGCTTTCGCCGCGATGACCCTGCTCGGCACGGCGGCTGAGGCGCGGGTACCGGAGCTGGGCGCCAGCGGCGCTATCGCCGCCGTGCTGGGCGCCTGCTTCGTCCTCTACCCGGGGTCGCGGATCCGGACGTGGGTCTTCCCGATCTTCCTGGTCCGGATCCCGGCCCGGATCTTCCTCGGGCTGTGGTTCTTGTACCAGCTCATCGAGGTGAGCTTCGGGCTGTTCAGCGCCTCGGCGAAACGGGGGCCGCGTGGCATTCTTCGCCCCGTCGGCGGGTTCATCTTCGGCCTGCTGGTACCACGGCTCCTCGCCCGGGCGGGACAGACAGCACCCGGGAGCAATGGCGCTCCACGGCGTAGCCCCGCGGAATCCTCGGCGCAAACGGCGAAGCCGGACGCCTGTGGCGGAGATGCGCATCGGCCCTGGATCGGGTAAAGTCAGTTTTGTCATAAATTATCAACAGTGATGTAGGATTCACTAAGATGGATGCTGAGCAACGACGGCAGGCGGCGGCCGCGGTCAGGCGAGGACCAACCAGCGTGGCCGCTAAGGTGCTAGATGGACAGGAGGAGGAGGAGTGATGGCAGAGGCGGTACCGGCAGCCGGCGCGCCGAGGGTATCGCGGCTGGACCGGCGTAAGGCCCGCACCCGGCAGGCCCTCATCGACGCCGCCGTGCGGCTGATCGCCGAGGGCCGCGGGGACCGGGCGAGCATTCAGGAGATCACCGAGGAGGCCGACATCGGCTTCGGGTCGTTCTACAACCACTTCGACAGCAAGGAGCAGCTATTCCAGACCGCCTCGGAGGAGGTGCTCGAACGCTGGGGGAAGATGATTGACCGGGCCAGCGCCGGCATCACCGACCCGGCGGAGCTGTTCGCCGTCGGCACGCGGATCACCGGGCGGCTGGGCTGGACCCACCCGGAGATCGCCGGGTTCCTCGTCGGTGCCGGCCTGGCCGTCCTGGACATCCCCATCGGTCTGGCGCCGCGAGCCCTGCGCGACATCGAAGCGGGGAAAGCCGCCGACCGGTTCACCGTTTCCGATGCTGATATTGCGCTCAGCGCCGCGGTCGGCGGCATGCTCGGGCTCTTCCGGATGCGCCAGCGGCACCCGGAACGCGTCACGGAGACCACCGTCGACCAGCTTGCCGAGGCCGATTTGCGCATGCTCGGCGTCCCCGCCGAGGAAGCCGCCCGCCTCGCCGCCCTTCCCCTCCCGGACACCGGCACGTGGTAACACCCGCGACGATGCCGCCGGTCGCGTTCCTCGTCAGCAATGCCGGGCGGCCGGGTCGCCGCGGGCGCGGGATCGCAGGCCGGGGCTGCCAGGTGCGGAGAGCTACCGTGGCCAGGACCTGATGCCGACGTTGTGATTCGTCCATGCCCCCTACACCCGCGATGAACCCGCGACAGCGACAGCTGTCACGTTATGGCTGGCAGCCTGCCGATCCGCCGCGCCGGCCAGTGCTGTTCCTCAACCCGGGGTCGGGTGGTGGCAAGGCCGCGCGCACCGGGGTTGCCGAGCGGGCCCGCGAAAAGGAGATCGATGCTGTCATCCTCGCCCCGGGCCAGGATCTGGACGCGCTGGCCCGTGAAGCCGTGGCGGCCGGCGCAGACGCGCTCGGGATGGCCGGAGGCGACGGGTCGCTGGCGGTCGTGGCCGCAGTGGCGGCTGCGCACGGCATTCCATTTGTGTGTGTTCCAGCCGGGACGCGCAACCACTTCGCGCTCGACGTGGGGGTGGACCGGCACGACGTGATCGGCGCTCTCGACGCCTTCACCGACGGGGTCGAGCGCCAGATCGACATGGCCGAGGTGAACGGCCGCGCATTCCTCAACAACGCCTCGCTGGGGATCTACGCAGACGCGGTCCGCAGCCCGGCCTACCGCGATGCCAAGGTGCGTACCCTGGTGGAAACCGCGGCCGAGGTGATGGGTCCAAGCGCGGAGGCGCCTGCGCTGTATCTGATCGACGACTTGGGGCGCGAGCACCGCGATCTCGTCGTCGTTCTCGTGTCGAACAACCCCTACGCGCTTGATCGCCCGCTGGCCCGCGGTACCCGCCCGACGCTCGGCAGCGGGCAGCTCGGGGTCGTCGTCGTTGACGCGCCTGGCGACAGCCCGCGACCTCCAGGGCGAGCCTGGAGCGCGCCGCGCCTGGAGGTCAGTGCCCCGCAACCGGTGCACGCCGGAGTCGACGGCGAGGCGGTGGAACTCAGCCCGCCGCTGCAGTTCGCTACCCGGCCAGCGGCGCTGCGGGTCCGGATCTCCCCGCGCCACCCGGGCGCCTCGCCATCAGCGCGCCTGCGCCTCCCGGGCCACCCACCCCGCTCTCGCGGCAGGAGGGGATAGGTGCAACAACCAGCAGAGACCCCCCGGTCGGAATTCGCCTTCATCCGGAAAACCCAATATCCACAGCCTGGGGCACTCGTGCTCCGGGACGGGTCAGTCCGCTAGGTGGAAGGGCACGCGGGGGGCAACCACCCGCGGCTGGGACTGCAGGATGAGCTGCAGCCTCTCGGCGACGTGCTCGTGCAAGATGCGGTGCCACCAGTGCCGGTCCACGAGCTCCGGGACGGCGACGGTCAGTGTGAGGTCCGGCCGCCGCTCGTGCAGAGTCCAGAGGTAGTGACCAGCGCCAGCATCGTGACCAAGGGTTAGGCCAGCGCGACGATCCCGATGACCACCGCGGCCAGGATGCCTCGCGCCGATCAGGAACGTGCTCAGTGACCTGGATATGACAGTCCTTGCGCTCGCGTCGCTGCGGGACGCCCGGGGTGCCTCACTTGCCGGGCCAGCCGTTGACACACTTTCAATCATAAATGATGATTGATTACAAGAATGATCGATAGGTTTAGGCAATCTGGTGAGAGGGCAATCATGACGACACAGCCCGTTGGCAACGAGAGGCCGCGAGGCAGGCTGGCGCGCCTGTTCGAGGCCGCCGACCGGCGCCACGTCCCGCTCCGGACCATCCTGGTCACGGCCGGGGCCGTCGTTGCCATCTACGTGGCCGCCAAGCTGATGTACCTGCTGCGGAACATCGTGGTGCTGATGCTCGTGGCGGGGTTCGTCGCGATACTGCTCGCTCCGGCCGTCGCTATAGTGCAGCGGCAGATCCCGCGCCGGGGTCTCGCCGTGACGATCGTCCTGCTCTGCTCCGTGCTGGTCTTCATCGGCCTGGCCCTGGCGTTCGGCGTCCCGCTGGTCAACGGGGTCACTCACCTGGCGGACCGGCTGCCCCGCTACATCGCCAGCGCGCAGCACGGCAGGGCTGGGTCGGCCACCTCGTGACCAGGTACCACGTCCAGAACTGGGTGCAGCGGAACACGCCCAAGCTGGTCGGCTACGCCCAGTCGCTCAGCAAGGCCCTGGCCGTCGGCAAGGGCGCGGTCTCCCTGATGGTCGAGCTGTTCACGATCTTCGTCCTGGTCCTGCTCCTGCTCCTCGAGGGCCCGAAGATGTGGAACTGGACGCTCGGCCAGATGACCCCGGGCCACCAAGCCACGGTCACCCGGGTAGCGGCCGACGTCAGCCAGAAGGTCACCGGGTACATGTTCGGCAACCTGCTAACCTCGCTCATCGCCGGGATCGTGGTGTTCGTGACGCTGCTGATCCTCGGCGTGCCGTTCCCCTTGCTGTGGGGCCTGTGGGTGGCCCTGGTGGACTTCCTGCCGATGATCGGCGGAGCCCTGGCCGGCATCCCCACCGTCCTGTTCGCGTTCACCGCCCGGGGCCTCACCGCGGGCATCGTCACCGCGGTCGTCTTCGCCATCTACACCCAGATCGAGAACCATGTCCTGAACCCGGTGGTCATGAGCAAGACGGTGCGGATCAACCCGCTGCTCGTGTTCATCGCGGTGCTGGTCGGCGCCTCGCTCGGCAACCTGATCGGTGGCATATTCGGCGGTTTTGTCGCGGCGCTGCTGGCCATCCCGACGGCCGGGGCGCTGCAGGTGCTAGTCAAGGAGGTCTGGCAGGCCACGGCTCCGGACGAGCGGGCCGCCTGAGTCGCCGGACCCGGCCGTTGAAGGCCAGGAGAGTAGGCCACCGCGCGAGCGCAGTCCCCAGCACCGCCACGAGGATGTACATCAACGAGTTGTCAACGACGCAGGCTCTCGTGGCATAGGCGTGGGCTATGCGGTGGAGTCGGCCTCGCTCGGCGTGGCGTGGCGGGGGACTGGCCGTCCATAGCGTTGGCGGAACAGCAGGTAGGCCGGCGGCCCGGCGATGAGGGGGAGCCAGTAGGAGGCGATCCGGTAGGCGAGGGTGGCCAGGACGGCGTAGCCGCCGCGGACTCCAGCCAGGATCAGCAGGCCACTGAGGCTTGCCTCCACGATGCCCAGCCCGCCCGGGGTGACCGGGAAGAGGGCGACGATTCCGGCGGCGGAGTAGGCCAGCAGCACCAGGGAGGGTTGCGGGCTGGCTCCGGTGGCGCGCAGGGCGGCCAGCAGGCAGGCGTAGTCGAAGCCGAGGCGGCCGGTGGTAAGCAGGGCCGCCTGCCGCCAGTTCTTGCCCAGCACCGCCCTGATCGTGTCGCGTTCGGCCAGCAGCCGCTTGTCCAGGCCGGTCACCGGTCGGCGGCCGTGGGTGATCCGGTTCCACAGGCTCTGCGCTACACGTCCGAGTCTTGCCAACGGCCAGTCAGTGCACAGCACGATCACGCCGAAGATCGCGTACAGGGCGAACGCGGCAATGCCGAGCAGGGCGGTATGGACGAGCCCCCGGCTGACCGGCATTCCCGCCAGTATGGCGGGCAGCGCAAAGATGGGCAGCGCCAGCAGGCCGCCCACCTCGAGCAGCGAGAACGTGGTGAGGCCGCCGACGGCGGTGTCGGTGTCGAACCCCGCGGTGGTGAGCATCCTGAACTGGACAGCGGCGCCGGCCGCGTCGCCGCCGGGCAGGCTATTGGTGACCGCGTTGCCGGCCAGCCCAGCGGTGACCACGGGGAACCAGTCCTTCGTCCGCAGCGCCAGCCGCTGCAAGGCGAAGTTGCAGGTGAAAGACACCAGCTCGGCAGCTAGGCAGACCGTGAACCAGACCGGGTTCATCGTCGACAGCCGCGGCCAGGCCCCCAGCACCGCAATGAGCTTGGGCAGCACCAGGTAGATGGCCGCGCCAGCCACCGCGACGGCCAGAGCCCGCTTGACGACCGTTTTCCAGGTCAGCGGGCGCGCCTGCGCGGCGTCGATCGCGGCGGCCTTCGCCGCGACCGGACCGGACTTCCCGGCACTGACGGGCTCCCCGTCGGGGTGCTGAGCATGCCTGCGCGCCGTCACGTCATACATCCTTCTCGGTAGCCGGGACTGGAAACCAACCGCAGGCTTCTCTCCGGCAGGTAGCGGTGACTGAGAGTGACCAGGAGATAGACGTGCAGGTCGAGGTTGACATGGAGCGCCCCGTAAGCCACGACGATTCCCAGCAGGTGCGCCATCACGGGTGGCAGCCCGGGAGGTGGAGGCGCCCGAGTGGCCCGCGGAGATCCGGGACCACAGGACCACCGGCGGGATGGCGAACCGCAGCGACGGGCTCAGGTCTACCGCCTCGCCATCAACCCCCCGGCGTGTCGGCGTCGTTCGCCCGCGGCACAGCATTGGCGTCGGTGTTTGGGCGGCGGTGAGGCCCTGGCGGGGTTCAGATGCCCGTCTGGGCCTGTACGCGCCCGGAGGCGACCGCGTCGGCCAGTGCGGCGTGGTCGCGTTCGTTCTGGTCGGCGTAGGCCTCGGCGAAGTCGGCCACGGCCTGGTCGAAGGTGTCTGATCGGCCGAGGTAGGCGGATATCGCGATCCGGTCCCCGGTGCGGGCGTGGGCGCGGGCGAGGGTCCAGCTGCACATGCGCCCGTAGCCGGTCAGGGCGGCGGCATTCATGTCCTCGATGTCGGCGGAATATTTCCAGTCGCGCAGCTGGCGCAGGTAGTAGTAGCCGGCCGAACCGCGGCTGGGAAGGGGGGCCGGCTGCCAGCCGAGGAAGATGTCGCTGACGGCTTGTATCAGATGCTGGCCGGTGACGACACGCTCGCCCTGGTTGCGGTATTCGCTCTGGCCGGCGTAGCCGGCCAGCACCGAGCGCTGGGCCTGCTTGGCCTGCAGCAGCAGCGGCTCAAGGCCGTCGTCGGGTTCCATCAGCATGATCCACGTCTCGGTGCCGACGCTGCCGACGCCGACGACCTTGCGGGCCACGCGGGCCAGGGTGAATCGCTCTGCCAGCGGGCGCCGGTAGGCCGGCAGGGTCTGCGTGTACCTGGTGAACAGGCGGCGCAGGAACCAGTAGACAGCGTTGACGTCGAGGTGCCCGGCCAGTTCTTCGAGCGGGACGACCAGCGGCGGGTCGCTGACGATCTGGCGCCGCCCGTCCTTGACAGTTGTCAGTTTCGCCAGCGCCTGCATGCTGTCCCGGGTGTGGGCCTTCGCGATCTGAGCCTTGGCCCGGCGCACCGCCTTCTTGGGCATCTCAGATTTGAGCCGGGCAAGGGCATCTTCGACGTCGAAGCCGGCGTACCACACGTCCAGGACCGGCATGGCAGCGAATTCCCGCATCGCGGTGCGGTAAGCCGCCGCGGCCGCCAGCGCAACCCGGCGCCGTTTCTTGGTGCCCAGGCCGTTGTCGCGGCCAGCCACGGCCATGCTCGCCACCAGCCGCTTGACGTCCCACTCAAACGGGCCGGGCAGCGTCTCATCGAAGTCGTTCAGATCAAAGACCAGCCGCCGTTCCGGCGATGCGAATGCACCGAAGTTCAACAGGTGGGCATCACCGCACAACTGCACCCGCAGCCCCGAGGACCTCGTACCGGCCAGGTCGGCGGCCATCGGCAGCGCAGCACCCCGGTAGTAGGCGAACGGCGACACCAGCATCCGGCCGTGGCGCACCGGGACCAGCTCCGGCACCCGGGACGTGGCCTGTCTCAGCAGCAGCCCTACCGGGTCCCTGGACGCCGCGGCAGAAAAGTCCCGGTGGGATTCCAGCGGGGCCAGCTGGCGGGCCGCCTTGCCTGCCGCGGCATTTTGCTCACGAGCCCGATGCACACCGGAGCCAGGTGTCTTGTCGCCGCCCGTGCCGGGTGCGGCGGGCTTTGTGCTTGCCGCCACGTTCCGGACCCTAACACCGGATCCCCTGGCGACGGTCAGCCGGCGACCTGGAGGTTGCCGCGGACATCGATGGCATCGCGGGCCATCAGCGCGGCGCCGAGCTGGGCGTGCTCGCCGGTGATGACCACCTTGGTACCGGAACGGGCGGCGTGGCGGACGATGGCAGCCAGGTCGGGCATGGAGGTGGTGGAGGCCTCATCCAAGATGACCAGCGCGTCCGGGCCGAGGCTGGTCGCGCCGCGGGCTTCGCGGTGGCCGGGCAGGTGGCCGAGGAACTGAGAGGTGTTCTCGGCCACCGGGATCCCGGCCTCGGCCAGGACGTTCCACCCGGCGCTGGTCGCGGCGACCCGACGACCTGGCCTTTGCCCTCCGCGCGCCACGCGTGGGCGATGCGGACGGCGGTGAAGGTCCTGCCGGTGCCCGCCGGGCCGACGATCATCTCGGCGCGGCGCGGGCTGGTCAGCGCCAGGAACGCGGCCGTGGCCTGGTGGAGGCGCAGCTCCCCTGGCGGGCGCCATCCGCCGCGGGCGCGGCTGCGTGGAGTTGCGTCTACAGTTGCGCGAGGTCCGCGCAAGGAGACTGGCGGCGTGCTCACGCGCAGGATGCGGCGCGCCTCCGGCTCGCGTCGGCCAGGAGTTGGAGTTGCCAGGCGTGTTCCTCGTCCCGGGTACACGTCGGCGATGCTGACCAGCGGCGCCGGGCTGGCCGCGATGGCAGCTGGGCCGGGGTAGGCGACGTAGACGACCCAGGTGAAGAAGATGTAGACGGCGGCGGCGCCCGCCAGCGACCAGCCGATCGCGGCCGGGATGATCCGGGTACTGCGCCGGGCTTCCTCGCCCAGGGTGGCCGCGCTCTCGAACCCGGAGAACTGGCCGAACGCCGCTGTCAGCCCCAGCGCCAGCACCGGCAGCGAGACCCCATGGGCGCTAAACGGCGCTGCGGTGATCCCGTGATGGTGGTAACCGCCGGCTGCCAGCACCGCGATCGCCACCACGGTGATCAGCGCCACCGCCACCCCCTCGCACAGCAGGATGACCAGCGAGCCGAACCCGATCGAGGTGAACGCCAGCGCCAGTGCCAGCACAGCACCCGCCAGGCCGAGCCACACCCAGCCCAGATGCACGCCGAAGCTGGCCAGCAGTGCCTGGCCGATGTCGGCGGTGGATGCGTACACCCCGGCCGCGAACGAGAGGTAGACCAGCAGCAGCAGCCACGCGGACACGAACCCATACCCCGGGCCGAGTGCGCTGCCGTTGAACGCATACACCGACCCGGCGGTGTTGAACGAGCGGCTGAACACCACGAACGCGTACGCGACGAACCCCATCGCCACCAGCGCCAGCACCTGCGCCAAGGCACCTGGCTCGCCGACGATGCCAGCGATGATCGCCGGGCCGATGATCACTCCCGCGGTCGGGCCCTGCACGCCCACCGGCAGCGCGGCGGTGCGCAGGAACCGGAGGCTGCCGTGGCGCAGCGACCGGCCTGGGCCCGCCCGGCCCGTTACCTCATCGACCCGCTGGGCCAGTTCGCCAGCGGCTGCCACGGTGGAGGACAACAGTTGCTCCTTGCTGTGTCAGGCCGGTGGCGGGGACTGCCCGCAGCAGCCGCACGCCGAACACGATCCGCTGGGCAGCGGTGATGGCCACCGCGGCCGTGAACACCCACACGATCACCACCGCGTACTGGGGCAGCAGGAACAGCACGATGTAGGCAACGACGGTCTCGGTGCCCTCGGCCAGCCCGCCGACGAACCGCAGCGATCGTTCATCCCCGAGCCGCTGCACCCGCCGTTCGGCCAGCGACGACAGCGCCAGGAATGCGGTACCGGAGATGTAGTAGGCGGTCAGCAGCGCGGCGCAGGCCAGGCGCGCTTCGGGCACCGCGACGGCCAGGGCGAGAATGATCCCGGCATAGACGCTGAAGTCGGCGACGATGTCGAGGAAGCCGCCCGCATCGGTCGGGGACCCGGCCCGGGCGGTGGGCCCGTCCAGACCGTCGGCGAGCCGGTTGGCCAGCCATAGTCCCAGCGCCACCGGCCAGGCCCGCAGCGCGGTTGCCGCGCACGCTCCCACTCCGGCGGCCCAGCCAGCACCGGTCAGCGCCGCAGCGGGGACCCCGGCTGCGGCCAGCCGCCGCCCGGCCGCTGCCAGGGGAGGCCCCAGCATCGCCCGCATCCGCGTATCCAGCATTCCCGGCTCCCTAGTGTTCTGCCTCGATGCCGGCTGGCATCTGCCCGCGGCGCTGGCCGGCGGCCTGGCCGCGTACCTGCGGCATCGGCAGCAGGACGCGCAGTTCCCGGTTCTCCTGCGGATCGAGCACGCAGTGCTGCACGCACGCCGGGACCAGCGTGCCGTTCCCGGGGTGCGCCATCGCCTAGTGGCAGGCGGCCAGCCGTTCCTGGGTGGCGGCGATGCGCGGGTCGGCGCAGCGCTCGCCGCGCCGCATCAGCTCCCAGGCCGGCCCGACATCGGCGGCATCCATAAACTGGTGCATCACATAACTGACCGGCCGCACCCGGTGGGCCAGCAGGCGGCGCCAGCCCACCCGGCGGGCGATGCGCCCTGCCCACCCGGCCGCCAGTGCGATGATCCGCGGATGGGCGGCCGTGATCAGCGCGATCCGGAAGGCCAGCAGGGGTGCGGGGGTGCCGGTGAAGTTCACCGGCCCGAAATAGCGGAAGAAGGCGTCCCGGACCGCCAGGTCTGCCGGGTCGCCGCCGTCCAGGAACGGGTACCAGCGGTCACCGGCCCAGAACCCGTACGCCACCCGGTTGCACCGGACGTCGCCGTGCTCGAACACGTGAAAGTCCAGCCGGGTGCCCACCCCGGCCTCGATCTGCGCCCACACCTGGTCGCCGGTGAGGTTCTGGTAATCCTCGTGCCACCGGCGGTCGTCCCCGACGAAGGCGGCGGGCTGGAACGAGAACATCCCGTACCCCATCGCGCGGCAGTCCCGCACCACACCCGCCACCTGCCCGACGTTGGCCGGGGTGACAGTCATGTTGTGCGCCAGGAAATACCGGACCTTGTGCTCGCGGCGCAGCTGGGTGAACATGGCGGCGAACCGCTCCCGGTAGGGGTTCAGCGATGCCTCGTCGCGCGGGCGCGGAATGCCCCGGCGGCCGAACATCAGCGAGTCGATGTGGGCCGCGAAGGACACCCGGCGCAGCCGCACCCGGCCGTCCGGCCCGCGCACGAGTTTCTCCAGATACTGATAGCCGACATCGCCGTGCGTCATGCTCATCGGCTCCCGGCCATGCGCGTGCATGACCGCCAGCGCCCCGGCGTGGTCGTCCGGGCCGAGCAGGGTGACCTCGCCGCCGATCAGCTGGGCGTGCGCCCGCGGCCCGCGCACCCGCCGTAGCAGTGCCATCTGTGCCTGAACCTGGGCCAGGGTATGGGGCCCGTCCACCCGGACCCGGTTGGCGTCACGGGAGTGCTAGCACGGGGTGCACGCCAGGTAGCACCGGGGGAACACGCCATGGGTGCCCTCGCAGCCCACACCATGGCGGCCCAGCGTCTGGCCCGGAGTCCGGGCGGTCTCCGGCAGTTCCGCCCAGCGGCGTGCCATCGCGGCGGCGAACTCCGGGTCCACCGGGCGCAGCGCACGCATCAGGCCGCGCAGCCGGGTTATCACTCCCATCCGCCGCTCCCTTCCCCGGATGAGGATCCCACGCGGCCGTGCCTGCCACGCCTGGCAGGGCATTAGGCCCAGGGCACCATTGCAGCGCATGAGCCGCGGCACCCGGCAAGCCCTGTCAGCTTCCTGACACCGTCAGGACGGGATAACTGGCTGGGCCCGGCAGGGACCTAGCATGACGCGATGGCCCTCCATTTGTTCGCAGGGATACCGGTCGCCGACTACACCGCAGCACTGAACTGGTATGAGAAGTTGCTCGGCGGCCCGCCATCGTTCTTCCCCCACGACACCGAGGCAGTCTGGGAACTCGCCGAGCACCGGTTGGTGTATATCGTCCAGCGGCCCGAACATGCCGGCCACGCCATGCACACCATCATCGTTGACGATCTTGACGGCCTGATGGCCGGGATAGCCCAGCGGGGGCTGGCGCCCGCGAAGCAGGAGACGTACCCAGATGGCGTGCGCAAGACCACCTACGCTGACCCGGACGGGAACGAGATCGGGTTCGGCGGGCTGCCACGCTGACGGGGGCAGCCGGACGTCAACGGCTCAGGGCTCGGGCGTGCTCTCCTGCAGCCGGGATTCCATTCGGCCAGGCTGGCACACCAGATGCGCCTGCCGGTGGCGATCTCGACGGCGGCGTGGTGGATCGGGAAACTGCTCGCCTGCGGCCAGCAACGCGGCGCCGATCTTGTCCGGACCCTGGGGCATTACCTGGACCGTGGCGGCAACTACGAGGCCACGGCCGCGGTGCTCATCGGTCTCCGCAACACCCTCAAGTACCGGCTGCAGCGGATCCGGCAGATCACCGGTCACGACCTTTCTGACCCGGAAATATTCTTCAACCTCAAGCTCGCGGCGCGGTCCTGGCAGACTCTGCGGGCCCTGCGGACGGCCCGGCAGCCGTCCGGACCAGCTGGGGACAGCCCGCGCCCGGTGGTCAGCTGAGCCATGCCCGGGCGGCGGCGGCGACCTCGGCAGCCGGGGGACGGCCGTCCGGGGTGCGGGGCCGCCACCGCCGGCGGACCACACCATCGGCGATGATGGCGTCCGCGCCGAGCTGGCGGGTGTCCTCCACCGGCCGTGCCAGCCGCTGCCCGCGCACCAGCGCGGCGGCGTAGGTGGCGAGCGTGCCGGGGGAGTAGACGCGCCACAGCGGGGCGCGGCCGACGCCAAGGCGCCGGTAGAGCACCCGGCCGGGATCGGACAGGATCTGGCCGGGCCAGCCGAGGTGACGGGCGATCGCAGCCAGCGGGCGGGGCGGGCTGAAGCCGGCCAGGATCAGCCCTAGCCGGGCATCCGCGGCGGCGGCCTGGTGCACCTGGACCAGGTGCTGCTGACAGGGCAGTCAATGGCGGTGCCGCATCAGCACCAGGATCTGAACACCGTCAAGTTCCGCGAGCGGCACCGGCTGGCCGCTGTCAGCATCGGTGAGCTCAACGCCGGCCAGGTCGATGGCCACATCTTCGGCTCGCAGCAAGGGAACCTCCCTGGGCTGATAGGTCAGAAGTATGGGCGCTGAGGCTCCTTCATCCGATTGCGGCACGCGGCACGGTGGCTGGGCGGTGGAATGTCAGCGAGGTGACAGCACCGGCCGGGTCAGGGCGTCCTTAGGAGCATGATGAGCCATGGCCTGACAGGCCTGCTCTGACAGCAGCGTGAGGCAGCGAATGACGAACAGTTGTTGTCCGCCCGTCCCGGCGGGGTGACCCGTGCCGGGACTGCATGACCTGGTGGTGATCGGCGGTGGCGCGGCCGGGCTGGGCGCGGCGCGGGCGGGGACCGCGGCCGGCGCCCGGGTGCTGCTGGTGGCCGAGGGGGACATCGGCGGGGAGTGCACGTTCACCGGCTGCGTGCCGTCGAAGACGCTGATCGAGGCCGCGGCCCGCGGCATGGCCTTTCCCGCCGCGATGGCCGCGGTGCGGCACGCGGTGACGGCGATCGCCGCCACCGAGACACCTGAGGTGCTGGCCCGCGAGGGCATCGAAGTGCTCCGCGGCCGGGCTGTCTTCACCGCCCCGCACGAGATCAGCGTGGACGGGCACACGCTGCGGGCACCGGCTTTTGTCGTCGCCACCGGCTCAGCGCCGTCCATCCCACCAGTGCCCGGGCTGGCCGGATCCGGCTACCTGACCAGCGAGACCATCTTCGGCCTGGGTGAGCTGCCCGCAAAGCTGGCGGTCCTGGGTGGCGGCCCGGTGGGCTGCGAACTGGCCCAGGCGTTTGCCCGGCTGGGCAGCCAGGTCACCCTCATCGAGGCGGCATCCCGGCTGCTGCCCGCCGCCGATCCGGAGGCGTCGCAGGCCGTTGCCGAGGTGTTCGGCACCGAAGGGATCAGCGTGCGCACCGCAGTGGCGGCCAGCCGGGTTCGCCAGGATCCGCGGCAGGTGACGGTGACGCTCGCAACCGGGGAGGAGGTGACGGCGGACCGGCTGCTGGTCGCCACCGGCCGCCGGCCAGTCACTGAGCACCTGAGCCCGGCGTCCGCCGGGATCGGAGTGGATGCGAGCGGCCGCATCGTCACCAGCCGGTATCTCGCCACCACCGCGCCACGGATCTATGCGGCCGGGGACGTGACCGGGCGGATGCCGTTCACCCATGCCGCGTTCGCGATGGGCCGCCTGGCCGCCCGCAACGTGCTGCGCCGGCCCTGGTCACCACCCCGGGCGTTCGCGACCGCCGCGATCCCGTGGGTGGTGTTCACCGACCCCGAGGTGGCCCAGGTGGGGCTCACCGAGGCGCAGGCAGCGATCGCCCACCAGGGCGCGCGGGTGGCCTGGCTGCCCATGCGCGAGGCCGACCGGGCGGTCACGGCCAGGCGGGCCGAGGGCCTCGTGAAGATCATCGCAGGCCGCCGGCGGCTGCTGGGAAACACCGGGGGCGGCCGGGTGCTCGGGGCCACCATCGTGGCCGCCCGGGCCGGCGAGATGATCCACGAACCCGCCCTGGCCCTGCACACCGGCATGTTCACCGGCCGGCTCGCCCAGGCCACCCACGCCTACCCCACCTGGTCGCTGGCCATCCAGCAGGCTGCGGCGCAGTTCTTCGGCGAGTACGGTGGCCGCACAGCCCGCCCGGCGGGACCAGGCGCGCCGTGACCCGCCGGCGGCGGTATCTGGCCGCGCTCGCTTCGCTGCTCATGGCACGCAGCTTCCCGGCGCGGTGGTCTTCGGCGGCGGGCAGCAGACACCTGGGGTGTGGATCGTCCGCGAGGGCCGGGTCGAGCTCTCGGTCGGTGACCTCATGGGGATGCCCGCCACCGGCAAGCGGATCAGCGTCGAGGCCGTCGATATCGGCCGGATCGAGAACGGTCAGGCCCAAGAGCGCTGGGCGGGCTCGACATGTACTCGATGCTGGCCCAGCTCGGTGTGATCCCCGCCCCGCAGCGGGGATAGCCAGCCGCCGGCCAGTGCCGCCACCGGCATCTCACCTAGACTCAGGCATGTCCCCGAAACGGTTTTCCGGGAGGAGGCTGACATGACAGGAGGCCCAGCGGGCGAGGGATATGACACCATGGGCGGCCCTGAGCCAGATGAGGAAGGCACCGATGTGATGGGTGGCTCCCGGCCAGGGACGGACGAGATGGGTGGCCCCGAGCCCGACGAGGAGGGCACCGACCTGATGGGCGGGCGCGGGCCTGGGACGGACGAGATGGGTGGCCCCGAGCCCGACGAGGAAGGCACCGACCTGATGGGCGGGCCCCAGCGGTAGGCCGGGCCCGGGGAGCGGGCCCGCCCGGCCCGCGGCACACCGCGGCGAGGCGGGCGGGTGAGGTACCAGTCAGGCAGGTGAGGCGTGCCCGCCGGCCGCGAGAACGGTCACGGCCCGGCTGGGCCGGGGCCGCTCAGCTCGCGGGAGCCGGCCGGGGTGGCGAGGTCGCCCAGCGGATGGCATGGACCATGGCCTGGCCCGCGGGACGGACGACCGCGGCTTCGGTCACCGGCAGCCGGGGCAGGCGTAGCGGGCGCCGGGCCCAGCCAGGCAGCAGCGACACCGCTGCCGCCGCCAGCACCGTGTAGGGCGGCCGGGCAACAGCTGGCAGCGGCGGGGTGAGCAGGAGAAACCGGGCGGCCTCCCGGGCCTGGATGGTACCTGCCAGTTCAGGCCGGTAACCGGCGATGCGGGCGGTGAGCTCGGCTTCGGTGCGCGGCGGGTCGGGCACGCCCAGTTCGGCGCCGATCTGGGCCAGGTCGGCCACGTAGCCGTCGCGTCCGGCCTGGTCCAGCGGCTCGGCGCCAAAGCGGGTGTGTGCGCGCAGGAAACTGTCCGCCTCCGCGATGTGGACCCAGGTCAGCAGGTGCGGGTCGGATGCCGCGTACGGCCGGCCGTCGGGCGCGGTCCCGGTGATCTTGTGGTGGATCGCCCGGACCCGGGCGATCGTTTCGCGGGCGTCGCTGGCCCTGCCGAAGGTGGTCACGGCCAGGAAGTAGCTGGTCCGCTGCAAGCGGCCCCACGGGTCGCCGCGGTACCCCGAATGCCCGGCCACCGCGGCCATGGCCAGCGGATGCAGGGACTGCAGCAGCAAAGCGGTGATCCCGCCGATGAACATCGAGGCATCCCCGTGTACCCGGCGGACCGGGCGGTCCTCGGCAAACCAGCGCTCGCCCGGGGTGTTGATCCGCTGGCGGCGCGCGGGCCCCTGCGGCCCAGCCACCCGCTGGAAGATCACCTCACCCAGACGGTCCCGGACCAGATCGACGGCGCTGGCGGCACTCACCCTCTCATCCTCCCCGGCCGGGTCCCGCGCCGTCCGCCCGCCCCCGCCTGGTTACCCGGGTCCGGGGGGCCAGGTCCCGCGCCGCCCGCCCCCCGGCCTGGTTACCCGGGTCCGGGGGGCCAGGTCCCGCGCCGCCCGCCCCCCGGCCTGGTTACCCGGGTCCGGGGTGCGGCTCGTTGAGAATGTCGGAGACAGGCCGGCGGGGCGTGGCCGGGACCGGCAGCCCGTAGCCGAGCCGCAGTATCATCTGCGGGATGTCGCTGCCGGTCCGGGGATCGCGGACCAGCCAGGCGTCGGGGGTCTCCAGCGGCTGGGTGAGCGGGCAGGCGGCGATGCCGTGGGAGGTCGCGACCAGCCACGCGCGCTGCAGCGCCTGGCCCGCGCGCAGCCAGTCCGCCCGCGAGCCGCCGGGCGTGGACAGCACGGCCAGCTGCGGGTTCTCCTCGAACCAGGCATAACTGGCGGGCTGGTCATGGTCGGTCAGGAAGTCGCGGACGGGTGTCGTGCCACCCGGGTCGTGCGGGCCCAGCGCCGAGCCGGGAATGCCGTCACGGCTCCTGGCCCCGCCCACCCAGTGGGCCAGTTCGGCGCGGTAGCCGGGCTCGGCCAGCAGCGCGCGTTCGGCATCCCGCACCAGGTAGAGCAGCCGGGCGGTCTCGGCGTGGTCGGGCAGGTGCAGCGTCGCTCCCTCGGCCGCGGCGGCCTCCAGCAGTTCGGCCAGCACGCCCGATGGCACCTTGCGGTGGCTGAACGGGCGGCGGTTGGTGTGCCGGTCTCCGATGGCGGCATGAAGTTCCACTTCAGCCTGGCCGGGACGGTGCGGGCCGCCTAGCCGGAGCACGGCCAGCAGCATCGGCTCGGCGTCTTCCGGCAGCAGCCTGACCAGGGGTTCGCGGCCCGCCACCGCGGCCGCCAGCCGCAGGTTGAACAGGGCCGCGCCGCACGCGATGTGGACCGCGCGGCCAGCCGGGTCACTGTGACTCAGCATCCGGGACGGGTCGGCGTAGAGCTCGACCGTCTGGCTGGCACGGACGAAGCCGAACCGCCAGGGCTGTGTGTTGTGCATCGACGGCGCCAGAGCAGCCGTCCGGATCAGCTCGGCTATCACCGCTGGCGGTGGGCAGCCGGGCGTCACGGTCTCCGCGACCGATGAGGGGTTCGGCTGTTTCATGCCCTCACCATGGGGCCAGGTCCGGGTCAACGACAGAGGCATTGGTCCTGACTGGGGGAACAACGCCAGGGACGTTCGGCACTGCCTCACGGTGGCCTTGGGCCTGCCCACCCGGGCCGTCCGCGCGTGGTGGCTGGCCAGCCTGGCTGCGACGGTTGGACTTAGAGGCCCCGGCAATCCGGCGTCCTATTGCCGGGCCTTACAGCTAAGGAGTTGCGCGATGAGAAGCATGGTCAGGGACGTGATGACGGCCCGGGTGGTGGCGGTCAGGAGTGATGCTTCGTTCAAGGAGATGGTCGCCAGGATGCGGGAATCGCGGATCAGCGCCTTTCCCGTCGTTGACGGATCCGGCCGCGTCATCGGCGTCGTCTCCGAAGCCGACTTCCTCAACAAGGAGGCCGAACAGGCGGACATCCAGGGCGTGCTGGCCAGCCTGATGCACTTCCGCACTCACGCCAAAGCCGCCGGGGTGACCGCGGACGAGCTGATGACCAGCCCGGCGGTAACGGTGGGGCCCGATACACCGGTGGTGGAGGCCGCCCGGCTGATGCGGGACCGCCGGGTCAAGCGGCTGCCGGTGATCAACGACTCCGGGCACCTGATCGGCATCATCAGCCGGACCGACGTGCTGGGTGTCTTCCTGCGGCCGGACTCCGACATCCGCCGGGAGGTCACCGACGAGGTGATCCCGGCCAGCGCCGCCCAGGGCCCTGGCAGGTTCACCGTCACCGTCGCCGGCGGCATCGTCACCGTGGCGGGCCGCCCGGAGAACGACTCGGCAGGCCACGAGCTGGCCGATGAAATCCGGCGGGTCGAGGGCGTGGTCGCGGTCCACGACCAGCTCAGCTACGCCGGCGAGGCGCCGCGCTAGACCAGGCCCAAAGTCCTCCGGCCAGAGCACCTCCGGCCCTACCCGATGGCAGCGTGACCTGGTCCAATCAAGGTGGGTACCTGTTTCCGGGTGCCTGGCAAGTAGAGGGGACACGGCGATGAGCAAGCAAGAATCCAATATGGATGGCATGCTGCGTCATCTCGGGGCCGCGTATTACGACTCCCTGCACGGCCGGGCCGCTCCGGCCGACGTGGCGCGCGCCGTCAACAGCATCGCCGAGCACATCGGCGAGGAGCCCGGGCTGCATCCGGCCAAGCCCGCCAAGGCCGGCACCCAGCCGCCCAGCAGCAGGCAGCATCACCACGGCCGGTGGCGGACCCGGATGCGCGATGTCATGACCACCTCGGTGGTGACCGTGGACCGGATAACCCCGTACAAGGAGATCGCCGCCCTGCTGGCCGAGCACCGCATCAGCGGCGTGCCGGTGCTGAGCATGGGACGCAAGGTGACCGGCATCGTGTCGGAGGCGGACCTGCTCGCCGCCCGGGCCGGGCATATCACCGCCACCGGCCGCCGGGTCCTGTCCTGGCCGTCCGGCCGGAAGCGCCATCAGGGCCTGACCGCGGCCCAGCTGATGACCTCACCCGCGATCACCATCTACCCCGACGCCTCCGTCGCCGCCGCCGCCCGGCTGATGAATGCGCACCGGATCCGGCGGCTGCCAGTGGTCGACCCCGAGGGCAAGCTGATGGGCATCGTCAGCCGCCGTGACCTGCTCACCGTCTTCCTCCGCCCGGATGAGCAGATCGCCCGGGAAGTGCGCGACATCTTCGCCGAACTGCTGCCGGACGAGCCGGACGGCATCGAGGTCAAGGTCCACAACGGCATAGTGACCCTGACCGGCCACCCCGCCGCGGCGGGCAAGCGGGACTTGCTGCCTGTCGCGGTCCGGCTGGCCTGGGACGTCGAAGGCGTGGTGGACGTGGTCAACCGGGTGCGGGAGGACGGGGCCAGGATCGTGCACGGCCACTGACGCCGTAGGTGACGCCCGCACGGCGTGCTCCAGTCATAGCGGTGCCCCGGCCATGACGGCCGGGGCACCGTGGTCGTGACCGCGGGAGCCTGCGCGCCGCGCTACCGGACCACCACCACCGGGCAGTGGGCGTGATGCACGACCTGGCTGCTCACTGAGCCCATCATGAGCTTGGCGAATCCGCCGCTGCCACGGGATCCGACGACGACCAGGTCGGCGTCGCGGGATGCCTCGATCAGTTGCTGGGCCGGGAAACCGTTGACCACGTTCACCTTGACCGAGGCCGGCTGGGCGTCGCCGAGCTGGCTGGTCACCTTGAGAATCAACTCGTTCGCGGTCTGCCGCGCCTTCTCAAGCTCGGCGGCATCGGCTGGCAGGGTGATGGGCCTGCCAGTCCACCCGCTCATGGGCACCAGATGCACCATCAAGACCGTGACTGGGGAGTGCTGGATCGCCGCTTCCCTCATGGCCCATTCCAGCGCTTTGACAGAGTGATCGGATCCATCGATCCCAACAGTGATACCAGGCATCGTCTGCCTCCTTCTGATGGGCTGCCAGGTCCCGGCAGCCACCAACGCAATTCCAGGTTGCCCGGTGGGCCCCTGGCTGCCCAGGGTCCTTTGGCCGGAATTGGCAGGCCCTAGGCCATGCGATGGCGGCCGGCCTCACTGCCGGCTGGGCCGGCCGCCAGACGTGCCCATGGCCGTGAGGCCTGATCGCTGCCAGCGCCTGCCGTACCGGCCCGGTGGCACCAGCCAGCCCGGTGGCACCAGCCGGCCTGGCGGGCGAACCGGCCGGCCCGGCGGGGGCGCTGGTGTCGATGGTGATGGCGGCGGGCCAGGGCGCCTCGTCTGCGGCCAGCTGCGCCGCGATCGCCGGATCCGCGTCCGAGGCGCCGCCCTGGCGGCGGGCCAACCGCTCGGCAGCCAGGCCGGCCGGCGTGGTGCAGCGCAGCTGCACCAGATCCGCGCTGTGCTGGTCAGCGACGGCGGCCGCGTCAGCCCGCTGCCGCAGCGAGGTCCAGGACGCATCGAGGATCACCGACTCGCCAACCGCCAGCAGGGCCGCGGCCCGGTGGAGCAGCTCGGCATAGGTGCGGGTGGTCCAGTCCGCGGTGTAGATCCCGGCGCCGAACGGCGCGGGCGCGGGCACCTCCGGGGGCAGGCCAGCCAGTTCCTTGCGGATCCGGTCGCTAGCCAGCACCGTCCAGCCCAGCTGGCCCGCCAGCGTTCCGGCCAGCACCGACTTGCCGGTGCCGGGCAGGCCGCCGACCAGGACCAGCGTGACCGCGCCCGCCCGCAGATGGCGGAGGGTCAGCTTGGTCAGCTCGGCGGTGCCGGCCGCGGCCCGCGGGTCACCCTGGGCCGAGCGCAGGCAGCCGACTTTGGCCCGCACGAACGCCCGGTACGCCAGGTAGTGATGACGCAGGGCGGGCGGCGCCGGATCCGCGGCGAACTCCGCATACCAGCCGATGAACCGCTCGGCCAGGGCAGGCGCGCCCAGCCGGTCCAGATCCATGGCCAGGAAAGCGGCGTCATCCAGGCCGTCCAGCCAGCGCAGCCGGTCATCGAACTCCAGGCAGTCCAGTATCCGGGGCCCGTCGTCGAGGCAGAAGATGTCATCGGCCAGCAGATCCCCGTGGCCGTCCACGATCCGCCCCGCGCCGATCCGGGCCTGGAACAGTGCTGACCGGCCGGCCAGGAAACGCTCTGCCAGCCACTGGGCCTCGTCAATCTCCGCCGGCCCGGGCAGCGCCCCGCCGGTCTGCCGGACCTGGCGGAAGCTGTCCCGCCAGCGGCCAAGGAGCGCGTCCCGGCTGCCCTGCTCGGCTATCTGGGGGCCACGGGCAGCGGACGCATGCTGAACGGCGAGTGCCCGGGCCACCTCGCGCAGCGGCCGGTCCACCGGCTGGCCGGCCCGGACCAGGCTGGACAGCCGCCGGCCGGCCGGCATCCGCCGCATCACCACCAGGTGGCCGCCGGGCTCACCGGCCGGGCCGCTGATCTCGGCCACGCCCAGGTACACGTCGGGGGCAAAACGCCGGTTGAGCTCGGTCTCCCGGCGGCATGCCCGCTCCCGTGCCGCTGGTGTGCTGAAGTCGAGGAAACCGAGATCGACCGGCTTCTTCAGCTTGTAGGCCCGGTCGCCAACGAAGAACACCACCGCGGAATGGGTCTCCGACACCGCCGCGTACGGCTCGCTGGGCATCACCAGTCCCGGCCGGCCCAGGCCAGCCGCTGACCGGGCACCGGCCCGCGGGGCGTGCCCTGGTGACGGGACGGGCATAGCCACAGTCTGGTCACGCCGGCCCGGCCAGGCCAGGGCACTCCAGGCCGGCAGGTGCGGGACTTTCGTCCCGGCCGGGCCGTTCGGCCATCACAGACAGGAAAAAGGACCCTGGCGGGGCCCCGGCCCGCCTTGCCAGGCTGGGTCCATGACGCCGAACACCACCGCTTGTTCGGCCGGCCAGGCTGAGCCGCACGAATGCCGCCTGGCCGCGGCCACCGTGCCCGCCATCGACTGGCGGGCGCTCAGCACGGCCGAGCGTGCCTGCTGCTGCTCGGCCAGGCCGACCGTGGTCGTGGTGATGCCACCGACGGCAGGCCGGGACCACCCGACCGACCTGCTGCTGTGCGGCCACCACTACCGGGCCGCCCGGGCCGCGCTGGCGGCGGCGGGCGCGTCGGTTTTCGACCCGTCCGGGCGGCTGGCCGACCAGGCGTCGCCTGCTGTCCGCTGACCCGGCTGTCCACTGATCCGGCGGGAAGTCCCGCCGATGGCAGCCCTTCGGCCCTGGCGGGCCCGGGCCCCGGCGGATGGGCTGGAGGCAGAGGATCGGGAGGTGGCAGACATGCGCGCAGTGATCATCTACGAATCGATGTTCGGGAACACCCACGACGTCGCGCGGGCGATCGCCAGCGGCCTGGCGCCGGGGAACGTCATCAGCGTGGTCGGGGTGACGGAGGCGGACCAGGAACTGCTGGCGGGTGCCGACCTGATCGTGGTCGGCGGGCCGACGCACGCCCACGGCATGAGCCGGACCAGCACCCGGCGGCTGGCGGCGGAGCAGGCGCACAAGGAGGGCAGCCAGGTCTCACTCGACCACGGTGCCCCCGAGGCCGGGCAGGGACTGCGTGACTGGTTTGACTCCCTGGGGCAGCTCACGGCCCGTGCCGCCGCCTTTGACACCCGCTTCGACGGCCTGGCGGCGTTGACCGGCCGGGCGTCCAAGGGCATCGCCAGGCAGCTCAGTGAGCATGGGCTCAGCCTGCTGGTGCCGCCGGAGAGCTTCCTGATCGGCAAGAACAACCAGCTGCGGCCGGGCGAAGAGGAACGGGCCCGGGAATGGGGCACGAGCCTGGCCGCCGCGATGGCGCCGGCCAGCCGGTAGCGAGGTACCGGCGGCACCGCAGGCGCCGGCGGTGAAGAAAGTGCCGGGCAGGCCACGCCTGCCCGGCACCACTTGCCGGCGTCTGATCAGGTGAAGATGATCTGGCCACCGGCGGCGAGGTCATAGAACTCACCCACCGTGATGATGTCCTTGACCTGGTCGATGAAGTCATCCCGGGTGAGGCCGAACAGGTCCACCGATGCCTTGCAGCCATACAGGCCGGCCCCGGTGTCGGCGATCATCTCGATGAACTCCGGGATGGGCGGGATGTCCAGCACTTCCATCTTGTGCGACAGGTACTGGGTCATCACCGAGGACACACCCGGCAGGCCACCGGCCCAGGTTGCCATGTGCAGCCCGGGGTTGCCGACGGTGGCGAGCTTGATGTGCTCATGGCGGGCCTTGTGGATGGCATCCAGGCCGAAGAAGGTGAAGAACAGGTTCGCCTCGATGCCCTCCGCCCGGGCACCGTTCGCCATGATCAGCGCCGGGTAGATGCCCTCCAGGGAGCCTTTGGACACGATGATGGACACCTTCTCGATCTTGCCGTTGGCAGTCGCGGCATCGGTGGACATGGCACACCGTCCCTTTCTTTGATCAGATGCAGCCGCGAGGCTTGGGGATGCCGGCGATCTTCGCGGCGAGCTTGGCCGGCCCCTTGGGGAACAGTTCGTACAGTTCCTTGATGCTCACCCCGGAGGTCTTGCTCAGTGCGCGCACGCTCGGCCCGGTTCCCTTCTCCGCGTACTCGTGCCGCATGAACTTGATGACCTGCCAGTGGCGGTCGGTCAGTGTCTCGATCCCGGCTTCCCGGGCGATCTGGGGCGCCATCTCCTCCCGCCACTGGTCCGGGTCGTTGAAGAAGCCCTCCTCGTTGACGCTGACCTCGGTGCCCGCGTAGGTCATGCTCGGCATGTCAGCCTCCCTTGTTCGTCACCTGCTGGCCGGCTCATGGGCCGGCACGTGCTTGCCCGCCAGCGTCATGCTGTCCGAGATGCCGGGGATGTCCCGCCCGGGCAGCAGCATGTGCCAGTAGAGCCACTGGAACGCCAGCTTCCCGGCGTGGTTGAGGCGGGACTCCTTCAGCAGCGGCAGGCCGATGGGGCCGGGGAAGTGGCCTGGCACCGGCTCGGTCGCGTAGTTGAAGTCGATCAGCAGCGCCTTGCCCGCCCCGCTCTCGATGAAGCAGTTGGTGTGCCCGTCGAAGCTCGCGCTCAGCGGCTGCCCGGCCAGGTAGCTGGCGATGTTGCGGGCCAGGATCTCGCCCTCGAAGTGGGCGACCGAGCCGGCCTTGGACGCCCGCACGTCGGTGGCGTCACCGATGGCGAAGATCTCCGGGCTCGCCTTGGCCTGCAGGGTCCGCTCGTCCACCGGGACGAAGCCCAGCGCATCGCCCAGGCCCGGGGACCGGCCGACGTAGGCCTGCCCGCCGTGGATGGGCACCATGACCGCGAGGTCGAAGCTCACGTCCCGGCCGTCGAAGGAAACCAGCCGTCCGGCGCCGGTGTCCACCTCGCCGGTGTTGAACTCGGTGACCAGCCCGATGCCTTTACGGTCCAGCAGCCCGCCCAGCTCGCGGCTGGCGATGGCCCGGGTGAAGGCGCCGTCCAGCGGGGTGACCAGGGTCAGCTCGACCCGGTCGCGGATGCCCCGCCGCCGGAAGTAGGAGTCGGCCAGGAAGCAGAACTCGAGCGGGGCGACCGGGCACTTGATCGGCATGTCGACGACGTTCACGGCGATCCGGCCGCCAGTGAAGCCGGCCAGTGCGTCCCGCAGGCCGGTCGCGCCGTCCAGGTCGTAGAAGGTGAACGCCCGGCGCTGGGCCATGGCCTCCGGCAGGCCCTCAGTCTCCTCGGGCAACAGCGCCGTCCCGGAGGCGATCACCAGCACGTCGTAGGGCAGCACGGTGCCATCCACCAGGCGGACCTGGCGCGCCCCGATATCGACCCGGTCGGCCGCGGACTGGTGATAGCCGACGCCGCGGCGCAGTTGCTGGGGCCGGGAGCGGATCAGGCTGGCCGGCTGTACCCGGCCAAACGGCACGAACAGCAGCCCCGGCTGGTAGAGGTGGTCCCCGTCGGCATCCACCACGGTGATCTGGCAGTCGTCGCCGAGGTCGCGGCGCAGCCGGTTGGCGGCGAGCGTGCCCCCGGTTCCCCCGCCCAGGATGACAATGCGACTGGTCATATTCCCAGCGTCGGGCCCCGCCTGGTGGCACGCTACGGCCGAACGTCCCCCGCCGGCCTGCCCAACGGCCCTTCCGCCCTGCTCAACGGCGCTGCCGGGCTGGCCAGCGATCCGCCCCGGCGCCGGGCGCCGGCCGCCTCGCTGCCAGGACCTGGACGCGGCCACCGGCGTTTGGCCCCTGCCGCTGGACCGTTGGTCCCTGGCCTGGCCGGTGCGGCGCGGTAGATAGTGGGAAGGGTCTGTGTTCCAGCTTGAGGGGGTGCGGTGAATCCCGGAAAGGACATGACGGCCCTGCCGGATCTGCGGCACGGGCAGGGACGGTCCGGGCCGGTGCGGCAGCGCCGCCCGGTCTATCTGGATCTGCTGCCGCCGTGTAACGCCGGCTGCCCGGCCGGGGAGAACATCCAGGCGTGGCTGGCGCATGCGCAGGCGGGCCAGCACGAGCAGGCGTGGCGGCAGCTGGTCGCCGACAACCCGCTGCCCGCGATCCACGGCCGGGTCTGCTACCACCCGTGCGAGACCGAGTGCAACCGGGCGAACCTGGACAGTGCCGTCTCGATCCACGCGGTGGAGCGGTTCCTCGGGGATCTCGCGCTGGACCGTGGCTGGCGGTACGACCCGCCGCCCACCCGCAGCGGGCGCCGGGTGCTGGTCATCGGCGCCGGGCCAAGCGGCCTGTCCGCGGCCTACCACCTGACCCGGCTCGGGCACGAAGTGGAGATCAGGGACGCGGGGGACCGGCCCGGCGGGATGATGCGGTACGGCATCCCCGCCTACCGGCTGCCCCGGGACGTGCTCGACGGCGAAGTCGACCGCATGACCGCCCTGGGCGTCCGGCTCACCCTTGGCCACCAGGTGACCGACCTCGCCGCTGAGCGCGCCGACGGCGGCTTCGACGCGGTGTTCGCCGCGGTCGGGGCTCATCTGTCCAAGCGGGTGGACATCCCGGCCGCCGACACCGGGCGGATCGTGGACGCGCTCTCGTTCCTGTCCAGTGTCGCCCAGGGGGAGCGGCCAGTGATCGGCCGCCGGGTCGCGGTCTATGGCGGCGGCAACACCGCGATGGACGCTGCCCGGGTGGCCCGCCGGCTGGGCGCCGACGACACGCTCATCGTCTACCGGCGCACCCGCGCCCAGATGCCGGCCCACGAACAGGAGGCCGAGGACGCCGAACGGGAGGGCGTGCGGATCAACTGGCTCCGGACGATCACCGCCTTCGACGGGCCCGATCTGACGGTCGAGGCGATGGAACTCGACGATCATGGATTCCCGCGGCCGACCGGCCGGTTCGAGACGCTGGCCGCCGACACCGTGATCCTGGCCCTCGGGCAGGAGGCGGACACCGCCTTCCTGCGCCAGGTCCCGGGGGTGGAGTTCACCCCGGACGGCACGGTGCGGGTGTCGGCGTCGCTGATGACCGGCTGCCCGGGCGTGTTCGCGGGCGGCGACATGGTGCCGGCCGAGCGGACGGTGACGGTCGGGGTGGGACACGGCAAGAAGGCCGCCCGGCAGATCGACGCCTGGCTGCGCGGCGGCGGTGCCGCGGCTTACCCGGCCAAGCATCCGCTGGCCGAGTTTGGCCTGCTCAACCTGTGGTACTTCGGCGACGCCGCCCGGCGCCAGCAGCCGGAAACCCCGCCGGAGCAGCGGGTGTCCGGGTTCGCGGAGGTCGTCGGCGGGCTGACCGAGGCCGAGGCCGTCTACGAGGCGGGGCGCTGCTTGTCCTGCGGCAACTGCTTCGAATGCGACGGCTGCCTGGGTGCCTGCCCGGAGGACGCGGTGATCAAGCTGGGCCCTGGCCACCGCTACCAGTTCGACTATGACCGGTGCACCGGCTGCAGTGCCTGTTACGAGCAGTGCCCGGTGCACGCCATCGAGATGGTTCCGGAGGATGGCTGATGCGCGCCACCATCGACGGCAACGAGGCGGCGGTCTCGGTCGCCTACCGGCTCAACGAGGTCTGCTGCATCTACCCGATCACCCCGTCGTCGCCGATGGCCGAACTGGCGGACGAGTGGTCCAGCCAGCACCGGCCGAACCTGTGGGGGACGGTGCCGGCGGTGGTGGAAATGCAGAGCGAGGCGGGTGCGGCGGGGGCACTGCACGGCGCGCTCCAGGGCGGCGCGCTGGCCACCACCTTCACCGCCTCCCAGGGCCTGCTGCTGATGATCCCGAACATGTACAAGATCGCTGGTGAGCTGACCTCGGCGGTCATGCACGTCGCCGCCCGCTCGCTGGCGGCGCAGGGGCTGTCCATCTTCGGTGACCACTCGGATGTGATGGCGGTCAGGCAGACCGGGTTCGCCCTGCTGGCCGCGGCCTCAGTGCAGGAGGCGCACGATCTGGCGCTGGTGGCGCAGGCGGCGACCCTGGCCACCCGGGTGCCGTTCGTGCACTTCTTCGACGGGTTCCGCACCTCGCACGAGCTGAACACGATCGACCTGCTGTCCGATGACGATCTGCGGGCGCTGATCGGCGACGAGGCGATCCGGGCGCACCGGGGGCGGGCGCTGTCGCCCGAGCACCCCTTCATCCGCGGCACGGCGCAAAATCCCGACACCTACTTCCAGGCCCGCGAGACCGTGAACCCGTTCTACGCCGCCGTGCCCGGTGCCGTGCAGGACGCGATGACGACGCTCGGGCAGCGGACCGGCCGCGACTACCGCATCGTGGAGTACCACGGCGACCCGGCGGCGGACCGGGTGATCGTCGTGATGGGCTCGGCCGGGCAGACGGCCCGGCAGACCGCCGCCCATCTGTGCGCGGCCGGCGAGCGGGTCGGGGTGCTGCAGGTCCGGCTGTACCGGCCGTTCCCGGTGCAGGCACTGCTGGCGGCCCTGCCCGCGACCACCCGCCGGGTCGCCGTGCTGGACCGGACCAAGGAACCGGGCTCGGCCGGTGAGCCGCTGTTCCTGGATGTGGCCGCCACCCTGGCGGAGGCTTACACCAGTGGGGACCGGGAGCTGATGCCGCTGGTCATCGGCGGCCGGTATGGCCTGTCCTCCAAGGAGTTCACCCCCGGCATGGTGGCCGGCATCTTCGCGGAACTGGCGGCAGACCGGCCCCGGCGCCGGTTCACCATCGGCATCAACGACGACGTGTCCGGGACCAGCCTGCCGTATGACCCGGCGCTGGAGGTGGAGCCGGCGGGCACCTTCCGGGCGGTCTTCTTCGGCTTGGGCTCGGACGGCACGGTCGGCGCGAACAAGAACACGATCAAGATCCTGGGCGGGGACCCGAACCTGCACGCGCAGGGGTATTTCGTCTACGACTCGAAGAAGTCGGGCTCGCAGACCGTCTCCCACCTGCGGTTCGGGCCCGATCCGATCAGCGCGCCCTACCTGGTGGCGCAGGCGGGCTTCATCGGCTGCCACCATTTCGGCCTGCTGGACCAGGTGGATGTGCTCGGCCGGGCGGCGCCGGGGGCGACGCTGCTGCTCAACTGCCCCTACCCGGCCGGCCAGGTGTGGGACGCGCTGTCCCGGCCGGTGCAGGCGAAGATCCTGGCCAAGCGGATCCGGCTGTATGCGATCGACGCGAACCGGATCGCCCGCGAGGTCGGCCTGGCCGGCCGGACCAACACCGTGCTGCAGACCTGCTTCTTCGCCATCTCCGGGGTGCTGCCCGCGGACGAGGCGATCGCGAAGATCAAGGCAGCCATCGCCAAGACCTATGGCCGCCGCGGTGCGGCGGTGGTGGCGAAGAACCAGGCGGCGGTGGACCGGGCGCTGGCCGGGCTGCACCAGATCGAGATCCCCGGTGCCGTCACCTCCGGCCGTGACCTGCCGCCGGTGGTGCCCCTGCAGGCGCCGGAGTTCGTCCGCACGGTCACCGCGGAGATGATGGCCGGCCGCGGGGATGACCTGCCGGTCAGCGCCCTGCCGGTGGACGGCAGCTACCCGAGCGGCACCACCGCCTACGAGAAGCGCAACGTCTCCGACCTGGTCGCCCAGTGGGATCCGGAGCTGTGCATCCAGTGCGGCAACTGCAGCTTCGTCTGCCCGCACAGCGTCATCCGGTCCACCTTCTACGAGGGATCGCTGCGCGCCGGGGCCCCGGCCACCTTCCAGTCGGCCCCGCTGGACGCCCGCGGGCTGCCCGGCAACCTGTACACGCTGCAGGTGTATGTGGAGGACTGCACCGGCTGCGGGCTGTGTGTGGAAGCCTGCCCGGTCACCGCGCCGGCGGCCAGCGACCGCAAGGCCATCAACCTGACCGAGCGGGCGCCGCTGGTGGCCGCCGAGCGGGAGAACATCGCGTTCTTCGAGACCCTGCCGGTGGCCGACCGGTCCCGGGTGGACTTCGGCACGGTGCGCGGGTCCCAGTTCCTGCAGCCGCTGTTCGAGTTCTCCCTGGCCTGCGCAGGCTGCGGTGAGACGCCTTATCTCAAGCTCATGTCGCAGCTGTTCGGTGACCGGCTGATGATCGCCAACGCGACCGGCTGCTCGTCCATCTACGGCGGCAACCTGCCGACCACCCCGTGGACGGCTGGCCCGGACGGCCGCGGCCCGGCCTGGTCCAACTCGCTGTTCGAGGACAACGCCGAGTTCGGGCTGGGGTTCCGGCTGGCCGCCGACCGGCACACCGAGCTGGCCCGGCGGCGGCTCACCGAACTGCGCGAGGCTCGTCGGCCCCGAACTGGTCGATGACATCCTGGCCGCGCCGCAGCTGCGGGAGTCCGAGCTGGCCGCCCAGCGGGACCGGGTCGCCGAGCTGAAGCGGCGGCTGGCCGGCCTGGCCGGCCCGGCCGCCGACGACCTGGCCAGCGTTGCCGACCACCTGCTGCGGCGCAGCGTGTGGATTGTCGGCGGTGACGGCTGGGCCTACGACATCGGTTCGGGCGGGCTTGATCATGTGCTGGCCAGCGGGCGCAACGTGAACGTGCTGGTGATGGACACCGAGGTCTACTCCAACACCGGCGGCCAGGCGTCCAAGGCGACCCCGCTGGGTGCGGTGGCCAAGTTCGCCTCGGCCGGCAAGACGGTGCCCAAGAAGGATCTGGCCCTGCAGGCGATCGCCTACGGCAGCGTGTATGTGGCCCGGGTGGCGATGGGTGCCGACCCGCAGCAGACGCTGCGCGCCTTCCGCGAGGCGGAGGCCTACGACGGTCCGTCGCTGGTGATCGCCTACAGCCACTGCATCGCGCACGGCATCGACATCCGCGACGGGCTCGACCAGCAGTACCGGGCGGTGGCCAGCGGGCACTGGCCGCTGATCCGCTACGACCCGGTCGTCCGGGCTGATGGCGGCAACCCGTTCCTGCTCGACTCGCCCCGGCCCCGGATCGCTCTGGCCGACTACACCCAGCGGGAACTGCGCTACCGTGCGCTGGCCACGACCGACCCGGCCGAGGCGGAGCGGCTGGCGGTGCTCGCCCAGCAGGCAGTGGACCAGCGCTGGAACATCTACGAGGAGATGGCCACCCATGGCCCGGCCCGGTTCCCGGCCGATGCGCGGAAGGGGCAGTGATGGATTCTGTCGACCCGTTACCTCGGCCTGGACCTGCGCAACCCGCTGGTCGCCTCGGCGTCCCCGCTGTCGAACACCGTCAACGGGGTCCGGCGGCTGGCTGACGGCGGGGCCGGTGCGGTGGTGCTCTACTCGCTGTTCGAGGAGGAACTGAACGCGGAGGCGGCCAGGAACGCGCTGCTGGCCGACGCCGGCACGGAGAGCTTCGCCGAGTCGCTCTCGTTCTTCCCGGAGAACGCGGGCGACCGGCCCGGCGCCGGCCGGTACCTGAGCCTGCTGACGCGGGCGGTCGCGGCGGTGGATGTGCCCGTGATCGCCAGCCTCAACGGGGTCACCGCCGGTGGCTGGACGGACTACGCCAGCGCGCTGGAAGGAGCGGGCGCGGCCGCGATCGAGCTGAACATCTACCACCTGCCGGGCAACCCGCTGCTGCCCGGGCGGGACGTGGAGCAGCGGCTGGTGGAGGTGCTGACCAGCGTCAAGGCCACGGTCAGCGTGCCGGTGGCGGTGAAGCTGAGCCCCTACTTCAGCTCGACCGGCGAGATGGCCCTGCGGCTGGATCACGCGGGCGCCGACGGGCTGGTGCTGTTCAACCGGTTCCTTCAGCCCGACATCGACCCGGAGACGCTCACCGTCACGACCGGGTTCGGGCTGTCCAGCCCGGCCGAGGCGCGGCTGCCACGGGCCTGGATAGCGCTGCTGGCAGGCCGGGTGCGCGCCTCGCTGGCCGCGACCACCGGGGTCGAGGACGCGGCCGATGTCGCCCGTTACCTGCTGGCCGGAGCGGACGTGGTGATGACCGCGTCGGCGCTGCTGCGGCACGGCCCGGGCTACGCCAGCGTCCTGCTCCGCGAGCTGAGCGCGTGGATGGACCGCAAGGGGTTCGCCAGCCTGGCCGAGCTGCGGGGGCTGCTGGCGGTGCCGGCCGGCACCGACCAGGCGGCCTACGAGCGGGCCGGCTATGTCACCGTCCTGCAGGCCGCCAACCATGGCCACGGCCCCTGGTAGGCGGCTGGCCTGGACCGGCCCGCCGAAGTCCGGTCCCTGCACCTCAGCGCGCGGCCTGCCCTGGTCGCGGCGGCTCGGGTATGAAGCGCCTGACCTTGCCGGTCCGGGGGTCACGGGCGATCGCTTCGACGAGGGTGACGCTGACCTGCGGCGCGGAGAGTCCCGCGTCGCGCAAGGCCTGCTCCAGTCGGGCATTCATGATCGCGGCGGCTGGGTGACCGCCGGTGACGCAGGCCACGTCGATGCCGCCCGGGGTCTGCCGCACCTGGTACTCACGTACCGCGGCATCGCTGGCCAGGACGCCGCGGATCACGTGCGGATGGACGGTTACCCGGCCGTACCGGAAGACGTCATCGGCCCGCCCGTCAACGCGGGCACGCAGCCACCCAGGTGCTGATGTGCCTGCTGGTGCGCAGAACCGGTCGGTGAGTTCGTAGCGGATCAGCGGCTGGGTGAGGTTGTGCAGGTTGGTCACCAGCACCTTCGCCGACGGCACGCCGGGCGGTACCGGGTGGTTGCCGTCGTCGACCAATTCGGCCAGGCACATGTCGCTGGCGAAGCTCATCACCGACCCGCCAGGCTCGCTGTGTCCGACGAGTCCCTCGGTCGATACGAACGAGTCGATGACCGGCACTGCGAACGCCCGCTCGATGACGGCACGGTCCGTCGCGGTGAGCACTTCGGAGATCGATGTCACCGACCGCGGGGCGATGGCGAGCCGCCCGGCCAGCTGCTCGCGGGCCAGTTCGGCCAGCTTGGACGCATAGCCGAGCAGGGCAGGCGGCTGGGCGGTGTTGAGCCGGGCAACGATCTCAGCCAGCGGCAGCGTCGCCGGCGCCGGAATCAGCCGGACCGGTGGCCCGGTGGCGACGGCCGCACCGAAACCGCTGGAATGCACCGGTGACGCGGCCGCGACGATGCCCAGCACCAGGCCCTCCGGCGGCGGCCCGCCCGCGGCCAGCGCTCGGGCATATCCCCGCCGGACGAGCGAGGCGACGAAATCGGTGAACTCGCCCAGCGTCTGCAGGAAGACGCCGCGCAGCCCGGAGCTGCCACCCGAGGCCAGGCACACGTACTCACCCAGCAGCAGGCCCGGGCTGTGCGTGGAGGCGACCAGGTGCTGCTCGGCCAGGCTGCGGCTCAGCCGGCGGTCGGTGACGACGTCATCGAACTCCGCCATCAGCTGGCTCTTGGTCATCACCGGCAGCTGGGCCAGGTCGCTGGTCTCGAACCGGCTCAGATCCAGCCCACGCAAGCGGCGGGCGTGGAACGGGGAGTACTCAGCCGCATACGCGAGCAGCATCCGCAGCCGCTGCCGCTGATGGACGGCTAGCTGGACGGGGTCCCAGCCAAGCCGTCCGGTGTGCTTGCCCAGACGCCAGGCCAGCTCAGCGGCCACCCTGGCCGGCAGGACGGCAGCCGGGGCGGGCACGGCCGGGGCGGTCATGGCTGTGCCGGCCCGGCGGCCTCGACCGGTGCCGGCGGCCGGATCAGTGGCGCCAGCACCTGGGTCAGCCGGGCGGCCACCTGGGTGCCACCCAGTGCGGTGGGATTGGCCGCCTGCTCAAGCGCGGCACCTGCACTGAAGGCCAGCATCAGCTCGGCCAGCTGATGCGGGGTGACCGCCGGTACCAGGCTGCCCCGCGTCCAGAAAGTGGCCAGCACACCGGCCAGCGCAGCTACGGTGCGGGCATGGGCAGCCGCGTAGCGGCGGCTGAGCGCTGGATCGCGCGCGGCATGCACCCGGAACTCGATCACCAGCAGCTGCCAGCCGGGCGTGGCCTGGTCACCGCGGGCGAAATGGTCGAGCAGGGCCAGCAGATCGCCGTCGGGCAGGGACTCCGCCAGCCGGGCATTCTCGGCCGCCCGCTCTTCGATCCTGGCTTCCAGCAGGGCGATGAACAGATCAGCCTTGCTCTCGAATTGCGAGTACACAACGCCCTTGGAGAAGCCCGCCTCGTCGGCGATCTGTTCCAGCGTTGCCCCCTGGTACCCGCGGGCCAGGAAGACCTGGCGGGCGGCGGCAAGCACCCGCGTGCGGTTGCGTTCAGCCTGCTCGGCCCGGCGCAGACGTTCCATAACAACGGTATCTTAATACCGACAGTATTATAATGCCAACGGTATCAGCGTGATCAGCCAGACCGGAATCAGCACGATCCGATGAGCCCCGGCAGGTGGGCCGCGGGTCCACCGCCCCCGCGTGAGTGCATCAGTGCTTGGCCGGATCCGCCGGCTGGATCACCTCGTGCTGGTCGCGGTGGATGCTGCTGCCGGGCCGGCGGGTGAACGCGTGCCGGCCGGTCGAGACCAGCCAGAGCGCGAACGTGGCCGCCACCAGCACGGCCAGCGCGACCGTGCTGCCGGTGATTAGCCCGATGACGCCGGCGATCAGCGCGACCAGCCCCAATGTGGTCGCGATGGCCCGCAGGATCCGCGCCGGACGCGGCTGGCCGCCGGTGTACAGCTCGCCGACCGCGCCGATGGCGCAGCCGCCGACCATGCCCAGGACCAGCACCGCGGTCGTGGTGCCCCGCGCGCTGGAGATCAGCCATGCGCTGGTGCCGCCGAGAAAGGCGGCGTAGCAGGCGGCGATCGCGGCCATGAAGACTGTGGTCACGCCGTCGCGCCAGGTCAGGCCCATTGCCCGCACCTCCTCTTGGGTGTGCCGAAGGTGGCACCTTCAGGCTCGCCCGTGCGGGGTGGCGCGGGCAGGGCCGGAGGTCCCGGGGGCGGGTGGCGTCGGTCCCCGGCCGCGGCGGCCGGTCAGTCCCCGGCGATCACCCGGGCGGTGTCACGGGCGATCATGAATTCCTCATCGGTCGGCACCACCAGCGCCTGTACCGGGCCGGGCAGGCTGATCCGCCCGCCGGTGTGGCGCCCGTGGCTGGCATTGGCCGCCGGGTCCTCGGCCAGGCCGAGAAAACCCAGTCGGTGCAGTGCCCGGCCGCGGACCTCGGTGCTGTTCTCACCGATGCCGCCGGTGAACACCAGCGCGTCGAGCCGGCCCAGGCTGGCCACCAGCCCGGCGATCGCCCGGCACAGCCGGTGCACGAACACGTCCAGGGCCAGCCGGGACCGCTCGTCGCCAGCCGCGGCGGCGGCCGTGATGGCGCGCATGTCGTTGCCGCGGCCGGACAGCGCGGCCAGCCCGCTGGCGTTGTTCAGCGCGTCGGTGATCTCGTCGGCGGTCAGGCCGCTGCGGCGGGCCAGGTAGCCGACCAGGCCCGGATCGACGTCGCCGGACCGGGTTCCCATCACCAGCCCTTCCAGCGGGGTGAGCCCCATGGTGGTGTCCACCGACCGGCCATCGCTGATCGCCGCCGCGCTGCACCCGTTGCCGAGGTGGGCGGTGACCAGCCGGAGCCCGTGCTGGGGCTGGCCGAGCAGGGCCGCGGCCCGCTCCGCCACATACCGGTGGCTGGTGCCGTGGAACCCGTAGCGCCGCACTCCGTACCGGGTGAACCAGTCCTCGGGCACCGCGTAGCGGTAGGCGTGCGGGGGCATCGTCTGGTGGAACGCGGTGTCGAACACGGCAACCTGCGGCAGCCCGGGCAGCATGGCCCGGACGGCTGCCAGGCCGGCCAGGTTGGCCGGGTTGTGGATCGGGGCCAGGTAACTGATCGACCGCAGCGCGGCCAGCACGTCCTCATCCACCAGCACCGAGGCGGAGAACCGCTGCCCGCCATGCACTACCCGATGGCCGGCGCCGAGCAGCCGGCCGGCATAGTCCGAGGACGCCAACTGGTCCAGCAGCAGGCTCACCACCGCCCGGTGGCTGCCGCCGGGAAGCTGCCGGGTGGTGGCCGGGGCGCCCGACCACTGAAACCGGGCCGATGCCGCCGGGGTGCCGAGCCGTTCGCCGAGCCCGGACAGCAGCCGTTCACTGCTGGCCGGCGCCAGCAGTGCGAACTTGACCGAGGAACTGCCCGAGTTCAGCACCAGCACGACGCCGCCCGGATCGCCGGCGGCCGGCTGGCTGGTGTCGGGGACCGTCACGCCTGACACTGACGTGATGCTACCGAGGGCGGCGGCCCCGCTGGGGAGAGTCGCCTGCCGGGAACAAAGTTCGCCGCCCCGCCGCCGGCGGGGCGGCGAACTGGCCGATCCGTCTTACGCGTCGCTAGCTGGCTCGGGCGGGAGGTCGACCGGCGTCGGCACCTGGCCGAGCCGCTCCCGGCGCGCCTTCATGAACGCGTAGATGATCACGCCGATCAGCACGACCACCAGTGCCTGGTACACGGCCTGGTAGCCGGCGGCGAAGGTGACCCACATGGAGAACAGCGTGGCCGCCCCGGCGATGCACAGGTCCCGGGCGAGCAGCCAGCCCTGCACCCGGCGCCGCTTCGACACCAGGTAGGTGAGCTGTGCGCAGGCCGAGAACAGGTACGGGATGGCCACCGTGACCACGGCCAGGTCGACCAGGTCGGTGAACACCTTCAGGCCGGTGGCGGTGGTGTAGCTCCACAGCATCAGCACCGAGGGCAGCAGCGCCGCCATCACGATCCCGAACCAGGCCGTGTCCTTGCGGTCGGCCCAGGCGAAGGCGGGCGGGAATACGCCGTCGGCGGCGGCCGCCCTGGACACCTCGGTGGTGACCAGCGTCCAGCCGTTCAGCGCCCCGATCCCCGAGATCACGGCCAGCGCGGCGACCAGCTTGCCCGCCCAGGCCCCGTGGGTGAAGATCGTGTTGAACGCGGTGACGAACGGGGTGGTGTCGTTGACCAGCGCGTGGTGCGGCACCAGGCCCATCACCGCTGCCGTCACCACCACGTACAGCACGGCGCTGGCGACCGTGCCGAACACCGATGCGCGCCCGACGTTCTTGCGCGGGTTGCGCACCCGCTTGGCGGTGATGGCCGCCACCTCGACGCCGATGAAGGAGAACAGGGCCACCCCGGCGGCGATCCCGATCGCGCCGTACAGGCTTCCGCCGGAGGCGTTGAACGAGCCGAAGTTGGCGCCCGCGACGAAGAACCAGCCGACGATGCCGACGAACAGCAGTGGCAGGAACTTCAGGATCACGGTCAGGTTCTGGAACCAGGCCATCTGCCTGACCCCGGTCAGGTTGACCGCGGCCGGGATCCACAGCCCGGTGAGGGCGATGGCCCAGTTCCCCATGGCCGACGGGTGGATGCCAAACAGCGCATCCACGTAAAACACCCAGGCTGCGACGATGGCGGCGTTGCCCGCCCAGCACTGGATCCAGTAGCACCAGCCGGTCAGGTAGCCGGCGAAGTCGCCGAACTCATGTCGGGCGTAGGCGTACAGCCCGCCGTCGGAGTTCGGCACCCGCTTGGTCAGCTGGCCGAACATGATGGCCAGCAGGGTGGCACCGACCGCGATCACTGCCAGCACGAGCAGTGAGATGGTGCCCGCGCTGGCCAGCACGGCCGGCATGGCGAACACTCCGGTGCCAATAATGCTGCCGATGACCAGGCCGGTGGCCGAGGTCAGCCCGATGGTGCGGGCCTTGCGCTGATCGCGCGGCGACAGCTGTGCCAAGGTGTCGTCCCGTGTTCGTGGCGCCCAGCGATGAGATGTGGTGCTGGACATTGGAACCCTCCTTCCGGGAACGTCGCCAGGACTCCCGGTAACGTGAACCACGTCGTTCACCTTCAGGTTCAGACACAGATGGCCGCGCAGGCAGGGCCGGAAGTCCCTAGTGATCACCCGAACGGCATGGCGCTACCGGTGCTGGTGGGACTTCTGACCCTGTACAGCGCGGGTGTGACCGGGTTCGATGGCTCCTGGGGGAGTAGCCGCCTGGCTATTCCCCGCTGGCTATGGCATGCATGCCATGAGACAGGAAGGCTGACAGCGATGACGACCGAGAGCACCGGGCAGCAGCTCGTGGTGGTGGGTGTGGACGGCTCCGCGGATTCGGTGGCGGCGCTGGCCTGGGCGGCGCGTTACGCCGCCGCGACCGGTGCCCGGGTCCGGGCCATCCTGGCCTGGCACTACCCGGGTGCGGTTGGCGGGCCGCCCATCGAGGTCGCGCCCGAGTCCATCCACCACCAGACCGAGGAGCAGGAGAGGGAGACACTCAACGAGGTGGTCACCAAGGTCTACGGCGGGCCAGCGCCCGCGGGGGTGGAGGCCACGCTCGGCTACGGGCACGCCGCCCAGGTGCTGGTCGAGGCGTCGAAGGGGGCCGACCTGCTGGTGGTCGGCAGCCGCGGGCACCGGGCTTTCGCCGGGATGCTGGTCGGCTCGGTGAGCCTGCACTGCGTCACCGGCGCGTCCTGCCCGGTCGTGGTCGTCCACAGTGCCCATGAGCAGGACTGACGCCGAAGCGCTGACCGGCGGGGAACTGGCAGGCCTGGACGCCTACTGGCGGGCCGCCAACTACCTGGCAGCGGGCCAGATCTACCTGCTGGCCAACCCGCTGCTGACCGAGCCGCTGCGGCCCGAGCACATCAAGCCGCGGCTGCTCGGCCACTGGGGCACCTCGCCCGGGCTGAACTTCATCTGGGCCCACCTGTCCCGGGCGATCCGGGCGCGCGGCACGCCCATGATGATCGTGATCGGGCCGGGCCATGGCGGCCCGGCCGCGCTCGCCAACAGCTGGCTGGAGGGCAGCTATACGCAGGTGTACCCGGGCGTGCCGCGGGATGCGGCCGGGATGGCCGAGCTGTTCCGGCAGTTCTCCTTCCCCGGCGGGGTGCCCAGCCATGTGGCGCCGGAGACGCCCGGCTCCATCCACGAGGGCGGGGAACTTGGCTATTCACTCGCGCATGCCTTCGGCGCCGCCTTCGACAACCCGGGCCTGGTGGTGGCGTGTGTGGTCGGCGACGGCGAGGCCGAGACCGGCCCGCTGGCGACCGGCTGGCACGGGCACCGGTTCCTGAACCCGGCGCGGGACGGCGCGGTCCTGCCGATCCTGCACCTGAATGGCTACAAGATCGCCAATCCGGCGCTGCTGGCCAGGATCCCCGGCAGCGAACTCGATGCGCTCCTGCGTGGCTACGGCTACCAGCCGGTCTACGTGACCGGCGATGAGCCATCCATTATGCATCAGCAGATGGCGGTGGCGGTGGACGGGGCCCTGGCCGCGATCGCGGCCATCGGCGAGCGGGCCCGGGCCGGCGGTGGCGGGGAGCGGCCGCGCTGGCCGCTGATCGTGCTGCGCACCCCCAAGGGCTGGACCGGGCCGGCCGAGGTGGACGGGCTGCCGGTGGCCGGCACCTGGCGGTCGCACCAGGTGCCGCTGGCCGAGGTCAGGACGAACCCGGCGCACCTGCGGCAGCTGTCCGACTGGCTGCTGTCCTACCGGCCGGCGGAACTGTTCGACGGCCAGGGCCGGCCCCGGCCGGAACTGCTGGCCCACGTTCCGGAGGGTGACCTGCGGCTGGGCGCCTGCCCGCACGCGAACGGGGGCCTGCTGCTGCGGGATTTGGCGCTGCCGGACTTCCGGGACTACGCCATCGATGTGCCCGTCCCCGGCGCCAGCCTGTCCGAGCCAACCAGGGTGCTCGGCGGCATGCTGCGCGACGTGATGCGGCTCAACGCCGGCAGCGCCAACTTCCGGGTGTTCGGCCCGGACGAGACCGAGTCGAACCGGCTGACCGCGCTGCTGGAGGTGACCGGCAAGACCTGGCAGGAGCGGGTCCTGCCGGTGGACGAGCACCTGGCCACCGACGGCCGGGTGATGGAGATCCTCTCCGAGCACACCTGCCAGGGCTGGCTGGAGGGGTACCTGCTGACCGGCCGGCACGGCTTCTTCTCCTGCTACGAGGCGTTCATCCACATCGTCGACTCGATGTTCAACCAGCACGCGAAATGGCTGAAGGTATCCCGCGCGCTGCCCTGGCGGCGGCCGGTCGCGTCGCTGAACTACCTGCTCACCTCGCATGTCTGGCGGCAGGATCACAACGGCTTCTCGCACCAGGATCCGGGCTTCATCGATCATGTGATGAACAAGAAGGCCGAGGTGATCCGGGTCTACCTGCCGCCGGACGCGAACACACTGCTGTCGGTGGCCGATCACTGCCTGCGCAGCCGGGATTACGTCAACGTCATCGTCGCGGGCAAGCAGCCGTGCCAGGACTGGCTGGGCATGGAGGCCGCGATCCTGCACTGCACCCGCGGTGCCGGGATCTGGGAGTGGGCCAGCAGCGACGGCGACGGCGCCGAACCGGACGTCGTGCTGGCCTGCGCCGGCGACGTGCCGACGCTGGAAGTGCTGGCCGCGGCCAGCATTCTGGCCACCCACCTGCCGGAACTGCGGGTCCGGGTGGTGAACGTGGTCGACCTGATGCGGCTGCAGCCGGAGTCCGAGCACCCGCACGGGATGAACGAGGCCGAGTTCGATGCGCTGTTCACCACCGGCAGGCCGGTGATCTTCGCCTACCACGGCTACCCGTGGCTGATCCACCGGCTCACCTACCGGCGGGCCGGGCACGGCAACATCCACGTCCGCGGCTACATCGAGGAAGGCACCACGACCACCCCGTTCGACATGGTCGTGCGTAACAACATGGACCGGTTCCACCTGGTGATGGACGTGATCGACCGGGTGCCCGGGCTGAACAGGACCGCCGCCTGGCTGCGGCAGGAGATGGTGGACACCCGGGCCCGGCACTGGGCCTGGACCCGGGAGCACGGCGAGGACCTGCCCGAGGTCCGTGACTGGGCCTGGCCGGGGGCACCGGCCGCGGGCTAGGCCTGGGCTAGGCCGGCTCGCCTGCCGGTGGCATCCGGCGCAGCCGGCGCCCGGTGATCCGCTCCGGGATGATCCGGATGGCGTGCTCGTGCGGCCCGCCCGGCCACGGCTCGACCTCCGATGCCAGCACGGCCGCCCGCTCCGCCTCGGAGTCCATGTGGTGTGCCGGGCCGTGGATGAGCACGCTCCAGCCTTCCCGGCTGATCGGGTCGATGTGGTCGATCTCGAACGCCACCAGGTACTCGGCGTGGGCGATCCCGGTCCGCAGATCCTCGCCGGTCAAGCTGCGCTGTGAGGTCCGGAACACGATGGCCCCGTCGTGCAGCTTGTAGTTGACCGGCAGCACGGTCAGCCCGTACCGGCCCGAGTAGGCGATCCGGCCGATCCCGCCCGGCGAGATCAGCCGCAGGCATTCGGCCTCGGCCAGCGGTTCCAGCACGGCCACCGGGGAGCCGGGGTGGCCGCCGGTCAGGTCAGCCATCGGCCTGCTCCTCTCCGCGCATGACCACCACCGGGCAGGGCGCGTGGTGCACGCAGTGCTGGCTGACCGAGCCGAGCAGCGCGTCGGCGAACCCGCCATGACCGCGGCTGCCGACCACCAGCAGGTCCGCCCCCACGGCCGCGTCCAGCAGCACCTGCGCCGGCAGCCCCTGCATCACCAGTGGCTGCACCGGCACGCCGGCCGCCAGTTCACCCAGGCTGCCGATCGCCTGCTCCAGGGTGTGCTTGGCGGCCGACTCGAAGTCGAGGTCGTCGATCGCCGAGACCGGCGCCCAGCCGAAGTTGCCGGTGGCCGGGAACTGCCAGGCGATGACGGCATCCACGGTGCCGCCGGTGCGCCCGGCCTGCTGGACCGCCCACCGCAGGGCCGCCAGGGAGGAGGGGATCCGTCCACACCGGCCACGATGCGGGGCCGCTGCCCGCCGGGGTCTGCTGCCATCTGCTTCCTCCTTTGCCGGGGTGGTGCCGGTGTCAGCGGAGCCGCCGCAGGAACGGGTCCCGCGGCTGGGCCGGGCTGACCCGGATCCGGGCGTCCACGGCATGGGCACCCGTGCTGGTCGCGATGACCGGGTTGAGATCGAGTTCGGAAACCTCGTGCAGATCTTCGGCCAAACGGCTGACACGCAACAGCATGTCGCGAAGCGCGGTGGTGTCCACCGGCGGGCTGCCCCGGTGGCCGAACAGCAGCGGTGCCGCGTGCACGCTGCGGATGAGGTCGTCCGCGTCCACGTCGGTGAGCGGGGTGAGCCGGGCCGCGTGGTCACCGAGCACGTCGGTGGCGACCCCGCCCAGGCCGAACACCACCAGCGGGCCGAACACCTCCTCCTGCACCACGCCGATCAGCACCTCGACGCCGCCGGTGAGCATCGGCTGCACCAGCACGCCGGTCAGATCCGCCCCGAACGCGGCCGACAGATCCTGGTAGGCCGCCCGCACCTCCTGCTCGTCGCGCAGGTACAGCTTGACCGCGCCGGCCTCGGTCTTGTGCACCAGCCCGGGCACGTCGGCCTTGAGGACGACCGGGCCGCCCAGTTCGGCGGCGGCGGCCACCGCCGCCTGCTCGTCCGCCGCCAGCCGGGTGTCGACCAGCGGGATCTGGTAGCACTGCAGTAGGTCGCCGACCGTGGCCGGGGGCAGCCAGCCACCGCCGGGATGGCTGGCCAGGAACCGCCCCAGCTGGGCGCGGGCATCCGCGGCCCGCACCCCGCCGAGGTAGGGGACCTGGCCCGGCGGCTGCTCACGCCACCTGCGGTACTTCGCGGCGTGCCCGAGCGCCCTGGCCGCACCTTCCGGGTAGGCGTAGACGGGAACCGCCCGCTCGCCGGCCTGGCCATCCAGTGCGCCTGCCGGGCCTGGCCCGGGCGTGGCGGGCTTGGCCGCTTGACCGGGGCTGGGCGCGCCCAGCTGGGGCAGCATGGCGACGGTCTCCTGCTGGTCGAGCATGCAGGCCACCAGTGGCTTGCCGACGGCGGCGGCGCTGACGGCCTTGCGCAGATCCGCCAGAGCCGTGGGAACGGCGACCACCAGCAGCGCATCCACCCCCTGGTCCGCCGCCACCTCCGCCAGGCAGCCGCGGAACACCGCCTCGCTGACGGCGGCAGTGGTGTCCACCGGGCCGGTCACCACTGCCCCGGCCGGCAGCAGCCGGGTCAGCCTGCGCCGGGTGGCGCTGGACAGGCCGGCCACCTGCAGCCCGTTGTCACCGCAGGCATCAGCCGCGAGCACCCCGGCGCCACCAGCGTTGGTGACGATCGCCACCCGGTTCCCGGCCGGCAGCGGCTGGCCCGCCAGCATGGCGATGGTCTCCACCAGTTCGCCCAGGCCGGTCACGGCGATGATGCCGGCCTGGCCGAACAGGGCTTCCTGGGTGACCAGCGGGGTGGCCGCCGCCGCGGTGTGCGAGGCGGCGGCCCGCTGGCCCGCGGCGGACCTGCCGCCGATCACTGTGAGCACCGGCATCCGGTTCCCGACCCGGCGGGCGGTGCGGCCGAACTTGCGCGGGCTGCCGAACGACTCCACGTACAGCACGGCCAGCCTGGTCTGGCCATCTTGCTCCCACCAGGTCAGCATGTCGTTGCTGGACACGTCGTACTTGTCGCCGACCGACGCGAACGAGGAAACGCCGATGCCCAGCCGGGACAGGTGATCGAGCAGCGATACCCCAATACCGCCCGACTGGACCACCAGCCCGGCGATGCCGGCCGTGGGATGGCTGCTGGCGAACGTGGCGTCCAGGCCGATGCCCGGCACCGCGATGCCGAAGCAGTTGGGCCCGACCAGCCGCATGCCGTGCCTGCGGCAGGAGGCCAGCAGGTCGGCGCCTTGCGCGCCGAGGCCCGAGGTGATCACCACCAGCGACCGGACCCCGCGCTGGCCGCACTGTTCGGCCACCGCCGGAACGGCGGCGGCGGGCACCGCTATCACCGCTACATCCACGTGCTCGGGCAGATCGGCCGCTGACGCCAGGCACCGCCGGCCCGCCAGCGAACTGGCCCGCGGGTTGACCGGGTAGATTTCCCCGGCGAAGCCGGCCCCGGCGATGTTCTGCAGGATTTCCCGGCCAACCGTGCCCCGCCTGCGGCTGGCGCCGATCACCGCCACCGAGGCTGGCGCGAGCAGGTGCCGCATGGTGGCCACGTCCGCCCGGCTCTCCCGGGCGGCCACCGAGTCCAGGTAGCTGCCCAGGCCATCGGCCTCTCCTCCGGGCAGCGGGAAGGTCAGTTCCACCACGCCGTCGGCACTGCGCCGCCGCACGGGCAGCCCAGCGCCGGAAAAGACGGCCAGCATCGCGGTGTTGTCGGCGAGCGTCTCCGCGGTAAAGGCGTGCAGCCCGCGCTCCCGGGCGATCGACACCAGGTACTCCAGCAGCAGCGTGGCAATGCCCCGGCCGTGCAGATCGTCCGGCACCGCGAACGCCACTTCCGCCGTTTCCGGCTTGGCCAGTTCGTAGCTGGCCACCCCGACCAGGCGGCTGCCCAGCCAGGCCAGCAGCGCCGCGTGATCCGGGCCTGGCTCCCGGCAGACCCGGCGGGCCTCCGTCTCCGCGCTGCGCGGGCTCAGGCTGAAGAAACGCAGATAGAAGTTGTCGGCAGACATGGCCGCGTGCATGGCCTGGACTGCGCGTGCGTCGTCCGGCCGGGCGTGCCGGATCTCGACGGTGCTGCCGTCGGTCAGCAAGGCGTAGGTCCCGGCCTGCAGAAGATCCTCCGGGCTCACCTCACCGCGGCCAGCCCGGCTGGTGGTGGTGCGGTCCGCCGTCACTCCCGGCCTCCGGGCGGCGTGCCTCCCAGTTTCCCGTTGCTGCTGGCCAGCCACGGCCCCGGCACGAGCCGGGAGTACTGGTCGGGCGTCACCATGGCGATGTGGCCGTCCTTCAGCCACTTGACGATATAAGGCGGCCTGCCGTCGTCCGATGGCACCCCGATCACCACCCCGATCCGGTCGTCTCCCAGCACCAGCCGGTCACCGACATGAGCTCGCATGACAGTCACCCCCCAGTCCGCCAGGACCGGCCGCCCGGCACAGACACGGCCGGCCATGGCGCGTGGGTGGCCACGCTCACATTGTCGCCCGCCGGGGACGTTCTGGCTGCCATCTGCTTTCCCACCTCCTGCGGGCCCTCGTGCCTTCAGTGTCGGTGGCCGCACCCACCGGCGGGCAGGGCGATCCGGCCCGGATCAGCGGGACGTTCGGCCTAGCGGAAACCCGGCGGCCATCCGCCGCCGGGTTTCCGCTGCTAGATAAGGGAATCGGGAACCGAGCGGCGGGCGGTCGCCAGGCTCGTGCTCGACCGGCCGAACTGGAGCAGCATCTGCGGATAGCCCGGCAGTGCCAGCCGGGTCTGGATCAGCTCCCGCATCAGCGGGACCTCCAGCGCCTGCGAATGCAGGCTGGCGAAGACCCAGGCGGTGGCCGCGTGGATCAGCAGCCGGTACAGCGCCTGCCCGGCCTGCAGCCAGTCGGCCCGGCTGTCACCATGGGTGAGCAGCACGGCGGTGGCCGCGGGCGGCGGCCCGGCCGGGCCGGGTGCGGGCAGCCGCCCGACATGGCGGCCGAGGTCGAAGTCACGCGGCGTGAGCCGGCCTGGGCCGGTCTCCGCTGCCTGCGGGAAGGCGAGCGCGGGTACCCCGTCCCGGGCCCGGCTGCCGGCCACCCGGCTCCAGCGCAGGACCTCCTCCCGCACGATCGGGTTCAGTGCCTGGACCCGTGCCGCGTCGGCCACCAGGGCAGCCAGCTTCGGGTAGTCGGCGGGGCCACCGACGACGGCGAGCGCGGCGCCCTCGGTAAGGGCGTCATGCTGCAGCCCGGGCAGCAGCCCGGCCGGCAGCTCACCGTCATCGAAGGCGCCACGGTGGGTGTGCCGGTGCGGTACCGCGGCGAGCAGCCGCTTCTCCCGGTCGGTCACGGCCACCGCCTGGCCCAGCGTGACCCGGGCGACCAGGTTGGGGTGGGCCTGGTCGGGAACCTGGTCCACCTCCGGCAGATAGCCCAGCCCGCGCACCGCCAGCCGGAGGCCGAACAGGGCCGCACCACAGCTGATCAGCATCTCCCGGCCGCCCCGGTCCGTGCGGAGCCGGCTGTCCGGATCGGCGTGCAACTCGATCACGTCCTCGCCGACCCGGAACCGCCACGGCTGGGTGTTGTGGATCGACGGCGCCCGGGAGGCGGTCGCCAGCAGCCACTCCAGCTGGCCGACGGGGATGGGGGTGGCTGGCCGGGGTGGGGTGGTCTGCGCCGGCTTCGCGACCTCGGTCATGGCCCTCACCTGCCAGTGCTCAAGAGTTTCGCCCAAGGATGACCGAGCCGGGGCGTGGCCAGGCAGGGCCGTTAGTCCTGGACCTCCGGGTCCAAGTTCTCTGCTGTCTGGGCCGCGGCGTCTTCTGCCGCGGGCGTTTCGTCCAGGGTGCCGGCGATGCGCCTGAGCAATGACCTGATGGTGGCATCGGCCACCCGGTGCAGCGCGAACTGATCGAGTTCCGCCCCCACCCCATCCAGCGGCGGCCGGTAACTGCCCGCCAGCCGCAGCACAGCCGTGCCCCCCGGGCCGCTGGCCAGCGCCAGGTTCGCGTCCAGGACCGGGAACAGCCGGGTCATGGCCCCGGTCGCTTCCCAGCGGATGGGCAGCACGACCTCGCCATCATGCGGCACCGGCTCCAGCAACTGCAGCCTGACCCGCTTGGACAGGCCCGGCACCCGGCCGAACGGGCCAACTCTGAGCAGCCCGGAAATCCCCTCCGAGTAGGCCTCCTGAGACACGCCATCCAGCCACCCACCATGCACAAGCAGCTCGAACTTCTCCTTCGCGGTGGGGAAGTCGAGGGCCAGCGGCTGCTCATGCCAGACAAACATGGCCACAGTGAGCCAGGTCCCGGCCTGCCATCACCAGGGACGAAAGTCCCGAGGAACGGGCTATCGGGCACTGGTCCCGGCCGCTGCTGGGCCGAAGGTCCTGCCGCCCCGCGACGTTAGGCACTTCGCCGGCCACGGCGGCGGTGCTGTGCTGAAGGTGGCGGGGGGGACCGTGAACCAGGCGCGGGGTAACGGCAGGGGAGCCGCGCACCGCGCACGTGGGATCCGCGAGAGCCGGATGGTCCCCCTCGCCAGCCTGCCTGATCCCTCCCGCGATGTGCCGCCGGCCCGGCCGGCCGCCGGGCCGGCCACCTGCGCCGCTCTGCTGGACCGTCGCCGGGCTAAGGTCCCGGCCAGTCATGACCTTCGCCCCCTGGGGCGGTACGGGCGGCGGCGGTGCGATGGAGATGGAAGGACGAGCGGAGAGGAGGTGTGATCGATGAGCACGCTCATGCAGCGGGAGCGTCAGGGTCCGTTCGTGGACATCCTTGACTGGTTTGACGCGCCCTGGGGGGTGTTCCGCCCGGTGGGGGACAACCCCATGCGGATGGAGGACTTCATCAAGGACGGCCGTTATGTGCTGCGGGCCGAACTGCCGGGCATCGACCCGGAGAAGGATCTGGAGCTGACCGTCTCGAACGGCGTTCTCACGATCCGCGCGCACAGGCAGGAGGAGACTCAGACCAAGTACCGGTCAGAGTTCCGGTACGGCGTCTTCACCCGCAGCGTCAAGCTGCCGGCTGGCGCCGACGAGGACCACATCCAGGCCAGCTATGACGCAGGCGTGCTGGAAGTGGCCGTCAGCCTGCACGACCAGGTGGCCGGGGCCACGCACAAGCGGATCCCCGTGCGGACACGGCAGCACATCAAGCCGACCTGATCGATACCGCTCGAACCGGGTCCCGATCCCCCCGCCGGCCGGCGGGGGGATCGGCGTTCCAGGCGCCGGCGAGCCGGCCGCCCGTAAGGTAGGTGTGTGCTGGGACTTCCGGACCCGGTGGCGGCCTGCCTGTTCGATCTGGATGGCGTGCTGGCCCAGACCGCGCGGCTGCACGCCGCCGCGTGGAAGGAAATGTTCGATGACTTCCTGCGCCGCCGGTCGGAGCGGACCGGGGAACCGTTCCTGCCCTTCCAGCTGCCCGCCGACTATGACGACTTCGTCGATGGCCGGCCACGGGCTGATGGCACCCGGGCGTTCCTGTGCTCCCGGGGGATCGTGCTGCCGGAGGGCGGCACTACCGACACCGCGGCCGACGAGACAGTGCGGGGGCTGGGCAACACCAAGAATGCCATCGTGCTGCGCGAGATGGCCGAGCGCGGGGTAGATGCCTATCCCGGCTCGGTGCGGTACGTGCGGGCGGCCCGCGACGCGGGGCTGGCCCGCGCGGTGGTGTCCGCCAGCACGAATTGCCGCGATGTGCTGGCGGCAGCCGGGATCGGGGACCTGTTCGACGTGGTGCTGGACGGGGTCGCCGCCGAGCGCCAGCGGCTGCGGGGCAAGCCTGCCCCCGACAGCTATCTGGCGGCTGCCCGCTGCCTGGGTGCCCGGCCGGCCACGGCCGCGGTCTTCGAGGATGCCCTGGCCGGGGTGGCGGCTGGCCGGGCGGGAGGCTTCGGCTGCGTGGTCGGGGTGGACCGGGTGGGCCAGCGAGAGGCGCTGCGGCGGGAGGGAGCGGACATCGTGATCACCGATCTTGCTGACCTGCTGCCTGGGCCATGATCGGCCACCAGGCGTTTCCGGCCGAGCCGTGGCAACTCCGGGAAATCAGCCTCAACTTCGGCCTGCTAGCCCAGACCGAATCGCTGTTCGCCCTCTCCAACGGGCATATCGGCTGGCGGGGCAACCTGGATGAGGGAGAGCCGTACGGGCTGCCCGGCTCCTACCTCAACGGCTTCTACGAGGGCCACCCGCTGCCGTACGCGGAGGCTGGGTTCGGATTCCCCGAGTCGGGGCAGACGGTCGCCGACGTCCCGCACGGCAAGCTGGTCCGGCTGCTGGTGGACGACGAGCCGTTCGACGTCCGGTACGGGGAACTGACCTCGCATGAGCGGGTGCTCGACTTCCGGGCCGGCGTGCTGCGGCGCCAGCTGGAGTGGGTGTCGCCGGCCGGCCGGGCCGTCCGGGTCAGCTCGGTCCGGCTGGTCTCGCTGACCCAGCGCGCCGTCGCCGCCATCTGCTACCAGGTGGAACCGGTGGGCGGGCCGGCCCAGGTGGTCGTGCAGTCCGAACTGGTGGCCAACGAGCAGATGCCGGCCGGGGTGACCGATCCCCGGGGCCCGGGGCTGCTCCAGGGTGCGCTGGTGGCCGAGGAGCATGTGGCACAGGGGGAAGGGGCGCTGCTGGTGCATCACACCCGCCGCAGCGGCCTGCGGGTGGCGGCCGGCATGCACAACCTTGCCGACTGCGCGGGGGAGTGCCACCTGCAGGCGGAGAGCTGGCCGGAATCTGGCCAGGCTGACCGTCACCGCCCGGCTGGAGCCGGGCCAGCAGCTGCGGCTGGTCAAGTTCGTCGCCTTCGGCTGGTCGGCTACCCGCTCGCGGTCGGCGGTGCGCGACCAGGTGGACGCGGCCCTGAGCGCGGCCGTCGGGGCCGGCTGGGACGGCCTGCTGGCCGAGCAGCGGTCCTACCTGGACAGCTTCTGGGACCACGCCGACACCGAGGTGGACGGCGACATCGCGGTGCAGCAGGCGGTCCGGTTCGGCCTGTTCCACGTGCTGCAGGCCGCCGCCCGCGCGGAGGGCCAGGCCATCCCGGCCAAGGGCCTGACCGGGCCGGGCTATGACGGGCATGCCTTCTGGGATGCGGAGACCTTCGTGCTGCCCGTGCTCAGCTACCTCGCCCCCGACGCCGCGGCGGCCGCGCTGCGCTGGCGGCACAGCACCCTGCCCCGGGCGGTGGCCCGGGCGCACCAGCTGGGCCAGCAGGGGGCGGCCTTCCCGTGGCGGACCATCAACGGCGAGGAATGCTCGGGATACTGGCCGGCCGGGACGGCCGCCTTCCACATCAACGCCGACATCGCCGACGCCGTGATCCGTTACACCGACGTCACCGGTGACCGCGGGTTCGAGGCCGGCCCCGGCCTCGACCTGCTGGTGCAGACGGCCCGGCTGTGGCGGTCGCTGGGGCACTTCGATGCCCGCGGCCAGTTCCGCATCGACGGGGTCACGGGCCCGGACGAGTACAGCGCGCTGTCCGACAACAACGTCTACACGAACCTGATGGCGCAGCAGAACCTGCAGGCGGCCGCGGAGGCGGCCGGCCGGTACCCGGAGCGGGCGGCCCAGCTGTCGGTGGATCCGGAGGAAACCGCGGCCTGGCGGGCCGCGGCCGCGGCCATGTACCTGCCCTACGACTCCGACCTCGGGGTGCATCCGCAAGCCGAGGGCTTCACCCGGCACCAGGTGTGGGACTTCGCCGGCACCCCCCGGACCCGGTATCCGCTGTTCCGGCATTACCCCTACTTCGACCTGTACCGCAAGCAGGTGGTCAAGCAGGCGGACCTGGTGCTGGCCATGATCTTGCGGCCGGACGCCTTCACCGCGGAGCAGAAGGCCAGGAACTTCGGCTACTACGAGCGCATCACCGTGCGCGACTCATCCCTGTCGGCGGGCAGCCAGGCCGTGATGGCAGCCGAGGTCGGCCAGCTCGACCTGGCGTTTGACTACCTGCGCGAGGCCGCCCAGATGGACCTGGCCGACCTGGAGCACAACGCCAGTGACGGGCTGCATATGGCGGCGCTCGCCAGCGTGTGGACAGTGCTCACGGCCGGTTTCGGCGGGCTGCGGATGAGGGGGGGCACCCCCCACTTCGCGCCGCGGCTGCCGCCCGCGCTGACCAGGCTCAGCTTCCGGATCCGGGTGCGGGACTGCCTGCTCGTGGCCGAGATCACCGGGACCGAGGCCAGCTATACGGCCGCCGCGGGCGGGCCGGCCCAGATCGGCCATTACGGGGAGATGCTCACCCTGCCGCCGGGCCAGGCGCTGACCCGGGCCATCCCGCCGCTGGCACCGGTCACCCGGGCCACCCAGCCGCATGGCCGGGCGGCCGCCGGGCGGCGGGCCGCACCGGAAGACTCCCGGCAGGCGGGCTGACAAGCTGGAGCGGGCGGCGGCCGGAGGTGACATCCCGGCCGCCGCCCGCCTTGGTCAGCAGGCCCCGCGGGGCGGCGGTTAGCCCGCCCGGCTGGCCCCCGTGCCCACCGTTTCGGTGTCACTGGTGGGGGGCTGCTCGTTGTCCTGCTTGGTCCGCCAGATCAGCCGGTGCACCGGGATGAACCGTGGGATGTCCCGCAGCCCCGGGATGAACGGGATGGCCAGCAGCAGCACGGTGGCCAGGCCGGTCAGGTAGATGGCCCAGACATCCACGCTGCCGGAGTTGCTGAACGGTGCCACGTGGTACCACATCTGGTACAGCCACAGCCAGGGCTGGCCGGGGTAGCTGCCGGTCTCGTTCATCACACCCCACTGGTCACCGGTCAGGTGCATGTTGGACGCTTGCTGGGCGTAGTAGCCGCCGTCGGCGATGAACAGCAGCGGCTTGGTGAAGTTGGTGCCGTAGAACTGGTTCTGCGCCAGCAGGTCGGCATCCAGTGACCCGCTCCTGGCCATCGCCAGTTCGCCGGCCATCAAGGCCGGCACCGGCCCGGCCGCCGGGAGGCTCAGTGCGCCGTTGTTGAACGGGACCTTCTTCGCCCCGGGAGCGGTCGCCTGGTCGTAGGCCGCGGCCCACTTCTGCTGCTGGGCCGGTGTGGCGTTCTGGTAGGTGGCCAGGGCGGAGGCCAGCGCCGGGGAGTTCTTCGCCGCGATCGCCAGCGGGCTGAGCACGAACACCTTGGCGCCGTTGACCGGCTGGGTGATGCCGGCCAGCTTCTGCCAGTTGACCGGCCCGACCTGCTGCACGGCGGAGGTGCCGCTGTTGTAGGGCGGTCCGTAGGAGGCGGCCAGCCCGGTGCCGTCCAGTTCGGTGGACGCGGTGTTGACGAACCCGATCGGGTCGACCCGGGCCCAGGTCTGCACCGACAGCGGCGGCACGTCCGGGGAACCGAGCACGCCCGCCAGGACCAGCGCGATGCCGGCGCAGATGGCCGCGGCGATCGTGCCTTCCTTGAGGATGTCGTACCGGCGGGTCCGGCCGCGCCAGGGGCCGGCGTCGGCCGCAGCCGCGGCCTTCCGCGCCGCCCGGTCAGACCAGCGGACCCGCTTGGCGGGCAGTGGGTGGCTGACGCCACGCACCCGGACCAGCAGGACGTGCGCGCCGACCAGCGCCACCAGCACGACCGGCAGCAGGACCACATGCCACAGCAGCATCTGGCCGAAGTCCAGGACGTTGAAGAATGCCCCAATGCCGGTCGCGTTGAACGCGTCCTTGCCATTGGTGGCGATCCACTGCGAGTCGAGGTTCGACTGCGACAGGTAGCCGGTGAAGCATTCCACGACCGAGGCGACGAAGGCGACCACACCGGTGATCCAGGTCATCGCCCGGCGGCCGCGCCAGGCGGCCATCCAGAACTTGCCCCACAGGTGGATGACCAGGAAGGCCATGAACAGCTCGACACTCCACAGGTGCAGGCTGTTGAAGAAGTGGCCGATCGGGTTGGTGTGCCACCAGTCGGTGCCGCCGAGCGCGATGGCGAACCCGGAGATGATCGCCAGGCCCAGCGCCACCAGGCTGGCCACGCCGAACACGTACACCCAGGAGGAGACGTAGGCGGGCTGCCGGTCAGGCAGCAGCTTCTGCGGTGGCAGCAGCCGGGTGGCCAGCCGCCGGACCTTGTTGGTCCACATCTTCGCGTCCTCGGGATCCGCCGGTGCGGGCTCGGCGTAGCTCTCGGCCGGGGCCGCGGCGGGCGGCAGGCTCTTCCCGTGCGGGAAGGGGAGCAGCAGCGCGAGGGCGAAGATGACCACCATAACCGCGATGAGCATCAGGTTCGCGAGCGAGATTTCGATGAACGACCAGTGCAGATACGTTCCCGGCTGATTGAGGTCGATAGCAGCCGCGCGGGGAGCCGCTAGGAGAGCCATGGGCATCTGTTGCTCCTGAAGGTGCATCGGGATCCTGAAAAGTCTTGCGCCCCACCCTGTCCCCGGCCGCGGGGGCACAGATAGGGAGGTCAGTCACGTCCCGCAGGGACCTTGGTCCCGGGCTGGGACTGCTATGGGATCCGGTTTACCCAGCCGGTGCACCTGCGGAACCCAGCCCGGCTGGGGAGCGCGCGCCCGCGCAGCAATAGGTGCGCCCCCCGCCGGGGACGTGGAGGCGGGGGGCGCACCTGGTGCGGCCGTGGGTCAGGCGTTCACCTCGACCCGGGTGGCCAGCTTCGGGAAGACTTCGGACTCGGGCGCTGCCCGGCCCATGTGCACGAAGCCGATGATGGACAGGAGCAGCAGCAAGGCCGCGCCGGTGAAGGCCACGATGGCGGCGATGAGCATGATCTGGCCCATCTTCCAGAACCCGTAGGCGTTCAGCAGCATGCCCCGCAGGGTCTCACCGCGGAACACGCTCTGCACCTGGGCCGCGAGCGCGGCGTTGGTTGGCGCTGCCAGCGAGGCGGCGGACAGCTGGGAGTAGGTCTTGCCACCGCCGATCTTCACCAGGTGGACCGCGATGAAGTGGTCGGCGTAGGTCTCGGCCTGCGCCCCAGTGGTCATCAGCTGGCCCGCGTAGAGGCTCATCGCGGCAGCGTCACTGGCCGGCAGCGCCTTCAGCTCGGGGCTGCCCGTGGCCGGGAAAACAATCTTCTGGGCGGCAAGCTGGCTGTGCACCTCGTTGGTCACGAACGAGTGTCCCCAGAGCAGCAGTCCGCCCCCGATGAGCAGCACCGCGGCGAGCACCAGGCCCGCGGCGGACACGAGCGCATCGAATGTCCTTCTGCGCATTTGTGATGCCTCCTTGCATCGCTTCCGGGCCAACCCGGTCCGGCCGCACCTTGTGAATTCATTCACATGCTCTGCCGGGCCCGGCCGTGCTGGCAGGGCCACATGGCCTCTGGCCCGGGGACCTCGGTCCTCTAACGTGCGGGACGCTAGCCCTGCGGCCTGGCAGGCCCGGGTGGCCAGCCAGGCCTGCCGCTCGTTACGATCATCACGTGTCAGGCTCCCAGGGGTAGTGGATGGAGAACCGAGGCCCCGGTCCGCTGCTGCCCCACCTCCGGCTCGACGACCTGCTGGCCGAGCTCCAGTCCCGGCTGCAGGCGGTGCTCGACACCCGGGACCGGACACAGGCGCTGCTGGAGGCAGTGGTCGCCGTCGGCGGCCAGCTGGAGCTGGAAATGGTGCTCCGGCAGATCGTCGAGGCAGCGGTCAAGCTGGTCAATGCCCGGTACGGCGCGCTCGGGGTCATCGGTGAAGGCGGGCGGCTGGCTGAGTTCGTGCCGGTCGGGCTGACCGAGCAGGAGATCGCCGCCATCCACCACTGGCCGGTAGGCCGTGGGCTGCTCGGCGAACTGGTCCGGAACCCACAGCCGCTGCGGCTGCATGACCTCGCCGCGGATGCCAGGTCCAGCGGCTTCCCGGACGGCCATCCGGCGATGGGGACCTTCCTCGGCGTGCCGGTGCGGATCCGGGACGAGGTGTTCGGCAACCTCTACCTGACCGAGAAACAGGGCGGCGGCGACTTCGACGAGGAAGACGAGGCACTGGTGCTGGCGCTGGCGGCGGCGGCCGGCGTGGCCATCGAAAACGCCCGGCTCTATGCCGAAGCACGCAGGCAGCAGCAATGGCTGCAGGCCAACGCCGAGGTGACCCGGCGGCTGCTGTCCGGCGACTCACCGGGTGCGGTGCTGGAGATGGTGACCAGGCAGGCGCTGGCGATGTCCGGTGCCGACCTGGTCGTGCTCGCCTTGCCGGCCGGCGGCGACCGGCTGGTTATCGAGCACGCCTGCGGCGACGGCGCGCAGGCCGCACTCGGGCTGGTGCTGCCCATGGTGGGTTCGGCCTCGGGGGTCGTGATGACCAGCGGCAAGCCGCTGGCCGTGGAGGACTTCAGCTCCGATGACCGGGTAGCACCGGCCGCCCGTGAGCACATGCTGCTCGGCCCGGCGGTGCTCGCCCCGCTCGGCCGGCCCGGCGACGTGCGCGGGGTGCTGACGGCGGGCCGCCACCGGGGAGCGCTGCCGCTCTCCCCGCCGGCCGTGGACATGGTCATCACCTTCGCCGCCCAGGCCGGGATCGGGCTGGAACTGGCCGAGCACCGCCGTGACGTGCAGCGCCTGGTCCTGCTCGAAGACCGGGACCGGATCGCGCGTGACCTGCATGACCTGGTCATCCAGCGGCTCTTCGCGACCGGCATGTCGCTGCAGGGCGCCACCGCGCTCATCCGTGACCCGGAAGGAGAACAGCGCGTCCACCAGGCGGTCGACGCGCTGGACGAGACCATCAGGGACATCCGCTCGGCGATCTTCACCCTGCAGTCGCGCGGCGACGCCGAGCCAGCCGGCCTGCGGGCCCGGATTCTGGCGCTGATCGACGAGATGGCCGGCCCGCTGGGCTTCACGCCAGGCCTGCGGATGGCCGGACCGCTGGACACCGAGGTTCCGTCCGTCATCGCTGATCAGTTGCTGGCGACGCTGCGGGAAGCGCTGGCGAACACCGTCAAGCACGCCCAGGCAACCCGCGCCGACGTGGTGGTGGAGGCGGGCGCGGACCTGGTGGTCGCGGTCAGGGACAACGGTGCCGGCCTGGGCAGGTCCACCCGCCGCAGCGGGCTGGCCAACCTGGCGGACAGGGCCAGTGGGCTGGGTGGCAGCCTGCGCACGGGCACCCCGGCGGGCGGGGGCACCGAACTGGTATGGGAGGTACCGCTGCCGTCCGGCGCAGGCGCGGCTGATGACAATCCAGCCGGGCCTGCCCGGGCCAGCTGACTACCGGCCGGCTATCTGCCTGGGCTGCCGCGGCTGCCGTCCGGCGGGTTGTCAAAGACTCTGGCGGCATAGGCCGCGGCCTGGGTGCGGCGCTCCATCCCCAGCTTGGCGAAAATCCCGGACACGTAGTTCTTGACCGTCTTCTCGGCCAGGAACATCCGCTCCCCGATCTGCCGGTTGGTCAGCCCCTCTCCGATCAGTTCCAGGATCCGGCGCTCGTGCTCGGTCAGCCCGGCCAGTGGGTCGGACCGCTGGGCACGGTCGCGCATCCGGGCCATCACCCGGCTGGCTGCCTGTGGGTCGAGCAGTGACTGGCCGGACGCGACGGTCCGGACCGCGCCGACCAGGTCGGTGCCCCGGATCTGCTTGAGCACGTACCCCGCCGCCCCGGCCATGATCGCGTCGAACAGAGCGTCGTCGTCGCCGAACGAAGTCAGCATCAGGCAGGCGACCTCGGGCATCCGGGACCGGATTTCGCGGCAGACGGTGACCCCGTCACCATCGGGCAGCCGGACATCGAGCACGGCCACATCGGGATGCAGCGCCGGAATGCGCGCCAGCGCGGACTCGGCCGTGCCGGCCTCGCCCACTACCTTGATATCGGGCTCGGCTTCCAGCAGGTCGCGTACTCCCTTGCGGACGATCTCGTGGTCGTCCAGCAGGAATACGCCGATCGTGCGGCCCGGCTGCGCTGCCTCGTCCACGGCTGCGTCCCTCCACGTGGCAGGGTGATTCCCCCTCTGATGTGCTCTACTGTAGCCCGGGATCACAGCTGTGATCAGTGACAAAAGTCCTGCGCCGGGCTTCGCCTGGGAGGGCGGTCGCGGCCGGCTGGCCGTCCCCGGCTGATGCTGGCCTCCGCCCGGCGGGTTATCCCACCCTGATGCCGGCCGTCGCCCGCCAGGTTCTTCCCGGCCGCCCGGCGGGCCTCTCCTCCTGATCCTGGCCGCCGCCCGCCAGGTTCTCCCCTCCTGATCGTGGCCGCCTCCACGCCCACCGTGCCCCCGCGCAGGCCCGGCACGGCCATGTCCGGCCACTGTGCGCAATCTCACCTCTTGACGGCAACGCCGTCCGCCGTTTATGTCTCCTGAAACATCGTTCGACAATGTCGAACACGTTTCGAAGTAGCCGCCAGTACCGCCAGAGGAGGTGAGGAGCCCCGGCACCCCCGGCCGCCGGCCGGCCCGCCGCGGGCGATCCGCATGGCAGCACCACCCAGCACCCCGCAAAAGCTTGGCGCCGAGTTTCTCGGCACCGCCTTCCTGGTCTACATCGGCGCCGGCTCCGCGGCGGCGACCGGCGTGATCGCGGCCGGCACCAAGGTCCCCTTCTCCATGGCCCAGCTTGGGGTCATCTCGTTCGCGTTCATGCTCGTTATCGTGGGGGCGGTGTACGCGATCGGGCATGTCTCGGGCGGCCACATCAATCCGGCGGTGACCCTGTCGCTGGCGGTGTCCGGCAAGTTCCCCTGGCGGGAGGTGCCGGGCTACTGGGCCGCCCAGGTGACCGGCGCGATCGCCGGTGCCGCGGCCATCTACCTCACTCTCGGCCGGGCGGCCACGGTGGCGGCCGGCGGGGGAGTGACCGCCTACAATCCGGCCACGATGGGCTTCGGCCGGGGCCTGCTGATCGAGGGTATCGGCACCTTCATCCTGGTCTTCGTCATCTTCGGGGTCATCGACCACCGGGCGGTGCCGGGCTGGGCGCCGATGGCCATTGGCGCCATCGTCTTCGCGATCATCATCATCCTGGGCCCGGCCACCGGCGCGGCCATCAACCCCGCCCGCTACCTGGGTGCTGTGCTGATGCTGAAGGCATTCGGCGGCAGCGTGCTGTGGTCGCAACTGCCCGCCTACCTCATCGGCGAACTTGTCGGCGGCGTGCTGGGCGCCCTGGCCTGGGTCGGCATCGGCCGGGTCCGGGCCGATGCCGCCTACACCAGCCTGGCGCCCAGCGACCCCGTTCCCAGCCCTGAGCCAATCCCGGAAGGCACGTCATGAAGAAGCTCATCAACTCGCCCGACTCGGTCGTGACCGACGCGCTGGCGGGCGTGGCCGCGGCGCACCCGTCGCTCGCGGTGGACATCGAGAACAAGGTGATCACCCGGGCGGCGGCCCGCAGGCGGGCAAGGTCGGCCTGGTCTCCGGCGGCGGGTCCGGCCACGAGCCGCTGCACGGCGGGTTCGTGGGCTACGGCATGCTGGACGCCGCCTGCCCTGGCGAGGTGTTCACCTCTCCGGTGCCCGATCAGATGCTCGCTGCCACCCGCGCCGTCAACGGCGGCGCCGGAGTGCTGCACATCGTCAAGAACTACACCGGTGACGTGCTCAACTTCCAGCTGGCCGCCGAACTGGCCGGGGACGATGACATCGAGGTGGTGGCGGTGGTCACCAACGACGATGTGGCCGTGCAGGATTCTCTCTACACCGCGGGCCGCCGGGGCGTCGGCGGCACCGTCTTCGTGGAGAAGATCGCCGGTGCGCTGGCCGAGGAGGGTGCGGGCCTGGACAAGGTGGCCGCGGTGGCGCGTGAGGTCAACGACCGGTCCCGGTCGCTCGGTGTGGCCCTGACCTCCTGCACGGTCCCGGCCGCTGGCAAGCCCACCTTCGAGCTGGCCGACAACGAGATCGAGATGGGCATCGGCATCCACGGTGAGCCCGGCCGCAGCCGGGTGCCGCTGGCACCGGCGCACGACCTGGCCGCGGCGGCGCTCGATGCCATCGCCGCCGACCTGCCGCTGTCCGGCGACCTGCTGGTCATGGTGAATGGCATGGGCGGCACCCCGCTGCTGGAGCTGTACGTGGTGTTCAGCGAGGTGCAGCGGTACCTGGCCGGGCGCGGCGCCCGGGTCGCCCGGAGCCTGGTCGGCAACTACATCACCAGCCTGGAGATGCAGGGTTTCTCGGTCACGGTCTGCCAGCTGACGTACGAGCTCACGCGGCTGTGGGACGCGCCAGTGGACACACCGGCCCTGCGCTGGGGACGCTAGCCCCACTGGTTCCCAGACCACAGGAGAAACCCATGCATGCTGACGTCTTCCGGGCATGGATCACGGCAGCCGCCGCGGTCATCGAGGAGCAGCGGGATCATCTCACCCAGCTGGACGCGGCGATCGGGGATGCCGATCATGGCATCAACCTGGCCCGGGTTCACGGCCGTGCTCAGCGCGCTGGACACGGCCGCCCCGGCCACGCCGGGCGCGGTGCTGACGTTGACCGGGTCGACCTTGATCTCCAAGGTCGGCGGCGCCTCCGGCCCGCTGTACGGGATGGCCTTCCGGCGTGCGGGCAAGGCGCTCGGGGATGCCCCGGACGTGGATCTGGCGGCGCTGGCAGCCGCGCTGGAGGCGGCCCTGGCCGGCGTGCAGCAGCTGGGTGCGGCCCGGGAAGGCGACAAGACGATGGTGGACGCGCTGGCGCCGGCCACCAGAGCCTTCAGCAAGGCGATCGCGGAGGGGGCGCCGGCTGCCGACGCCCTCGCCGCGCTCGTGGCGGCCGCCCAGGCGGGCGCGATGGCTACCATCTCCATGCAGGCCCTGAAGGGACGGGCGAGCTACCTCGGGCCGCGCAGCGTCGGCCACGAGGATCCGGGCGCGGCCTCCACCGCGCTGATCCTGGCCGCCCTCCGCGATGCCGCGATGATGAGCCCATGACCCAGGCCAGCCGGTACCAGGGCTTGCCGGTGTCCGAGGGGGTGGCGGCCGGGCAGCTTTACCCAGCAGACATCCGGCCACGCGAGACGCTGGCCACCCCGGAGGAGGTGGCGGCCGCCTACGCCGCCGTGGCGGGGGAGCGCACCGCACTGGCCGAGCGGCTGCGGGCGGCCGGGCGCGGCGACGAGGCGGACATTGTGGCCATCGGCGCGCTGATCGCGGCCGATCCCGCGCTGGTGGACCCGGCGGTCGCGGCGGCCAGGAACGGCACCAGCGCCGCGGCCGCGGTGGAGCGGTCGGCTGCCGCCCAGGTGGCGGCGCTGTCCGGGCTGGCCAGCCCGGACCTGGCCGCCCGGGCAGACGACGTGCGCCAGATCGCCAACGCGGTGCTGGCCCGGCTGGCCGGCGGTTCGGCGCCCCCGCCCGCGGCCGGCCCGTTCATCCTGGTCCGGCGGGAGGTGGATCCGGTCGATCTGATCCGGTTCGCCGAGGCCGGGCTGGCCGGCGCGGTGTCGGTCGCCGGTGGTGCCAACTCCCATGTCGCGATCATCGCGCGCGGCCTCGGCCTGCCGATGCTGGCCGGGGTGGAGCCGCAGGTGCTGGCCGCGCCCGCTGGCCACCTGGCCGTGCTGGACGCCGGGGCCGGGCAGCTGACCGTCGATCCGTCCCCCCGCCAGCTGGCCGCCGCCCGGGCCACCCGGGCCACCCGGGCGAACGGCCTGGCCAGGGCGGCTGGCCCGCCGCGGACCGCCGACGGCCAGGAGATCACGCTGCTGTGCAACGTGGCATCAGCCACCGAAACCCGGCTCGGCCTGGCCGCGGGTGCGGCCGGGGTAGGGCTGCTGCGGACCGAGATCCCGTTCACCAGCGCGGCCGGCTGGCCATCGGAGGCCGAGCACCGGGCGGCGCTGGATCCGGTGCTGGGGCTGCTGGCTGGCCGGCCGGCCGTGGTCCGGCTGCTCGACTTCACCGGCGACAAGATTCCCCCGTTCCTGGCCGGCCAGGAGCCGGGCCTGGCCGCGCTGCTCGGCCACCCACGGGCACTGGCCGATCAGCTCCGGGCGGTGCTGCGCAGCGGGCGGGACACCCAGCTGAGCGTCATGGTGCCGATGGTCCGCACCGTGCCCGAGCTGGCCGCGGTCCGGGCCGCGCTGGCCGAAGCCGCCGCCGGGACCGGTACCGCGCTGCCGGAGCTGGGGATGATGGTGGAGATCGCCGCCACCGCGGCCGGGGCCGGCGCGTTCACCGGCGCCAGTGACTTCTTCTCGGTGGGCACCAATGACCTGACGAGCGAGGTGCTCAGGCTGGACCGGGCCGACCCGGCGACGAGCCCGGCGCTGGCCGCCGACCCACGGGTACTGGCCCTCATCGCCGCCGTCGCCAGGGCCGCCCAGGCGGCCGGGGTGGGGCTGTCGGTCTGCGGCGACGCGGCGGCCGACCCGGCGGTCCTGCCGCTGCTGATCGGCCTGGGGATACGCCGGTTCAGCATGGGAGCGGCCCGGCTGCCGCAGGTGGCGGAGTGGATCGCGGCCGCCGACAGCGCGGCCTGTGCCGCGCTGGCCAGGCGGGTGCTGGCGACGGCCGGGCCGGCACCGGTGCCCGGCCAGCCGCGGCGGGTGGGCACATGACCATGCCGTCAGCTCAGGGCCGACAGGACCGGGCCGCCCCGGGCCGCCCCCAGATCCCGGGAGATGGCCCGCGCCGCTTCCTGTACCGCCCGCACCAGCTCGTCCCGGATGGGCTGTGCCAGCAGCCGGTCGGCTGCGCCGACCACCCCGATAGCACCGGCCACCACGCTGTCACGGCCGAAGATCGGTGCCGCGATGCCCGCGTCCCCGACGGTGGCCTCCTGGTCCTCCACCGCGTAACCCTGCTTGCGCACCTGGTTGAGCACCCGGCTGAGAGCCACCCGGGTGGTCCTGGTCCGGCCGGTCAGCGGGGCCAGGTCAGCGGCCAGCGCGGTGGCCCGGGCGGGCCCGGCCAGGTTGGCCACGATCGCGTGCCCGAGCGCGCAGGCGTGCCACGGGATGGCCGCCCCAACCTCCAGGATCTGCACCGTGTTGTCCGGGCGGAACACGTGGTGCAGCACGATGACCCGGCTGCCCGACAGGCTCGCCACCCACACCGCCTCGTTCGCGCGCTGGGCGAGCGACTCCGCCCACAGCAGCGACCGGGCACGCAGCTCCGAGCCATCCAGATAGGCGTTGCCCAGCAGCAGCACCGCCGGGCCGAGGCTGTATTTCCCGGTGTCGTCATCCTGGCTGACCAGGCCGTGCTTCGCCAGCGTCCGGAGCAGCCCATGCACGGTCGGCTTGGCCAGCCCCACCTGCTCGGCGATTTCGGTGACGCCGAGCCGGGGCGTGCCGGAGCCAAGAACGGCAAGAATCCGGGCCGCGCGCTCCACCGATTGGATCATGACAACCTTTCAGCAATGTCGAACACGATTCAGGATATGCCATGAGCCTCCACGCCAGGGTAGGGATCGTCCTCGTCTCGCACAGCGCGTCGCTGGCGGGGGGGGCGGCAGAACTCGCCGGCCAGATCAGCGGAGGCACCGTGGCCATTATCCCCGCCGGCGGCACCGATGACGGGCGGCTCGGCACTAGCGCGGCCAAAGTCCAGCAGGCGGTCAAACTGGCCGACAGCGGAGCGGGTGTGGTCATCCTCCCCGACCTCGGCAGCGCCGTCCTCACCGTGCGGGCGCTGCTCGGCGGCGCCGGGGATCTGCCCGGCCCGATCGAGCTAGCCGACGCGCCCTTCGTCGAGGGCGTGGTAGCCGCGACCGTAGCCGCGGCCAGCGGCGCAGACATCACCGCGGTGCTCGCCGCGGCGGAGGAGGCACGCCATGCCCGCAAGCTGTGAGCAGGCGGTCACCCTCACCGGCGACCTGCACGCCCGCCCGGCCGGGGCGCTGTCGGTGGCGGCGGCAAAGTTCTCCTCCGCCGTCTCGCTCACCGTCGGCAGCAGCCGGGCAGACGCCAAGAGCGTGCTCGGTGTGATGGGCCTGGGCGCGACCAGCGGGCAGCGGATCACCGTGACGGCGACTGGGGCCGATGCCGAGGCGGCGGTCGCCGCGATCGTCGCCATCCTGGCCGCGGCCACACAGGTGGGTGCCTGACCCGCCGCACCTGCCGGGGTGACCCGGTCACATAGCTGGGCATGGGTGCGGCACTCTTGGATCCGCGGCGGTGCGGCGCCCGCATGCACTGGGAGGGAACCCCATGGCCCGGCAGCGGCTGGTAGCGGTCAGCTACCCGGTGGACGACGAGTTCATCCGGATCAACACCGAGGTGCTTGGCGGCGAGGCCAGCCTCGCCTTCCTGGCGGCGCTGGCCGAGGATGAGCGCCCGGCCGCCGTGGCGGAGGCGGAGGCGCTGATCGGCTGGAACCTGCGCCGGGAACTGCCCGCCCTGGGGTGGCAGCAGGCGGCCAGTCTCCGGTTTGTCCAGCTGCTGTCGGCCGGCGCCGATCAGCTCGACTTCGCCGCCATCCCCGGCCAGCTGATCCTGGCCAGCAACGTGGGCGCCTACTCGGAGCCGATCGCCGAGCATGTCATGGCGCTGGCGCTGGCGCTTGCCCGGCGGCTGCGCCAGCGCCACGCCGGGCTCGCCCGCGGCGAATTCAACCAGTGGCAGCCGCTGATCACGCTCAACGGCGCGGTCTGCGCGATCCTCGGCTATGGCGGCATCGGCGCCGCCACCGCGGCGCTAATGCGGGGGTTCGGTGCCCGCATTCACGCTGTGAACAGCTCCGGTACCACCAGCGACCCGGTCGAGTTCGCCGGCACTCTGGCCGACCTGGACCAGGTGCTTGCCGCCGCCGACGTGCTGGTCGTGGCGCTGCCGCTGACCAGCGCCACCCGGCGCCTGATCGGCGCCAGAGAGCTGGCCCTGATGAAGCCGGCCGCCATCGTCGTCAACGTGTCCCGGGCTGCCATCGTGGACGAGCGGGCCCTGTTCGAGCACCTGCGCGATCACCCCGAGTTCTGCGCCGGCCTCGACAGCTGGTGGCACGAGCCCGGCCTGGACCGGGGCTTCCGGATGGACTACCCGTTCCTCGACCTGCCCAATGTGATCGGGTCCCCGCACAACTCCGGCATCGTGCCCGGTGTGCTGGCCCATGCGGCCCGCCGGGCGGCCGAGAACACCCGCCGGTTCCTGCGCGGCGAGGCTGTCACCGGCCTGGTCCGGCGGTCCGACTACGGCTGCGCCGGCCGCCAGCCGCTCACTGGCCGCTCGGGCACACCGCGCTCCACCCGGCAGGCAGCGTGATCTGCACGTGCCCGGGCGCGACGATGTGCAGGCGTGCCCGGACCTGTCCTGGCGGGACCACCACCTGAACCGGAGCCGCCGCCGCCCGCTGGGTGGGCGCGGTTACCCCCGCCGGGGGCAGCATCTGCGGGACGGCCCAGCTCGCCGGGATCTGCGCGCCAGCCGCGGCGGTCAGCTGGACGAACCGCCAGCTGACCTTGGCCGGGACAGCGGGCAGGAACACCCGGACCGGCCCCGTCGCCACCCTCGGTAGGCAGGCGACGACCTGGCCGGGTGCTCCCGCTGGGCCGACGACTACGGCCCCCGGCGGCAGGCCCGCCGGGCCGATGACGATCTGGCCCGACGCCCCGTTCGGGCCGATGATGACCTGGCGCTGCACGCCGTTCGGGCCGATGGTGAACCGGGCCGGTCCCGCCTGTGCTACCGACACGGTCGGCGACGACCGGGCGAACCCGACCAGCAGGCCGATGATGACCCCGGCCAGTACCGCCGCCACCACCCAGCCTGCCGCCCGGCCGGTGAGCACCCGGCGGGCAGCGGTGCCGCGGCCGGGCCGCTCGCCCGCCCCGGCTGGCTCCGGCAGCGGCGCGGTGGCTCCGTCCGCGGGCGGCGGCACCGGTTCCGCGCCGCCCGCCTGTTCCTGTTCGTCCACGTCAGTGCACCTCACTGTCGGCTGCATACGAGAATGCCAAGCTCCATGGTCGCTGGCCGGTCTGCATGCGGTGCACATGCTGTGTGTGAGTTCGGTGTGAATGCCGCAGGTCAGCGGCGCTGGACGGGGCCGCCGGGCGGCGTGGATCGGCAGATAACCCCTGACGGGTGACGACCGGCGGCCGGTCCGGCGGGATGCTGTCAGCACATGACACAACTGTTGATGACCACGCGCCCAGCGGCAGGCCGCCGGGAAGGATGATCATGGTCCGCTATCCCAACATCAGCGATCATGGGCTTATCGGTGACCTGCAGACGGCGGCGCTGGTCACCAGGGACGGCGCGGTGGACTGGTGGTGCTGCCCCCGGTTTGACTCGCCAAGTGTGTTCGGATCGCTGCTGGATGCCGACCGCGGCGGTCATTTCACGATCAGGCCGGACCGGGACGACTACGTGAGCAGGCAGCTGTACCTGCCGGACACGGCGATCCTGGTCACCCGGTTCATGACTCCGGACGGGGTCGGTGAGGTACATGACTTCATGCCGGTGATCGAGGGGCCGGCGACCGGCCGGCACCGGCTGGTGCGGAACATCCGCGTGGTTCGGGGCACCATGCGGTTCGCCATCGAGCTCCAGCCGCGCTTCGACTACGGCCGCGGTGCGCACAAGCTGGAGCACAACGAGCACGGGGGCGTGTTCCAGGCCGACGGCATGGCGCTCACGGCGCACGCCATCGCACCGCAGGGGCTTTCGATCGATGCCGCCGGCGTCAAGTTCGAGCGGGTCGGCGATGGCGTGCGGTGGACCCGGACGCTCCGCGAGGGCCAGATCGGCGGAGTGGTGCTGGAGTCGGACGGGGGCACTCCCCAGCGGGTGTCCCCGGAGCAAGCGCAGCGGCTGGCGGATGACACCGCGCGGTTCTGGCGTGACTGGCTGTACCGGTCTACCTACCGGGGGCGGTGGCGGGAGATGGTTGCCCGGTCCGCGCTGACGCTCAAGCTGATGACGTACGCGCCGACCGGAGCGCCGGTCGCCGCGCCCACCACCGGGCTGCCCGAGCAGGCCGGTGGCGAGCGCAACTGGGACTACCGGTACACCTGGGTCCGGGATGGCTCCTTCTCCATCTACGCGCTGCTGGGGCTGGGCTACGTGGAGGAAGCGGCGGCGTTCGGTGCCTGGCTGCGCGACCGGGCAGCCGACTACACCGGCGAAGGCCGGCCACTGAAGATCATGTACCGGGTTGACGGCAGTTCCGACCTGGTCGAAGAGACCCTGGACCACTTCGAGGGCTGGCGTGGCTCGCGGCCGGTCCGGATCGGCAACGGTGCCGCCGGCCAGCTGCAGCTCGACATCTACGGCGAGGCGATGGACGCCATCTCGCTCGCGGACGCACATGGAGTGCAGCCCGCCTACCAGGGCTGGAAAGACCTCACCCGCATGATCGACTGGCTATGCGACCACTGGGACCAGCCCGATGAGGGCATCTGGGAGACCCGCGGCGGCCAGAAGAACTTCACCTACGGCCGGTTCCAGACCTGGGTGGCGCTGGACCGCGCCATCAAAATGGCCCAGCACCGGTCCCGCCCGGCTAACGTCGCCCAGTGGACCGCTGTCCGCGACCGCGTCTACGGCCAGATCATGGAGCGTGGGTGGAACCCCAAGGTCGGTGCCTTCACCCAGCATTACGACACCGAGGTGCTGGACTCGTCCCTGCTGCTGATGCCGCTGCAGGGCTTCATCGGCCCACGCGACCCGATGTGGCTGTCCACCCTGCAGGCGATGGACCGCGAACTGGTCTCCGACAGCCTGGTCTACCGGTACAACCCCAGCGCCTCACCCGACGGGCTCGCGGGCGACGAGGGCACCTTCTCACTGTGCACGTTCTGGTACGTCGATGCCCTCGCCCGCGCTGGGCGCCTCAATGAGGCCCGGCTGGTGTTCGAGAAAATGCACACCTACGCCAACCACCTCGGCCTGTACTCCGAGGAAATCAGCAGCACCGGCGATCAGCTCGGCAATTTCCCGCAGGCGTTTAGCCACCTGTCCCTCATCAGCGCTGCGGTCAACCTCGATTACCAGCTCGACCACGGCCTGCCGCCGGGCGCGGCCGGGCCGGCGGTCATGGCCAGCCGCCGTTAAGCCAGGGCCGGGAGCATGCCGGGACCTGCCCTGGATGAGCAGGGCCGGCAGCCAGTCCGTGATCTTGGCCGCGGGCCGGGCCGGTCGGCCGCCGGCGGCTGTGCGCTGCCATAGACTTGGCCGCCGTAGCCGCTTGCGGCCGGGCCGGCTGTCCTGTTCGCCGGGGTGCGGCACGGCGGGCAGGAAATCCAGGCGACCAGGAGAGTGACGCCGTCGTGAAGACCGATGTCGAGGAGCTGAGCCCGACCCGGGTCAAGCTGACCATCGAGGTTCCGTTCTCCGAGCTCAAGCCCAGCCTCGACAAGGCCTACCGGGAGGTCGCCAAGCAGGTCAGGATCCCGGGCTTCCGGCCGGGGCACGTCCCGCCGCGGGTGATCGACCAGCGGCTGGGCCGCAGTGTGGTGCTGGAACAGGCGGTGAATGACGCGGTCCCGGAGCTGTATGGGAAGGCCCTGGCCGACAACCAGGTGCTGGCACTCGGGCAGCCGGAGGTAGAGATCACCCGGCTGGACGACGGGCAGGAGCTCGCGTTCACCGCCGAGGTCGACATCCAGCCGAAGTTCGATCTGCCCGACCTGGCCGCCCTGTCGGTGACGGTGGACAATGCCGAGGTCACCCCGGACGAGGTGGAGGAGTACATCGCCGGGCTGCGGGAGCGGTTCGCGTCACTGCGTGGGGTGGACCGGCCGGTGCAGGCCGGAGACTACGTGTCCATCGACCTGTCCGCCTCGGTAGACGGCGCCCCGGTGGACGACGCGCAGGCCAGCGGAATCTCCTACGAGGTCGGCAGCGGCTCGCTGCTGGACGGCCTGGACGAGGCGCTGACCGGCATGTCGGCCGGGGACGCGGCCACCTTCGGCTCGGAGCTGGCCGGCGGGGAAAAGGCGGGGCAGCAGGCCGAGGTCGCGGTGACGGTCCACAGCGTCAAGGTGAAGGAACTGCCCGAGCTGGACGACGAGTTCGCGCAGTCGGCCAGCGAGTACGACACCCTGGGCGAGTTCCGGGCCGGTACCCGGGCCCGGTTGGCGGGGGCCAAGCGGATGCAGCAGGCTGGCCAGGCCCGGGAGCGGGCGCTGGACGCCGTGCTGGCCCAGGTGGATGTCCCGCTGCCGGAGCGGCTGGTCGCGGAGGAGATCGACCGCCGTGACCACTCGCTGGACGAGCAGCTGGAGCGGGCGGGCCTGACCAGGGAGTCCTACCTCGCCTCGCGTGAGCTGACCGGCCAGGCGCTGGATGAGGAGATCGCCGCCGATGCCCGGCGTTTCGTCACCGCGAGCTTCGTGCTCGACCAGATCGCCCGGCAGGAGGAGATCGGGGTCGAGCAGGAGGAACTGAACGCCTACCTGGTCGAGCAGGCGTACCGGCTCGGTGTCCCGCCGGACCGGCTGGCCAAGGAAATCGTTGACCGGGGGCAGCTCGGGGTCGCGGTCACCGAAGTGCTCCGGGCCAAGGCGCTGGAGCTGCTGGCGGAGCGGGCGACGGTCACCGATGAGGCAGGCCTGCCGGTCGACCTCACCGAACTCGCCACAGCCGGCGACGCCGGGGCAGTCGAAGCTGGCGCGGCCGAAGCGGGTGCGGCCGAAGCGGGTGCGGGCGAAGCGGGTGCGGGCGAAGCGGACGGCGGCCAGGACCCGGCGGACGATGACCTGGACCCAGCGGACAGCAGCCTGGACGAGCCGGGCGGCCAGCAGCGGGACAGCGGGCGGGACGAGGCCAGCGACCAGGACGGGGCCGGCGCCACCGGCTGACGAGCGGCCCCGATCGCCCCGGCCAGGCCGGCGGCTGGCGGGAGCCTGCGCCGACAGCGAACAGGGGCCGATGGCGGACGTTCGGGGCGCGCCACCGGGTTAGGGTCACTGACAGTGGCATATGAGAGCGAGGAGAGCACCGTGAGCGACGGGGTGCAGCACCCAGCGGCCAGCGAGCGGCGAAGCACAGGCACCGTCCCAGCCATCCAGCCGGTGTCAGCCAGCACGGTGTCGCCAGCACGGTGCCGGACATCGTGCAGCGGACCGCGGAGGCCGCCCCGGCCCTGCTGGGCGACCAGCTCTTCCAGCGCATGCTGCGGCACCGGATCATCTTCCTCGGCCAGCAGGTGGACGAGGATATCGCCAACCGGATCTGCGCCGAGCTGGTGCTGCTGGCGGCCGAGGACGACAAGCGCGACATCAGCATCTACATCAACTCACCCGGCGGGTCCGTCTATGCGGGCCTGGCCATCTACGACGTGATGCAATACGTGCCAAACGACATCGCCACCTACGCCATGGGCATGGCGGCGTCGATGGGCCAGTTCCTGCTGTCGGCGGGCGCGCCTGGCAAGCGTTACGCCCTGCCGCACGCCAGCATCCTCATGCACCAGCCGTCGGGCGGCATCGGCGGCACCGCCTCTGACATCAAGATCCAGGCCGAGCAGATGCTCTACATCAAGCGGACGCTGTTCGACCGGATCGCCTATCACACCGGGCAGCCGGTCGAGCAGATCGAGAAGGACGCGGACCGCGACCGCTGGTTCACCGCCGAGGAGGCCAGGGACTATGGCTTCGTCGACCACGTGATCCGCAGCGCCCTGGAGGTCCCGTCGGCGGGGCCCGGTTCCTGAAGAACCTGGACCGGAAGCAGAAGCGAAGGAAGCAACCGTGAGCACAGCCAGCCGTCCCCAGGCCCAGTCAGCGGTCAGCCCGGCCCTGGCCCATCCCGCGCAGGCGCGGTACGTCCTGCCGTCCTTCGTGGAGCGGACGTCGTACGGGATCAAGGAGATGAACCCGTACAACAAGCTCTTCGAGGAGCGGATCATCTTCCTGGGCGTGCAGATCGACGACGCCTCGGCGAACGACGTGATCGCCCAGCTGATCGCGCTGGAGTCGATGGACCCGGACCGGGACATCACCATGTACATCAACTCGCCGGGCGGCTCGGTCACCTCGATGATGGCGATCTACGACACCATGCAGTTCGTCCAGCCCGAGATCGCCACCTGCTGCGTCGGCCAGGCCGCCTCGGCGGCCGCGGTGCTGCTGGCGGCCGGCACCAAGGACAAGCGGATGGCGCTTCCAAACGCCCGCATCCTGCTCCACCAGCCCGCTACCGAGGGCGGCTACGGCCAGTCCAGCGACCTGGAAATCCAGGCCCGCGAGATCCTGCGCATGCGTAGCGCCATGGAGCGCATCATCGCGCTGCACAGTGGCCGGCCGGAAGACCAGGTGGCCAGGGACGTCGAGCGGGACAAGTATTTCTCGGCCGAGGAGGCCAGGGAATACGGTCTCGTGGACGAGGTTCTGACGAACCTCAAGCGCCGGGCCGAGGTAAGGTCATCCTGAGGCGCCGGGAGCCCGGCCAGGCGGGATGTAGCCGCCGCGCCGGCCGCTGGTGACTTCGCACCTGAGGGCGGCAAACGGTACGGTCGGACCGACAGGGTAGACCAGCGGGGTCCGGCTGGCTCATGATTGGCAGGACCGCGGGACGTTGGCCCGGCCGCCGCGGCGGCCGCGATGAGGGAGTTGGTTGGTGGCGCGCATCGGGGAAGGTGGTGACCTTCTGAAGTGCTCTTTCTGCGGGAAGAGCCAGAAGCAGGTCAAGAAGCTCATCGCTGGCCCCGGCGTGTACATCTGCGACGAATGCATCGATCTCTGCAACGAGATCATCGAAGAGGAACTGGCCGAGCCGGCCGAGCTCAAATGGGACAGCCTGCCCAAGCCACGCGAAATATACGAGTTCCTCGACGCCTACGTGATCGGCCAGGAGAAGGCCAAGAAGGCGCTCTCGGTCGCGGTCTACAACCATTACAAGCGGGTCCAGTCAGGTGGCGAGCCGTCCCGGTCCGGTGAGGACGGGGTGGAACTGGCCAAGTCGAACATCCTGCTGCTCGGCCCCACCGGCTCCGGCAAGACCCTGCTCGCCCAGACCCTGGCCCGGCTGCTGAACGTGCCGTTCGCCATCGCCGACGCGACCGCGCTGACCGAGGCCGGCTACGTCGGTGAAGACGTCGAGAACATCCTGCTCAAGCTGATCCAGGCGGCCGAGTACGACGTCAAGAAGGCCGAGACCGGGATCATCTACATCGACGAGATCGACAAGATCGCGCGCAAGAGCGAGAACCCGTCGATCACCCGTGACGTGTCCGGCGAGGGTGTGCAGCAGGCGCTGCTGAAGATCCTGGAGGGCACCACCGCATCGGTGCCGCCGCAGGGCGGACGTAAGCACCCGCACCAGGAGTTCATCCAGATCGACACTACCAACGTGCTGTTCATCTGCGGCGGGTCGTTCTCCGGCTTGGAGAAGATCATCGAGCAGCGGGTCGGCAAGAGCGGCATGGGCTTCGGCGCGGTGCTGCGGGTCAAGAACGACCGGGCTACCACCGACGCGTTCGCCGAGGTGATGCCGGAGGATCTGCTCAAGTTCGGCATGATCCCGGAGTTCGTCGGCCGCCTCCCGGTGATCACCAGCGTGCACAACCTGGACCGCGAGGCGCTCATCCGGATCCTCACCGAGCCGAGGAACGCGCTGGTCAAGCAGTACCGGCGGCTGTTCGAACTGGACGGGGTGGACCTGGAGTTCACGCCCGACTCGCTGGAAGCCGTCGCCGACCAGGCGATCCTGCGCGGCACCGGCGCCCGCGGGCTGCGGGCCATCCTGGAGGAAGTGCTGCTGTCGGTCATGTACGAGGTGCCCAGCCGCAAGGACGTCGAGCGGGTGGTCATCACCGGCCCGGTGGTGCTGGAGCACGTCAACCCGACCCTGGTCCCGCGCAGCGCCCGCAGCCGCCCCCCGCGCGAAAAGTCCGCCTGACGCTCTAGCCGGCCCGGCGCCGAACGTCCTGGTCACATCAGCCACCCGGACCGCTGGCAGCTCAGTCGCCACGGCCGGGCCCGCCGCGTCACCGGGACTTGCCGCGTCACCGGGGTTTGCCGCGTCACCGGGACTTGCCCCATCACCGGGCCCCGCCTCATCCCGGCCCGGCGCGTCTGGCCAGACCTGGACGTGGTCGGGTTCCAGCGCCAGCCGCACCCGGTCCCGCAGGTCCAGTGCGCTGGTTCAGGGGGTCCCCACGGCGAAGTACGGCACCGCCAGCCAGGCACCCGAGGTGACCGGGACGCCGGGCCGGCGGCCACGGCCGGGCTGGTGACCAGCGGGCCGTAGACGGCAAACCCGTCCAAGCGCTGCACCCCGGCGCTGCCGACCGGGCTGAGCCGCCAGTACGGGCTGGCCGGGCCGGGCCGGAATACCCCGGTGACCCGCACCACTATCTTCGCCTGGGTCTGGTCGTTGCGCCGCACCAGCCGGTCGCCGGGCGCCAGCCGCAGCAGCCGGGCCGCCGCGGCCGGCACGGCCACCGGCACCGGACCGCCCGCCAGGGCCGCTGGCCCGGGCCAGGAGCCGCTGGTCAGCACGGCCTGCCGGGTCACGCCGGGCAGCGAGATGAGCTGGGTCTGCGAGACCACCCCGGCCGCGTGGTCCGGCTGGCCGCTGGCGATCCGGACGGCGGCGATCCGGCCGCCGGCCGGGCACGGTGCGGCTGGCCCGGCAGATTCAGGATCTGGGAACGGAGGCTGCCGGTGACCCTGACCGGTACGCCAGGCAGCATCCGCCGGACCGCCGCCTGGACCTGCCGGCCACGGCCGCCCCCCGGCCGGTATCTGCTGGGTGACCAGGATCGTGCTGCTGGGCTTCTGGGTCAGCGAGCGGCGTACCGCGGCGCTGGTGACCTCGCCCGCGAAGGTGGCCGCCGCGGCCGCCAGCACGCTGGCCACCAGGACCGTGAGCGCGGTCGCGGTCAACGCGAGCCGGTGCCCGGCGGTGCGCCGGAGCGCAGCCGGCAGCCTCACCGCCATCGATCACCTCCCGGCGGTCGCCTGCCCCCGCGCTGGTAGGACGTACTGACCTGCCGGTAGTATCACCTGCCCGGTGACCAGGCTGGGACACCATCCGGTCACGAATCGGCCAGCATCGCGCCGCCTGGCCGGGCGGTGCGGTCCACCCGCCCGGCCAGCCGCTCGCGACCGCCAGGATCGGCGGGACAGGCTCTAGACTCTGCTGACGTGACCGCACACAGCCGAACCCAGCTCCCGCCCCAGTACACCCCCGGCGACGTGGAGTCGCGCCGTTACCAGGACTGGGTGGCCCGCGGGCTGTTCGGTGCCGACCCGGGGACGCCCGGCCCGGCCTACTGCATCGTCATCCCGCCACCGAACGTCACCGGCTCCCTGCACATGGGCCACGCGCTCGACCACACGCTGATGGACGCACTGATCCGGCGCCGGCGCATGCAGGGATACGTCACGCTGTGGCTGCCCGGCATGGACCACGCGGGCATCGCCACCCAGAACGTGGTCGAGCGGGAACTCGCCAAGCAGGGCCAGTCCCGGCACGACCTCGGCCGGGAGGCGTTCGTCGAGCGGGTCTGGCAGTGGAAGGCCGAATCCGGCGGCACCATCCTCGGCCAGATGCGCCGCCTGGGCGACAGCGTGGACTGGTCCCGCGAGCGGTTCACCATGGACGAGGGCCTGTCCCGGGCGGTGCAGACCATCTTCAAGCGGCTGTTCGACGACGGCCTGATCTACCGGGCCGAGCGGATCATCAACTGGTGCCCGCGCTGCCTGACCGCGCTGTCCGACATCGAGGTGGACCACACCGAGGAAGACGGCGAACTGGTCTCGATCCGGTACGGCGACGGCTCGCAGTCGGTGGTGGTGGCCACCACCCGGGCGGAGACGATGCTGGGTGACACCGCCGTCGCCGTCCATCCGGACGACCCCCGGTATGCCCACCTGGTCGGCACCGACGTGGAACTACCGCTGTCCGGCCGCCGCATCCCGGTGATCGCCGACCCGCACGTGGACCCGGAGTTCGGCACCGGCGCGGTCAAGGTGACTCCCGCGCACGACCCGGACGACTTCGAGATCGGCCGCCGGCACAACCTGCCCAGCCTGACCATCATGGACGAGCGCGGGGTTATCACCCAGCCCGGCCCGTTCGCGGGCCTGGACCGGTTCGAGGCCCGGCCGGCGGTGGTGGCCGCGCTGCGCGAGCAGGGCCGCATCGTCGCCGAGGTCCGTCCCTACCTGCACGCGGTCGGGCACTGCAGCCGGTGCGGCACAGTCGTCGAGCCACGGCTGTCGCTGCAGTGGTTCGTCAAGGTGGAGCCGCTGGCCAAGGCGGCGGGGGACGCGGTCAGGGACGGCCGGGTGCGGCTGCACCCGGCCGAGATGGCGGCCCGCTACTTCGACTGGGTCGATGACATGCACGACTGGTGCATCAGCCGCCAGTTGTGGTGGGGGCACCGGATCCCGGTCTGGTACGGCCCCGGGGGCGAGATCCGCTGCGTCGGCCCCGGCGAGCAGCCGCCGGCCGGGGACGGCTGGCAGCAGGACCCGGACGTGCTGGACACCTGGTTCTCTTCCGCGCTGTGGCCGTTCTCCACCCTCGGCTGGCCCGACGACACCGCCGACCTGCGCCGGTTCTACCCGACCTCGGTCCTGGTGACCGGCTACGACATCCTGTTCTTCTGGGTCGCCCGGATGATGATGTTCGGCCTGTACGCGATGCGGGAGGCCGGCCCGGAGGCGGCGGTGCCGTTCCGCGCCGTGGCACTGCACGGCCTGGTCCGCGACGCGCACGGGCGCAAGATGTCCAAGTCGCGCGGCAACACGGTGGACCCGCTGGACTGGATCGACCGGTTCGGTGCCGACGCCACCCGGTTCACCCTGGCCCGCGGCGCCAGCCCGGGCGGCGACGTGGCGGTCAGCGAGGAATGGGTGACCGGGGCCCGCAACTTCTGCAACAAGCTGTGGAACGCCACCCGGTTCGCGCTGCTGAACGGCGCCCGGGTGGCCGGTGCCCGGCCCGGGCCAGACCGGCTGTCGGTCGCCGACCGCTGGATCCTGTCCCGGCTGGCGGCCGTCACCGCCGAGGTGGACGGCCTGTACCGGGACTATGAGTTCGGCAAGATCTGCGCGGCGCTGTACCACTTCGCCTGGGACGAGGTCTGCGACTGGTACCTGGAACTGGCCAAGGCCGCGCTGGCCGGCCCGGACCCGGCCGCCGAAACGACCCGTGAGGTGCTCGGTTACCTGCTCGACCAGTTGCTGCGGCTGCTGCACCCGGTGATCCCCTTCGTCACCGAGGAACTGTGGACCGCGCTGACCGGTGGCAGCACGGTGGTGACCGCCGCCTGGCCAGGTGAGCGGGCCGCCGGATCCAGCCCGGCCGTCCAGAGCAGCGCCGACCCGGCGGCGGAGGCCGAGATCGGCTCACTGATGGCGCTGGTGACCGAGGTCCGCCGGTTCCGGTCAGACCAGGGCCTGCGGCCGGGCCAGCCGGTCCCGGCCGCCCTCACCGGGATCGCCGCCACCCCGCTGGCCGGTCACGAGGATGCCATCCGGGCACTGCTCCGGCTCACCCCGGCCGGGGAAGGGTTCACCCCGACCGCGTCCCTGCACGCCGAGGGGGTCACGGTGGAACTGGACACGGCCGCGGGCATCGACGTGGCGGCCGAGCGGCGACGGCTGGACAAGGACCTGGCCACCGCCCGCAAGGACGCCGAGCAGGCGCAGCGCAAGCTGGGCAACGGCGAGTTCCTGGCCAAGGCACCGGCGGCGGTGGTCGAGCAGACCCGGCGGCGGCTGGCCGCCGCCGAGGCCGACGTGGCCCGCATCTCCGGCCGGCTGGCGGCGCTGGGCCAGGGGGAGGATTGACCGGCACCAGCCCGGCACCGGCCGATCCGGCCGGCCAGCAGCGCCTGCGCGAGGTGGAGCGGGAGATCTTCGCCCGCCGCCCCGAGCACGCGATCGATCCCACCCTGGACCGGATGGCCGCGGTGGCCACCCTGCTGGGCGATCCCCAGCGCGCCTACCCGGTCATCCACCTCACCGGCACCAACGGCAAGACCTCCACCGCCCGGATGATCGAGGCCCTGCTGCGGGCCCGCGGGCTCCGCACCGGCCTGTTCACCAGCCCGCACCTGACCAGCGTCCGGGAGCGGATCGTGATCGACGGCGAGCCGCTGACCACCGAGGCGTTCCTGGCCAGCTACGACGATGTCGCGCCGTATGTGACGCTGGTCGACGAGCGTGAGCCGTTGCGCATGTCCTTCTTCGAGGTGCTGACGGCGATGGCGTTCGCCGCGTTCGCGGACGCGCCGGTGGACGTGGCGGTGGTCGAGGTCGGGCTGGGCGGCACCTGGGACTCGACCAACATCGCCGACGGCGCCGTCGCGGTGGTGACCCCGGTGGCCATCGACCACACCCGCTACCTCGGATCCACCATCAGCGAGATCGCCGGGCAGAAGGCGGGCATCATCAAGCCGGGCGCGGTGGCCGTGCTCGGTCAGCAGCAGGTGGCAGCGGCCGAGGTGCTGCTGCGCCGGGCGGCGGAGGTCGGCGCCACCGTCGCCAGGGAAGGGCTGGAGTTCGGCGTCATCGGCCGGGAACTGGCCGTCGGCGGCCAGTTGCTGGCCCTGCGCGGGCTGGCTGGTGAGTACCACGACCTGCTGCTGCCACTGTTCGGCGAGTATCAGGCGGGCAACGCGGCCTGCGCGCTGGCGGCGGCCGAGGCGTTCGCCCGGACCGGCCCGGAGGCTGGCCCGCTGGACGAGCGGCTGGTCCGGACCGCCTTTGCGGGCATGACCTCGCCGGGCCGGCTGGAGGTGCTGCGGCGCAGCCCGGTGGTGATCGCCGACGCGGCGCACAACCCGGCCGGGATGGCGGCCAGCCTGGCCGCGGTGACCGAGGCGTTCACCTTCCCGCACCTGATCGCGGTGCTGGCGGTCAGTGCCGACAAGGATGTGCCCGCCATCCTCGACCAGCTGGAACCGGTCGCGGATGAGCTGGTGGTGACCAGCAACTCGGCCGGCCGGTCGATGGACCTCGGCAAGCTGGCCGACCTGGCGGCCACCGTGTTCGGGCCGGACCGGGTCACGGCCGCGGCCCGGCTGGACGATGCGATCGAGATCGCGGTCGGCCTGGCCGACGCGGCAGCGGCCGGCCTGGCCGGCTGGCCGGCGTCCTGGTCACCGGCTCGGTGGTGACGGCCGGCGATACCCGGGCGCTGCTGGCCGGGCGCGGCGGGACCGGCCCTGGATGAGACGGCTGTGCGCCACCGTGCTGGTGTTCGAGGCGATCGTGATCTGCCTGGCCATCCCGGTCGCCATCACCATCGAGCACCTGGGTCACCGCCCGGCCCTGCTGGCCGGCGGCGTGCTGGCCGGGGCCGCGGTGGCGCTGGCTGCGGTGGTGGGGCGGCCCGGGCAGGGCTGGACGCTGGCCGCGGGGAGCGTGCTGCAACTGGCCGTCATCGCGGCCGGGGTGGTGGTGCCAGCCATGTTCGCGCTGGGCACGATCTTCGCCGCGCTGTGGGTGATCGCCATCTGGCTGGGCCATCGCTACCGCGAATCCGCCTGACGGCACGTCCTGGTCACCGTGCTCCGGCGACGGCCACGGTGGCGCCGCCGGCACCGGTAGGATTGCGGGGCAACGCCGTGCCAGGAACCGTGCTCGCCCGCCGACACCCACCCGGGCTGTCCGCGAGGACACCCAGCCAGGCTGCCCGCGAGGAGGAATGTACTTGACTGAACGCACCCTGATCCTGATCAAGCCGGACGGTGTCCGCCGGGGCCTGATAGGTGACGTCCTGTCCCGGGTCGAGCGCAAGGGCCTGCGGGTCGTGGCCATGGATCTGCGCACCATGGACACCGAGACCGCGGAGACGCACTACGCCGAGCATGTGAGCAAGCCCTTCTTCGGTTCGCTGGTCGAGTTCATCACCTCTGGGCCGCTGGTGGCGCTGGTCGCCGAGGGCCCGCGGGCCGTCGAGGCGTTCCGCGCGCTGGCCGGCGCGACCGATCCGGTCAAGGCGGCAGCGGGCACTATCCGCGGCGACTACGCGTTGGAAGTGCAGGACAACATCGTGCACGGATCGGATTCACCGGACTCGGCCGAGCGGGAAATCAAGATCTTCTTCCCCGACCTCGTTTAGGCAGGCCGGGTCCGGCCATGTAAGGACACGGGGCCGCGTTCCAACTTGCGGGGGCTTTTGAGCCGCGGCCGTCACATAGGTACCAGCAGGACCATTCCGGAAGGTTCTATGTTCCGATGAGCAACGCAATGGCTTTCCTGGGCCGGGACATGGCCGTCGATCTGGGCACCGCGAACACGCTGGTGTACGTGCGGGGGCGGGGGATCGTGCTGAACGAGCCGTCGGTCGTGGCCCTGAACACGAACAACGGCCAGATCGTGGCGGTCGGCGTGGAAGCCAAACGGATGATCGGCCGGACGCCGGGCAACATCGTGGCGGTCCGGCCGCTCAAAGACGGGGTCATCGCGGATTTCGACGTGACCGAGCGGATGCTGCGCTATTTCATCCAGAAGGTGCACCGGCGGACCCACCTGGCCAAGCCGCGGGTGGTGGTGGCGGTGCCGAGCGGCATCACCGGGGTGGAGCAGAGCGCGGTGAAGGAGGCCGGCCACCAGGCCGGTGCCCGCCGGGTGTACATCATCGAGGAGCCGATGGCAGCGGCGATCGGCGCCGGGCTGCCGGTGAACGAGCCCACCGGCAACATGGTCGTGGACATCGGCGGCGGCACCACCGAGGTCGCGGTCATCTCGCTGGGCGGCATCGTCACCTCCCAGTCGATCCGGATCGGCGGCGACGAACTCGACCAGGCCATCATCAGCTTCGGCAAGAAGGAGTACTCGCTCATGCTCGGCGAGCGGACCGCCGAGGAGATCAAGATGGCGCTCGGCTCCGCCTATCCCTCGCCCGATGAGCCGCATGCCGAGATCCGGGGCAGGGACCTGGTCAGCGGGCTGCCGAAGACCATCGTCATCTCGGCGGAGGAGATCCGGCGCGCCATCGAGGAACCGGTGGCGCTGATCGTTGACGCGGTCAAGAGCACGCTGGACAAGTGCCCGCCGGAGCTGGCCGGCGACGTGATGGACCGGGGAATCGCGCTCACCGGCGGCGGGGCGCTGCTGCGCGGGCTGGACGAGCGGCTGCGGGAAGAGACCGGCATGCCCATCCACATGGCCGACAACCCGCTCGACTCGGTGGTGCTGGGGACCGGCAAGTGCGTCGAGGACTTTGACACCCTGCGCCAGGTGCTGGTACCGGAATCGCGGCGCTGACCAGCGGTAGCTGTCCGGCCGGAGGCGGCGGGGATGAGGGAGGCCTGGTGCACGACAGTCGGCGGACCCGCCTGGTGCTGGGTGCGCTGCTCCTGGCTGCCCTGGCACTGATCACCTTCGACGCCCGCGGCGGGGGCGGGCCGGTCGGTGCCCTGCGCTCGTTTGGCGGCACCGTGTTCGGCGGCGCGCAGAGCGCCATCGGGGCCGTGACCCGGCCGGTGACCTCGTTCTTCAGCGACCTCAGCGGCGGTCCCTCGTCCCAGGCCAAGATCACCGCGCTGCAGGCCGAGGTGGTCCGGCTGCGGGTGGAGCTGAGCGAGGCCCGGCTCAGCAAGGCCCAGTCGGCACAACTGCAGCAACTGCTCGCCCTGGCCGGGCGGGGCCGGTACCGGATCGTGGCCGCGAACGTGATCGCCGCCGCCCCTGGCTTCGCCGATGCGGTCACCATCGACGCGGGCCGGGCCGACGGGATCACCCCCAACCAGACCGTGCTGAACGGCAGTGGCCTGGTCGGCACCGTCACCTCGGCGACCGCGCATACCGCGACCGTGCTGCTGACCACCGACGCCACCGCCACGGTCGGGGTGCGGGTGGCCGGCACCGGGCAGGTCGGGGCGGTCACCGGAACCGGCCGCGGCCGGGCCGGCGGGCCGATGCTGCGGCTGCAGGTATTCGACGCCAGTGCCGTCCTCCAGGTCGGCCAGCAACTGGTCACGTTCGGCTCGGTGCACGGCCAGCCGTACGTGCCCGGCGTGCCGGTCGGGGTGATCACCCAGGTTCTGGCCAGCGGCAACGCGCTGACCAAGGCCGCACTGGTGCGGCCGTACGCCAGCCCCCGCGCACTCGGCGTGGTCGGGGTGGTTGTCGTCCCGCCCCGGGTCAACCCGCGGTTCTCGGTGCTGCCGCCACGGCCCGCTGCCAGCCCGACCCCGCACCCGGGCCGCCGGTCCAGGGTGCCCGGCCCGGCGGCCACGCCGACCACCAGGCGCTGAGATGCGGCGGGCCGTCTTCACCGTGCTAGCCGTGCTCACCGCGGTCGTGCTGCAGACCGCGGTGCTGGACCGGCTGCCGTTCCCGGGCGGCTTCCCGCCGGATCTGGTGCTCGTGCTGGTGGTCACGCTGGCGCTGGCCGGCGGTCCGCTGGCAGGCACCATGATCGGGTTCGGGGCGGGCCTGGCGCTGGACATCGCCCCACCCTCGGCCGGCCTGCTGGGGCTGAACGCGCTGGTGTTCTGCGCCATCGGCTACGGCTGCGGGCGGTTGCGCGGGCCGATGGAACGCGCTGGCTGGCTGCCGCTGGCCGTGATCGCGGCAGCGACCGCCGCCGGCGAGATCATGTACGCGCTGGTCGGCCTGACCCTGGGCGACCCGGACATCAGCTGGCAGTCGATGCGGCAGGTGCTGCCACCAGTCATCGTCTACAGCATCCTGATCAGCCCGTTCGTGCTCTACCTGGTCGTCCGGTTCAGCGGGTTCGGTGGCTGGGCATCCGCCGGCGGCCGCGAACCGGCCCTGCTCACCGGCTCCGGGCTGGCCGGGCTGGGGCTGCTCGGGGCGCCGGCCATGGGCGCGGCCGCGGCGGGCGCGGCGGTGCGGGACACCCGGAACGGCCGGGAACCGCGGCTGCGCAGCCGCGGCGGGGTGGCCGGCTCCGCCGCCAGCGGCGCGATGGGGCCGGGCCGGGCCTACGCCCCGGCCCGGCCGGTGCACCTGCGGCTCGGTGCCGACCGCCGGGGTGACGGCAAGCTGGCCGGATCGCCGGGACGGGGCCAGCTGAGCCTGACCGGGGCGGCGGCCCGGCCCGGCCGGGCCGCCCGGCTGGGCAAGAACGCCTTCCGCCCGGCCCGGCCCGGCTCCGGGCTGGCCGCCACCAGGTCCGGCCGCCAGCCGGGGCCGCGTGCGTTCCGGGGCGGTCCGTCGGCCCTGGCCGCGGTGGCCAGCACCAGACGGCCGGCCCGGCTGCGGCTGCGTGCCCGGCGCCGGGACGGCGTGCTGGGCGGCAGTGCGCTCGGCCCGGGGGCGCGCGGCGGCGGTGGGGTGCCGGGAGCGGCATTCAGTTCCCGCCGGGCGCCGGGCGCGCCGGGCTCGCTGCGGTCCGGCAGTGGCCGCGGCGCGATGCCCAGGTTCCGCGGCGGGCGCGGCGTGTTCCGGCTCGGATCCGGCAGCCTGCCCAGCGGGCGCCGGGGCGCCCTGCGTGGCAGTGTGCTGGCGCCCCGGCAGCGCCGTTTCGGATGGAAAGGCGGCTGGCGTGCCAGCGGCGGCCTGGGCGGGAAGAGCCGCCGGGGCGGGGGCCTGCGGCTGCCCGGCAGGCGGACAGGAGGACAGCCATGATCCCGGCGGCACGCCGGCGCCTGCTGGTCGTCTACGTGCTGGTGGCGGCGCTGCTCATCGCCCTGGGCGGACGGCTGTGGTACCTGCAGGTGATGACCGGGCGCGCGTACGCCAGCGCGGCCGCGCAGGACCAGACCAGGACGGTGATCGTGCCGCCGGTGCGCGGCAAGATCCTGGACGACGTGGGCACACCGCTGGTGGACAACAAGACCGCGCTGGTGGTGTCGGTGAACCGGGCGCTGGTCGCCCAGCAAGCGGACGGCGGGATATCCGAACTGCACCGGCTGGCGGGCCTGCTGAACATGAACTACAACCTGCTCCAGCAGCGGCTCCGGCTGTGCGGGCCAACGGTGTCCCAGCCGTGCTGGCCGGGTTCCCCCTACCAGCCCATCCCGATCGACCAGCAGGCCTCCGCCGCCGTGGCGCTGCAGATCATGGAGAGCCAGCGGCAGTTCCCCGGCGTCACCGCGCAGGTCCAGCCGGTGATCAGCTACCAGCAGCCCTATGGCACCGCGGCCGCGCAGATGATCGGCTACCTGCAGCCGATCACGCCGCAGGAGGTGGCCCAGCGCCATCTGCCGGTAACCGGCTTCTCCGGGGTGGACCTGGTCGGCCAGGCCGGGCTGGAAGAGCAGTACGACCGCCAGTTGCGCGGTGTGGCTGGCCAGCAGGTGCTGTCGGTCAACGCCGCCGGCGAGGTCACCGCCATCCATCACCAGACCCCGGCGGTGCCCGGGAACACCCTGGTGACCAGCATCAACGCGCAGCTTCAGCAGGTCACCCAGCACGACCTGCAGCAGGCCATCTTCCGGGCGCAGGCGGAGGGAAACAGCGGCGCCACCACCGGGGCGGCGGTGGTGATGACCACCCGCGGCCGGATCCTGGCGATGGCCAGCTACCCGACCTACAACCCGGCCATCTGGACCGGCGGCATCTCCAGCCGCCAGTTCCACTACCTGTTCGGCACCGCACACGGGGAGCCGATACTCAACCGCGCCACCCAGGGCGAGTACGCGCCCGGTTCCACCTGGAAGATCACCTCCACCGCGGCTGCGCTGGCGCACGGGTTCTCCGCCGCCGGGCCGTACGGCTGCCCGGGCTCGGTGACCGTGGCCGGGCACGTCTTCAACAACTGGACCACCGCCAACCTCGGCCCGATGTCTTTGCACGAGGCGCTGGTCATGTCCTGCGACACGGTCTTCTACCAGATCGCCTACCAGATGTGGCTGCGGGACAAGCCGCACGCCAACCTGACCGCCAACCCGCACGCCCCGGTGCAGTGGATGCAGAAGATGGAACTGGCCTTCGGGTTCGGCCGCGATACCGGCGTCGACCTGCCGGAGCAGTCGCCGGGCACGGTACCCACCCGGCAGTGGCTCTACTACTACTGGAAGCAGTACAAGAACTACTGGTGCAAGCACGGCCGCCAGTACGGCGGCTACATCCAGCAGATCGAGTACGACGACTGCCAGAGCGGCTTCGTGTGGACCCCCGGCCAGGCGGTGAACGCCTCCATCGGGCAGGGCTACGTGACGGTCACCCCGCTGCAGCTGGCCCGGGCCTATGCGGCACTGGCCAACGGCGGCACCCTGTACAGCCCGCGGATCGGCGAGGCGCTGCTGTCCCCGTCCGGGAAGGTGGTCAGCAAGATCACCCCGCCGGCGGTGGGCCACCTGCCGGTGCCGCGATGGGCCCAGTCCTACATCAAGGCCGCGCTGGTCGATGTGGTCACCCAGGGCACCGCGGCGGGAGCGTTCGCCGGATTCCCGCTGAGCAAGCTGCAGATCGCCGCCAAGACCGGGACCGCGGAAGTGGCCGGCGGCCAGGCCACCTCGGTGTTCGCCTCGTTCGCGCCCGCCAGCAACCCCAAGTACGTGGTGGTGGTCATGGTCCCCAAGTCCGGTGAGGGCGCGGATGTGTCCGCGCCCTGCGCCCGGCAGATCTGGGACAGCATCTACGGGCTGGAAGGCCACAAGGCCGTCTTCCCCGGCGGGCAGGCTCCGCGCAAGCTGCCCACGATCGCCAGCAACGGGGCCACCGTGGCACCGGCCGGCTACTCGGGGAGCGTGTGATGAGCCTGTTGCGGACCGGCGGCACCGGGCGGGTGACCGGGTATGGCCGGCTGGCCCCGGTCCGGTCGTCCGGCGGCAGTTCCCAGATCCGGTTCGGCGGCTCCCCGGCCCGGCCCCCCGGGCTGTGGCAGCGGGCCAGGGCCAAGGACTCCCCGCTGCGGCACGTGGACTGGGTGCTGGTGACCGCGGTGCTGGCGCTCGCCCTGATCGGCACCCTGCTGGTCTGGTCAGCCACCGAGCCGAGCCTGCGGGCCGCGGGCCTGAACCCGCGCACCTACCTCGAGAAGCAGCTGCTGAACATAAGTCATCGGCCTGGTGCTGCTGGTCGTCGCCAGCCTGGCCAGCCCCCGTCAGCTGCGCCTGTTCGCGCCGCTGGTCTACGCCGCCGCCTGCCTCGGCCTGCTGGTCGTGCTCACCCCGCTCGGCACCACTGTGAATGGGGCCCACTCCTGGATCTCGCTGCCCGGCGGGTTCCAGATCGAGCCGTCGGAGTTCGCCAAGATCGGGATGATCCTCATGCTCGCGCTGGTGCTCGGCGACTTGCGGGACCGGGTGCCGCGGCCGGGCCTGCGCGAGCTGGCGCTGGCGCTCGGGGTCGGCGCCGTGCCGCTGGTACTGATCGTCCGCCAGCCCGATCTGGGGGTCGCCATCTTGCTGCTGGTGCTGCTGGCCGGCCTGATCGCGCTGTCCGGCATCCAGCTGCGCTGGCTGGCCGCGCTGGCCGCGGCCGGGGTGCTGGGCGGCCTGGTGGCGTGGAACATGCACCTGCTCAGGGCCTACCAGATGCAGCGGCTGAAGGCCTTCATCAACCCGTCGGCCGACCCGGGCGGCGCCGGCTACAGCGCCGCCCAGGCCAAGATCGCGATCGGCTCCGGCCGGATGTTCGGCCAGGGGCTGTTCCACGGGCAGCTGGTGGCCGGCAACTTCGTGCCCGAGCAGCACACCGACTTCATCTTCTCGGTCGCGGGGGAGGAACTCGGCTTTGTCGGCGCCATCGCCATCATCGCGCTGCTGGCGATCGTGCTGGTGCGGGCGCTGCGCATCGCCGCTCGCGCGGACGACATGTTTGGCCTGCTCACGGCGTCCGGGATCGCGATCTGGTTCGGGGTGCAGTCGTTCATCAACATCGGGATGACGATTGGCATCGCCCCGGTCACCGGGCTGCCGCTGCCGTTTGTCTCCTACGGCGGCTCGGCCATGTTCGCCGACATGCTCGCCATCGGGGTACTGCTCGCCATCCACCGCCGCCGCCGTCTCTTCGACTAGCGGGCCCTCACCGGCATCTAAGCCGAGCCCCAGCAAGGGAAAATGATCAGCAAGAAACTACCTCTGCGGACTTAGCGGGGGCCGGGGGACGGGAGCGCCCCGTTTCGCAGTGGCTCAAGCCAGATCATGACTTGCCGGCTGCCTCGGTAAGCTGTGGCAATGCCTGTCGAATCGGTCTACGCACGGCTGGAGCCGCTGCTCCCGCTGCTGCGCAAGCCGGTCCAGTACGTCGGCGGCGAGATCAACTCGGTGGTGAAGGACTGGGACAGCGCCGACGTGCGGTGGGCGCTGATGTACCCGGACGCCTACGAGGTGGGCATCGCCAACCAGGGCATCCAGATCCTGTACGAGGTGCTCAACGGCTGTGCCGGGGTGCTCGCCGAGCGCACCTACAGCGTCTGGCCGGATGCCGAGCAGATGCTGCGCGAGCATGGGATCCCGCAGTTCACCGTGGACGGGCACCGCCCGGTCCGGGCGTTCGACGTGCTGGGAGTGAGCTTCGCCACCGAACTCGGCTATACCAACCTGCTCACCGCACTGGATCTGGCCGGCATCCCGCTGCTGGCCGCCGCCCGGGGTGAGGCGGATCCGCTGGTGATCGCCGGCGGCCACGCCGCGTTCAACCCCGAGCCGATCGCCGATTTCTGTGACGGCGCGGTGCTCGGCGATGGTGAGCAGGCGGTGCTGGCCATCACCGGGCTGATCAGGGACTGGAAACAGGCCGGCCCGGGTGGGCGGGACGGCCTGCTGGCCGAACTGGCCGCGCGCGGCGGCCTCTACGTGCCGCGCTTCTATGACGTGGACTACCTGCCCGACGGGCGGATCCGCCGGGTGGCGCCGAACCGGCCCGAGGCACCGTTCACCGTGGCCAAGCACACGGTGATGGATCTGGACGAGTGGCAGTACCCGCGTCAGCCGCTGGTACCGGTGGCCGAGTCGGTGCATGAGCGGTTCAGTGTGGAGATCTTCCGCGGCTGCACCCGCGGCTGCCGGTTCTGCCAGGCGGGCATGATCACCCGGCCGGTCCGGGAGCGCAGCATCACCACCATCGGCGAGATGGTGGAGCGGGGGCTGGCGGCCAGCGGTTTCGACGAGGTGGGGCTGCTGTCGCTGTCCAGCGCCGACCACAGCGAGATCAACGAGATCGCCACCGACCTGGCCGACCGCTATGCCGGCACCAGCACCGGGCTGTCGCTTCCCTCCACCCGGGTGGACGCCTTCAACGTCACCCTGGCCGACGAACTGAGCCGCAATGGGCGCCGCTCCGGGCTGACCTTCGCCCCCGAAGGCGGGTCAGAGCGGATGCGCAAGGTGATCAACAAGATGGTCACCGAGGACGACCTGATCCGCACCGTCACCACCGCCTACGCCAGCGGCTGGCGGCAGGTGAAGCTGTACTTCATGTGCGGCCTGCCCACCGAGACCGACGAGGATGTGCTGGCCATCGCCGATCTGGCCGGCAAGGTGATCAAGGCGGGCCGGGCGGTCACCGGCCGCCGGGACATCCGCTGCACCGTGTCGATCGGCGGCTTCGTGCCCAAGCCGCACACGCCGTTCCAGTGGGCCGGCCAGTGCGACCACGAAACGGTGGATGCCCGGCTCCGGGCCCTGGGCGGGGCGCTGCGGACCGGTCCCGGCTACGGCCGGGCGGTCGGTTACCGGTACCACGACGGCAAACCGTCGATCATCGAGGGCCTGCTGTCCCGGGGCGACCGGCGGGTCGGGGCGGTCATCCTCGCCGCCTGGCAGGCCGGTGCCCGGTTCGACGGCTGGAGCGAGCACTTCTCCTTCGAGTGCTGGCAGCGCGCCACGGCGCAGGCGCTGGCCGCCGAGCCGGTCGACCTCGACTGGTACACCACCCGCGAGCGCGGCTACGACGAGGTCCTCCCGTGGGACCACCTGGACGCGGGCCTGGACCGGGACTGGCTATGGCGGGACTGGCAGGACGCGGTGGACCCGGCGGGGGCGGGGGAGGTGCCGGACTGCCGCTGGACACCCTGCTACGACTGCGGCGTCTGCCCGGCCATGGGCACCGAGATCCAGACCGGGCCGACCGGGGCCAGGCTGCTCCCACTGACCGTGATCGGCGCCGGGCCCCCGGGTCCGGCGGCTGCCGGATGAACGGCCCCACCAGCCCCGCGGCACCCGGCGGGGCGCAGCCGCGCGCAACCACGTTCCACTTGGTTGTCCGGTACGCTAAGAGAGGCAGGATGCGTTTCGCCAGTCATAGAGACATCGCACGCGCTGTTGAGCGGGGAATTCGCCGGGCCGGGCTGCCCATCGCCTATTCCGCTGGTTTCACACCGCACCCGAAGATCTCTTACGCTGGCGCTGCTCCCACCGGGACAGCGAGTGAGGCCGAGTACCTGGAGATCTCCCTCACCGAGACCCGCGCAGCTTCGGACGTGCGGGACCGGCTCGACGCGGCCCTGCCGGACGGGATAGATGTGATCGACGTGATCGAGAGCCCGGCGTCGCTGGCCGATCTCCGGCTGGAGGCGTCGCAGTGGGAGGTCGTCCTCCCCGGCGTCCAGCCTCCGGCCGCGGCCGCGGCCGTCGCGGAGTTCCTCGCCTGCGACAGCCTGGAAGTCGAGCGGCTCACCGCCAAGGGGAGCAGGCGGGTGGACGCCCGGGCGGCTGTGATCACCATCGAGACTGACCGGCTGGCCAGCCCGCAGGCCGCCGGGAATGCGGTACTTCGAATGGTTGTCCGGCATGTGATGCCTGCCGTGCGGCCTGACGACGTTCTGGCTGCGCTCCGCCAGGTGGCTGGTCTCGCGCCGTCGTCACCAGCCCTGGTGACCCGGCTGGCCCAAGGACCACTTCCGGCGGAGACCGCCGGTGCCGCCGCTGCCGCCGCCGGGCTCACGCCCGGCGGCCAGGGGCACCCGTCCGGGCTGGCGATGCCGCTGTCCGGCCGGGATGGCACACCTGATCACACGACAGAGACAGCGCGCCCGCGAACAGGGCCGGCCCGGGTGGCCGGGATGTTCCCGGCGGGCGCGTGCGACGAGCTCCTGCGCGGCGCGGTGGACCCAGTGCGGTCCGCCGTGCCCGGGAGCCTGACGGGAGATAGCCCGGATGCTCGAGATCGAGCTGAACGATGGACAGTCCAGCGATGAGGGGCGCAGCGGCGCTCGCTCACCCGAGATAACTTCACCCGCCGGCCAGGCGTCGGCGGCGGCTCCGGCCGGGGGCACGTCCCCCGCCGGGGACGAACAGGTCCCGGCCAGGCGCCGCCGGGCGCCGCGGCGACCCGCGGCCGATCCGGCTGCCGCCACGGCCAGTCCGGCCACGGGAAGCCCAGCGGCGGGAAGCCCTTCCACGGGAAGCCCGGCGGGGGGCAGCCCCGCGGCGGGCAGCCCGGCCGCGGCCACCCTGCCCGGCATGGACAGCCCTGGGTCTGCCGCATCGGCTGCTCAGGGCGCGGCCAGTGACAACGCCGGGCCGGCCACCGGGGTTGCCCGCGGCCGGAGCGGCACCCGATCGCGCCGGTCCGCTGCCGCCAAGGATGGCCCGGGCGAACTTGCCAGCCCCGGCGACCCGGCGGCCAGCCCGGCCGACACCGGCGCGGCCGGCCCAGCCGCCATCCGCTTCACCGGGACAGCCGGTGGGCAGGCCGCCGGCGAGGCACCGGCCACCGAGGGCGGCACCCGCTCGGCCATCCCGTCGGTGACCTTCCAGCCACCGCAGGCCATCTTCCAGCCGCCCGCCGCGGGCAGCGAGGCTGCCGAAGGCGGCCAGCAGGCCAGCGAGGGTGGCGACCGTGGCCGCCGCGCCGCGGGCTCAGCCAGCGAAGGCGGCCAGATCAAGTCCAGTGCAGGCGGCCAGGCCCAGGCCGACGCCGAGGCCAGTGAGCCGGACAGCCCCGCCCGGCGCCGCCGGCGGCGGGGCAGCCGTGGGCAGGGCCAGGGCGACGACAGCGAGAGCCAGGCCGGACCGGCGCCCGAGCCGGAGGCGGCGGGCAGGGCCGCGCCCGCCGGGGACGACGAATCCCCGGGCGGGGATGGCGAAGCGGGCGGCAGCCGCCGCCGGCGCCGGCGGCGGCGGAGCAGTTCGCCCGACGCCGATCAGGCCGGGCCGGATGAGCCGCCGAACACGGTCGTGCATGTGCGGCAGGCCCGGCCGGACGACTCGGCCGGGGAAGTCCAGGCGGTCCGCGGCTCGACCCGGCTCGAGGCCAAGCGGCAGCGCCGCCGGGAAGGCCGCGACTCCAGCCGCCGGCGGCCGCCGGTCATCACCGAGTCCGAGTTCCTGGCCCGCCGGGAGGCGGTGGACCGGGTGATGGTGGTCCGCCAGCGCGGCGACCGCACCCAGATCGGGGTGCTCGAAGACGGCGTGCTGGTCGAGCACTACGTGGACAAGGCCAGCCACCAGTCGTTCGTGGGCAACGTGTACCTGGGCAAGGTGCAGAATGTGCTGCCATCCATGGAGGCCGCGTTCGTCGACATCGGCAAGGGCCGCAACGCCGTTCTGTATGCCGGTGAGGTGAACTTCGACGCCAGTGGGCTGGAAGGCGAGTCGAAGCGGATCGAATCCGCGCTCAAATCCGGCCAGTCCGTGCTGGTGCAGGTCACCAAGGACCCGGTCGGGCACAAGGGAGCCCGGCTGACCAGCCAGGTGAGCCTGCCCGGACGGTACCTGGTGTATGTGCCCGGCGGCTCCATGATGGGGATCAGCCGCAAGCTGCCCGACTCCGAGCGCACCCGGCTCAAGCAGATCCTCAAGCAGGTGATGCCCGAGGGGGCCGGCGTGATCGTGCGGACCGCCGCCGAAGGGGCGTCAGAGGAAGAACTGGCGCACGACGTCGCCCGGCTGTCGGCGCAGTGGGAGAGCATCGAGCGCAAATCCCAGACCGCGAACGCGCCGGAACTGCTCTACAGCGAGCCTGACCTCACCATCCGGGTGATCAGGGACATCTTCAACGAGGACTTCAGCAAGCTGGTGGTGGCCGGCGACGAGGGCTGGGACCTGGTGGACGAGTACGTCCGCTACGTGGCCCCGCATCTGGCCGACCGGCTCGGCCACTGGTCGGCCGAGGAGGACGTTTTCGCCGATTACCGGGTGGACGAGCAACTTGCCAAGGCGCTCGACCGCAAGGTCTGGCTGCCCAGCGGCGGCTCGCTGGTGATCGACAACACCGAGGCGATGACCGTGGTGGATGTCAACACCGGCAAGTTCACCGGCCAGGGCGGCAACCTGGAGGAGACCGTCACCCGTAACAACCTGGAGGCCGCCGAGGAGATCGTCCGGCAACTGCGGTTGCGTGACGTCGGCGGGATCATCGTCATCGACTTCATCGACATGGTGCTGGAGAGCAACCGGGAACTGGTGTTGCGGCGGCTGCTGGAGTGCCTGGCCCGGGACCGGACCAAGCACCAGGTGGCCGAGGTGACCTCGCTCGGGCTGGTGCAGATGACCCGCAAACGGGTCGGCACCGGGCTGCTGGAAGCCTTCTCCGAGCCGTGTGAATGCTGCAACGGGCGAGGGCTGATCGTCTCGCTCGACCTGGTCGAGCGCAACGGCAGCGGCCACCGTGGCCGGGGTGGCAAGGACAGCCGGCCCGGCAAGGAGAGCCGCCCGGCTAAGGAGAGCCAGCCCGGCGGCCAGGGCAAGAACGGCAATCCGGCCAAGAACGGCAAGCGGGACAAGAAGGCACAGCAGCCGGACGGGGACCTGGAGCCGGACCGGGAGCCCGGGGCGGACCGGGAGGCCGGGGCGGACGGGGAACCAGGTCCGGCCGCTGACGGCGGGACCGCGGCCGAGGCCGGGAACGGCGTGGCCCCCGCGGTGGCCAGCGAGGCTGGCGGCCGGCGCCGCCGGGCCGCTACCCGCCAGCAGGGCCCGCCAGAGTCCTTCGCGCAGCCCGAAGGCGCGCTGCCCAAAGGCGCGATGCCGGAGAGCGTGCAGCCGGGCGGCTCGCAACCGGACGGTGTGCTGCCCACTGCCGAGCCGCCTGCCAGTCGCGGCCCAGCCGGGCCGGGTGAGCCGGCCGGTGACGGCAGTGCCACGGCTGGGCCGGAGCCGGGGGAAGCGGCGGCGGGCTGAAGGCACCGCCAGGTCTGATAGCCTTTCCCAGGATGGATCTGGGGGTGGGGGACCCTCATACGAGTCCCATGCTCAGGCAGGCGAGCCCCTGAAGCAGCCCCACAAGGCAGAGAGAGAGTCCTCGGGTGTACGCGATCGTGCGCTGCGGTGGCAGGCAGGAGAAGGCGGCGGTGGACGACGTCCTGACCGTCGACACGCTGCCGGGCGAGGTGGGTTCCAGCGTGATGCTGCCCGCCCTGCTCATCGTTGACGGCAGCAAGGTCATCAGCGAACCGGCCGAGGTGGGCCGCTACCAGGTCACTGCCCAGATCATGGGTGCCATCGCCGGCCCCAAGATCAACATGATCCACTACCGGAACAAGACCGGCTACCGGCGCCGGCTGGGTCACCGCCAGCACTACACGCAGGTGAAGATCACCGGCATCTCGGATGACGGGACCGCTCCGGCCAAGCGGGGCGCGGCCAGGAGCACCGCCAGGCCCGCCGCGGAGAAGGCACCAGCGGCGAAGGCTTCCGCGGCGAAGGCGCCTGCCACGAAGCCGGCAGCGGCGCGGAGCGGGGCGGCGAAGAGCAAGCCGGCCGCGGCTGGGAAGAAGGACTGACGATGGCACACAAGAAGGGCGCGTCGTCCAGCCGGAACGGCCGCGACTCGGCCGCGCAGCGGCTGGGTGTGAAGCGGTTCGGCGGCCAGCGGGTCAACGCGGGCGAGATCCTGATCCGGCAGCGCGGCACTCACTTCCACCCCGGTCCCGGCGTCGGCCGGGGCGGGGATGACACACTGTTCGCGCTGGTCGAGGGCGTTGTGACGTTCGGCAGCGTGCGGGGCCGGCGGGCGGTCAGCGTAGTCGCCGCACCGCCGTCTGACGGCTCCTAGGGCGGTTCCGCGAGCAGAGGCAAGCTGATGTCAGGGGCGGACCGCGGCGCGGTCCGCCCCTGACCATCTGGCACCCGCCCGGCGCCAGCATCACGACAGCCAGGAGGAAGACAGCAGTGGCTGAGTTCGCCGATCAGGCCACCCTGCGGGTGAAAGCCGGGGACGGCGGCAACGGCTGCGCCTCCATCCACCGGGAGAAGTTCAAGCCGCTCGGCGGCCCGGACGGCGGCAACGGCGGCTGCGGTGGCGACGTGATCTTCGAGGTCGACCAGGGCACGGCGACCCTGCTCGACTTCCACCGGCGGCCGGTCCGCCGGGCCGGCCGTGGCAAGCAGGGGTCCGGCTCGAACCGCAACGGTGCCAACGGCGCCGATCTGGTGGTCCGGGTGCCGGACGGGACCGTGGTGAAGACCGCCGACGGTGAGGTACTGGCCGACCTGATCGGGGCCGGCACCAGGTTCGTCGCCGCCCGCGGCGGCCGGGGCGGGCTCGGCAACGCGGCGCTGGCTTCCCCGCGGCGCAAGGCCCCCGGGTTCGCGCTGCGTGGCGAGCCGGGCGCCGAGCACGCGCTGGTGCTGGAGCTGAAGACGATCGCCGATGCGGGCCTGGTCGGTTTCCCCAACGCCGGGAAATCGTCCCTGATCGCCGCCATGTCCGCGGCCCGGCCCAAGATTGGCGCCTACCCCTTCACCACTCTCACCCCGCATCTGGGCGTGGTCGAGGCGGGCCAGACGCAGTTCGTGGTGGCGGACGTGCCCGGGCTCATCCCCGGCGCGAGTCGCGGCAAGGGCCTCGGGCTGGACTTCCTACGGCACGTGGAACGGTGCTCCGTGCTGGTGCACGTGCTGGACTGTGCGGCTGGCCCGGCCGGGGAACCCGGCCGGGATCCGGTTGCCGACCTGGACGTGATCGAGGCTGAACTGGCCGCCTACGCAGACCTCACCGGGCCGGCCTGGCGGGCCGGCCCCGGCTGGTCGCGCTGAACAAGATCGACGTTCCCGCTGCCCGGGAGGTGGCCGAACGAGCCACGGCCGAACTCACCGCCCGCGGGCTGACCGTGTGCCAGGTGTCGGCGGCCAGCCACGAAGGGCTGCGGGAGCTTGCCTACCTGATCGGGGACGTGGTGGCGGCGGCTCGGGCGGCGGCACCGCCGCCCGAGCCGACCCGGCAGGTGATCCGGCCCGCCCCAGCAGGCGGTCCCGAGTTCGAAGTCGCCGCGCTGGGTGGCAACAGCTTCGCCGTGCGGGGCGACAAGCCACGCCGGTGGGTCACGCAGACCGACTTCGGCAACGACGAGGCGGTCGGGTTCCTGGCCGACCGGCTCGCCCGGCTGGGGGTGGAGCAGGCGCTCACCGAGGCAGGTGCCACCGCGGGCGCCGAGGTGATGATCGGGGACGGCCCGGACGCGGTCGTGTTCGAGTGGGATCCGGACATTCCGGCCGGTTTGCCGCACGGGTTCGGCCGTCGCGGCACCGACCGCCGCCTGACCCGATGACCGGCTCACCTGCCGGGAGCGGACTTGGTCGACTTGGGCCGCGATCACAGCCCGAATCGACCACGTCCGCAGACGAGCCGGGGCATCGGGGAGACATTGCTCAGGCGGCACGGGTGGTGGTCAAGGTTGGGTCGTCGTCGCTGACGACGGCGGCTGGGGCGATCGACGACGCCCGGATCGCGCAGCTCACCGAGGTGCTGACCAGCCGGGTGCGGGGCGGGGGCCAGGTCGTGCTGGTCTCCTCCGGCGCGATCGCGGCCGGGCTGGCGCCGCTCCGGCTGCCGCGCCGGCCGGGTGACCTGGCCACCCAGCAGGCCGCGGCCAGCGTTGGGCAGGGGCTGCTGATGGCCCGGTATTCGGCCGCGTTCGCGGCCCGTGGCGTGCAGGCCGGGCAAATCCTGCTCACCGCCGACGACCTGATGCGCCGGGCCCACTACCGCAACGCCCAGCGCACCCTGAACCGGCTGCTGGAACTGGGCATCCTGCCGGTCGTGAACGAGAACGACACGGTCGCCACCGACGAAATCCGGTTCGGCGACAACGACCGGCTGGCCGCGCTGGTCGCGCACGTGATCCGGGCCGGCGCGCTGATCCTGCTGTCCGACGTGGACGGGCTGCACGACAAGGACCCACGCAAGCCCGGTGCCCGCCTGATCGGCCGGGTGAACAGCCAGGCCGACCTGGCCGGGGTCGCGCTCGGCCGGGCGCGCTCGGGCACCGGCGGCATGATCACCAAGGTGGACGCGGCCATGATCGCGACCGAGGCCGGCATCCCGACCGTGGTGGCCAGCGCCGATCAGGCGGCCGCCGCCCTGGCCGGGGAGCCGGCCGGCACGTATTTCGCCCCGCACGGCCGCCTGGCCACCCGGCAGTTGTGGCTCGCCCACGCGGCCGCCGCCCGGGGCCGGCTGCTGCTGGACGCTGGCGCGGTCCGGGCGGTGGTAGCCGGCCGGGCCTCGCTGCTGCCCGCCGGGATCACCGCGGTCGAGGGGGAGTTCGACGCCGGCGACCCGGTTGACCTATGCGACGCCGGCGGCCGGGTCATCGCCCGCGGGCTGGTCAACTATGACGCGGCGGAGGTCCCGGCGCTGCTGGGCCGGGACACCCGGTCGCTGGCCGCCGAACTGGGCCCGGAGTACGAGCGGGAAGTGGTGCACCGCGACGACCTGGTAGTGCTGGCGCGCGGATGAGCGGACGCCCTTAGGAACGGGTGCCGGTGAGGGCCGGCGCGGGCCGGGCTCCGGTGCTGGTCAGGACTCGCCGCCGCCGTTGTCCGCACCGCCGTTGTCTCCGCCGTGTCTCCGCTGCTGGTGTCACCACTGCCACTGCCGCCCGGCTCGCGGCGGCCGAAGACCCCTGCGAACAGTTGCGACCCGGCGCCGGCCGCGCTCTCCGCGAAACCCCGGAACAGCCCCACCAGCGGATCGGCGGAACGGCTCCACGACTCCTGGTAGGAGCGGGCCGCCGACCTGGCTTCCTCGCCCACCGAGACCTGCGGGTCGTCCTCCCGGCGCGGGTACCGGCCGGCCAGGATGTCGAGGTACTCACCGTCGGCCACCCACCGGTCCAGTTCGGCGAAGCGGATCACCGCGAACGGGTGTGTGTTCCCCTGCAACTGGAGCAGCTTGAGCAGGCCCTCCCGGACGTCCGGGACCGCGTCGTACTCGCGCGCCTGCTGGTGGAACGCGTCGTGGCTGAACTCGGACACCTTGTTGCCGCCGGCCAGTTTCATCAGTGCCCGCCGGCCCGCCGCCGGGTCCTGCCCGGCGAGCACGCCCGCCCGGTCGCAGGACAGTTCCGACTTGCGGTACCACTCCTCCAGCGCGGCGATGATCACCCGCAGGCTGATGTAGCCGATCGCGAACCAGGCCAGCCGGACGGCCAGCCGGGTCAGGTGGAACAGCATGGTCCGGTAGATGGCGTGCCCGGACAGCACGTGCCCCAGCTCATGCCCGATCACCCAGCGCATTTCCTCGCCGTCCATCAGGTCCACCAGCCCGGTGCTGATCACGATGAACGGTGTGTCCGAGCCGAGCGTCATCGCCATCGGCACCGGGTCCTGGTAGATGAACAGCTCGGGCACCGCGGGCAGGTCCAGCACGGCTGAGCCGTCCAGGATGAGCTCGTGCAGGTGCGGGAACTGCTCGGTGGACGCCCGGACCGAACTGGCCAGGAACAGCAGGCGCAGGCTACGGTCGCTGAACAGGCTGGCCAGTCGGCGCAGCAGCACGTCGAAGCCGGTGAGCTTGCGCATGGCCACCAGCGCCGACCGGTCGGCGGGGTGCTCATACGCCCGGGAACTGATCCCGGGCAGGCGTACCCGGGTGCGATCCGGCGGAGTCGTCATGTGTGTCATGGTAGGCGCATTCGGGCGAGGGGTGAGTGGCATGTTCGAGCCAGAACTGGAGGCCATGCCGGACGGCCAGCGCGCGGAGCTTCAGCTGGAACGGCTGCGTGGCCTGGTGGACCGTCTGCTCGCGAACGGCGGCGTGCAGGCGGAGCGGCTCAGGCAGGCCGGCGTCAGCGGCGGGCCGGACATCGCGTCCCTCGACAACCTGCCCGCACTGCCCATGACGGAGAAACGTGATCTGTGGGATGCCTATCCGTTTGGCATGACGGGTGTGCCGATGGCGGACGTGGTGGCCGTGCACGGTTCCAGCGGTACCGGTGGCCGCCCCAGCCTGGTCGCCTATACCCGGGCGGATCTGGCGATGTGGGCGCGGATGTGCGCGCGGGCGCTGGTGGCCGCGGGCGGCACCCGGGCCAGCATTGTGCACAACGCCTACGGGTACGGGCTCTTCACCGGCGGCATCGGGCTCCACCAGGGCGCAGTGGAACTGGGCGCGACCGTGGTGCCGGTCTCCGGTGGCCTGACCCCGCGCCAGGTCACGCTGATCCGCGATCTGCGGCCGGACATCTTGTGCTGCACCCCCTCGTACGCGGTCCGGCTGGGTGAGGCACTGGCCAAGGCCGGGCTGTGGCCGGGGGAGGGGCTGTCGCTCAAGGCCGGCCTGTTCGGCGCCGAGCCGTGGTCGAACGAACTGCGCGCCCGGCTGGAACACCTGCTCGGCCTGCGCGCGCTGGACATCTACGGCCTGTCCGAGGTGATCGGCCCCGGCGTGTCCTGCGAATGCATCGAGGAGGCCAACGGGCTGCACGTCAACGAGGATCATTTCCTGGTGGAGGCCATTGGCGAGGACGGCCAGCCGGTCCCGGACGGCACGGCGGGTGAGCTGGTGTTCAGCACGCTCACCCGGGAAGCGCAGCCACTGCTTCGGTACCGGACCGGTGATGTGGCGTCGCTGCGGCGCGGCCCCTGCCGCTGCGGCCGCACGCTGGTGAAAATGAGCAAGATCACCGGCCGCCGGGACGACATGCTGGTCCTGCGCGGCGTGAACGTCTACCCCAGCGAGGTGGAGCGGGTGCTGCTCGGCCACCCGGCGATCGGGCCCGACTACCTGCTGGTGCTGGACGAGCGGCGGGCTGGCGGCTCCCTCCTCATCGCCTGCTGTGAATACCTAACGCCGGGCGGCGCCGGCTCGGCTGGCCGGGCGGCGGCTGGAGCGGGGCTGCCCACCGAGCGGGACCTGGAATCGCGGCTGCGGGTGGAACTGGCGGTGCGCATCAACGTCAGGGTGCTGCCACCGGGCACGGTGCCGCGCACCGAGATGGGCAAGGCGGTGCGGCTGGCCCGGTGGCGGGAGGGCACGCCGCCGGTGCCCGGCCTGGAGTGATCGGTAAAGTCTGCGCATGGGGCGTGTGCAGCGGCTCGGCGTGATGGGCGGCACCTTCGACCCGATCCACCATGGCCACCTGGTGGCGGCCAGCGAGGTGGGTTACTTTTTCGGGCTGGACCAGGTCGTGTTCGTTCCCACCGGCCAGCCGTGGCAGAAGGAAGACCGGCAGGTATCGCCGTCGGAGGACCGCTACCTGATGACGGTCATCGCGACCGCGTCCAACCCCCGGTTCTCGGTCAGCCGCATCGACATCGACCGGGCCGGCCCGACGTACACCATTGACACGTTGCGCGACCTGCGGGCCGAGCACGGGGACAAGGCGGAGCTGTTCTTCATCACCGGCGCCGACGCGCTGGCCAGGATGATGTCCTGGCAGGACGTGAGCGAGCTGTTCGCGCTGGCGCACTTCGTCGGTTGCACCCGGCCGGGGCACCGGCTAACCGGTGATGGGCTGCCCGAGGACAAGATCAGCCTGATTGAGATCCCGGCACTGGCGATCTCCTCGACCACCTGCCGGGCGCGGGTCGCGGCCGGCGAGCCGATCTGGTACCTGGTCCCCGACGGGGTGGTGCAGTACATCGCCAAACGAGGGCTGTACCGCGCTGGCTGACCCGGCCCGGGCGGCAGCCGGGCAACGTAGCCGCGCAGCGCAGCCGCGCAGCGCAGCCGCGCAACGCAGCCGCGAAACGCGGCTGCTACCAGCGGGAGACTGGCCGACCCGGCGGAGCGGGATATCCTTGGTGCGATGCCGCCGGGCGGGAGCCGGGCGGCGCCAGGATCTGACGTCAACGGAGGACAACGAGCTGCGCACGTGACCGCTACTGCCAGGGCCGTCGAGCTTGCCGGGATCGCGGCCGAGGCTGCGGCCGAGAAGCTCGCCAGCGACATCATCGCGTACGACGTCAGTGAGCAGCTTGTGATCACTGACGTATTTCTGCTGTGTTCGGCAGCCAACGACCGCCAGGTGCGGGCTGTGGTCGACGAGATCGAGGAACGGCTGCGACAGGCCGGTGCCTGGCCGGTGCGCCGGGAGGGCGAGCGGGAAGGCCGCTGGATCCTGCTGGACTACCTCGACGTGGTCATCCACATCCAGCACGCCGAGGAGCGGGTGTATTACGCGCTCGAACGGCTGTGGAAGGACTGCCCGCGGATCGCGCTGCCCGAGCCGGTGGGAGTCGGCGCGCCGCCCCTGGGAACCAACGGCCAGGCGACGGACGGGCGCCCCGGCCGGGGGCAGCGCTGAGCGTGCCAGCCGGGCAGGCGGGCGGCGCAGCCCCGGCCGCCTCGGCGGCGGGGGCCGCCCGGTATCACGAGCAGGCTGTCCGGCTGGTGCTGTGGCGGCACGGGCAGACCCTGTGGAACGCCGAGGGTCGGTTCCAGGGCCAGTCCGACATCCCGCTCGATGAGGTGGGGGAGCAGCAGGCCGAGCGGGCCGCCCGGCTGCTGACCGGGCTGGGGCCGGATGCGATCGTCTCCTCCGACCTGGCCCGGGCGATGGCGACGGCAGCGCCGCTGGCCCGGCTGACCGGGCTGACGGTGACCTCGGACAAGGACCTGCGGGAGCGGTACGGGGGGCTGTGGGAGGGCCTGACCGACACCGAGATCCGGACCCGCTACCCGGCCGAGCACGCGCAGTGGATGCCGCCCGGCGGCGAGTCGTCCGCCGCGGTCGCGGAGCGCACCGGCGCGGCCTTGGAACGGATCGCCAGCGGGATGTCACCGGGAACCCTGGCCGTGGTCGTCAGCCACGGTGCCGCGATCCGGCTGGCAGCCGCCCGGCTGCTCGGGTTCCCGGAGGAACTGTGGGGCGCGGTCGGCCCGCTCGCGAATTGCGCATGGTCGGTGCTGGCGCGGCGCGGCACCCGCTGGCGGCTGCTGGAGCACAACGCGGGGACACTGCCCGAGCCCGTGCTCAGCGATGACCGATGACCGGCCCTGATCCAGTACACTAACGAGGCGTTGCTGGCGCTTCGCCGGCGTTGCGGGGCTATAGCTCAGTTGGTAGAGCGCTTGCATG
>CAWIMG010000019.1:0-73939 GCA_963837105.1 uncultured Actinomycetes bacterium | reverse complement strand
CCCGGCCCGGTCCACGGCCATGCCCTAGGGTCGCTGACGAGGAATCCCGGCACCTGGCCGAGAGGGGTCCCATGCTGGATGGCCTGCCACTTATCGACGCCCACCTGCACCCGGCCCGGCTGCCCACACTCAAGCCTGCCTGGCTGGACTGGGTGGCCAGGTTCGGCCAGCCCGGCTGGCGGGACGCCTACGACAGTGAGGGAACGATCGTCCCGGCCGCCTTTGACCGGCTGCTGGCCGCGGAGGGCGCCGACCGGGCGATCCTGCTGTGTGAGTACAGCCCGAAGGTGACCGGCATCCAGCCGGCCGAGGAACTGCTGCCGATCGTCAGGCACAACCCTGACCCGGTTCGCCTTCCTCGCCAATGTCAACCCGCACCTGCACTACCCGGTGGCGGACGAGGCCGCCCGCCAGGTGGCGCTGGGTGCGGTCGGGCTCAAGGTGCACCCGGTGCACGCCGGGGTGAGCGCCGCCGACGCGATGCTGTACCCCGCCTACCAGTTCTGCGCCAGTCAGGGCCTGCCGGTGGTGGTGCACTGCGGCACCAGTTCGTTCCCCGGCGCCGATAACTCGCTGGCCGCGCCGGACCTGCTGCTGCCGGTGCTGCGCGATTTCCCCGGGCTGACCGTCGTGCTGGCGCACGGTGGCCGCGGCTGGTGGTACGACGCCGCGGCGTCGCTGGCCCTGCTATACGAGAACGTCTGGATCGAGCTGTCCGGGCTGCCGCCGCAGCGGCTGCCCGAGTACTACGCCCGCTACAGCCTGCGCAGGCTGGCACGCAAGTTCATCTTCGCGACCGACTGGCCCGGGGTGCCGGGCATCGCCCGCAATGCCCGTGCGGTGGCGGCGCTGAACCTGGGCGACGAGGTACTCGCCGGAGTGCTGGCCGGGAACGCGCTGCGGGTCTTCTCGCGGCTGGGCCCGCTGGCAGAACATGCTACAGAAGCTTGACGTTACGCCACGCAGTTGTTGAGAATGAAGGATACAGCCCTCCGGAACCGTGAAGGCGGCCCGTCATGCCCGGCGTTCCCGCGGTGTCGTTCTCGCACCGATCCCAGCCGCTACCGCCACCTGCGGCTGGAGACCGACGGGGAGATAGCCCGCATCGTGCTGGCGGTGGACGAGTCCGGCGGGCTGGTGCCCGGCTACCAGCTCAAGCTGAACTCCTACGACCTTGGCGTGGACATCGAACTGGCCGACGCGGTACAGCGGCTCCGGTTCGAGCACCCGCAGGTGCGCGCGGTGGTCCTGACCGGCGGGCTGGACAAGGTCTTCTGCGCCGGCGCCAACATCGGCATGCTGGCCCAGTCCGAGCACTGGTGGAAGGTGAACTTCTGCAAGTTCACCAACGAGACCCGCAACGCCATCGAGGACGCCACCGAGCATTCCGGCCAGATCTACCTGGCGGCGGTGAATGGGGCCGCGGCCGGCGGCGGCTACGAGCTGGCGCTGGCCTGCGAGGAGATCATCCTGGTCGATGACGGCTCCACCGCCGTGTCGCTGCCGGAGGTGCCGCTGCTGGCGGTGCTGCCGGGCACCGGCGGGCTGACCCGGCTGGTGGACAAGCGCGGCGTCCGCCGGGACCTGGCCGACGTGTTCGCCACCCGCGCCGAGGGGGTGCGCGGCCAGGCCGCGCGTGCCTGGCACCTGGTCGACGAGGTGGCGCCGCCCAGCCGTTTCGCCGAAACCGTGCAGGAACGGGCGCGGGCGGCGGCGGCCCGTTCCCGGCGGCCGACGGGCGGGCCGCCGGTGGCCCTGCCGCCGCTGGATCCGCAGATCACCGATACCGCGATCGGCTATCAGCATGTCAGCGCCGCCATCGACCGCACCGCCGGGCAGGTCACCATCACCGTCCGCGGCCCGGCGGCGGAGGCACCACCGGACCTGGCCGGCCTGCACGCCCTGGGGGCCGCCAGCTGGCCGCTGGCCATGGGCCGGGAACTGGACGACCTGATCCTCTGGCTGCGCACCAATGAGCCCGGGCTGGGGTCCTGGGTGTTCACGACCAGCGGTGACATCGGCGCGGTCCTCAGCCACGAGCGGCTGATCGAGCGGTCCACCGGGGACGGCTGGCTGCCCGGCGAGATCCGGCAGCTGCTGACGCGGACGCTGAAACGGCTCGATGTCACCAGCCGCAGCCTGATCGCGCTGATCGAGCCGGGCAGCTGCTTCGCCGGGCCGCTGCTGGAACTGGCGCTGGCCTGTGACCGCCAGTACATGCTGGACGGCCTGCCCGGCGGCGGGCCCGCCACCACCGGAGGGCCGGCCCAGCTGATGCTCAGCCCGGCGAACTTCGGTGCCTACCCGACCGCGAGCGGCCTGTCCCGGCTGGCCGCGCGGTTCTACGGCGATCCGGCCCAGCTGGCCAAGCTGGAACAAGAGACCGGGCGGCCGATCGAGGCCGCCGAGGCGCTGTCCCTGGGCCTGGTCACATTCGCGCCGGATGACCTGGACTGGGATGACGAGGTCCGGATCGCGCTGGAGGAACGCGCCTCGCTCAGCCCCGATGCACTGACCGGGATGGAAGCCAACCTGCGCTTCCCCGGCCCGGAGACGCTGGAGACGAAAATCTTCGGCCGCCTCACCGCCTGGCAGAACTGGATCTTCACCAGGCCGAACGCGGCCGGCCCGGAGGGCGCGCTGCGCCGCTACGGCACCGGCCAGCCCGCCGTGTTCGACCGGAAACGAGCCTGACATGTCGATCGACTATTCCGAGCGGATCCCGAACAACGTGGACCTGGCCAGCGACCGGCGGCTGCAGCGGGCGCTGGAGTCGTGGCAGCCCGCATTCCTGAACTGGTGGGGCGAAATGGGCCCGGTGCTGCCGAACCGGGACGTCTACCTGCGCACCGCCGTCGCGGTCGGCCGGGAGGGCTGGGCGAACTTCGGCCGGGTCGCGCTCGGCGACTACCGGTGGGGCATCTTCCTGGCCGAGCGCGACCCCGGCCGCCGGATCGCCTTCGGCCAGCACAGGGGCGAGCCGGCCTGGCAGCAGGTGCCCGGCGAGCACCGGTCCAGCCTGCAGCGGCTGATCGTGGTCCAGGGCGACACCGAGCCGGCCTCGGTCGAGCAGCAGCGGCGGCTCGGCCTGATCGCCCCCAGCCTGTATGACCTGCGCAACCTGTTCCAGGTCAACGTGGAGGAAGGCCGTCACCTGTGGGCGATGGTCTACCTGCTGCACGCCTATTTCGGCCGGGCCGGCCGGGATGAGGCCGAGGCACTGCTGCTGCGCAACTCGGGCAGCGCCGACTCCCCCCGCATCCTCGGCGCCTTCAACGAGGAGACCCCGGACTGGCTGTCGTTCTTCATGTTCACCTACTTCACCGACCGGGACGGGAAGTACCAGCTCGGCACGCTCAAGGAGAGCGCCTTCGACCCGCTGTCACGCACCTGCGAGTTCATGCTCAAGGAAGAGGCGCATCACATGTTCGTGGGAACCACCGGCGTGGACCGGGTGGTGGAGCGGACCGCGGCGCTGATGGCCGGGCACGACACCGACGATGTGGCGCCGCTGGGCGCGATCCCGCTCCCGGTCATCCAGAAGTACCTGAACTTCCACTACAGCGTCAGCCTGGACCTGTTTGGCGGCGAGACCTCCAGCAACGTCGCGAAGTACTTCACCAGCGGGCTGAAGGGCCGCTGGCAGGAGGAGCGCCGGGCCGGCGACCACGTGCTGGCCAGCGAGGTGACCGCGGTCGAGCAGGTGGCGGACGGCCGGATCGTGGCGGTGGAGCTGCCCGCACTGACCGCGCTCAACCATGACCTGCGCGAGCAGTACATCGCCGACTGCCAGACCGGCATCACCCGCTGGAACCGCATTCTGGCCAGCCACGGCGTGACCGGGACACAGCTCGCCCTGCCGCATGTCGGCTTCAACCGCAAGGTGGGCATGTTCGCCGGCCACCACGTCACTCCGGGCGGCCAGCTGGTGGACGCCGCCACCTGGGCACAGGGGCAGCCGGCCTGGCTGCCCACCCCCGCTGACAAGGCACACGTCCAGTCGCTGATGCGGCCGGTCTACCAGCCGGGCAAGATCGCCGCCTGGCTGGCCCCGCCCCGCAATGGCATCAACGGCCAGCCCCTCGACTACGAATACGTGCGCTTCTGACGCTCGCTGGCGCCTGCGGGCTAGTCAGCCGGCCAGGGTGGCCAGCTCCAGCCAGCGGGCGTGGGCGGCGGGCTGCCAGGCGTCGTGCAGGTCCGCGAACACGGCCGCGGCACGGGCGCCGATCCAGTCCGGCGGCAGCAGTTCCGGCGGCAGGCCGGGGTCGGCGAGCGGGAACCGCCGCCAGGCGTCCACCAGCCGGATCTGCGCGAACAAGATGTCATCCCCAGGCCCGGGCCGCAGCGCGGCGAACCGGTCCAGGAAGTCGCGGTAGCTGCCCGCCAGCTCGCCCAGGTGCCAGGCCTGCTCGACCATGGAGCGCTGGCTGCCGATACCGGCGAACGGGCCGGTGAAGGAGAACGTCTCCGCCGCCAGCCCCAGCACCCCGATCACCTGCTTGGCCTCGGCTTCCCGGGCCGGCCGCGGGCTGATCCAGACGCCGGGCAGCGGGCTGCCAAAACCAGCCCAGGTGAGCCGGGTCCGCAGCCGGTGACGCAGCTGGCGGCGGCTTTCCGGCACGCTCACCATGAGCACCAGCCAGCGCCCGTCCCACGGCGGATTCTCCCGGCCGAACGAATAGATCCGGGCCGCGCCCTCGGCCAGCAGCTCGTGGCCGGGCTGGGTCAGCGACCACCGGACCCGGCGGCCGGACCGGCCGGCCCGGATCCAGCCGTCGGCGGCCAGCCGCGCCAGCGCCTGCCGGGCCGACTTCTCCGCCAGCCCGAGCCCGCGCGCCACATGCAGCAGGGTGGCTGTCCACGGCGGTTCCCCGGACGGCAGCACGTACTCTCCCAGTACTGTCAGCAGTACCGAGCGCGCGCTGCCGGGCCCGCCGCCGGGACGCCGGACCGGCCGGGCCGGGTCGGCTGTTGGGTCGTCGGGGGCGGCGGGCATGACCGGATTCTACAAGTAATTGACGGCACGCCAGGGGTGTGTAGAGGATATGTCCATCGCGTCCCCGCCGGCAGATGGGATCAACCATGCCCGTCGAGTTCTTCAACGCCAGCGTCTATCTGCTTGACCGGCAGGTCGAGGCGGGCCGCGGCGACCACACCGCCGTCACCGGGCCAGCCGGGACGGCCAGTTACGCCGAACTGGCCGGGCAGGTGGCCGTGTTCGCGGCCGGCCTGGCCTCGCTCGGGATCCGGGCCGAGGAACGGGTGCTGATCGCGGCCGCGGACTGCCCGGAGCACGTGGTCACCTTCCTCGCCCTGCTCCGGATGGGCGCGGTCGCGGTCCCGGTGTCCACCATGTACAACGGGAGCGAACTGGGCGAACTGCTCCGCGACACCCGGGCCAGGGTGGTGGTGGCATCCGCCGGGTTCGCCGGATCCGCCCGGGAAGCCATCCGGCTGGCCCCGGAGGCGCACACGCTGGTGCTGATCGGCGAGGAACACCCGGCCAGCCGGGACGGCGTGGCCGTGGGCGAGGTCGTCGCATGGGCCGACGTGCTGGCCGAGGGGCAGCGGCTGGGGCCCGCCGCCCCGTATGACACCTGGTTCGACTCCCCCGGCTTCTGGCTGTACACCTCCGGCACCACCGGCACCCCCAAGGCGGCCATGCACCGGCACGGCAGCATCGCCCGGGTCTGCGAAAGCTACGCCCAGCAGGTGCTGGGCATCACCGCCGCCGACCGCTGCTATTCGGTGGCCAAGCTGTTCTTCGCCTACGGGATCGGCAACTCGCTGTTCTTCCCGTTCTCGGTCGGCGCCACCGCCGTTCTCGACCCGGCCCGGGCCACCCCGGCGGGCGCCGCCGAGCGGCTGGCCAGCGACGGGCCGACGCTGTTCTTTGCCGGGCCGGCCTTCTTCGCGGCGCTGCTCGCGGCGGACGTCCCGGCCAGCGCCTTCGCCTCGGTCCGGCTGGCCACCTCGGCCGGCGAGGCGCTGCCCGCGGAGATCTACCGCCGGTTCACCGGCCGGTACGGGGTGGACATCATCGACGGCCTCGGATCCACCGAGGCGCTGCACATCTTCATCTCCAACCGGCCGGGGGCGGTCCACCCGGGCACGTCCGGCACCCTGGTGCCTGGCTACGACGCCCGGCTGGTCGACGACGAGGGTGAGCCGGTACCGGACGGCCAGCCCGGCCGGCTGCTGGTCCGCGGCGATTCCATCGCCAGCGGCTACTGGTGCCGGACCGCCACCACCCGGCAGGTCTTCCAGGGTGAATGGCTGCGCACCGGAGACACCTACGTCCGCTCGGCCGACGGCGTCTACACCTGCCTGGGCCGGACCAGTGACCTGATCAAGGCGGGCGGCATCTGGGTGTCCCCGACCGAGGTCGAGTCCCGGCTGGTGCAGCACGAGGCGGTCGCCGAGTGCGCGGTGGTGGGGCACAAGGACAGCGACGGGCTTGAGGAGGTGGTCGCCTGCGTGGTGCCCATGCCCGGGACCTCCGTTGACTCCGGCGAACTGATCGCGTTCTGCCGGGCCGGGCTGGCCGCGTTCAAACGGCCCCGCCAGGTGCTGGTGCTGGACGGGCTGCCCAAGACCGCCACCGGCAAGATCCAGCGGGTCGTGGTCCGCGAGATCGCCGCCGATATGCTGCGCACGTGATGAGCCCGGCCGCCGCACCCGATGTGCTGGTGGTAGGCGCCGGCGTGATCGGCCTGACCACCGCGATCCGCCTCGCCGAGCAGGGGCTGGCCGTGCTGGTCCGCACCGACCGGCCGCCGGTGGACACCACCTCCGCGGTGGCCGGCGCCATCTGGGGCCCGCACCTGGTGGAGGACAGCGAGCGGACAGCCGGCTGGCGCCGCGAGACCCTGGCCGTGCTCCGTGACCTGGCCGGCGACCCGGCCACCGGGGTGCGGATCGCCAGCGGTATCGAGGCCGTCCGCGGCGCACCCGGGCCGGCCGCACCCGGGCCAGGCGCGCCGGTGGCGCCGCAGCCCGTCGCACTGGAGGACTGGCTGGCCGAACTCGGCGGTGCCAAGCGGTGCGGGCCGGACCACCTGCCGCCGGGCTTCAGCGGCGGCTGGCACTACTCCGCGCCACTCGTCCACATGCCCACCTACCTGGAATATCTGCGGGCCCGGCTGGAACGCCTGGGCGGCACGCTGGAAGTGGGCACCGTCCGCTCGCTAGCCGGGGCCGCGGCCGCGGCCGGCCTCCCGGTGGGCACGGTGGTGAACTGCGCCGGCGTGCACGCCCGCGACCTGGCCGGCGACCCCGCGCTCACCGCCTGGCGCGGCCAGACCGTCATCGCGGCCAACCCCGGCCTCACCGAGTTCTTCATCGGCGTGCCCGGCGACGGGCACGAGCTGGTGTACCTGTTCCCGCACGCTGACACCGTCGTTCTCGGCGGCACCCAGGTGGCCGGCGACTGGAACCCCGAGCCGGTGCCGGCCGTGGCCGACCGGATCCTGCGTGACTGCGCGGAGGTGGAGCCGCGGCTGCGGGATGCGGCCGTGCTCGGCCACCGGGTCGGCCTGCGCCCGGTCCGGCCGCAGGTCCGGCTGGAAGCCGCCCGGGACGGGGCCGCCGGCCCGCTGATCGTGCACAACTACGGTCACGGTGGCGCCGGCGTGACCCTGGCCTGGGGCTGCGCCCGCGCCGCCGCCGCGCTGGTCACCGGCTGAACCGCCCCGCGTCACCGGCTGAACCGCCCCGCGTCACCGGCTGAACCGCCCCGCGTCACCGGCTGAACCGCCCCGCGTCACCGGCTGAACCGCCCCGCGCGGGGCGCACGGCCGCCAGTAGGGTGGGCCGCATGCGGATCGGTTTCGGCGCCCCCGTCTCCGGCGCCTGGGCAACCCCTGGCAATCTCGCCCGTTTCGCCGCCGGCGCGGAAGCCGCCGGCTACGCGTCGCTGTGGACGTTCCAGCGGCTGATCGTGCCGGAGGGCACTGCGATGGAGCCGGTCTACCACAGCGTGCTCGACCCGCTGGTGGCGGCCACCTACGCGGCCGCGGCCACCTCCCGGATCCGGCTCGGCGTCGCGGTCGTCAACATGCCCTACCTGGCCCCCGCCTACCTGGCCAAGCAGGCCGCCTCGGTGGACGTGCTGTCGTCTGGCCGCCTGGACCTGGGCCTGGGCCTGGGCTGGCTGCCGCAGGAGTTCGCCGTCACCGGCGGGGTGATGGCCGGCCGCGGCGCCCGCACCGCCGAGTACATCGAGGTGATGCGTCACCTGTGGGCGGGCGGCCCGGCCGGGTTCGACGGCCAGTACTACCAGGTCCCGGCCGGCCGGATGGCACCGCGGCCGGTACAGCGGCCCGGGCCGCCGATCCTGCTCGGCGGGACGGCGCCGCGGGCACTGGAACGGGCCGGGCGGCTCGCCGACGGCTGGGTGACCTCCAGCCGGGCCGACCTGTCCGGGATCGGGGACGGCATCGCCACCGTCCGGGCGGCCGCCAGCGCGGCCGGCCGCGACCCGGACGCGATCCGGATCATCTGCCGTGGGGTGGTCCGCTGGGGCGCTCCGGTGACCGTGCCAGAGGGCGGCGGCCGGATGATGCTGTCGGGCAGCTTCGATGACATCCGGGCCGACACCGCCTGGCTGGCCGGGCAGGGCGTGACCGAGATCTTCTATGACCTGAACTGGGATCCGCTGGTAGGTGCGCCGGACGCCGATCCGGCGGGCGCCACCGCCCGGGCCGGCCAGATCCTGGATGGCCTGGCCCCCGGCGGCAGCCTGGCCTGAGCGGCTGGATCAGCCGCGCAGCGGCGGCGGGGGTGCCGGGGCGGGTTCCTCGGCCGCCGAACCCTGCCGGTGCGCGATCGCCGCGGCCTCGGTCCGGCTGGAGGCACCGAGCTTGGCCAGGATGTTGGACACGTGCACGCTGGCCGTCTTCGGCGCGATGAACAGCTTGTCGGCGATCTCCCGGTTGCTCATCCCCTCGCTGAGGAGTTCCAGCACCTCACGCTCGCGGGCGGTCAGCCCGGCCAGCACGCCGGGCGGGTAGCTGGCCGGCCGCGGGCCCAGCCGGGCCCGGCGGGCCACGTCGGCCAGCGCGGTCAGCAACGGCACCGCCGCCAGCCGCTCCGCGGTCTCCATGGCGAGCTTCCACTCCTGCTCGGCTTCCTCGCGCCGCCCCTTCTCGGCCAGCGCCTCCGCCAGCCGCCAGCGCGCGCGGGCGCTCTCGTACACGAACCGGGGGCCGAACGCGTCCACCACCGCCTGCCAGGCGACCGGGTCGTTCCGGGCCCGGACCCGGCCCCATTCTGCTTCCGCCCTGGCCAGCCACCCGCGGCCATCGATGCCCAGCACGAACTTGGGCTGCCGCGGGTAGGCGGCACCTTCCCTGGCCACCCCGATCAGCCGCTTGGCCGCCTTCAGCTCGGCCTTGACCGCCTGCTGATCGCCAGTGGCCCGGGCCCGGGTCACCCGGCTGGCATGCGCGGCCAGCCCGATCGCGGCCACCCGGATCACCGGCGGCCCGAAGCCGTCCTCGTCCACCTGGGTGGCCAGCGCCGCCTCCACCTCGGCCAGCGCCCCGTCCGGGTCGCCCCGCCAGAGCGCGTGCTCGGCGAGCAGGCCCCGGGCGATGTACTCACCGAACCGGTCCCCCGGCCAGAACGGCTCCAGCCACGCCCGCCGCTCCCCCACCACCGGGTTGCCCTGGCCGACCTCGACGAACAGCGCCATCGCGGACAGCCGGGCCTCGGCCACCGTGGTCACCCGGACCGGGAACGAGTCCGCCAGGTCGGCCGCGTGGTCCCAGCTGCCTTCCGCGTAGTGCGCCAGGTAGTGCAGGTATTCCAGGTCCAGCCCGTAGGGCGCCAGGCCCAGCCCCTTCTCCTCGGCCCGGGCGACACCCTCGTGCGCGGTTTCCACCGCACCGGCCAGATCCCCGCGCTCCAGCCGTGACCGGGCGAGCTGGAAGGCTGCCCGCAGCTCGACCCCGAGCACCTGCGCGTCCCGGGCCTGCTGGTGTGCCGCGGTGTACAGGGCGATGGCTTCCTCCACCTGGCCGGAGGCCTCGTTCAGCTGGGCCAGCGTGACCAGGGCGTCGGCCTCCACCCAGGGCGCGTCCGCGGCCCGGGCGGCCGCCTGCGCCCGCTGCGCGATCCGGGCCGCCGCGCGCCCGTCCCGGGCGTACATCAGCGTCTGCGCGTAGGTCGCCAGCGCCCGCGCCCGTTTCCAGCTGACCGAATCGGCCGGCAGCACGTCCACCGCGGCCCGCGCCGCCGTCACCGCGTCGCCGGTCGCCTCGGTTTCCAGCAGGAAGTACGCCAGCCGCTCGCAGGTGCGGCTGGTCAATTCCGGGTCACCGGTCTGGCCCAGGCGCTCCCGCAGCCGCTGCAGCTTGTGCACCGCCCGGGCGACGTCGCCGCTGGCGGCGGTGCTGGTGGCCGAGCAGAAGCCCAGTGTGTAGCGGTCCATCCCGGCCAGCTGCTCCGGCTCGATGACCCGCTGCCACAGCCCCAGCGCCTCTTCGTAGTGGCGGCTCGCCTCGGCCGGAGCGGCCAGCCGCTCGGCCTCCTGCGCGGCCCGGATCGACGCCGAGAACGCGCCGGGGATGTCGTGGCTGGCCAGGCAATGCTGGGCCAGCTCGGCGGCGGTGCCAGGCACCGCGTCCAGCCGGGCCGGGTCGGCCAGCAGCTCGGCGAACCTGGCGTGCAGCCGGGTCCGCTCGGTCGGCAGCAGATCGCCGTAGATGGCTTCCCTGATCAGGGCGTGCCGGAACGCGTAACCCTGGCCGCCGTCGGGCACCAGCAGCTGGTGCGCCATCGATTCCCGGACCGCCGCCTCGAAGTCCGCCGGGGCCAGTTCGGCGACATCACGGACCATGTCATCGTCGACCCGCCGCCCGGCCACCGCGGCCGCCCGCAGCACCTGCTGGGCGGGCGGCGACACCTGCTCGAACCGCGCCAGCAGCAGCGCGGCCAGGCCGGTCGGGAGCGTGTTGCCGGTCTTGCCATCGCCCGCCGCCAGCAGTTCCTCGGCGTAGTACGGGTTCCCCTCCGACCGGGTGACGATCCGGTGCAGGGTGGCCGCGCTCAGCGGGGCGGCCGCCAGCGCGGTCAGGTGGTCCGCCATGTCCGCGTAGCCGAGCGGGGCAAGCTCGATCGCGGTCACCCCGGGCAGCCGCAGCAGCTCGGCCACGACTGGCCGCAGCGGGTGACGGCGGTGCAGGTCGTCGGTGCGGTAGGTGACCACCACCGCCACCTTTTCCCGGTGCAGCACCCGGCTGAGGAAGGTGAGCAGATCCCGGGTGGACCGGTCTGCCCAGTGCAGGTCTTCCAGTACCAGCAGCACCGGCCGCTGGGCGGCCAGTTCGGCGAGCATGCCCAGCACGGCGCCGAACAGCAGTTGCTGGGCGAGCCCGGGCAGGTCGGCCGGGGGTGGGCCGGGCTCACGGTCGGGCAGCAGCCGCCCCAGCACCGGCCGGGCGGAGATCGCATCCAGCAGCGCCTGGTCCGGCTCCGGGCCGCTGGTGGCGTCGCGCAGCGCATCCGCCAGCGGCAGGTACGGGATGCTCTCCCCCAGTTCGGCGCACCGCCCGGAAAGTACGGTGAAGTGGTGGTCGGCCGCCCGGGCGGCCAGTTCCGACACCAGCCGGGTCTTGCCGACTCCGGCATCCCCGCTGATCAGTGCATGCGTCGGGTGCCCCTCGGCCGCGTCGTCGAGCAGGTCGAGCAGGCGGCGCAATTCGCCGTCCCGCCCCACCAACCGGTCACCCGACACTCGCAGCACGTAGCCATTATCACTGCCAGCCCGGACAAAAGTGATTGGTCCCGGGCTGCCATTCGCCACGGCTGGCGTGGATGTGACCGGAAGTCGGGTAAGAAGCCAGATGCAGGGTGGGGCTGGGGTGCCGGAGGGAGATGGGACCGCATGACCACCGAGCCTGCCGTCCCCTACCGCGCCGCGGTGCCCGGCACGCCGGTGCTGACCCGCAGCGGAACCGAGATCGGCACCCTGGAGCACGTGCTGGAGATGCCCGGCGACGGCGGTTTCGACGGCCTGGTGGTCGCCACCGACTGGGGGCTGCGTTTCATCGACGCGGGCGAGGTGGAGCTGATCACCGTCCGGCACGTCCGCTGCCGCCTGGACGACGAGCAGGCCGCCCGGCTGCCCCCGCCGGACGGCACCGCCGTGTACCGGGTGAGCGCGCTGGACGAGATCGGCGACTCCCTGCACCAGCGCCTGGGCCAGATGTTCCGCCGCCCGCCCTGGACCAGCCAGTGACTCCCCCGGCGGTTCCGGTCGCCGGGGCGCCGGGGCGCTGGACAGGCACGCCCGGCTGACCCAGCCGGTGCGCTACGCTACGCACATGAGCACCGATTCCGGTCCCAGCCGTGCGCGCGACGCGCGCCAGGCCAGCCTCGTGCCCGCCAAGCCCATGCTTGAGGGCCTGGAGGAGAAGTGGTCGCGCCGCTGGGAGGAATCGGGCGTAGTACAAGTTTGACCGGTCCAGGCCGCGTGGCGACGTCTTCGCCATCGACACCCCGCCGCTGACGGTCAGCGGCAAGCTGCACATCGGGCACGTCTGCTCGTTCACCCACACCGACACGGTCGCGCGCTATCAGCGCATGCGCGGCAAGGAAGTGTTCTACCCGATTGGGTGGGACGACAACGGGCTGCCCACCGAGCGGCGGGTGCAGAACTACTTTCACGTCCGGTGTGACCCGTCTCTCCCCTACGACCCGTCCTTCGTGCCGCCGGCCAGTCCCGGCCCCGACCCGGTGCCGGTGTCCCGGCGCAATTTCGTGGCCCTGTGCGAGCGGCTCACCCACCTGGACGAGCAGGCGTTCGAGGAGGTCTGGCGGCGGATCGGGCTGTCGGTGGACTGGTCCACCAGCTACCGGACCATCGATGACACCTCCCGCGCCATCTCCCAGCGGGCGTTCCTGCGCAACCTGGCGCGCGGTGAGGCCTACCCGTCGGAGGCGCCCACCCTGTGGGACGTGACCTTCCGCACCGCCGTTGCGCAGGCCGAACTTGAGGACCGGGAGATCGACGGCGCGTACTACCGGATCGCGTTCCTGGCCGGCGACGGCACGGTGGTGCCGGTGGCGACCACCCGGCCGGAACTGCTGCCCGCCTGCGTGGCCCTGGTCGCCCGGCCGGGCGACGCCCGGTACGCGGGCCTGATCGGGACCACCGTGCACTCGCCGCTGTTCGGGGTGGAGGTGCCAGTGCTCGGCCATCACCTGGCCGACCCGGACAAGGGCACCGGCATCGCCATGGTGTGCACGTTTGGTGACACCAATGACGTCACCTGGTGGCGGGAGCTGGACCTGCCGGCCCGGCCGGTGCTGGGCAGGGACGGCCGGCTGCTGCCCAGCCCGCCCGCGGCGATCATCAGCCGGGCTGGCCGCGCCAGCTACCGGCTGCTGGCCGGGCTGGCCACCGGCCAGGCCCGGCGGCGGATCACCGGCCTGCTGCGGGCCAGCGGCGACCTGCTGGCCGGCCCGGATCCGATCCGGCACGCGGTCAACTTCTACGAGAAGGGCAGCGAGCCGCTGCAGATCGTCACCTCCCGGCAGTGGTACCTGCGCAACGGCGGCCGCGACCCGGGCCTGCGCGAGGAACTGCTGGCCCGGGGTGCCGAGATCAGCTGGCATCCCCCGCACATGCGGATCAGGTACGAGAACTGGGTGAACGGCCTGGCCGGTGACTGGCTGGTGAGCCGGCAGCGGTTCTTCGGCGTGCCCATCCCGCTGTGGTACCCCCTGGGCGCCGACGGCCGGCCGGACTACGGCCACCCGATCGGGCCGTCCGAGGACAGCCTGCCGGTGGACCCGGTGGCCGAGCCGGCGCCAGGGTTCGAGCCCGGCCAGCGTGACCAGCCGGGCGGCTTCACGGCCGACCCGGATGTGATGGACACCTGGGCGACCTCGTCGCTTACCCCGCTGATCGCGGCCCGCTGGGGCGCCGACGCGGAACTGCCGGGCAAGGTGCTGCCGATGGATCTGCGCCCGCAGGCGCACGAGATCATCCGCACCTGGCTGTTCTACACGTTGCTGCGCTCGCACCTGGAGAGCGGCGCCCTGCCCTGGCGGCACGTCGCCATCTCCGGCTGGGTGCTCGACCCGGACCGCAAGAAGATGTCCAAGTCGGCCGGGAACGTGACCACGCCGATGGACTCGCTGCGCCGCCACGGCAGCGACGCGGTGCGGTACTGGGCGGCCAGCGCCCGGCTCGGCGTTGACGTCACATTCGACCCGGCTCAGCTCAAGATCGGCCGCCGGCTGGCGATCAAGATACTCAACGCCTGCCGGTTCGTGCTCACCCTCGCCCCGCCCGGTGACCTGCCCGCTGGCCCCGCGGCGGGCCCGGCCGTCAGCGAGCCGCTGGACGCCGCGATGCTCGCCCGGCTGGCGGCGGTGATCGGCCGGTGCACGGACGCGTTCGAGGCGTACGAGCACGCGGCCGCGCTGGCGGAAGCGGAAGAGTTCTTCTGGTTCTTCTGCGACGACTACCTGGAACTGGTCAAGGACCGGGCCTACGGTGAGCGCGGCGACGGGCCCGCGCGGTCGGCCCGGGTGGCGCTGCGGCTGGCGCTGTCGGCGCTGCTGCGGCTGTTCGCCCCGTTCCTGCCGTTCGTGACCGAGGAGGCCTGGTCATGGTGGCAGGAAGGGTCGGTGCACCGGTCCGCCTGGCCGGTCCCGGCCGAGGTGCTGGTGGCCGGAACCGGGACCGGGCAAGCCGGGGCCGGGCTGGGTGAGGCCGGGCCGGATGAGACCGGGCCAGCTGGGGCCGGGACGCTGGCCGTGGCGTCGGCGGCGATCGCCGCCATCCGGGGCGCCAAGTCGGGGGCCAGGGTGTCCATGCGGGCGCCGGTCCGCACCCTGGTGGTGGCAGGGCGGCCGGAGCACCTGGCCGCGCTCCGGGCGGTGCTGCCCGACCTGCGCGCCGCGGGCCGGGTCGAGCAGGCCGAACTGCGCGAGCACGACCAGGACGAGCCGGCCTATCAGGTCACGCTGTGACCTGATGGTCGCTACTCTCCGCCGTCCGGCGGCTCGTCCGCCGGGTCGGCGGTGAGCAGGCTGATCCACTCATCGGCCGCATCGGCCGGGTCGGTGGCGGCCGGCCGGATCCTGCCCTTGCCCCGGCCGCCGGACTTGCCGCCTGGCGGGGGCCCGGCTGCGGTACCGCCACCGGCTGGCTGCTGGCCATTCTGCCCGCTCTCGGCGCCCTGGCCGCTCTCGGTGCTCTGCCCGCGCTCGCCGTCTCTGCTCGCTCTCGCCGTTCTGCTCGCTCTGGCCGCTCGGCCCGCTCTCGGCGCTCAGCATGTCCTCGCCGCTCAGCCCGCTGTCGCCGTGGGCCGTGAGCATGGCGGGGTCGGTCAGGTCATCGGCCAGCGGTCCCGGCGCCTCGGCCGGCGCCCAGGCAGCCGGCCCGGCCGGCTCCTCCGCCCAGTCACCGCCATCCGCCTCCGCCCAGTCATCACCGCCGGCGCCCGCCCAGTCCCGGCCGGCGATCCGCAGGTCGTCGAAGTTCACCGTGAATCCGTTGCCCTCCGGGGCGGCGCAGCCGATCCCGGCCAGCAGCTCACACCCGGGGGGCAGGAACACCAGCGCGGCCAGTTCGGCCGGGCCGGTGCCGGTGCTGTAACGGACCTCGACCGCCTCGCCGCGCCGGGACACCCGCAGGCTCACTTCGTCGGTGCCGGCTGGCAAGTCGGCCACGATCCAGCTGGACCAGCCCAGCGTCAGCACCGTGCTGAGCCGCAGGCGGCCCTCGAAGAACTCCACCCCAGTCTTCAGCCAGGTCTGCTCGTCTGCCCGGAGCATGATGCCGGCCTGGTCGTACTGGCTGGCGAAGGTGCCGCGGACCCGCACCGACACGTCGAGATCCCCCGGCAGCAGCTCGCCGTAGACGTGGCCGTTGTCGTGGATATAGCCGTAACCGGTGGCCCGCCAGAAGTCCGTGCCCGGGTCGACGCTGACTCTGAGCACGTCGCCTGTCCGCTGCCAGCTGGCAGGCTCGTTGAGCCACTGCATGGAGTCCTCCGCGGGGGGTCAACAGGTCAACGCTATCGGTATCCCGGCCGCAGGTAGTCTCGGCTGCATGGACAAGGTCCAGCGAACGGAAGAGGAGTGGCGCCAGCGGCTCACTCCGGCCGAGTACCGGGTGCTGCGGCAGGCGGCCACAGAAGCCCCGTGGACCGGCGAGTACACGGACACGACAGCCACCGGCGTCTACCATTGCCGGGCATGCGGGGCGGAACTGTTCCGGTCGCAGGCGAAGTTCGAGTCCCACTGCGGCTGGCCCAGCTTCTACCAGCCCACCGATGGCGACGCGGTGGTGCTGGTCGAGGACCGTTCGCTCGGGATGACCCGGACCGAGGTGCGTTGCGCCCGGTGCGACTCCCATCTCGGGCACGTGTTCGAGGGCGAGGGTTACGACGTGCCCACCGACCAGCGCTGGTGCATCAATTCGGTCTCACTCACGCTTGAGCCCACGGAAGGATGACCCGGGTGCCAGACAACGACGAACCAGTGATCTCCTACGCGGCCGTCACCCCGGGCATACCCGTGCTCACCAGTGACGGCGCCGAGATCGGCACCCTGGAACACGTGCTGGAGGTGCCCGACCTCGACTTGTTCGACGGCATCGTGGTCGCCACCAGCGACGGGCTCCGTTTCATCGACGCCGACCAGATCGAGGAGATCACCGCCGCCTACATCCGGACCAGCCTGGACCAGTCCCAGGCGAAGCTGCTGCCGCCCCCGGACGGGCCGCCGGTGTACCGGGTGAACGCGCTGGAGGACGTCGGGGACTCCATGCACGACCGGCTGGGCCGACTGTTCCGCCGGCCGCACTGGGTCAGGGAGTAACCGGCAGCGAGGCGATCAGCTCGCCCGGCGGCTTGCGGCGGCCAGTGTAGAAGGGGATTTCGGCCCGGGTGTGCAGCCGCGCCCGGGCACCCCGCAGGTGCCGCATGAGGTCCACGATCCGGTGCAGTTCGTCCGCCTCGAAGGCGAGGATCCATTCGTAGTCGTTGAGCGCGAAACAGGCGACGGTGTTCGCGCGGACATCGGGATACTCCCGCGCCATCATGCCGTGCTCGGCGAGCATGGCACGCCGCTCGGCCGGATCCAGCAGGTACCACTCGTAGGAACGGACGAAGGGGTACACGCTCACGTAGTCCCGTGGCGCCTCTTCGGCCAGGAAGGCCGGGATGTGGCCCTTGTTGAACTCGGCCGGCCGGTGCAGGGCCACCACCGACCAGACCGGCTCGCTGGCCCGGCCGAGCTGGGTCCGGCGGAAGCGCGCGTACAGTTCCTGCAGGTCATCGACGGACGGCGCGATCCACCAGAACATGAAGTCGGCGTCCGCACGCAGGCCCTGCACGTCGTAGCAGCCGCGGGTGATGGTTCCCTTCCCGGCCGCCTGCTCCAGCAGGGCCACCAGTTCGGCGGTCATCTCCCCGGCCGGGCCGGCCGCCAGTCCCGGGCCGGTGGCCGGTGCCGCGGCGGCAGGTGCCGCGCCGTCGCGGACCCGGAAGACGGACCACATGGTGTAGCGGATCAGCTCGTTCAGCTCCCGGGCGGTGCGCCGGCCGGGCGCGGGATCAGTCGCTGCCATGACCCCATTGTCCGGCATCGGCCACCTGCCCAGCCACCGGCGCCCGGTCCCCGTCCTGGTGCCGTTCGCGGCCCTGGTCGCGGTGCTGGTCCTGGTTGCGGCCCTGGTTGCGGCCCTGGTCCCGGTGCTGGTCCCGGTGCTGGTCGCGGTGCTGGTCCCGGTCGCGCAGGTAGGCCAGCACCTGATCGGCGGCGTCACGGGCGGTGCCGATGCAGGCGGGAATGCCCAGGCCGTCGTAGGCGGCACCGCACACGGCCAGGCCGGGCTGGCGGGCCGCCGCCGCCCGGACCCGGGCTACCCGGTCCAGGTGCCCGACCGCGTACTGCGGCAGGGCGCCGCCCCACCGGGTGACCCGGGCCGCGACCGGCTGGCCCCGCACCCCGGTGGCGGCGGCCAGATCGGCCGCGGCCAGGCCGCCTAGGTCGGCGTCGTCGCGCTGGAGCAGGGCCTCCTCCCCCACCCGGCCCAGCGAGCAGCGCACGAACACCAGCCCGGGGGCGGCGGCCTGCAGGTGTGGCCACTTGGCCGAGGAGAAGGTCACCGCCTTGACCGGATAGCCGTCCACGGCCGGGACCAGGTAGCCGCTGCCGTCTGGTGGCCGCGGGAAGCGGTCGGTCGGGTAGGCCAGGGTGACAATCGCCATGCTGGCGTAGCCGATGCCAGCCAGTTCGGCCGCGGCGCCGCCGGCGCCTTCCACATCGGCCAGCAGCCGGCCAGCGGGCGCGCCGGGCACCGCCAGCACCACCGCGTCCGCGTCGACGTAGCCGGGATCGTGGGCGGAGCCGACGGTCAGCCGCCAGCCAGCCGGGGTGCGCGCCAATTCACGCACCATCGCGCCGGTCCGCACCTGTGCCCCGGATGTCGCGGCGACGGCGGCGGGCAAGCTGCCCAGGCCGCCGGTGAGCGTGGTGAACATGGCGGACGCTGGGGCTGGGCCAGCCGGAGCCTGGGTTGAGGGCGGCATCAGCGTGGCTGCCGCCTCGCTGAGCGCCGCGTGCCGGCCGGACTCCACCGCCAGCGCGGGCAGGGTGGCCTCGAACGACAGCTCGTCCGCCCGGCCGGCATAAACCCCGCCCAGCAGCGGGTCGACGAGCCGGTCCACCACCTCCTGTCCGAACCGGGCGGCCACGTAGCTGGCCACGGCCACGTCACCGGACCGGGCGGTGGCGGGCAGCAGCAGATCTTCACGGGCCCGGGCCAGCCCCGGCGCGGACAGCAGCTGGCAGCCGGCCAGATCGTCCAGGTCGGCGGGCACCCCCATGAACTGGCGGCGCGGCAGCGGGCGCATCTGCCCGCGGCTCCAGATTCGGGCCGCAGTGGTGCCCGGGGTGGTCAGCTGGCCGCCCAGGCCGGCCGCCTGGATCAGTCCGGTCCCCTCCGAGCGCCGGGCCAGCAGCGCTTCCGCGCCCTCGTCCACCGGGACACCTGCTAGCTCCGACACCGACAGCTTGCCCCCCAGTCGGGGTGAGCCTTCCAGTACGGTGACCGTCACCGGGGCATCGGCGAGGAAGAAGGCGGCCGCCAGGCCGGCGATGCCGCCACCGACGACCACGACCTGGGGCTGGCGGGCGGTGGTCACCTGTCCACCATGGCAGACCGCGCCTGTCGCAGCGAAACCGGTGGTGGCCAACCCGGTGGCTGGGAGCGCGTTGCGCGGAACCCAGTTACGGCGAACCCAGGGTGCGGAGCCCAGGGGCGGCGAAGACGTCAGCGATGGCCAGCGCCCGATGCCAACTCGTGACCTGGCTGCGGGGAACTGGTGCCGTCCGGGCGGCGTCCGATCGGCATGACAGCGCTCCTGCCCAGCTCCATCGCACTCCGGGCGGCCCGCCTGCGGGCCGCTGCCGCGGTCGCCGCCGTGCTCGGCAGCGGCTGCCTCCTGCTGGCCGCCTGCTCGTCCGCCGCCTCCCCGGTTGCGTCCGCCCCGTCCGGCGTGGTGCATGCGGGCATCTCCGCGCCGGGAGTCAGCGGTGCCCCGGTGGCAGCGCCGAGCGCTGCGCCCGCCCCCGGCCAGCCGCGGCTCGCCGCGCTGGCGGCTAGCCAGTCGATCATTTACACCGCGAGCCTGACCGTACGGGCCGCCGACGTCCGGGCGGCGGCCAGCCGGGCCGCCAGCCTGGCCACCGCAGCGGGCGGCTATGTGTCCAGCGAGTACGCCCGGGCCGGGCACAGCCAGCCGCGCTGGCACCACTGTCTTCCTGCAGCTCAAGATCCCGGTCGCCAGCTACCAGGCTGCGCTGGCCACGCTCGCCAGCACCCTGGGTACCCGGCTCTCGCTGTCGCAGCGGGCCCTGGACGTGACCCTGACAGTCGCCGACGTGTCCAGCCGGGTGGCATCCGCGCAGGCGGCCATCGCCGCCCTGCGCGGGCTGCTGGCCCGGGCCGGGTCGGTGGCCAGCCTGCTGGCGGTGCAGGAGCAGATCAACGCCGAGGAAGCCAGTTTGGAGGCGCTGCAGTCGCAGCAGCGGGCGCTTGCGCACGAAACCAGCTACGGGACAATCTCGGTGCTGCTGCTGAGCAGGCGGCCACCAGCGGCCGGGCACCCGGTGAAGATCACCGGGGGGTTCAGCAGTGGGCTCGCGGCTGGCTGGCGCGCGCTGCGGCAGCTGGCTTCCTGGCTGCTCACCGGCATCGGCGCGGTCCTGCCGTTCACGGTGTTCGTGATCGCCGCGATCGTCCTGGCCGTCCGTGGCCGCCGCTGGCTGGCCCGGCGCCGGGCTGGCCCAGCCCAGCCAGCTGACTAGGACCGCGACCACTGGCGCTTGCCGGGCTCCTGCAAGGCGAATGCGGCTACGGGGTGATCCCTGTGCCTATGTAACACCCGTGCCTGTTCGGTGTGGACCGTGTCACGGCACCCGGATCTCGGTGACCTGCGTCTGGCCTGGCTCAGCCGACAATGTCCGGTTCTGGCTCCCCTCTGTGTCATCCCTGAAGGAGCGGGGCCGTGTCAACGGGGGTTTTGCGGGGGTTCTGGCTGCTTGCGGGCGTGCGTGACTGGCGTCTCCTGCTTTCCCTGATAGCTGCCGTGTCCGTGGCGGGCGGCCGGGCGGGTCAAGGACCGGGCGGAGCCCGGCCGCCAGGGGCGGCGCCGGAGGCGTCCTTGAGGTGGCCGGGCGGGAGCCCGATGATCGGGCGGCGGGAAACGGGGAGCCGGGACCGTGCGGGGTGTATTCGGTTGTTCAGGTCCGTCCCATGGTGGGGTCTCGCGGTGCGGGCAGTGCCACTGGCTGCAGTCATCCCTTCGCGTGTCCCGGCGGAGGTGCCGGGGCCGCATGGGGCGGGTCCGCGTCAGGAGGGGCGGTCAGGCGGGGTCAATCAAGAGGGCGCCCGCGCCGCCGGGTGAGGGCGGCGGGGCAGACACAAGAGGCGACCTCGCGCCTGGCCGCTGGCCAGCAGGAGCTGTTCATGCCGCCCGCGCAGGCGGCTGGGTCACCGGCGGGCTGGCGGGAGATCTGGGCAGGCTGCGGATCTGCCCGTCGCGCATGCCGTAGTAGACCAGGGTCAGGAGCCGGGCAGCTCCAGACGGGCCGATGCCGTTCAGGTCTGTCAGCGTAGTGGCGGTGGCCTTGAGCAGCTCAGCCAGCTCTTTATTGGCGGCTTTCTTGCGCTGGTAGATCCGCTCCAGGTCACCGATCAGCTCGGCGGCGACCCGGCGGCGGGCCTTGCCCGCCGCCTCCCGCGGGCGGACCCTGGCCAGCAGCGCCTTGGCCTGGGCCGCCGACAGGCTCTTCTTCGCGCCGCCCGGGATGAGCTCCAGCAGCAGCTGGTGCAGCTGGGAGATCATCCGGGTGTGGTCCTCGCCCAGGGACCGCCGGCGATCGGCCAGGATCGGCATGATCATTCGCCATGGTTAGTTCCGTTTGAGGCATCCCGCCAAGTGCTCTGATGCCTCTTCGAGGCGGCCAGATCGCCGAATCGGGCGCGACCGCGAGCGTCCCGCGCCTCGGCGTTCTGTGCTTGCCGGAAAGGAGATCGAGGACTAGGCCTCGACGAGGATTACGAGGGTTTCGGGCAACACGCCGTCGTGCTCCATCGCCTGGGCCGCCCCCTCGGATTGCATCGCGCCCATGAGCACGTCCATGTCGGCGACGTCCATGAGCACCGCCACCCGAGTGCGGTTCTGCGGGTCGACGAACGTCCGAATGTTGGTGACACCCAGGGGCCCGAAGAACTCTTCCCGCTTCGGCGAGGCAAGCCAGTGATCCGTGTCCTTCACATTGTGGTGGCCGATGATGGTTGGCATAACTCCCCCTGGGGTCCTGGGTCGACGGCGGTGCCGCCCGATGCCGCGACCCTACATGTCGCGTCTCATGTGCGCGTCGGAGACTCCCTGGAACGCCCACCAAAGCCGGAAGCTCAGTTCGGCCCGCAGTCTGCAAGCCGATTGTCGCGCCGCACCTCGACCGGCCTGGTCACGCTCGACACACGGAACGACGGAAGTGTGCGCGTTAATGGCCAGCTCGCAACGCCTCTGACCCTCCGGATGCAACCGCCGTTCCGCCCTGTCACCAGACCAGCGACTTCCCCTCGGTCCGCCACGCTCCGGGAGACCGCCAGAGGCGCCTCGGGCGACACCGAGACGTGCGCCGACCGCGTGTCGAGCGAAACGTTCGGCTCTCAAGGAGCTATCCCAGTTCGACGACCGCCTGGCGGACCCACTCCTCGAATCTGCCGTGGCCTGGCAACACCTGGGCCGGGCTCCAGTCCGGTAAGTCGAGAAGCACGTCCGCCGCGTCGGGCAGGTCCCAGTACGGATCGACGCGCTCCTCTCCAAAGAGCGCTCGATAACTGGTTCGAAACTCTTCGGCCATCTCCACGCTCCGGCCTTCGGCAAGGTTCAGGCGCATGCGTGCGAGGTCAATGCCATGCGGCCTACGGCAGGCCGTCAGCCAGTCACAGATTCCTGTCACACGCGATCCCTCGAAGAGCATTGGGCCGGGTGATAGTCGCGGTGGACGAAGCCGGCTGGGGCGCGGTCGAGCACGGCGCAGACCAGGGTAGTGTCGGCCCGGTAATCGCCGGCCATAGGTGCCGGCAGCGCCGCACGCTGCTGCTCCGGTGTCCGGCGTTGTGACCAGGTGGGCAGCCACCCGGGTCGAGTACCGCCCTGGCCGATCCGGAGCGAGGTACGACATGGATGTGGAGTTCGCGAGTGTGAGTGAGGTCGAGCGCGAGCGTGCCATCGGGACTCTCGTTCTTGCGTTCACGGCGGACCCTTTCGTCCGCTGGATCTACCCCGAAGCCAGCCAGTACCTGAGCCGATTTCCCGAGGCGTTGCAGGCCTTTGGCGGGGTCGCCTTCGGTCAAGGCGGTGTCTGGCGACTCGGTGATTTCGCCGCGGTCGCTCTGTGGCTGCCGCCAGGAATCGAACCCGGCGGCGACGCCACGGTGGCCTTGTTCCAGGCCACCGTCGACTCCCAGAAGTTCAATGACCTGCTGGGGGTATTCGGTCAAATGGAGGAGGCCCACCCGGCAATGCCCCACTGGTATCTGCCGTGGTTCGGCGTTGACTGCGCACTACAGGGACAAGGCCTGGGATCCCAGCTCATGACGCCCTGCCTGGAAATCGTTGACCGGGACCACCTGCCCGCGTACCTGGACTCGACCAACCCGAGGAACGTGCCCTTCTACGAGCGTCATGGATTTGAAGTGACCGGGCAGTGCCAGGCCGGTGACAGTCCCCCCATCATCTCCATGCTCAGGCAATCCCGTTAGCCGCACTTACTCTCCGCGCCGGAGCCTGCCGCCGCAGACCACCTGCCGATCGGGGCACCGGTGGTCGCGGTCGTGGTCACGCTGGCCGGGTACTGGTCGCTGAGCAGTACGCCGAGCTCCTGGGCGAGCAGGCGGAGGGCGGGCATCTGCCGGCATGGCCGCACATCCGAACGGCACTCGCAGCAACCTGACCGATCGCCAGCACCCCCCTTCCTGCCGCTTGTGGCGCGCACCACCGCCAGCCAGATCACCCCGTTATGCGCCGTGTCCTATAGCCGAATGCTTCTCGCCCGCCACATACCTAACGGCGGCTCGGGGCGCGGTTATCAAGAGCTCTCCACACCGTTGGCAATCCCGGCCACCCGACCGAGCAGGCAGGCGGCCAGGCCGTATGTTTATGCATCGCCAGCGCTGGGTGTGAACGCACGATTCTGCCGCGATGGGCGCGGTCTTGAGCGTCTCCCCGGAGAAGCAGTTGAACAATATCGCTGCCAGCTATCTTGCCCCGGCTTCCTGCGGCGTCAGCGCCTTTAGCACACAGAACTCGTTGCCATCGGGGTCAGCCATGACTACCCAGCTCACGTCTGAGCCCTGGCCCACGTAGGTGCGGCTCGCACCGAGCCGTTCAAGCCGCGCCACCTCTGCCGCCTGGTCCGCGGGCCGAAGATCGAGATGCAGGCGATTCTTGCCTGCCTTCTCCTCAGGAACCCGCAGGAACAGCAAGTCCGGGACCACGCCATCTTCCGGGCTTCCGTCCGGTGGCTCCAGCACCACTTCGTCGTCCTGCTCAAAGGTACGGCGCCACCCCAGCGCCGCCTGCCAGAATGCCGCTAGCCGGGCTGGATCAGCCGTATCGATGCACAAGCACTGGATGCGCAGCTGCATGACGCGATCCTGAAGCCCAGCACCACTCCTGTCCATCGGTTTCTCTTCCCCGCGACCACGAACCCAGTCCCGGGCCGGCGCTCCGCCCAGTTCCAGACTGTCCGGCGTCCTATGCCGCAAAGGGGTTGCAGCCCTGACGGGCGGCCGGAGCGGCCGTCAGGGTCCGGCGGCCTCGGCTGCAGACCGCGGGAAGGTGGCAGGTGAGAAGGCCATTGCCCGGCGGGCACCATCCACGGCAAGGCGATGACGCGGTACTTGCCGGCCCGGACGGCAGGATCGGCTTCCATCAGCGCGCGGGCTTCCGCAACGCCGGCGGACAAAATGGACAAGCCGCGAAACGGTGAGTCGCGGTCAAGCAGAGGGCCTGCGGCCAGCAGATGCCCTGCCTCGTGCAGGCCGGCCAGACGGGCCATGTGCGCATCCTGCCCTTGCGCCGGGGTCAGTCCGGGCGCGTCGTCCGGAGCTCCAGCAGCGTGATCGTCAGCCGGTCGAAGTCCATGACAGGCGATAGTAGCCAGCACCGCCGCGTCAGCCCGGACGTCCACCGCCCGCAGCATCGGCGCTCTCCGGCCAACTCTGCCGCTCGCGCGGTTGGTCCCGGCCAGGCCCGGGCCGTTGGCATCTAGGCGGTGGCCCTGCCTGCAGTGACGGTGGCCTGAGAATCTCATGTTCAGGCAGAGCTCATCGCTGGCGGCAGGCGGTACGGTCCGGGTATGCCGAACATCACCATTCCGGAGTGCACGCTGCGGACCACCAGCGACGGGCCGGGCCATGTCCATGGGGTAGTGCTGGGCAGCGGCGTGACGCTGGATGAAGCGCTGACGGGGCTTGCGGCCAGCGCTCATGCGCAGGCCGAGGAGCTCGCGGCTGAGTACCGCGGCGATGAGCACCGGGACCGGCCGGACGCCGAGTGGAGATTCGAGGTGGCCGACGTGCGGATCGTGGCGGGGCCGCCCCATAGTGACCGGGAGAGCTGGGCAGCTTATGGCACGCTGCGCAGCATCGGCGTGCATCCGTGGGCCGCCAGTTACTGGCAGGAGACCGGCCAGGCCTGACCCATGGATGGGCTCTCCGCTGCGCCCAGAAGTATCCGATCTGTGCGATCCAGCGGATGACCATCAGGCACTTGCCGACCGCCCAGAGCGGCGGGTCGGCGCGCGGTTATCAAGAGCTCTCTGCACCATTTGGCAGTCCCGGCTATCGTCGGCCAGGCAGGCAGCCAGACCGTATGTCTATGCACCGCCCGCACTTGGCGTGAACGCCCGCATCTGGTTGATATGCAGGTGATGGTGCTTCGCGCCTGCTGGCCCGGGCTAGGACAGTTCGGGCATCGGCTCGTGCCTCACGCTCTGGGTGCTGCGGGCGGCCGGGCCGGTGCAGGCCGTGACTGGCGGAGCGGGCGGCCGGGCGTAGGTGGGTGGTTTACCACCGGTGGTGGACCTGCGCGCGGATTCGCTGGTCGTAGATGGCCTGGATGGCGCTGAGCTGGGTGCCGGTGAAGGGCGGCAGTGCTGCGGCGGCGGTGTTCTGGCGGGCTTGCTTGGGGCTGCGCGCTCCGGGGATGACGGTGCTCACGCCCGGCTGCTGGATCACCCAGGCGAGTGCGGCCTGAGCCGGGGTCGCTCCGGGCAGCGCCAGAGCGGCGAACTCACGCGCCGCGTCGACTCCGGTGTCGAAGTCAACGCCGGAGAACGTCTCGCCCGCGTCGAACGCCTCACCGTGCCGGTTGTAACTGCGATGGTCGCCGGCGGCAAAGACCGTGTCGTGGCTGTACCGGCCAGACAGCAGCCCAGAGGCCAGCGGGACACGGGCGATAATTCCCACCCCGGCGGCCTGGGCGGCGGGCAGCACTTGTTCCAGCGGTTTGCGCCGGAACGCGTTCAGGATGATCTGCACGGTGGCCACGCCGGGCCGGGCGATCGCGGTCAGGGCCTCGTCGCAGGTTTCCACGCTCACCCCATACGCGGCGATGCGCCGTTCGGCCACCAGCGTGTCCAGGGCGTCATAGACCGCGTCGAGTGAGTAGACCGGCGCAGGCGGGCAGTGCAGCTGGACCAGATCGAGCATGTCTGTGCCCAGGTTGGCCCTGGACCGGTCGGTCCATTCCCGGAAGCTGGCAAGCGTATACAGCGCGGGATCCAGGGCGACGCGGCGGCCCATCTTGGTGGCCACCATCATCGTCAGCCCCCGATGGGCGGCCAGGAAGCGCCCGATCAACCGCTCACTGCGGCCGTCACCGTAGACGTCGGCCGTATCCAGGAACGTGACCCCGGCCTGCGTGGCCGCCTCCAGCGTGGCCAGCGCGTCAGCCTCGGCCACCTCGCCCCACTCGGCGCCAAGCTGCCAGGTCCCCAGCCCGACCACCGAGACAGCGCGGCCGGTCTTACCCAAAACGCGTTCTTCCACCCGCCCAGACTACGGGCGGCAGCCCCCGCAGCGACCAGGCCAGGCGCGGCCAGGGCAGGCAACGACCGGTGACGCTGCACACAAACGGGCGACCCGGATAACTATCGGTGAGCCTTCAGAGCGGGATCCGGGGGACTACTGCCTCTCAAGTAGCCGATATGGGGAGTTCCGTCTGCGCATTCTCATGCAGAGGTCAGCATCTTCATTCGTGATCAGCAGTGCTGTGAGAGGTACCTGGCTGAGCACTGGTACCCATCCTCTGGGTGGGCCAGATCGCCGGCCTGCGCGGTCGGCCAGTTGACTGAGTAGCCGTGGGCGGTCGGCCGGCCTCACCCAGGAGATCTACGCCCTGCTGGTGACCTACCAGCTGCTGCGCACGCGATGGCCGACGCCACCAGCACCCGGCCCGGCACCGGCCCGGACCGGGCCAGCTTCACCATCGCCTGGCAAACCGCCCGTGACCAGATCACACAGGCAGCAGGCGTAACCAGCGGACCGTCATCGACCTGGCCGGCACGATCGGCCTGGACGTCCTAGGCCACCTGCTGCCCGCCCGCCGCCTGCGGGCCAGCCCCCGCATCGTCCAACGCGCCATCTCCAAATACCAGGCCCGCGGCCCTGTGCGCACGCGATGGCCGACGCCACCAGCACCCGGCCCGGCACCGGCCCGGACCGGGCCAGCTTCACCATCGCCTGGCAAACCGCCCGTGACCAGATCACACAGGCAGCAGGCGTAACCAGCGGGACCGTCATCGACCTGGCCGGCACCATCGGCCGGCACGTCCTAGCCCACCTGCTGCCCGCCCGCCGCCTGCGGGCCAGCCCCCGCATCGTCAAACGCGCCATCTCCAAATACCAGGCCCGCGGCCCTGACATCGACCGGACCAGCTACAAAGCCACCGTAAGCATCGCCATCCAGTCCCAGCCAGACACCTTGACAGCGACCACAAACGCCTAACTACACGGCCTTGGTTCTAGCCCAGGGTGCGTGGAATGTTGCGCCAGCTCTCCGTCGCGGTCCCCGGCCTGTCCGCGACGATGGCAGTGTGGGCAGGGCTGAGCATTGACGCAAGCGAACTGACCCAGGACGTTCTGGTCATTGCCGCCCACCCCGGATGAAGGCAAACCCCTCGTACTAACATGCCGCGCAGCGCGTGGTGCCAGGCCCGGTCAATTGCTGAGGGAGCGCTCAAGCCTGGTGTTCCCAGGCCCGGTGTAAGCGGTGCTTCGGGCGGGCCGCGAGCCCGGCAAGATGGATGGTCAAGCTGGCGCTGGCCGCTTATCCAGGTCAGCCAGGAACCCGGTGATCGCGGCCGCGATCTGGGGTGCTGCGCGGCGCGGAAGATGGTGGCCGATCTGATCCACAAGCTGCACGCGGGCATCGGGCAGGACCGCGGCCAGCTGATGGGTGGTGCTAACGGGAATGAGCGTGTCGTGCGGGTCGGCGATCAGCAGCACCGGCTGCGCCACGCCCGCCAGCGACGCGGACAGGCCGCCGGCCTCGCGGACCAGCGCACGCTGCTCGGTCAGGAAACTGCGCCACACCGGCCCATGATCGTGGTGCGTGTGACCCCAGATATGCCAGTTGACATGCTCATCGGCGGCGACCGGCCGCCCGCGCAGCGCGGCGATGGCCGCCAGCCGGGCCCGGGCCAGCCACGGCGTCAGCCACCACGCCGTGACCGCGCATACCTCCCCGGCCACCGGCGCGGCGAGCAGCCGGTCCCAGCCGGTCAGGCAGCCCGGGCCGACACTGGCCAGCAGCACCAGCGCCTCGGCCCGCTCCGGTGCCAGCTGAGCCACCGCCAGCGCGACACCTCCCCCGTAGGAGTGGCCCACCAGCACCGCCCGCCCGATGCCCCGCGCGTCCAGCTCCGCCACCACGGCGCGAGCGTTATACCCAAAGCCACCGGCGCCCTGGCGGCTGGCCCCATACCCGGGCCGGTCCAGCGCCACCACCGGCAGCCCCGGCGGCAGCCGGCCAGCAACCTGCCGCCAGTCCGCACCCGAACCCGGCTGGCCATGCAGCAGCACAACCTGATGCCCACCCACACCAAACGAGCCTAGATCGCTGCCCGCAGCCGCGGCACCGGAGCCGCAGACCGCTGACCACGCACCGTACATGCCGCCGACCGCAGCCGCGCGATGGGTCTGTCTCCTCCTGGGTCTGAGCTGGCGCTCCACCCAGGCCAGCGACGGGGACGGCGGGCTGCCGTTGCTGCAGGGGAGCCGAGCACCCGGCACTGCGCCGGATGAGGATGGCCCCGCCACGCTCCTGGCCGCGGCAAAGACGGGCGGCTCGGCGGGCGGGCTGGACAGGTTCCGCTACGGCCGGTGACCAGCGGTCGTTTTGCCGGGGGGGTCGAGCCGGGCGGGCCGGTTGCGCTGGCCGGTGAGGGGTTGGGGTGGTTCGGCGGCGACGTCGGCGGCCCGGGCCAGGACCTTGGCAAGCAGGTCCAGCAGCTGTGCCCGTTCGCCGGGGGCCAGGGCGGACAGGATGCTCTTCTCGACGGTGCGGATCCCGGGGAGCAACTGGCCGGCGGTGGCGCGGCCGCCGGGGGTGATCTCGATGAGGACGCTGCGCCGGTCGCCCGGGTTGGGGACGCGGCGGATCCAGCCGCGGTATTCGAGCAGGTCAAGCGTGGCCGTCATGGTGGCCGAGGCGACCAGGACCCGGTCGCTGACCTGTGAGGGGGTCAGCGGCGCGCCTGCCCCGTCGATGACGGCCAGCGCTGTCGCGGCGGCCTGCGGCATGCCGAAGGTCGCGGCGATGCACCGGTCAAGCTCGCCCAGCAGGGCCTCGCCGGTGCGGCACAGCGACGCGTATGCCTCGGTGCAGGTGGCGTCGCCGCCGGGGTATTCGTCCCCGAAATCGGCGTCCACCTTCACCACGCCGAGCGAGGCCGGGGAGGGGCGGCTGCGGCCGCCCCTCCCCGGCCGCAAGGGCCGCGCGGGTTCAGACATCCGTGTAGATCTCGATCCGCGGCGCGCCCTCGACCCCCGCGCGCCTCCATCCCGGCGCGCAGCGCCGGGTCGTGCGCGAAGCTGCCCGCCTGCTGGGCGCTGGGGAAGTCGTGGGTGATGAACAGGGCATTGCCATCATCGGGGAGCTGCATCACCCGCTGGGCGGTGCAGCCGTACTGGGTTCGCAGCGGCTGCGAGCTCGTCGTAGACCTTCTGCCATGTGGCGTAGTCACGGACGTTGTGCCGGACCGCAAGTGTGGCGCTCATGTGATGTCCCCCTCCGGGAGTGGAGGCCGCCTGCCTCCATATGTGGAACCTAACGGGCCCTTAGCTTGGAGTCAAGATGTTCGGCTCGGAATCTTGTATCTCGTAACCGAAGTAAAACTTTAATGAGCGCGGGACCACGTTCCACCGCCCGGGGCCGGCTGGCCTGCGCGGCCAGCACGTGGCCGGATCCGCTCTACTTGCCACGCCCGCATGGGGAACGGCAACAACTTCAACAACAGGACGCGAACATCCTCATCTGCTGCCGCGAGCTAGGGAGTGTCCTGGCCGAGGAGCGTCCGCCGGTGTCATCGGTCACTACTCGCCGTCTGGGGTTTGCTGGTCGATCAGGTCTTGCCAGGTCTTACCGGTGCGCACGCTCGCGGGACGCTCGGCGACGACGTCTGAGCCTGTTCGCGCGTGCTGATCGCGGGCTTTGACCAGGATCCAGCGGTGCTCACCCGTGCGGGTCAGGCCGAACCGGCCGGAGAGCTTGCGCCCATGCAGAGTGAAGGACAGATGGCTGGGCTCATCGCGCGTAATCTCGGCGGTGCCCTCATCCCAGATGATCACAGCGCCGCTTCCGCGCGACTGTCCCTCGTGAACGCCCTCGAAATCACCCGCTGACAGGTCATGATCCTCAACCGGCACGGCAAGACGCCGGACGCCGGGATCAAGCGAGGGACCCCTGGGCACGGCCCATGAGCGCAGGACCTCGCCAGCTTGGATCCGCAAATCGAAATGAAGCGTCGTCGCGTCATGAAGCTGCACGACGAAGCGCGACCTCATCACGATGCGACCGTACAGCCAGTGGGCCTGCCCCCATCTGCTGGCGCCAGATTGGTGCCCCGGCCCGCATACGCGCCTGACGCCCAGGATCGGGTGAGCGTGCCACTGACCTGACCGGCCACGTCCTCGCCCGGGAGCGCCCAAGGTACCCGTGAGTGCCGTTTCTGACAGAAGACTCGTTAGCACCCGCGATCTTCGTCACATTGGAAGCCAGCGGCGCTCGTCCTCGGCGCTCACGATTTCCGGCCTGCGCCAGCTGCATTCTGTGCATAACTATCCTGCGGGAGAACTCGTGCCGACTACGGCCTGGCATAGCGAGCCACCTTCGCCGCGGTGCTGGCCGGCCCGTACGACCGTCACCGGCGTCTTCGACGCTCATCCCTACTTGCTGCGCGCCGCCGAGTTCCACGGCGAGCCGACTGACGTGACCTGCCCGATATGCCAGGACGCTCTCGCCATCTCCCGCAGGCCGGGGATGCCCGGGACGAAGGACTGCTGCGGAACACCAAGCGAGTCCGGGCCGTCACCCCCCAGACGCGTGGCCACCGGTGGCCGTGCCTGCAGGTGAGCGACCACCCAGATCCGCATAGTCATCGGCCCTGCCGGGTTTCGAGGTCGCAGACGCGCATATAGCCGTCCTGGCCACGGCCGGCCCTGGCACCACCGTCGCCGAGATCGCCCCGTACGCTCGTCCTGTCCGGGGACCGTCCGCAATGCCAGACACTGATCACGTACGGCGGGCCCCGGACCGCAGGCCGGCGGCCGCGGCCCCGACCGCCATCACCACCGCAGCGGCCAGCGACAGCCAGTAGCTCGTGCCGTAGGGCGCGAAGCCGGGTGACCTCCCAATGGTCGGTATGTACAGGGTGTAGCTGATCGAGGCGAGCGCCGCTACGGTCACCACGCCCATCCCGAAGCTGGTGCGTGCAGGCACCGTGAGGATAGTGCCGATAACCACGAACGCGGCCAGCGCGGCGGGAATCCAGAAATCCCTTGCGTACAGCGGTGATGCGACGTCTCCATGCGTCGCCTCCCACAGGCTCTTCCAGCCCGTCCCGTTATTGACGTAGCGATGGAGAACGGTCAGGGAGACGAGGAACACCAGGCAACCAACCACGGCGATCAGACGGCCCGCCCACCCACGGGCCGGTCTGGCGGCAGAAGTGAGAGGCCGGCCCGGCGCGCGGCCTGGCCCGGCGCCCGCCGTTCGCCCGGACGGGGCAGACCTGCCCGCAGGCGGCGTAGGAGCCGTCTCGGTCTCCGGCAGCAGCGGCAGTCCCGGCAGATGCTGCGCCACCAGTGGCTGCTTCGCCGGCCCGTCCGCAGTGGTCGTTACCGGGGGTGGCGGCCGGCCCGCGCAGGCGGCATCGAGAGCCGCCCCGAATTCGTGGCCTGACTGATACCGGTCGTGCGGGTTGGCGGCGAGCGCCTGGACGAAGAACTCGTCGTACCGGCGGCCGAGCGCCGGGCAGGCCCGCGACGCGACCGGCCGCGGGCTGCTGGCATGGGCCCAGAGCAGGGCCTGGTCGTTGTCGCCGGTGAACGGGCGCTGCCCGGTGAGCGCCTCGAACATGACGCAGCCGAGTGCGTACAGATCGCTGCGCCCGTCCGGCTGCTGTCCCTGGATCTGCTCCGGTGACAGATAGCCCGTAGTGCCGATCATCCAGCCGGTACGGGTGAGCCCGCCGTCGGCTTCCGTCAGCTTGGCGATGCCAAAATCCGTCAGATAGGCATGATCCTCCCCATCCATATCGCGTACCAGTATGTTGGCTGGCTTGACGTCTCGGTGCAGCATTCCGGCGTTATGGATGGCCTGCAACGCTGAGGCCACCTGCGTGCCGATGCGGACCGCCCGCTCCGGCGCCAGTGGCTGCCCCCACCCCATAAGGCGCCCGAGTTCCACACCATCAATCCACTGCATGGCCAGGTAGAGCCGGCCCGCATACTCTCCGAAATCAAATACAGGGACAATATGGGCGTGATTGACGGTGGCGGCGAGCCTGGCCTCCCGCAGGAAGCGGGCCTGGTAGTCACTCGACCCGGCGACCTCCGGGCGGATTACCTTGAGTGCGACGGTGCGCCGCAGCGGCTGCTGCTGCTCGGCCTGGTAGACAACGCCCATGCCACCGGTACCCGCCAGCCCGATGAGGCGGTAGGCCCCGAACGTCTGGCCTTCACTCAGGTCTGGATTCATCGTGGCCCTCCCCACGTCCCTAGCCAGCCCACAGCCGCGCAAAAACACCTGATCTGTACTGCTGCGGGCCTGATTTGAGCAAGCGCCGCGCTACCGGTGCGTCCGCACATAGCCGCTGAGAGGGCGCCTGGCAAGGCCAGGCTCCGCCAGTGGCGGCCGGGACCGTGATTTCGCGGCATCGATGGAGATGCCGCGAGGGGCCTGATGAGTCACGGCGCACCCGAGCCATGGTCCCATCAGGCTACGTTGAGGCGCGGCCATACGGTGAGTTCGTGATGGAAGCAGTTCAGCTCCGTATCACCTCGGGTGTCCCGTTGCGCACCCGTGGCGTTGCATGGGCGCACCGTGCGCAGCTGAAGCTACATCTTGATGCGAGGGGTAATCGGCGATGGGATGCGGCCAGATAGTGTGCCCTTCGCGCTTAGACGGTAGAGAGGAACTTGGCAATGAGAGCCCTCGGGCGCGATCCTGATATGGTGTTTGTTCATTGCTGATGACCTTGTTCCGCGAATTTCATGACTCAGGAAGGATTGAGTAGCAAGCGCTACCCGCGCGAATGGTCGCGTCCAAGACCCGGTGTAAATAAGACGGGCGTAGGTTCCCCTTCAAGAGCTACCAACTCATCGAAGGAAAGGACCTACACCCGTGCCGACACGAGTATCGCCTACTGACCGTATCCATGGCCACATCGACGAGCTGTTCGCTCAGGACCGGCCGCTGCCGGAGATCTTGGAGGAGGTGGCCCGGCTCGGCGCGCAGCTGCTGATGCAGGCCGCGCTGGAAGCCGAGGTCACTGAGTTCCTGGGCCGGGACCGTTACGCCCGCGCCGCGCTGGCCGAAGACGCCCGGCCGGGTTCGCGTAACGGCTACCGGGAGGTGACGGTCAAGACGACCGCCGGGCCGGTTGCCCTGGCCCGGCCGAAGCTGCGGGGCACCACCGAGGCGTTCGCGTCCCGCCTGTTCGGCAGCCACGTCACCAAGACCAATGCCCTCGAATCCCTGGTCATTGCGTCCTTCATCCGGGGCCTGTCGGTCCGCGACGTCGAGGCCACCCTGGCCGACGCGCTCGGCGGCCAGGCCGCGATCTCCAAGTCCACCGTCTCGGCCGTCTGCCAGCAGATCACCGAGGAGTACCAGGCGTGGGCGGCCCGCCGCCTCGATGAGGTGACGCTGGACTACCTGTTCCTGGACGCCTCCTTCTTCCGGATGCACCCGGCTCGCCGGCCGGGCCGGTGCTGGCCGCCTGGGGCATCACCACCGGCGGCAAGCCCGCGTTCGTCGGCCTGGCGCCCGGGGCCGGGGAGTCCGCCGACGCCTGGCACGACTTCCTCGCCGACCTCAAAGACCGTGGCCTGGCCAGCCCGCTGCTGATTATCTCCGACGGGGCGCCGGGGCTGATCTCCGCGATCGAGCAGGCCTACCCCCAGGCCCTGAGGCAGCGCTGCCTTGTTCACCGGTGCCGGAACATACTTGCCAAGATCCCGGCCGGCATGCAGGCCGAGGTCAAGGACGCCTACTGGGCGATCTTCGGCACCGAGGACCTCAAGACGCCGCCCGGCCCGCGCCTGGTGGAGATCATCGATCACCGGATCGACGAGTTCGCCGCCCGCTACCAGGCGCTCTACCCGGCCGCGGTCAAGATCCTGCTCACCGACCGGGCCGGCCTGACCGCCTGCCTGCGGTTCCCCGCCGAGCACTACAAGCGGAACCGGCACTCCAACTTCATCGAGAGAACCTTCGGCGAGACCCGGCGCCGCACCAAGGTCATCGGCCGGCTCCCCGGCGAGACCAGCTGCCTCACCCTGGTCTGGGCCGTACTGGAGCGGGCCTCCCGCGGCTGGCGCGGCTTCACCATGACCGCCGCCGGGCTGCGCCAGCTCCAGGACCTGCGCCGCTCGCTGCTCGACCCACCTGCCCGGCGGCGGCCACGCACCGTGACCGCCGCTCAGATCGCTGACAGTCCCGAAACTGTCAGAGCCATCGCCTAACCTGACCATGAAGCCGGAACCTCGCCCGGTTTACACCGGATTCCGGACGCCACCGCGCGAATCGATAGCCGACGCCATGAATTTGCGGACAAGCCTCGAACCTCTAGCACCTGCATAGTTATTCGACATCGCATGCAATAAGTAACGTCCTCATTTCCCGCCGACCGGTACGTTCGCGGGTGGTCGGGAGCAGGTGCAGTAGTTGCGGGTCATGACCGCCCTGCCGGCACACACGCCCTGGTCATCTGGGTGTGCCTGGCCGCACGGGCAGTGGCAGTCGCGCCAGTCACCGGCCAGCGCAGCACGCCCGGCCTCGATCGCCGCCCGGACAGCCGGATCGAGTTTGCCCAGCGCCTCTGCGGTGACGGCCATCACCCGCTGCGCCCACTCGCCCAGCACGGCGGCGGGGGTTGAGAGCTGGAACGCTCCCGGGCGCCGATTTGGGGGCAGGATCAAGTGACTGTGCTCTCCCTCGCTGGACCAGCTGTAACAGGTACTGGCCGGTCGCCGCACTGTCTGTCTGCGACACGCGTACCGATACCACGTTGGCCAGGTTGATGATCACGCCATTCTGATCGGCCTCGCGGTCATATCTCGCATGAGCCAGGACCAGACTGCGCCGTTCGTCCAGCGCGCGGGCGATGGCCTCAAGCGCTTCGCTCTCCCCGGCAAAGTCCTCAGATACCACCGAAATGTCTTCACCGCCCACCGGGTGAAATCGCATGATCAGCACGATGTTGTCAGGCACAGCCGGCACCTCCCTGCGAGGATCCAGAAGCCCGCCCGCCCGGGCGCTGTGCCCGGTGGGCGTCGGGAGCCCTGATCCGGCGGGGTCACTGCGGATCCGGACACTGTCAAGTGTGCCCCGCCCGCGGCGGACGAGCGGGCCGGGCTCAACGGCCGCCTGGGAGCGTTCGAGACCAGCAGGGTGGGATCGATGTGGGTAACGGATCGCCCGGCCGGCCGCCGTGACCGCCGGTCTTGCGGGTAAACCGGGGCCGGTGCCCCAGTTTAGCTAGATTGGCGCAGTGCAACTGTGGGCCCTGATGTCCCGCCCGGCACAGCTGGGTGCCCGGCGGAGGCGCCATCGCCTTCGTCTCCCAGCTCTCGGCACAGGACTGCGGCGCCTCCGCCGCCGGCATCTTGCCCTCGGGCGTCATCAAGGCGCCCTGACTACAGCCGCCGGGAACGCGCGACAGCCACGTGGCTAGATCGCCGATTAATTGCGTGCATCGGGTAGAGCTCGCGGACAGCTGATTGCGCACAGATCGACCACCGTGGCGGTTGAACAGCGTGACCTCGCTCCAGGTTGGCCGGCAGCCTGGCAGGTACGGCGCTGGAAGTCCTTCCAGATGGCGCACACGCGGCCACCCCAACCAGGAAGCGCGGATCCTGACATCGCCGTCGGTGCGCTGGCCTTCACCGCCGCGCAGGCGCGCGCTAGCCGGGGCGTGGCCCAGCTGGTGTTCCGCCACCCGGCGGTACCTGTTCTTCCCGCTGCTGCTTGGCGAAGCGGTCAGCCTGCACGTCGCGAGCGTCCAGGCGCTGGCACGCCGGGCAGCCCGCCACCGGTCCTGGGAGGGCGCTGTTCACCGTCTATGGCGCCGGTTACCTCACCGCGGTGTTCCTGGTGCTCTCACCGGTCAAGGTCGTGGTGTTCATCATCGTGCAGCAGGGCCTGTTCGGCCTGTACCTGGGCTGCTCCTTCGCCCCCAACCACAAGGGCATGCCCGTCCTGGCTGCGGGCGGCCGGAGTGACTTCCTGCGCCGTCAGGTGCTCGCCTCCCGCAATGTGCGCGGCGGCTGGCTGACCGACCTCGCCCTAGGCGGCCTGAATTACCAGATCGAGCACCACCTGTTCCCCTCCATGCCCCGTCTCAACCTGCGCCGCGCCCAGGCCCTGATCGAAGCGTTCTGCCAGCAACAAGGCCTGCCCTACTGCCAGGCCAGCCTGGCCGCTCCCGCCACACCGATGCTCTGCCTCTGATCGGGTGGCGGTGCTGCTATGGGCCGCGCCTTGGCACTGGCGACGATGGCTGGCAGGTCATGGCCCGGCTAGGGGCACGTTCGTAGGTGTGCCCCGCGTTCACCTGTCCGCACGAGCGCATGCTGGCCGTGATCATGCCGAGGAGCACGATGGAGGCGATGGCCGCGACCGCGACCGGGATCAGCGCGATCGCGCGCAGCTTCGCGGTCGGCCGGCCTGTCGACCACGGGGCCCGGGAAGGTGACCGCCACCAAGCATTCCGGGGATGCCGACCCGTGGCCCGCGGCGCGTTCAGCCAGCGCCGCGGCCGCCGGGACCGGTCCGCCAGCTCTTCCGTCCCGGGTTTTTCTTCGTCTCCGGTCAGGCATGTGAAGATCGCGAACATCGACGTCAGGTGGGTCTCCCCTGCCTGCAACGCGGTCTCTATGCCATCGAGAATCCGTTGCTCGCGGGCGGCCAGACTCATCAGTTACTCCGATCGGTCTGGTCTTTCACCGGCGGTGGAGTGGCGCGGGCAGGAGGCGGGTGCGGTTGCAGCGACGTCGCCGGTGCCGGGGAGGACGCCGGGCGGCCGCCGCCTGGGAGACACGTATCGCGCCTGGCGCACGGTCGTTCCCGGCTTTGCTGCCGCAGCGAGCTTGATCAGCAGCCAGCGAGTCGTCACTCTGGAACCGGCAGGCTGCCACCCTTTTCGTCTCTGCTGCGGCGCTTCCGTACACGAAATGCTCCTGACCCCTCGGTGCAGCCGCCTGCTCACGGATGCACCAGTCACCAGGGTCTGGAGCAACATGCTCACGTTACCCCGCGAAGACGGCTGCCGACAGGGCCTAATATTCGCTGCGCATGAGCTGAATGCCGATCACGCAGCGTGAGTCCCCGTCAGGAGAGGCGCTGAGTGTCACCGGTCCCTGCCGAATATGCGCTGGACACTAGCCGGGGTAGGGCCCTGTCGGGCAGTCCGTGCCGTCCCCCATGATGGCAACATGAGCGCCGTGCAGTGGGGAACCGTCTCTACATGGGTGGGCCGCCGCGGTTACGGACGGCTTCGGTTCGCCGGGCGTCCCCGCCGGTGCGGGCGCGCCGACGGGGACGCCCGGCCGGGCTGGCCCTCCGCCGGCCCTGGTTGCGGGCGGCATCGCTGCCCGCGGTGCCGCTGCGGGGCGTGCTGGCGGTGTAGGCGCGGGCGGTCTCGCGCTGGCGGATCAGGTCGTCGCGGTCCTTGGCGACGGCGGCGACGGCCACGACCCGGTGACCGGCGCCGACCGACATCCAAGCAGCAGGATCGCGATGCAGCCGCAGAGGGGGACCGCGGCGGTGTGTCCGGAGAGCCAGGCCCACGCCCGAAGCCACGCCCCCACACGGCGGCCGCATCCTGGCCCGCCAGCTGTCAAAGTGACCGAGCTTGAGCCTACCCGGCTGGATGGCATACCCCGGGCGCCGACCGGAGCGTTGAGCTGGTTTCCGTCATTTGGCCAGTCCGGACACGAGGTTAATCGACGTTGCGATGATCACGACACCCAGGGGAAACGACAGCCACGCGTGCCGCAGCGCAGTCCGCCGGATCTGCTTGGACTGAATGTTGGTGTCCGAGACCTGAAACGTCATGCCAATCGTGAAGGACAGGTAGGCGAAGTCTCTGTAATCTGGGGCGCCGGTCTCGTTGAAGTCGATTCCCCCGGCCTGGCCGGAGTAGTAGAGGCGCGCGTATCTCAGCGTGAATACGGTATGGATGAGGGTCCAGGACACGAACACGGACAGAACCGCGAAACCTGCCTGCAGGTACTTCAGGTTTCCGGTGACACGACCGGCCCCGGCCAGCACGACCCCCACGGCGATCAAGCTGGCGATCGCCGCGCCAAGCACCACCAGGTCAGCCAGGTCGAAGCTGGGGTCCTCCCGCTTGGCATGGCTCGCCGTCGATTTCGCGTCCAGCCTCCAAACGGTGGCCCACACCCAGACGCAGAAGACCACCGCCAGGATGTCCCAGCCGATCAAAGGCGCTGCCCAGGCCGCGCCTGCCACGGCAGCGGCCGTACCCCCAACGATCGCCGCAGCCAAGGACACAAGCAGTTTCGTCCGGGCCGATGCCAGCGCCGGGGGGACGGATGGATTGTTTGCGGATTCAGGTTGCATGGCTTCCAGATTCGCAGCCCATTGCGCTCAACGCGGGATCGGGGCTGCCTCAGGAGGTCCAGGACAGGAAGATCCTCCTATAGCCGTCGAGCGGCCCGGGACGGCTCGGGATAGCTGAAAGGAACGCTGTCGCGGTCGCGGTAGCCCGGCCGCATGTGGGCGTCGCTTGTCAACTGAAGCCGATGTATCGGGCATCAAGGGAGATCCGACAGCGACTGTGCACCGTGTCTCCGGGCAGCGGGCCACGCGCCACTAGCCGGGGCAGCAGCAGGCCGACCACGCCTGCTGTGGCCGTGGTCGTGGCCCGCACGGGCGGTAGCATGTCCTCGGTCGTGCTTGCGCCCCTCACCAGGTAACTGGCGAACACGATCCGCACCGCCAGGGCGCTTCACCGGAGGAGCGCCATGGCACAAACCGCCCTCGCAGTTGCCGCATCGTCGTGGGCGGTGCTCATGGGCATCGCACCTGTGCTGCAGATCCGCCGCATGCTATGTGAGCAGTCCTCGCGCGACGTGTCCGTAGCCTATTTCCTAATTCTGCTCGTCGGATTCCTGCTGTGGATCGCCTATGGTGCTGCAGCCGAGATTCCGGCTCTGGTCGTCCCTAACATCGTCGCACTGCTGGTCGGGACAGCCGTCATCATCGTTGCTCTCCGTCTGCGGCGAGGGCATGCCAGAAAGCCGCGAGCTGATCGCTGAGCCTGGCACCAACTACGCCCATCCAGGAACTCACTCTCATGACCCGGTGAGGCGGCCGACTGAGTGGACCGCATCTGCCGCCGAGTGCGTGAACATACGGCTTATGGCTGACAGCACGTCAGATCGCTGAGCAGGCCATTGTCAGACCTGGGCTCACGATTGTGGATCAGCATCGGTTCATCGCACTGACTGGCGGGTTCCTGCCCACGCCGGCCAGTGAGCGCGGTAGCCAGTGTGCCCGGTCTGCCCCCGAACCGACATCAGCAACCGCTGATCGCCAGGCTGGACAGGTGCCGGCAATCGCGAACATGTCAACGCCGATCACGTGAGTGCACCTCACGGGCCTGGGCGCGAACGTCGCTGCGCGGCCGGGGCTGTGACATCCCGCCACCGGCATTGGCTCGCGGCTAAGCTCACGGTTCATGATCTGCCGTGTGTGGCGTGGCTGGACCAAGAAGGACAACGCCAGCGCCTACGAGCGCATTGTCCGCGGGGAAGTCATTCCTGGTATCGAGGCGAGGCGCATCCCTGGGTTCCGCTGCATTGATCTGGTCCGGCGCGAGCGGGAAAACGACGTCGAGTTCATGACCCTCATGTGGTTCGACGAGCTCGACAGCGGGAAGGCCTTCATGGGTCAGGACTATGGAGCCGCGCACGTACCGGCCCGGCCCAAGCGGTGCTCGCGGACTTCGACCGGCGCTCGGCGCACTACGAGGTTCTCGACCGCAGGAACAGCCGCAGTAGCCCTTCCGCAGCGCAGATCAAACCTCATCGGCACACCTGAGCCGATGAGCATCGAAGCCGTCCCGGCGCCCCGAACGGCGTCTATGCCCGCATCCGGGAGGGGCCCCACGCCTCGCGATCGGCACCGTGATGGAGGTACTGGGCTGCATGAATATAGGCGCTGCCTGGCACCGGCCCCGTCAGCTTGGCCCAGCCACCGGGGTTTGCATTCGCACTGCACAGCGGGCCGTGCGTATCCTCATCTGCCGCGATTCGTACACGCCGATCCGTTGTCCTGTGCGGTGGGGTGGCCTGGGCATCTCGGTCATGGTGCGGGTGGGTGCTCGGCGTCGTATACGGGAGCCGTCGCTTGGGAGCACCCGCCACGACTCGGTGACGAGTTCGGTCATCTCGTTGAGGTCAACCTGGCTGAACCGGACCAGGACCGCCAGGTAGTTGACGTAGTGCCATTCGCCACCAGATGCTCGCGGCGGCAAACGGGAACGGGATGGCCGTCACCAAGGCGGCCAGAACAAGTGCTGTCTGTCAACGGCACGCCAATTTAGAACCCGCCCGGCCGCACCGGGCAGGCGGAGGATTAGCTGCCGCTGCCGTACGGCCGGGTGATGATCTCCAGCAGGTGGCCGTCAGGGTCTTCGAAGTACAGACCGCGGCCGCCGTCCCGGTGGTTGATCACCCCGGGCTGGGTCTGGCCAGGATCTGCCCAGTACGGCAGGTCCTGGCCTTCGATGCGGCCAAAGGCCGCATCGAACTCCTCCTCGCCGACGAGGAAGGCATAGTGCTGGGTAGTGATCGACCCGGTGGTCTCGGAGTAGTCCAGCGAGACGCCATTGTCGGCTTCGACCACAAGGAAATGCCCGAACCGGGTCGCGGCCGGCAACCCGAGGATCCCGGTCAGGAATGCCGCCGACCGCTGCTGGTCACGGCACGAGACGATGGTGTGATTCAGTTGCACGCTCACCTCAGTGAGTGTGCCCGATGTTCTGGGCTGCGAACGAGCGGGCCGGCGACGTCCGCGCCCCAACACGCGCGTTCACATGCCGCCGACGGCGTGCGCGGTGATCGGCTCCGAACGGCGCCCGCACCGGCGAAGATGCCCTCCGACCTCCCACTCTCCTATGGCTCCCCGGCCGGTGCGCGGTGTCTCATGTGACGGCCCCTCGAGCGTGGCCTGGCTGTCAGGCTGCCGCAGTCCCATCGGCCCGTCATTCCCGGCGCGCGGCGTTGAGACGCACGACCACCTCGACGATCGCGCCCTCTCCGATCGCCTCCGCCCGCTGCACCGCCACCTTGACCGGCACGAGATAGCGGCCGTCCTTGGGGAACAGCGCAGTGGTGAACCCGGTGCCGCCGATGGTGACGTGGACCGGCACCTGGCCCCAGTAGATCAAGCCGCGGGCTTCCTCCTTGAGATCCTCGCTTTCCTCCGGCGTCATGGCCACGAACAGGTACGGCGCGGGTCCACGCCACTCGATCACCTCGCCGGTGAAGCTCCACTCCATGCGCCCATCATCGGCGATACGCCCTGCACCGGGGACGAGGCCCCCAGCGCCGGAAGTGGTATCAGGCTCACGTCAAGACGCCCACTCTCATACCGCGACTGGCGTGGACACCACGCCACCAGGCGAGCCCCGTCGATGGGATGGCCCAGCCACTCCCTGGCGGCGGCTGCCGGTGATGGAGCACCGCCGCAGGCCGTTTGCCCAGGGGCGCTGCCCTGGGATTGGGTTGGCCTATGAGCGACATGTGGACCGCCCCCGAAGATGATCCCAGGAGCTACAGCAACCCCGTCGGGGAAAAGGCGACCTACCGGGAGTACCTCGGCAACTACCGGCTGACCATCGAGATGAAGTGCGAGGGGCTGGACGCAAGCCAGCTCGCCGCTCACTCGGTGCCGCCCAGCACCTTGAGCTTGCTCGGCCTGGTCCGCCATCTGGCTCAGGTCGAGAACCACTGGTTCCAGCGCGTGCTGCAAGGGCGGACTGACGGACCGCGCCTGTACAAGCGCGAGGACGTGGCGGATTGGGACTTCGTAGGCGCGGTTGCGGACCCTGGCGTGGTCCAGGACGCCTTCGCAACCTGGAAGGCCGAGATCGCCCGGGCGGATGAGTGGCTCGATGCCCTCGGAGAGAACGGCCTGGGCCGCGAGGTGGCGCACGGTGATGGCACCGTGGCCACGCGGGACGTGCTGGTCCACGTGATCGAGGAGTATGCGCGGCACGCCGGTCATGCCGACCTTCTGCGCGAATGCATCGACGGGCGTACTGGCCAATGACCGGCCAGCATCAACACATTCCCCGCGCCGCGCGGGCACCGGACCGCTCGCCAGTTCCGCCGTGAGCGAGGGTGAGGCATGCAGCGCCGGCCTAGTCTTGGCTGGTGAACGAGCGCAGGGCTGAGGGTGTCCTGCTCACCGGGGTCTATGGTTCGGGCAAGAGTTCGGTGGCCGAGGAGATCGCCCACCTGCTCGAGCAGCGGGACGAGCCGTACGCGCTGCTCGACCTGGACTACCTGAGCTGGGCAGGCACGGGCGCTACTGATCGTGCGAGTGAATTCGGGCTGATGCTGGCCAACCTGGCGGCCGTGGTGGCGAACTACCGGCGAGCCGGGATCTGCCTGTTCGTGCTGGCCTACTTCGTCCGCAGCGCCGGGGAGATGCAGGGCGTGCAGGAAGCTCTTGGGCTACCGCTGCGCGTCGTGCGCCTGACGGCCGGGTTGCCTGACATTGAGCAGCGGCTGGCGGCCGACGTCACCAGCGGCCGCAGCGACGACCTGCGGGTAGCAGCCGCATTGATCACGGCAGCGGAAGGAACTGGCCTGGAAGACGTGGTGATCAGGAACGACCGCCCCATAGGGATCGTGGCGCGGGAGGTGATGACGTTCCTGGGCTGGCAGGCATGATCAAGGCATGACGGTTGTGATGCACGCAGTGGTGTCGGTCGATGGCTTCATCGCGGACTCCAACGATGAGGTCGGTCCGCTGTTCGACTGGTATTTCAATGGTGACGCCGAGATCGTGGACGGCGGGCCGTTCAAGGTAACTCAGACTTCACTCGGCTATGTGCGCCCGATGTGGGAACGCATCGGGACGACGGTGATGGGACGGCATCTGTTCGACCTGACAAACGGCTGGGAAGGTAGCCCGCCAGCGGGCGAGCACATCGTGGTGGTGACGCACCGGCCCAAGCCAGATGGCTGGCACCCGGAGGCATCTTGCCTGTTTACCGCGGACCTGGGCGCGGCGATTGCGGCGGCAAAGGATCTCGCCGGCGACCGCGACGTAGCTGTCACAGCCGGCGACATGGGCGGGCAGGCTTTCGCTCTCGGCCTCATCGACGAGGTCGCGATGGACGTCGTGCCCGTCGTGTTCGGCTCCGGCAAGCGCTATTTCGGGGCGGTCGATGCCCAATATCTCCTGGAAGATCCCGAGACGGTGATCCAGGGACGCCGGGTACTTCATCTGCGGTACCGCATCCGCCATTGACCGGCGAGCTGAGCTGAACCGTCGTGGCGGGCCACGCACGCTCGCTCATGCCGTGGTGCCCGCCACGGCCGCGGCTTGTGCGACAGTGGAGATCATCAATCCTGGCGGCTGTGTTACCTGGCAGGTGGCCGCGCGGGTGCCCGGACGAGAAGAGCAGCGATGAACGACCCTGGCCTCACCCGTGTCGCCGTATACATCGACTTCGACAACATCGTGATCTCACGGTATGACCAGCTTCACGGCCGGGGCCAGTTCCAGCGTGACAAGGTGCGCGGATTCGACAGGGCCGACAGATCGGCCGATCCCGACGTCGCGGACAAGCTCCGGACCGCCACGGTGGACGTCGGCGCGGTGATCGACTTTGCCTCGTCGTTCGGCACGCTCGTGCTGACCCGCGCCTATGCGGACTGGTCAGCCCCGGTGAACGCCGACTACCGCGGGCAGCTCGTCAGCCGCGCGGTGGACCTGGTGCAGCTGTTTCCGGCCGCCGCCTACGCCAAGAATGGTGCCGACATCAGGCTGGCCGTGGATGCGGTGGAGGACATGTTCCGCCTGCCCGACCTGACCCACGTGGTGATCGTGGCCGGGGACTCCGATTACATCGCCCTCGCCCAGCGGTGCCGGCGCCTGGGACGTTACGTGGTAGGTGTCGGGGTCGCCGGATCGACCAGCAAAGCGCTGGCGGCGGCGTGTGACGAACTGGTGACCTACGACGCGCTGCCGGGCATCGAACCCGCCCGGCCTCCCCAGCAGGCAGCCGCGCGGGTGGCCGGAACGCCGGCTGATCAGGAGGCGCCCGGCAGCGCGCCGCCCGCGCGGGCCTCGCGGCGCACCAAACGGCCAGCGGCCGCGGTGACCGACGAGACCGATCCCGATTCCGAAGACCCGCAGCAGCAGGCGACCAGGCTGCTGGAACGGGCGCTGCGGCTCGGCCAGGAAAAAGATGACGCGGACTGGCTGCACAGTTCCGAGGTGAAAAGCCAGATGAGGCGGATGGACCCGTCCTTCAGCGAAAAGGCGCTCGGCTATCGCTCATTCTCAGACTTTGTGAAGTCACGGCAGGCCATCGCCGAACTCGACGAGACAAACCGGGGACGGCTCGTACGGCTCAACCCGGCCCTGACCGCACAGTAAGGCACGGGCCGCGGTGCCTGATGCCGAGGTGATAGCGGCCGGTGGTGCTGGCATGATAGACCTCATGCTTGATCATCTGTCAGTACAGTGCGCGGACCTGGCCGCCAGTGCCGCCTTCTATGACGCTGTGCTTGCCCCGCTGGGAGGCCAGCGCATTATGGACTTCGGCGGGGCTATCGGCTACGGCGTGCCGCCTTCCCCGGACTTCTGGATCGGCCGCCAGGCGACCGGTGAGGGCTTCCGGGAATCGCACATCGCCTTCTCCGCGGCAAGCCGGGCCGCCGTCCGGGCCTTCTTTGACGCCGCCGTGGCACACGGCGCCGAGGTCCTGCACGAGCCGCGGCTGTGGCCGGAGTACCACGCGAACTACTTCGGGGCGTTCGTCCGCGACCCCGACGGCAACAACGTCGAGGCAGTCTGCCATCTGGCCGAGTAGCACGGCCAGTGCCGCGGGATAATGGTTCGGGCCGAGTGCTGAGCCACGATCCTGGCCTGAGGGAGGATCTGGTCATGAATGAGCGTGAACCGGCGCCAGGCAGTTCTGGCGGCGAGCCAGCCCGCGACTCTGACGTGGACGATGAGGACCGCGAGGTCGCCATGATGCGGGAGGTCATGCGCGAGCAGGAGCGGCACCGGGAAGGCGGGGTTGAGCCCTGGCTGCGTGAGGAGGACGACGAAGACCCTGGGGCTGAGGGCAGCCCGCCAGGCTGACCAGATCGGTGCCTTCAGGATTCTGCTGACCAGCAAGGTGCCAGCTACCGCGTCGATGAGCCTGGCAAGCCAATGGTGATCTCTCGCGTGCCGGCATCGCTGCCCTGGCAACGGCTAGGCTCGGAGCGTGATCACCGGCATGCACGCGATCGTCTTCTCGCCAGATGCTGTCAAAGCCCGTGCCTTCTTCGCTGATGTGCTGAATCTGCCGTCGGTCGATGCGGGGGGTGGCTGGCTCATCTTCGCGCTGCCGCCCGCGGAACTGGCTGTCCATCCGGCGGACGGTGGCAGCCGCCATGAGCTTTACCTGATGTGTGATGACATCCATGCCACCCTCGCCGAGCTGAAGGCCAAAGGCGTGGAAGTGGCACGCGATATCTCAGACCAGGGCTGGGGCCTGGTGGCGGCGATCCGCCTGCCAGACGGCGCAGAATTTCCCATCTACCAGCCCCGTCACCCGTCGCCGTTGCACTGATCCGGCGCCCTCACCCGAGCAGCCTCAACCTGGAGGAGATCGGCAACGTGCAGATCATGGGGCAATGCTGTGCCTGAGCCATTGCAGGTAGCCGGGGTACTGCCGGTTATCCAGACCCCGTTCACCGATCACGATGACATTGACTATTCAGCGTTGTCGGCCGAGATTGAGTGGGTCATTGAGCAAGGCGCCGATGGTGTCACCGTCGGCATGGTTTCCGAAATTATCCGCCTGACTTCGGCGGAACGCAGAGATCTCGCCTCGGCCGTGTGCGAGGCGACATCCGGCACAGTTTCGGTAATCAGCTGTGGCGCTGAAAGCACAGTCGAAGCAGTACGGCTCGCTGTCCACGCTGAGAACATGGGTGCAACGTCACTGATGGCAATTCCGCCTGTGCACGTGGGGCTCCCGGACACAAGTCTGGTCGATTACTATGCCGCCGTCATGCAAGCCACGGCTATCCCGCTTGTCGTCCAGGACGCCAGCGGTTATGTGGGCCGGCCCATGAGCCCTGCTGTCCTCGTTCGCCTTTACGACATGTTCGGCAACCGTGTCTATGCGAAGCCAGAAGCAGTTCCCATTGGGCCCAATATCTCCGCAATCAAGCAGGCCACACAGGGGCGAGTGCGCGTATTCGAAGGAGCCGGCGGCGCTGCGCTGACCGATACCTTCCGGCGGGGCATCGATGGAACCATGCCAGCCGCGGACGTCTGCTGGGCGGTCCGGGCCATCTGGGACGCGCTGGAAGCCGGCGATGATGAGAGGGCGTACCGCGTGAGCGGCCCTCTCTGTGCGCTGATCTCCCTGCAAACCGAACTGGACGCCTTCGTCGCCATCGAAAAGCACCTGCTGTGCCGCCAGCATGTCATCAGCAGCAGACGCCAGCGCGGGCCGCTGGGCTATCTCCCTGATAATGAGACCCTCGCTGAGGCAGACCGGCTCTTCGACCGGCTCGTAGCCGCCGTCTCGGAAATAGCCCCCAATTAGCAGTGCCGCGAACAACCCGGGCAACGAGTTCGACATCAACTGACAGCCGCTCCTGCCCGTTCGGCTGGCATGGGGGGAAGTACTCTTGGCCGATGTTCTCGCCCCGGGGCCCGTCGCTGCGTGAACTGGCCAGGCAGGCACTGTCCTCGGTCGAAGGCGGCTACGACCTGCTTGCCCCCAAGTTCGACCACACGCCTTTCCGCTCCCCCGATGGCGTGCTTGACGCGACCACCGGCGCGTTGCGCCCGCTCGGCCCGTTCGGCCGGGGACTGGACGTGTGCTGCGGCACCGGTGCGGGCATGCGGGTCCTCACCTCCCTGTGCCAGGGGCCGGTCACGGGCACCGACTTCAGCAGGGGCATGCTCACGCGGGCGCGCACTGCGCACCCGGACGCCACGCTGGTGCGGGCCGACGCCCGGGCCCTGCCCTTCGACGGGGCCTTCGACCTGGCGGTCAGTTTCGGAGCGCTCGGGCACTTCCTGCCCGCCGAGCGGCCCGCGCTATTCGCCGGCGTGTACCGCGCGCTGCGGCCTGGCGGGGTCTTCGCCTTCCCGATCGGTGCGCCGCAGCCCATCACCTCACGCTGGTACTGGGCACTGCTCGGGTTCGACCTGGCCATGCGGATTCGCAACGCCGTGTGGCGTCCTCCGTTCGTCATGTACTACCGGACCTGCCCGCTGTACGCAGTCCGCGGCGACCTGACAGCATCGCGATTCACGGTGGCTACAGTCCCCCTGACGGCTCTGGGCCTGCGCGCAGACGGCAGCCCGCGGTACCGGCTTGTCCTCGCTCGCAAAGCCTTCATGCCTGACCGCCGCGCACGACACGGCGCGGTCCAGCTTTCACCGTGACGAGGTGCGCCTCCGCAGTGCCCACACGCCCAATGCCACCAGTGCGGCAGCCAAGACGGCCCACGATGCGGCTCTCACCGGCGGACGCGGCCGCACCGGCGTGCCGGGCAGCACCAGGTCCCCGCCAAGGCGGCGGGCCAGGCTCTCGCCCCCCTCGCGCATCAGCTCGTCGTGATTCCACTTGAACGCCGGCCGGGCAACCGGCGCCAGCAGGTTCATCCAGCGCTTGGTGGTGCGGATGTCCCAGTAGTAGCGGACCAGCGTGCCGCCATCGGCCGGGGTGAGCGTCCAGCGGCCGGTGCCGGTCAGCTCTCCGGTGGCCTCAGCCGCCAGCTCCGACGGCGGCTGCACGTGGGTGACGCGCACGTCGAAGCCGAGTGTGTACGGCAGCCGCGTCCGGAATAGCAGGCGCTGACGCTTGCCGACCCCGTCGGCATCGCCCGGCTCCAGCTCCTCCACGCCGACGACGTACTTCCACCAGTCCGGCCAGCGCTCGGAGTGGGAGATCTCGTCCCACACCTGCTCTATCGGCGCCTGGATCTGCCATGTGCTGACGAAGTGATACTCAGCCATGCGCTCCCCTGTATTTCCCGCTCCCGGCTGGTCAGATTAGCAAGACGGCTCCGGCCCGTCTCAGCCGCCGGCCAAGCGGCGCCGGCGGAGAGTGACTCTGCGTGGTGGGTACATCATCTGAGAGGGGCATGTCACCGCAGGTCGGGGATCGCCGGTGGTACTGGATGGGGGCGGTCTGACCGGGTAAGGGACGCACATGGTGTGGCTGATCACGGGGCTGCTGCTCGCCTTGTCTGGCGGGCTGGTGATGCTCGCGCGCCGGGCACGCCGCCGGCCTGCGGCGGACGAGACGCTGATCGCAGACCTGCTGGGGCAGCCGGCTGGGCAGCCGACCGGGCAAGCGCAGCCGGCTGGGCAGCCGACCGAGCAAGCGCAGCCGACCGGGCAAGCGCCGCCTGCCCCGCTAATGCAGAAGGACGCTCAGCCGCCGCCGGTCCCGGCCGCGCGGCCCGCCAGCGAAGGCGACTGGCTGGAAGACCAGCTGGCGCTCATTACGGCATGGTCGGAGCGGATGCGGGAACAGGTCACCTCCTGGGCAGCCGACGCGGACCCGCCCGCCGGGAAACCGGAACCCGCGGCGGCAGCCCGGCCGGCTGATGCCAGCCAACGGGCCGGTCCCGAACCCCGCGAGCCAGCAGAATCCCGCCCTCTCCCCCACCGCTGCAGCGCAACCACCGCCAAAGGCAGCCGATGCAAGCTCCCGGCCAGACCCGGCGATACAACCTGCGCTATCCACGCGCGGCGACGAGTCTTACGATCGGGCCACGTTGCTAACGTGCCTTTGACACCAATCTGACCTGAAATGGAGGCCGCCGTGCCCGGACCCTACAGGCTTGGCAAGCACCCGCCGGTCGTCGATGACCGGACCTTCCGCTTTGGCGACTACCTGACGCCCGCGTTGCCAGCACCGCCCGCTTCGGTCGCCTATTACCAGAAGGTCCCTACCTGGCCGATGTACTACAACGACCAGTACGGCGACTGCACCTGTGCCGCGGCTGGCCATATGATCCAGAACTGGACCGCCAACGCCGCGACCGAAGTGACCGTCCCACCCGCGGCGGTCCTGACCTTTTACGAGCACTTCGTCGGCACGCCGCCTCCCCCCGACGAGGGCTGCAACATGCTCACTGTCCTCAAGTACTGGCGTGCGACCGGGCTGGGCCAGCACAAGGTTCAGGCCTTTACCAGCCTCCAACTGCAGAACCAGTCGCAAGCACAAAGTGCCATCTACCTGCTGGGCGGAATCTACCTCGGCGTCGCGCTCCCAGACTTCGCTGTCGCCCAGGGCGGGGACTGGCTGACCATCCCGTGGGTGGTGCCGCCGGGCGGTCCCGTCGGAAATGCCGCCCCGGACCCGCACAACGGGCACTGCATCCCGGCGGTCGGGTACGACGCTGAGCAGCTGTGGGTCGTGACCTGGGGTGGCCTGAAATCGATGAGCTGGGGCTTTTACAACGCCTACGCAGACGAGTCCTACGCCGTCGTGAGCGCGGACTTCATCGAAAGCTCCGGAAGGTCGCCCGAGGGGTTCAACCTCGCCGCCTTGATGAGCGACCTCACCCAGCTGCCCAAATCCGGCTAGCAGCCGGCATACCGCTGGGATGAGCAGGCGCGCTAGCGTCCGGTCAGGGTGGCGATGATGGCGCGGACCTGCTCCGGCTCCAGCGTGCAGGTGGCGTCGCCGACGGACAGTTCCACCCGCTGGATGCCAGGGTCGATGGTGGCCATGGCTTCCGGCCAGGCCCAGATCCCCCGCTCGGTGGCCAGATGGCGGGCGGCCGCGGCGAACTTGTCCCGCGTTGTGTCCAGCAGGAGGTGCATCATCGGCACCTGCGGCGGATCGGGCACGACCCGCACACCGGTGGCACCGCTGAGGGCGGCCGCGATGGCGCGGGCGTGGCTGAGATAGGCGGGCATCAGCGGCAGCCGGCGCCGCAGGCAGGTCAGCGCCGATGCGGCGTTCGGCCACAGGCCGAACAGTGTGCCGCCCATGCGCTTCCGCCACTCCCGCACCTCGGCGATGATGCTGGCGGGGCCGGCCACACAGCAGCCCGGCAGCGCGCCGATGCCCTTGTAGAACGACACGTACACGGTGTCGAACAGCGCCGCGATCTCGGCAGGCGGCCTGCCGTACCCGGCCGCTGACTCCCACAGCCGGGCACCGTCAAGATGGGCGGCGGCTCCCTGGCCGCGGGCCCACTCGACCTGGGCCAGCAGATCCTCCCAGGCCGGCTGCTGGCCACCAAGATCACGCTGTGGCAGCTCGATCAGCAGCGCCGCGGGTGACTCGCCGATGGCTGTCAGGTCGGCGATGGTCATCAGCCGGTCCAGGTCGCCGGCCGGGCGCCCGGTCAGGTCGTGCAGGCGCTGGTAGGCCCCGCCCTCGTGCCGGTCCAGGTGGCACATGGGGTGGAAGATGACCGTCGTGCGCTGCCGCCGGTCCGCGTGCACCCGCAGCACGCTCTGCTGGGCCATCGTCCCGCTGGGCAGGAACACCGCCGCTGGCTTGCCCAGCAGCCCGGCGATCTCCGCCTCCAGTTCGCAGACAACCCCGCCATCGCCGTAACGGTCGGTGACGGTGTCAGCGGGGATGCTGGCCAGCAGGTCGGCCGCCGTGACCTGCCCATGGCCGGTCAGGAAGACCGAACAGCGAGCGCGGAGCCCAGCCTGCTCGGCAGCGGGCATCTCCCCGGTAGCGGGCATCCCTCATTATCTATCGCGAGTGCGCGGGCAAACCGGCCGGGAACTGTTCCACGGCCCATCCCGCTCAGATGGCCTCTGAACCCGGAGGGCTCCGCCGCTGGTCCTACGCTGGAGCGCATGACGCTCCCATCCGGTATCCCCATCGACGAGCTCGATCCCTGCATCCGCCCGCAAGACGACCTGTTCCGGCACGTCAACGGCCGGTGGCTGGCGCGGGCCGAGATCCCCGCGGACCGGGCGCGCGACGGCGCGTTCCGGATTCTGGCGGAAGAGGCCGAGAACGCGGTACGCGAAATCGTGGCAGAGGCCGCGTCGGCACCAGAAGGTAGCGAGGAACGGAGGCTCGGCGACCTGTACGCCAGTTTCATGGACGCGGGCCGGGCAGAGCAGCTCGGCTCGCAGCCCATCAGCCAGGCGCTTGCGGCTGCCCAGGCGGTCAGTTCCATCCCGGAGCTGCTGGAGACGCTCGGGCGGCTGGAGCGAGTGGGAATCGGGGGCCTGTACCGGCTGTTTGTCGACACCGACCCCGGTAATCCCGAGCGTTACCTGGTGTTTTTCGAGCAGGCGGCGCTCTCGCTGCCGGACGAGAGCTACTACCGCCAGGAACGGTTCGCCGGTGTCCGGGACGCGTTCGCCGGTCATGTGCGGCGCATGTTCGAGCTGGCCGGGTTGCCGGACGCCGGCCGGGCGGCCAGCCGGGTGTTCGCGCTGGAGACGGCGGTGGCTGGGCACCACTGGGATAAGGTCGCGAGCCGCGACCGCGAGAAGACTTACAACCTGCTCACCTGGGCCGGCATGCTGTCTGAGGGGCCGGATCTGCGCGGGTGGCTGGCGGCCATGGATCCGCCCGCTGGCGCCTTCGACGAGATCGTGCTCCGCCAGCCGAGCTTCAGCACCGGGCTGGCCTCGCTGCTCACCGACGACCACCTTCCGGCGTGGCGGGACTGGCTGTGCTGGCAGGTGATCCACAGCGCTGCCGGGTACCTGTCCGAGGCGTTCGTCCAGGAGAATTTCGGCTTCTACGGCCACACCCTGAGCGGCACCCCCCAGTTGCGTGAGCGCTGGAAGCGGGGCGTCTCGCTGGTTGAGTGGGCGATGGGGGAAGCGGTCGGCCGGGCCTACGTCGGCCGGCACTTCCCAGCTGGGGCCAGGGAGCGGATGGATGTCCTGGTGGCCAACCTCCTGGCGGCCTACCGCCAGAGCATCGAGAAGCTCGAATGGATGGGGCCGGAGACCCGCCGCCGGGCCCTGGACAAGCTGGGGAAGTTCACGCCGAAGATCGGCTACCCGGTCAGCTGGCGGGACTACTCCAGCCTGCGGATCGACCCGGCGGACCTGATGGCCAACGTGCGGGCCGCTCATGCTTTCGAGTTCCGCCGCCAATTGAGCAAGATCGGCAAACCGGTCGACCGCGACGAGTGGTTCATGACCCCCCAGACCGTCAACGCCTACTACAACCCGGGCAGGAACGAGATCGTGTTCCCGGCGGCGATCTTGAAGGATCCGTTCTTCGATCCCGGCCGCGACGATGCGGCCAACTACGGAGCGATCGGCGCGGTCATCGGCCACGAGATCGGCCACGGCTTCGACGACCAGGGTTCCAAGTACGACGGTGACGGCAGGCTCACCGACTGGTGGAGCGCAACCGACCGGCAGGCGTTCGAAACCCGGACCCGGTCGCTGATCGAGCAGTACAACGGCCTGGCGCCGAAGCAGGCTCCTGACCAGCATGTGAACGGAGCGCTGACGATCGGGGAGAATATCGGGGACCTCGGCGGCCTCGGCATCGCATGGAAGGCCTACCTGGTGTCGCTGCACGGCGGGCAGGCGCCGGTCATCGACGGCCTGACCGGCGCGCAGCGTTTCTTCCTGTCATGGGCCCGTGCCTGGCAGGAGAAGACCCGGGACGAGGAAGCCATCCGGCTGCTCGCCATCGACCCGCATTCCCCCGGTGAGTTCCGGTGCAACCAGATCGTGCGCAACCTCGACGAGTTCTACGGCGCGTTTGATGTCGGCGCCACCGACGGACTGTGGCTCGAGCCCGCAGCCCGGGTCCGCATCTGGTAGCCAGCGGCCAGCCTGCCCCAGCCCCCGGCTGTCAGGAACCACCCTGGAGCTTGTACGCCTGCTGTGTCAGCGGGCTCGACGGGCCGAATTGCACGGCCTTCCCGGCCTGGTGCGCCGCGGCGTGCGTCTTGTCCAGTTCCGTTCCCGGGGGTGCATAGACCAGGCGCGTTTCGTTCACATTCGCCCCGCGCGCGGCCACCGGGACCACGGCCGCCTGCTGGCCTGAAGCCGGGTCAGTGACCCACAGGGTGAAGTCGTCGAACTTAACAAGATCGATATCCGTTATGGGCGTGGGGTAGTGATGCCGGCCATCCCCCTGGGGCAGCACCCCAATGTGGCGTGCCGCCGGGAGCGGGACGCAGGAATTGAAGACGGAGTCGACCCATACGGCAACTCCGTTGGCATCGGTTATCGGCGTGCTGAGGATGGCTTCCCCGTCCGTGTAACCCAGGCGGGTCATCTCCGGCAGCGTCGCTGGGAAAGCATCGTAAAGGCGCTTCGCGTTGAGCCGGAGGTGCTCAACTTTCTTCGGGTCCGCACAGAATTGAGCGCTCCATTCAATCCCCGCCTGATTCTGGACCATGAACCAGCCAGTGTTATCGAATAGCCAGAGGGAGCCTCCGTGGTGCATCTGGATCACCGCGGTACCGTAGAACTGGCTATCGAGGCCGAGCGTCGCCAGGATCTTATTCGCTAGGTTCTTCGCGGCCACAAACTGCGGCGAGTCCGTGCGCTGGGCGTGGTCAGGGATATTTATCGTCCAGGGATCATTTTCGCCTTCGGTGTGCTGCCCTTGAAGGGCAAGCGGGGCGCTCTGGGCAGGGCCGGCCGGTGTTGTCATTTCATCAACCCCCGTGCTGTCGCTCACGGCCAGATAGCCGCTAACTGGATATTTCCGGGATACCCCATGAAGGCTTTAGTATCGCACGGCTGCGGGAATCAGTCCAGGGACGCTGGCGCGGTAACCGGAGAGATTCTGAAGCCGTAATTCAGGCAAGAACATCGCATGCGCGAGGCGGGTGTCAGCGGTGAAGGATGCCGCGCAGGTGCTGCACGGGCCATCGCCGGCCGAACAGGGACGGGTCGCCGCGGTCTTCGGCGCGCAGGTGATCGATCAAGGTCACATAGCCGTCCAGGTCGAGGGCCCGGACCAGGGCGAGCAGGCTGGCCGCTTCGCCGGCAGCGGGGGCGACCGGTGCGACGAACCGGTCGTAGAGGTCGGCGATCTGGTAGATCATCGCCAGGTGGCGCTGGCCGGGGTCAACGGAGGGGAAGTTGGTCGCGGCGAAATCCTCGGTGAAGACGATCGGCTCCACGGCCAGGGCCTGCGGCCCGTAGCGCTGGGCGAGGTGGATGAGCAGTTCGACGTCGAAAGTCTCGTTGAAAGACGTCATCTGGGCGATAGCGGGGGCGAGCGCGGGCCCGTCGAAGGCCTTGAACCCGGCCTGGGTGTCGGGCACGTGCGCCAGGTCCGGGATGAGCAGGGCACGGACGAAGTGGCGGAACAAGATGATGATCTTGTCCGGTTTGCCGCCGGTGGCCTGCGGCTCGGTGACCGGCCCATCGGGGCGGACCAGCACCGCCCCGTCGATCCCGTACCGCTGGCCGAGCGCCCCGGCCACCTGGTCACCGGCCACCACCGCCGCGGCCAGCGACCCCAGCTGGGCCAGGTTCGCGGACAGATCCGCATCGGTGTAACAAACCACATGCCGGCCGGTGCCATCCGCCGCCACCGGGCCGGTCTGGACGGCGGCGGCCATCGCGGCCAGGATCGATCCGCCCTTGCGGGACTGCCCGGTCGAGGTCAGCCGGCCAAAGGCGGGGCTCACCGGGACCTCACCCGCGATCACATCCGCCAGCCTGAGCACCGTCACGCTGCGGTGACCTTGCCCCGGGTAGCCCTCGGCGGCCGCGATGCCCGTCATCACATCGGCGCTGGAGGGCCGGTCCGGGCATCCGTCGTCGCAGGCGATAATGCTCCAGGTGACGCCGGGCAGGCCACCGGTCAGCCAGTCAAGCTGGGCGACCTTGGCCCGTACGAAATCCTCCCCATGCGGGTGCACCGCCCGCGGCACCATCCGGCCCGTCTCGCCATACATGGCCCACACCACACTCAGGTGCACCGGCCCCGCCAGCCCGGCCAGCCGCCGCCGCGACCGGGCCGCGGCCACCGCCTCGGCCGCCACCGCCGGGCCATGGCCGGCCGCCGCATCCCCCGCCGGCCCACCGCCCGCCACCAGCGCGGACGCCACCTCCAGCACCGCCTGATTCTGAACCGAATCCGTCAGATCACGCACCACCACCGGTGCCTTGTCCATGACCCGCCCCTCCCTGTCCGCTGGGTCCGGCGCAGAAGCGGCCCGGGCAGACGTTACCGGCCGCCAAACGGCTGTGCGTTACGGGTCCTCTTAGGCCGCTGACAGCTCGTGCACCAGGTCGGCCAGGTGGGCCAGTACCCCGGGGTCGGTCTCGGGCAGCACCCCGTGCCCGAGGTTGAAGATGTGCCCCTCCGCGGTCCGGCCGCGGGACAGCACGTCCTTCGCCCGCTGCTCGACCACCTCCCACGGTGCGAGCAGCACCGCCGGGTCCAGGTTGCCCTGCAGGGCCGTGCCGACGTTGACCCGGCGCACCGCCTCGTCCAGGCTGACCCGCCAGTCCACGCCGATCACCTCGGCGCCGGCTTCCCGCATCAGCCCGAGCAGTTCCCCGGTGCCGACCCCGAAGTGGATCCGGGGCACGCCAGGCTCGGCCAGCTCGGTGAAGATCCGGCGGCTGTGCGGCAGCACCGCCGACCGGTAGTCGTCCGGGCTGAGGCTGCCCACCCAGGAATCGAACAGCTGCACCGCCGAGGCGCCCGCGGCGACCTGGATCCGCAGGAACGCGATGGTGATGTCGGCGAGCCGGCCCAGCAGCGCGTGCCACAGCTTCGGGTCGCCGTACATCAGCGCCTTGGTCCGCTCCTGGTTCTTCGACGGGCCACCCTCGATCAGGTAGGACGCGAGCGTGAAGGGGCCGCCCGCGAACCCGATCAGCGGGGTGCCGCCCAGCTCGGCGACCAGCGAGCCGATGGCGGCGGTCAGGTACGGCACGTCCGCCGGGACCAGCCCGCGCAACCGCGCCAGGTCGGCCTGGCCGCGGATGGGGTGGCCGATCACCGGCCCGACGCCAGGCTTGATGTCCACGTCGATTCCCACCGCGCGCAGCGGGACCACGATGTCGCTGAACAGGATGGCCGCATCCACCTGGTAGCGGCGCAGCGGCTGCAGGGTGATCTCGGTGATCAGATCCGCGTTCATGCAGGTGGCCAGCATCGACTTGCGCCTGCGGGCCGTCTGGTACTCCGGCAGCGACCGGCCTGCCTGCCGCATGAACCAGACCGGGGTGTGGGGCACGGGCTGGCGGCGGCAGGCCCGCAGGAAGGGGGACTCCTGGGTGGTGGCCGTCACGTATGTGATCGTCTCACAGCCGCCGGACACGCCGGCCGGCCTCCACCGCCGCCGTGCTGTGGCGTGCGACGATCGGACCAGCCGGGCATGCGGCGGTGCTGCCGCGGAGCCTGCGGCGGCACGGGCGGCGAAGGAGGTCACGGGATATGGGCCAGATGTTCCGCCTGTGCAGCGAATGTGGCGCAGACCGGCTGTTCGAGCAATACCACGGCCTGCCGGGCAGCTGCCCCGATGCGGCCGACGGCGACTGCCCGGAGTGGTCCTGCACCGAGTGCGGCAGCGCGCTGCTGTCCGGCTTCGTGCCGTACCAGGCTGAACCGGACACCCTGTCCCGCATCCGCGGGCAGGTGGCCTGACGGCGCGCCGCGACGACGTACGCTCGGAGCATGAGGCAGGTGGGCGGGGTCACCGCAGCCGGTGACCGGGCGGCTGCGGCCTTCACGGCGGCGGTGGCCAGCCTGCGGTCCGGCCAGGAACAGGTACGCGCGGTCCGCCCGGAACTGACATTTGAAGATGTCCCCGCGCCCCGCACGCTGGCGCCGTTCGCGGCTGCCGTCGCTGCGACCGCCCGGGTAGGGGAGGCCGAGGCCGCCACCGGCCGGTTCGTGCTGCTGTTCGATCCGGCCGGGCAGCGCGGCTGGGCCGGCCCGATGCGGGTCATCATCTACATCCGCGCCGACCTGGAGCCGGAGATCGCCGCCGACCCGATGCTCGGCGAGGTGGCGTGGTCCTGGCTGACCGAGGCGCTGGACGCCCGCACCTCCGGCTACGCCGCGCCGAGCGGGACGGTGACCACGGTGGTCACCGAGGGCTTCGGCGCCAAGCGGGAGGAGCAGCAGACCGCCGGCTTCGAGCTGCGGGCGTCATGGTCGCCGGTCGGCGTGATGGGACTGGTTGGTGAGCCGGAGCCGGACGGGACCGGGCCTGGTGAGCAGGCCGGGCTGGACGGCCACCTGGCCGCATGGTGCGGCGCCATCTGTGCCGCCGCCGGTCTGCCACCGCTGGTGGCGGGGGTGACCGCGTTCCGGCCACCCGCCCGCCGGCGAGGGCCATGACCGGGGGGCCCTCCCCCGCCGGGCCAGGCCAGCCACCTGACACACAGCAGCCTGCTGGCACCCAGCAGTTGGCGCCGCTGCTGGAACCGCGCGACGGGATGCCACCACTGGTGACCACGGCTGCCGCCTTCGCGGAGGCAGTGGCCAGGCTGGGGGCGGGCACCGGGGCGGTGGCGGTGGACGCCGAGCGCGCCTCCGGCTACCGGTACGGGCACCGTGCGTTCCTGGTCCAGCTGCGCCGCCGGGACGCGGGCACGGTGCTGATCGACCCCGTGGCCTGCCCCGATCTGTCCACGCTGGATGCCGAGCTGGCCGGCTGCGAGGTCGTGCTGCACGCGGCCTCGCAGGACCTGCCGTGCCTGTCCGAGCTGGGCTACCGGCCACGGCTGCTGTTCGACACCGAACTGGCCGGCCGCCTGCTGGGCTATCCGCGGGTCGGGCTCGGTGTGCTGGTGGAGACGGTCCTGGGCTGGTCACTGGAGAAGGGGCATGCGGCCGCGGACTGGTCCACCCGGCCGCTGCCGGCCGAATGGCTCCGCTACGCGGCGCTGGACGTCGAGGTCCTGATCGAACTGCGGGACGCACTCGCGGTGGAACTGAAGGAGCAGGGCAAGAGCAGCTGGGCCGAGCAGGAGTTCGCGGCCGTGCTCGCGGCCAAGCCGCCGCCGCCCCGGGCCGATCCCTGGCGGCGCACCTCCGGCATCCACCGGGTGCACTCCCGGCGCGGGCTGGCCGTCGTGCGCGAGATGTGGAACGAGCGGGACCGGATCGCGCGACGGCGTGACCTGTCGCCCGGCCGCGTGCTCCCGGACGCGGCGATCGTGGAGGCGGCCCGGGCCGCCACCGCCAACCGGCTGAATCTGGCTGAGCTGGCCGCGTTCCGTGGCCGCGGCGCCCGCCGCCACGCGCTGGACTGGCAGCGCGCGCTGGACCGGGCCCTGACTCAGGACGAGACCCACCTGCCCGGGACCTCGTCACCGCTGCCGGAAGGCCCGCCACCGGCGCACCGCTGGGCTGAGCGGGATCCGGTCGCCGCCCAGCGGCTGACGGCGGTGCGCACCGTCGTCGCGGCACTGGCGGATGAGCATTCGCTGCCGGCCGAGAACCTGCTCCCGCCCGACATCGTGCGCCGGCTCGCCTGGCGGCCGCCCGATCCCCCGGCCCCGGCCCCGGTCGCGGCCGATCTGGCCGAGCACGGGGCGCGGCCCTGGCAGGTGGAGCTGGCCGCGGTGCCCATCAGCAAGGCGCTGAGCCGGCTGATCGAGAAGGGCGAGCAGGCCGACCCGGCGTGACCGCGCACTGTCGGTGCGCGGTGCGACAATCACCGGTGTGGCCGAACTCGCCTGGGGCACCATCAGCTCGCCGGTCGGGGAGATCTCGGCCGGCTGCACCGCGGCCGGCCTCAGCCGGGTCCGGTTCGGCCCGGCGCCCGCCGGGCCGGCCGGAGCCCCGGCCCGGGCGGTGCTCAGCCAGGCACTGACCCAGGTTGGTGAGTATTTCGCCGGCCGCCGCCAGGTGTTCGGCCTGCCCGTTGACTGGTCGGGCTGCACCGGTGCCCAGCGTGCGGTGCTGCCCGTGCTGCTCGGCTCGGTCGGGTACGGCGAGACGGTCACCTACGCCGAGCTCGCCGCCCGCGCCGGGCTGGCCACCGACGGGCCAGTCCCCCCGGCCCGGGTGGCCGGCCAGGTGATGGCCAGCAACCCGTGCCCGATCATCGTGCCCTGCCATCGGGTGGTTGCCGGGAACGGGCTGGGCGGATTCAGCGGCGGCACCGGGACCGAGGTCAAGCGGTGGCTGCTGATCTTCGAGGGGGCGCTGCCGCCCACTCTCGACTGGGATCCGGCCAGGCTGAGCTGACCGGGAGCGCCAGCGCTAGCTCTCCAGCGAGTGCTGCTCGGCCGAGGTGAGGTGGCCCTGGCCCAGCTGCAGTGCCCAGAAGGTGCCCTTGTGCAGCGGCGGGCCGGGCGGGACCGGGGCACCGAGGCTGCCGCACACCGCGGCCAGCAGGCCGGGCAGGTTCTCCCGGTGGCCGCAGACCACCAGCGGCTGGCCGGTGGCGGCCAGGGCGGTGATCCGGTCCCGCATGGCCGCCGCCGGTGCCTCCGGCAGGAAGGCAGGCTCGGCTTCCACCGGCACGCCGGCCAGCGCGGCGTAGGGCCGTGACCGTGGCCAGGCAGCGCTCGGCGGACGAGCTGACCACCCGGGCCGGCCCGTAGCAGGCCAGCAGCGCGGCCAGCCGCCGTGCCTGCCTCTGCCCGCGTGCGGTCAGCGGCCGGGGCAGGTCATCGGCATGGCCGGCGTCCCGCCACGTCTTCCTGCTCCGGGCCGCGGCGTGCCGCAGCAGGATGCAGGCGGTGGATACGGCCGGGACAGCCGAGAACTCGCTGAGCAGATCGGCGTCGTGCGGGTAGCTGAGCCGCTGGCCGGCGGCTGGCACCGGCAGCCACTCCAGCCGGTCGACCTCGGCATTGGGCACCGCCCCCGCCGCCGGCCCGGCGCCGGCCGCGGGACGGGCGGCCCAGTAGTCCACCCGTTTCGGGTGGCCGTCACTGACATACCTGGCCTGGCTCAGGCGCCGGCCCAGCACGACCGTGATGCCGGTTTCCTCGGCGACCTCGCGGACCGCGGTGACCAGCACGTGCTCCCCGGGCAGGCTCTTCCCCTTCGGGAACGCCCAGTCGTCGTAGCGGGGCCGGTGCACCAGGGCCACCTCCGGCCCGGCCGGCCCGGGCTGCCACAGCACTGCCCCGGCAGCGCGGATCTCACCCGGCTCGCCCGGGTCAGCCATCAGTATCCCTGACCGCGCAGGGAGCTGATCAGGTACTGCTGGAGATCACGCAGGTGCTGGCCGTCCGCGGCCCGGGAATGCCGGGTCCAGCTGCCGTCGGTGTCCAGCCACCACGATCCGGTGCTCTCATCCATCGCCAGGTCCAGCAGGCTGCGCAGTTCCGCCTGCTGGGCCGGGTCGCGCACGCGCACCAGGCACTCGACCCGGCGGTCCAGGTTGCGGTGCATCAGGTCGGCCGAGCCGATCCACACGTCGCTGTCCTCGTCCTGCCCGGTGCCGAAGGCGTAAATGCGGGAGTGCTCCAGGAACCGGCCGAGCACGCTGCGGACCCGGATGTTCTCCGACAGCCCGGGCACCCCTGGCCGCAGCGCGCAGATGCTGCGCACCCACAGGTCCACCGGCACGCCCGCCATCGACGCCCGGTACAGCGCGTCGATGATCGCCTCGTCGACGATCGCGTTGCATTTGAGCGCGATCCGGGCCGGCTCGCCCCGCCGCTGCCGCGCCACCTGCCGCTCGATCCGTGCCAGCAGCCCGGACCGGACACTGGTCGGGGCGACCAGGAACCGCTCGTAGGACGTCTTCCGGCTGTACCCGGTCAGGTGGTTGAACAGGTCGGTGGCGTCCCCGCCGACCGCCCGGTCCGCGGTCAGCAGGCCGAAGTCCTCATACAGGCGGGCGGTGGTCGGGTGATAGTTGCCGGTCCCGATGTGGCAGTAGCGCCGCAGCGAGCCGTCCGGCTCCTGGCGTACCACCAGCACCATCTTGCAGTGGGTCTTCAGCCCGACGATCCCGTACACCACATGGCAGCCGGCTTCCTCCAGCTTGCGCGCCCAGATGGTGTTCGCCCGCTCGTCGAAGCGGGCCTTCAGCTCGACCACCACCACCACCTGCTTGCCCGCCTCGGCCGCGTCGATCAGTGCGTCCACGATCGAGGAGGTGTCGCTGGTCCGGTACAGGGTCTGCTTGATGGCCAGCACCCGGGGGTCGGCGGCCGCTTCCACGATCAGCCGCTCCACCGTGGTGGTGAACGAGTGGTAGGGAAGGTGCACCAGCACGTCCCGGCGCCCCAGGGCACTGAAGATGTCGGTGTCCTTGGGCAGCGACGACTCGGACGGGACGAAAGCCGGGTATTTGAGCTGGCGCAGATCCAGGTCGGCGATGACCTTCAGGCCGGACAGATCCAGCGGCACCGGCAGGTGATAGACGGCGGCCGGGTCGACACCCAGCTCGGTCACCAGCTTGTCCAGCATGTCGCTGGACATGGCCTCCTCGACCTCCAGCCGGATGGCGGGCTCGAACCGCCGCCGCTGCAGTTCCTGCTCCATCGACTTCAGCAGGTTCTCACTGACGTCCTCGTCCACCTCCAGGTCCCGGGTGCGGGTCACCCGGAACACATGGTGCTCGAGTATGTCCAGGCCCCCGAACAGCTCGGGCAGGTGAGCTGCGATCACGTCCTCCAGCGGGACGAACCGGTGCTGGGAGACGGTCAGGAACCGGGGCAGCAGCGGCGGCACCTTCACCCGGGCGAACATGGTGTTGCCGGTGACCGGGTCGGCGATCATCACCGCCAGGCTCAGCGACAGGCCGGAAATGTAGGGGAACGGATGAGCCGGGTCGACCACCAGCGGGGTGAGCACCGGGTAGATCCGCTCCCGGAACAGCTGCTGCAGATTGTCCTGCTCGGTGGCGGACAGTTCCTTCCACCGCAGGATTTCGATGCCCTCCTGGCTGAGCGCGGGCAGGACGGAGGCGGCGAAGCACTCGGCGTGCCGGAGCTGGAGCAGCCGCGCGGTTTCCAGTGTGTTGGCGAGGATCTGGTCCGCTGACAGCCCGCTCACGGTCTCGACCGGCAGGCCGGCGGCCATCCGGCGGATCCGGCCGGCCACCCGGACCATGAAGAACTCGTCCAGGTTGCTAGCGAAAATGGACAGGAATCTGACCCGCTCCAGCAATGGCAGGCTGTCGTCTTCGGCCAGTTCCAGCACCCGCTGGTTCCAGCGCAGCCAGCTTTCCTCGCGGTCGAAGTAACGGCCGGACGGAAGCTCGTCCACCGGCTCATCCACCGTGATTACCGCGTCGGCACCGGTCCAGCCCTCATCCTCGTGATCACCACCCATGACCCCATTGTCCCCACTGCGGGTGTAATCAAGACGTCCGGGATCCGGCGAATGGGACAGCCCGCCGGCGCCGTAACCGGCAGGCCACAATTTGCTCAGCTGGGAATGGCTCAGCACAGTCCAGACGGCGGCCAGCCGGGCAGGCCAGCGCCGGGAACCGGGCGGCGGCGGCCGCTGCAAAGCCCAGGCGATCATCTGGGTGACCAATCAAGCGCCGCCGCCGCGGCGCACGGGTGTGGGCATGGTGGCACCGTACCGGACAAACAGGGATACGTGCCTCACCCGCCACGGGCGGGTTGCCCAGCTCCAGCCGCCCCGCCGGTGGCGGCAGGCTGCCGGGCTGGCCGGTGGCGGGCCGCTACCTGGGCGGCCGGCAGGCCGCGTCGATCGCGGCCCGGCTGGCCAGCTTGACCCGGGCGCCGCGGCCGAGCGCGGCGGCCAGATCCTTTTCGGCCTGCTCCACCCGCAGCCAGTCGGCATAGCTGACCGGCACCACCTCGCGGGAAGCCAGCAGGCCGGCCAGCTTCTCCCTCGCCGCCGGGTCGCCGCCGGGCCGGTCCGCCACGTCGGCGAGCAGTGACCGGACCGTCTCCGCCGCGTCGGACTTGTTGGTGCCGATCACCCCGGTCGGGCCGCGCTTGAGCCAGCCGGACACGTACTCGCCCGGCAGTGGCACGCCATCGGGGCCAAGCACCCGGCCCGCCTCGTTGGGCACGGTGTGGGTCCGCTCGTCGAACGGGACCCCGGCCAGCGGCACGCTCTGGTAACCCACGCTGCGCAGCACCATCTGGGCGCCGATGGTCTCCAGCTCGCCGGTGCCGGTGAGCCTGCCCTGCTCGTCGAGCCGCGTGCGCTCGACAGTCAGGCCGGACACCCGTTCGGCGCCTTCGACTTTCACCGGCCGCAGCCAGAACCGGACGGTCAGCCGGCGGTCATGCCCGGCCGGGGTGCGGGCCGCCCAGCCACCGATCACGGACAGGTTGCCGCGGACCCGGCGGTCGGTTTCCGCGAGCCGGGCGCCCTCCCCAGTGGCGTCGGACGCGGCCGGGTCGGCTTCCTGGCCGTCCACCACGATGTCCACCCCGGCCAGTTCACCCAGTTCGCGCAGTTCCTTGGTGGTGAACTTGGCCTGCGCCGGACCGCGCCGGCCGATCACGTGCACCTCGCGCACCTTGCTGACCGTCAGCGCGTCGAGCACCGGCTGCGACACGTCGGTGGGCGCGAGTTCGGCGGGGTCGCGGACCAGGATCCGGGCCACGTCCACCGCGACGTTGCCCACCCCGACCACCGCCACCGACTCGGCGTCCAGGCTGAACGCATCCGCGTCCAGATCCGGGTGCCCGCAGTACCAGTTGACGAAGTCGGTGGCCGCGTAGCTGCCCGGCAGATCCTCACCCTCGACCCCGAGCCGCCGGTCCCGCATCGCGCCGGTCGCGTACACCACCGCGTCATAGCTGGCCAGCAGATCCTCGCGGGTCACGTCGTCACCCAGGTGCACGCCGCCGAGGAACCGGACCTCGGGGTGCTCCAGGATCGTGCGCAGGTACTCGGCGATCGACTTGATCGACGGATGGTCGGGCGCGACCCCGTACCGGACCAGGCCGTATGGGGTCGGCAGCCGGTCCAGCACGTCCACCCGGACCGGCACCGGCGGGTCGAGCGCCGCCGCCTGCTTGATCAGCGCCTCAGCGGTATACAGGCCGGCCCGGAACCCACTACGGCGACGTCGAGACCAGTCATGACTGATGATGCTCCAGTTCGGGGGTCAGCCTGGCCACCGTCTCGGTGATCTCGCGGGCCAGGTGCTGCGGGTCCAGCCCGGCGTCGGCGAGGATCTCCTCCCGCTTGCCGTGGCTCAGGAACTCCTGCGGCAGGCCGAACGTCCGCACCGGGGTGCCGCAGCCGGCATCGCGGAGCAGCCGCGCGACCGCGTCGCCGAACCCGCCGACCCGGCCGTTGTCCTCGGCCGTGACCACCAGCCGGTGCTGGCCCGCGGCGGTGATCAGTGCCTCATCCAGCGGCTTCAGCCAGCGTGGGTCCACCACGGTGACGCCGATGCCCTGGTCGGCCAGCCGGGCCGCGGCGGCCACGCCCACCCCGGCCATCGGCCCGGCACCGACCAGCAGCACGTCGGTGGCGGCCGGGTCGGCCGGGCGGTGCAGCACGTCCATCTGGCCCAGGGTGCCGACGGCGGGAATGTCCGGCCCCGGGGCGCCCTTGGGGAAGCGCACCACGGACGGCCCGTCACTGATCGCCATCGCTTCCCGCAGCAGCCCGGCCAGCCGGGTGGCATCCCGTGGCGCGGCAATCTTCAGGCCGGGCACCATCTGCAGGATCGACAGATCCCACATGCCGTTGTGGCTGGGCCCGTCCGAGCCGGTCACCCCGGCCCGGTCCAGCACGAAGGTCACGGGCAGCCGGTGCAGCGCCACATCCAGCAGGACCTGGTCGAAGGCGCGGTTGAGGAAGGTCGCGTAGACCGCGACCACCGGGTGCAGGCCGCCGATGGCGAGCCCGGCGGCGCTGGTCACCGCGTGCTGCTCGGCGATGCCCACGTCGAAGCACCGGTCCGGGTAGGCCCCGGCGAACGCGGCCAGCCCGGTCGGGTAGAGCATCGCCGCGGTGAGCGCGACCACGTCCGGGCGTTCCGCCCCGATGGCGACCAGCTCGTCGCTGAACACATCCGTCCAGCCGCGCCGGGCCGTCCCGGTGGGCCGCCCGGTGGCCCGGTCGAACGCGCCCGGGCCGTGCATGCAGTCCTCGTCGTCGTTCTCGGCTGGCGGGTAGCCGAACCCCTTGCGCGTGATCACATGCACGATCACCGGGCTGCCGAAGGCGCGGGCGTGGGTCAGCGCGTTCTCGACCAGCTGCTCATCGTGCCCGTCCACCGGGCCGAGGTACTTGATGCCGAGGTCCTCGAACATCACCTGCGGCTGCAGGACGTCCTTGAGGCCCTTCTTGATGCCGTGCAGCGTCTCATACAGCGGCGGCCCGACCAGCGGGGTGCGGGACAGCGAGGTCTTGATGTACTCCAGCACGTGCTCGTACCGCTGCGACACCCGGACCGAGGCCAGGTGCGCGGCCAGCCCGCCGATCGTCGGGGTGTAGGAGCGGCCGTTGTCGTTGACCACGATGACCAGCCGGCTGCTCTTGGCGGCGGCGATGTTGTTCAGTGCCTCCCAGGCCATGCCGCCGGTCAGTGCCCCGTCCCCGATCACGGCCACCACGGTGCGGTCGGTCTCCCCGCGCAGTATGTAGGCCTTGGCCAGCCCATCGGCGTAGGACAGGGCGGTGGACGCGTGCGAGTTCTCCACGATGTCGTGCTCGGACTCGGCCTGGTTCGGGTAGCCGGACACGCCGCCGCGCTGCTTGAGCCGGGCGAAGCCGTCCTGCCGGCCGGTGAGCAGCTTGTGCACGTAGGCCTGGTGGCCGGTATCGAAGATGATCCGGTCCGACGGGGAGTCGAAGACCCGGTGCAGGGCGATGGTGAGTTCCACCACGCCCAGGTTCGGCCCGAGGTGGCCGCCGTTGCGGGACACCGCGTTGACGAGGAAATCGCGGATTTCGCTGGCCAGGGCGGGCAGCTCAGCGGGGCTGAGCGCCTTCAGGTCCCGGGGACAGGTGATGGACTCGAGCAAGGTCACGTCGTCTGCTCCTCCTCCTCGTCAGCCTGCCGGGGCCGGTGATCGGCATGGCAGGCGGGCCCGCCGTCCCGGGGCGGAGTGAGAACCCTAGGCGAGTCTATTTCGCCCGGTGCGCACAGCGCACCGAGGCCACCACGATGTGCCCTATCTATCAGCGAGCACCCGCGGCCGGGCGGCCAGCATCCCGGCGGCGAACTGACCGCCCTGGACGGCGAGCAGCGCCGCGGCGGGGATGGCCCACCCGCCGGTCGCCGTGTGCAGAAACCCCACCATCAGCGGGCCGGCCGAGGCCACCAGGTACCCGGCCCCCTGCGTGAACGACGATAGCGACGCGGCGGCCACCGGGTCGGGCGCGCGCGCCATGGTGAAGTAGATGGCCAGCCCGAGTGCCGCTCCCTGGCCCGCCCCGAGCACCAGCACCCAGGCGGCGGCGCCGCCGACCGGCCCGAAGGCAGCGCCGGCCAGTCCCACCGCGGACACGGCCACCACCACCCCGGTCAGCCAGCGCTGATCCCGGGTGCGCTGGGCCAGCGCCGGGGCGAGCAGCGACGTGCCCGCCCCGCCAAGCTGCATGAGCGCCAGCAAGGTGCCCGCCTGGACCGCGCTGACACCCCGGTCCCGGAACAGGGTGGGCAGCCAGGAGAGCGCGGCGTAATAAACCAGGCTCTGCAGCCCCATGAAGGCCATGACCTGCCAGGTGAGCGGGTACCGGGTCACCTTCAGCCGGGGCTGGCCGCCGGGCCGGGACTGGCTGCCGGGCTGAGTCTGGCTGCCGGGCTGGGGCCCGGCCGGGCTGGCGAGTGCCGTCCGGAACCGCAGTTGCGGCCCCCACACCACCGTGGCGGCCAGCGCAGGCAGCGCCCACACGGCGAGCACCAGCGAGACGGAGCCGCCGGAGGCGGTGAACATCGGCACCGCCAGCAGCGAGGCCAGGATCGCCCCGGCTGACATGCTGAGCAGGTAGATGCCGATCAGCCAGCCCGCGCGGGCCGGGTACCGGCGCTTGATCAGGCTGGGCAGCAGCACATTCAGCAGCGCGATGGCCGCGGACGCCAGCACGGTGCCAGGGAACAGCAGCACATGCGGCGCCGCGCCGCGCAGGAGCAGCCCAGCGGCCAGCAGCACCAGCGCCGCCAGCAGCACCCGCTCCTCGCCGAACCGGCGGGACAGCGGCGCCCCGGTGCCGGAGAACGCGGCGAAGCACAGCACCGGGGTCGCGGCGAGCAGCGCCACCCCAGCCGGTGACAGCTGCAGGTGCACGGCAAGCTCGGGGAACAGCGGCGGCAGGCTGGTGATGGCCATCCGCAGGTTGAACGCGAGCATGACGATGCCGGCCAGGAAGATCGCCGTCGGCAGCCTGCTACGGGCAGCGCGGGCCGTGGCCGGGGCGCGGGACGTCACCGAATCGGGCATTTCGGGTCACGCTACCGCCTGGGCCAGCATGGGTGCCGACCCATCCGGCCCGGGCCGCCGCACCCGGTCACTCCCGGGGGCCCCCGCACGGTCAGCCCCAGGCCGCCGCATCCGGTCAGCCCCCGGGCCACCGCACCCGGTCAGCCCCGGGCCAGCAGCGAGCGCAGCACGTACTGCATGATGCCGCCGTGCCGGAAGTACTCGGCCTCCCCGGGGGTGTCGATCCTGACCACCGCGCGGAACTCACGGCCGTCCGCCCGGACCGTGACCTCACGTGGCGGCGGCCCGGAATTGATCACCTCGAAGCCGGTGATGCTGAATTCCTCCCGGCCGGTCAGTCCCAGTGACGCAGCCGACTCCCCCGGCCGGTACTGCAGTGGCAGGACGCCCATGCCGATCAGGTTGGACCGGTGGATCCGCTCGAACGACTCGGTCAGCACCGCCCGGACGCCGAGCAGCAGCGTGCCCTTGGCCGCCCAGTCCCGCGACGACCCGGAGCCGTACTCCTTGCCGCCGAGCACGATCAGCGGCGTGCCCTCGGCCAGGTACTCCCGGGATGCGTCATAGATGCTCATCTGCTCACCGCCGGGCAGCTTCACCGTCACCCCGCCCTCGGTGCCAGGGGCAAGCTGGTTACGCAGCCGGATGTTCGCGAACGTGCCCCGGATCATCACCTCGTGGTTGCCGCGCCGGGACCCGTAGGAGTTGAAGTCGCGCCGCTCCACGCCGTGCCCGGTGAGGTAGCGGCCGGCCGGGCTGTCGGTCTTGATCGCGCCCGCCGGGGAGATGTGGTCGGTGGTCACCGAGTCGCCGAGCATGGCCAGCACCCGGGCGCCGTGGATGTCGGTGACCGGCTCCGGCTTGTCCCCCATGCCCTCGAAGTAGGGCGGGCGGCGGACGTAGGTGGAGGCGTCGTCCCAGGTAAAAGTGTCGCCGGTGGGCACCGGCAGCGACCGCCAGCGGTCGTCGCCGTCGAACACCCCGGCGTAGTCGCGGCTGAACATCTCTGCCGCGATCGCGTCGCGGACCACGGCGGCGACCTCCGCCGGGGCGGGCCAGATGTCGCGCAGATACACCGGTGTCCCGTCCGGCCGGCTGCCCAGCGGCTCGTGTTCCAGGTCGATGTCCATCGTCCCGGCCAGCGCGTAGGCGACCACCAGCGGCGGTGAGGCCAGGTAGTTCATCTTCACATCGGGGTTGATCCGGCCCTCGAAGTTGCGGTTGCCGGACAGCACCGAGACGACCGCTAGGTCGTTGTCGGCGACTGCCTGGCTGATCGCCTCCGGCAGCGGGCCGGAGTTGCCGATGCAGGTCGTGCAGCCGTAGCCGACCAGGTTGAAGCCGAGCTTGTCCAGATAGGGGGTCAGGCCCGCCCGCTCGTAGTAGTCCATGACCACCTTCGAGCCGGGGGCCAGCGTCGTCTTCACCCACGGCTTGCGGGACAGCCCGGCCTCGACCGCCTTCTTGGCCAGCAGCGCCGCGCCGATCATGACCGAGGGGTTGGAGGTGTTGGTGCAGGAGGTGATGGCAGCGATCACCACCGAGCCGTGGTCGACCGCGGTCTGGGTGCCGTCCTCCAGCGTGACCTGGGCCGGCGCGGACGCGCGGGCGGGCAGGTCGTTGGTCACCGGGTCGGACGCCGGGAAGGTGCCCTGCAGTCCGTTGTCCAGCCCGGGCGCGGAGACATAGGAGCCGAGTGCCTCGCGGAATGCGGTCTTGGCGTCGGTGAGCGCCACCCGGTCCTGCGGCCGCTTCGGGCCGGCCAGCGACGGGACCACGGTGGACAGGTCGAGCGTCAGTTCCTCGGAGTAGCGAACGGGCCGGCCCGGCTCGTGCCATAGGCCCTGCTCCTTGGCATAGGCCTCGACCAGCGCGACCCGGTCGGCGGGCCGGCCGGTGAGCCGCAGGTAGGTGAGCGTCTCGCCGTCGATCGGGAAGATCGCGCAAGTGGAGCCGAACTCCGGGCTCATGTTGCCGATGGTGGCGCGGTTGGCGACCGGGACAGCGCTGACCCCCTCGCCGTGGAACTCGACGAACTTGCCGACCACGCCGTGCCGCCGCAGCATCTCGGTGATGGTCAGCACCAGGTCGGTGGCGGTGGCACGATCCGGCAGCACACCGGTGAGCCGGAAACCGACCACCTTCGGGATGAGCATGCTGATCGGCTGCCCGAGCATGGCCGCCTCGGCCTCGATCCCGCCGACCCCCCAGCCGAGCACGCCCAGGCCGTTCTGCATGGTGGTGTGTGAGTCGGTGCCGACGCAGGTGTCCGGGTAGGCGGCACCGTCCTGGCCGGTCATCACCACCCGCGCCAGGTGCTCGATGTTCACCTGGTGCACGATGCCGGTGCCCGGCGGCACCACCTTGAACTGGCTGAACGCCTGCTGCCCCCACCGCAGGAACGCGAAGCGCTCCCGGTTGCGGCTGAACTCAAGATCGACGTTGCGATCGAACGCGTCCGGGCGGCCGAACACATCGGCCACCACCGAGTGGTCGATGACCAGCTCGGCCGGGACCAGCGGGTTGATCATGGCCGGGTCGCCCCCGAGCTGCCGCATGGCCTCGCGCATGGTGGCCAGGTCGACCACGGCCGGCACCCCGGTCAGGTCCTGCATGATCACCCGGGCGGGCGTGAACGCGATCTCGGTGTCCGGCTCCGCCTGCGGGTCCCACCCGGCCAGGGCAGTGACATGGTCGCCGGTGATGTTCTGCCCGTCCTCGGTCCGCAGCAGGTTCTCCAGCAGGATCTTCAGGCTGAACGGCAGGTCGGCCGCGGCCGGCACCGCCGACAGCCGGTGGATCGTGTAGCTGGTGCCACCCACGTCCATCGTGCCCTGGCTGCCGAAACTGTTCACCGTCATGGTGCAGCCCTCCTGATCGCAATCTGCCCGGTAACCCGGCTGCCGCTGCCCATCCTCGCGCAGTCATCGCTGGGCCATCTGGGCCGGCCCGGTGTGCCCGCCGCTGCTCAGGCGGACCAGGCAAAGTATCTTGATATCAAGTTATCTTCGACTCCACCGTAGGCCCACCCCGGTCAGCCGTCAACCCACGACTCCCCCGAGACCAACCGGCCCAGCGCCCGCCGACAAGACCGGCCGCCCTGCCCGCCCGAACCCGCCCCCGCCTCCGGCCCTACCCGGCAAAATCCGCGCCCGAGCCGGGATTCAACCGATTACCAGGACGCCGCCGCCGAGGGTGCGGTAGGACGGCGTCATGCCAGGCCCTCAGGATCAGTTGTCCGAGCAGCGGCAGGCTGACCACGTCCGGCCGTTAGAGCGCAATCCCACATTTGCTGAACTCCGCGAGCGCCTGGAGCGGCTGCCGCCCAACCACCCTTCCTCCCCCCGCTACGGCGATGGCGCCGGCGGGCGGCCGGAAGCTGACCCCAGCGCCCGCGAGTTCTCCCCTGACTTGGGTCACTTGGGTCAGTTTCGGGGGATGGAGCGCGCTGACCTGGGATGATGTGCGGGCTTAGTGTGCTGTTAAGGCACTAATCCGGGTCGTAGACTCGGGTGGTGGCGTGGGTCCGGCGGGTGCGCACGGCATCGGGGTTGAACGGCTGTGCAGATCGCGGAGTCGGTGGCGGGGCGGCGCAGGATCGTGCGGCATGTGGGCTCGGCCCGCGACGAGGGCGAACTCGGGCTGCTCATGGAAGAAGCCCAGCGGCTGCTCGAGGACGACCGGCAGGGCGTTCTCGACCTCGGGATCACCCCGCAGGCCCGGCAGGCCGCGATGATCCCGGCGCCCAGGCAGCCGGCGCTGTTCGGCGGTGCGGCGGCACCGGCTCCCCGTCGGGTGGTGCCGCGGGCACGGACGCTGAAGACGACGTCGGGCTTGCTGTATGACGTGCTGGCCGGGGTGTATGCGGATCTCGGATTCGGCGCGCTGGGTGATGAGGTGTTCCGTGACCTGGTGATCGCCAGGGTTGTCGAGCCGACCAGCTTGCTGGATGTGGACCGGGTGCTGGCGGAGATGGGCCGGGTCTCGGCGAGCCTGTCCACGCGCAAGCGCACGCTGCGCCGCTGCTTCGACGGGAACTACCGTGGCCGTCTCGCTGAGCTGTGCTTCACTCACGTGCTGGGCTGCGGGGGCGTCTCGCTCGTGCTGTATGACGTGACCACGCTGTACTTCGAGGCCGAGCACGAGGACGGGCTGCGCAAGGTCGGCTACTCCAAGGAACGCCGGGTCGATCCGCAGGTCGTGGTCGGCCTGCTGGTCGACCGGCGGGGCTTCCCGCTCGAGATCGGCTGCTTCGAGGGGAACAAGGCCGAAAAACACACGATCCTGCCGGTCATCGATCAGTTCCGCGCCCGGCACGGCATCGAGAACTTCGCCGTCGTCGCCGACGCCGGGATGCTCTCGGCCGCGAACCTGGCCGCGCTGGACACCGCAGGCTGCAAGTTCATCGTCGGATCCCGGCTCACCAAGGCGCCGATCGACCTGGAGTCACACTTCCGCTGGCACGGCGACCACTTCAGCGACGGGCAGGTCATCGACACCCTCACCCCCAAGACCGGCCGCAACCGCGACAACGACCCGGCCATGCTCGCCGAACCGGTGTGGGATCCCCAGGCGCACCCCACGTCGTGGCGGGCGGTGTGGGCATACTCGCGCAGCCGCGCCGTCCGGGACACCAAGACCCTGACCGCTCAGGAGAACCGCGCCCGCGACGTCATCACCGGCGGCACGGCCGCGCGCATGCCCCGGTTCGTCAAGACCACCAAAGGCCGGTTCGTGCTGGATGAGGCCGCGCTCGCCCGCGCCCGGCGCCTGGCCGGCCTCAAGGGCTACGTCACCAACATCCCGGCAACCGTGATGCCCGCCACCGAGGTGATCACCAGCTACCACGACCTGTGGCACGTCGAGCAGTCCTTCCGCATGTCCAAGACAGACCTCGCCGCCAGGCCCCTGTTCGCGCGCACCCGCGACGCGATCGAAGCGCACCTAACCATCGTGTTCACCGCGCTGGCCGTCTCCCGCACCGTGCAAAACCGCACCGGCCTATCGATCCGCCGAACCCTCAGAACCCTGCGGCCGCTGCGCTCGGCGACCATCGAGATCAACGGCGCCATCCACACGTTCCCGCCCGCGCTCGGCCCCGAAGAAACCACCATCATCAACGCCCTGCAGGCCCCAAGCCAAAGGCACTAAGCCAGATGACCTAACTCAGGTCCGAGCAGCGGCAGGCTGACCACGTCCGGCCGTTAGAGCGCAATCCAACATTTGCTGAACTCCGCGAGCGCCTGGAGCGGCTGCCGCCCAACCACCCTTCCTCCCCCCGCTACGGCGATGGCGCCGGCGGGCGGCCGGAAGCTGACCCCAGCGCCCGCGAGTTCTCCCGCCCCGAGGACTCTGGCTCCCCGCCCGAGTCCGCCGCCGTCGATCGCAACTTATCCGGCGATGACGCGCCCCGTATCCATCCCGACGGCACCTGGGAGTGGAAGGGATACACGCTCACCCCGGCCGAGTCACGATGCGCTGATCTGGCCCTTGCCAGGTGCCGGGACGCGGAAGGCCGGAACGCCGATGGGAGCTATGGAGAGGACGGCCTTACTCCAGCTATGCGCCGCATCGAAGCCCAACTCGAACATGGCAAACTCGCACCCGACACCGAGAAGTACGCCCTGAAAAGCCCCGACCGCTTCAAAGAGAAACTCGCGAAGATGATTGAAGCCGAACCCGACAAATCGGCCGAAGAACTAGCGACCGAAATTCATGATGGGGTACGTTATACATTTATCCTTGACGAAGCTAGATATCTTGATTCTTACTGGGCTGCCGAGCACATTCTAGGAAGCGAAGATTTTGGGTTAGAGGTGCGGCGCAATATGTGGACCGAATCGGAATACAAAGGTGTAAACAGTCGCTGGCGCGACCCCCTCAGCGGCTTACCGTTCGAGATTCAATTCCATACCGAGTCGAGTTGGCTGGCGAAGCAAGGGACACATCCAGCGTACGCGAGAATCGCCGATCTGAGGACACCTGCTGACGAGCGTGAGCGACTTCACGACTATCAGCGGCCAGTATCGGCAAGAGTCCTCGAACCACCAAGGGTTAAGGAAGTCTCCGATTATCGCAAGGAGGTCCATAGGAATGCTTGACAAAACAATCTACTACTCTGTTATCGG
>CAWIMG010000018.1:0-196797 GCA_963837105.1 uncultured Actinomycetes bacterium | reverse complement strand
GATCAGGCCGGTGGTCATGGGCGCGCCTCCTCGCCGGCTGCCGCGGGGTACGGCGGTGGGCGGCATCCGCCGTTGGGCCGCGTCCTGCCGGGCCATGGGCCAGACATTAACCCGACGGTAACATCGTGGGCGTGGATGGGCTCGGCCCTGAGGCGTGCGGAGGGAAACCGTGACGGAGGCATACATCGCCGGGGCGGTCCGTACCCCGGTTGGCAAGCGCAACGGCGGGCTGGCCGGGCTGAACCCGGTGGACCTGGCCGCGCATGCGCTCAAGGAGCTGATGGCGCGCACCGGCGCCGACCCGAGCGCGGTCGAAGACGTGATCATGGGGTGTGTCTCCCAGATCGGGCCGCAGTCGCTGGACATCGCGCGGCAGGCGTGGCTGTCGGCCGGGCTGCCCGAGCATGTGCCCGGGGTGACCATCGACCGCCAGTGCGGCTCGTCGCAGCAGGCCGTGCACTTCGCCGCCCAGGCGGTGCTGTCCGGCACGCAGGACCTGGTGGTGGCGGCCGGGGTGGAGAGCATGAGCGTGGTCCCGATGGGGTCATCGGTGATGCTGCCGGCCGAGAAGGGCATGCCGCTGCCGTTTGGCGAAGGCTGGCGGGAACGGTACGGCGACCAGGAGATCTCCCAGTTCCGCGGGGCGCAGCTGGTCTGCGAGAAGTGGGGGATCAAGCGGGCACAGCTGGAGGAGTTCGCGCTGGAGAGCCACCGGCGGGCGGTGGCGGCCATCGACGCGGGCCGGTTCGAGCGGGAGATTGCGCCGGTGAACGGCTTGAGCGTGGACGAGGGGCCGCGCCGCGACACCTCACTGGCGAAGATGGCCGGGCTGGCGCCGCTGCGCGAGGGCTGGGAGATCACCGCCGCGACCGCGTCCCAGATCTCGGACGGGGCGGCGGCGGTGCTGGTCGCGTCCGGGGAGGCGGTCAGGCGCTACGGGCTCACCCCGCGGGCGCGGATCGTGGCGCTGGCGGTCACCGGCGGTGACCCGGTGTTCATGCTCACCGCGCCGATCCCGGCCACCGAGCAGGTGCTGGCCCGGGCCGGGCTGGGCATCGATGACATCGACGTTTTCGAGGTCAACGAGGCGTTCGCGCCGGTGCTGATCGCCTGGTCGGCGGACACCGGCGCCTCGCTCGGCAAGACCAATCCGAACGGCGGTGCCATCGCGCTCGGGCATCCGCTGGGCGCGACCGGTGCCGTGCTGATGACCAAGCTGGTGCACGAACTGGAACGCACCGGTGGCCGGTACGGGCTGCAGACCATGTGTGAGGGCGGCGGGCAGGCCAACGCGACGATCATCGAACGGGTCGGCTGACCTATGGCTGGCGCATAGCGAGAGGAAAGCTATAGCAGCAGAACTTGCAAACCTTCAACTACAGTGCTAAGTTTTCTGATGTCAGAAACTTGGCAGACCTAGCTCTATGGAACTAGGAAATTTGGAGGTGAACGCAGTGCTGCTGACCTCGATTGACCCGTTCGCGGGTGAGTTCGACCGGCTCGCGCAGCGGGTGTTCGGCACCACCAACGGTGCCGTGGGCACGCGGTCGGTCATGCGGATGGATGGCATCCGGCGCAAGGACGACGTGCTGCTCCGCTTCGACCTGCCCGGGGTTGACGCCGGCTCCATCGACGTCACCGTGGACCGGGGCGTGCTCACCGTGAGCGCGCACCGCAGCGGGGAGCAGGCCGAGGGCGAGAACCCGTTCATCCGCGAGCGGGTGACCGGCTCCTTCGTCCGCCGGGTCCGGCTGTCCGACCAGGTCAACGCCGACACGATCGACGCCGACTACACCAACGGCGTGCTGACGGTGCGGCTGCCACTGCTGGCGCAGGCGCAGCCCCGTAAGGTGGAGATCCGCACCGACGGCAAGCAGGAGATCGCTGCCTGATCCCCGGATCGGCAGAGATCGCGGGCCCGGTGGCGCTACACCGGGCCCGTCTGGTTTGTTAGCGGGCATCCGTCACGATGCTGGAAACGTAGTTGCAGGAGTTGGCGTGCCATCGCTGCCGTTCGACGACGAGGACCTGCCGCTGTTCACGGTCGGCCAGGTGTCGGGCATGCTCGCGGTGCAGCAGGCCTTCCTGCGGCGCCTCGACAGCCTGGGCGTGGTGCAGCCGTCCCGGTCCGAGGGCGGCCAGCGCCGCTATACCCGGCGGGAGGTCACTGTCGTTCAGTATGTGGTGCGGCTGGCCGACGAGGGCCTGGGCATCAAGGGGATCCAGCGCGTTCTGCAGCTTGAGGCCCGGGTCGCCGAACTGGAGCGGGAGTGCGAGGCCCTGCGCGCCGAACTGCAGGCACGCGGCCGCCGGTAGGCGCGGTTGGCCGAATGGCCGGGCGACTGGTGGCTCTCGTTGCCCGTGGGAGTGCGGATCGGACGCCTCCCGGCCGCCGCCGGGTCGGCCGCCCGGTTCCGGTACGATGTCGCATGCGCCCCGGCTCGTGGACAGTCCGGGAGCCTGCGGGTGTAGTTCAATGGCAGAACGTCAGCTTCCCAAGCTGATAGTGCGGGTTCGATTCCCGTCACCCGCTCCACCACGAAACACCAGGTCAGCGGCTCACGCCGATCTCTAGCATCCAGGCCTGAGATGCCCCGAAGACGGTCGCGTGCCATTAACGTGCCATTAGCCCGTGGGCACGACGGCCACAAAGGCGCCACCGCCATCATCTCCCTTGTACTCCAGCAGTAGATCGTTACTTCCAGCGGGCAACGGGTGGACGTGAGACGGCCACCGCTTGATGATCATGGTTTGTGACGACACATGATGATCTTGCGGTGGCCGCTGGCCACAGCGTAGACCCCGGCCGCTGGCTGGTTATCTTCGATGACCTGATGCTTGGTATCGGGAGCCGTTTTGGCAGGGTGGAGCCGCGGCGGCGGGCGCGGGCGTTCGTGCTGGGCCTGCTGGCCGGGCTGCCGCGGGCGAACTGCTGGACGATCGCCGAGCAGGCCGGGGATGCCACGCCGGCCGGGATGCAGCACCTGCTGTCGCGGGCCTGCTGGGACGCCGGCGGCGTCCGTGATGATATCCGCGGCTATGTGGCGGAGCATCTGGGTGACCCGGACGGGATGCTGGTAGTGGACGAGACCGGGGATGTGAAGAAGGGCAGCACCACCGCCGGGGTGCAGCGGCAATACACCGGCACCGCGGGGCGGACCGGGAACGCCCAGGTTGCGGTCTACCTCACCTACGCCGGCCGGGGCGGGCACGCGCTGATCGACCGGGAGCTCTACCTGCCGCAGTCGTGGGTGGCCGATCCAGGCCGGCGTGCCGCCGCGGGCATCCCGGAGGACACGGCGTTTGCTACCAAGCCGGAACTGGCGCTGCGGATGATCAGCCGGGCGCTGGATGCGCGCACTCCGGCCGGCTGGGTGGCCGGGGACGAGGTCTACGGTGCCGGCCCGGGCTTACGGGCCGGCCTGCAAGAGCGCGGGGTGAGCTATGTGCTGGCCGTGGCCAAGAGCCACCCCGTCACCACCGCGGCCGGCGCCCTGCGCGCGGACGTGCTCGCCCGCAAGCTGCCGCCCCGGGCCTGGCAGCGGCTCTCGGCCGGGCCCGGAGCCAAGGGCCACCGCTACTACCGCTGGGCCTGGGTCAGCATCGATCCCGGCCGGCCCGGGCACCACTGGCTGCTGATCCGCCGCCACCGGCGCACCCGCGAGCTGGCCTATTACCGCTGCTACTCACCGCGCCACGTTCCCCTCACCGCCCTGGTCAGGGCCGCCGGGCGCAGGTGGGCCGTGGAGGAGGACTTCCAGGCCAGCAAGGGCCTGGCGGCCCTCGACGAGCACCAGGTACGGCGCTGGACCTCCTGGTACCGGTGGGTCACCCTGGCCATGCTCGCGCTGGCCTTCCTCACCGTCGCCGCGATCGCCGAGCACGCCCAGCCACCGCCAGCCGGGCTGATCCCGCTCACCCGCAACGAGGTCGCCCGCCTGGCCGCCGCCCTGATCAGCCCGCCCGTCCGCGATGCGGGCTACCGGCTGCGCTGGTCCACATGGCGCAGGCGGCACCAGCACACCGCCCGGACCTGCCACTACCAGCACCAAGCCGCCGACGACCCATGACCATAACGATCTACTGCTGGAGTACTTGCCCCGCTCGGATTCCACGTGAGCGTCGATCGCGCTGGTGATGGCAGCATCGGCGCCGTGCGCCTCGGCCAGGCAGAGCAGAAAGGCCCAGGTGGGCTACAGCGCGAGCTGGAGAATGTTCTCGGTCTCTTCGGTGAGGACCTCCCACGTCAGCTCGGTGTCCTCGTTCTGCTCGTGCGGGCCACGGAAGTCGCACAGGCCGAGCATGATCTCCTCCAGGCTCCAGCGCATCCGGTACATGCGCATCAGGGCGGTGCTGACGCGGCGGCCGGTGAGTTCGGCGTAGCGGTCAGCCTCCCAGCTATCATCGTCGGCCAGCGCCCACAGGTCCCGTTCTGGCAGCGCGAGGCCGACGGTGGCCCAGTCGATGAGGTACAGCCTGCCTGCCGATCGCAGGATATTGTGCGGTTCGCCGTGGGTGATGACCGAGGGCCCGCTGCGGGCGGCCTCGCGCGCGAGCTCATCGAAACTGGCCAAGGCACGGCCGAGGTGGGATGCGTGCCGGGCCAGCAGCTGGCGGGCGCGTTCGCTGTACGGGCCGCCATTCCATGGCTGGCTCAGCTCCCCCAGCGCTGCTTCCAGAACCGGGCGGGCCGCTAGATCAAGGCAGCGGACCGGTGCCGTTCGCGCAGCCTGCGGGGTTGCATTATGAAGCCTGGCCAGCATGTCAATCAGAGCGCTCCGCTCCCGCTCGGGTACCTCGTCCCCCAGGTCCTCGCCAGCGGCGTCAAGATACGGGAACACGGTGATGGCATGCTCACCACCAAGCGGAGCCAGCGCTTGCCCGTCGGTGGTCGGCACTGGGGCGAAGGCGAACTCCAGGCCCGCCTCGGCGAGGGCGACGACGGTGTCCATCGCGGCCTGCAGGTCTGCGTATCCTGCGGTCGGATCGGTGCCGCGACAGCCACCAGTCAGACCAGCGACGGTCACGAACCACCGGCGGCCACCGGAATCGGTCAAGTCCCAATGGTGATCACCAAAGCCCACCGGCAGATAGCCGAGCCAGGCCGGAGCAAGCCCCCAGTGTTCCTGCAGGGCGCGAGACAGCTCGCGTTCATCGATTCCGTCAGGTGCCGCTTTCATCACTCCAGGCTAACGACGCCACCAGCGGCCAGGCCCGACTGTTCGGGCTTGTGCCAGACCCGGCCGTGCCCGTTGCGTGCCCGATCGAGAGGTAACTCACGTGTTCAGGCGGTCACTCGCGGACCATCAGCGGACCCGCCGACCTGGGTATCACCTGCCCAGAGACGAGGTAGTCGCAGCCTTCCAAGCTGGGACTGCCCGCCGGATAGGCCCGAACGCGAAAGCAAAGAAGCGGAAGGTGCCGTCGGCGATGATGGTTCGGTGATGACTGACCGGGACCGGCTGAGAGCCACCTTTGACTCCGCGGCGCAACTCTATCAGCAGGCACGGCCCGACTACCCGGGTGCGCTGTATGACGAGCTGGTGCGCCTCGCAGGTCTCCGATCCGGTGACCGGATCCTGGAGATCGGGTGCGCTACCGGCAAGGCAACCGTTCCGCTTGCCCGGCGGGGCTTTCGGATCACGTGTGTGGAGATCGGAGCTGAGCTGGCTGCCGCGGGCAGGCGGAACCTCGCCGGACTGCCTGGTGTAGAAGTCATCGAGGCGGCCTTCGAGACCTGGCGGCCACCTGGTGTGGCCGCTTTTGATCTCGTGTTCGCCGCGACGGCTTGGCACTGGATCGATCCGGCGGTGAAGTACCGGAGGGCCTGGGAGCTGCTGCGCCCAGGCGGGCACCTCGCCTTCTGGGCCGCGACCCACGTGTTCCCGGCAGAAGGAGATCGGTTTTTCCGCGACGTTCAGGACGTCTACGACGAGATCGGCGAAGGGCTCCCGCCGGGCACCAGCTGGCCACGGCCGGGCGAGCTGCCCAATGATGCGGCCGAGATCGAGGGCAGCGGCCTCTTCGAGCACGTGACGGTGCGTCAGTTCGACTGGGAAATCAGCTATAGCGCCGAGGAGTACATCCGGCTGCTCGACACGTTCTCTGGCCACATCGCCATGGAGGCGTGGAAACGTGACCGCCTGTACAGCGAGATCCGGCGTCGCCTCGCTGAGCGGCCTGACGGCCGCCTGCGGCGGCATTGGGGAGCGGTCCTGCAAGTTGCGCGGCGCCGCGCACGGCCCGCTAACTGACAGGAATGGCAGCGACCCGTGACGGCTTACCGGATAAGATCACCGTGCCATTAAACGTGCCATTACCTACGGTCAAGCACGGTACAGGACGGCCACCCTCGGCCACACAAGTTGGCAGGTCAGGCACAATGACGGCCTGTTTCGTTCAGATTCCCAAGCTGATAGTGCGGGTTCGATTCCCGTCACCCGCTCCACGAGGAAACCCCAGGTTAGCGGGCTCACGCTGATCCCTAACATCCGCCGACTGATGCCCCGGACGTGGCCGCGTGCCATTAACGTCATTGACCGCGGTATCACGGTTAGCCACGGCCACGGACGACCGCAAATCAGCAGGCCAGACCGTATGACCAGCACGCGTCCGCCGCCTTACAAGCGAGGGGGTCAGTGGTTCGGACTACCGGCCTTGCGTCAGCCACACGACCGCGTCATCCTTATGGAGGCTGCCAGGTCAGTGCCGGGCCGTGCGAGGCCGCTGCGAAAGATGATCCAGTGCCAGTTGACCGCGAGGAACCAAACAAAGTCCTCGGATTGCCTCGCCGCAACATAGGACCGCATGCCAGGCAAGGCGAAGAACCGCAGCACGTCCTCGGGGTCCCGGTGGACTGGTACGGCCCGGTCGATTGGGATTGGCTCCGATCACTCAGACATCCCATCAAGGCGTGCAAACGTTGGACATTGAGACGTCGCCTCGGTCCATATGCACCAGAAGGCGAAGACGACCCAGCGTTGACGGGCTAGCCCCATCCGAAGGCGCAGGCGTCGCGGAACGACCAGCACAATCTACGGATCTGATGCTCACGGCACTGGGATCCAGCCCTCCCATGACTGATAACGAAGGTTCGAAGCCGCTGGCATCGTAGTGTGGGCGCATGCGGAGAGGCCTGCGACTAGAACAGGTAACTCAGGACAATGTGAGGGCTGCCTGCAAGCTGCAGCTGCGGGCCGATCAAGACCATCTCGTTGCTCCGGTCGCCTGGTCTCTTGCCGACGCCTACACGATGCCTGACACCGCCTGGCCCCGGCTGATCTACGACGCGGACCAACTGGCGGGCTTCATCATGGCCGCGTTCGCCTCCGGGCATGACAACCCGCTGTTCCACAGCTACCTGTGGCGGCTCAACATCGGCGCCGAGCACCAGGGCAAGGGCTATGGACGATTCGCCGTCGAAGAGCTGTGCCAGGAAGCAACAAGACGCGGACACCACCGGCTGACAGTTAGCTATCACGCCGGTCCACGCGGCCCGGAAGCCTTCTACCAGCGCCTGGGTTCCGGCCTACCGGTGAGCACAACGAGGGCGAAACGGTAGCGGAGCGGCTTCTCGCCAGCGGATGAGGTGCTGGGCGCGCAGCGACCAGATCCGGGCTTCCGCACAACGTGACCCGGGCATCTGCGAGCAGCAATTTGATAGCAACGCCGTTGGACTGTCTCGAACGATGCCACACCCACCGACGGTGATCACCACAGGCCAGCCGACTACCCAGACGGATTCGGACGGTCTCAACCCCGGCCGAGCCCGCCTTGTAAACGTCAGGTCACCAATGGGGACCAGGACTGACCGGCCCTGCTTGGCCTGCGGCGTGGAAGCATGAGCAGATGAGCTGGGACGAGGCGTTCGCGGACCGCTATGAGGAATGGTCGGCTGACATGACCGCCGACATCGCCTTCTACGCCGGGCTGGCGCGCCAGGCAGACGGGCCGCTGGTCGAGCTGGCGATCGGGAACGGGCGGGTCGCGATCCCGGTCGCGCAGGCCACCGGGCAGCGGGTGACCGGCATTGACTCGTCTCCGGCGATGCTCGCCCAGGCCCGCGCCTGGGCAGCAGCGGCGGGCGTGGAACTTGACGTGCGCGAAGGTGACATGCGCGACCTGGCCCTGGACGAGCCAGCCGCGCTGATCTACTGCCCATTCCGTGCGCTGCTGCACCTGCCGACCTGGGCCGGCCGCTGCCGCACTTTCGAGCGGGTCGCCGCCTCGCTCCAGCCGGGCGGGCGGTTCGCCTGGAACGCCTTTGCCTTCGACCACCACATCGCCGCCCGCCTGGACGGCCAGCACCAGCAGGAGCCGGTGCCGCACACCAACCGGTACGCGGTCGGCGACAACCGGATCGACATCACCCTGGACGGCGGCGCGACCAGCTCCCTGTGGTGGGCCACGAAGAACGAATGGTTCGGCCTCCTCGACGTCGCGGGCCTGGAGGTGGAGGCACTGTACGGTGGCTTCGCTGCAGAGCCGTTCGGCGATGACAGCCGCGAATACGTGTTCATCGCCCGCCGACCCTGATCAACGGTCAAGATCGCCGTGCCATTAACGTGCCACTAACCACGGTCAAGGGCGGCGCAAGGCGGCCACCACCGGACATACGAGTTGGCAGGTCAGACCCCATGACGGCGTGTTTCGTTCAGATTCCCAAGCTGATAGTGCGGGTTCGATTCCCGTCACCCGCTCCAGCGTAAAATCCCAGGTCAGCGACTCCCGCCCGTCTCTCGTATCCGGCATGTCAGTGCCCCGAAGAGGGTCGCGTGCCATTAACGTGCCTGTGCGCCGCCGGGGAACGACAGGCAATCACGGTCACTCGCGGGCACCCGGATGCCCAGCTCAGCGGCCCTGAACTGCGGTGACGAGACAGATTCCCAAGCTGATAGTGCGGGTTCGATTCCCGTCACCCGCTCTAATCAAATCCCCAGGTCAGGCCAGGTTCTGCTCAGGACCTGGCCTGCCATCAGAAGCCGTACGCTTCCGTCCGTGCCCGGCAAGTGCCGGCTGTCGCCTGGTGGCAGCTCGGACAGGGGCCATGATCTGGTCGGGCTTGCCGCGGGCCGCGTGGTCCATGATGTGCTCGTCCCTGGAGTCGTATCCCGCCCCGGCCGCGTGACGGCAGCCCCATCACTTCCACATGCTGCTACCAGCATGATGCCCCGCGACGGCCAACTCCGGGGCAGTTCCGGTACCCGCGGGCACGGGCAGGCTGACCTAGTAAGGCAGCCGCACTTGGCATCGTGAGCTGGGCAAAGGGGACCTGGTGCGGTTGATGCGGCCTTGTTACGGGATGGGCCGGTGTGAGCGCAGCCGCCTCGTGATCATGCCTGTGTGACGAGTACAAGAGCCGAGGCGGCCGCTGCCGTCAGCATAGGCGCCGCGCTGGCGCTGCGGGAACGGGATGAGCTGCTGGGGCTGCTGCGGCCGTGTTTTGCCCGGACAGAGCCGTGGCTGCAGGCGGGGAAGTACGTGTCGGCGCTGGCCAGCGAGCTGCCCCGGGTGAACGGGTGGAGCATCGCCCGTCGCGGCGGGGATCAGACGCCGGACCGGACGCAGCGGCTGCTGAACCACGCGGTCTGGGACACCCGGGCCGCGATGAGCGTGGTGCGCCGGTTTGCGGTGGCCGGGCTGGACGCGGCGGCCCGGCGCGGCAGGCGGCGGGGCGGGCTGGTGATCGGCGCGATCGACGAGACCGGGCAGGAGAAAGCGGGCCAGGCCACGGCGGGCGTCAAGCGCCAGTACCTGGGGTGCGCGGGGAAGGTGGCCAACGGGATCAACACCGTGCACCTGGCCTATGTGCGGGAAGGCACCGGGCACGCGCTGATCGGCGCCCGGCAGTGGGTCCCCCGCGAGCAGATCAAGGACCCGGTCAGGTCCCTGGTCATGGGGCTGCCGCTAGATCTGGAGTTCCGCACCAAGGGCCAGCTGGCCATCGACATCAGCACCGGCGCCGCGGCCGACGGGATCCGGCCGGACTTCTACTGCGGAGACGAGGTGTACGGCAGCTGCACCCAGCTGCGCGAGCACTTCGAAGCCGACGGCCAGGCGTACGTCCTGCGCGTGCCGTCGAACTTCATGCTCACCCTGGCCGCGGGCACGAAGCTGACCTGCGCGGAAGCAGTCACGGCGCTGCTGAAGCACAAGCGGCGCTGGGAGGTCCGGTCGGCAGGGAGCGGCTCCAAGGGCCAGCGGTGGTACGCCTGGGCCTGGCTCGGCACCGCCAGCCCGCGCCACCACCTGCTCATCCGCCGCCACCTGGGCACCGGCGAGCTGGCCTTTCACTACTGCTTCGTGCCCGACGGCAAGCTGCTGACCAAGACCCGGCTGATCAGGGCGGCAGGACTGCGCTGGCCGGTTGAAGAAGATTTCGCCTTCAGCAAGGACTGCTTCGCGCTCGACCAGTGCCAGGCCCGGCTCTACACCGCGATCCTCCGCCACACGGTACTGGTCATGGCCGCCCTGGCCGTCTGCGCCATCACCGCCGCCCAGCTCAAAGACCGCACCGACACCCAGGCACCGCCCCCGGTCAGGCCCGGCCAGCCGCCACCGCCGGAACCAGGCATGATCCCGCTGACCATCCCCGAGATCAAGCGACTGCTCGCCGCCCTCACCGCCCGGCCGCTGCCCCGCTGGCTCATCATCCACTGGGACGCGTGGACCCGCCGCCACCAAGCCCGCTCACGATGGTGCGGACAGTCCCCGTTCTGCTCCTGGCCAGTCAGTCACGCCTCCCGAGTCACCTTGAGTCGCCCTCCACAAACGCGCCAGGCTCGCCCGCCAGCCCGAATTCGCCCAGGTCAAACTGTGAAGTGCGGCTGCCTTACTAGGTGGCTTCCGGTCGCCGTGGAGAACCAGTGGATAACCTGTTGATAATTCGGCTGTCTGCCCGTGACGTGTCTGAGTGTGTACTTCCATGCGCACAATCCGCACGATGCTAGGCGTTGCCGGAGAGCCACAGCGCCGTAGCCCGTGCTTGCGGCCGCGATCGGCTTGGCTCGGTGACACAACTGCGGTTCCGGCGTAGGCGTCCACAGACTGTGCGTAACTTGATAGGACACCTGGATATCTGCGTAACAGCGTCCACATCCCCCGTCGGGAAGCTAGTGTGCCGCGTCTGAAATTCTGAGGTTTATTTCTGCTAGCCTGCCGGGCATGTCGCATACGGGTCCTGCTGCCGTGCCGATCGTGCTGTCTGATGATGAGCGGGCTGAGCTGGTGCGCCGGACAGGGCTGCCGGGGTGCCGGCGGGCTGACCGGGCCCGGATCGTCCTGGCCTGCGCTGACGGGATGTCGAATGCCGGGGCTGCGCAGGCGCTGGGGGTGGCGGTCAAGTCGGTGTCGAAGTGGCGGCGCCTGTTCGCGGCTCAGCGGCTGGCCGGGCTTGAGGATGCCGCGCCGATCGGCCGGCCGAAGGCAGAGCTGGTCCTGGCCGAGGCCGAACGGGCCCAGTTGGCCCGGTGGACCCGCCGCGCGAAGACTGCCCAGTTCCTGGCGATGCGGGCGAAGATCGTGCTGGCCTGCGCGGAGGGCGGGACGAACAAGCAGGTCGCCGCGGATCTGGGGGTGGATGAGTCGACCGTGGATCGGTGGCGGGCCCGGTTCATCACCCGGCGGCTGGAGGGCCTGCATGATGAGCCGCGGCCCGGCCGGCCACCATCGATCCTGCTCGATCAGGTCGAGGATGTCGTCGTGGCGACCTTGGAGCCGGTCCCGGGCAAGGACACGCACTGGTCGCGGGCCTCGATGGCCGCCCGGACCGGGCTGAGCAAGTCGACCATCGGGCGGATCTGGAAGAAGTCCGATCTCAAGCCCCACCTGCAGGACTCCTTCAAGCTGTCTTCCGGCCCGCTGTTTGTGGAGAAGGTCGTCGATGTCGTGGGGCTGTATCACAACCCGCCGGAGAAGGCGGTGGTGCTGTGCGTTGATGAAAAGAGCCAGATCCAGGCGCTGGACCGGTCCCAGCCGGTGCTGCCGATGATGCCGGGTATGCCCGAGCGGCGCACCCACGACTACCTGCGGCACGGCATCACCAGCCTGTTCGCCGCCTCCAGCATCGCTGATGGCACCGTCATCAGCGAACTGCACCGCCGCCACCGGGCGATCGAGTTCCGCAAGTTCCTGGCCGCCATCGACAAGGCCGTGCCCGCCGCGCTCGACGTGCACCTGGTCTGCGACAACTACGCCACCCACAACACCCCCGAGATCAGGACCTGGCTGGCCCGCCGCCCCCGCTTCCACGTCCACTTCACCCCGACCGGCTCGTCGTGGATGAACCAGGTGGAGCGCTGGTTCGGCCTGCTGACCGGCAAGCTGATCCGCCGCGGCGTCCACACCTCCGTCCAGGCCCTGGAAAACGACATCAGGGAATGGATCGCCACCTGGAACAACAACCCCAGGCCGTTCACCTGGACCAAGACTGCCGACGAGATCTTGAACTCACTCGCTGACTACCTTGCCAAGCTCCAAGCAGGCCACCCGGCAAACGAGCAAGCTTAACCAGCGGAATTTCAGACGCGGCACACTAGCTCCGCTAGCGGCGATGAGCGCACGGTGAACCCGTCCGGCACCTGGCCGCTGGACCGTTGAGCAAACTGCAGTAATGCAGTAATTACTGCATTACTGCAGTTGGGCAAGGAAGATTGGAGTCGCGGGCTGGCTCGTGTCCAATGCTGCCCTGCTCCTCGCCTGTGCGTGCCGGTCCGGTGCAGGACACCTGCGCATGGGAGGGATGCCTTCCTGTGTTAACCCACAGTTCTGGTCTGTATACCGCGCGCCAACGTTTCTGCATGGCTACCGAATCCCTGCAGACGCTGCGATAATGCCCAGGTGACGGGGCTGAGTGTTGCCCTGGCTAACCTCAAGCCGGGCACGGGCAAGACCACGTCGGCGGTCTGGCTGGCTCATGTTTTCGCGCAAGCCGGGAACAGTGTGCTCCTGGTGGACGCTGACCCCTCCGGCAGTGCCCTGGAATGGTCCGACCTTGCGGCTATGTACCCACGGCTAGCGCTGCCGGAAGCGGCGTTCCCGTTCCGGATCGTGGCTCTGCCGTCCCGCGAACTGCACCGTCGGGTGCCCGAGATCGCCCAGGCCGATGACGTGGTGATCATCGACACGCCGCAGCTGGAGGACCACGCGAGCATCGCCCGGTCGGCGCTGCGGTATGCCGACGAGATTTTGATCCCATGTGCACCGAGCCCCATCGAGATCAACCGCACCACGCCGGTGCGCGACGAGATCAGCGACATTGGCGAGATCCGTGACAAGCCCGCCCGCTCAGCTGTGCTACTGAACCGCTGCATTGCACGGGCGCACTCGACAAACGACGCCCGAGAGGCACTTGAGCGGCTCGGCTATGACGTGCTGGGGACCTCGGTGCCCCGGCTGGAGGTCTACGCTCAGAGCTTCGGCACGCCCATTAGACGTCCTGGCCGCGATGTGTGGCTCCATGTGGCCCGTGAGCTCATCGGGCGATGCCTTCTGCCCGGCTCAGTGCGGTCATGAGCACGCAGCGAGAACAGCGCAAAGCGCAGATGACAGCTGCCGCGGCGAGGCGCACAGAACCTGATGCGCGACCGCCGGGCCAGACCGCGATCCGGTCGAAGCCAGTCAGGATCACCCTAGACCTGAGCCCTGAACTCTACCGGCAGCTAACCGAGTGGGCCGCCTCGGCCGCGATAGCGCTCGATGTGCCGCGGGTAGCCCTGGCGGACGTGGTGCGCGCGATGATCCGGGTCACCGCCGAGAGCCCTGACAAAGTTCTCGAACTACTGCGCCGCGAGCAAGAGCGGTAAAGCACGGAGCCACAAGATCACGCACCGGTGACTCGCCGAGCCTTAAACACGGGTCACCGCGTCCTGAGTTGTCCATTCAGTCGGCGGACAAGTGCAGCGGCACCACCCAGGCCGTTGTCGTGGGTAGCTTCGCCAGGTCTGCCAACCGAGGCCGCACCGAGGCACGTCCAGTGCGATGACTGTCCCGCACGGCAAGGCGCCGCAGCGCCGGGTGGAGGCTCTGAGCAGTCTCATCCCAGTCCGGAAACACCGTTCTCAGGAAACTCGCTGCTTGGCAGGGGCAGCCGGACCAAGTCTCACTCCTAATGCGGGTGACCTAGCACCAATAAGGAGTGGGTGTGAAACGCGACAGATAAGGTCACGACTGGATTGGCCCGGACGGCGGTATCGGCAGCACCAGCTGCCGCGGCCCTCACCGGCTTGGTGGTCAAGATGCGGGGGTCGATCACGCTGGTGATGGCCAAGGCCGGCCCCTTGTGCCTCCTGCTGATAGATGATCGCGGGGCGATCGTGTGGCTGCGCAAGCACTACCACTTCGGCCCGGCGAAGATCGCGATGTACCTGCAGCGGTACCACGATGTGCAGGTCAGCAAGTCGGAGGTGTGGCGGATTCTGCAGCGGCTGGACATGAACCCGCTGGCCGCCTCCCCAACCGGTCCGCTGGGTCAACTTAACCTATGATGCGCTTGAGCCCTTCACTCACGATGCGGGCGCCGAGCGCACCAGCAGCGCCTGTCACGACGCCCCTTGTGATAGTCGTCCCGTGCTCCGCGCCGAATCCTCTGGCTGCCTTGATAATGGGGCCTGCGGCGGCACTGAACCCATCAACGAATGCCCCATTATCTGTCGAAGCGTCATAGGCGCCTTTGGCGCATCCGGCGGCGATCGCAACGGGGCATACAGCAATCGCACTAACATCCGCCCAGAACTCGTTTTTGTTCTCCACCTGCTGCTTCACTCTCCCACGAGATCTCAGGGGACAGCCCCCATATGGGCCATCAGCGACAGCATCACAACCCGTACCCAGGGCACCCCCCTGCAGCGAGCTTCCCGCTCACCCGACACACTCCATGCTGACCTGCCTTGGGACGGCGCGCCATAGGCCTGGCACCCACATCCATGGTGGTCATGAGCCTACCCGTGCTGGGGGGCCACCCGCGGGCAGCCGTGAGGCTATGGGCCATTGGTGGGCCATTAGTCCTGGTGTCACAGGGTCCATCACGGTCATTAGTAGTACATCGGGCGCCCAGGTCAGGGCGGTCAAAGGCCCCGATCGGTCGGGTTCCCAAGCTGATAGTGCGAGTTCGATTCTCGTCACCCGCTCCACGACATAACCCCAGGTCAGCGGCCATTCCTGCTTCGTTGCCTCTCTCGCCCGCGTCTTGTTGATCTCCACGGGCCATCCACAGGCCATTAGCGGGCTTGAGCTGCTCTGCTGACAAGTCACCACTGTCGTCGGCCTGGCCGACTTGGGGGTCCCTGCGGAAAACGGGCAACGATCCTGCCGTGGCCTCTCGCGAAGCAAGGCAGGCATCCAACCCTCGCCCGGTGCGCAGCACGGCCCGGTCGGCGGCCGGTCTCACCCGGCGAGGGTGATGCGGGGGAATCGCCCCGGCATAGGCTGAGGTCATATCAATCAGCCATGTCGCTGGAGGCCCCGTCATGCCCGCAGCCCTTGACGCGGACTCGGTTGGGCCGGTCGACGTCGCCGTGATCCTCTTCGAGGGAAACAAGTTCCGCGGAGACGTGGCTCCGTCGCTGGCCGAGCTGAACGACAGCGGGACCGTCCGCATCATCGACTTCGCGTTCGTGCGTAAGGAGACCGATGGCTCGGCCTCGGTCATTGAGGCCGGTGACGCAGAAGTGGCCGACATGTTCGACTTCCACGGCACGCAGTTCGACCTGCTATCGGAAGAGGATCTGATCGGGATCGCCGACAGGCTGGGGGCCGACTCGTCCGCGCTGGTGATCGTGTGGGAGAACAGGTGGGCCGCCCGTCTCGCTGCGGCAGTTCGCGCCTCCGACGGTCGGCTGATCTCCCAGGACAGGATCCCCCGCGAGACCGTCCTGCGCGCTATCGCCGCGCTTGACGAGGAGTAAGACAAGCGAGGCCACCCAGACGAGCAGGAGGAGCTATGCCACCTAGACGAAGGGGACGTCCCGGCTTGATGGGCACGATGGCCCGTACCGCGGTCGTCGCTGGCACCGCCACCGTCGTGGCTGGCAGCGTTTCGCAGCATTCGTCGCAAAAGGCTGCCCAGCAGCAGCAGGCGGCCGAGTATCAGCAGCAGCAGGAGGCTGCCCAGCAGCAGGCGATGGTCAACCAGGCGGCCTCGCAGGCTGCCGCCCAGACAGCTGCCCAGATGCAGGCGCAGCAGGCAGCGGCAGCACCGGCAGCCCCGCCCGCAGCGGCGCCGGAGGACCGCATGGCCAAGATCAAGGAACTTGGCGAGATGAAATCCCAGGGCCTGCTGACCGACGAAGAGTTCGCCGCCGAAAAGGCAAGGATCCTGGCCACGTAGGAGGCCCTCGTTCCCCGCTATGAGGGGCCGCGGGACCGTCGCGAGGTGGGGAATGACGATGATCCGCAAGTTCGCAGTGGAACTGCTGGGGACCGCACTGCTCGTGTTCTTCGGGGTCGGCGTGGCGACCCTGATGTTCGGGTTCAAGTTCGACGGAGGCAGTGTCGCGGCGGGGGTTGTAGCCACGGCGCTGGCGTTCGGCCTGGTGCTCATGGCCTTGGCCTACGTGCTTGGGCCGGTATCGGGCTGTCACGTCAATCCCGCGGTGACCATGGGCGCTCTGCTCGCTGGCCGTCTCCCACTGGTGGAGGCCGTGGGCTACTGGGTGGCCCAGTTCGTGGGCGGCATTCTTGGCGCGCTGGTGCTGTGGGGGATGTTCAATGCCTCGCCCATGTACAGCACATCCAAGACGGGCCTTGGCACAAACGGCTACGGAGCGGCGTCGGACATCCATATCGGGGTGGGCGGCGCTTTCCTGGCGGAGGTCGTCCTGACCGCTCTGTTCGTCTTCGTCATCCTCGGGGTCACCAGCAAGATCGGGAACGCGGCGACCGCGGGGATGGTGATCGGGCTCTCCCTCACCGTGGCCCATCTGATCGGGATACCGATCACCGGGACGTCTGTGAATCCCGCGCGCAGCCTCGGCCCCGCCCTCATCGTCGGCGGAACCGCACTGAGCCAGGTGTGGCTCTTCATCGTGGCCCCACTGGTCGGTGGCATCGCCGCCGCCGGGCTGCACTGGCTCGTCTATCCCCGGCCCGGACCGGGCAAGACGCTAGCCGCCGAGCCACCAGCCGGCACCCCGGCAGCGTAGTCGCCGTGCTCCATGTGGCGTGCGTGCCCGCCACATGGCCGTCAGCACGGTTAGTGAGAGTCAACCGCGGTCAGTCGCGGAAGATCAATCGCATCGACGCAGGTCACGACATCCGCAGTTCAGGAACGACCAGCGACACCGACTTCCCAAGCTGATAGTGCGGGTTCGATTCCGTCACCCCGCACGTCACCCGCTCCGCATAGTTGCAGGCCGACGGTACAGATAGCGGCAATTGATCATCAACCACAGACGCTCCTGAAAGGCCATCGCCTGTCGTAATGCTCTCAGGGCGCCACCACGTATCCGCTCCAGTCCGGCCCAGCCCGGGACACAGTTCGTGACTGGCATGATGGGTCACGATGAGTGAGTAGGAGACCGGTCAGCAGATCCCTGACGACGACCAGGTCGCGGTCGAGTTGCGGTTGGCGGTTCGTGCCGGTGACGTCGAGGCGATCCAGCGGCTGCTGCGCAGTCATCCCGCGCTGGCAATGGCCCGGCTCGGCAGCAAGAACACCGGCACGACGACACCATTGCACCTGGTCACCGACTGGCCCGGCTACTTCCCCAACGGCCCGCAGATCGCCCGGCTCTTGATCCACGCTGGCGCCGACCCCAACGCCCTGACCACCGGCCGAGGTGCCGAGACCAGCGGGCCGGGTGATGAGACGCCGTCGCACTACGCGGCCAGCAGCGACGACGCAGACGTGGCCGAGGCCCTGATCGACGGTGGAGCGAACATCGAGACACCCGATGGTTCGATCGGCACTCCCCTCGACAACGCCGTCGGCTACGGCTGCTGGCACGTCGCCCGCCTGCTGGTGGCGCGCGGCGCCCGCATCGACACGGCCTGGCATGCAGCCGCCCTGGGCATGCTCGGGCGCCTCGACACGATCCTGGGCAGCGACCCGGCAGCAGAAGTCGTGTCGCAAGCTTTCTGGCACGCCTGCACGGCTGGGCAGCGCCGCGCCGCAGAGTACCTGCTGTCCCGCGGCGCGGATCTCAACTGGGAACCGGACTACGCCCACGGCACACCTCTGGACGCCGCCGGCGGGCAGCACTCAGCAGGATAACGTCATCACCTGGCTGCGCGGGCTGGGCGCCCGCTCGGCCAGCTCCGACTGATCCGCTAGTTCGGACCGATAGGTACCGCAGCCAGCAGCGGCGTCGTCGTTGATGTCGGCCCGCAGGTCGATGCCCAGCCGGTGAAGTCCAGCGGGTGTGGCGACTGAGTTGGCCCACATTGGTGCGCAAGCCATTCGGCGCAGACGGATCAGCGCCCGGTGGTCCCGGTTTTCCCGTCGAGCAGTTCGCAAGCGATCTCAAGGTGGCCGGAGTGTGTGGCCGTCTCTTCGATCATGTGCAGGACGATCCAGCGGACGCTCGTGACCTGGGCGGTGTACTCCAGGTCCGGGTGGAAGTCGAGCCTGCGCGGTGCCGCGGACAGCGGGGTGACGGCGAGCACTTCATCAGACTTCCTGCACTCGGCGCGGTAGTCGGCGATTATGTCGGCGCTCGGCCAGTCGCACGTGAACGCGGCGTTGGGGTCGTATTCGCCTCCTTCCGCTCCTTCCTCGTCCGCGGGCGGCTCCTCCGCTCCTTCCTCGTCCGCGGGCGGCTCCTCCGCGCCGCCCGCGGTCACGTTCTGGAACCAGTGGTGCTCAGCGCCGCCGAGGTGAGCGAGCATCCCGGCCACCGTCCAGCCGGAAGGCACCACCGTCGTCTGCCAAGCCTCCTCGGGCAGCGCCTCGACGATCTTCAGCACCGCGTCGCGCTGGCGCTGCAAGAAGTCCAGGAGCATGCGCGACTCGTCGTCCTGGTTTACCCCGGCCGCCGCCTGTCGCGCCGTCAGTGGAGTGGTCTCAGAGTCCGCCATTTGTGCCGCCTTCCGGGTCGGTCCGTCGCAATCCTAACGATGGCCGCGGCCCCGAAACTCATCGCTGAACGAAGCTGGCGAGGTGTTCAGGCACATGGTGCTGAGGTGCCCGCCAGCGCGCAATTTTGCTGGTCGGCCACCGGGAAACCGCAGGCCAGCCCGCTAAGCCAGCTGCGAACCCACGATCATGAGCCGAGTCAGGAGCCGGGAACGGCGTCGTCATTGCTGCCGGCCCGCAGGCCGGCGATCAGCCGGTGAAGTCCCAGCGGGTGTGGCTGAACGGGCCCTTTCCGAACCTCAGTGCCTGCACCGGGATGAGCTGGTAGACCAGCGATACCCCATGACCGCGGAAGGTGCCGTCACCAGCGACCTCGAACGCCCAGTCGTCCCCGTATTTCGCCAGGAACGCGTCAGCCACCTGCTGCAGCAGTGGCAGGTGGCGCACGACAACGGCCTCACCGTGCAGCACGATGTCGAAGCCCTGGTCCCAGGTGTTGCAGCCGGTCGTCACCGCGCAGTGCCGGTTGCCCGCCAGGTTCTTCGACTTCTGCTCATCTGGCCCGCTGCTGAAATACAACGCGCCGTCCAGCCAGACCGCGACCACCGGGGTGACATGCGGACGGCCGTCAGGCCTGACACTGGACACCCAAAACAGGCCGGCTCTCTCCAACTGGGCCACCGCATCTGGCCATGGTGCCGGCTGAGCGTTGTCTTCGCTGTAGCGGGCGTCCAGGAAGGTGACCGGCGAGGGGTTGGGCATGGCTCCTCCTTTATCAACCCGCTGCGAAGTGAGGCTTCTGGCAACGGCTGGATTCATCGCAAGATCAGTCAGGACGGATCCTCCACCGGAGGGTTGCCCTTGTCATGGTTTGCGCGTGGCCAGTGTTGCCGGGTGGGCCGCCTCGGCCATCGCAAGGGCTTGGGAGACGTTCCACCAGACTTGTCGACGTCGCGGCGTTTCGCGGGCTGCGGCTTCGTGATCTGCGGGTTTGATTCAGTTAGGCGCGGAATCGGCTAGCCGGTGCCGCCTGACCGGCCCCCACGGCGATCACGGTACCGATCATGAACGGAGGCCAGCGAATGACACCGTCGCCAGAACCTGCCGCGCGTCATTACGGCAGGGTCTTTGACGAGATCGCGGCCGAGTACGACCGCCACCGTCCGGCCTATCCGGACGAACTCGTCGACCAGGCCTGCCGGGCCGCGGGTATCCGCAGCGGCGATCTTGTGCTGGAGGTCGGGTGCGGAAGCGGCCAGCTCACGCGTTCCCTGGCCGGCCGGGGACTGCGGGTGACGGCACTGGAACCAGGCACCAACCTCATCTCGCGGGCCAGGCAGAACCTGGCTGGCGCCGGAGAGGTGGAGTTCGTGAACGCCCGGTTCGAGGACGTGCCGCTTCCGCATGAGCGTTTCCGGGCCGTGTTCTCCGCGTCCGCGTTTCACTGGGTTGACCCTGACGTCAGCTGGCAGCGGGCCGCTGACGTGCTCGTTCCCGGCGGGACGCTCACCCTGGTGCAGTACTTCGGCCTGGCGGAAGCGCGCACCAGGCAAGACCAGGACATGGCGCTGGCGGCGATCAGAACGGTCGCACCTGACATCGCCGCCAACTGGCCGGCCTACCGGGATCTCGACGCGACGCTCGCCGGGATCGAGCGACGCCGCGGCAATATCTCGCAGGCCTGGTCCTGGCTCGGCAGCTACGACATCGGGCGGGACTGCGCCGGCCGCCTGTTCGGCGATGTTCAGGCGGCGGTCGTGTCGAGGCTCACCGAGCACACGCCGGACCAACTCAGCGCTCTCGTCCGCACGCTGTCCTTTTACGCCCGGCTCTCACCAGGCCAGCGTCAGGCCCTGGACCGCGAACTCGAGGTGGTCTGCCAGCGGCTTGGGCGGCCTGTACGCGCCAGCACCATCGCCGTTCTCCTCACAGCCCAGCGCCGCCCCGACCCGGCCGGAGTGAAAGGACAGCGGTAACAGCTACCTGGCCAGAAGACGTCCGGGCCAGCAGCAAGAAGCTGCCGCCTCAGCCCCTGCGCTGCCCATCACCTTCGATTGCGGCGATGAAGCCGTCGGGGTCCACGAGGCTGATGGTCAGCGAAGTGACCTTACTCCTGAGGAATAGTGTGCTGGGTTGCCGGGTGGTGTAGCAGGGCGGCTCGATGGTGAGCTCGACCAAGCCGCTATACGAGCCGTTCACGAGCCAGCGCCCGCGGCCGCCGTGTACCCCGATCGTTCCCCGGACCGAGCGCGCAGAGCGGGCGGCCGATCGCACCGAGGTGCGAGGGATGTCCAGATGGAAATCAGCCATCCGCACCCGCAGCACGGTGGAGTCGACCTCCACGCCCCCGCGTCCCGGGCCCCCGCCAAGCCGTGTCTCCGTCCACAGGGAGACCCGGCCCATATCGCTGTAGTCGATAGCAAACCACGCCGAGTCGGCGGGCGAAGCTCCAGCTCCGGACTGCTGGTAATGCCTGATCACCTCGCGCCGGGCGGTGGCATACGGCTCGCCTGTATCCGCCATGCGCTTGCGGGCTGCCGCCCTGATCTTGTCGTGCGACATCGTGCCTCTGCTCCGGTGGCCTGGTCCCGGCGCCTGACCACCGCAAGGAGGAAATCACGATGGAAGGGAAGAATCCACGCGAGGGCTGTGCCGCTCTTGTCCTTGGCACTAACACCAGCGCCGGGCTGGCGTAGCTCGGATCAGGCAGACGTGGCTGCCAACTCGCAGCGTATGCCAGCCAGGCGGGGCGTCACAACCGGCGTGCATGGCACGGGTGAGAGCAGGCCCACAGTCAGGACCAAAGCCCATGACCAGCCTGGTGTGCCAGGCGGTATGCCTGGGGTGGAGGTGGGAACAGTGATCACCGTGCTTACCATTGATGCGGCGCTCCAGCGCGTCTGCGCCATCTGCCGCGAGCAGGCTGACCGGGGCGACATCACTCCTGCCGAGCGTGACCTCCTGGTCGATGGCGCGATTCTGCTCGCCATGCATGTTGACGACCTAGCTCAGGATGACCGCGTCGCCTCGCGCTCCAACTTGCCGGAAGGGGCGCTACCGGAATCAGCCGGGCGGCACGAACGGCACCCCGCCGCGGCAGCCGCATAACCTGACGCATCATCCGGGGCCTCGTCGTGCGATGAGCGGGGCGGTGCACGACGGTGATCACTGCTGGTCGGCGAGCTGGCAGGCTGCGGACCTGGCCGGGTGGCAGGACACTCACCATGACCGGATCCAGAGGAGATCATCGCCCGCATGACCTATCCCAGCCAGAGCCGGTGCCCGCACCGGCGGCCCGAGGTCAGGATCAACTCATGACCCGCGCAACGGCGGTGCGCATGGCCCTGCTTGCGATGATCTGGGGGTCTGGCTTTCTGTGGATCAAGCTGGGCATCCGCGGCCTGTCCCCGGTGGAGGTGACGCTGGCCCGGCTGGTGCTCGGCTCGGCGCTGCTGTTCGCCGTGGTGGCCGTGCAGCGGGGGTCGCTGCCCCGCTCGCCGGTGCTGTGGGCGCACATCACGGTGGCGGCCCTGTTCGCCAATGCCGCGCCGTACTTGCTGTTCGCGGTGGGGGAGCAGCACGTGGCGTCGGCCACCGCCGGGATGCTGAACGCGACCACCCCGCTGTGGACGGTCGTGATCGCGGTGGGCACCCGCCATCAGCGAACGGTCACCGCCCGGCAGGCGGCCGGGCTGCTGATCGGGTTCGGCGGGGCCGTGCTGATCTTCTCACCCTGGCAGACCGCCGCTGGGCTGGCCTCAGCCGGGGCGGTCGCCTGCCTGGCCGCGGCGGCCTGCTACGCGGCCAGCTATGTCTACATGGACAAATACCTGGCTCGCCGTGGCATCAGCCCGGTCGTACTGTCGGCCTGCCAGCTCGGGGCAGCTTCGGTCTGGCTGGCGATCGCCCTGGGCGTGACCGGCGCCCCCGCCCCGCGGCTCGATGCCACCGTGGTTGCCAGCGTCCTGGTTCTGGGCCTGATTGGGACCGGGGTCGCGTACGTGCTGAACTACCAGCTCATCGCCAGTGTGGGCGCCACCGTCGCATCCACCGTCACCTACCTGCTGCCCATCGTCGCCATCACCTTGGGCTTCCTGGTCCTGGGCGAGCACATCACCCTGCCCGACCTCGCCGGGATCGCTCTCATCCTGGCCGGGGTGGCACTCACCCGGAACCGCGCGGCGCGAGCCCCGGCGGCCGCGGACCGCGGCGCTGCCGGGATGCCGCCGCCCGCTGACTAATCGCTTTGCCCTGCTGGACCCGGGGCGCCTAGCGTGGTCGTTCGCGGACGCGGAGAAGGTGCCCTATCTGCGGCTCTGGGATCAGCGGATCGGAGGTGCGGGCGAAATGACATGTCACCTCACCGCGTTGTGCTTCGATGCGCACGACCCGCGGCGCCTTGCGCGTTTCTGGGCCGGCCTCGTGGGGTGGGACGTAGTCAGCGACCCGGAGGACGGCGTGGCGCTACTGCCCGCCGATGACACCGGGTTCCGGATGCGGTTCCTGCCAACTGGGCAGCAGAAGTCCGGCCAGAACCAGATGCACTTCGACCTGACCAGCTCGTCCCTTGCGGACCAGCAGCACACGGTGGCGAGGTCGCTCCGGCTCGGTGCCCGGCACATCGACATTGGCCAGCGGCCGGAGGAGGGCCATGTCGTGCTCGCCGACCCGGAAGACAACGAGTTCTGCGTCGTCGAGCCGGGCAACAGATTCCTCGCCGGCTGCGGACTCATCGGAGCGGTTTCGTGCGACGGCTCGCAGCAGGTTGGGTACTTCTGGAGCGAAGCGCTGGGCTGGCCGCTGGTCTGGGACCGGGACCAGCAGACCGCGATTCGCTCGCCGCACGGTGGCCCGAAGATCAGCTGGGGCGGCCCGCCGCTGATGCCGAAGACCGGGAAGAACCGGCTGCACTTTGACCTCGCGCCGCCCGCAGAAGGTGATCAGCAAGCCGAGGTCGACCGTCTCATCTCGCTCGGGGCAACGCGCATCGACATCGGCCAGGGCGAGGTCAGCCGGGTAGTCCTGGCCGATCCCGATGGGCATGAGTTCTGTGTGCTCACCCCGCGATAGCGCGGCCAGATCCATCGCCTGACGGCGTCAGCGGTCACGGCACTGTGATCACGTTGGCGGTGATCAGGGCGGCGGCGTCAGAGGCCAAATAGGCGATCACTTCGGCGACGTGGTCGTATGACAAGGCGTTGCAACCGCGGCGCACCAGCTCACGCTCGTCATCGGCGGCCACGGGCGGAAACCTACGCCGGGCCGGCGGCAACGCAGATCACGCTCGCCGCCCGCGGACCGGGCCGGACCGGACCCGCCGGTGCCGGGCGCCGGCTACTTCGCGGCCCGCCCCAGCGAATCCTCGTAGGCGCTACTGGCGCGCGTCTGGGACTCCTCTGGCTTGGGACCCCACAGGCGGGCAACCCCGTACATGATCCCGGCAACGACGGCGAGCACGGCGATCAGAATGAGTACGTAGACGATCGCGTCCCCTAGCAGGCTCATGTGGCACGCCTCCTTGTCTGCCTGGCTGCGGTGCCTGCCCGGCCCTCCGCATGCGTTGCGGTCTTGGCGCCCAGACTCGTCACATCACCGAGGAGGGCATGGTCGTAGCAAAGCAGCCTTTGCGGACACAGTAATTGCCCACAACCACATTCGCAATCCCCCGCAACTCTCGCGCACGGCAGAGCGCGGTAACGGCACTTCCGCTTCACGGCCTGCGAAGTGCTGGCCGGATTATGCGGGCCGGGCAACATGACCGTGCCATTAGCACGGCATTTAATCCGGGCGAAAGAAATGGCAGCCGTGGGGCATTCGCGGCGCTGGCGGGGCAGCGGTGCTGGCTGGGCCGGGGCGCCGGCCGCGCTCGCTGGCACGGCCGCACCGCACCGGGTCCAGCGCAGCAGTCAAGTAAAGGTCGCTTGACATTGCCAAGATGTAAAGCTACCTTGACATTATGCGGAACCGGGTCCGGGAGCAGCGCACCCAGCGAGGGCTGTCCCAGGCCGAGATGGCCGCCGCACTGGGCGTGTCCCGGCAGACGGTGATCTCCATTGAGAGCGGACGATACCTGCCGTCGCTGCCGCTGGCATTTGCGATCGCCCGGTTCTTTGACTTGACGGTCGACAAAATGTTCGACCCAGATGATGAGGAGGCGGCCAGATGATGAGCTTCATCCGGCCACGCTGGCGCAAGCCCGCAGGGGTCCTGCTTGCCGGGGCTGTCTTCGCCGCCGCGTGGGCCATCCGCGGCGGCCCCCGTTGGTGGCTGTTCGTGACCCTGGTGGCGCTGGCGGCGCTGGGCCGGGCATTCGCCCTTTATATGTGGGCCGAGCAGGATGACGATGTCGGCGCGATCGCCGGCTCCCGGGCCGATGAACGCCAGAAGTTGGTCAGCCTGCGGTCCTGGGCCCTGGGCGGGCGTTTCGCCATGACCGCCGCTTTCATTGGCCTCACCGTTGCGGTCGCGCTGAACGCTTCCTGGTGGTGGCCATTCCTGGCGATCCTGGCGGTCACGGGCTTCGGCTACCTGCTTGGGCTGTCGAATTACGGCATCGCGCAGGAGGAGCCCGGCGATCCTTCCGGCACCGGGTATCAGGTTCAGTCGCCGGCCAGCTCCTAGTGGTCTGTGAGGACGCTTGTTTTAGTCTTCGCGCGGTTGATGCTGGCGAGGATCTCGTCGGCGTCCTTGGTCCAGGCGAACGGGTGCGGGTGGGCGTTCCATGAGTCGATGAACGCGCCGATGGCGCCGGTGAGCTGGCGGACTGAGGTGAATGAGCCGCGGCGGATGGCCTGGCGGGTGATGACGGAGAAGAAGCACCCGACCAGGTTCAGCCAGGAGCAGCCGGTCGGGGTGAAGTGCAGGGTGACCCGAGGGTTCTTCGCCAGCCAGGCTCTGACGTCGCTGTGCTTGTGGGTGGCGTAGTTATCGCAGACGACGTGCAGGTCCACCGCCGGGTAGGCGGCGGCGACTTTCTTGAGGAACTTGCCGAACTCCTGGTGCCGGTGGCGGGGGTAGCAGGCGTCGGTGACCTGGCCGGTGGCGGTGTTGAGGGCGGCGAACAGGCAGGTGACCCCGTGGCGGGCGTAGTCGTGGGTCTGCCGCTCGGGGATGCCCGGGCGCATCGGCAGGATCGGCTGGCTGCGTTCCAGGGCCTGGCACTGCGACTTCTCATCCACGCAGACCACCACCGCGTTCTCGGGGGGATGCAGGTACAGGCCGACAACGTCAGTGATCTTCGCTTCCAGCCGCGGGCCGGTGGAGAACTTGAACCCCTCGGTCCGGTGCGGCTGCAGGCAGAACCGCCGCCAGAGCCTGGTGATGGAGTCATGGCTGACGGTGATCTTCCTGGCCCGGCGCAGCCAGTCCGCCAGCCGCCGCGACGACCAGTGCGTCACGCCCATGGCCTGCAGCGAGTCCGGCGGCGGCGTCACCGTCGCCGACAGGATCTCCGCTATCGCCGCATCGGTCAGCACGGTCTTCGGGCCGCCCGGCCGCGGCGCGTCCGCCAGCCCGGCCAGGCCGTCCTCGGCATACTGGCGCCGCCACTTGATCACCGTCGGCTCGGTGCACCCGGCCCGCTCCGCGATCTGCGGCCCGGTCAGCCCGTCAGCCGCCAGCAGCACGATCCGGGCCCGCTCCGCCACCCGCGCCGGCGCTCCCCGGTCCCGCAGCCGCCGTTCCAGCTTCACCCTGTCAGCGTCAGGGACCGTCAGAATGCGCACCCGATTCGGCATATGCCATTGTCCCGCACCCTGAACCAAAACTAAAGAGAGACACGCGTCATAACACTAGCCTCGCCTGCCACCCGAAGGAGGGATGCCATGGCAGCCCTGGTTGGCAACATTGCCTTCGACTGCGATGACGTGCTGAAACTAGCGGCCTTCTGGGCGGCGGTGCTCGGCCGCCCGCTCGACAAGGGCAAGCAGTGAGTTCTTCGCCTCGATCGGCGGCGCCGACAGCAAGCGGCGGGAACCGGCCTGGTACTTCAACAAGGTGTCAGAGCCGAAGCAGGCTAAGAACCGCGTTCACCTCGACCTGGTGGATCCGGATCCGGGTGCCGTTGACGAACTGGTCCGGCTGGGTGCCACGGTCATCGGGGGCCACCGGATCACCGGCCATCGCTGGACCGTCCTGCGGGACCCGGAAGGCAACGAGTTCTGCCTGGGCGCCAAGAGCTTCACCGGCTGAGCCGGCCATGCGGGGTACCGCCCCCGGCCATGCGGGGTACCGCCCCGGCCATAAGGGGGTCCACCCCGGCCATGCCGGTGACTGGAGCCCCGTGCGGACGGACGTGATGCGCTGCGTGTTGAAGCCGGGCCAGTGCATCCGGCGCGCGGAATACGTTCACCACATCGACCGGCACGGGCATGGCCCGGACCATGCCTTGTTCCCTCTTTCTAGCATGTGCTAATTTGAATTTGCATGTGCAAGAAGGGCTGCTGTGGACACTGCTGACTTGACCGGGGACAGGCTGCTGCGGGTGCTTGCCACGCTGGCCAACCCGCACCGGCTGCGGGTGGTGGCAGCACTGGCCGAACAGCGCAACTACGTGAGCCAGCTGGCCCGCGAGCTGGGCATCAGCCGGGCACTGCTGCAGGTCCACCTGCGCAAGCTCGAAGCAGCAGGCCTGGTATCGGCTGTCATAGAGGTCTCAGAGGACGGGAAGGCGATGAAGTTCTACAAGGTGACTCCGTTCACCATCCAGCTGACGCCGAAAGAGATCATGGCCGCTGCCACCACCTTGACCGTGGGCAGCGAGCCGGACGCGGAGGTGAGGTCATGAGCAGCACGATCGCGGTTGCCTTCGTCATCATGGTCCTGGTCATTGGCGCCGTGATCGCGTATGCGATCTACCAGTGGGGACGGCAGCTAGCCACCAGCCGCCAGGCACGGGCCGAGCTGACCTCCAACGAGGAGTTCCGGCGCCTGTCGGAGATGGCTGTCACCGCTCAGGAACACACCGAGATGAAACTCGCCGAGATCAACATGCAGCTCGCCCAGTTCCGCGACCAGCTCGACCAGGTGCAGAAAGTCCTTACCGACGTCGAGTAACCGGCCGCCCGCGCAACCCGCATGTGGAACCGCACAGAGAGCCAGCAGATCCATGGACTTCCAGACTGATGAGGACCGTCTGACCATCGCCAGGCAGCTGGCCGGACACGACCTGCAGGCCGCCGCGGGCGACCTGCAGGCCATCGCCCGCGACCACAGCGTGGATGATGACCTCCGGCTGGAGGCGGCCGGCCAGCTGCCCAGCCTCGATCGGGCCGCTGCGGCCGACGCGTTCCGGGCCATCGCCCGCGACCATGCGGTCGGCGATGATGTCCGGCTGGAGGCGGCCGGGCGGCTGCCCGGCCTCGATGAGGAAACGGCTGCCGACGCCTTGCGGGCCATCGCCCGCGACCACAGTGTCGATGATGACGTCCGCTCGGAGGCCGCCGGGCAGCTGGCCCAGCTCGATCCGCGGGCCGCCGCGGGCATCTTCGGTGGCCTCGTTGACGACCAGCCGGAGCGCGGATTCCGAAGAGCCACCACGTGGCCGCCACCGCCACCGCCGCCTCCGCCCGCCCCGCCACGGCCGCCGTACTAGCAGGCCGCCCGGCGGTGACCCGGGTTTCACCCCCGGCGAGTGAGGTGCGCCGCCGCCACCGCGGCACATCCTGCTTGCGGATGGCCTGCCGCGTCTGTCTTGGAGCCGGATGACCGCCGGACGCGGTGGCTTCGGTACCGGTGTGGGGAGAGGCTGTGGGCGACTCCTTTGACGTGATCATGGCGGCGTATCAGGCCATCGACCTGGCTGAGCGGGACTTTGACACGCTGGTCGGGCTCGTCAAGGCCAGGACGGTCAGGTCGGAGGGCATCATCCTGGTCGAGCATCATCCCGACGGCCAGGTGCAGGTGACCCAGACCGGTGACCACCTGGGCCGCAAGGGCCTGGGCTGGGGCGGCGGCGTCGGCCTGGTGGTGGGTCTCTTCTCACCGCCGATGCTCGCCTCCATCGTGGTGGGCGCCGCCGCCGGCGGCCTGGTCGCCAGGTTCGCCCGGCACAAGCTGGAGAGCGGCATCGAGCAGGGCCTCGGCGACAAGCTGGCGCCGGGCACCGCGGTCATCGTGGCCGTCGTCGACGGCGACGACCGGCTGCCCGCCGAGCAGGCACTTCCCGGCTCCCTGGCCCTGTCTGTCGCCCCGATGACCAGGAAGAGCCTGGGCGAGCTCAAGGCAGCCATGGCGGAAGCGGCGGGCAAGTTCAGCCCCGACCGGACCGTGCTGCCAGTACCGGACCGCACCTTTGGCGGCACGATGGGCCACACCTTCGATCAGTCGGTCGCCGACTGGTCAATGATCCCGGGGCCGCAGGCCCCCGAAGGCGCCCCGAACGTGCTGGTGGTGCTGATCGACGACGCCGGCTTCGGCGGGCCGGACACCTTCGGGGGGCCGATCGCCACCCCGAACCTGACCCGGGTGCAGCAGATGGGCCTGACCTACAACCGGTTCCACGTCACCGCGGTGTGCTCGCCGACCCGGGCCGCTCTGCTCACCGGGCGCAACCACCACCGGGTGGGGTTCGGCTCGATCGCCGAGTTCCCCGGCCCGTTCCCCGGCTACACCGCGGCGCGGCCGCGCACCTGTACCGCCCTGCCGCGGATCCTGCAGGAGAACGGCTACGTGACCGGCGGGTTCGGCAAGTGGCACCTGACCCCCGACAACGTCCAGGGCCCGGCGGGCCCGTTCAACCGCTGGCCGCAGGCGTGGGGCTTCGACCACTGGTGGGGGTTCCTGTCCGGGGCGGCCGGCCAGTACGACCCGATCATCACCCAGGACAACTCGACGCTCGGCGTCCAGGAGGGCAAGGACGGCCAGCCCTATTACTTCCCGGACGACCTGACCGACAAGGCGGTCGAATGGCTGCACGGAGTACGGGCGCAGGATGCCACCAAGCCGTGGTTCATGTACTACTCCACCGGCTGCGCGCACGCTCCGCACCATGTGGCGAAGGCATGGGCGGATAAGTACAAGGGCAAGTTCGACGGCGGCTGGGACGCCCTGCGGGAGGAGACTTTCGAACGCCAGAAGCGGCTCGGGATCATCCCCGCCGGCACCGACCTGACCGAGCGCCCGGATCTGTTCCCGGCCTGGGACTCGCTGGGCGACGCCGAGAAGAAGCTGTATGCCCGGCAGATGGAGGTCTTCGCCGGCTTCTGCGAGAACGCCGACTGGAACGTCGGCCGGCTGCTGGACGCCATCGCGGAGATGGGCGACCTGTCCAACACGCTCATCTTCTACATCTGGGGTGACAACGGCGCGTCCATGGAGGGCACCATCACCGGGTCGTTCAACGAGATGACGTTCCTCAACGCCATCGTGCTCGACCCCGAGCACCAGTTGCGGCTGATTGAGCATTACGGCGGCATGGAAGCCCTGGGTGGCCCGCATACCGCCCCGCACTACGCCGCGGCCTGGGCGCACGCGAACAACACCCCGTTCCAGTGGGGCAAGCAGGTGGCCAGTCACCTGGGCGGGTCGCGCGACCCGATGGTGGTGGCGTGGCCGGACCGGATCAAGCCCAGCCGGGATGTGCGCGGCCAGTTCACCCACTGCATCGACATCGCCCCGACCGTGCTGGAAGCGGCCGGCCTGCCCGAGCCGGCGACCGTGGACGGGATCAGCCAGGAGCCGATGGACGGCACCAGCTTCCTGCATACCTTCGGTGACGCCAGCGCCGGGGAACGGCACACCGTGCAGTACTTCGAGATGTTCGGCAGCCGCGCGATGTATAAGGACGGCTGGTGGGCCTGCGCCCGGCTGGACAAGCCCCCGTGGGACTTCTCGCCGGAGACCTTGCGGCGGTTCGCCCCGGGTTCCTATGACCCCGAGCAGGATGCCTGGGAGCTGTACTACCTGCCCGACGACTTCTCGCAGGCCCACGACCTGGCCGCGGAGCATCCGGACAAGCTCGCCGAGCTGAAAGAGCTGTGGTGGGCCGAGGCGGAGCGGAACCGGGTGCTGCCGCTGCTCGGCGGCCTGTCCGTGCTGTTCGGCAACCTGCCGCCGCTGCCCACCATCACCCGGTTCACCTTCGCCGGGGACGTCCAGAACGTCCAGCGCGGTATGGTGCCACGCGTCCACGGCCGTTCCTACGCCATCGAGGCGGAGCTGACCGTGCCCCCCGCCGGTGCCGAGGGAGTCATCGTCGCCAACGCCGACTTCATCGGCGGATTCGCGCTCTGGGTCGACGGCGACCGCCGGCTGAACCACACCTACTCGTTCCTGGGCGTGGAAACCTACAAGCAGGTATCCTCCGAGCCGCTTCCGGCCGGCGATGTGACGGTGAAGATGCTGTTCGCCGCGGACGAGGCCAAACCGGGCACCGGTGGCACCGTGACCCTGCACGCCAACGGCAAGGTGATCGGCGAGGGCAAGATGCCGCACACCGTGCCGCTTGCCTTCTCCAGCTATGCGGGCATGGACATCGGCCGGGACAACGGCCTGGTGGTCGATCTCGCCTACGAGGACAAGGCCCCTTACCTGTTCACCGGCACGGTGAAGCGGGTGGTGTTCGACCTCAAGCCGACCACCCATGAGGGCGAGCAGGCGCTGCACGAGCACGAGCAGGTGCAGGCCATCGGCCAGGGCGCGGCTGGCTGAGCGCGGGGCTGCTGAGGGCCCCGGTCAGGCCGTGCGGCGGATGATCCGCCGTTCGGGCAGCGGGGGCAGGTCGGTCTCAGCCGGGCCGCCGGTGGCCGCGGCAAGCCGGGGCCCGTAGCGCTGGGCCAGCGGCTCGGCGGTCGCGCCGTGCACGAGCACGCTGAGCAGCACCGTGACCGTGATGACCGCGACAGCAGGCTTAGCGCCGGACGGGCCGAGGTCTTCCAGCGCTATCAGGGCGAATACCACCGAGGCCAGGCCCCGCGGGCCAAACCAGCCCACGAAGCCCACCGCCACCCGGCCAAGCCCGCTCCCGGCCAGCGCCACCGAGACCGGCAGCATCCGGATCAGCGTCAGGCTGAGCACCGCGTACAGCACTATCCGCCAGCTCAGGCTTTCCACCGCGGGGACCACCGCGATCACCCCGAACGCCAGCCAGACCAGCAGCGACACCAGGCCGCCCGCCTCTTCCACGAACGGCATGAGCCCCTCGCTGCGCCGCCCGCCGATGGCACCGAAGGCGAGCCCGCCCACGAAGGCCGAGATGAATCCGTTGCCGTGCAGCGCGAGTGCGGAGGCATAGGCGCACGCGGCGAGTGCCAGCACGGCGGCGCCCGCGAAACCTTCCGCGAGCCAGCCCCGCCGGCGCGCCACCTTGATCAGGTAGCCGCCGGTGCCCCCTACGGCCGCGCCGATCAGCACCCCCAGCAGGAGTTCCGCCACCGCCAGGCCAGGCCCCGGGCCGGAAGCGTGCTCAGCGGTGGCCGCTCCCGCCACCGCGATCAGGACGAAGGGGGTCGCGATCCCATCGTTGAGGCCGCTCTCGACGTTGATCAGCCGCCGGATCCGGGCGGGCACGGCCGGATTGGTCATCATGTTCGCGCCCAGCGCGGCATCGGTCGGCGCCAGGGCGGCCCCGGCCACCAGCGCCAGCCAGCCGCTGATGCCCGGCAGCAGCACGACCGCAAGCAGGGTGCCCAGCCCGATGGTCAGCGGCAGTCCCACCACCAGCAGCCGCAGGCAGAGGGTCATGTCGTGACGCAGGTCCCGCAGACCGACCCGGGACGCATCCGAGAACAGCACCAGCACCAGCGTGAACTCGGCCAGTGCCTTGACCGTCCCCGGGGCTGGCGTGAACCCCAGGGGTGCCAGCGGCCCATGGGTCAGCACCACGCCCGCGACGACGAAAGTGATCGGCGCGGTAACGTCGAACCGCTGCAGCCTGGCCGACAGCGCTCCCCAGGCGAAGATCAGCGCCGTCACGATCGCGAGATCAGAAGCGCTCACTCGGGCCGGCCCCCCACCCAGGATCTCCGCACGCACCGACAAGTTACACCGGCGGCAGCCGGACTGCCGCTCACGCGGCGGCGGGGCACTTTGGCCTGGCGATCTTGGGACTAACGCCCCTGTCCAGCGCGAGGACGCGAGACGAACCATTCCAGTATGACGGACTCTGCCAGCATCCGGGAGCTACCGCGGCGACAGCCGTACTGGGACGGCAGCCCGCATCGCCGTTCCGACGCCGCCAGCGGGCAGCCGTCGGACGCCGGGGCGGCTGTCGCGGCCGCGGCGATAGCGCTGATCGAGGCGGCCGGGCAGATGCAGCGGGAGGCCGCCCATATCCTGCGCGATCTGGCCGCCCAGGACGGGAACGAAGTCCTGGCCCAGCGGCTCAGCAGTGTGGAGGATGCGATTGAGGTGCTGGCCGCGTTTCCGGGTGCGCCCGGGCAGCTGTCCCGGCACCTGATGAGACGGGCGCCCAGCGGGGGGAGGCAGGTCCAGGCGCTGCCTGAACCACTCACCGAGCGGGAGGAAACAGTCCTGCGGTTCCTGTCCGGAACGCTCTCGCTGCGCGAGATCGGTGAAGTGCTCTACGTGTCACAAAACACAGTCAAGACCCACACTCGCGCCATCTACCGGAAGCTCGGCACCTCCAGCCGTCACGGCGCCATCCGGCGCGGCCGTGAGCTTGGCATCCTCTGCTGACCAGCCGCGGCAGCGCAGGCGGGATGAGGCGTCCCGCTCCGGGCGAGCCGCGGGATGCAGCCCGGCACCGGACCAGCTGAACGGCTGCAGCCCCGCACCGCCCAAGCCACCCGGCCCCTGAGCTGGCCCGATTCACCCAGGCCGGCCTGGCAAGATGTCACCGTGCCTCGCCTTCCCCGCGGGCCATTCCGCGGCCTGCCGCGCGAGGTGGCCATCCTCACCGCCGTCTCCTTCACGGTCGCGCTCGGGTTCGGAATCGTCGCCCCCGACATCCCTGCCTTCGCCCGCCAGTTCGGGGTCAGCACGGCCGCGGCGGCCAGCGTGGTCAGCGCTTTCGCGCTGATGCGGATCGCCGGGGCGCTGCCCGCGGGCCGGCTGGCGGACCGGTTCGGTGAGCCCGCCGTCATGGCCACCGGCATCGCGGTCGTCGCGGTGAGCAGCATCCTGGCCGGGTTCTCCGGCTCGTTCGGCGAACTCATCGTGCTGCGGGGCGCCGGCGGGCTCGGCTCGGCGATGTTCGGTGTCAGCGCCCAGACCCTGCTGCTGGCCAGCGTGCCGGGCGCGGACCGCGGCCGCGCCAGTGGCCTGTACGCGGGCGGCTTCCTGGTCGGTGGCATCACCGGGCCGGCCGTCGGCGGGCTGATCGCCGCCTGGTCGATGCGGGCGCCGTTCATCATCTACGGTGTGCTGCTCATCGTCCCGGGCCTGATCGCCGCGGTCGCGCTGCGGGTCCGGCCCGGCCAGGACGCCAGAGCCCGGCTGCCGGTGACCCGGGTCCTGCCCGAACTCGCGCACGCACTGCGGGACCGGGCCTTCCGCGCCGCCGCTGCGGCGAACCTGGCGGATGGCTTCGCGGCCATCGGGGTGCGCAGCGCGCTGGTGCCGCTGTTCGTCCGCGACGTGCTGCACCAGTCAGCCGTCTGGACCGGCATCGGGTTCGGGGTGGTGGCCGTGCTGAACGCCGCCACGCTGCTGCCCGGCGGGCGGCTGGCCGACCGGCTCGGGCGGCGGCCGGTCATCATCGCCGGCTGCCTGGTATCGGCGGCTGGCATGATCATGCTCGCGCTGCTGCCCGGGCTGACCGGGCTCGCCGGATATCTGGCGGCGCTGGCCGTCTTCGGCGTGGGGTCGGGCCTGCTCGACGTCGGGCCTGCCGCGATGGTCGGCGACATCCTGGGCGGCCGCGGCGGGACGGTGGTCGCCGCCTACCAGATGTCCGGGGATATCGGCGCGGTGACGGGGCCGGTCACGGCCGGCTACCTGGTCGACGTGGCCTCCTACCCGGCGGCTTTCGGGCTGGCGGCCGGCGTGCTGGGCGTGGCGGCCGGGCTGGGCCTGCTCGCCCCGGAGACCCGGTGGGCACAGCGGCCGCCGGCGGCCGCGGTGACGGCCGCCCCGGCGGAACCTGACCGGCAACCGGACTAGCGAAGCGCGGTGGCCGGCCTGGCCGGCCGGGCTGGGCAGGAGCGGGCCGATGGCCTGCCAGCGCCGCGCGACCTGCGCGGCCACGTCCCTGGCGGATTCCGCGTCCGGAGCAGGCGCGGCATGCTCCCTGCCATTCGGCAATCCCGGGCAGCACCAGCAAACCCGGGCAGCACCAGCCAATCCAGCACCAGCTAATCCCGGGCCAGCTAATCCTGGGCCAGCTAATCCCGGGCGAGCTAATCCCGGGCCAGGCAATCCCGGGCAGCGTAAGACAGCGGGCACAGCCGGGCAAGGATCCGTCCGGCCAGCGCAATGGCCGGACGGGAAATGGGTGCTGAATTTTCCGCCGGGAACGGCAGTTGCCAGCTGTCACGCGTAACGGGCCATCTCCCCATATCCGGAAATAACCGCTAGTGGTCTGTAAGGACGCTTGTTTTAGTCTTCGCGTGGTTGATGCTGGCGAGGATCTCGTCGGCGTCCTTGGTCCAGGCGAACGGGTGCGGGTGGGCGTTCCCTGAGTCGATGAACGCGCCGATGGCGCCGGTGAGCTGGCGGACTGAGGTGAATGAACCGCGGCGGATGGCCTGGCGGGTGATGACGGAGAAGAAGCACTCGACCAGGTTCAGCCAGGAGCAGCCGGTCGGGGTGAAGTGCAGGGTGACCCGAGGGTTCTTCGCCAGCCAGGCTCTGACGTCGCTGTGCTTGTGGGTGGCGTAGTTATCGCAGACGACGTGCAGGTCCACCGCCAGGTAGGCGGCGGCGACGCGAGTCGATTGTGTCATGTCCAGGCCCGCGATGGCGGTCCTGCGGGCAGCTGTTCCGGGCGGCCCGGCTTCCTTATTCCGAACGGCGGTGCCCCCGCACCCAGCGCACGTGACGCCCCGGCACGCCGGGGGAGCGGGAGTCCCCGGCGTGCCTGGTGCGCAGCACGGTTCCGGAGCACATGGGCAACCGCGCGGGACCCCGATCCGCTGCCCGCCAGGTTAGGAACACCAGGGTTAAGGCGGCATAAGAGGCAGCTACGCCGGCTTCTGGCCAGCACATAACGGTCCAGCACGAGCGCTGCGACGGCGGGATGCCCGGCCAGCGGTTCGCTGACCCAGGCGGCGCCGGTGGCGGCCAGCCGGTCGTGGAACTCGCCGGGCGCCAGCAGGTAGGCCGCGACCGCCACCGGCCCGGCGGCCGGGCCGGCCAGGGCGGCGACCGCCTCGGTGACCGTGGGACGGCCGGCCGTGGCGAACCCGGCCAGCACCGGTGCCCGCCGGTGGGCGGCCAGCAGCGCCGCCTGGCGCCCGGCCGCGGCGCGGGCCGCCGGGCCGGCCGACCCGGCGGCGGCCAGCACCACCGGGGCCCCGTCCGGTACCCCGGCCGCGGCCAGCCGGTCCGCCAGGGCAGTGACCAGCCGGGGATCGGGCCCGAGCGGGCCGGCCAGCCCCAGCCCCGCCCGGGCCGCCGCGGGGGCGATGTCCTGGCTCAGGTGGTAGCCCGCCGCGAGCAGCAACGGCACGATCGTCCCCGCTGGCCCGGCCACCGCCAGCGCCTCCGCCAGGGACGGCCGGGCCTGCTGCAGGAAAGCGGCCCGCACGTCGATGCCGGGGGCCAGGGCACCGACCCCCGCGGCCAGGGACCGGACCGCGGCCTGGGCGCGGTGGCCGCGGCTGCCGTGGGCCACGGCCAGCAGCACCGGGCGGCTCATTCCCGGCGCCGGCCAGGGGATGTGCTAGGCCACATGGCCGAGCGCCGCCCGCAGCCGGATCACATCGCCGATCACGACCACCGCGGGGGGCCGCAGGCCCGCCGCCGCCGCTTCGCCGGCGACCTGGCCCAGGGTGGACACCAGCACCCGCTCCCGGCTGGTGGTGCCGTCGCTGATCACCGCCACCGGGGTGGTGGCAGCCCGGCCGCGCTTGACCAGTTCCCGGCTCACCTCGGTCAGCCGGGCGACCGCCATCAGCAGCACCAGCGTGCCCGGCCCGGTGGCGAGCGCCGCCCAGTCCACGGTCGCACCCGGGTGAGACGGGTCGAGGTGGGCGGACACCACCGCGAAGTCCTGGGTGATGCCGCGGTGGGTGACCGGGATGCCGGCGCAGGCGGGCACCGCGACCGCGCTGGTCACCCCGGGCACCACCGTGAACGGCACCCCGGCCCGGACACAGGCGAGCGCCTCCTCGCCGCCGCGGCCGAACACGAACGGGTCGCCGCCCTTGAGCCGGACCACCCGCTGGCCGGCCCGGGCCCGGTCCACCAGCAGTGCGCTGATCTCCGGCTGGGACAGGTGCGGCGTGGCGGGGGCCTTGCCCACGTCGATGACCTCGACCTCCGGGCCGAGGTCGGCCAGCACGTCCCTGGGCCCCAGCCGGTCGGCGACCACCACGTCGGCCTCGGCCAGCAGCCGCCGGCCACGCACCGTCAGCAGCCCAGGGTCGCCAGGCCCGCCGCCCACCAGTGCCACCGAGCCCATGACGGGACCGGCCGTGCGGTGGCGGGCCTGCGGGCGCTGTGGCCGCACCGGCAGGCTGCCTTCGGCCAGCGCCAGCGCGATGGCCGAGCGCAGCCGCTGTGACCGGCGCGGGTCACCGCCGGCGGTCACGGCCACCGTGACCTCCCCGTGCCGGGTCACCGCCGGGGTCCAGGCCCGCGAACGGCTCGCGTCGTCGGCACGTGCGCACCAGATCCGCAGGCGTTCGGCCGCCATGGCGATGGCGGTGTTGACCGCCGGGTCACTGGTGGCGGCGTGCACCAGCCAGGCCCCGGCCAGGTCGCCGTCGCGGTAGGGCCGCCGGTCGGTGGTGACCGGAAGGGCGGCCAGTTCGGGTGCCACCCGTGGCGCCACCACGTGGACCACCGCGCCGGCCGCCAGCAGCGCCCGGACCCGGCGCAGTGCCACCTGGCCGCCGCCGGCCACCACCACCTTGCGGCCGGTCACGTCCAGCATCAGCGGGTAGGTCATGGTGCCACCCCGGTGAAGCGGAGCTGGAACGCCCGCGCGCAGGAGCCGCAGCGCCAGCTGCCGCCCTCCGGCCCGGCCGGGCGCAGGTCCTCCTCGCCGCAGTACGGGCAGTAGAACGGGATCTGCCGCCCGCCCGCCGGCTCGCCGCTCATGTCAGCAGTTCCGGGCTGGCGCGGCGGGCCCAGGCCGCGAACTGCTCGCCGTCGGCCCGGTCGGCGAGGTAGTTGCGGAGCACCCGCTCGACGTAGCCGGGCAGCGCGTCGGCGGTCACCTTCAGGCCGCGCAGCTTGCGGCCGAACCCGGGGTCGGCCCCGAGCGAGCCGCCCAGGTGCACCTGGAACCCCTCGCCACCATCGGTGATCGCGCCCTTCAGCCCGATGTCGGCGATCTGGAACCGGGCGCAGGAGTTGGGGCAGCCGTTGACGTTGATGCTGATCGGGGTGTCGAAGCCGGGCAGCCGCCGGTGGAGTTCGGCGTGCAGGTCCGCGGCCCGCTGCTTGGTCTCCACCACGGCCAGCTTGCAGAACTCGATCCCGGTGCAGGCCATGGTGCCGCGCCGGAACGTCGTCGGGGTGACCGGCAGGTCGCGGGCGGCCAGTTCCGCCGACAGTTCGCTCACCTGGCTGCCGGGCACATCCAGGATGAGCAGCTTCTGCTGGGCGGTCAGCCGCACCCGGCCGGAGCCATAGGCTTCTGCTAGGTCGGCCACCTGCCACAGCACGGTGCCCGAGGTCCGGCCCACACTCGGTGCCACGCCCAGGTAGTAGCGCTCGTCCCGCTGCCGGTGCACGCCGATGTGGTCGCGCTCGCCGGGCGGCGGCAGGTCAGCGGCGGGCCCGTCCGGCAGCGTGCCGCCCAGGTACTCCTGCTCCAGCACATCCCGGAACCGCTCCGTGCCCCAGTCGGCGACCAGGAATTTCAGCCGGGCCCGGCCGCGCAGGCGCCGGTAGCCGTAGTCACGGAACAGGCTGGTCACCGCGGCCCAGACAGCCGGCACCTGGTCCGGTTGCACGAACACGCCGAGCCGCTGGGCCAGCATGGGGTTGGTGGACAGCCCGCCGCCGACCCACAGGTCGAAGCCGGGCACCCCGCCCGGGCCGCGGACACCCGCGAACGAGACATCGTTGATCTCGGGCTCGGTGCACAGCCAGGAGCAGCCGGTGATGGTGGTCTTGTACTTGCGCGGCAGGTTCGTGAAACCCGGCTGGGTGCTGGCCACCTCCTCGGTGGCGCGCAGCACTGGCGTGGCGTCCAGGATCTCGCCGGCGTCGAGGCCGGCCACCGGGCAGCCCAGGATGTTCCGCGGCACGTCACCGCAGGCCTGCCGGCTGGACAGGCCCACCGCTTCCAGCCGCGCCCAGATCGCGGGCACCTCCTGGATGGACAGCCAGTGGTACTGGACGTTCTGCCGGTCGGTGATGTCGGCCAGGTCGCGGCCGTACTCCTTGGCGATCCCGGCCACCGTGCGCAACTGCTCCGCGGTCAGCTGGCCGCCGGGGATGCGTACCCGCATCATGAAGTAGGGCGCCTCGATCTCGGCGTCGTCCAGCGCCCCGGTGCTGCCGCCCGCGATGCCCGGGCGGCGCTGGGTGTACAGGCCCCACCAGCGGAACCGGCCCCGCAGGTCGGACGAGTCGATCGAGTCGAAGCCGGAGACCGCGTAGCGGTTGATGATCCGGTCACGGACGTGCAGCCCGTCGTCGTCTTTCTTGAATCGTTCGGCCGCGTTCAGCGGCTCAAGGTGGCCCAGAGCCCACTGGCCCTGGCCCCGTCGGGAGGGGGATGGCATGTCGGTGGTTCCTTCTGCTGCGGCGGACGCGGCAGCCTCGTGCGCCGGGCGGGGCCGAGGGCAGCGCGGGGGACTGGGTCAGCAGCAGGAATGACAGACAGCGCTGGAGACGCGCAGCAGATCGACGTGACGGCGGCACACGAGCAGCACGAGCGGGCGGCTGCCGGTGGTGCGGCTCACGCGGGGTCCTCTCCGGGCCGGGACCAGCGGGCATGGCCTGCCGGTGGCGGTCACGACATGTGGCTCGACAGTACCAGGCCGCCGAGGCCGGGCAGGCTCATGGCCCGGCCTACTCTGGTGACAGGAGCGCGACCGCACGGAGGACGGCATGGGACTGATGGACCGGATGCGGGAGCAGGCCAATCAGCTGGCCCAGAAGACCCAGGAAGCGGCTCAGGAGGGCCGGGCCAAGCTCGACCAGGTGCAGGCGCGGCGGCAGGCTGACGCCATGTTCCGTGACCTCGGCGCGGCGGTCTATGCGGAGCGGACCGGCCGGGCCGCTCCGGACGGCCCGGACAAGATCGAGCGGCTGATCAAGGCGCTCTCCCGGCAGGAGGCCGAGCAGGGACTAGGTGACGGCGGGGTGCCCACCGCCGGGTCCTGACCGGCCCGGGGCCCCGGGCGGGTCAGGGCAGCCGGACGGCGCTTACACGCCCTTCCCGGTCAGCACGACCGTCAGGGAGTGGACACCCAGCCGGTCCCGCCAGCGGAACACGTAGTGGAAGGTGAACGTCCCCTTCGCGGTCGGGCTGAACATGATCGGGATGGCCAGGTCGTAGCCGGGGTTGAAGGGCGTGCCGGCGAACACCCGGTAGCGCGAATGGAACGGCGGCAGCGGCGGGACCGGCACGCTCACGGTGGCGGGCACGGTGCCGGTGTTCAGGATGTGCACCGTCTTGGTGACGGTGGTGCCGACCGGGACCGAGCCGTAGCCGATGGCCGACTGGGTCGCCCGCACCTGGCTCTGGTCGCCGGTGCCGACGCCGGACAGCGGCACGGTCAGCGTCTTCCCGGTGCTGTCGGTGATGGACAGCGAGCCGTGCGCGGGACCCACCTGGGTGGGCGTGTAGGTCATTGCCACCACCAGCGCCTGGCCGGGGACCAGCGTCTGGCCGGGCGTGGGCAGGTTGGCTGCGGCGAACGGGGCGGACGGCGTACTGACCGAGCGCACCGTGACCGTGGTGCTGCCGCCGTTGATGATGTCGATCAGTTCCGGCACCTGGACTCCGAGCGGAACCGCGCCCAGCCCCCAGTCGGTGGACAGCGGGAACGCCACCGCGGCGGGGTCGGAGTACAGGCCGGCCCTGGCCCCGGTGCCGGTCACCGGCACGATCCGGACCCGCCCGTTGGCCAGCCGGAACGAGATGGTGCCATCGGCGGTGCCGGGTGCGGCTGGCCGGAAGGTCACCGGCACGCTGAGCTTGTCCCCCTTGGTCATGCTGACCGGGAACGTCACCGGGTGCGCGCTGGTGCTGCCCTTCGGCGTCAGGGTTGCCTGGCCGATGGTGAACTGGCTGGCCGGGGTGATGGCGTTGGAGGCGCCGGTGCTGGCGGACACGCCGGTGACCACCGTCGGCCGCCGGGCGGTGATGGATACCGTGCGGGAGGTGGTGGCGTTGACCGTGGTGGACGGCAGGGTGGTGGTGGCCGCCGCGAGTGGCGCGGCCGACGCCGGCGCCTGCCCCCAGGCCCACACGTTGCCGTTCCGGTCGCCGGCGTAGATGATGCCGTTGCTGGTCGCCGGGATGGAGAACTTGCTCGCGGTGAAGGTCTGCGAGTGCCAGATCGGCTTCAGCACGCAGACCGCCTTCGACGTGCAGGCGGACGGCGTCGTCCCGTTGGAGACCAGCTTGCCGAGGGAGTAGGCGTCCAGTTCGGCGCCGGTGCCGGTGGCGTCGGCGGCCTGGATCACCCAGACGACAGCGCTGGCCGGGTCGGTTCCGTTGGAGGTCACTACCGGCGAGCCGGAACTGAAGCCGTAGGTGAGCGAACTGCTGCCGACGTCGGAGATGACCGGCTTGTTGTTGCTGGCGACGCCGAACCGGAACACCCGCATTACGTCGTTCTTGCCGACGTAGAACATGAAGTCGTTGGCGACCGGCTTGGTCCCGGCGTTGGACTGGGTGAGGGCACTGGTGTCACCGAAGAAGGCCGGGTGACCGTACTGGCCGCCATAGTTCTTGGTGTAGAACAGCACGTTGTCGCTGTTCTTCGAGCCCTGCTCGCGGCCGCCGAGGTTGGCCCGGTTCAGCAGGTAGATGACGCCGATCTTGCCCGCCTGGGCCAGCACGGTCGGGTAGTTGCCCATGGTGACGGGGAACCCGATCGGGCCGCCGGATCCGAAGTCGGAGTCGGCCGCGTCGAGCTTGGGGGCGTCGGCCGGGCTGAAGAAGTCCTTGACCGACAGGCTGCCGCTGGAGTTGGGCTGGAGCCGCATCACCGACTCGGCCATCGTGCCCGGTGGCTTGCTGCCGGGGTCCTTCGCCGGGGAGACGCCGTTGCCCGAGGTGACGAAGATGCTCGTGCCATCGGACATCAGGCCGCCGCCGCCCTGCCAGATGCCCGCCATGTCGCCGGTGGTCTTGGACTCGTCGGTCCACAAGGTGGGTGTGTCGGTGGACACGTTCACGCCCGCGAGGTAACCGACGTAGGGCTGGTGGTCGCAGTGAGATGCGAAGGCGCCGTACACCCAGCCGTTGAGCAGCAGCACGCCGGGCCGCTCCATCTGGTAGGCGGCGTTGAAGCTGAGCGCCGAGTCGTTGCTGGGGTGACCGGAGATCAGCGTCTTGTGGACCACGGTCCCGTTGCTGGGATCCAGTTCCACCAGGTAGTAGTTCGGCGTGTTGCTGCCGGTGGTGATGTTGGCGAAGAAGTAGACGTGGTTGTTGGCCGAGTCGAAGGTGGGGGTGCCGGTGATGCCGATGTTCGGCGTCAGGTCGCCGCACTTGGCCAGCTTCGGATCGGAGGACTTGCCGATCACGAAGGCGTTGCCCAGGTGGACGCTCCAGTTGATGGCACCGGTACCGGGGTTGAGCCCGTACACGTAGTCGTTCTCGGTGGCGACCACCACGGTGGACGAGGAGGAACCGGACGCGACCGGGACCACCAGTGGCTGGGCGTAAACCGAGCCGGCCACCTTGGTGTCGAACAGGGTCGAGAAGCCCGGCACGACCGACGGGCCCATCGCCGTCTCGGACTGGTCCCAGCCGGTGCGCAGGTTGTCATCGGAGGCGGTGACGTCGTCGGCGTAAGCCGCGCTGTCGGTCCGGGCGGCGACGGCGGCCTGGGCACGGGCCACCCGCGTGCCCGGCGTGGCGCCTGCCGCCACCGGCAGCATCCCCAGTGTGAGCGCGATCCCGGCCAGCGCGAGCAGCAGCCGCCGGCCAGAACGGTGATGAGCGCGCGAATCACCCCGCGTGTGCATGGATCCCCTCACATCGGTCGCTGGACGGGAAGCACGCGGCAGCCGCCACCGCGGCGGCACCGCAGCGTTAATAAGACCTTAGGAATTCATGGGCGGTCTTACCTTAGGACGCTCATCACCGCGGCAGGGGTTACTTCGGTGATGCTTGTGTCCGCATCGTGATCTACCGGAAGTTGACCGTGTGATCGCCAGCCCATGGGCTGGCGATCACACGGGTCAGACCGCCGTCCCGGTGAGGGTGACCGACACCGTGTGCGACCCGTTCACGTCCTTCCAGGTGAGCTTGTACTGGGTGGAGAAGCTCCCCTTCTTCTTGGGCGTGAAGGTCACCGGGATGGCCAGATCCGAGTCCGGGTTGAACGGCATCTGCGGGTTCGGCTTGAGTGTCGCCGCGAACGGCCCCGTTACCGGTGCCGCGCCCTGGATCGTGCTCTGGGTGTTGCCGCTGTTGGTGATGAACACGGTGGCGGTGGCCTTCTTGCCCACCGGGATAGTGCCGAAGTTCACCACCGGGTTGACCGGCGTGAACTGGCTGACCGCGCCGGCGCCGGTGCCGGTCAGGGAGATGACCGCGGGTGGCCCGCTGCTGCCGGCGATGGTGAGCGTGCTGCTGGCTGGCCCGGCCGTGGTGGGTGCGAAGTGAACCTGGACGGTGACCGAACTGCCCGGCTTGATCTGCTGGCCCACCGTTGGCAGGTTTGCGGCGGTGAACGGGCCTGACGGCGGCGTCACCGAGGTCACGGTCTGGGTGGTCGTGCCGTAGTTGGTGATGTTGACCGTCAGCGGCACGCTGATCCCGACCGCCACCGGGATGACCCCCTGGTCCGGCGCGCCCATGAACTGGACCGTGCTGGCGGAGGGGGTCAGCCCGGTCTGGGTGGCCTCGCCGGTGAGCGGGACCGACACGGCCGGGAAGGTGGCCGAGGAGGTGGGGAAGGACAGCGTGCCGGTGTTGCCGCCCGGGCTGGTGGGGGCGAACGTCACCTGGGTGGTCAGCTTGTCGCCCTTGGCCAGGGGGACCGGGTAGGAACTCACCGGGGTGGTGGTGCCGCCGTGGGTGAGCGTCACCTGGCCGGGGCTGAACTGGCTGGTCGCCGTGCCGTTCGAGGTGGCGGCCGTGGCCGGCGGGCCGGTCACCGTCACCGGCTTCTGGGCGGTGAGCGTCACGCTCTGGCCGGAGGTGGCGCCGACGCTGGTCGGGGCGAACGAGGCCGTCGTGCTGGTGGCCGGGGCCGCGCTGCCGGGCGCGGCGAACGCGAGCAGGTGACCGTCCCGGGTGCCCACGTAGACCCAGCCCTGGCTGGTGGCGGGGATGGAGAACTTCGCCGAGGTGAACTTGGGCGAGGCATACAGCACCTTCAGCGTGCACATGCTGGTGGACGTGCAGCTGCTGCCGGTGCCCGAGGACAGCGAGTAGGCCATCAGCTGGGAGCCCACGCCGGTCTTGCCGCTGGTGTTGGGGGTGTTGACCTCCCAGATGACCGCGGTGGTGGGGTCGTTGCCCTGGGAGGTCACCACCGGGGAGCCGGATGTGTAGCCGTAGATCAGTTGGCTGACGGCGATGTTGGTCAGCCAGGGCGCGCCGGAACTGGTGATGGCCGCCCGGAACAGCCGCATCACGTCGTCCTTGCCGACGTAGACCAGGTAGTCGCCGCTGCTGTTGGCGTTGGCGCTGGTGATGTCGGTGTTGCCGAACAGCGCCGGGTGGCCCCATTCGCCGCCATAGTTCTTGGACACGAACAGGTCGGCGTCGGTGCTGCCCGAGCCCTGCTCCCGGCCGCCCAGGCCGCTCCGGTTGAGGATGAAGATGCGGCCGTCCTTGCCGGCCTGGACGAGGACCTGCGAGTCGTTGCCCATCGCGAACGGGACGCCGACCGGGCCGCCCGCGCCGTAGTCGGTGTCGGCCGCGTCCAGCGAGGGCGCGTTGGACGGGCTGAAGAAGTCGGTGGGGGACATCGTCCCGCCGCTGTTCACCTTCAGGTCGATCACCGACTCGGCGAGCTGCCCGGGCGGCTTGCTGCCCGGGCCCTTCGACGGGGAGACGCCGTTGCCGGAGGTGACGAAGATCCGGCCCTGCGGGTCGAGCATGGCCCCGCTGCCGCCCTGCCAGATGCCCGCCTGGTCGTAGGTGGTGCCGGACTCATCGCTCCAGATGCTGAACGCGCCGGTGGACGGGACCACCCGCATCACATAGCCGCCGTAGGGCTTGATGTCGCAGTGGGAGGCGAACGCCCCGACCACCGACCCATCCGGCAGCAGCAGCACGCCGGGCCGCTCCATCTGCTGCTGGGCACTGAACACCAGGTGGGAGTCGTTGCTGGGGCTGCCATGGGGGTGGATTTGCTGCTCGACGGCGCCGGTGGTGGCGTTCAGCCCGACCAGGTAGTAGTGCGGCGTGTTGGTGCCCGGGTCGACGATGTTGGCGAACATGTACAGCTCGTTGGTCGAGGAGTCGTACACGGGGGTACCGGTGATGCCGATGTTGGGCACCAGGTCGGTGCACTTGGACAGCGAGGACACCTTGGTGATGTTGAACGGGCTGCCCAGCGAGGTGTGCCAGATCTGCGCGCCGGTGCCCGCGTTGAAGGCGTAGACCTGGTCGTTCTCGGTGGCCACGTACGACGGTCGAGCCCAGCACCAGCGGCTGGGCGAAGACGCCACCGCTCACGGTGTCGCTGAACCGCTGCGCGAAGCCGGGCACCACCGACGGGCCGATGCTGGCCGACGACTCACTGGAGTCCCAGCTTGTCCGCATCGGGTTCTGGCCGACCGTGAGGTCATCGGCCCGGGCATGGCTGGCCGCCGAGCCCGGCACGGCCCCGGCGGCCACGGGCAGCATGCCCAGTGCGAGTCCGAGCCCGGCCAGGGTCAGCAGCAGGCGGCGGGCGGACGTGCGGTGGCTGAACAATCCCCGTGACAGCATGTAGCCCCCCTCGAGCACGTCAGCAGAGGGTGAGCGGTGCCACCACCGCTGCCACGACGCGCGCGGGTTAACGAAGTAAGCCGATTTCCATAGGCGCTCATTACCTTAAGTCCCGAACCGCAGTGGTTGGGATCCCAGCCCTGGTTGTGTCCGCATCGTGACCTGCCCGGCAGACAGCCGGGCCCGGGCGGCCCGGGCCATTGCGGCCCCGGTCACCCGGCCCGTGCGATGACCAGCCGGCGCGTGGGCGGGCCGGTGTCAGACCGCCTGGCCGGTGAGCGTGACCGTGATGGAGTGGCTGCCGTTCACGTCGGTCCAGCGGAGCACGTATTTGGTGGAGAACGTGCCCTTCCTGGTCGGCGTGAAGGTGACCGGGACCATCAGGTCCGCGCCCGGGTTGAACGGCATCTGCGCCGGTGGCGTGAGCGTGGCCTTGAACGGGCTGGCGACCGGCGCCACCTGCTGCACCGCGCTCTCGGTGTTGCCGGAGTTGGTGATCTGCACGTAGGCGGTGGCCTTCTTGCCCACACCAATGGTGCCGAAGTTCACCACCGGATGGACCGCGGTGAACTGGCTGACCGCCGGTACCCCGATGCCACTGAGCTGACGGTCGCGAGCGGCCCGGCCGAGGTGCCGATGCTCAGCTGGCCGGTGGACGGTACCCGCCGCGTCGGGCGCGTAGCCGAGCGGGACCGTGACCGACTGGCCGGGATTGAACACGGTGCCGATCTTCGGCAGGTCGCTGGCGGCGAACGGGGCGGCGGGCGGGGTGACCGAGGTCACCGTCACCGGGATGGTGCCGAAGTTGGTGAACGGTGACCGTCTGCGGGACGGCGATCCCCACCGCGCACCGGGACGACGCCCTGGTCGGGTGCGCCCATGAACTGCACCGTGCTGGACGATGGGGTCAAGCCCTCTGGCTGGCTGCCGTTGCCCACCGCACCGCCACGTCGCGCTTGCGGAACTGCCCGACGGGCTGGCGCTGGACGAGCGTGGCGAACGAGAGGTGCCGCCTGTCACCGCCCGGCCGTGGCCGGCGTGAACGTCACGTACGCGGCCAGCCTGTCGCCCTTGACCAGGTTGACCGGGAGCGGCACCGGCGTGCTGCTGCCGTTCAGGTACAGCGAGCCGTTGGTCGTGAACTCGTTGCCGGGCACCGCTGCGTTGCTGCCGTTGGTGCTGGCGGTCACCCCGGTGACGGTGACCGGGCGGCGGGCGGTGATGCTGACCGGGCCGCTGGCGCTGGCGCCGACCGCGGCCTGGCCGAGGTTGACGGCCGAGCCCTTGACCGGGGTGGCGGTGCCGGCGCGGCGTAGCCGCAGCACGGTGGCCGTTCCGGGTGCCGATGTACACCCAGCCGTCACTGGTGGCCGGGGTGGTGAACTTGGACGAGGTGAACGTCTTGGACGTCCAGATCGGCGTCAGCGTGCACTGGGCGGAGGAGATGCAGGAGGACGGCGTGCCGCCGGTGGAGGCCACCTTGCCCAGCGCATAGGCGGTCAGGTAGGCGCCGACGCCGGTCTTTCCCGAGGTGTTCACAGTGAGCACCGCCCAGACCACCGCGGAGGTGGGATCGGTGCCGTTGGAGGTCACCACCGGTGAGCCGGATTCGTAGCCGTAGGTGAGGTTGCTGTGGGCCACCGTGGACAGGGTCGGCTTGTCGGAACTGTTCACCCCGACCGGAAGACCTGCATGTGGGCGTCCTTGCCGATATAGAACAGGTAGTCGTGGGCCGTGCGACGTTGCTGCCGGTCAGGGTGGTGGTGTCGGCGAACACGGCCGGATGGCCCCAGTCGCCACCCGCCGACTTGATCACGAACAGCGCGTTGTCGCCCTTGCTCGGGCCCTGTTCGCGCCGCCGAGCGTGTCCCGGTTGAGCAGGCAGATCCGGCCGTCCTTGCTAGGTGCGGCCAGCACACTCGGGTAGGTGCTGGTGCCGAGCGGCAGAGCGACCGAGCCGCCGGAGCCGAAGTCGGTGTCGGCCGCGTCCAGCGACGGCGCGTTGGCCGGGCTGAAGAAGTCGGCGGCCTTGAGGCGATGCCGGTGTCCAGGTGAGGTGGATCACCGACTCGGCCAGCTGGCCGGGCGGCGTGTTGCCGGTCCGGGTCGGTGATACGCCGTTACCGGAGGTGACGAAGATGTTGCCGCTGCGGGTCCTGCACCACGACGCCGCCGCCCTGCCAGATGCCGGCCTGGTCGTTGGTGAGCGCGGCCTCATCGGTCCACAGGCTCACCGTCGGGCTGGTGCCCAGCGCCACCCGCGTCACGTACCCCGCGTAGGGGGCTTGAAGTCACAGTGCGAGCCGAACGCGGCCCAGATCGAGCCCTCGCTGGCCAGCAGCACCCCGGGCCGCTCCATCTCGTACTTGGCACTGAAGGTGATATGTGAGTCGTTGCTGGGGTGGCCGGAGATCTGGATGTTGCCCGACGAGTTGTACGCACCGGTAGTGGCGTTGACGGCGACCAGGTAGTACCCCGGGCTCCCGCTCTTGACGATGTTGGCGAACATGTAGACGTTGCCGCTGCCCGGATCGTAGACCGGGGTCCCGGTCACGCCGATATTCGGCACCAGGTCGGTGCACTTCTTGAAGGTCGAGACCTTGGCGATGTCGTACGGGCTGCCGAGGGTGGCCGACCAGTTGATATGGCCCGCGTTCGCCCCGGTGGCGACGATGCCGTACACCATGTCATTCTCGGTGGCGACGATGACCTCGTTCAGCGCGTGGATCATCAGCGGCTGCGCCTGCACCACCCCGCTGACACTGACATCGACCCGCGGGGTGGGGGAGATCGTCGCCACCGCGGCGGGGCTGAGCAGCGGCTCGTTCGAATCCCACCCGGTCCGGCTGTTGTTCAGCGAAACGGTGAAGTCGTCGGCACCGGCGCTGGCCGACCCAATGGGCAGGGCGCCGGTGACCGCGGGCAGGGCACCCAGGGCGAGCGCGAGCCCGGCCACGGCGAGCATCAGCCGCGGCCGGGACGGCGGTGGGCAGGCAAGGAACCCCGTGCGGACATCTGCTGAGCCTCCAGTCAGGCGGAGTGGGGTGCGGCCTGACCGGCGAATGACGGCAGGCCGCCGCGATGCTGGCGGGAAGGATGCCTCGGCAGGAGGCTCCACCAAGATAGGACGCGCCAGGGGTGGCCAGGATGACAGGGCCGGTTAGCGCGACTGAACAGGATGACAGGGACGGTTAGCCAGATCTGAACTGTTATCCGGCGGCCCGGCAGCCTCCGTCAGCGGGCGGCATGACCCCGGTCCGGCGACCGGCCGGGCTCACTCGCCGGGGAGCGGGTCCCGCGGCAGGTGCAGGATGCGCTCGGCGATGATGTTCAGCTGGATGTCGGTGGTGCCGCCACCGATGGTCAGCGCCCGGGTGAACAGCATCGCCCGGGACCAGTGGCCGTCCCCGGCCGCGCAGTCCGGCCCGGCCAGCCGCCAGCATTCCTCGGCCACCTGCTGGGCGTACCGCATCCCGAGCAGCTTGCGGACGCTGCCGGTGGCGCCGGGCTCGGTGCCGGACAACTGCTTGCCGGTGACCCGGAGGCCGAGCAGGTCGATCGCGTGCCCGTCGGCGATCAGCCGTCCGGCCCGGGCCAGCACCGCCTCGCCCGCCGCCGTCGCCGAGATCCCGCACCGCCGCGACCAGTTCCGGCACGCCGCAGCCGAACGTCCACGACTGCGACAGCGACACCCGCTCGTTGGCCAGGGTGGTGCGGGCCACCCGCCAGCCCTGGTTGACGCCGCCGACCACCAGTTCGTCCGGCACGAACACGTCGTCCAGGAACACCTCGTTGAACAGCGTGTCGCCGGTCATCTCGCGCAGCGGGCGCACCTGCACGCCGGGCGAGGCCATGTCGACCAGGAAGTAGCTGATGCCGTCGTGCCGGGGCACGGCCGGGTCGGTGCGGGCCACGCAGATCGCCCAGGCGGCTTCCCTGGCCAGTGAGGTCCAGATCTTCTGGCCGGTCAGCCGCCAGCCGCCGGCCGCCGGTTCGGCCCGGGTGGTCAGCCCGGCCAGGTCGGAGCCGGCCCCCGGCTCGCTGAACAGCTGGCACCAGATGATCTCCCCGCGCAAGGTTGCGGGCAGGAAGCGGGCCTGCTGCTCCGGTGTCCCGTACTGGACCAGGGCGGGCACCACCCAGGCGCCGATGGCAAGCCCGGGCGGGCGCAGCCCGGCCGCCCGCATCTCCTCGGCGATGACCAGCTGGGCCAGCGGGCCGGCTGCCCGTCCCCACGGCTCGGGCAGGTGCGGGGTGACCCAGCCGCCGTCGGCCAGCAGCGTGGCCCGGCTGGCTTTCCGGCGCGGCGGCGATCGTGGCCAGTTCCGCCCGCACGCTGGTGCGGACCAGCTCCGCCTCGGCGGGCAGGTCGATGCTGACCTGGCGGCGCTCGCCCGCCAGCGCCAGCGTGGCCACCCGCTGGGCCCACTGCCCGGACTGGCCCAGCACCGCCCGCAGCGACAGCGCCCGCCGGTAGTACAGGTGGGCGTCGTGCTCCCAGGTGTAGCCGATGCCGCCGAGAACCTGGATGCACTCATGCGCGCAGCTGACGGCCGCGTCCACCGCCACCACCGCGGCCACTGCGGCGGCGAACTCGGCGGCCGGGCCGAAGCCGGGGCCGGCCAGCGCGGCAGCGGCGTCCCCGGCCGCGGCGGCGGCCTGCTCGGCGGCGGTGAGCATCCAGGCGCAGCGGTGCTTGACCGCCTGGAACTGGCCGATCGGCCGGCCGAACTGATGGCGCATCTGGGCGTAGCCGGCGGCGGTGGCGACCGCCCAGTCCGCGATGCCGCACGCCTCGGCCCCGAACAGGGCCGCCGCCAGCGAGCCGACCAGGGCCGGTGGCAGGCCGTGCAGGACCCGGCCGGACGGCACGGCCAGCCGGGTGGCCCGCACCCGGCCGGCCGGGCGGGCCAGGTCCAGGCTGTCCACCGGCGTGACCTCCAGGTCGGCGGCGTCCACCGCCACCCAGATCCGCTCCTGGCCGCGGGCCACCGGCAGGATGAGCAGCCCGGCCTGGCCCGCGCCCAGCACCGGCCCGCAGCTGCCGTCGATGACCAGTGCCCCCGGCCCGCCTGGCTGTCCTTCGCCGTCCGCACCGATGCCCGCGGCCAGCCCCACCGCCCCGGTGAGCGTGCCCGCGGCCAGGTCCTTGACCAGCCCGGGCAGCTCATCGCCGTCGGCCCGGGCCAGCACCGCGCTGGCCAGCACCGTGGGCAGGAACCCGCCCGGCAGCAGCGCGCGGCCCAGTTCCTCGGCCGCGATGGCCAGCTCGGGCAGCCCGAAGCCCTGCCCGCCCAGCTGCTCGGGCAGATGCAGCCCGAGCAGGCCCTGGCCGGCCAGGCCGGCCCGCAGCGAGGAGGTGTACTGGGTCGGCGCCGCCGTCCCCGGCGGCCACCGCCGCCCGGACTCACCTCGCCGGGCGCCGCCCGCCCGGCCCAGCCGCGGACGGACTCCGCCAGTGCCAGATGTTCCTCGGTCAGGGCCAGAGCCATCGCCCACCTCGCCAGCCGCGCCTGTCCGGGGGTTCCGGGCCGCTGCGGCTCACTGTAAGCGGCCCTTCGCCCGGGCGGAACCCTGGCTTGAAAGTTCGTTACTGGTGGGTAGCATATGCATAGTTACTCGCGAGTAGGACACGGCCGGGCCACCGGCCGGCCCGGGCAGAAGCGGATGGCGATGGGTCACTACAAGAGCAACCTGCGCGACATCGAGTTCAATCTGTTCGAACTGCTGGGCCGCCAGGATGTGCTCGGCACCGGGCCGTTCGCGGACGTCGACGCCGATACCGCCCGCAGCATCCTGGCCGAGGTGAACCGGCTCGCCGTCGGCCCGCTGGCCGACTCCTTCGCCGAGGGGGACCGGCATCCGCCGGTGTTCGATCCCGCCACCGGCACGGTCACCCTGCCGGCGGGATTCAAGCGCTCCTACCAGGCATTCCTGGACTCCGAATGGTTCCGGCTCGACCTGCCCGCCGAACTCGGTGGCATCAGCGCCCCCCGCTCGCTCGGCTGGTCGGTCGCCGAACTGGTGCTGGGCTCCAACCCGGGCAGTCTGGATGTACTCGAGCGGCCCGCTGTTCGCCTACGTCCTGTGGCGGCTCGGCACGCCGGAGCAGCAGCGGTTCGCGCAGTGGGCGATCGACCGCCACTGGACCGCGACCATGGTGCTGACCGAGCCGGACGCCGGCTCGGACGTGGGTGCGGGCCGGACCCGCGCGGTACCGCAGCCGGACGGAACCTGGCACATCGAGGGCGTCAAGCGGTTCATCACCAGCGGCGAGCACGACCTGTCCGAGAACATCTTCCATCTGGTGCTGGCCCGGCCGGAGGGCCATGGCCCGGGCACCAAGGGCCTGTCCATGTTTCTCGTGCCCAAGTACCTGGTGGACGCCGACGGCAACCTCGGCGAGCGGAACGGGGTGGAGGTCACCGGCGTCGAGCACAAGATGGGCCTGAAGGTCTCCACCACCTGCGAGCTGACCTTCGGCGCGCACCGCCCGGCGGTGGGCACCCTGGTCGGGAACGTGCACGACGGCATCCGGCAGATGTTCATGGTCATCGAGCACGCCCGGATGCTGGTCGGCACCAAGGCGATCGCCACCCTGTCGGCCGGCTACCTGACCGCGCTGGAGTTCGCCCGGACCCGGGTCCAGGGTGCCGACCTGACCCAGCAGGCGGACAAGGCCGCACCGCGGGTGACGATCATCCACCACCCGGACGTGCGCCGGATGCTGATGATGCAGAAGGCCTACGCCGAGGGCCTGCGCGCGCTGATGCTCTATACCGCGTCCCAGCAGGACGCGCTGCGCATCGCGGCCGCCCGCGGCGAGACCGACGAAGCCGCGGCCGGGCTGAACGACCTGCTGCTGCCACTGGTCAAGGGGGTGGGCTCGGAACGCGCCTACGAGATGCTGACCCTGTCCCTGCAGACGCTGGGCGGCTCCGGGTTCCTGCAGGACTATCCGGTCGAGCAGTACATCCGGGATGCCAAGATCGACAGCCTGTACGAGGGCACCACCGGCATCCAGGGGCTGGATCTGTTCTTCCGGAAGATCATCCGCAACGACGGCAGCGCCCTGCGGGCGCTGCTCGGCGCGATCACCGAATTCGCCGCGAGTGAGGCTGGGAACGGGCGCCTCAAGCCTGAGCGCACTGCCCTGGCCCGGGCGGCCGCCGACATCGAGGCCATGGTGACGGTCATGACCGGGTACGCGGTGACCTCGCTGGAGCGGCCGCAGGAAATCTACCGGGCCGGCCTCAACACCACCCGGCTGCTGCTGGCGCTGGGCGACCTGGTGATCGGCTGGCTGCTGGCCCGGCAGGCGGAGGTCGCGCTGGCCGCGCTGGACGGCGGCCAGGAGTCCCCGCTGGCCGGCCGCGACCGTGCCTTCTACCAGGGCAAGCTGGCCACCGCGCGGTTCTTCGCGCAGACCGTGCTGCCGCGGCTGGCGGTGGAGCGGCAGCTGGCGCAGGAGACCACGCTCGACCTGATGGAACTGCCCGAAGCCGCTTTCTGAGCCGGGCTGGCCTGCGGCGGGTCAGACCTCGAACTGGACCCGGCTGCGGCTGGCCACGATCGGGTTGAGGTAGTCCTCGATCAGCTTCCCGTGGGCCGGGTGATCACGGTAGGTCAGGTAGCCATCGGCGTCCTCGAACGCGGCGACGACCGCGAAGTCCGCGGTGAACGGGTCCAGCCCGGCATCCGGGCCGAACTCGTAGCGCCGGATCGCCGGAATCTCGTCCGGCAGTTTGGCCAGTTCCGCCGCCACCGCTGATACCTGCTCCTCGGTAGTGCCGTCCCGCCAGGTGAACACCACGACGTGATGGAACATCGCCGTCCTTTCCGGTTGGGGCGTGTCTTAGCTCCAGGCCAGCATGGCGACCGGATCGGCCAGCATCGCACCGACGTCCCGCAGGAACGCCGATCCGAGGTCACCGTCCACGATCCGGTGGTCGAAGGAGAACGAGAGGGTGGTCACCTGCCGCACCGCGATCTGCCCCTGGTGCACCCAGGGCATCTCCCGCACCTGCCCGAAGGCGAGGATCGCCGCCTCACCCGGAGTCAGGATGGGAGTCCCGGCGTTGACCCCGAACACGCCCACATTGGTGATGGTGATCGTCCCGCCGGCCAGGTCGGCCGGCTGTGCCTTGCCGGCCCGCACGGTCGCGGTCAGCTCGGCCAGCGCCCGGGCCAGCCCGGGCAGGGATTGCAGGTGGGCGTCCTTGATGTTCGGCACGATCAGCCCGCGCTCGGTGGCGGCGGCGATGCCCAGGTTCACGTAGTGCTTCACCACGATCTCCTGCGCCTGCTCGTCCCAGGACGAGTTGATCATCGGATGCCGGGCCACGGCCACCAGCACCGCCTTGGCCACCAGCAGCAACGGTGAGACCCGCAGCTCCGCGAACTCCGCCAGCTCCCGCAGCCGCCCCACCGCCGCCATCGACGCGGTCACGTCCACCTGCAGGAACTCGGTCACGTGCGGGGCCGTGAAGGCACTGGCACTGACCGCCGCCGCGGTGTGCTTGCGCACCCCACGGACCGCGATCCGCTCCTCCCGCAGCACCGCCCCGCCGGCCGGCCAGGCCGGCTGCCCGGCGCCCGGCACCGCGCCCTGCACGTCCTCCCGGGTGATCGACCCGCCCGGCCCGCTCCCGGCCACCCCGGCCAGAATCCACCCCCAGCTCCTTCGCCAGCTTCCTCACCGGCGGCTTAGCCAGCACCCGCCCGTTCCCCGACACCGCTGGGACGGCAACAGCCGCCGAGTCGGCCCCCGGCGCCTCCCCAGCCGATGGCCGAATCGACGGCGTGAGCCCCCGGCCCTCCGATGCCGCCGCATCCGCTAGCGGATCCGCGGCGGCGCAGTGCGTTCTTCCGCTGCCGCCGCTTCGTGGTCCCGAGTCTCACGCCGTATCCGACCAGCACCGCCTGCCGCTCCACCTTCGGCGCCGGGCTGCCATGAATCCCCGGCTCGACCGCGGTCTCCGGGGGCGGCGAGGGAACCAGATCACCGTCGGACGCCGCCGATGTTCCGGCTGGCGTTGAGCCCGCCGGGACATCGCCAGCGGCAGGGCGGTCGCCCGCGCCCGCCGGGACACCGGCGGTGGCCGTGCGGTCGCCCGCACTATCGGCGTCTGGAGCGACGTTGACCGCGATGATCGGCGTCCCGACCGCGACGTTGGCCCCCTCGTCGACCAGCAGCCCGGTGACGATCCCCTCGAACGGGCACGGCAACTCGACGACCGCCTTCGCGGTCTCGATCTCCACGATCACCTGATTGACTTTTACCGCATCCCCGGGCTTGACATGCCAGGAGACGATGTCCGCCTCGGTCAGCCCCTCCCCGACGTCTGGCAGCCGGAACTGTTTCACCTCAGACATAGATTCCGGCCTCCTCAGTACCCGAACGTCCGGTCGACCGCGTCGAGCACCCGGTCCAGGTCCGGCAGGTAGTGGTCCTCCAGCCGCGATGGCGGGTAGGGCGCGGAGAAGGCGGCCACCCGCAGCACTGGCGCCTCCAGCTGGTAGAAGCACTGCTCGGTCACCCGGGCCGCGATCTCGGCGCCGAGGCCGCCGGTGACCGGTGCCTCGTGGACCACGATGCAGCGGCCGGTCTTGCGCACCGAGGCGAGGATGGCGGGCAGGTCGAGCGGCGCCAGCGAGCGCAGGTCGATGACCTCCAGCGACCGGCCGTCGTCGCGGGCGGCGACCGCGGCTTCCAGGCAGGTGCGCACCATCGGCCCGTAGGCCAGCACGGTCACGTCGGTGCCCTCGGCCACGGTCCGGGCTGACTCCAGCGGCAGGGCGGTGCCCAGGTCTGCACCGGTGTCCACCTCCTCCTTGTCCCAGTACCGGCGCTTGGGCTCGAAGAAGATCACCGGATCGTCGGAGCGGATGGCCTGCTGGATCATGGTGTAGGCGTCGGCCGGGCCGGAGCAGGCGACCGTCTTCAGCCCGGGAATGTGCGCGAACAGCGCCTCCGGCGACTCGCTGTGGTGCTCGACCGCGCCGATCCCGCCTCCGAACGGAATCCGGACCACCACCGGCATCGACAGGCAGCCGAGCGACCGCATCCGCATCTTCGCCAGCTGGCTGACGATCTGGTCGAACGCGGGGAAGACGAACCCGTCGAACTGGATCTCACAGACCGGCCGGTAGCCCCGCAGCGCCAGCCCGACCGCGGTGCCGACGATGCCGGACTCGGCCAGCGGGGTGTCCACCACCCGCGATTCGCCGAAGTCTTTCTGCAGCCCGTCGGTGACCCGGAAGACGCCTCCCAGCTTGCCGACGTCCTCGCCCATGACCACCACCTTGGGGTCGTATTCCAGGGCCTTGCGCAGCCCCTCGTTCAGGGCCTTGGACAGCGTCAGGGTGGTCATCGCGCGGCCTCCTCGCTGACGAACGAATCCAGGTAGGCGGCGTAGGCGTCGCGCTCCTGCCGGAGCAGGGCAGTCGGCTGCGCGTACACGTTCTCGAACATCGCCGACGGCACCGGATCGGGCATTTCCAGGCAGGCCTGCCGGATGTGGCGGCCGACCTGGTCCGCTTCTTCCTCGATGCCCTCGAAGAAGGCCGCGTCGGCGGATCCGGTGCGGACCAGGAAGGCCTTCACCCGTTCCACCGGGTCCTTCAGCTTCCACGCCTCCAGTTCGCTGGCCAGCCGGTACCTGGTCGGGTCGTCGGTGGTGGTGTGCGCGCCCATCCGGTAGGTGTAGGCCTCGATCAGGGTCGGCCCCTGGCCGTCCCGGGCGGCCTGTAGCGCGGCCCGGGTGACCGCCAGGCAGGCGAACACGTCGTTGCCGTCCACCCGCAGGCCGGGGAACCCGAACCCGCTGGCCCGCTGGTACAGCGGGATCCGGCTCTGCCGTTCCAGCGGCTCGGAGATGGCCCACTGATTGTTCTGGCAGAAGAACACCACCGGGGCGTTGAACACCGACGCCCAGATGAAGGCCTCGTTCACGTCGCCCTGGCTGGTCGCGCCGTCGCCGAAGTAGACGATCACCGCCTCGCCGTTCTCGCCTACCAGCCCGTCCCGCTGGATTCCCATGGCGTATCCGGTGGCGTGCAGCGTCTGCGCGCCGATCACGATCGTGTACAGGTGGAAGTTGTGCTCGGCCGGGTCCCAGCCGCCGTGGCTGACGCCACGGAACAGCTCCAGCAGCTTCACCGGGTCCACTCCCCGGCACCATGCCACGCCGTGCTCGCGGTAGGTCGGGAAGGCCATGTCGCGCGGCCCGAGCGCCCGGCCGGAGCCGACCTGGGCGGCTTCCTGGCCCAGCAGCGAGGCCCAGATCCCGAGTTCGCCCTGCCGCTGCAGGGCGATGGCCTCGGTGTCGATCCGGCGGATGATGACCAGGTCCCGGTAGAGGGCCTTGACCTCATCGGTGGTCAGGTCGAGGGGGTAGTCGGGATGGTCGGCCCGCTCCCCTTCCGGGGTGAGGAGCTGGATAAGTTCTGCGCGCGAACCGGCCGGCCCGTCCAGGCCTCCGGTTCCCGGTGCGGTGACCGCACCGTCAGCGTTAACGGCCACGTGCCACTCCTTGCGTCAGGGGCTGACCCCAGGATCACCGCGGCCAGCCGGGTGTGCTCTACCCGCCATCGTGACAGACACGCGTCGGTTGGGCTAACCCCGCTGGCCCCGGCCGGCCGGCCACCTGGCGGCACCGGTGTGGGTTACGCTGCGTGCCCGTAGCGGCATCGAGGAAAGGCGGCGAAGTGGCCCAGATCATCGTCGAGGTCATGCTCAAGCCGGAGATCCACGACCCGCAGGGTGAGGCCATCCGGGGTGCCTGCCAGCGGCTGGGATTCGGTGAGGTGACCGGCGTCCGCCAGGGAAAGCGGTTCGAACTGGAAGTGGCCGGAACGCCCGGCGAGGCCGCTCTGGAGCGCATGACTGAACTGGCGGGTGAATTGCTGGCTAACCCGGTGATCGAGGAATTCACACTGCGGGCGCGCTGATTGGCCTGCCCGCGGCCGAAAGAACGTTGTGTGAACAGACGATTATTGCGGTGCGGACGGGGAAGGCAGATAACAGGCAAGCGAAACACTGGAGGCAGGGCTGAGGAGCGGATGCGTACTCGGGTACGACATGCCGAGGAGGCCGCCGTGGACGTGAGGTTCTGCCTGGTGTTCCCGCGTGAGGCGCTGAGCGTCCCGGTGATGCGCCATGTGCTGGGGGACACGCTGCGGGACCTCGGGGCCGACGACGAAGGCGTAGCCGATCTGCTGCTCGCTGTCACCGAGGCCTGCACCAATGTGGTCCAGCACGGCGGCCCGGGGCGGCGGTACGAGGTCCTGGCGAGCGTCGGCCGCGGTGGCTGTGTGGTCGAGGTGCAGAACGCTGGCCGCACCTTCGACGCGCTGCGGCTGCCCAGGCTGCGCCGCCGGATGGCGCTGCCGCAAGTGCCCTCCCTCCGGATGCGCCGCCGCCCGGCCCGGCCGGCCACTTCCGGCCGTTTCCACCGGCGCGCCGGTGACGCCGGGGAAATGGCCTCCGATGAGACCATCGCCACACTCCCGGAATCGGGCCGCGGGCTCGCCATCATGCAGGCATGTGTGGACGATGTAACGCTCACCAGTGGCCCGGAAAGCCAGCCCGTGGTTTCGCTGCAGAAGCGGATTGCCTGGCGGGACGGGGCGCCACTGACCGCGGCGCCCGGCGAGCAACTGCGCGACGCCGGCTGACCGGGCGGCCACCGGGCCGCTGACCCGCCTGCCGCCGCTGGCCGCGAACCGGTAGCCTGCCAAGGTACCCCGGACACGACGAGTGACCGTTACCCGGAGCCTTGGCCTGCGAGGACGCCGATGACCGCCCGCGTGGGAATCGTGACCTTCCCCGGATCCCTGGACGACCGTGACGCGGCGCGTGCGGTCACCCGGGCCGGCGGCGAGGCGGTCCCGCTCTGGCATGCCGACCGCGGGCTGCGCGGGGTGGATGCGGTGATCCTGCCCGGCGGTTTCTCCTACGGCGACTACCTGCGCTGCGGTGCCATCGCCCGGTTCGCGCGGATCATGGCCGACCTGCTGCCGGCCGCGGCGGCCGGACTGCCGGTGCTGGGCGTCTGCAACGGCTTCCAGATCCTGTGCGAGGCTCATCTGCTGCCCGGCGTGCTGACGCGTAACGCCGGCCGCAAGTTCATCGACCGCCGCCTGCGGGTCCGGATCGAGGACACCAGCACCCCGTGGACCAGTGGCTACCAGCCGGGACAGGAGATCACCCTGGTGCTCAAGAGCGGTGAGGGTGCCTATCTCGCCGACCAGGCCACGCTCGACACCCTGGAGAACCACGGTCAGGTGGTGGCCAGGTACGCCAGCGGTGACCCGAACGGCTCCGCCCGGCTGATCGCCGGCGTCAGGAATGAGGCCGGGAACGTGGTGGGCATCATGCCCCATCCCGAGCACGCGATCGACGCGCTGACCGGCCCGGGCGGCGACGGCCTGACATTCTTCACCTCCGCCATCGCTCACGTGGTTGCCGGGTGAGCGGAACCGGGCTGGACACCGTCGCCGCGGCGGCCACCGCGGACCGGCCGCAGCCCTACGCCGAGCTGGGCCTGACCAGAGGGGAATACCAGCGCATCCGGGATCTGCTCGGCCGCCGCCCGACCGACTGCGAGCTGGCCATCTACTCGGTCATGTGGAGTGAGCACTGCTCGTACAAGTCCTCCCGGGTGTACCTGCGCCAGTTCGCCGAGAAGGCGCCGCCCGTCACCACGCTGCTGGCCGGCATCGGGCAGAACGCCGGCGTGGTCGACATCGGCCAGGGCTACGCGGTCACCTTCAAGATCGAGTCGCACAATCACCCCTCCTATGTGGAGCCGTTCCAGGGCGCGGCCACCGGCGTCGGCGGGATCGTCCGCGACATCCTGGCCATGGGCGCCCGCCCGGTGGCGGTGATGGACGCGCTGCGGTTCGGCCCGGCGGACGCGCCGGACACCGCCCGGGTGCTGCCCGGGGTGGTGGCCGGGATCTCGTTCTACGGCAACTGCCTGGGCCTGCCAAACATCGGCGGCGAGCTCGCCTTCGATCCCTGCTATGCGGGCAACCCGCTGGTCAACGCCCTGTGCGTGGGCGTGATGCGGCACGGTGACCTTCAGTTCGCCGCCGCCCGCGGCGAGGGCAACCAGGTCATCCTGTTCGGCTCCCGGACCGGGCCGGACGGCATCGGCGGCGCGTCGGTGCTGGCCAGCGCCTCGTTCGGGGGCGGTGCGGCGGCCAAACGGCCGAGCGTCCAGGTCGGCGACCCGTTCCTGGAGAAGCTGCTGGTGGAGTGCTGCCTGGAACTGGGCGCGGCCGGGCTGCTGGCCGGTCTCGGCGACCTCGGTGCGGCCGGGCTGTCCTGCGCCACCGCCGAGCTGGCGGCGGCGGCCGGCACTGGCATGCGGATCCGGCTGGACGCGGTGCCGCTGCGGGACCCGGCACTCAGCCCGGCCGAGATCTTGATGAGCGAGTCGCAGGAGCGGATGATGGCGGTCGTCGCGCCCGCCGACGTAGCCGCCTTCCTGGCCATCTGCGCCCGCTGGGACGTGCCGGCCACGGTGATCGGCGAGGTGACCGGTACCGGCCGGCTCCAGGTCAGCTGGCACGGCGAGCTGGTGGTGGACATCGCCCCGCAGACCGCCGCCGACGGCCCGGTCTACACCCGGCCCGCCGCCCGCCCGGCCAGCCAGGACGCGCTGGCCGCGGACGACCCGGCCGCTCTGCCCCGGCCGTCGTCCGGCCCGCAGCTGCGGGCCGCGCTGCTGGACCTGCTGGCCAGCCCCGGCCTGGCGGACAAGACCTGGGTGACCGAGCAGTACGACCGGCACGTGCGCGGCGACACGGTGCTGGCCATGCCGCAGGACGCGGGCGTGATCCGGATCGACGAGCAGAGCGGGCTGGGGGTGGCGCTGGCCACCGACGGCAACGGCCGGTACGGGAAGCTCGATCCCTACCTGGGCGCGCAACTGGCGCTGGCCGAGGCGTACCGGAACGTGGCCGCCACCGGCGCCCGCCCGGTCGCGGTCACCGACTGCCTCAACTTCGGCTCGCCGGAGGATCCGGCCGTGATGTGGCAGTTCGCGGAGGCGGTGCGGGGCCTGGCGGACGGCTGCCAGTTCCTGGGCATCCCGGTCACCGGCGGGAATGTCAGCTTCTACAACCAGACTCAGGACATGGCCATCCACCCGACCCCGGTGGTGGGCGTGCTCGGTGTGCTGGACGACGTGCGGCGCGCGCTGCCGATCGGATTCGGCCAGCCCGGCGGGCAGGTGGTGCTGCTCGGCACCACCGCGGCCGAGTTCGGCGGCTCGGCCTGGGCGCAGGTCGTGCACGGCCATCTGGGTGGCCGCCCGCCAGCCCCCGATCTGGCGGCCGAGCGCGCGGCCGCGTCGCTGCTCGCCGCCGCGGCCGGGGCCGGGCTGCTGGCGGCGGCGCACGACGTGTCCGACGGCGGGCTGGCGATTGCGCTGGCCGAATGCTGCCTGGCCGGCCGGGCCGGCTGCCGGGTGGAACTGCCCGGCGATCCGTTCACGCTGCTGTTCAGCGAGTCGGCCGCGCGGCTGGCGGTGACAGTGGCGCCAGGCGCGGAGGCGGCGTTCGCGGCGCTGTGCCAGCGGCACGCGGTGCCGGCCACCGTGCTCGGCGAGACCGGCGGCGACAGCCTCACGGTGACCGGCTTGTTCTCGGTGCCGCTGGCCGAACTGGCCGGGACCCACCGGCGGGTGCTGCCCGCGCTGTTCGGCTGACCGTCATGCCGGCCCGGGCGATCAGTGCCGAGCGGCTGCTGGCCGCCGTCACCGAGCAGCGCGCGGCGCTGGCCGAGCCGGCCTGGCCGGGCCCGGTGACGGCGGCCGAGCTCAGCCGCGAGTGCGTGCGCGGGGCGCTGGCCGCGGTGGACCGCGGGCTGGCGCCGTCCCCCAGGGCGCTGCGGGCGGCCGTGACCTACCTGCTGGGGGTGCTGGCCGAGCGGGCGCCCGGCCGGGCGGTGGAGGTCCGGGTGCCGCCCTACGCGGCGGTGCAGTGCGTGGCGGGCCCGCGGCACACCCGTGGCACCCCGCCGAACGTGGTCGAGACCGACCCGCTGACCTGGCTGGGGCTGGCGGCCGGCCGGGCCGGCTGGACGGCCGCGGTGGCGGCCGGGCAGATCCGGGCCAGCGGCCCGCGCGCCGACCTGTCGTCCTGGCTCCCGCTCTGGCCGGGGTGACGCTGGCCCGGCAGCCGGGAACGGCAGCCGGGAACGGCAGGCAACCAGGGCACCGCCTGGGAGTCTCTGATATGTGGGCAGCAACACGACGCGGGAACCGGTCCAGGCCGATGTGCCCGACCGGCACGGGCCGGCCCGCGAGGCGGTAGCGGGCCTGTACCAGGCACACGCGCTCGGCCTGATCCGGCTGGGCGTGGTGATGCTCGGCGACCAGGCGGCCGCCGAGGACGTGGTGCAGGAGGCGTTCTGCGGGCTGTTCCGGCACTGGGCGAGGCTGACCGACCCCGCCAAGGCACTGCCCTACCTGCGGTCTGCGGTGCTGAACGGCTGCCGCTCGGCGCGGCGCCGCCAGCGCAGCCAGCATGACCGGCTGGCCCGGGCAGCCGGGCCATGGCAGACGGCCGAGTCGGCGGAGACCTCGGTGCTGGTGGGCGAGGAGCACCGGCAGGTGCTGGCCGCGCTGCACCGCCTGCCACCTCGCCAGCGGGAAGCCCTGGTGCTCCGCTTCTACCTCGAACTCGCCGAGCACGAGATCGCCGCCTGCATGGGTGTCAGCCAGGGCACCGTCAAGTCCACCACCTCCCGGGCGCTGGCCGCGCTCGGCCGTGTGATCAAGGAAGCGCCATGAGCACCGTCGAGGACCGCATCCGCGCAGCCGCCCAGGCAGCCGCCGAAACGGTGACGCCGGGCAGCGTGCCGCCACTGCGGCTGCCAGAAGACCGGGACGGGGCCCGGCGCCAGTACCGCTGGCCGCTCCGGCCGGCTCTGCGCCGGTGGTCCAGCCTGCTCGTGCCGCTGGCCGCCGCCGCCGCGGTCATTGGCGTGGTCGCCGCCTCGCTGGCCATCTCCGCCACATTCCACGGCAATGCCCGTCCGGCTGGCCCAGCCGTGCGGTCCCACCCCTCCCCGGCGCCGTTGCGTCCGGCGCCGCTGGGTCAGGCGGCGCTGTATCAGGTGCCCCGCTACTTCGCCGCGCTGACCCTGACCGCCCCCGTCCAGGTGAGGGGCGGCGAGGCCGTGGTGGTGCGCTCGACTCTCACCGGGCAGGTGCTGGCCACGGTCACCCCGCCCCCGCCCTACCAGATCTTCACCTGGGTGAGCGCCGCCGCCGACGACCGCACCTTCGTCCTGGCCGCCCAGCGGTACTGGCCCATCGCCTCCGGCCAGGCCGGGATGCCAGCCCAGAACCGGGACATCACCACCCCCACGGTGTTCTTCAAGATGATCTTCGACCCGGCCACCCACACCGTAACGCTGGCCCGCCTGGCCGTGCCGGAAACGATCTCCCACACCCGGCTCGACGGGATGACCGTGTCCCCCGACGGCACCAGGCTCGCCCTGGACTTCGGCCAGTCCATCCAGGTCGTCACCCTCGCCACCGGGGCAATCCGGTCCTGGGCCTGGCCCGGCGGCGGCTGGATCGGTAACAACAAGCCGTTCGGCCAGATCTTCTCCTGGACCGCGGACGGGACGACGCTGGCGTTCCAGCAGACGAACGGCAACTGGGGGGCAATATCCCTGTCGTTCCTGGCCGCGGTCGCCGGCGCCCTGGCCGCGGTCGTGCTCACCGGGATACTCGTGCGGCGGTGCGTCCGTGTGCGGCGGGCTGACCTGCTGGCCTGGACTATCGCCGCGGCCGCGGTCACGATCGTGCTGGCAGCGCACACGGTTGACGCCTACCGGAGCCTGGCCCCGGAGGCCACGAACATCCGGCTGCTCGACACCACCGCGCCCGGCACCAGCCTGGCGTCCGCCAAGGTCGTCCTCACCTTCGCCGACCCCGGGGCGCTAGGCTCCAACACGCTCCTCACCCCCGACGGCAGCAGGATCGTCACCGTCACCCCGCAGGGAATCACCGAATTCTCCGCCCGCACCGGGCAGCCGATCCTGTCCGAGGACCAGTTCCCCGCGGACCGGTTCCCGGCCGGCGGCCCGCAGGAGGTGGACCTGCAGTATGTGCTGTGGGCAGGCCCGGGCGGCCGGGAGCTCGTCGTTTCCGACCCCCGCGGCAAGCGAACCCCGTACGGCCCCGGCACCATCCTCGGTGTCCTCACCGGGAACACGTTCACCCCGATCCCGCACGGCACCTACGACGCCGCTTTCCTCCAGATCGCCTGGTAGTCGTTCTCTCCGGGTGGCTGCCGCGGTGGGTAAGGCCAGCTCAGTAAACTGACCCTCGTGATCGAGCCCGATGGCCGGCTGGCCGGAGATACCGATCGGGCTGACCGGCCCCCGCGGGACGCCTGCGGAGTGTTCGGCGTCTGGTCGCCTGGCGAGGATGTCGCCAAGCTCACCTACTTCGGCCTGTACGCGCTCCAGCACCGGGGCCAGGAGTCGGCGGGCATCGCGGTCAGCGACGGCACCCGGATCATGGTGTTCAAGGACATGGGGCTGGTCGCCCAGGTGTTCAGTGAGTCGGTGCTGTCCACGCTGACCGGCCACATCGCGGTCGGGCACTGCCGGTACTCCACCACCGGGGCCTCGACCTGGGAGAACGCGCAGCCGACCTTCCGGTTGACCGTGTCCGGCAGCCTGGCGCTCGGCCACAACGGCAACCTGATCAACACCCTGGAACTGGCCGCCATGGTGGAAGGCGCGGCGGAGGCGTGGCGGGGGCCGGTCAGCACCTCCGACACCGACGTGCTGACCGCGCTGTTCGCCGACCCGTCCGCGGCCAGCGTCGCCGACGCCGCGCTGGCCGCGCTGCCACTGGTGCGGGGCGCGTTCTCGCTGGTGTTCATGGACGAGAAGACGCTGTACGCGGCCCGGGATCCGCAGGGGTTCCGGCCGCTGGTGCTGGGGCGGCTGGCCCGGGGCTGGGCGGTGGCCAGCGAGACCGCGGCGCTGGACATCGTCGGTGCCACCTTCGTGCGTGAGGTGGAGCCCGGTGAGCTGATCGCGATCGGTGAGCGGGGAGTGTCCTCGTCCCGGTTCGCGCAGGCCCAGCCGCGTGGGTGCCTGTTCGAGTACGTCTACCTGGCCCGGCCGGACACCACCATCTCCGGCCGCAGCGTGCAGGCGGCCCGGGTGGAGGCCGGCCGCAGGCTGGCCGCCGAGCATCCGGCGGACGCGGATCTGGTCATTCCGGTGCCCGAGTCCGGCACCCCGGCGGCGATCGGGTACGCACAGGCCAGCGGCATCCCCTATGGCCAGGGCCTGGTCAAGAACTCCTACGTGGGCCGGACCTTCATCCAGCCCAGCCAGACCATCCGTGAGCGGGGCATCCGGCTCAAGCTGAACCCGCTGCGCAGCGTGATCGCGGGCCAGCGGGTGGTGGTGGTGGACGACTCGATCGTGCGCGGCAACACCCAGCGGGCCATCGTGGCGATGCTGCGGGAGGCGGGCGCGGCCCAGGTGCATGTGCGGATCTCCAGCCCGCCGGTGTCCTGGCCGTGCTTTTACGGGATCGACTTCGCGACCCGGGCCGAGCTGATCGCCGGCAGCCTGTCGGTAGCCGAGATCCAGGCCTTGATCGGGGCGGACTCGCTCGGCTTCATCTCGCTGGCCGGGCTGGTCGGGGCGACCACGCGGCCGGCCACCAGCCTGTGCCGGGCGTGCTTCGACGGCGACTACCCGATCCCGGTCAGCGAGGCCGGGCAGGGCAAGCATCTGCTGGAGGAACCCGCCAGCGGCGAGATGGTGACGGGACTGCTGTGACGCTGCCGGGCGGCGACTATGCGGCCGCAGGGGTCAGCATCGAGGCGGGCGAGCGGGCGGTGACGCTGATGACCGCCGCGGTGGCCCGGGCCGGCCGGCCGGAGGTGGTCGGCGGCATCGGCGGCTTCGCCGGCCTGTTCGACGCCAGTGCGCTGGCCCGCTACCGGCGGCCGCTGCTGGCCACCTCCACCGACGGGGTGGGCACCAAGGTGGTGATCGCGCAGCGGCTCGGCCGGTATGACACGGTCGGCATCGACCTGGTCGCGATGGTGGTGGATGATCTGGCCGCCTGCGGGGCGGAGCCGCTGTTCCTGACCGACTACGTGGTGTTCGGCCGGCTCCGGCCGGAGCGGGCGGCTGCCGTGGTGGCCGGGGTGGCCGAGGGCTGCGTGCGGGCGGGCTGCGCGCTGCTCGGCGGTGAGACGGCCGAGCATCCGGGCCATCTCGGGCCGGATGACTTCGACCTGGCCGGCGCGGCCACCGGGGTGGTGGAGGCCGACGCCGTGCTCGGCCCGGACCGGGTCCGGGCCGGCGACGTGGTGCTCGGGCTGGCCTCGTCCGGGCTGCACGCCAACGGCTATTCGCTGGTCCGGCGGGTCATCGACGGCAGCGGGCTGGATCTGGCCGCCGAGCCGCCGGAACTGGGCCGGCCGCTGGGGGAGGAACTGCTCACCCCGACCGCCATCTACGCCCGGGACTGCCTGGCGCTGGCGGCCGGCTGCGAGGTGCACGCGCTGGCACACATCACCGGTGGCGGGCTGGCGGCGAACCTGGCCCGGGTGGTGCCGCCCGGCCTGGGCGCGGTGCTGGACCGCGGCAGTTGGCGGCCACCGCCGGTGTTCGGCCTGCTGGCGGGCCACGGCAAGATCGCCGCCCCGGAAATGGAGCGGGTCTTCAATCTGGGCGTGGGCATGGCCGCGGTGGTCGCCGCCAGCGACGCCGACCGGGCACTGCGGCTGCTGTCCGGCCGCGGCACCGGTGCCTGGGTGCTAGGGCAGATCACCGCCGACGGCAACGGTGCCCGGCTGGCCGGCATCCATCCGTGACCGGTCATGGCCGCCGCGGCCGGCCGGTGCCAGGCCGGCGGGCATGGGCAGGCTACTCGCCGTGCTCGCCCTCGCCGTTGGCCTCGGCGATGTCGCGGTAGCGTTCCACGAGGTCCGCGTAGCCGGGGTCGTCCTCGTCCTCGTCGCCCCTGCCTACGCCCAATTCGGTCCGCAGCCGGTCAAGGTCGGTGCCGCCGCTGTTGTACTTCAGCTGGCGGGCCACCTTCACCTGCTTGGCCTTGGCTCGGCCGCGCCCCATTGGCTCGACCCCCTCGAACATGCGGAACCCGGGCCGGGCTCCTCTCCCTGCACTGAATTATGACCGGCTCTGCCGCACGGCGCCCACAACGTGCGTGCGTCACGGCGCGCAAACGCGCCGTGACTCCACCGCCAGGAGCACGGCGTGCATTCGAGCCTGCATACCCCTCTAACGGTACCTGTTTTGCGCCGCGAGCGCTGCCCTCGCCGGGCGGTGCCGCGCCGGGAGTCGGCCGGCAGCCGGTCAAGAGCCGAGCCAGATACCGCGCAGCCGCCCGATCTCGGCCATCCGGCGTTCGGCCAGCCGGTCCGCCGCGACCGCCGGCGGCACCCCTTCCTCGTCGGCCAGGGCGAAGATTTTCCTGGTGGTGGTGAAGATCCCGGCCGCCCGCGCCTGCGCCCGCTGGAAATTGAACCCGGCCAGCTCGTCCGCCACCTGGATGACGCCGCCCGCGTTGACCAGGTAATCGGGTGCGTACAGGATGCTCCGGTCGGCCAGCATCTTCTCGATCCCGGGATGGGCGAGCTGGTTGTTGGCCCCACCGCAGACGATCCGGGCGGTCAGCACGGCCACCGTGCCGTCGTCCAGCGTGCCGCCCATCGCACAGGGCGCGAGCACGTCCAGCTGCCGGGCCAGCAGCTCAGCCCGGCTGTCCGCGACCTCCACCTCGGGGTGCTCGGCCACGACGGCGTGGGCGGCCTCGCCGTTCACGTCGCAGATCACCACCCGGGCCCCGGCCTCCACCAGATGGCCGACCAGCCGGTGGCCGACCTTGCCGACACCTTCCACCCCGACCAGCCGCCCTGCCAGGCTGGCGTCGCCCCAGGCATGGCTGGCAGCCGCGCGCATGCCCGCGAACACGCCGGCCGCGGTGAGCACCGAGGAGTCGCCGGCACCGCCGTTCGGCACCGTCCGGCCGGTGACGTGGCGGCACTCGCGCGCCACGATGTCCATGTCCTCGCTGTAGGTGCCGATGTCGCAGGCGGTGATGTAGCGGCCGCCCAGCGACTCCACGAACCGGCCATAGGCGCGCAGCAGCGCCTCGGACTTGTCCCGGTCCGGGTCGCCGATGATGACCGCCTTGCCGCCACCGAGGTCCAGCCCGGCCAGCGCGTTCTTGTAGGCCATGGCGCGGGAGAGGTTGAGCACGTCGGCCAGGGCGGCGCTCTCGCTCGGGTAGGGGTAGAACCGGGTGCCGCCCAGGGCCGGCCCGAGCACGGTGGAGTAGATGGCAATGATCGCCCGCAGCCCGGACTGGGTGTCCTGGCAGAAGACGACCTGCTCGTGCCCGGCCGGGCTGGTGGTGACGCCGGAGCCGGATCTCGCGAACACGTCCGTCACGGCAGTGACTCCTGTAGGTGTCCCGCGTCCTCGTTGATGCGGATCGAACCAAGGGTATGCCGTTCCGGGGTACTGTCCGGCGGTGCCGGTGCCGGCCGCGCGGTGCTGGCGGCGGGGGTGATGATCTCGTCGCGTGTCGTACCGCGGTACCGCGCGGGCACCGTGCCACCATGCGTTCGTGCTCCCCTACGTCGCATATCTGCGCGTCTATGAGCCGCTGTCGGCTTTCGCTGAGCCAGACAGCACGCGCTGGGCGGCATATGCGGCATCGGCTGACCGGCCACGCCGGGCAGGCGCGCTCGCTGCCGAGTACGCGGACGCATTGCGCCGGCTCACCGCGGTGACGCCGGTCGCGGCGCCCGAGTGGGAAAGCGGCGACGCGTACGTGCGCTGGGTGGACGGCGTCACCTATATCTGCCCCTGGCAGACGCGGCTGCGCTCGTGGCTGGGACTGTCCCGGCTGCGGGCGACAGCCCCGCAGTTGCGGCTGGCCGCGTTCCCGGCGGCCGCGGTGGACGCAGCGATCACCGGCTTCGCCAGCAGCCGGGGGCAGCAGGGCACACTGCGGATCCACATCCAGGCCCGGACCTGGTCGGTGCCGCCGGCCTGGTTCACGCCGTTCGTGCCGGACGAGCGCTGGCTGGTGCTCGACGGGCCGGCGGTGCCGTCCCGCGCGCTGGTGTACACCGCGCCCATGCACCGGGCCCGGGACCGGGTGCGGGTGGCCCTGGACGGCTACCGGGCCGCGGGCGGCGCTGCCGTGCCCGGGCCGGGCACGCCGGCCGACCTGGCGCAGGTCTCATCCTGGCTGGCCGAGTTCGATCCGCAGGCGCTGGTCGAGCTGGACTATGGCGGCCTGGTGCAACTGCTGAGCGACGATGCGCTGTGCGCCGATCAGTCGGTGGCGGAGATGGCCGTGGCGGTGAGCGCACTGGCGGGCGGGGAGCTGGAACTGGCCACCGCCATGTACCAGCGGGTGACCCGGCGCTGGCGGCCGCTGGCGGCCCTGGAACGGGCCAGCTGAGGTGCGCTCCCGGCAGAGAATCTTGCGCATGGTGGTCGATTTGTCACCACTGGTGATGCCAAAATGGGCTGAGTGGGCCATATAGGACATCCACGGCAGGCTCCCGCCCAGGAGCCGGGGAAGCAATGACGCCGGATCGCCGCACGGGTCCAGCGGGAGAGGCCGTAGTTATGCCTGCACGCACGCCGGAGGCCGAGTCCCTGCTCACACCCGCGGAAGTCGCCACCATGTTCCGGGTTGACCCCAAGACCGTTACCCGCTGGGCCAAGGCTGGCAAGCTGACTTCCATCCGCACCCTGGGCGGTCATCGCCGGTACCGGGAGACCGAGGTCCGCGCCCTGCTCGCGGGTATACCGCAGCCGCCCGGCCAGTAGCCAGGCACCAGCACTCACCGGCGGGTCACCCGCCTGGACCGGTCACGTCTGCGCCGGGCGGGCGGCGGTTGTCGGACCGGCAGGCGAGAATCGGTCCGTGCGGGTGGCAGTGGTGGCCGGGCCGGCCGGCGGCTGCTGGCTGGCCGAGCTATCCGATGACGGGACCAGCCAGGGGCCAGCCGTCCGGCATGACGATCTCGCGGCCGCCGTCGCAGCCAACGAGCGGCGCGGCGACGTCCGCTGGGTCTGGCCGGCCACCGCGGACATCTACCCGGACCTGCTCCGCGCGGGCGTGCGGGTGGGGCGCTGCCACGATCTGGCCCTGACCGAGGCGCTGCTGCTGGGGCGGGAGGAACGGCCGGGCGAGCCCGCGTCGCTGGCCGCGGCCTGGGCCCGGCTGACCGGGGTGACCGCGCCGGCGGGCACCCGCCCCCGGCTGGCCGCGGCGCGCCCGGGGCAGGGCGCCCTGTTCGAGGCGGCCGACCCGGTCTTCGGCGAGCCACAGGCGGCGCTGGCGGCGGTGATCGCGGTGCACGCCGATCAGCTGCGCCGGATAGCCGCCGACGAGCATCCGGACCGGTTCGCGCTGCTGGTGGCGGCCGAGTCGGCGGGCGGGCTGATCGCGGCGGAGATGAGCGGCCACGGCCTGCCGTGGCGGGCCGACGTGCACGACGCCCTGCTCACCGAGCAGCTTGGCCCGCGCCCGGTGCCCGGCCTGCGCCCGGCCCGGCTGGCGGAACTGGCGGGCCAGATCGCGGCCGCGTTCGGCCGGCCGGTCAACCCGGACTCACCCAGCCAGGTGATCCGGGCGCTGGCCGCCGGCGGCGTGCGGGTCGCCTCCACCCGGTCGGCGGTGCTGCGCGAGGTCGACCATCCCGCCGCGCCACTGCTGCTGGCATACAAGGAACTCGCCCGGCTGCACGCCGCGCACGGCTGGGGCTGGCTGGATGAGTGGGTCAGCGAGGGCCGGTTCCGGCCCGAGTACGTGGTCGGCGGGGTGGTGTCCGGCCGGTGGGCGTCGCGCGGCGGCGGCGCGCTGCAGATCCCGCGGCTGCTGCGCCGGGCGGTGGTCGCCGACCCCGGTCACGTGCTGGTGGTCGCCGACGCTGCGCAACTCGAGCCGCGGGTGCTGGCCGCGCTGGCGGAGGACCGCGCGCTCGCGGCCGCGGCCGGCACCGGGGATCTGTACCAGGCGCTGGCCGGTGCGTTCGGCGGCGAGCGGGCCAAGGCCAAGGTCGCGCTGCTGTCGGCGATGTACGGCGGCGCGGGCGGCGAGGCGGGCCAGTTGCTGGCCGTGCTGCGCCGCCGGTTCCCGCTGGCCGCACAGTATGTCGAGGCGGCGGCCCGGGCCGGGGAAGAGGGCCGGGTGGTGCGGTCCCGGCTCGGCCGCACCTGCCCGCCACCGTCGGCCGCCTGGCGCGGGCTGACCGCCGTCGCGGACGAGCCGGACGCCGAGGAGCACCGGGCGGGCCGGTCGTTGCGCGCCCGCGGGCGGTTCACCCGCAACTTCGTCGTCCAGGCCAGCGCCGCCGACTGGGCGATCGTGCTGCTGGCCGGCCTGCGCCGCCGCCTGGCGGCGATATCGCTGCCGAACGGCGGTGCCGCCACCGGCCCCGATCCAGCCGCGGCCGCAGCACCCGCCAGCAGCCCTGCCGAGCTGGTGTTCTTCCAGCATGACGAGGTGATCGTGCACTGCCAGGAGAGCCTGGCCGCCGCGGTGGTGGACGCGGTCGGGGCGGCCGCCGCCGAGGCGGGCCGGCTGGTGTTCGGCCCGGCACCGGTCCGGTTCCCGGTGACGACGGCGGTGGTGGCTAGTTACGCGGACGCGAAGTAGAGGGCCGCAGGTTCGTGGACCGCAGGCCGGGGGGCCGGAGCCGGCGCGCGCTGCCGCGGGCAGGCGGTTCGGCGGCGCTGGCCGGCTCGACCCGGGCGGTGCAGAACTTGCACCGGGTCGCCGCGAGCGGGATGTCGCTCAGGCATTCCGGGCACGGGCGCTCGGTCACCTCGGCGTTCCGCTCGGCGATAGCGGCCATCCGGTTGGCCGGGACGACCACCAGGTAGTAGACGACGGCCGCGATGACGATGAAGGACAGCGCGGTGTTGATGAAGTCGCCGTAGTAGAACGGGCTCTGGTTGACCGAGAAGATCAGGCTGGAGAAGTTCGGCTGCCCGCCGGCCGCGCTGATGAGCGGCGTGATCAGGTCCCTGATCAGCGCCTGCACCACGCTGTTGAAGGCGACCCCGACCACCACCGCGACGGCCAGGTCGATCAGGTTGCCCCGCAGCAGGAACTTGCGGAAGCCAGGCATGTGAGTCTCCTCGGAGGCGCCGGGCGCGGGCCTGAGGGGGGTGCTGCCCGCGCGCGGTCCGGTTCACGTTACTGGCCCGGCGCCAGTGACCGGGCCAGGATGCCGGGGAACGATGCCCTCCGCTGGCGGCCCGCCGGCGGCTTCTTTACCCGATCCGGGCAGTGATCGGGGTGCCGACCTCGACCGTGCGGCCAACGGTGCACAGCTTGTCATGTGACTTGCGCACCACATCGGGCAGGATCGCCCTGGCCTGGTCACCGGCGTCCCCGGCGGGGAAGGTGACGGCGAAGGTCACCTCGATGCCGGTCAGCCGGTTGCCACTGGCATCGCGGATCTTGTCCGCATCGATCCGCACAGCGAAGCTGTCCGGCTGTGCCCGGCGCGAGGTCAGGATGTCCACGTCGATCGCCGTGCACCCGCCGATCGCGGCCAGCAGCAACTCGGTCGGGGTGAAGCCGGCGTCACCGCCGGTGCCGAAGGTGATCTGGCCGCCGCGGCTGTTGCTGGCCGTGAACACGCCGGGGCTGGTTCGCTGGACGGTGACCGCCCGGTGCACCGAGTCATCAGTCATGCCCTCACCCTGCCAGGCGGCCGCGGCGGGCCGCCAGCCTCCCGTGCGGGACGGGCGTGTGCGAGGATGCGGAAACCGGCGGCCGGCGGAAGGGCACCTGGAATGAAGTGGATCGTGCTGGTGGTGATCGGTGTCCTGGCCGCGCTGGCCGGGATCGTCTGGACGCTGCAGGGACTGGGCTACATCGCCGGCAGTTTCATGACCGGGGCCACCGTGTGGGCGGTCATCGGGCCCGTGGTCGCGCTGATCGGCCTTGGCCTGGTAGCTGCCGGTTTCCGTGGCCGCCGCCGGGTGCACTAGCCGCGCCGCTAGTCCTGGTCTGGCCGGCGCAGCCGCTTGGTCTGCGACCGGTGCTGCTTGTCAGCCAGCCGCCGCTGGACGGCCGCCCGGCTCGGCCTCGTCGGCCGCCGGGGCGGTGGCGGCGGGGCGGTCGCCGCCACCAGCAGTGCCGCCAGCCGGCTGGCCGCCGCCTCCCGGTTGCGCAGTTGCGAACGGTGCTCGGCGGCAGCCACCGTGATCACCCCGCCGGTCAGCCGGCCCGCGAGCGCACGCAGCGCCCGTTCCTTCAGCACCGGTCCCAGCGCATCGGAGGTGGCCAGGTCGTAGGAAACCTCCACCCGGCTGTCGGTGGTGTTCACCGACTGCCCGCCGGGGCCCGATGACCGGGAGAAACGCCAGGACAGCTCCTCCGGCGGGATCACCGCGCCCCGGACCTGGATCGCAACCGCCACCCATCCATGATCGGGCCAGCGGCTGCCTGCCGCCAGCGGGCCACCGGCAGGGCATGTTCATCCGGGCCCGGGCCGGTTAGGCTGGCGCGTTCAGGGGCGGCTCACGCGGTGCGGCGGGAGGCCAGATGGGCAGTCGGTATGTGGTCGCGGAGGGAACCGGCGGCGACGGGCTGACGTGGGTCATCTGGGCCAAGCGGCATGAGCCGGAGGATGGCGACCTGTTCACGATGATCCGGGTCAGTGACGCCGACGGCCGCGTCCTGCACGGTGGCGCCCGGGCCGGGCCGCCGCTGCCACCAGGCCATCTGCTGAACGTCACCACCGGCGGCGGTGACGAAGGGCCGCGGGCACTGCTGGCGCGGGTCAACCCGAAGGTGCACCGGCTGGAACTGGCCCTCGCCGACGGCACCAGGTCGGACGTGCCGCTCTACGACTGCCCGGACATCCCCGAAGTCCGGTTCGGCTCGCTGCTGCTGCCGCGGGAGGTGACGCTGGAGTCGGTTGCCGGGTTCGGTGACTCCGGCGACGAACTGGAACGGTTCGACCTCAGGTTCTACCAGGGCCGCTGGGAGGCGCGTCACCCGGCGGAGCACCGCTGACCGGGGGCAGGCCGTGACCGTGCCGCCGGCGCCGCCGCGTTACGCCATCGGGGCGCCCAACGTGGGCATGTTCGGTGACCCCCGGCTGCTGCTGGATCTCGCCGTGGCCGCCGAGGACAGCGGCTGGGACGGCTTTTTCATCTGGGATCACCTGCTGTGGCGCGAGCCGCACGGCCATGTCGCGGACCCCACCGTGGTGATCAGCGCGGTGGCCACCCGGACCGAGCGGATCCGGATCGGCGTCATGGTCAGCGCGCTGGCGCGCCGCCGCCCGGCCAAGGTGGCACGGGAGACCGTCACCCTCGATCACCTGACCGGGGGGCGGCTGATCTTCGGTGCCGGCCTGGGCTCGCTTCCCGCCGAGTTCAGCGCGTTCGGCGAGCCCGCCGGCGCGCGGCAGCGCGCCGCCCGGCTGGACGAATCGCTGCGGCTGCTGGACCTGCTGTGGCGCGGCCAGCGGGTGAGTTTCCACGGCGACTACCTGACCGCCGACGACGTGACGATGCTGCCGCGGCCGGTGCAGGAGCCGCGCATCCCGGTCTGGTGCGCCGGGCGCTGGCCGCATCAGCCACCCTTCCGGCGGGCTGCCCGGTGGGACGGGATGATGCCCACCCACACCGGCTACGGCCTGGGCGAGACCATGCCGGCCGCCGAACTGCGGGCGGCCGTGGAGTACACGCTGGCCCACCGGACGGCGGCCGGCCCGTTCGATGTCGCGCTGGAGGGACGCACCGACGGCGCAGCCGCCGATCGCGGCGGTGAACACGTCAGCCGTTATGTACCGGCGGGCCTGACCTGGTGGATCGAGGCGCTCGGCTGGTGGCGGGGAAGCCCGGCCGACGCGCTCACCCGGGTCCGACAGGGGCCGCCGCTGGCACGGTGACCGGCCGTCAGCGCGGGCATGGCGGGGACGGGGCGGCCGCCTGCGGGAGCCGCCAGGCGCTGGCTGCGGCGGCGACGAACTCGGCCGTCGTGCGCAGGCTGCTTGTCCCGCTGACCCGGTGATGGGTCAGGAAGGCACGGACGCTCCGCACCGCCACCGGGTCGCCCAGCAGTTCCCCGTGCAAGGCGGGCACGACCACCACGTCGGGCGGCAGGCGGCAGTCCGGCAAGGTGACCGCGTCCGCCAGCGGGACCAGTTCCAGCCATGGCAGCCGCGGGTGGCGGACGGCCGCCGCCGCGAACCGGGCGCCGACCTGGCTGACCGAGCCGATCAGCGTCTGCGCGCCTGAGGTGCCAAACGGCGACAGCCCGCCGACGAACCACTCCACCGCCTGCAGTTCGCTGCCGGGAACCAGGGCTGAGCCGCCGACCCGATACCCCAGCTGCCCGGGTGCCACGATCGGGCTGAGCAGCACCACCGCGGCGACCGGGACATCGCGATGCTGGGCGAGCATCGCATACACGCCGAGCGAGCCCTCGCTTTCGGCGACCACGTCCACCCGCCGGCCAGTCCGGTGGTACAGCTGCCAGACCTGGGCGGCGATCCGGTCGCCCAGCACCGGCAGCGGCAGGTCGCTGGCCGTCACCCCGTAGGGGAGCGGGTCCCCGGCCCGGTTCAGCCCGCGGTAGGAGAACGACTGCACCAGGGTGCCCGGCATGGCCCGGGCCAGCGGCCAGCCGTAGCCGCAGCACTGCGGGCCAGCGCAGCAATGCGAGCCGAACCCGGGCACGGCCAGCACCGGCGGCTGCCGCCAGGGCGGGGAAGGCGCCGGCCCGCTGATGGCGGTCACCCCGGCCGCCGCCGGCCTGGCGTGGGCGGCCGCGGTCTGCGGCACCGGGGCGTTGGCCCAGAAGGCGAGCCTGATCGCCAGCGTCACCACCGCGAGGGCCGCGATGGTCACGGCGGGCACGGCCGGGAGGCGGGCAGGCCCTGCCAGCCGCCACCGGGCCGAGGCCGGCCGCTGCCGGGCCGGCTGCCGCTGGCCGCGGGCGGCGACCGCGGCGGTCAGCCCGTACCAGGCACGGGCGTTGACCAGCCCGGCCAGCGCGGTGACCACCAGCGCGGCGGCGGGCAGGCCGCCGATGGCGGCGCCCGCGGCGGACAGCACCGCCACGTCGGTGAGCAGCCAGCCCACCGCCACCGGCGGCGGCAGCATCCGCCACCAGCCGCCGGTGACCCCGCCGTGGCTCAGCGGCAGCGCGATCAGCAGCAGGACCGCCATGGTGGCCAGGAACGGCCAGGAGAACGGCAGCACCGCCAGCCCGAGCGTCAGGCTGGCCAGCGGTGACAGCAGCAGGCAGGCGAAGGCCGTGAAGCCGAGCGCGTACCGCCAGGCGGCCAGTGGCGCTGGCGGGGCCGAGCCAGCGGGCCAGGCCAGCCGCACCAGCACCGCGTTGACCGCGGAGCGGGCCAGCAGCAGCCCGGCGAGCAGCAGCACGAACAGCGGCCAGGACGGTGGCGTCCGGTCCAGCCAGCGCAGATCGTGGAACACCGCCAGCGGCGGCAGTGCGGTCACCTGCGGCGCCAGCGCCAGCGCGGCCGGTGCCACCGCGATCAGCAGGCCAGCCTCGGCCAGCGCCGTCCCGGTGGCGACCGCGATCAGCCCACGATGCGCCCAGAACCCGGCTCCCCGCTCAGGCGTGTCCGCGATGCCTCCCGCCGGGCCTGATCGCTGTCATGCCGCAATCGCACCCGCCGCCGGCCCCGCCCGGCTGCCGCCGGTCCGGCCGGCCCGCTGATGTCGTCCCAATTATCTCCCGCGCCCGGCCGGGTGGTGACCACGCCGGGCGGGCGCATGACCAAATGGCTACCCGGTCTTGGCCCGGACGGGAGGATCGGCCGTGGGCAGTCGCGCCGCTGTTCCCGGCGGCCGCGCCCGCGGTCACATGCGGCCGGCCTCCACGATCCGGCGCAGGAAGCGCTGGGTCCGCTCGTCCCGCGGATTGCTGAACAGTTCCGCCGGCGGCGCGTCCTCGATGATCCGCCCCTCTTCCAGGAAGCACACCCGGCGGGCGATGTCCCGCGCGAAACCCATCTCGTGCGTCGCGATCAGCATGGTCATGCCGCCGGCCGCCAGTTCCCTGATCACGTCCAGTACCTCGGACACCAGTTCCGGGTCGAGCGCGCTGGTGACCTCGTCCAGCAGCATGATCTGCGGTTTCATGGCCAGCGCCCGGACGATCGCGACCCGCTGCTGCTGGCCGCCGGACAGCCGGTCGGGATAGTCGTCCGCCTTGTCGAGCAGGCCGAACCGGCCCAGTAGCGCCCGGGCCTCCTCCTCGGCCTGGCGCTGCGGTATGCCCAGCACCTTCGCCGGGGCGAGCGTCACGTTCCGCAGCACCGTCATGTGCGGGAACAGGTTGAACGACTGGAACACAATGCCGATGTACCGGCGCACCAGGTTCTGGTCGATGCCGGGCCCGGTGATCCGGCTGCCCCACAGCCAGACGGTCCCGCCGCTGATCGGCTCCAGCAGGTTGATGCACCGGAGCAGCGTCGACTTGCCCGACCCCGACGCCCCGATCAGGCACACCACCTCGTGCGAGGCGACCGCCAGGTCGATGCTCTTGAGCACCTCGTTCTCGCCGAACGATTTGTGCAGCCCCTCGATCCGGATCGCCTCGCTGCCGGGTGCCGGGCCGGGCCCCGATGGGTCGGCGGGCACGGGCGGGCCGCCCGGCCCGGTGCTCACCGGGCCGCCCCGGCGAGCCGCCGGCGGCGGTCACGCTCGATCAGCCGGTCGGTGAACCGGGCCAGCGGGATGGTCAGGATGAGGAACAAGATGGCGGCGACCGTAAAACTGGAGAAATTGAACACCTGCTCGCTGTAGATGTCGGCCGCCTTGTTCGCCTCGATCGTGCCCAGGATGCCGACCAGCGCGGTGTCCTTCTGCAGGCTGATGAAGTCGTTCAGCAGCGGCGGGACGATGTTCCGCACCGCCTGCGGCAAGATCACATACCGCAGCGCGGTCCGGTGCGGCAGCCCGAGTGAGCGGGCGGCCGCGACCTGGCTCTGATGCACCGAGTTCAGGCCCGCCCGGTAGACCTCGGAGACGTAGGCCGAATAGGACAGCACCAGCGCGGTCACCCCGTAGACGGCATTGGACTGGTTCGACACCACCGGCAGGTTGAGCGCGGGCACGCCCAGCCCGATCGCGAAGATCACCAGGATCAGCGGCACGCCACGGAAGAAGTCGACGTAGCCGGTGCTGATCACCCGGATGGGGAACAGCGCGGGATGCGTGGACTGCCGGACCAGCGCGATGGCCAGCGCGAAGGCCAGGATGAAGACCTCGGCGACGACGAACATCTTGATGTTGAGCAAGATGGCGGCGCCCACCGAGTAGTAGCCCTGCCTGGGGTTGCCGATGAAGGCGGCCCACATGTGCGACGGGCTGAGGAAGGCGTGCTCCACCGCGTGCGCCCCGGGCGCGAGCAGGAAGATCGCCACCAGCGCGCCGAGCACGATGGCCGTGCTGACGGTGGAGACGACCGTGCCGCGGCGCCCTTCGGCGCTGAACAGCTTCGGCCCGCGCCCGCCCGACTCGAACGTGCCCGGCGGCTGCCAGGCGCCGCCGGCGGTCCGGGCCGAGGCCCCGGCCAGCCCGGCGAGCGGGTCGGCCGGCGTGGCCCGCTGCTCTGGGTCGTCCATGCGCGCGAGCGGCTAGCGGGCGCGCCCGGTCACGGCTGGAGAGTCGGGAACGCGAGGTAGAGCTGCAGGTACTTCTTCTGCAGCGCGGTCAGCGTGCCGTTGCTCTGCAGCGTCGCGATCGCGTGGTTGACGCAGGTCACCAGCGGGTTGCCGAGATGGAACAGCAGCCCGTAGTGCTCCCCGGTGGACGGGAACTGGCCGACCAGCACCGCCCCCTTGAGCTGCGCCGAGGCCATGTACTGCGCGGTCGGGGTGTCGGTGACCAGGGCGTCGATCCGGTGCGCCGCCAGCGCCGCCGTCACCTCGCTGAGGGTGTCGAACACCCTGGGCTGGGCGGTCGGCTGGATGTGGTTGGTGATGTAGGTAAGGCCGGTCGTGCCCACCTGATCGCCATACAGGTACGTCTTCAGCTCGGCCGGGGAGTGGTGGGTGACGATGGGTGAGCCCTTGAGCGCCACGATGGCCTGCTGCACCGGGTAATAGCTGTTCGAGAAGGTGACCGCCTGTGCCCGCTGGGGGGTGTAGGAGATCTCGTTAATGTCGAAGTCGAATTTCTTCGGCCCTGGTGCGTACGAGCTGGTGAACGGCTCGGTGACCCACTTCACCTGGGATGGCTTAAAGCCGAGCTGGTGGGCGATCGCATAGGCGACCGCGCTCTCATAGCCCTGGCCGTTGCTGGGCTTGTTGCTGACGAACCACGGTGTGTAGACGGGGTTGTCGGTGGCCACGGTGAGCGCGCCCTTGCTGTACAGCAGCTTGCCGATGCCCGCCGGGGAGCAGCTGGCCGCCGTGGCCGGGCCGGCCGTGCTGGACGTGCTGGACGAACTGCTGCAGGCGGCCAGCCCGGCACCGACGGCCAGCGCTACTACCGCAATGAGGATCCGCCGCATGGGGAACCGTCCTTACCGCTGCCGGGACTGTGCCGGACTGGATGATGGTGCGCGCGAGCCTACCGTTTCCGCCCCGCTTACCCAACTGGCCCGCCGCCGTCGCCGGTGGTGAACCGCAGGTAGCGGTCGGCCGAGCGGCGGACCGCGGCCGCGCCACCGGCGCCGACCACCCGCCCCCACCAGGCCCCGTAGACCCGCTCGAACCGGTACCGCGCCAGCAGATCCACCGCGGCCCTGACCACGCCCGGCCGTTCCGGGATCAGGTTCGGGTAGCTGTACATGAAGCTGACCCACCGCCGGTCGGAGACGACCTGCACGATGTCGCCGGACAGCAGCGCGCCGGCCCCGCCTTCGCCGCCTGGCCAGTGCAGCACCTGCCCGCCCGCGAAATGCACGCCGAGGTTGATCAGGGTCAGCCCGTCCCCGATCGGCCGGGTCTGGCCCTCCCAGAACTCCACCAGCGGGTCCGGCCGGGCGATCCAGGCGCGGTCGGCCGCGTGGATGTACACCGGGGCGCCGAACGCGTGCGCCATCTCGGTCATCGCGCCGTAGTAATGCGGGTGGCTGATCGCGATCGCGCGGACCCCGCCCAGCTCGCGGATCCGCCGGATCAGGTCATCGTCCAGGTAGCCGATCATGTCCCAGAGCACGTTCCCGCCCGGCGCCCGCACCAGCAGCGCCCGCTGGCCGATCGCGAAACCGGGCTCGGTGCCGATCCCGGTCAGCCCCGGCCCTTCCGCCGCGATCCGGCCCCGGTACCCGGCGGCGGCCAGCTCCGCCAATGTCGTCCACTGCTGCCCGTCCCAGCCGACGTACTGCCGCTCGTCCAGGCAGATGGGGCAGTCGTCGCGGGGCCCGGCGTACTGCACCCCGCAGGTCCGGCAGATCGGAAGGTCAGTTCGCATACTCCCGTTGTACCCGGGTGCGCTAGCCCGGGTGGCAGTCGCACGGCTGCGGCGCGACCCGGGTGAGCCCGGCGACGACCAGCGACAGGATCGTCTCGAAGATGTCGTCATCACTGACCGCCGGCAGTTCTTCCCGCAGCTCCCAGATGTGCGGGTACTCGTCGCGGTCAACCGCCAGGTAGGCGCGCGTCCAGGCCGCCCGGTCGTCCGCCTGCTGGCGGGGATCGAGCGCCAGGAAGGCGGCTTCGCTGCCGGCCCAGGCCAGGCTGAAGTCGCCGAGTGCCCGGTAGACCCGGGCCGCGGCAGCTCCCTCGAACCCGGCGGCACGGACGGCCCCGATGAGGAGGTTGACGATCCGCATCTCCGCCGGGCGCTGTGTCGTCCGGCAGGCGGACAGTGATGCCGCCGCCGGGTGGTCGCAGTAGGTCTGCCGGAGCCGCCGCGTGGTGTCGGTCACCGTGTCCACCCAGCAGGCATGCGGCTCCAGGCCGGCCATGGCCTCTTCGATCAGCTGGTCGGCGATGGCGAGCATCAGGTCGTCCTTGCTGGCGAAGTGGCGGTAGACGGCGGTGGGATCGGCACCGAGGGCGCGGCCGAGCTTGGGCATGCTGAAGCCGTCCACGCCATTCTCGTCCAGCAGCCGCAGGCTTTCCTTGACGATCAGCTCCGGGGTCAGGCTGCCGCGCCGCAGGCCCTGCCGCCCCTTGCCGGATCGCCCCTTCTTCTCGGTGCTACCAGCCATCGCCTTCCCCATCCTCCCCCGGCCCGCTGATCCTGGCCTGCCCCCGGCTGCTGATCATAACGACGGTGCACCGCCGATGATAACTATGGTCAGTAGCTTTGTCATAGGCATTGACATAGCCCTGTCGCCATGGTCTACTCTGCGGCAGCGCAGGCTCCGGGCCGGGGCCCGATGATCGCGGGCCCGGGGCCACAGCTGCCCAGGAGGTGACCGTGCTGGCCGGTGAGGAGCTGGTCTTCCACAACGGCACCGTCTTCGACGGCCGCCAGTTCCTCCCCGCGGGCACCGCTATCCTGGTCCGCGACGGCAAGATCGCCGCGGTGGGGCTGGCCCAGCCCGCGGACGGCGCCGCCCCGGTGGATCTGGCGGGCGGCACCCTGCTGCCGGGGTTCATCGACGCGCACGTGCACCCGGTGTTCGCCGGTGACCAGCTGCGCCGCTGCGACCTGCGGGCGGCCAGCAGCGCAGCCGGCTATACCGCACTCGTCGCCGCCTACGCCGCGGCGCACCCGGAGCAGGAGTGGATCACCGGTGGCGGCTGGTCCATGGACGCCTTCCCCGGCGGTGTCCCTACCCGTGGCCTGCTGGACGCCGTGGTGGCCGACCGGCCGGTGTTCCTGCCCAACCGCGATGGGCACGGGGCATGGGTCAACAGCAAGGCACTTGACCTGGCCGGGATCGGCCACTCGACCCCGGACCCCGCCGACGGGCGGATCGAGCGCGATGCTGCGGGCGAGCCGAACGGGATGCTGCAGGAAGGCGCCGCCGGGCTGGTGTCCCGGCTGCTGCCGCCGGTCACCGCCGAGGACTGGTACCAGGCGCTGCTGGCCGCCCAGGACTACCTGCTGTCGCTGGGCATCACCGGCTGGCAGGACGCGATCGTCGCCAGCCACCGCGGCCCGGCCGACCCGCTGGACGCCTACCTGCGCGCGGGGCGGGAGGGGACGCTGCTCGCCAATGTGGTCGGTGCCCTGTGGTGGGACCGGGCCCGCGGCCTGGAGCAACTCCCGGAACTGCTCGCCAGCCGGGGCGCGGGGCAGGCGGGCCGGTTCCGGGCCACGAGCGTGAAGATGATGCTGGACGGGGTGGCCGAGAACCACACGGCCGCGATGCTTGAGCCCTACCTGGACAGCGATGGCTGCCCCAGCGGCCAGGCCGGGCTGGACTTCATCGATCCCGGCCAGCTTCCGGCCTATGTCACCGCGCTGGAACGCCAGGGCTTCCAGGTCCATTTCCACGCGCTCGGCGACCGCGCCGTCCGCAACGCCCTGGATGCACTGGCCGCCGCCCGGGCGGCCAACGGCCCGCGCGGCCTCCGGCATCACCTGGCCCACCTGCAGGTGGTCCACCCGGACGACATCCCGAGGTTCGCCCGGGAGTCGGCGACCGCCAACATCCAGCCGCTGTGGGCGACCCACGAGCCCCAGATGGACGAGCTGACCATCCCCTTCCTGGGCGAGCGGCGGTCGGGCTGGCAATACCCGTTCCGGTCGCTGGCCGACAGCGGGTCGCCGTTGTGCGCGGGCAGCGACTGGCCGGTGAGCAGCCCGAACCCGCTCTGGGGGGCGCATGTCGCGGTCAACCGGAGCCTGCCCGCCGCGGCGGAAGGCCGGGGCGGGGACCCGTTCCTGCCGGAACAGGCGCTCAGCCTGCCGGCGGTCCTGGCGGCCTACACATCGGGCAGTGCCCGGGTGAACGGCCTCGACGGCATGACCGGCGCCATCCGGCCGGGCCTCGACGCCGACTTCGCCATCGTCAACGCCGATCTTGCCCACCTGCCCGCCGCCGAGATCGGCCAGGCGAGCGTGGTCCAGACCTGGATCCGGGGCGAGGCCGTGCACAGCAGCAGTGGGCCCCTGCCACCACAGGGCGCCTGAGAAACGAGGGAGGACATATGGGCTCCAGACGCAATCGCTGGGCGGTGATCGCCGTCGCGGTGGCATGTGCCCTGATCGCTTCGGCGTGCGGCCGGTCCGCCGGAAGCTCGGGCACCTCGGCGGCCGGCAACGTCTCGCCGACCCAGGGCCTGGTGGCCACCACACCGGCCGGCACCAAGCCGGTGACCTCGATGGCCTGGGCCGTGTACCGGGACGTCAACTCGCTCGACCCCATCTACGCCTTCGACTACCCGGAGAACACCGCCGACTCCCTCATGTGCGAGTCGCTGCTCCGCCAGGCGCCCGATGGCTCACTCCAGCCGGGCCTGGCCACCGTGGCCAGCCCCTCCCCGACCACGATGGTGTTCACGCTCCGGCCAGGGGTGAAGTTCTGGGACGGCAACCCGGTGACCTCCGCCGACGTCGTCTACAGCCTGGATCGCAACATCAACCCCTCGCTGGGCGGGTTCTACGCGCTGGTGTTCAACCGGGTGGCATCGATCACGGCGACCAGCCAGACCCAGGTCACCATCAAGCTGAAGCAGCCTGACTACTGGCTGGAGGGCGAGCTGTCCTCGATGCCGGGCATCGTCATCGAGAAGAGCTTCGCGCAGAAGCAGGGCAAGAACTACGGCACCCCGGCCGGGTCGATCATGTGCACCGGCGCGTACATGCTCAAGTCGTGGACGCCGGGCGTGGGCGTCATCGCGGTGGCCAACCCGCACTACTGGAATCCCTCCGTCCACCCGCTCGTCGGCCAGATCACGATCAAGGGCGCCCCGGACATCTCGTCCTTCACCTCGGGCATGGAGACCGGCGCGATCCAGGGGTCGTATTCCTTCGCGCTGCCCACCCTCGACCAGCTGAAGAACAGCAGCAGCGTCAAGGTCTACCAGGGGCCGGGCTGGTCCACCGACGCCTTCATCGTCTCCAGCTTCAAGGGCGTGCTGGGCAGCCTGCAGGTGCGCCGGGCGCTGTCGATGGCCCTGGACCGCCAGGCGATCATCAACTCGGTGTACAAGGGCGCGGCCCTGATGCCACGGTGGCTGTCCAACCCGGGCACGTTCGGGTACGGCAAGCAGGTCTTCGCCACCGCCTACAACTCCTCACCGGTGCTGACCCAGGACATCGCGGCGGCCAAGAAGCTGGTCCAGCAGGCCGGCGCCACCGGGAAGACGCTCACCATCGGCACCTCCAGCCAGCTGGCGAACATCGCCGCGGTCACCGGCGCCTACCAGGCGGCCGCGCAGGCGATCGGCCTTAAGGTCGTGCTCAAGTCGGTGTCGGCGCAGAACTACATCAACTTCTTCACCGACCCCAAGGCGCGCGCGGGCATCGACGGCTTCCTGACCGTCAACTACGGCGACTATGCCGACCCAGCGGCGCTGCTGGCCACACTGGTCCTGCCGGGCGCCTCGCAGAACTACACCAACTTCAACAACCCGAAGATCACCGCCGACCTGGAGCAGGCGCGCAGCACGGCCAACCTGAACGCACGGGCGGCGCTGGTGGCTACCGCCGAGAAGCTGACGATGCAGCAGCTGCCGTGGATTCCCGATGTCCAGCCGACCAGCCTGCTGCTGCTCAGCAAGGGCCTCACCGGGGCGGTGGCGTCCTTCGCCTACATGTTCGCTCCCTGGGCCAACAGCCTGGGCGGGGGCAGCTGAGCGGCGGCCGGCCCGATGCGCTGGCGCTTCTTCGCGCGCAGGCTGGCCATGCTGATGGCCAGCCTGCTCGTGGCGAGCTTCGTGATCTTCGCGGCGCTGTACCTGGCGCCGGGGAACCCGGTCACGGCGCTGTCGGGCGGCCGCAGCATCCCCGCCAGCAGCGTGCGGGTGCTGGAGGCGCGCTACCACCTCAACGAGCCCTTCCTCGCCCAGTACTGGTACTGGCTCGACAGCGCGCTGCACGGGAACCTGGGGATATCGATCACCCTCCGCGAGAACGTGTCCACCCTGATCGCGTCCCGGATCTGGACGACCGCCGGGCTGGTCCTGTACGCGGCCCTGATCATCGTCGCGCTGGGGATCGGGCTGGGCATCGTGTCCGGGCTGCGGCCGGGAGCATTCGACACCGGCACGCTGGTGACGACCGCGGTCTCGGCCGCCGTTCCCGCATTCGTCGCCGCGATCGTGCTCATCCTGGTGTTCGCCGTCAAGCTCGGCTGGTTCCCGGCGCTCGGGAACGGCACCGACCTGGTCAGCAATGTCCGCCACCTCACGCTGCCAGCGATCGCGCTGGCCATCTCCTCGCTCGCGATCGTCGCCCGGGTCACCCGGGCATCGGTCCGCGAGGAGGGACGGCGTGAGCACGTGCAGACGGCGGTGAGCCGGGGAATCCCCCGCCGGCAGCTGATCCGGCGCCACATCCTGCGCAACGCCGCCATCCCGATCACCACCGTCAGCGGAATCACGATCGCCTCGCTGATCGCGGTCGCGGCGGTGGTGGAGGTCGCGTTCAGCCTGAACGGGCTCGGCGCCTACCTGGTCGCCTCCGCCCAGGACAAGGATCTCGCCGTGGTCCAGGGCATCTCGCTGGTGCTGGTGGCCGCGTTCGTGGTGATCAACCTGGTGGTGGACGTGCTCTACGCGGTCCTTGACCCGCGGGTCGCACTGGGGAGCCGGGCCTAGTGAGCGCGGCGGTCACGGTCGCCGGGCCGGCCACCACCTCCCGCACCAGGTCGGCCTGGGCCAGGCTGCGCGCGACCGGCCCGGCCGGCATCGCGTCCGCGGCCGTCATCGCGATCGCGATCTTCCTGGCGTTCTTCGGCACCTTCCTCGCCCCGTACGACCCGATCACGCCGAACCTCTCGCTGTCCTGGGTCGGCCCGGTCGGCGGTCACCTGCTCGGGTACGACTTCGAGGGGCGCGACGTGCTGTCCCGGCTGATCGTGGGCGCACGGACCGCCCTGCTCGGGCCGCTGGCCGTCGTCCTCGTCTGCATGACCGCGGGCACGCTGCTCGCGGTGACGGCTGCCTGGCGGCGGGGTGCCCTGGACGCGACGATCTCCTCCGGCCTCGATGTGCTGTTCGCCTTCCCCGGCATCCTGCTGGCGGTGCTGGCGGCGGCGGTGTTCGGCGCGGGCCTGACCGCGGCGGCGATCGCGCTGGCCATCGCCTACATGCCCTATGTCGCCCGGGTGCTGCGCGGCGCGGCGCTGAAGGAACGAAGCCAGCCGTATGTCGCCGCGCTGGAGGTGCAGGGGGCCTCGGCCACCTCGATCTGCCTGCGGCACCTGATTCCCAACATCATGCCGCTCATCGTCGCCCAGGCGACGATCTTGTTCGGCTACGCGATGGTGGACCTGGCCGCCATCTCCTTCCTGGGCCTGGGCGTGCAGCCGCCGGAGCCCAACTGGGGGGTCATGATCTCGGAGAACCAGGTCGGCATCCCGCAGGGCTACCCGCTGCCCGCGCTTGCCGCCTGCGTGTGCATCGTGGCGGTCGTGATCGCGGTGAACGTGCTCGGCGAGCGGCTGTTCGAGCAGGCTCAGGCGGCTCCCCGGTGAGCGACCAGGCGGCAGCGGCCACGGTGCCGCCCGCCCAGGCCGGGCCGGGCGCTCCGCTGCTGGACGTGGACGGGCTGACCGTCCGGCTGCCCATTGACGGCAGCCACCGGCCCGTCCTGCGCGAGGTGAGTTTCTCGCTGCTGCCGGGTGAGGCGTTCGGCCTCGTCGGGGAGTCGGGATCGGGCAAGTCGATGACGGCACGCGCGATCGACCGGCTGCTGCCGGAAGGGGCCGAGGTCACCGGGTCAATCCGGTTCGACGGCCGCGAGGTCGCCGGCCTCGCCGGCGCCGGGCTGCGCCAGTACCGCGGCCAGGTGGCGATGATCTTCCAGGATCCGCGGGCGCACACCAACCCGGTCCGGCGGATCGGGGACTTCATGACCGAGGCGCTGCGCACCAACGACTCGGTGCCGGCCACCGAGGCGAACGCCCGCGCCGTCGACATGCTCACCCAGGTCGGCATCGGGGACGGGCAACGCCGGCTCCGGCAGTACCCGCATCAGCTGTCGGGCGGGATGCTGCAGCGGGTGATGATCGCCGCCGCGCTGCTGACCAGGCCGCGGCTGCTGCTGGCCGACGAGCCGACCACCGCGCTCGACGTCACCACCCAGGCAGAGGTGATGGCGATCCTCGACGACCTGCGCCGCGAGTTCGGCCTGACCATGCTGTTCATCACGCACGACCTGGAACTGGCGGCCGCGATCTGTGACCGCACCGCGGTGATGTACGCCGGCCAGATCGTGGAAGTCCGCCGCTCGTCGCTGCTGCACGACGATCCGCTGCACCCGTACACGGCGGCGCTGGCGGGCGCGCGCCCCGACATCGCCCAGACGGCGCAGCGGCTGCGGGCGATCCCCGGCCGGCCGCTGTCGGCGTTCGAGGCACCGCTGGACGCGTGCGCGTTCGCGCCACGCTGCCCGCATGCGCGGGACGCCTGCCTGGCCGCGGTGCCCGGCCTGGTGGAGATCGACGGCGGGCTGTCCCGGTGCGTGCGGGCGGCCGGACTGCGCGGCAAGCTGCAGGACGCTACCGGTGCCTGAGATGACGGCCACGGCGGCGCCGCTGACCGGGGCGGATGGGGCGGCCGCGCTGGAGGTGGCGGGGCTGCGTAAGGAGTTCGGCCCGCTGGTCGCGGTCGACGAGGTCTCGTTCCGCATCCCCGAAGCCGGGTCGCTGGCCATCGTTGGGGAGTCGGGGTCGGGCAAGACCACCATCGCCAGAATGATCGTCGGGCTGGAACGGCCAACCGCGGGGACGATCACCGCCTGCGGCAACGACCGGTCCCGGCCGGCCCGGTCGGCGCGGGACCGGCGCCGGCGCGGCCGCGAGGTGCAGATCGTGTTCCAGGATCCCTACACCAGCCTGGATCCCCGCCAGAGCGCCGAGGCCACCATCGATGAGGTGCTGCGGCTGCACCACGGCTGGGCCGCTGGCCGCCGCCGGGCCCGGATCGCCGAGCTCACCGATCTGGTCGGGCTGGACGGCCGCCAGTCGCGCGCGCTTCCCCGCGCCCTGTCCGGCGGCCAGCGCCAGCGGGTCGCCATCGCCCGCGCGCTCGCGGCCGAGCCCCGTGTCCTGATCCTGGACGAGTCGGTGGCCGCGCTGGACGTGTCGATCCAGGCGCAGGTGCTCAACCTGCTGGCCGACATCCGCGACGAGACCCGCGTCTCCTACATCCTGATCAGCCACGACCTGGCGGTCGTGCGCCAGCTCACCGACGAGGTGATCGTGCTGCACCGCGGGCAGGTGGTGGAACGCGGCCCGACCGCCCGGGTACTCGATGAGCCGCAGGACCCCTATACCCAGCGGCTGCGGGCCAGCGTGCCCCGGCCGGGCTGGAAACCCCGGCGCCAGGCGCCGGGCAGTTCGGAGCAGGACGCTCCGTGAGAAAGGTGTGCCCGTGACCGACCTTCACTACCTGACCGCCACCGAGGCGCTCCGCCTGTTCCGTGCCCGCGAGCTGTCGCCAGCCGAACTGGTCACGGCGGTGATCGAGCGGGCCGAGACGGTCGAGCCGTCCATCAACGCCTTCGCCGAGACCTTCTACGAGGACGCGCTGCGGCAGGCCAAGGCGGCCGAAGCCCGCTACGCCGGCAACGGCGCGCAGCCACGGCCGCTGGAAGGCCTGCCGGTAGCGGTCAAGGAGGAAGCCGAGATCGCCGGCCAGCACAACACCCTGGGATCGCTGCCGCTGCGTGATGTCATCGCCGACCAGACCTCCGCCTTCGTGCAGCGGATCATCGACGCGGGCGGCATCGTCCATGCCCGGACCACCACCCCGGAGTTCTCCTGCGCGCCCATCACCTGGTCCCGGCTATGGGGCGTCACCCGCAACCCATGGCATACCGGCTACTCCCCGGGCGGTTCCAGCGGCGGGTCGGCAGCGGCGCTCGCCGCTGGCACGGCCACGCTCGCGACCGGCTCCGACATCGGCGGCTCGATCCGGATTCCCGCGTCGTTCTGCGGCGTCGTCGGGTTCAAGCCGCCGTATGGGCGGGTCCCCGAGGTGGCCACGTTCAACCTCGACCACTACTGCCACGAGGGCCCACTGGCCCGCACCGTCGCCGACTGCGCGCTGCTGGAGAACGTGATCGCCGGGCCGCACCCGAGTGATGTGGTATCGATCCGCCCGAAACTCGAGATACCCCACGACCTGGCGCCGATCAGCGGGATGCGGATCGCCTTCTCACCCGATCTCGGCTGCTACCAGGTGGACGCGGACGTGGCCGCCAGCAGCCGGGCCGCGGCCGACCGGCTCCGGGACGCGGGTGCGGTGGTCGAGGAGGTTGCCCTGCCGTGGGATCGGGAGATGATCAACCGGGCGGCCCGCATCCACTTCGGGATGATCTTCGGCCCGTCGGTCAGGGAGATCTACGCCCACCATGCGGACGATCTCACCTCCTATGCCCGGAACTTCGTCGCGGAGTCGGACGAGGTGGCCAAGGAAGACTTCGTGACCGGCCTCGGGCTGGAAGGCCAGATCTATGCCCCGCTCGGGCAGTTGCTGGAGGACTTCGATGCGCTGGTCTGCCCGACCTTCGCAGTGCCGGCCCTGGCCGCGGAGTACGACCCGGGCCAGCCAGTGGAGGTGAACGGCCAGCCGATCACCGACTGGCTGGATGTGCTCATGACCATCCCGTTCAATATCGCCAGCCGCTGCCCCGTGATCAGCGTGCCCTCCGGCCGCTCCCGCGATGGCGTGCCCACCGGCCTGTCGGTCGTCGGGAAGACCTACGACGACATCACCGCGTTCCGGATCGCGGCCGCGCACGAGGAGCGGATGCCCTGGCTGGACGCACCCGAGCGGCGGCCAGGGCTGTAAATGGCGGCCGCGGGTGGCTCCGGGACCCACCCGGCGGCCGGTGGCCTGATGAGCGGGGCACCGCCGTTTGGCATGGAATCGCAGGTGACCCTGGCGAACTGGCAGGACCCGCCGTTCAACCGGTGGGCGTTCCAGCATGTGCGGGAGCTGATCCCGACCGCGCGCATCCCGCGCGGTGACGCACCGCCATGGCGGCTGGAGACCGACGAGGCCGGCATCGCCGCCATCCGGTTCCGCTCCGGGGGCCGCGAGCTGAGCATCGCGGACCTGCTGGCGCAGACGTTCACCGACGGCTTCCTGGTCGTCAACCGGGGCCTGATCGTGGCCGAGCGGTATTTCAACGGCCTGGCACCGGACGTCCCGCACCTGCTGATGTCGGTGTCCAAGTCGGTCGTCGCGGCGCTGGCCGGCGTGCTGGCCGGGCGTGGCCTGCTCGACGTGTCCGCCCCGGTCACCGCCATCGTGCCCGAGCTGCGGGGCACCTCGTTCGAGGGGGCGACCGTCCAGCAGTTGCTCGACATGCGGACGGGCACCCGTTTCGATGAGAGCTACCACAACCCGCAGGCCGACGTGCGCCGCTACGAGCGGGTCTACCTGTGGCGGCCGGACGACGGGCAGCCCCGGCCGGCCGGGGCGCTCGGCTACTTCGCCACGCTGGGCAATGACGGGCCGCACGGCGGGCCGTTCCGGTACCGGTCGATCCTCACCGATGTGCTGGCCTGGGTGCTGGAACGGGCCGCCGGGACCCGGCTGCCCGATCTGATCGCGGCCGGGCTGTGGCAGCCGATGGGGGCGGAGTTCGATGCCGAGATCACGGTGGACGCGCACGGCAACCCCATGGCCGACGGCGGCATCTGTGCCACGCTGCGGGACGTCGCCCGGTTCGGCCAGCTGTTCCTCCAGCGCGGCCAGGTGCTCGGCCAGCAGATCGTGCCGGCCAGCTGGATCGGCGACACCATCCGCGGTGCCCCCGACGGCGCGAGCGCGTTCCGCGGCGGCGACCACCCGGCCGGCTACCCGCCCGGGGCCCACTACCGGAACTGCTGGTGGATCCGCGATCCGGGGCTGCCCTTCTACCACGCCTCCGGCATCAACGGCCAGCACGTCTTCATCCACGTCCCCTCGCAGACAGTGGTGGTGAAGCTGTCCACCTGGCCCACCGCCCTCAGCGAGGAGTGGCTGAGCCTGACCGTCAGCGGCGTGACCGCCATCGCCGCCGCCCTGGGGTAGCCGCGCCCGGCGGACGGTCAGCCACCGATCCTGGCCAGTCCGGGCGGATAGCTGTGCAGGCTCTCCCAGCCGGTGCTGGTGACCACCACCAGCTCACCGGTCTGCACCCCGGCCCGCTCGTCGGGCGTGATCACGTTCGGCTGGATCACGACCGTCATGCCGGGCTCGAACTCCAGGTCCGGCGCGCGCCGGGCCTCCAGCTGCGCCCGGGAGATCACCGGCGGCAGGTAGCCGCCGCCATAGCCGTGCACCAGGTCGTCGTAGATCGTGAACCCGGCGCCCAGGATGACGTCGGCCGCCGCGGCCGACAGTTCGGCCGCGCTGGCCCCCGGCCGCAGCCGGCCCGCGATCGCGGCGAACGCCGCCGCCGCCACCTCGTGCAGTTCGGTGTAGCGCGGGGTGGCATCGGCGGCAATGGTGAACGTGCGCAGCAACTGGCCGGGATAGCCCTGGTAGGCGGCGCTGACCTCGCAGGTCAGCACGTCCCCGGCCCGCAGCCGCCGGGCTGATGGCCACTGCGCGGGCACGCACAGGCCGGGCTCGGCCATCGCGGTGACACCCAGGTAGTGGATATGCGTGAGACCACCGGCGGCGATGTAGGCGCTCTCCAGGCAGGCGCAGCATTCGGACTCGGTCATCCCCGGCCCGGCCGCGCCGGCCAGCGCCGCGACCGCGGCGTCGGTCATCGCCGCCCCGGCCCGCAGCCAGGCGATCTCCTCCGCCGACTTGACCAGCCGCAGGCCGGTGTAGGCGCGGTCCAGGAACAGCGGCTCGCCCGCCACCTCCGCCAGCGTGGCGCTGGCCCGGGCCGGCACCGGCCCGATGACCGCCAGCCGGCCCGGGGCCCCGGCGCCGCCGGGGCCGTGCCTCCGGCCGGCGCCGCCCTGGCCGCGCTGCCGGGCCGCGATCTCGGCCAGCGCCGCGTCCAGCGCGGATCCGCCACCCGGCCGCACGTCGGCGTCCGGGGCCATCCGCCGGGCGTTGGGCACGTGGTTGTCGAAGCAGACGAACAGCAGATCCCGCTCGCCCGGGGTGAACAGCAGCGCCGCCTCGCGGGTCACCGGCCAGCCGGTCAGCCAGGGGACGGCCGTGCCTGACCGGTCGAAGCCGTAGACGAGCGCGTGGCTGGCGCCGCGCGACTCCAGCAGGCTGGCCAGCGCCGCCCGGCGCCGGGCCATCTCACCCGGTGAGAAGGCCGGGTAGCCGGCCTCCGGGCTGCTCAGTGCTTGGCCCAGTAGTCGTCGCCGGCCATGGTGGCGGCCGCCTGCTCGGGCGTGGCGAAGCCGGGCGCCAGTGACGCGTCGGTGCCCGGCATCACCTCGTGGTGACCGATGTTCAGCATCCGCAGCCAGCTCTGCTGGCCGAAGGTCAGCCCGATGGCGCAGCCCAGTTCCACCAGTTCCGGCTCGCTGAAGTGGTGGTGCATCCGTGCCCAGAAGGCGTCGTCGGTGGGCAGTTTCCAGGCGATCGCCTCCGCGTAGGCGAGGGCCGCCTTCTCCCGGTCGCTGTAGCGGGCCGACTTCTCGAAGTTCAGCAACTCGTCGTACTTGCCCTCGGTCAGCCCCTGTCCTGCGGCCTGCACCGAACGCTGGTTGCCGCAGTACTCGCAGTTCACCGAGCGGGAGATGTACACCCGGCACAGTTCCTTGAGCCGGTGGTTGACCACGCCGTGCCGGAAGATGTCATCCCAGGACCGGGCGAAGAACCAGAAGCAGGCGGGCACGTGGGCCCGGACCGCTGAGCTTTCCGGCCGCGGGGTGCCCTCCCGGGCGCACCGCTCCATCTCCGCCCGCATCGCCTCGTCCATCTGGTCGAGCGGCACATAGCTGATGCGCTGGTGCTCCGCCATCACGATCCCCTCCGACTGCCTGCGCCGGGCGGCGCCCGGCTCGGGCGCCCGGTACTAGCAGACCATGCCGCGCGGCAGGTCAGGCGGCCGGGCCGGCCGGGCGCTCCGGGCCGGGTTCGCCGTAGCCGATCTCGGCGATGGTGTCCCGCACCTCCTCCAGCTGCGCCGTGGTCAGGGTTCGCGGGTGACCGGCCTGCCGGGCGTACCAGTACACCCGGGCCAGCCACTCCAGGGTCCGCGCCCGGTCATAGGCCTGGCCGAGGGTGGCGCCGCAGGCCAGCGCGCCGTGGTTGGCCAGGATCACCGCGGCCCGCCCGGCCAGCGCCGCCACCGCGGTGCGGGCGAGTTCCGCAGTGCCGAACCTGGCGTAGGGCGCGACCCGCACCGGGCCGCCCAGCCCGGCCATGGCGTAGTGCACCGCGGGCAGTTCGTCCAGCACCGCGGACAGAGCGACCACGAACGGCGAGTGAGTGTGCACGATGGCGGCCGCGCCGGTGGCCCGGTACACGGCCAGATGCATCGGGGTCTCGGTGGAGGGCCGCCCGCCGCCCACCGGGCTGCCGTCGGCCAGCGCGACCAGGCAGATGCCGGCCGGCTGGATCTCGTCGTAGGCGACCCCGGACGGGGTGATCGCGACCAGCTCGCCGGCCCGCACACTGAGGTTCCCGGACATCCCGTCCACCAGGCCGTCGGCCACCATCCGGCGGCCGAACGCGGCCAGGCTGGCCCGCTCACCGGCCAGATCCGGTGCTGGCTGGCCCGGCCGGGCGGTCATCCGGCCAGTGCCCGGTGGATGGCCGCGCCGAGGGCACGGGCGACCGGCGGCGGGAACGCGTTGCCGACCTGGCGGTAGGCGGCCGTCTTGCGGCCGGCGATGTCCCAGCTGTCGGGGAAGCCCTGCAGCCGGGCGACCATCGCGACGGTCAGCCGGGGCGGCTGGCCCGGCGGCCAGTCCGGGCCGGGGGCGCCGTCGGCCACGCCCAGGCCATCCACCCCGAGCGCCGCCCAGGCCCGCCGGGCCCGGGTCGGGCCCAGGTCGGGACCACCGTGCTTTCTGCTCCCGCCGACGATGGTCGGCGCGATGCCGGCCGCGGCCGCCGCCCAGTCCGCCGCCCCCGGCCAGCCCCGGGCGGCCATCAGGTCGCCCAGTGTGTGGCCGACGGTGGCGGGCGGGCTGGCCGACGGCGCCGGCCAGCCGAACCGGTCACACCACGGCCGCCGCAATGCGATCAGCACCAGCCGGGGGCGCGACTGGGGGACGCCATGCTCGCTGGCGTTGATCTGCTGCCACCAGGTCCGGTAGCCCAGTGCGTGCAGCCGGGCCAGCACCTGGCCGCGGTAGCCATCGAAGCGGCGGCCGGCCAGGCCGCGCACGTTCTCCAGCAGCACCGCCCGCGGCCGGGCCTGCTCGGCCAGCCGGAGCGCCTGCCCGAACAGATCACGCTCGTCGCCAGCGCCCAGCTGCTTGCCGGCGATGGAGAACGGCGGGCAGGGGACACCGCCGGCCAGCAGATCGACGCCGGCGAAGCCGGTGCCGTCCAGGCCGTGCACGTCGCCCTCGATGATCTTCCATTCCGTGCCGCGGTTGCGGCGGAGGGTTTCGCACGCATCGGCGTCGAGCTCGACCACCGCCTCGTGCCCGAACCCGGCCTGCTCCAGGCCGAGGGCCTGGCCGCCGCCACCGGCGCAGATTTCCACCGACGTCAGCCCGGCCACGGTTCCTCCTGCGCTGGGGTCACGGCAGCAGTCTGCCGCGCGACCGGGCCAGTGGCCGGGTGCCAGGCCGTGTGGCCGGGAATTCCTGGCCGCCGGGCCCGCCACGAGCCCCGGGCCCGCTGCGCCCCGGCGCCGCTAAGCCCCGGCTTCTTCCTCCAGCGCCCTGGTCACCAGCACATGCTCGACCAGGGTGATCAGCACCTGCTTGACCGACTCGCGCTGGCGGGCGTCGCACAGCAGGGCCGGTACCCGCGGGTCGAGGTCGAGCGCGGTCCGCACGTCGTCCGGGTCGTACTGCGGCGCGCCCTCGAAGCAGTTGATAGCGACCACGAACGGGAGCTGGCGCTTCTCGAAGTAGTTGACCGAGGGGAAACAGTCGCCCAGCCGCCGGGTGTCGGCCAGCACGACCGCGCCGAGCGCGCCGTAGGACAGCTCGTCCCACATGAACCAGAACCGTTCCTGGCCAGGCGTGCCGAACAGGTACAGCACCAGGCTGGGGCTCATGGTGAGGCGGCCGAAGTCCATCGCGACGGTGGTGGTGCGCTTGCGCGACAGCCCGCTCAGGTCGTCATGGCCGACGCTGGCGCTGGTGAGGGTCTCCTCGGTGAGCAGCGGCCGGACCTCGCTGATGGCCCCGACCATGGTGGTCTTGCCCGCCCCGAAGCCACCCGCGATCAGGATCTTGAACGCGGCGAACGGCAGGCCGTCGGCCTGGCCGTCAGAGGGAGCGGAGCCCATGCAGCACCTCCCTCAGCAGGTCGGCACTGGTCGGCCCTTCCGCCTGCCGCTGGGTCATCACCGTGATCCGGCCCTGCGGGATGAGGTCGGCCAGGAGCACCCGCACCACCCCCACCGGCAGGCTGATGGCCGAAGCGACGTCCGCCACCGTGGCCGGTGACCGGCACAGCCCGATGATCCTGCGGTGCTCCGGGCTGAGCGCGAGGTCGTCCCGGTCGGCCCGGCCGGCCGCGACCACCACCGCGATCAGGTCCAGCAGCGTGCCGCTGGCCGGCTGGGTCCGGCCCCCGGTCAGCGCATACGGGCGGACTACCGGGCCTGCGTTCCGGTTGACCCATTTGTCGCCTGCGGGCATGACGGCTCACTCGGCCGGCTGGCTGGCGGGGAAGCGTGACTGGGCGGCCAGGTGCGGGCCTGCCCGTTTCACCAGCATGGCCATCTCGTAGGCCATCAGCCCGGCGTCAACGCTGGACGAGCAGAGCACGGCCAGGCAGCTGCCGTGCCCGGCGGCGGTGACGAACAGGAACGCACGCTCCAGTTCGATGATGGTCTGCCGCACCTCGCCCGCCCCGAAGTGCTCACCCGCGCCCCTGGCCAGGCTCTGCACCCCGGCGGCCAGCGCGGACAGATGCTCGGCGTCGTCGCGGCCGAGATCACGGGAGGCGGCGACGGCCAGCCCGTCCCGGGACAGGATGACCGCCTGCTGGAAGTGCTCGACCCGGCCACCGAGGTCATCCAGTAGCCAGCTGAGCTGCTGGCCCGGTGCGGCCGTCGCCTGTTCCTCCATCATGCCTCCCCGGCCTGCGGCACGTCCGCCTCGTGCCGCGCATCCCGCTCGTCCGTGGCGGCGGCATCGGGGCCGCCCGTGGGCCCGCTGGCAGCCGGCTCCGCTTCGCGGCCACGCTGCCAGCCTCGCTGCAGGGACGATACGAGGTTGCGCGCCTCCTCCGGGCTGCGGCCGCTGGCCGGGGCCGGCTGGCTGGCCGGTGCCGCCCGGTCCGGTGCCGGCGGGGGGCGCCGCAGGTGCGGGTTGAGGCTCGCCTGCCGGACGCGGCGGGGCAGCCCGCGGTAGGTGCCAGCGTCCGGCGGCCCGTCCGCCGGCGGGGCCTGGGCGGCCGCCGCGGCGGTACCCGGCTCGCTGGCCGGTGGCGCGGCGGCTGGCATAGCCGGTCCGGTGGCAGCCGGTCCGGTGGCAGCCGGCCCGGTGGCAGCCGGCCCGGTGGTGGGCGGTTCGCTGGTGGGCGGCCGGGGGGCCGGCGGGAAAGGCGGGGTGGACCTGGTGCTGAGTGAGCCGGGACCGGGTGAATCAGCGCTGGGGCCGGGCGGGCCGAACGAGAAGCCGGTGCCGAGCGCGGCGGTACCCGGGTCAGGGCCCGGCTGGCCGGCGAGGGCCGGGCTGGCACCGCCGGCCGGGGCCGGGCCGGCATCAGCGGCCGGGGAGCTGCTGAAGGTGTCAGCCGGGGCCGGGGCGGCGCTGAAGGCGTCGGCCGGGGCCGGGTTGGTGCCGCCGACCGGCAGCGGCGGTGCCGAATGGCGGCCGGGCAGGGCGAGCGCCTCCGGCACGGGCAGATCCAGCTCGCGGTCCCGGCCCGGCGGCTGGCGGAGTTCTGGCTGCGGGGCGGCGTCGGCCACGTTCAGCGGGACCACGAGGCTGTTCGGCATCAGCGCGACGGCGGTGGTGCCCCCGTAGGGGGAGGTGCGCAGCGCGACCCGGACGCCATGGCGGGCCGCCAGCTTGCCCACCACGAACAGGCCCAGCTGGTCGGCGTTGGCCAGGTCGAAGTCAGGTGGGTGGGCCAGCTGCGCATTGATCGCAGCCAGCTGGGCCGCCTCGATGCCCAGGCCCTGGTCGTCCACCTCGATAGCGAACCCGTTGGCGACCCGCTCGGCCCGCACTTCCACCCGGGTGACCGATGGCGAGGACAGCGTCGCGTTCTCGATCAGCTCGGCCAGCAGGTGGATCATGTCCGCCACCGCCTGCCCGGCCACCGCGTCCTCGGCCCGGGTCAGCACACTGACCCGCTGGTAGTCCTCGATCTCGGCGACCGCGCCGCGGATCACGTCAATCACCGGGACCGGCGCACTCCAGGACCGGCCAGGCGCCGCGCCGGACAAGATGATCAGGCCCTCGGCGTGCCGGCGCATCCGGGTCGTGAGGTGATCGAGCGGGAGCAGGTCCGCCAGCGTGGCCGGGTCGGATGCCTTCTGCTCGAGCGCGTCGATGAGCCGTAGCTGGCGCTGCAGCAGCGACTGGTTCCGCCTGGCCAGGCTCACGAACACCTGCCCGATGCCGTTGCGCAGGCTGGCCTCGGCCGCGGCGGCCGCCGCGGCCGACCTCGCCAGGCCGGCGATAGCCGTCTCGGCGTGCGCCACCTCGGCCGTCACCGCCCGGGTCGCCAGCGGCACCTCATCGCCGGTCACCGGCTCGCCCTGCCGCAGTTTTTCCACCAGCCGGGGCATCTCTTCGTCGGCGAGATGCTCTGCCGTTACCTCCAGGCCGCCAATATCGGCGGCAATCCGCCGGGCGAACAATCCCATCAACGCGACCGAGATCAGGATGATCACCAGGCCGGTGCCTGCCACCAAAAGGATGCCGGCCAGATCGCGATGTGCCCGGCCGGGCGCACCTGTGCCACCTAGCGCCCCACTGAGCACCCCAGCAACCAGCAACGCCCAGATCACCAGCATGGACGCGACCGGAATCAGCACGGTGGCGATGAAAGTAGCACGGATTGTCCGGCGCCCACCCGGCGGCCGTTCCGGGGCCGGTGAGCCAAATGCGCTCATGATCACTCCTGCATTGATCGCGGGGCGGAGCCCAGCGCTCTCAGTCCCGTCCGATCACCGCCGCCGATGCACCATCCTGGGCCATTGCGCATCAATTGTCATCGTGCTTCCCCGAATCGCCGTATTTCCGGCTGGCGGTGAATAGCATCTGGTGGCGCTCCGGAAACACGGCGGGGCTCAGACGATCGGCGGCGGGTTGCCGTTGGCGCTGGCGGCGAGCGCCGGATCCCAGTGGCATACGGCGCAGGCATGCTGGAACGCGGACCGGGCGAAGCCGAGCGCCGCCGCCGGCGGGTCGGGAGCGGCGGCCACGTCGTCCCAGTCGAGCAGGAACTCACCCAGTTCCTCCTCCCAGCGGGCGGCGGACGGGGTGAGGGTGCCACCGGCGAACCCGGGCGGGGCTGGGTGCGCGTAGGCGTAGAAAGCGGGCTTGCCGTAACGGGCGTCGCCTGGCCACCAGCCGATCGCGACCTCCTGCGCGTCCATGGCGTTGCGCATGATGAAGTCGGGCGAGGGCGGCTCGGCCGGCTGGCCGGAGAACAGGCTGACCGCCAGGTCGAACGAGCCCCACCAGGCATTGACCGGCGTGGACCGGCCCCGGTAGGGGGCGCGGAAGGCGGCCAGCACCAGCGCGGCCTGGCTCGCGGCCGCGAAATACTGCGCCACCTGAGCAGGGTCGTAGCTGGCGTGCTCCTCGTCCTCGTCCAGCGGCACCTGCCAGGGCACCTCCTGCGGCGCCGGGTCGATGGTCACCTCGCCCCCGGCCGCGCGCACCGCCGCCAGCACGTCCCGGGTGACCGCCCCGACCGGCCGGTTGGGCGTGAGCGGGATCCGCCCGCCCCGGCCCGAACTGTGCTCCACTACCGCCTCGTGCCGGTGCAGGTCGAGCGCGATCACCAGCGCCCCCGACCCGTCCGGGGCGGGCAGCGGCGCGGTTTCCCAGCCTCGCGCGGTGAGCCGCAGCGCCGCGTGCAGGAGTTCTGGCTGGGGCGGTGCCAGCACGGCCGCGAGCTTGCCGAGTACCTGGGTATGTGCGTGCAGCGTGTCGCAGGTCGCCTGCCATTGCGGGTAGGGCGCCAGTTGCCAGCCGGTGGACATGAGCCAACCCTACGGCCCGCCGCGGCGCGGCGCGGCGCCCCGGCGCGGCGCGGCGCCCCGGCGCTGCTGTCCCGGTTGCCGCTGGTCAGGCCACCGGCATGGCGTACCGGGCGGGTACCAGGCTGGGCCAGGCCAGCGCGGGACTGTCCGGCAGCAGCAGGCAGCTGTCCCCGAACTCGTGCCACAGATAGCCCGCCTGCTCGGCCGCCTGGTAGGCGCCGCGGACCAGGTTCGGCCCGGCCACCGCTTCCAGCAGCGCCAGGTGTGAGGCTTCCGGGTCGTGCCAGCCGGTGACAAGACCGGTCACCACCCGGGCGGGGTGATCGGCTCCCAGCACCAGGTCCGTCCAGCCGTGGCGGGCCCGCACGGTGCCGCCGGGGTCGGCGGCGCTTTCCAGGGCCCGGGTGACCGTGGTCCCGACCGCGATCACGCGCCGGCCCGCCGACCGGGTCAGGTTGACCAGTTCCGCGGTCGGGGTGGGCACCGTGAACCGTTCCGGCAGTGGCGGCTCGCCGGCCTCCAGCGAGGCCACGCCGGCGTGCAGGGTGATCGGCGCGATCACGACGCCGTCGGTGGCCAGCTGAGTGACCAGGTGGTCGGTGAACGGCCGGCCCGCGCTGGGCATCTCGGCACTGCCCGGCGAGCGTGCGAACACGCTCTGGTAGGCCGCCAGCGGCCAGGCTTCCGGGACGTAGGAGTACCTGATCGGCCGCCCGTGCCGGTCCAGGTAGCCGCGGAAGCCGCCGCCGGCTGCCGCCGCGGCAACCCACATCCGGTCGGAGTCGGCGCCGGGATACCGGCGCACCAGGGCCAGCGATCCGCCCGCCGGGAGGGCGATCTGCTCGCCGGCCGACCCGTCGGTCACCCGGCCGGTGCTGCCGGGGCCCTGCCGCAACTCGATCAGCCAGGTCCCATCCGGCAGCGGCGAGGACACGTGCACGGTCACCGGCCGGCCGTCCGTGCGGTGGCCGTCGATGGCCGCGGCGACGGTGGCCGAGGTGTTGACCACCAGCAGGTCGCCGGCGGACAGGAAGCGCGCCAGCTCGCTGAACCGGGCGTGCTGGCAGCCGTCGGGGGTGGCCACCAGCAGCCTGACGCCGTCCCTGGCCAGGCCACGCTGCTCGGGTGGCCGGCCAGCCGCGGTGATCATGACGTCACCGCCCCGGCGGTGAGGCCGGCCGGAGCGGCCAGGTCACTTGCCCGGTAGCGGCCGCTCGGTGGCCGTCCGGCCAGCAGCCGCAGCAGGGCGGGCACGACCGTCTCCGGTTCCGGCCGGTCGGAGATGTCCTCCCCCGGGAAGGCCTGCTGGTGCATGTCGGTGCGCATGTCACCGGGGTCGAAGGCATAGCAGCGCAACGGCTGCTCCTCGGCCGCGAGCACCGAGGTGAGCTGGTCCAGCGCGGCCTTCGCCGATCCGTAGCCGCCCCAGCCGGGATAGGCCTCCACGGCCGCGTCCGAGCTGATGTTCACGATCGTGCCGGAGGCGGCGGTCAGCGGTGCGGCCAGCAGCTGGATCAGTGCCAGCGGCGCGATGACGTCGGTGTCGTAGACCCGGGCCAGCTCATCCAGCGGGTAGTCGCGCAGGTACGGCTGCGGGCTGGGGCCGAGTCGGCTGGCATTGTTCACTAGCAGGTCCAGCCGCCCGTGACCGGCCACCGCCGCGGCCAGCCGGGCCCGGTGCCCGGGGTCGGTGACGTCGCCGGGCAGGGCGGTGACGTCCGCCAGGCCGGCCAGGGCAGCGGTGAGATCATCCGCCCGCCGGGCGTCGGCGATCAGCGTCCAGCCGCGCCCGGCCAGCGTGTGGGCGACGGCCCGGCCAAGGCCGCGGGACGCGCCCGTGATCAGGGCGATAGGCATGGGATCCTCCTGTGGGTTGCTATCCATGCCATACTGATAGTTGAAGTCAGCTTTAAGTCAAGTGCCCAGCGGCTGGCGCCGGGCTGGCTGGCACCGTGTCCGCCTACCGGCGTCCCGCCGGGCCTGGCACCGTGTCTCGGCCACCGGCGTCCCGCCGGGCTGGGCCACCGCCGGGAGGGCCGACGCACACCACCGATCCGCTGACGGTCGGCGAGATCGCCCGCCGGAGCGGGTTCGCCGAGTCCGCGGTCCGCTACTACGAGCGGCTCGGCCTGCTGCCCGCTACCCGGACCGCGGGCGGTCAGCGCCGTTTCGAGCGCAACACCCTGCGCCGGCTGGCCTTCATCCGCGCCGCCCGTAATGTCGGGCTCAGCCTGGATGAGATCGCGGCGGCGCTGGCCTCGCTGCCGGCCGGGCGGACCCCGACCCGGGCCGACTGGTCACGGCTGTCCCGGGGCTGGCGGCGGCGGCTGGATGACCAGATCGCCGCGCTCACGGCGCTGCGCGACGGCCTCGACTCGTGCATCGGCTGCGGCTGCCTGTCGCTGCAGCGTTGCGCCATCTCCAATCCCGGCGACGCGGCCCGGGTCAGTGGCCCGGGCGCCGCTTTCCTGCCCGCCGGGCTGCGCCGGGACGACGGCCGCCTGGCCGGCCCGTCCGGCGGTAGCTGACCAGTTACGCTGGCCGGGTCGCCGGGAGGGCCAGGTCATGCTCGTGTCCAGTTACATCACCCCGAAGGCCAGCAAGGGCGTGCCGAGCGCGATCGCGGGGCGCGGGCTGGTCGCGGTGGCACCGATCGCCAGGGACGAGATCGTCGCCATCAAGGGCGGCCACATCGTCAGCACGGCCGCCCTGCACGCGCTGCCGGAGCGGCTGCAGAACTCCGACGTGCAGATCGCCGACGGCTTTCACCTGGTGGCCGTGGATGAGGCCGAGTACGAGGGGGTGATGCTCTTCCTCAACCACTCGTGCGAGCCGAACATCGGCTTCGGCGGGAACGTGGTCCTGGTCGCCATGCGCGGCATCAGTCCGGGCGAGGAACTCACCACCGACTACGCGCTGTTCGACGACTACGACGGCAGCATGGACTGCCACTGCGGCACGCCCTCCTGCCGTGGCACGGTTTCCGGCCGCGACTGGCAGCGTCCCGAACTCCAGCGCCGGTACCGGCCCTACTTCTCCCGGTACCTGCAGCGCCGGCAGGCGCCCGGGTGGCCCGATGACCGCCGGTGACAGCGGCGGGCCTGGCGCGCCGGAGCCGGTGAGCGGGCGGGCCGTGCTGGTCACCGGCGCGTCCCGGGGGATCGGCCGGGCCATCGCGGCGGCGTTCGCGGGGCAGGGCGACCGGGTCGCGGTGCACTACCGGAGTTCGCCCGGCCAGGCGGCCACCGTGCTGGCCGGCCTGCCCGGCCGTGGCCATCTGCTGGTGCGGGCCGACCTGGCGGACCCGGAGGCGGTGCGGCAGATGGTGGACCAGGCCTGCGCCGGGCTCGGTGGCCTGGACGTGCTGGTCAACAACGCGGGCGTGTTCACCGCCCATCCGGTCACCCAGGTGTCCTACCAGCAGTGGCAGGCGGCCTGGCAGCAGACGCTGGCCGTCAACCTGACCGGCGCCGCCAACGTGACCTGGTGCGCGGTCCAGCACATGATCGCCGGGGGTGGCGGGCGGATCATCAACGTCTCCTCCCGCGGGGCGTTCCGCGGCGAGCCAGGCCAGCCCGCCTACGGCGCCAGCAAGGCGGGCCTGAACGCGTTCGGCCAGTCGCTTGCCGTCGCGCTCGCGCCGCACCGGATCGCGGTCGCCACCGTGGCGCCGGGTTTCGTGGACACCGACATGGCGGCCGGTCATCTGGCTGGCCCGGCCGGTGAGGAGATCCGCGGGCAGAGCCCGTTCGGCCGGGTCGCCCGGCCGGAGGAGATCGCCGCCGCCGTCGTCTACCTGGCCGCCCCCGGGTCGGAGTGGGCCAGCGGCGCGATCCTCGACCTCAACGGCGCCTCCTACCTGCGGTAGCCTCGCGGCCCGGCGCCGCAGCCCGCGGTGACGCACATGACCGGGGCCGGTGCCTCACCCGCCAGGCCCGGCCACCGGCCGCACTCCGGCCGCGTGCCGGCGGGCCAGGTCCCGGTAGACCGCCGGGTTGGTCGCTACCCACTGCCGCGCGGCACCACTGACCGGGCGGGCGATCCGGGCCGGCACCCCGGCGGCGAGCATGCCATCGGGAATCGTCATCCCCGGCGGCACCGTGCACCCGCCCGCCACCAGGGCGTGGCGGCCGACCACCGCGCCGTCCAGCACGGTGGCGCCGTTACCGATGAGCGCCTCGAAGCCGATCACGGCACCGTGGACCACGCACAGATGGCCGATGGTGGCGCCCTCGCCGACCTCGGTCACCGGATCGTCGCCGCCGTGCAGGATCGACCCGTCCTGGACGTTGGCACCCCGGCGGACGATGATCCGGCCGAAATCGGCCCGCAGCACGGCCCCATACCAGATGGACGCCTCCGCCTCCACCTGCACGTCACCGACCAGGGTGGCGGTGGGCGCGATCCAGGCGGCGGGGCTGATGGTGGGCGCACGGCCCTCAAACGAGAACAGCGGCATCTGCTCATGATGCCTGGTGCGGCGGCAACGTTCCCGGAACGTTCGGGGCATAGCGTCTGCTTACGTGAGGGAGGCAGCATCAGCGGCTGGGCAGACGGGGCCGGCCGGCGGCGCCCGCCGGGCCCGCCTGGCAGCTCCGGTGACGGCGGCCGTGCTGGGCGTGGTGTCGCTCGCGCTGGCTGTCCTTTATGTGCCGCTGGCCTCCGCCTCGTCCCTGCTGGTCCTGGAGATCGCCGCGTTCTTCGCCAGCTTCGCGCTGCCCGTCGCGATCTTGAAGTACCGGCTGTATGAGATCGACCGGATCATCTCCCGCACGCTGGCGTACGCGATCGTGACCGGCCTGCTGATCGGGGTGTATGCCGGCCTGGTGCTGCTGGCCACCCGGGTGCTGCCGCTGTCCTTGCCGGTCGCGGTGGCCGCCTCCACGCTGGCGGTCGCCGCGCTGTTCAGCCCGGTGCGGCGGCGGGTGCAGCGGGCAGTGGACCCGGCGGTTCAACCGGGCTCGCTACGACGCCGGCCAGACCATCGCCGCGTTCGCCGGCCGCCTCACCGGCGCCATGGACCTGGACTCGGTACGCGACGATCTGGCCGCTATCGTGCACCAGGCGCTGCAGCCCGCGTGCCTCTCGGTATGGGTCAGCCCGCACGACTGAACTGGCTTCCGATGCGGATGATCCGGCTAACCGGGACGAAGGACCCGCTGGCCAGCGGCGTTGGCCTCTAGCTGCCGGGCGGCGCCAGCTGCAAGATCACTAGCATGCGGAATCCCCTGCGCGGCCGGCACCGGCTGAGCGGGCTGGCGCCAACGGATGGCAACCGGGTTGCTCGTGGTGACGGCGACGGGACTGGCCACCGGCTTGGTCCTGTGGCTCGCGGGGGAGGCCGGAGCCGCGGATATTGGCTGGCTGGCGGTGGCCGGCTGCGGGGTCGGGTACGCCGGCTGGGCGATGGTGGACAGCCTGCGCAGGCGGCGGATCGGGGTGGATCTGATCGCGCTGCTCGCGCTGCTGGGCGCGATTGCGGTGGGAGAACTGCTGGCGGCGGCTGTGATCAGCGTCATGCTGGCCAGTGGACGGGCGCTGGAAGGGTGGGCAGCCGGCCGGGCCCGGCGGGATCTGGCCGGGCTGCTGGACCGGGTGCCGCGGACCGCCCGGCTGCGCCGGAACGGCACGCTGTCCACGGTGCCGCTGGCAGAGATCATGCCCGGCGATGTGGTACTGGTGGCCCATGGCGACCTGGTGCCGGTGGACGGCATGGTTGCGACCAGCCGGGCGGTGCTGGACGAGTCGGCGCTGACCGGCGAAGCGGTGCCGGTGGAGCGGGCTGCCGGGGAGCCGGTACGCAGCGGGGTGGTGAACGCCGGCGACCCGTTCGACCTGGCGGCCACCGCGAGGGCGGCCGACAGTACGTATGCGGGCATCGTCCGGCTGGTCACCGAGGCCGAGAACTCCCAGGCGCCGTTTGTCCGGCTGGCCGACCGCTACGCACTCTGGTTCCTGCCGTTCAGCCTGGCCGCGGCCGGCCTGGCGTGGGCAGTCGCGGGCCCGGCCCGGGCGGTGGCGGTGCTGGTGGTGGCCACCCCCTGCCCGCTTATCCTGGCCGCCCCGGTGGCCCTGGTGTCCGGCATGTCGGTGGCCGCCCGGCGCGGGGTAGTGGTCAAGGGCGGTGGCGTGCTGGAACGGCTGGCCCAGGGCACGACCCTGCTGCTGGACAAGACCGGCACGCTCACCAGCGGCCGGCCTGCCGTCACCGCGGTCTGGCCGGCCGGGGCGTGGGCCGCGGCGGACGTGCTGCGGCTGGCGGCATCGCTGGATCAAGAGTCCGGGCATGTGCTCGCCGGTGCGGTGGTCGGCGCCGCCCGCGAGCGTGGGGTCGGCCTGGCACTGCCACACCAGGCCGAGGAAGTTCCCGGCGAAGGCATCCGGGGCCTGGTCGATGGGCACTGGGTCGCCGTCGGTAAGGCGGCATGGTGCGGGATCGGCGGCGCGGCGGGCACACCGGAGTGGGCGGCGGCCGCGCGACGCCGGGCCCGGCGGGACGGGTCGCTGGCGGTGTTCATCGCCATCGACGACGAGCCCGCCGGGGTCATCATTCTGGACGACCCGGTCCGGCCGGACGCCGCTGGGACCATCCGCGCGCTCCGGGCGGGCGGCATCCGCCGGGTGGTGATGGTCACCGGTGACCGGCCAGAGGTGGCAGCCAATGTCAGCGCCGCCATCGGCGTGGACGAAGTGCTGTCCGAGCAGACACCGGCGGGGAAACTGGACGCGGTCACCGCGGAACGCTGCCACGGCACGGTCATCATGGTCGGCGACGGTATCAACGACGCGCCCGCGCTGGCACTGGCGGATGTGGGGGTAGCCATGGGCGCGCGCGGTGCCACCGCTTCCTCGCAGGCCGCCGACGCGGTGCTCACCGTGGACCGGCTGGACCGGCTCGGCGAGGTGATGTGGCTGGCCCGCCGCACCCGGCGGATCGCCCGGCAGAGCGTGCTGGCCGGGATGGGGCTGTCGGTGGCGGCCATGGCGGTTGCCGCGGCCGGCTGGCTGCCCGCGGTATGGGGAGCGCTGCTGCAGGAAGCCATCGACCTGGCGGTAATACTCAACGCCTTGCGGGCGCTGTCGCCGGGGCGAAGGGAGCCGGCAGCACTGGCCGGAGCGGAATCACCGGCCCGTCCGCGGCACCAGGTCAGACACCCGGCTCCGGCCGCTGCGAGCCGGGACGCCTGGCCCGGAGCCAGATGACCGCCAGCGCGGCGGCCCCCAGCGCCACGATCAGCGCAATGATGCCGAGTTCGCCCCGGGGCAGTTCGAGCGCGTAGAAGGAACGCACCGCGGCCACCGGGAACAGCAGCACGAAGCCAGCCGACATCGCGCCGACCAGGACGATCCGCGGCCAGGTGAGCGGCATCGCCAGCATGATCAGCACACACAGGCTGAGCGCGAGGGTGACCAGGGTCGCGGCCGTGCGCTGCTGTGCCAGCGGCAGGCCGCCGGCCCGGGCCACGGCATAGGCCGCGAGGGTGGCCCCGGCGATGACGGCCCCGGCCGGGATCGCGAACCTGAGTACCCGGCTGGCGAAACCCGGCTGGTAGCGCCGCTGGTTCGGCGCGAGCGCCAGGAAGAAGGCGGGCACACCGATGGCCAGTGTGTCGATGATGGTCAGATGCCGGGGCAGGAAGGGGTAGGGCAGCAGGCTGACGGCCACGGCCACCGCAAGCAGTGTGGCCCACACCGTCTTGGTCACGAACAGGTTGGCCACCCGCTCGATGTTCGCCGTCACCCGCCGGCCCTCCGCTACCACTGCGGGCATGCTGGCGAACCCGTTGTCGAGCAGCACCAGTTCGGCGACCGCCCGGGTGGCCGGCGCACCCGAGCCCATGGCGATGCCGATGTCGGCGAGCTTGAGTGCGAGTACGTCGTTGATGCCGTCGCCGGTCATCGCAACGGTGTGCCCACGGGCCTGGAGCGCGGTCACCATCGCCTGCTTCTGGTGCGGAGCCACCCGGCCGAACACTGCATTTGCTTCCAGCACGGCACCGAGCGCCTCCGGATCGGCGGGCAGGTCGCGGGCGTTGACCGGCTCTCCCAGCTGCGGCAGTCCCACCCGCGCCGCGACCGCGCTGACGGTGTGCGGGCTGTCGCCGGAGATCATTTTCAGCGCGACCCCCTGGGCCGCCAGGTAAGCCACGGTCGCGGTGGCGTCCGGCCGCAGCCGCTCGGTGAGCGAGATCAGCGCCACCGGCCGCAAGCCGGGTGGCAGCGCGTCGCCGGCCAGCGGCGAGCCGGTGTGGGCCAGCAGCAGGACCCGGCGGCCGCTGGCCGCGAGCGAGGCGGCCCGCGCCAGCGGCCCTGGTGGGCCTGCGGGCAGCACCATCTCCGGCGCGCCGAGCACCCAGGTGCCCTGCCCGGCGAAGCTGGCGGCGCTCCATTTGCGTGCCGACGAGAAGGGCACCGCCTCCAGGCGCCGCCAGCCGCCCGGGGGCGGGAACGCCTGCCCGATCGCCGCCAGCGTGGCGTTGGCGTCCGGCTGGCCGGCCAGCGCCCCCAGCGCCTGCCCGGCGGGGCTGGCATCGTCGAGCCGGACCAGCCGGTCGAACGCGATGCTCCCGTCGGTGATCGTCCCGGTCTTGTCGAAGCAGACGACGTCCACCCGGGCCAGGCCCTCGACCGCGGGCAGTTGCTGGACCAGCACCTGGCGGCGGGCCAGGGTGACCGCCGCCGCGCCAAAGGCGATGCTGGTCAGCAGCACCAGGCCCTGCGGCACCATGCCGACCAGTGCCGCGACGGTGCCGGTGAGCGCTTCCCGCACCGAGTCACGGGCGTGCAGCTGGCTGGCCAGCATCAGCACTGCCACCGGCCCGATCGCCCAGGTGACGTAGCGCAGGATCCGGTTGATGCCATCCACAAGTTCTGAGCGGACCACCGTGAACCGGCGCGCCTCAGCGGCCAGTTTGCGGGCGTAGGCCTCGGCGCCCACCTCGATGGCCTGGTAGCCGCCGGTCCCGGCGACCACGAAGCTGCCAGACAGCAGCCGGTCACCGGGCCGCTTGTCCACCGGCTCGGACTCGCCAGTCAGCAGCGACTCGTCTGCCTGCAGGCCCGCGCTGGTGCGGACCACCCCGTCCGCCACCAGCTGGTCGCCCGCGCGCAGGTTGACCAGGTCCCCGGCGACCAGATCCGCGACAGCTATGTCATCCTGCTGCCCGTCGCGGACCACCCGGATCCGGGGCGCGCTCAGCACGGCGAGCCGGTCCAGCGTCAGCTTGGCCCGGACTTCCTGCGCGATCCCGATCAGCGCGTTGGCCACCAGCACGATGCCAAACAGCGCGTCCTGTGGCTCACCGGCGGCCAGGATGACCACCAGCAGCACGCCCAGGATGACGTTGAACCGGGTCACGATGTTGGCGCGCAGGATGTCCCGCACCGGCCGGCTGGTTCGTTCCCCGGCCTCATTGCCCAGCCCCTGACCCCGGCGGGCGGCGACCTCGGCGCTGGTCAGCCCGCCGGCCGGCGTCACCACCGCCGCCGGATCGCTCACGCCAGACCACCCTACTGGCCAGCCGTGCGGCGATGCGGCGGAGGCCGCCCGCGGCAAGCCGAGCTGGATGGCGTATATATCGGCTGAACGCCTGACCCGCAGCCGCCAGCCGCTGGTGCTGGCCGGGACGAGGAGAGGTGAGAATGGTGAAGGACTTTTTCGGGCTCATCGCGGCTGGCCCGGCCTTCTTCGTCAGCGCCTGGGTGCTGATGATCTTCGCGGGTATCACCGGCAGTGAGGTCGGCATCCGGCCGTTCGGCTACCTCACCTCGATGGTCGTCACTATCGGGCTGTGGCTCACCCTCGCCCCCGCGATCGGCGCGATCGCCCGGGTGACCAGGAAGCGCTGACCGGGCGGGCCGGGCGCGGTCGATCGGGGCGGCCGGGCGGAGTAGCTTGCTGGTGTCACCTCACCGGGACGGAGGATGAGCGGATGGCAGACGGTGCCCGGCTCGCCTCGGCGGTCATGTTCGTCCGGGACCTGGACCGGTCGGTCCGCTTCTACAGCGAACTGCTCGGGCTGGCAGTCACCGACCGCAGCCCGACCGCCGCCCTGCTCAGCAGCCCGGCCGGATCACACCTGATCCTGCGCGCCATGGGCGGTCACGGCGGGCATGCCCTCGGCAGTGTGGGCGTCCAGTACGTCGTCTGGACGGCGGCCTCCCGGGACGATCTCGGGCGCTGTGAGCAGGTGCTGCACAGGCACCGGGCGCACCAGGATACCCGGGTCACCGATCACGCCACCGCGGTCGAGGGCCGGGACCCGGACGACATCATGGTGCTGATCGTCTACCCCGGCCCGGACCGGATACCGCTGCACGAGCTGCCGGTCCGGATCTACGGCTGGTGACCGGCTTACGGCTTACGGGCCACCCCGCAGAACTCGTTGACCTCTTCCGGCAGCTCACCATCCGGCCCGGCCTCGGGACGCCAGCGCGAACAGGACACGATCCCCGGTTCCAGCAGGTCCAGCCCGTCGAAGAAGACCGCGATCTGCGCGGGGGTGCGCAGGGTCATCGACGGCGTGCCCACCCGGTTCCAGTGCGCCACCGCCTCCTCCATGGCCGCCCCGGAGATGGCGCTGGTCGAGTGATTGATGGTGAGGAAACTGCCCGGGGCCAGCGCCGCCAGCAGCCGCCGGACGATCGAGTAAGCCTGGTCGGTGTCGGGGATGTGGTGCAGCACGCCGAGCAGCATGAGACCGACCGGCTGGCTGAAGTCGAGGGTCCGGGCCGACTCGCGGAGAATGTGCTCCGGCTCGCGCAGATCGCCGTCGATGTAGTCGCACGCGCCCTGCGGGCTGCTGGTCAGCAGCGCCCGGGCGTGGGTCAGCACGAGCGGGTCGTTGTCGGCGTAGACGATCCGCGACTCCGGCGCCACCCGCTGGGCCACCTCGTGCGTGTTGTCCGCCGTCGGCAGCCCGGTGCCGATGTCCAGGAACTGCCGCAGGCCGGCCTCGCCCGCCAGGTAGCGGATCGCCCGGCCGAGAAAGGCCCGGTCGGCCCGGGCCTGGGTGACGATGATGGGCAGCATCTCGGCGACCCGGTCACCGGCAATACGGTCGGCCTCGTAGTTGTCCTTGCCGCCCAGCCAGTAATTCCAGATCCGGGCCGAATGAGATACCGAGGTGTCAAGCCCGGTATCCAGCCTGCTGGCAGCCGCATCCTCCGCCACCGATATCAACTCCCGGTCATCCTCGCTGAGCGTGCCGCACCGGCCCGGCATGCGGCGGGGCCAACAAGAACATACTCCCCGGATCCGGCGGGAATGACAGCCAGAATCCATGACCGCGGCCACAACAATGGCGGGGGCCGCGTGCCGCGCGGCCCCTTTCCCAGCCGCCAGTCAGCCCTGGTCGGTGAGGACGGGACGCAGTTCGTTCAGCACCGCCGGGTCCTCGATGGTGGACGGGACCGGTTCGTCGCGGCCGTCGGCGATGCCGCGCATGGTCTTGCGCAGGATCTTGCCGGACCTGGTCTTGGGCAGGGCCGGGACGACATCGATCCGGCGGAGCGCGGCGACCGGGCCGATCCGGTCCCGGATGAGCTGCACGAGTTCGTCGGACACGGTGGCGTGATCGGTGCTGACCCCGGCCTTCAGGACCACGAACCCGCGCGGCACCTGCCCCTTGAGCTGGTCATCGACCCCGATGACGGCGCACTCGGCGACCGCCGGGTGGCTGGCCAGCACCTCCTCCATCTCACCGGTCGACAGCCGGTGGCCGGCCACGTTGATGACGTCGTCAATGCGGCCCATCACGTACAGGTAGCCGTCACTGTCCCGGTAACCGCCGTCGCCGCTGGTGTAGAAGCCCGGGTGCTGGGACAGGTAGGAGTCCACGTACCGCTGGTCGTCCTGCCACAAGGTGGGCAGGCAGCCGGGCGGCAGCGGCAGCCGGACCGCGATCTCGCCGGTCACCCCGGGCGGCACCTCATCGCTGTCGGCGTCCAGTATCCGCACGTCGTAGCCGGGGACCGGCATCGTCGGGGAGCCTGGCCTGGTGGGCAGCGGCTCCAGGCCCACCGGATCGGCGGCGATGGCCCAGCCGGTTTCGGTCTGCCACCAGTGGTCGATGACCGGGATGCCGAGCAGGTCGCCCGCCCAGCGGTAGGTCTCCGGGTCCAGCCGTTCGCCCGCCAGGAACAGGTACTTCAGGCCGGACAGGTCGTAGCGGCGGGACATTTCCCCGGCCGGATCCTCCTTCTTGATCGCGCGGAACGCGGTGGGGGCGGTGAACATGGCCTTGACCCCGTGCTCGGCGATCACCCGCCAGAACGCGCCCGCGTCCGGGGTGCCGACCGGCTTCCCCTCGTACAGCACGGTCGTGCAGCCGGCCAGCAGCGGGGCGTAGACGATGTAGGAGTGGCCGACCACCCAGCCCACATCGGAAGCGGCCCAGAACACCTCGCCCGAGCCGGTGTCGTAGATGTTCCGCATGCTCCAGCGCAGCGCGACCGCATGACCCCCGTTGTCACGCACCACGCCCTTGGGCCGGGCGGTGGTGCCGGAGGTGTACAGGATGTACAGCGGGTCGGTGGCGGCCACCGGCACGCAATCCGCCGGGCTGGCCGCCGCTACCGCCTCCGCCCAGTCCAGATCCCGCCCGGCCACCAGGTCACCGGGAATCTGCGGGCGGCGCACGATGACGCAGCGCTCCGGCTTGTGCGTGGCCAGTGCGATGGCGCGGTCCAGGATCGGCAGGTACTCCACCGTCCGGGCCACCTCGATGCCACCGGTGGCGGACACCACCACCGTCGGCGTGGCGTCGTCGATCCGGACCGCGAGTTCGTGCGCCGCGAAACCGCCGAACACCACCGAGTGGACGGCGCCGATCCGCGCGCAGGCCAGCATGGCCACCACCGCTTCGGGGATCATCGGCAGGTAGATGATCACCCGGTCGCCGCGGGTCACCCCCAGGCCGCGCAGCACCCCGGCGAACCGCGCCACCTGATCCAGCAGCTCGGCGTAGCTGAAGGTGCGGCCGGTGCCGGTGACCGGGCTGTCATAGATCAGGGCGGGCTGGCCGCCCCGCCCGTCCCGGACATGCCGGTCCAGCGCGTTGAAGCAGGTGTTCATGACGCCGTCGGTGAACCAGCGGTAGAACGGCGCGTTCGAGGTGTCCAGTACCACGGCCGGCCTGCGGTCCCAGTCGATCCCGCTGGCCGCCTCACCCCAGAACCCGGCCGGATCGGCCAGGCTCTGGCCGAAGACATCTGCGTAGCGGCCCATGAAGGCAGCCTGGCACGGACCGCCCGGGAACGGTAGCGGGGTGCGGGCCGGGCGCGCGCCTCAGAACGTCGTGTTCCGGCCGCCGAGAACACCGGCGATGTGGCGGGCACCCGGGCCCAGTGCCCCGGTATCGGAGGCGATGGCCCACAGGTGCCCGACCGCCAGCTGGTAATAGCCGATGTTGTCGCTGGAGTTCACCCCGATGCCGTTCTGGCGCAGCCAGTCGGCCTGCCTGGCGGGTGAGGCGAAGGTGACGATCACGACGTTCACGCTGGCGTCGGTCCCGTCCGAGCAGGGGCCGCCGGTGACATCCACGTACTGCACGGTGTCGGCGGCCCACTCGGGAGCCGGGTCGGCGTGGGCTACCCGGCAGCCAAGCCGGGCGGCGAGCGCGGCCGCCCGGGGCGGCCCGGCGGGCTGAGCGGCGGAGTGAGCACCGCCACAGCCCGCGAGCACGGCGGCGATGCCGATCGCGGCAGTCGCGGCACCGGCCTTCCGGCCGGGCCACCGGCCAGGCCGGCCGTGGCTGCCAGCCGGGGGCGCGATCATGCTGTGACTCCCCTGAGGCGACGTCCGGCGGTGCCCGCGGGTGCCCGCCAAGTATGTCAAGCCGGCCGCCAGACGGTGGTGTGCTTGCGGTCGGCGTCCTCCAGCGCGGCCAGCCCGGGCACGTCGTAGGCCGCCAGCGGGACCAGGCGGTCCCGGGGCAGGTAGGCCCGGCCCGGGTCGCCGATCAGCACGGCCGCACCACCGCCGCGCGCCCGCAGCAGGAACCGCATCACCCGGTCCGCCAGGTCACGCTGGTAGAAGGCGTCTCCCGCCAGGACCAGGCCGGTGCCGGCGGCCGGCAGAATCCGCATCGTCCAGGACATCGGCGCAGATGGCGGTGACCGCCTCGCCGTTGGCGGCGGCGTTGATCGCGGTGACCTCAGTGGCCAGCGGGTCGGTGTCATAGGCGGTCACGGTGGCCGCCCCGGCCCGGGCCGCGGCGATGGCCACCAGCCCGGAGCCCGAGCCGAGGTCCACCACCCGCTGGCCGCTGGCCACTTCCGGGTGATCGAGCAGGTACCTGGCCAGGGCCTGGCCACCGGGCCAGGCGAAGCCCCAGAAGGGCGGGGCCAGGCCGGTCCGGCCCGCCGCCAGCTCGGTGTGCTCCCACAAGCTGATCGGCTCGCGGGCCTGGTGCAGCCGGATCTCCGGCACCAGCGGCACCGGGGCGAGCCGGGTGGCATCCCGGATCAGCGCCAGCGCCGGTCCCGGCCGGCCGCGGGTCATGAAACCTCCCTGGCGGCAGCACCGCCCGGCGCCTGAGCCTACCCAGCTGCCGGAGACCTGCCGCGGGTGATGCGCGTTCGATTGCCGGCTGCTTCGATGGAAGCTGATCGGGCGGGGGAACGGCGGCCGCTGTCATGGCCGGCCGGTCGCTCCCGGGGCATACCTGGACAAGGCGCACCTGGAGGCATTCATGCTGATCGCTATCCTCAACCAGTCCACCCTGGTGACCAATGATGAGGCCATGGCGATGACCCAGGCGGTCGCCAGCCAGGTCCGGCTGGACGCCGCCCCGCTGTGGGACCGGTCGCCGGCGGCGGTGGTGTTCTACACCGACCCAGCCGCGGTCCCGGCGGCCGCGCACGGGATAGCGATCGTGGACACGATCCAGAACCAGCCGCAGGGCGTGCTCGGCTTCCACACCGAGGACCAGGGCGGCAAGCTGTGGGGCGTGGTCGCGGCCAAGCCCGAGCTGGACAACGGGGCCCAGGTGACGACCGGCGACTGGAGCGTGTCGAGCGTGCTGTCGCACGAGGTGCTGGAGATGTTCGTCGATCCCAACTGCAACCTGTGGGCCAGCGACGGCAAGGCGTCGGCCTACAGTTTCGAGGTCTGTGACCCGGTCGAGGCGCCCAGCTATGTGGTCAGCGGCGTCTCGGTATCGAACTTCATCACCCCATCCTGGTTCGACCCGCTGGCCCCGCCCGGTGCCCAGTTCGACAAGCTGGGCCACCTCACCGCGCCCTTCACCATCCTCAAGGGCGGCTACGTGGTGTATGAGTCGGCCGGCCAGCAGCAGCAGAAGTACGGCGACGACTTCCCCGGCTGGCGCAAGGAGATGAAGGGCGGCCCGATGGCGCGCACCCGCCGGCGGCTGGCCCAGGCAAGCTCGTTCTGACCGCCGCACTCGGCCGGACGGTCATCCGCCGGCTGAGCCGTTGTTGCCGTCCGCACGTTCTGGCGGAATAGTGGTTGCCGCCTGCCTCACGGCACGCGCCCTCGTGTGATCTTCATGGGGAGCTCAGATGTGCAATCAGAACGAGTGGATCGTGCGCGAGGCCTTCCTGGCTTACGACCGGGGCGACATCGCGCGGATGATGGATTTCGTTGACCCGGAGCTGGACTGGACCTACCTCGACCCGGCCCTTCCCGAGCCGCAGCCGCAGACCTGCCACGGCCGCGGCGAACTGGAGAAGGCGCTGCGGCGGCAGGCCGACCTCGGCCTGCATGCCCAGATCGAGGAGGTCATCGCGGTCGGTGACCAGGTGATACTGGTGATGCGGACCCCGGGGGTGGACCAGTACCGGCACCGGGAGGCGGACGACCGGACCTTTGACGTCGTCACCCTCCGGGATGGGCTGATCGTCGGCCTGCACGCCTGCCGTGACCGGGGCGAGGCCCGTTCGCTGGCGGGAATCGGCTGACCCTGCGGGCTGGCTGACTCTGCGGGCTGGCTGACCTGCGGCTGGGTGGCCCGCGGGCTGGCTGGGCCTGGCCGGCTGCGCTCGCCGGGCGTCGCTTAGGCTGATGCCCGCGATGGCAGCGAGGCCGGCCGGGATAGCCGGGTGGACGGGCGAGCATCTGCGGCACGCCGCCACCCTGGTCAGGCAGGGCCGCAATCCCGCCGCCCGGGTGTACGAGAGCATCGGCGCCGATTCTTTCCTGGCCCTGTCCCCGGGCTGGCTGAACCTGGGGCTGTGGGAGGGGCCCGGCTCGGAGGACGAGGCCGAAGCCGCCTGCCGCCGCCTGGTCAGCACGCTGGCCTTGGCCCTGCCCGCCGATGGCGTGGTGGTGGACGCGGGCAACGGCCTCGCCACCCAGGACCCGCTGATCGCCGAGACCGCCCGCGTGCGCCGGCTGGTGGCGGTGAACATCACCGAATGGCAGCTCCGGGCCGGCCGGGACCGGCTGCGGGAGGCGGCGGCCGGGGCCGTGGCCGGCGATGCGGCCCGGCTGCCCATCGCCACCGGCACGGTGGACGGGGTGATCAGCGTGGAGGCGGCTTTTCACTTCCGCTCCCGCACGGCCTTCTTCCGGGAGTGTTACCGGGTGCTGCGGCCAGGCGGCGTGCTGAGCATGTCCGACATCGCGGTCCAGCGCTGGCCGCTCGGCCCGGCCGAGGTGCTGGCCGGCCTGACCCAGTTGCGGGTCTTCGGGCTGCGGCCCAGCATGGCCATGACGGCCGCGCAGATCGCCGCCGCGGCCCGCGCGGCCGGCCTGGCCGGGGTCGAGATCGAGCTGTGCGGTGACCGTGTCCTCGCCCCCGCGCTGCGGCTCACCGCCGCCCGGCTCGCCGCCCCGGCCGCGGCCCCGGCCGGCCAGCAGGCCCTTGCCCGGCTGCTGCTATGGCAGGCAGATCTGCTGTGGCGGCGCGGGATCATCGACTACCTGCTGCTCCGCGCGGTCCGGCCGTGACCGGCGGCTGTCCCGTGCCCCGGTGCCCCGGGCGGCCGTCAGCAGCGGGTGGCGGCGCAGGTCACCGGCGTGGCTTGGCGGCAGCCTTCGGCTTCTTCGGCGGCAGGCTGGCCACGTAGGCCAGGGACCGGCCGATCCAGTCACTCACGGTGTCCGCTGGCCAGTCGGCTGGAACGGTGACATATCCGGCCATGGGACGCTCCTGCGGGCCGAACGGCCCCGCGCCCGGCTCGGCCAGCAGTCGGTGCTCATCGCCGGCCGGCAGCTTGATGCCGATGTCGGAACCGAACAGGCCCATGAACATGTTGCCGTTCACGAACGCGCCGAGGTTCCCGAACATTGGCTTCACCTCGACCTGGGGAGCATCGGGGACCAGGCCGGTGAACCGCTCCCGGTCGTCCTCGGTTGGTCTGGGAATCTTCATCAGCGCCCTCCCGCCCGCCAGCGCCTGGCTCGATGGGATTCATCCTCGCAGAAGCCGTGCGCATGCCCGCGCAGGCCGCGGCCGCTACCGGCGGCCGTAGCCCGCGGCCGTCCCCCGCGACCGAAGCCCGCGGTCAGGCGGGCGATCACCGTGGGTCCGGGTTGGCGCTCTCGTCCAGTTCCGGGTTGTCGATGACAGGCACCGGGTCGAGGCCGAGCTTCGCGGCGATCCGGGTCAGCAGTTCGTCCTGGGCAGCGAGGTGGCCCTGCACATGCGCCACCTCGTGAAGCGTCGCGCTCGCGTCGTGATACGTCGCCTCCGCGCGCTTGTCCGCCGCGGCAGCCTGCACGTTCTGCCCGACCATGATGATCGACAGCAGCACCAGTTGCAGGAACGTCTGCGCGACCCATTGCACGATCGTCGCCGCGCCGCCGCGGATCGCCTCTGGCAGGCTGATCAGGTCGAACAACGCGAACGCGTAGGCGCACCACATGCTGCCGACCACGGCCGTGATCACGATCGCGACCTTCGTGTTGAACCGGTTGACCGCCGAGTCGCGGGGCAGCTGATCGGTTACCCTGACCGGCCGGTCGGCTCGCCGCGCGGTGATGTGCGGATGGCGTATGTGCTGGTAGATCGCCATGAGATGGCCTTTCGTTGAACGGGCCGGATGCGCTCGCGGGACTGGCATCCAGCATGAGTGACCGCCGGAGCGGCGCTACCCGGGCGGGGTGACACCAGGCGGTGGGGCGGGCTCCCAGCCGGGGCGGTGGTACCCGGCGGTCACGGTGCCCGCGGGATCCAGCCGGCGCACGATCGCATCGGCGATCGCGGTCAGCTGGGTGATCTGCCCGGGGGTGAGGGCGTCGATCACGTACTGCCGCACGGTGGCGACGTGCCCAGGGGCGGTCTGGCGGACCTTGCGCCACCCCTGCGGCGTCAGCCGGGCATTGGTGGCGCGGGCGTCCTGCGGGCATGGAAACCGCGCTACCAGGCCGCGCCCCTCCAGCCGCTGCACCACGTGGGACAGCCGGGGGAGAGTGGCGTTCGTCCGCCCCGCCAGGGCCGTCATCCGCAGCGTCCGCTGCGGGGCCTCCGACAGCATCGCCAGCACGTAGTACTCGAAGTGGCTCAGCCCGGCGTCCCGCCGCAGCTGGGAGTCCAGCACCCCGGGCAGCAGTTCGACCACTGCGGCCAGGCGGACCCACGCGGCCAGTTCGCCGTCGTCCAGCCACCGGACCGCCAGGCCAGTGTTCTCCGCCAAGATAGTTGCACCTTCAATCTTCTGCCGCTAAGATGTTAGTTGTAGCAACAACTAATATCTACCGCAGGAGCCTCGTCATGACACACGTCAGCATTATCGGCACTGGCAACATGGGCCAGGCCATCGCCGGCCTCGTGACCAGCGGCGGCAACACCGCCGAGCTGATCGGCCACACCGACGGCGGCAAGCCGGTCACTGGCGAGATCGTGGTCCTCGCCGTCCCGTACCCGGCCGTGGCCGACGTCCTGGCCACCCGCGGCGGCCAGCTGGCCGGCAAGGTCGTGGTGGACATCACCAACCCGCTGAACTTCGAGACCTTCGATTCCCTGACCGTGCCCGCGGACAGCTCCGCGGCCGCGGGTATCGCCGCTGCGCTGCCCCAGTCCCGCGTCCTCAAGGCGTTCAACACCACCCTCGCCGCGACGCTGGTCTCCGGCACCACCGGTGACCTGCCGACCACCGTCCTCATCGCCGGCGACGACCCGGCGGCCAAGGCGCTGCTCGCCGATGTGGTCACGGCCGGCGGCCTGCACGCCATCGACGCAGGCTCGCTGCGCCGCGCCCGCGAACTGGAAGCGCTGGCATTCCTGCAGATCACCCTGGCCGCGCAGGAGAAGATGCCCTGGACCGGCGGCTTCGCCGTCGCCGCCTGACTCCCACCGGGCCGGGCAACCCCGCCCCTGCTGGCCCGCCCGCTGGTGCCCCGGTGCCCGCACCGGGGCCACCTGGAGCCGCGGGCATGATGATGGCCGCCAGTTCCGGGCGGCCACCGGCCGGATGATCTCTGGGCGCGCCGGGCTGGCGTACTAGCCTGGACGCATGCTCGGAGATCACCGGTCTGCCGCGCCTGGCGCGCCGCAGCCGCCGGCTGAGTCTCCGGCTGGATCACTGGCCGGGCAGCCGCCCCAGCCACCGGCTGATCCACCAGCTGCACATCTCGCCGAACCACTGGCCCAACCGCCCGCGGAACCGTCGGCTGCACAGCCCGTGGAACCACTGGCTGAACCGCCCGCTGAACCACCAGCGGCAGGCGGGGCCGGTGCCGATGGCGCGCCGGCCGGAACCCCCTCTGCCTGGCCACGGCCCCGGCCGGATCCGCCGGTCCGCGGACCATGCCCAGCGGTGGGTGACCGGCGAGCGCATCCGGCTGATGGCGGACCTGACCGCCCGCCGCCAGCGGTCGGGCATGGTGGACGCGGGTTTTCAGGTCCAGGAACTGGACGCCCGGGTTGGCGGCGGCATCCTGGCAGGCGCGCTCGCCTTCCGGATCTTCCTGTTCATGGTGCCGTTCGTGTACGTCGTCTTCACGGTGCTGGGCGCGGTCTTCGGTGGGGTCAGCCAGGATCCCGCGCAGGTGGCCCGGAACATCGGGATCACCGGCGTGCTGGCCAGCGCGGTGGTGAAAACGCAGGATCAGAGCGCGTGGACACTGGCCGTGCTGGTCACCGGGGCGACGTTCGCGCTGTTTCTCACCGCGGGCGGCCTGCTGAAGGCCCTGTACGTCGTGCACTGGCTCATCTGGCGGGTACCGCGGGTGATGCCCACCGGGCTGATTCCCCGGCTGGCCCTGATCGGCATCGCCCTGGCCGTGTCGGCGCTCGGGGTAGCCATCAACTACGTGCGCAATTCCACCGGCATCCCGGGAACGGTGATCGCCATCGTGATGATCACCATCGCGTCGTTCGCCCTGTGGTGGTGGCTGTCCTGGAAGCTGCCGCATGAGCCCACGTCGGCGCGGGGGCTGATCCCGGGGGCGCTGCTGATGGCGATCGGGGTCGATGTGCTCCACCTGCTGACGACCTACTGGATCGGCCACCTGGTGGCGAGGAAGACCAACACCTACGGCCCGGTCGGGATCGCGCTAGCCGTGCTGCTGTGGGTCTACATCCTGGGCCGGATCATCGTGGCATCGGCGGGGCTCAACGCGGCCCTGGCCTACCGCGGCCAGGATCATTAGCCCGCCTCAGGTGCCTCCCGGCTGCCGCCCCCGGCGCCACCCCGGTCAGGATTTGCTGACCGCGATCTTGTACAGGGCGGCGGTGCTGGCACCGAATCTCGCCGCGTAGGACACGTCCGCGGAGTAGCCGCCCTGCTCGTAGCCGCCGATGACGCCGATCACGGTGCCAAGCCCGGTCACGGGGTTCACCCCGGCGATCAGCGGGCTGCCGCTGGTGCCCTCGGCGTAGCCACGGCAGTCGAATTCCAGCTGGCTCGGGCTGAACCAGCGGGCCCGGTTCCGGCAGACGACCGGGGCATTCGCGTCATCTGGGTACCCGACGACCCGGACCACCTGGCTGGCCCGCTGGCCGACGCCGAGCCGCTCGCCACCGGTGACATCCTGCACCCGGCGCCGCGCGGCTGGCCTGATCACCAGGAAGGCGTAGTCGGACTGGGGGGCGGCGGAGGAGATCCAGTGCGGGTCCATGATCACGCGGGTGACGGCCCACACGCCGTACGGCGCCTTGCCGCCGCGGTAACCCGGCACGAACACGATCCGGGCCGGCGCCATCCCGGTGACACAGTGAGCCGCGGTGAGGGCAAGGTCACGATGCGGGCTGTCCACCACGCTGGCGGTGCAGAAGTGCTTGCCGAGGCCGGTTCTGGTGGTGGTGAACAGGGCACCGATGGCAGGGACTCCGGTGACCCGCCGCAACTGGCCCGGCGGGGTCCCGGCACCCGTCGTCGCGGTGAGCAGGCCGCGGCCCGGGCCGAGCGCCAGCGCCGACAGCAGCGCCAGGCCCACAGCCAGCCCGCCGGCCACGGCCAGGACCGCGCGGCCCGGCCGGTGCCGGGCCCAAATCCTGTCGCGCATGCCCTCGCCAACGCTGCCCGGAGTATCTCCCGCTCAGGATAGACACCGATGGTCGCGCTGGCGCGGCGCGGATGACCTGCTCCCTTATCCGGCGTCTCATCGCCAGGCCTCTTACCGCACGGCCTCAGCCCGCCGTTTCACCCCGCGCAGCAGATGCCGGGCGGTGATCGCCTCGCCCCAGACCAGGACGATGGGAACGGCATAGGCCCGGAACGCCGCCGGCCCGCAGCTGAGCCGCATGCGGCGGATCAGCCGGGTGGTCCCCGGCGCTGGCTCGGTCAGCAGGAAACTGTCGCTGAGCTGGCCGGTAATGCCCAGCCGCGGGTCCGCGCGGAGCCGGGCGGGCACCAGGTAGCGCAGATGGGTATCGGTGAACAGCACCCATGACCTGCCCGGCTCGGCCTGCCGCACGACGTAGTAGGCGGTCCCCGGCGGCCCGTCGCAGATGATGTCCCCCACCTGCAGGTGCTGCCAGTCGGCGACGATCCGGTCGTCGGCGGCGACGTGGTAGCCAGCCCCGGCCTGCCCGGGCTGATGGCCGGACAGCCGGCGGTAGTACCAGTCCACGCACCGGTCCCAGAGCTTGGAGTCGGAGTAGAAGCCGGCCCGGCCCTGGCCGGTCTGCACCAGCCAGGGCCACACCTGGTCCGCGGGCGCGCCGATCGTCACGGCGTGCGTGGTCTGCACCACCGGGGCGGGCACCAGGTCGTCGCCCGGGAGTGCCATCGCCCGTTCCCGGCTGGTCGCCCGCCAGGACACCCGGTCCGGCCGCTGGCCCCGGAATGGCCGCTCAGGCAGGCTGGCGGCGAGCGAGGCCAGGCCCGCGGCTGCCTGCGCGCCGGTCATCGGGCGGCCGTGCCCGCAGGCCAGCACCTCCGGCTCGAGCCGGGCGAGCGCCGAGACGGACTGCCTGGCCGCTGGCCAGTCCCAGGTGGAGATGTATGGCGGCCCGCAGACCTGATGGTCGGCCGGTGAGGAAGCCACGGGCGGAGTTCACATTCACTGTCAGCACGGCATCGCCGGTGATCAGCACGCGGTCGTCGTGCGCGGAAGAACGCCACGTGGCCCGGCGTGTGGCCGGGGGTCGGTACTGCCTGCCAGTCCGGCAGGCCAGGCACGCCAGCCGCCGGGTCGAACCCCCGGGCCGTGCCCACCAGGCTGCTCCGGGCCTGGCTCGCCGCCACCGTGTGGCGCGGCGTCAGTGCCAGCAGCGGGGCGATGAGCCAGCGGTCGAGCGGGTTGGCGTACTCCGGCAGGTACCGGCCTGGCGCCATGGGCAGTTCAGCCGGGTGCACGTGGACCGGCAGGTCCCACAGCCGGGCCAGTTCGGCCGCCGAGCCGGCGTGATCGGGGTGGATGTGGGTCAGCACGATCGCGTCGGGACGGGTGCCCGCCCCGAACACTGCCTCCGCGGCCGCCCGGATCAGCTGGCCCCGGTGCGGCCAGGCGGTGTCGATCAGCGCCCAGCCGGCCCGCGACCGCACCAGATACACGTTGGCGCCGGTCAGCCCGTGCCCAGTCGCCACCCGGTACACGCCAGGGGCGATCAGCTCCGGGCGGGCCCCAGTCGTTCCGCGAGCCATCGCAACCTCCCCGTCCGCCGCCATGGTCCGGCGTGAGGAAGCGGCGGACCAGGGACGAACGGCCCGCGATGGGTCCCGCGGGGCCGCCGGGCGGGTGAACAGAACCCCAACGGGGTGAAACGGCAACTGTGCCGCACATGGAACAGCCGCCCGAAATCATGCTGCCTGGGTGATGCCCTACCCCCCGGCCCGGGGCACCATAAAGCTAACGGAGGGCACCGTGACATGGCAGTGGCCTGCTGTCAGGTGGCGCCCAGATCGCAGCGGAGGTGGGCTGGATGGCCGTGCGGAAGATCGCGCATCCGAGCGTGGACGAACGCAAAGCCAAGGGTTTGGCGACCCGGGACCGGGCGGGGCTGTCGAGCCATACGAAATGGAGCCCGGCGGCGGACCGGCCGGACCCGGTCGCGCTGCTGGCAGGAGCAGGACATCACCCGCGAGCAGGACCTGGTGCCGGTGCGGCATGGCCGGATGATGGTCTCGCCGTTCACCTTCTACCGGGGCGCGGCCAAGATCATGGCCGCGGATCTCGCCGCGACGCCGGTGGCCGGCCTGGAGCATCCAGCTGTGCGGGGATGCGCACCTGTCCAACTTCGGCGCGTTCGCCTCGCCCGAGCGGGTCCTGCTGTTCGACGTGAACGACTTCGACGAGACGCTGCCGGGGCCGTTCGAGTACGACGTCAAGCGGATGGCGGCGAGCTTTGAGATCGCGGCCCGCAACAACGGGTTCTGCAAGGCCGACACGCGCGCGGCCACTGCTGGCGTCGGTGACGGGCCTACCGGGAGGCGATGGCCGGCCTTCGCGCAGATGCGGACCATGGACATCTGGTACGCCCACCTGGATGAAGACGAGCTCAGGGCCGGGATCCGCAACCTGGTGGCCGGGGCGATGAGGCAGGAGAAGGGGGCGAAGAAGACCGAGAAGGCGGACAGGCAGGCGAAGGCCCCCAAGAAGGCCGAGAAACGGGCGGCGAAGCAGGTAAAGGCGGACAGGGAACAGGAGAAGGAGGCGAAGGCGGCGGGCAAGCGGGCGGACAAGACGCTGGCGAAGGCACACACCCGTGACAGCCTGCAGGCACTGTCGAAGCTTTGCGAACAGGTCGATGGGCAGTACCGGATCGTCAGCCAGCCGCCGATCGTCGTCCCGGCCCGGGATCTCGCCGCCACCTATGGCCTGTCCCCGGACGAGGTCGTGCCGGTGATCCACGAGCAGTTCCGCGCCTACCGCGCCACCCTGCAAGACGACCGGCGCCATCTGCTGGAGCGGTTCGAGATCGTGGACGCGGCCCGCAAGGTGGTCGGCGTGGGCAGCGTCGGCACCCGGGCGTTCATCGTGCTGCTGCAGGGCCGCGACACCGGCGACCCCCTGTTCCTGCAGATCAAGGAAGCCACCGCCTCGGTGCTGGAGCCCTACGTGGCCAAGAGCCGCTACCGCCAGCACGGCGAGCGGGTGGTGCAGGGACAGCGGATGATGCAGGCGGCCAGCGACATCTACCTCGGCTGGACCAAGGGGCTGGACGTCAACCGCCACTTCTACTGGCGGCAGCTGCGCGACATGAAAGGCTCAGCCCTGGTCGAGGACATGATCCCGCTCGGGCTCACGTTCTACGCCCGGATCTGCGGGTGGACCCTGGCCCGCGCCCACGCCCGCTCCGGCGACCCGATCGCGATCGCCGAATACCTCGGCACCGGCGATGAGTTCGACAAGGCGATCACCGACTTCTCGCAGCGGTACGCCGACCAGAACGAGCAGGACTATGACGAGTTCGTGAATGCGGTCAAGTCCGGCCGCCTGTCAGCGGTGGAGGGCGTGTAACGGGCGGGCCAGCGGCGGGGTCGCTGGCGCTGCCACCGGTGACCTGCTGGCCGGTGGCGCCCGGCGGCTCCGGCCCGGCGGGCAGGTCGTCACCGAGGATGAGGCCGCCGCCGGATCGCCAGGTGAAGTAGCGCCAGGACATATTGACCAGCGCGGTGAGCCGGTTGCGGCCGCCGAGCAAGGTGATCAGGTGCAGCGCGACCCAGGTGAGCCAGGCCAGCGTGCCGTGGAAGCGCACCCCGCGGGGCAGCTGGACGACCGCGGAGCGGTATCCGATGGTGGCCATGATGCCCTTGTCGCGGTAGCGGAAGGGGACGGTGGGCTGCCCGTTCGCCAGCCGGTGGATCTGGCCGGCGGCGTGCTTGCCCATCTGCAGGGCCGGCTGGGCGAGCTGTGGCAGCGGCTGGTCCTCGATGAGCGCGACGTCGCCGATCGCGAAGATACCCGGATGCCCGGTGACCCGGAGGTCGGGGCCAGTGCGGATACGGCCGCCGGCGGCCTGCGGCAGGCCCCAGCCGGTGATGGCGGCCGGGGCCGCTACCCCCGCTGCCCAGACCGTGATGTCGCTGGGCAGGACGGTGCCGTCGGCCAGCAGGACCCGGTCGGGGGTGATCTCGGCGATGGCGGTGTCGAGCCGGATGTTGACGCCACGCTTGACCAGCTGCTGGCGGGTATATTCGCGCAGCGCCGGGTGGAAGGGCGCCAGCAGTTCCGGTGCCCGCTCGATCAGCGCGACGTGCACCCGCGCCCGGTCGATCTCCGGATAGGACGTGGCCAGCGCGATGTTGCGCAGGTCGGCGAGGCTGCCGGCCAGTTCGACGCCGGTCGCGCCACCGCCGATGACGGTCACCCTGACGTCGCCACGCAGGCCGGTGAGGCTGATCCGCTCCAGGCCCGCCACGATCCGGTCGCGCAGGACGATGGCGTCCTGCCGGGTGTACAGGCCCAGGGTGTGCTCGGCCGCGCCGGGAACGCCGTGATACGCGGCGGTTACGCCGGTGGCCAGGATGAGGTAGTCGTAGCCGAGCCGGGCCCCATCGGCCAGCACGATCTGCCTGGCGGCGGGCTCGATGGCGGCGAGTTCGCCGTGCCGGAACACCGCGCCGTGCCGGCGGCTGACGGCGCGCACCGGGTAAGCGACGTCGCTGCCGGACAGGCCGGCGCTGGCCACCTCGTACAGCAGCGGCTGGAACGTGCTGTAGATGTTGCGGTCGATCAGCGTGGTCCGCGCCCCGGACCGGGCGAGCTTGCGCACCGCGGCCAGGCCGCCGAACCCGGCACCGACCACCACCACCCGCGCCGCGCCATCCCCGGCGGGCGGCTCCGGCGGTGCGGCCGCCGTCATCTCGTCTCCATTGCCGCCCGTCATATCACGCCCGCGGGGTGATGTGCCGGCCGCCTGCCCTGGTTACGGTGACGGTCACGAGTATGACCGGAACCGACATGCTGGGGAGACCCGATGGCTGACGAAACGCGTGTGCTTGACACGCTCGCTGACATGACCGCCGCGTCGCTGGCGCGCAGTTCCCTCGCCCCGCGCGAGCTGATGCTGGTCCGGATCGCCGCGCTGATCGCGGTCGACGCGCCGCCTGCCTCCTATCTGGCCAACGCCGGGGTGGCGGAGGAGAGCGGGATCACCGGCGATGACCTGCAGGCGGTGATGATCGCGGTCGCCCCCGTGGTCGGCTCGCCCAGGGTTGTCTCGGCGGGCGGGAAGATCCTGCGGGCGCTGGGCCTGGCGGTGGCGGTGGCCGACGCCGAACTGGCCGAGGACGGCGAGGAGTAGCCGCAACTAGCCCAGTGGGCCGGTGCCCGGACTTGCCGCGGCCAGATTCCGGGCCCGGCCCCTGCTGTCCAGCCCCAGGGCTGGCGCACATTGGGTGGCCGGGAAGGAGGCCGGAATGGGGCGGATCGAGGCCGGCGGCGTCGGCATCGAATTCGACGTCGTGGGGGAGGGGCGCCCGGTCGTGCTGCTGCACGGCTTTCCCGACTCCGGGCGGCTGTGGCGGCACCAGGTGCCGGCGCTGGCCGGAGCCGGGTTCCGGGTCATCGTCCCCGATCTGCGGGGCTATGGGCGCTCCGGCAAGCCGGAGGCGGTCGAGGCCTATGCGATCCCCGTGCTGGCGGGGGACGTGCTGGCGATCCTGGACAGCCTGGAGATCACCAGGGCTCATGTCGTGGGCCATGACTGGGGCGCCGGGCTGGCCTGGGCAATGGCTTCCTTTGTCCCCGACCGGGTCGACCATCTGGCCGCCCTGTCGGTCGGCAACCCGGTCACCTTCCTGCGGACCATCGAGCAGCGGCAGAAGTCGTGGTACATGCTGCTGTTCCAGTTCCCCGGTCTCGCCGAACGCTGGCTGAGCGAGAACGACTGGGCCAACTTCCGCGCCTGGGCAGGCCACCCCGACGCCGACCAGGTGATCGCCGAGCTGGCTGCCAGTGGCTCGCTCACGCCGGGCCTGAACTGGTACCGGGCCAACATCCCGCCCGAGTCGTGGATCGGGCCACCTCCGCAGCTCCCGCCGGTGGCCGCGCCCACCATGGGCGTCTGGAGCAGCGGGGATATCGCGCTCACCGAGGTGCAGATGACCGACTCCGCCCAGCACGTCGCCGGCCCCTGGCGGTACGAGCGGCTGGACGGCGCGGGTCACTGGCTGCAGCTGGACGCCCCGGACCGGCTGAACGCGCTGCTGCTTGACTTCCTGCCCCGCTGATCCCGCCAGGAGAACCGCCGCATCCGCTGACCGCGGATGGCGTCATCCCCCGCCCGGGCCGGGCTTGTCCGTCCCCGGGCGCCCGGCGGATGCGAGCAGGGCCGCTGGCGCGTTCTCCCCATGCGCGGCGAGCAGCCCGGCGATCAGCGCGATGAGCTCGCGGCGGAAGGCCCCGGCGTCGTCCAGCCTGCCGCTGACGATGGTGTTGGCGACGTCGGCGTCGATCGCGCGGCGGTAGGCCTGCTCCCCGGCCGCGGTGCTCCGGACGACCAGCCGGCGCCGGTCAGTGGTGTCGCGCTGCCGGGTCACATAGCCGGCGCGCTCCAGCCGGTCCAGGACCCGGCTCATCGTCTGCTCCTCGACCATGCTCGCGGCCGCAAGCTCGCGCTGTGCCCGCGGCCCGGCCCGCAGCGCGTGCAGTGCCATCAGCCCAGCGTGGGTCAGGTCCTGGCTGGCCAGCCAGCTGTTCCACTCCTGCTCCACCAGACGCGCAGCCATGGACAGCAGGCGGCCCAGGGACCACTCTGCCGCAGTTCCTGCGTCCTGGCCGGTGGTGCTCATCTTCCCCGCAGCGTACGCCGTCCGGGTGGGCGCTGGCCGCCGCCGGCCCGTCCCGGGGGGCGGGGCAGCGCGCGGTGCGTGGAGGCCGGCCCGGCGCGGCCCCGCCGTTGAAGCTCAGTATGCTGAGCATTAATGCTCAGCATACTCAGCAATTGATGGGAGCCTGGCGCATGAACGCGCTGGCGGATGCTCCGGCGGCGGGCAGGGCGCGGTCACGCCGCTGGCTGGGATTGTTCTTCATCGCGCTCGGCGTCGCGATGATCATCGTGGACGCCACCATCGTCAACGTGGCGGTACCGCAGATCATCCGCGATCTCGGCATCACCTCCAGCGACGCGCAGTGGGTGCAGGAGGTCTACACCCTGGTCTTCGCCTCGCTGCTGCTGGTGTGGGGCCGGCTCGCCGACCGTTACGGGCGGCGGCGGCTGTTCGTCACCGGGGCAGCCGCCTTCGCGGCGGCGAGCGTGCTCGCCGCGCTCGCCCAGTCGGGGCCGGAACTGATCGGCAGCCGGGTGCTGCAGGGCATCGCCGGGGCGATGATGCTGCCCACCTCGCTGTCGCTGCTCAACGCCGGTTTCCGGGGCCGCGAGCGGGCCATCGCCTTCGCGGTCTGGGGCTCCACGATCGGCGGCACGGCCGCGCTTGGCCCGCTGCTCGGCGGCTGGCTGACCACCTCCTACTCGTGGCGGTGGGCCTTTGGCATCAACATCCCGCTCGGCCTCGCCGTCGTCGCCGGGACGCTGCTGCTGGTGCCCGAGTCCAGGGAGATGTCGTCCGCCCGCGGCAATGACCTGGCGGGGGCTCTGCTGTCGGTGCTCGGGTTCGGCGGCATCGTGTTCGGGCTTATCCAGGGCCGCAGCTACGGCTGGTGGGCGCGGACCGGCCCGGTGAGCATCGCCGGCGCCGGCTGGAAATGGCCGCTGTCACCGGTCCCGGTGGCGTTCGCCGCCGGGGTCATCTGCCTGGCCGCCTTTGCCGTCGTTGAGCGGCGCCGCAACGCGGCGGGCCGGGTGGTCCTGCTCGACCTGAGGCTGTTTGCCATTCCGTCGTTCCGCAACGGCAACATCGCGGCGGCGATCGTCAGCCTGGGGGAGTTCGGCCTGCTGTTCGCGCTGCCGCTGTGGTTCGAGAACGTTCGCGGCTACAGCGCGTTCCGGACCGGGATCGCGCTGCTGCCGCTGGCCATCGGCAGCTTCGCGGCGAGCGGCTTCGGCGCGCAGCTTGCCAGCAGGCGTGGGCCGCTGTTCGTGGTGCGGCTGGGCATCGTGCTGGAGATCGCCGGCGTCGCGGGGATCGGCCTGGTCGTCGGGCCCGCGACCGCGTGGTGGGCCACCGTGCCGGTGCTGTTCGTGTACGGGCTCGGGGTCGGGCTCGCCACGGCCCAGCTCACCGGGGTGGTGCTGGCCGATGTGCCGGTAGCCAACAGCGGTCAGGCATCGGGCACCCAGAGCACCAGCCGCCAGGTGGGCTCGGCGTTCGGTATCGCCATCCTGGGCACGGTGCTGTTCACCGTGCTGGGAGCCCAGCTCTCCCAGCGGCTGTCCAGCCTGCCCGGCGTATCGGCCGGGGAGCGCTCCGCACTGGTGGCCGGGGTCAAGCAGAGTGCTGGCGCGGTGATCGGCCAGCTGGCCGCCAGCCCCCGCACGGCAGCCGCCGCGGCGATGGCGAAGGAGGCGTTCTCCCAGGCGACCCGCCTGACCGCGGCCACCGCTGCCACCTTCCTCGTACTCGGGCTGCTCGCCAGCCTCTCCCTCGGCCGCGGGACCGGTGCAGCGGAGAGCAGCCGCGGGACCGGCGCGGGGGAGAGCAGCCGCGGGACCGGCGCTGGGCAGAGCAGGAGCATCGATCCCACGCATGGCTGATGCCGGGGGCAGCGCTACATTCAGCCTGTGCCAGGCATGACAGAGGCGGGGGCGGGGCCGTGATCCTGGCCGTGGGGCTCGCGCTGGCAGCCGCGTTCTGCAGCGCGTCCAACCTGATCACGCAGCACGTGGCCAGCATCGGCGCACCCAAGCGGGAGAAGGGCTGGCGGCTGCCGCTCTACCTGATCCGGCAGCCGCTGTGGCTGCTGGGCTGGGCAGCCGCCGCGGGCACGTTCGTGTTCCAGGCCCTCGCCCTGCACAACGGCCCGATGTCGGTGGTCCAGCCGGTGCTGGTCACCGAACTGGTCTTCGCGCTGGTGCTGCGCCGGGTGTGGATCCGCCAGGACGTGGCCGCCGCCGCCTGGGGGTCGGTGCTGGTCGTCTGCCTGGCCCTGGCGGCGTTCCTGGTCGCAGCGGAGCCCACCGGCGGCCAGGCCACCCCGCAGACCAGGGAGTGGCTGTCCGCCGGGCTGGTGCTCGGCGGAGCGATCGCCGTGCTGGCGGCGCTGGGGCGGGCCGGGCCGCCGGCGCGCCGGGCCGCCGTCTTCGCCGCTTCAGCCGGGCTGTGCTGGGCGCTGGAGGCGACGTTCCTCAAGGCCGCGACCAACACGCTCACCGCGTTCGGCGTCACCGGCCTGCTCACCCGCTGGCCGGTGTACGCGCTGATCGGCGCCGGGATCGCCGGCACGCTGCTGGAGCAGGCCGCCCTGCACGTCGGGCCGCTGAGCGTGTCCCAGCCGATCCTGGTCATCGTCAATCCCTTCGCCAGCATCGTCTTGAGCGTCTGGCTGTTCGATGAGCGCTTCACCGACAGTCCGCTGAAGATCACCGCGGCCGTGCTGTCGTTCGCCGTGATGGCAGCCGGGGTCATCATGCTCACCCGGACCGCCCCGCAGGATCTCACCCCGTCGGCGGCGGCCCGCTCGTGAGCAAATGCCGGCGCCTGGCCGCCGGACCTGCCGGGCAAGGCGGGCTGGCCGGGCCTGCGCGGCGCCCGGGTAACTCGCGCCCGGGTAACTCGCGCCCGGCCCGTCAGCGCCGCCGAAGCCGGCCCGGCCGGCCCCGGTAGGCTCGTTGCTGATGACCACCGGGCGAACGGCGAGGGAGCGTCAGAGGCGATGAACTACCAGGTTGTGAACCCGTCCACCGGCCAGGTGGAGAAGGAGTACCCGACGGCCACCGACGCGGAGATCCAGGCGGTCCTGGACCGGGCCGGGCGCGGCTATCCGGCGTGGCGGCGGACGGCCATGGCCGAGCGCGCGGACATCCTGCGCCGGGTGGCTCAGCTTTACCGTGACCGGTCCGCCGAGCTGGCCGCGATCATCACCCGGGAGATGGGCAAGACCACGGCCGAGGCCCGGGGTGAGCTGAAGTTCACCGTCGCCATCTACCGCTACTACGCCGACCACGGGCCCGATCTGCTCAAGGACGAGCCGCTGCAGTCCAGCACGCCGGGCACGGCATGGATCCGCAAGTCCCCGATCGGGGCACTGCTGGGCATCATGCCCTGGAACTACCCCTATTACCAGGTCGCCCGGTTCGCCGGCCCCAACCTGATGATCGGCAACACGATCGTGCTCAAGCACGCGCCGCAGTGCCCGGAGTCGGCCCTGGCCATGGAGCAGATCTTCGGCGAGGCCGGGCTGCCCGCCGATGCGTACATCAACGTGTTCGCCAGCAACGAGCAGGTGGCCGAGATGATCGCCGACCCGCGGATCGCCGGGGTGTCGGTGACCGGCAGCGAGCGGGCCGGCTCAGCCGTCGCCGCGGTGGCCGGCCAGCACCTGAAGAAGGTCGTGCTGGAACTGGGTGGCTCGGACCCGTTCATCGTGCTGGACGGGGCCGACCTGCCCAGCGTGGCCAAGGCGGCGGCAGCCGCGCGGATGGAGAACGGCGGCCAGGCGTGCAACGCCTCCAAGCGGATGATTGTCACCGGTGACGTGTACGACGAGTTCATGTCCGAGTTCGTCGCCGCCATGTCCGGCTATACCACCGGCGACCCCACCGACCCGGCTACGTCCTACGGGCCGCTGTCGTCGGAGCAGGCCGCCCGCAACCTGATGGACCAGATCAACGACGCGGTCAGCAAGGGCGCGACGGTGCACCTGGGCGGGCACCGGCTGGACCGGCCCGGCGCGTTCGTGGAGGCCACCGTGCTGTCGGGGGTGACCCCCAGGATGCGGGCCTACCACGAGGAGCTGTTCGGGCCGGCCGCGATGGTTTACAAGGTGTCCAGCGCCGACGAGGCCGTCGAACTGGCTAACAGCAGCTCCTACGGGCTGGGCGGCGCGGTGTTCGCCAGCGACGAGACGCTGGCCCTGGACGTGGCCGAACGGCTGGATGTCGGGATGGTCTGGATCAACCGGCCCGAGGGCGGCGGCCCGGAACTGCCCTTCGGCGGCACCAAGCGCTCGGGCATCGGCCGGGAGCTGGGGCCGCTTGGGATCGATGAGTTCGTGAACAAGAAGCTCATCCACACCCCGCCCGGGGGCGAATAGGCCGCCGCCCCGCCGCCGCGGACGGCGCCGTCGCCCGCCTTCTCACCAGCTGGTGGCGAGGGTGAAGACCAGGGCAGTGATGGCGATCGCGGTGACGGCGGCAGCGATCAGCCGCAGTCGGCGGGTGCGGGTGTGGCTGGTGCCTGGCCTGCCGGGCAGGCGGCCGAGTTCCCAGATCAGCAGGCTCAGTGCCAGCACCGGGATGCCCACAACGGGCTGGTTCCTGAGCAGGGCGGTGCCGACGGCGGCGAAGGAGAGGGCGGTGCGGGTCCAGGCGAGTTCGGTGCGCTGGGCGGCCAGGCCGGGATCGGCGTCCTCGATGTCCTCGGGGCCGTCGATGCCGCCGGTGCCGGGGGGCGGGGTCATCGGTGCCTGGTGAGCGCGTAGCCCATCTGCCCGGCCTGCCTAGGCCAGGCTGAGGAACAGTTTTTCCATCTGCTCCTGGGTCAGCGGGGAATCGCCGTCACCGGTCAGGCACTGGCGCATCCCGCTGGCCACGATCTTGAACCCGGCCCGGTCCAGTGCCCGGGACACCGCGGCAAGCTGAGTGACCACGTCCTGGCAGTCCCGCCCGTCCTCGATCATCGCGATGACCCCGGCCAGCTGGCCCTGCGCCCGGCGGAGCCGGTTCAGCACCGGTCCCGCGGCCTCCTCGTCGATCTTCACCGGTCACTCCCTCTCAGGTGTTATTGCTTCCAATATACCCTGCGGGGTATGTCGGAAGCTCACATCACCCGGCCGGCGCCTGACGGAGGCCACCACCGGCAGCCAGGCCTGGGCCGGCTTGGTGGCATGGCCGGCCACGCCGGGTGGCGGGGTTCCAGCTATACCCCAAGGGGTATTAGGCTTACTGGTGGTGGTCCGTGACGGCATCGTCCGGTACGTGCAGCTGGGTGCGCTGCCCGGCGCTGTTGGGCAAGGCCTGCGAGCTCGGCCTGGACCAGGTCCGGGCGAGCATCGCCGGCCGGGAGGCGGCGGCCCGGCCGGCCGCTGACGGACGCCGCCACCGGGCCTGTAGGAGGCGAAACGGCTGTGCCGCCGGCTGCCCGGGCGCCGCGGCGGGCACGCGGCGTCTTCCCGGAAGGGGATGAGGATGGGCGCGACGCGGACGCAGGGTGACGGTGTGGTGGATGCGGGCGGCCTGCCGACGTCGCCGCTGCTGGAGCAGATCCGGCAGGGGGTCATCGGCGAGGGCGAGCTGATGGATGGGCCGTTCGGGCCGCGCCGGGTCACCTACGCCGACTACACCGCCTCCGGGCGGTCGCTGGAGTTCGTGGAGGATTTCATCCGCGACGCGGTGCTGCCGCGGTACGCCAACACCCATACCGAAAGCTCGGGCACCGGCCTGCAGACCACCCGGCTGCGCGAGGACGCCCGGCGGATCATCCGCGACGCGGTCGGCGGCACCGGGGACGACCTGGTCATCTTCTGCGGTTCCGGGGCAACCTCGGCGGTGAACAAGCTGATCGGCATCCTGGAACTGCGTATCCCGCAGGGCCTGGACGAGCGGTACCGGCTGGCTGAGCGCATTCCGGCCGGACAGCGGCCGGTGGTGTTCATCGGCCCGTACGAGCATCACTCCAACGAGCTGCCCTGGCGGGAGTCGATCGCCGACGTGGTGGTCATCGGCGAGGATGCCGACGGCCATGTCGACCTGGCGGATCTGGCCCGCCAGCTGGCCGCCTACGCGGACCGCCCGCTGCGCATCGGCAGCTTCTCGGCTGCCTCCAATGTCACCGGGATCCTCACCGACACCAGCGCGGTGGCGGCCCTGCTGCACGCGCACGGCGCGCTGTCGTTCTGGGATTACGCCGCGGCCGGGCCGTACGTGCCGATCCGGGTCTCGGCCTCCGCGCTGGCGGCCGATGATCACAAGGACGCGGTTTTCCTGTCGCCGCACAAGTTCCCCGGCGGCCCGCAGACACCGGGGGTGCTGGTGGTGCGCCGGGGCCTGGTCCGCAACGCGGTGCCGACCGTGCCGGGCGGCGGCACCGTCGCGTTCGTCGACCCGGTCGGCCACCGCTACCTGGAGGACCCGGTCGCCCGCGAGGAGGGCGGCACCCCGGCGATCGTGGAGTCGATCCGCGCCGGGCTGGTGTTCGCGCTCAAGCAGGCCGTCGGCACGGATCTGATCCAGGCCCGGGAGGAACGGCTGTGGCAGCAGGTCCTGACCCGGTGGGAAGGCCATCCGGCGATTGAGATCCTGGGCAGCCACCGGGCGCAGCGGCTGGCGGTGATCTCGTTCCGCATCCGCCACGGCGCTGGCCAGTATCTGCACCACAACTTCGTGGTCGCGCTGCTCAACGACCTGTTTGGCATCCAGGCCCGCGGCGGCTGCTCATGCGCCGGGCCCTACGGGCACCGGCTGCTGGCGATCGGCTCCGCCCGCTCGCACGCGCTGCGCGAGGAGATCGGCCATGGCTGCGAAGGGATCAAGCCCGGCTGGACCAGGGTCAACCTCAACTACTTCATCTCCGCCACCGCAGCCGGTTACATCGCCGACGCGGTGGAGATGATCGCGGCCGGCGGCTACCGGCTGCTGCCCGCCTACCGGTTCGACCCGCACACCGGGCTCTGGCGGCACACCAGCGGCGTGCCCGAGCCGCCGCTGCGGCTGACCGCGGTGTCCTGGGCCACCGGCGGCCAGATGACCTGGCCCCGCCGCCGTGCCCAGGCGGGCGAGGACGCCTTCCCCGGCTACCTGGACGCGGCCAGGGCGGAGATGGCCGCCAGCCCCAGCCAGATCCCGGATGGGCCGACCGGACTTAGCCCCGACTTCGAGGCTCTGCGCTGGTTCCCGCTGCCACCGGCCAGCCTGCTGGCAGCGCCCGCCACCCACACCGGGGATTAGCGGGGCGGCGCCAGCTAGCGCAGGTGCTCACAGTCGGCCTGCAACTGCAGCCGCCGCCTTCCGCCCGGGTTACAGGTGAGAGGTGAGCTCGGTCACGATGTCCGCCGCTGGCTGTGACTTCTTCGCGAGTGCGACGCCCTGTCCGGCCCACATCGAGAGCGCCTCGATGTCACCCGTAGTCCCGGCCATCGGCGGTGCTGGCTCGTAGCGCACGATTGGTTCGCCCGAGGCGAAGTGCGCGATCACGTCGCCTGCTCCTGGCCGCTGCGCGAGCGGGGGGCGGCCCGCGGCCTGCCACATGTCGGCGGTCGAGTTGCGGAGCGCGCGGTGGGGAGAATCGGGCCACCCGGCAGAGTACAGGTTGGGATACCACTGCGCATCGGTCTCGGCCGCGGCTACCAGCCGGCGCCGGTAGTCCTCGTGGATCGGCATCTCCTCGGCCAGCAGGAACCGCGTACCGACCCACGCTGCCTGGGCACCCAGCGCGAGCACTGCGGCGACCCCGCGGGCGTCACCGATCCCGCCAGCCGCGATCACCGGCACCGGCGCCACGGCATCCACGGCTGCGGGCACCAGCGGCAGCGTCGCGACGCGGCCCCACACGTGCCCGCCAGCCTCCCAGCCCTGCGCGACGACCATGTCCACGCCGGACGCGACTGCCCGCCGTGCCTCCTCGGCAGTGCCGACCGTGTGCATGACAATCCCTCCGGCGTCGTGGACCTGCTCGATGTAGCCGCTGGGATCACCCAAGAAGAACGACACGATCCGCAAGCCGGCCTCAAGGGCCTGGTCAAGGCGGCGGTGACGATCTTCGGTGAGCACGAGGTTGCCGCAAAACGGCCGCGCGGTCAGCGCCGCTGTCTCCCGAACCACGGCTCCGACGTCTTCCGACCACGTCAGCGTCAGCATGCCGAGCGCGCCGGCATTCGAAACCGCCGCGGCCAGTTGGGGAACGGCAACCATGGGCGCCAGGACGATCGGCTGTTCAATCCCAAGCAACTCGCACACCGGTGTGCGCATCGCGTTCACGCCTTGCCTGGCTCGACATACGAGGTCGGCATCGACCCGGGGGCCCGCCGGTCCCATCCGTGAAACTTCGAGTAGTCGCCCGCGTCCCAGGCCTCGCGCAGACCCGGGGTGCTCAGGTCCCAGTCCGGGCGGATCTCGGCAGTGGCCGCGCGCAGGTCGCGCCATAGGTCGTAGAACGACGGGCGGCCCCAGAACCAGTAGCCGTTGTAGACGCTGTGGATGACCAGGCCCGGCTTGAGCACGAGCGTGTGCGGGATCATCGGGTCGTGCTCGGGGTCGGTGTACTCCTGGATGTGCAGATCCTTTTGGACCATCCGCCCGGGATCGGACAGGAACGTCCACTGCGCGCCGACCGAGCTGCGGAACTCCTGCAACGTGTGATGGTCGTCGGTGGCGATCGTGGCCATCTGTGTATAAGCCACCGCGATCTTCGCGTAGTTCTCGGCCAGCTCCAGGTGCTGCCGGTGCTCTTTCGGGCAGTAGTTGCCGCGCGCGAGCGTGAGGATCAGCGGGTCCCGGCCCTGGATCTCGCTCAGCGTGCGGACGGTGCCGGTATGGTCGGGCAGCGCATAGTCAGGGAAGGTCCCACCGGGGACGATGTCGGAACGCACGGGATAACCGCCTCTCCTCCGGCGCCGTTGGTGCGACCTGGACGGTGCACGTGTCTGTTTGCTGTAAGACCTGGCTATATCTGAAGGCACGTGCGTGCCTGCCGGTGGGCGTGCCCGTCGGCGCTTCTACCCACACTTCCGCCTCGCCAGGAAGCCTCAGGCGCCGTGCCATCCTCGGGCAGCTCGCGGATCGGCCGCCCGCCACCACGAAACGCCGGGCGGGAACGGCGCCTTCGCCCGGACGGTGTCTGCGATCCCGGCAACGTCGGAGTGTGGTGCCGGTGAATGACTTGCTGCTTCCATGGGCACGCTACCACCGGCGCTGAATCCCGATCATCGCAACGTCGCCTGCAGACCCCGTCGTAAGCGGGTGCGAGACCAACCAGTGGAGGTGCCAGATGGCCGAGTTCCCACCGCCCCCAGAGGGAATTCTGCTGACCCACTTCATCGTCTCGGACGATGTCGAGCGCTCCCGGCGCTTCTACACCGAGGTCCTCGGCGGCAGGGTGGTCTTCTCCGGCCCCGCAGGGCCGGTCAATGTCGCGCTATCCAACAGCTGGATCGTCATCAATAGCGGCGGGGGACCGACCGACGACAAGCCTGCGGTCACCCTGGAGACGCCACGTGATCCCGGCCGGGTCAGCAGCTTCCTCAATATCCGGGTCAAAGACATCGAGGCCGTGTACGCCGAATGGAGCGCCCGGGGTGCTCATTTCCTGACACCGCCAAAGCAGCACCAGTACGAGAAGCGCTGCTACATCCGCGATCCCGACGGTCATCTGATCGAAGTGGGGCAGACCACCGATTCAGAGGGGGACTGGTCGCCCGCCCACTGGCCGCCGGGTACGCGCGCTGGCGATTCCGGGTGAATGCCGAGGTCACCGGCAACGCCTGCGGGTCGACGGTCGTCAGCCCTCCGGGCGCTGAGTCTCAATCCACCGTGTGACGCTCAGGAGGGTCGGTAATGACCACCGCGATTATCGGCACTGGGGGGATCGGATCGGTCATCGCCCGTCAGCTCGGCTCAGGCGGGGAGACCCTGCGGCTCTCAAGCGCCGACATTAAGTCGGCGCGAACGCTGGCAGCCGAGATCGGTCGAGCTGCGGTCGTCGCCGTCGACAACCGTGACGCATTGCGGGACGCCGATGCCGTCATCCTCGCGCTGCGTTTTGCCGTGCTGAAGGGCGTCATAGACGAGATCGCCGATCCGCTGACCGACAAGGTGGTGGTCGTCCCGAGCAACCCGCTCAGCACGGACGCGCAAGGCAAGGTCTCACGTCTCCTGCCGGAAGGGCAGTCCTCCGGCGAAGTTGTGGCCGGGTGGTTGCCGGCCGGGGCGCGCTTGGCCATGGCGTTTGGAACCCTGTCGGCCGGTCTCTTCGAGTCCTCCAGCAACCGGTCACCGGAGCCGGCGGTCCTGTTCTACGCGACCGACGATGACCGTGCCAGCGAGGAAGTCGAGCGGTTGATCCGAACGGCCGGCTTCGAGCCGGCGAAAGTTGGCGGGATCGGACAGTCGAGTCGGCTTGAGGTGGGCGGCGATCTTCACGATCTCGTAGTCGGCCCCGCAGCGGCGCGGTCATTGATGAGTGGGGCCTCATCGCTTCGCCGCCCTGACCGGGGCACCCCCTCGGTCGGGCCTTCGCCCAGACGGTCTTGACGGCGCTGGCCGTCTGGGCCACCGCCCTGGACCCGCGCAACTTCCACCGCAAGGCCACCAAGACCCCCGGATTCCTGACCCCCACGCACTCGGCCACCGCCGGTGCCCGCGGCCGCCCCGCCAGCTCTACCGCAAAGGCCCCGCCACCCTGCTCTACCCGCCGATGCTCCGCGCCAGCAGCTAGGAAGCCAGCGCTTTCACCGCTCTGGGCACATAGCCGGTCGGAGGCAGCTGGACAGTAACGGTGGACTGCCGCCAGAACTGTGCCGGCGCGGCCGCCAGGAAATGAGCCCGCGGCAGGCCCGCGCCCAGAGGTGCTGGCCTGCCGCGGGACCGTTGATCAGACTGCGTGGACCTGGTCCGCCTGCGGGCCCTTGGGGCCCTGGCTGACGGTGTACTCCACCTTCTGGTTCTCTGCCAGGGTGCGGTAGCCGCCCATGTCGATCGCTGAGTGGTGGACGAAGACGTCGGCGGTGCCGTCGTCAGGGGCGATAAAACCGTAGCCCTTGTCCGGGTTGAACCATTTCACGGTTCCCTGAGCCATCTGCTGTCTCCTTCGAGGGACGAGCCGGGAATCCGCGCACCTTGCGCGGATCAGCTGCTGGCCGCTCGCCGCTGGAGGAGGGAGTCCACAAGCAAAGCGAAACGCGCACTGTCAAAACCCGCGAGCGTCTTCAACGATCGCTGGCTTCGACAACAACAGGAACGACAAGCTCGTTCGCGGCCAGTCTATTGGATCGCGGCCCAGCTGCTGCCGCTGGATGCTACATCATCATGCGGCCCCGCCATTGCGCCGCCGGGACCCGTCGAAATGCTGCTGGCCCGGCTCTGGCAGCGGGCGGGATCGGCAGCAGGCCGCCCGCACGCCCGGCCGGCCCGCCGGCCCGCCACTGACGGGCTGCCTCAGCCCCCTGCCAGGCCGGTGTCAGCGGCGCAGCACGTTGAAGGCGAACAGGCTGCCCCGGTGATAGCCATGGGAGTACAGGATGGGCCTGCCTGTCGTGGTGACGACTGTCTCGGTGATGAGCAGCCAGGGACCGTAGCTGGCGAGCTTGTAGTTGTCCTGTGCCTCGGGCGGCAGGTCCTGAGCCTGGATTTTTGCCGCGGAGGAGATCATCAGGTGCCCTTGTGCCGCGAGCAGACCGGTCAGCGAGCTGGCCCAGTTGATGTGTTTCACCGGGCCGGGTATGCAGTTCCTGGGCAATGTTTCGACGGTGAAGACGAGGGGCTCTTCGCCGTGTGAGCGCAGCCGCTCCAGCCGGATGACGGCGTCGTCGCTGGCCAGCTGGAGAGCGTTGCGCTCGGCGTCGTCTGGCTTGTCTTCAGCGGCGGAGAGGACCAATGTGCGTGCATCGTGATAGCCCAGCGCTTGCAGCATCTCGGTGGTGGATTCGAACCGGGTGATCGGCCGGTCGATGTGCAGCGCGGCCAGCGGCGACAGTACCCGCCCCCGGCCCCGCTCGACCAGGACGATGCCATCTTGCTCGAGCAGCTTGAGTGCTTCGCGGGCGGTGCTGCGCCCGACCCCGCAGAGCGCGACGATCTCGGCCTCGCTGGGCACGCGGTCGCCGGGTGCCATGTGCCCGGTCACAAATAGCCGTGTGAGCTGATCGCGGACTTGCGCGGACAGTGGCATCGAGTGTGACATGGCTTTCCCGATCGCTTCGGCCGGCTGGACGTAGTGTACGGGTTGGCCTTTGTTCCCGATCTGGTCAGGGGCTGGCGGAATCGGCGGCTGACACGGTGGCGGGAGCAGCCGATCCAGCGGTGGTGAGGCCGTCCTCGGATGCGAGTTCCTCGCCGATCCGGCGGCTCAGCGCTGGCATCATGATCAAGATGATGATCGAGACCGCGATCCAGATGCCGGCCCCGATCGGCAGCCAGTAGGTCGGGCCGGACGGGTAGGGGACCAGGTTGCGGTAGATGGTGTAACCGAGCACGGCCAGCGTGACAATCGGGATGACGATCTCCCAGGCAGGGATGTGCCGGTTCCGCCGCAGCATCCTGGCGGCGCCGAGGGTTGCCAGGATGTAAGGGCTCGCAGAGGATTAACACGCTGTTTTGGTCTTTGGTGCCTGGATGACGCCCTGTGCGGTGGCGTATGCGGAGAAGATCCGTCAGGGTGTAAAGCCGGGCCGGTGCGGGCTCGATGGTGATGCCGTGCTGGTCCAGCAGTTGCCGGGTTGCGCGGATCGCCCGGCTGATGGTGGTGCGGTCGGCGCCGAGCACGCGGGCGACCACGGGTTGCGGGAGGGACAGGCGCAGGTGCAGGAGGGTCGCCAGGATCCGGTCGGCAAGCGTGAGCCTGGGTGCGGCGCCTGCGCCAGGTGCCCGGCGCCGCTGCCCGCCGCGCCGGGCACCGCCGCCGTTGAGGGCGGCGGCGAGCTCGGCGGGCGGGCGGAAGCGGTTCGTCGCCGCGTCCACAAGGCCGTTCCACGGCACGTTGACGCTGCCCGGGATGCGGCCCGGGCGGCTGTAGGCACTGGGGCCCTCGCCGCGGAACGCCTCCGGGGACAGGGCGTTGACGAGGCAGGCGGCCCCATTCTCGGTTTTCTCGCGGACGTCGGCCAAGCTGGCGAGGAGCTCTGGCCTGGGACGGGCGCTGAACGACGCGGGCGAGTAGGTGCTCTCGCCCGGCTCGACTGGGCCGTCTGCCGCGATCCAGGCGGCAAGCCCGCCGTCGAGCACGCTGGTGTCATCGTGCCCGAAGTAGCGCAGCAGCCACCACAACCGCGTCGCCCACATTGGCGTGTCCTGCGTGTACGCGACGACGTGCGTGCCGTCGCCGATGCCGAGGCGGCCGATCGCGGCGGCGAAGTGCTCCGCCGCGGGAAGGGTGAACGCGAAGGGCGACGCCGGGTCGGACAGTGCGCCGGGGATATCGGCGAACCCGGCTCCGGGAATATGGGCTCGCGCGTAGCTTTCGCGCCCGCTCTCCACGGTATAAGGGCCGCCGCCTGCCGCGTGGCGGAGGAAGACGGTGGTGTCGAACGCGCGCACTCGCTCATCACCGAGCGCGTCGCGGAGTTCCTCGGGGCTGACCAGTGGAGGCAGCAGTGGCATCTCGGGAACCTCCTGGAATGGCCGGGGCGGCGTCCCGGCGGGTGCGCTATGTGAAAGCAAGGATTACCGTCTGATGACGCCTGAAAAGGCTCGTCGGCCGTGTCTTGATCCAAAAATCTGGCCATTGCCTCGGCCCCGGTCGTGATCACGGGCGCAGCTCTCGCCGGTAGTTCACCTCGGTGGTCCGCGAGCTGGCATGCCCGGCCAGCCGCGCGATCTCCTCCACAGGCACGCCCTGGTAGCTCACATGCTGGCGAACGCAGCTCCTTCGGCACCCACCGCGCCTTCAGCCCGTCACCCGCCGGAAGTCCGGCCGCAGGTTATGCGACTCATACCCGGTCCCCACCGACGTGGTGAACACCAGCCCGCGCTCCTGCTGGGCTCCTCAGTAGCCACACCAACCATGTAACACGACAGGGTTGACCAGCGCGTTGTGATGGAGATCCTCGGCCACTCACAGATCAGCATGACCAGCCGCTACGCCCATGTCCTCCCGCCGGTAATGACCGACGCCGCCGGGTGAATCGGCCGGGCGCTGTGGGGCGAGGCATGAACCCCAACTGCAACCCGATCGGCCGGTCGTGAGCGCGCGAGACAATAGAATCCCTGGTCAGAGGTGGTGCGCCAGGGGCTCGAACCCTGAACCAACGGATTAAAAGGCCGTTCAACGGCCGGACGGCGGGGGACGTTCCGTGTGTCTCCGGGGAACGTCAGCACTGGTCACGGGCGGGTCGGGGCGCTGGCAACGTCCCTGCCCGTCCCCCAGTGCCCTTCCCGGTCCCTGGACGGATGTTTCCATGGTGTTCCCATCGGCGGCCCAGGGGCGGTGGCCGCAGTGACCGCCGGGATGCGCGAGCGCCGGTATCCCACCGGCCTGACGACCTGGGGGCCGCTGCCCGGCACCGGGACCATGCACATCCTGTGGCCGGGTCCTGGCTCGGGCCTGTTCCTGGTGATCGGCCAGCCGGACACCGCTGGCTCCCAGATGACCAGGATCGGGCACGCCTCGGCCAGCGGGAGCTATGACACCCGCACCGGGGCACGCAGGGCGGTCCAGGCCTTCATCGCCGCAGACGGGGTGATCAGCGGTGACCGGCGGGCACGGCGGCTGACCAGGCTGTGCAGGGTCGGAGCGCCCCGCTGGCTACGGCTGGCGGGGCGCTTCTATGCCCGGAACGTCCCCCAGTTGGGGGCGATCTCGACCAGGCCCTCGTCAGCTAGGGCGCGCAGGGCCTTGCTCACCGTGCGGCGGGTGCTGCCGTAGTGCCCAGCCAGCTCGGCGTTCGACGGCAGTTGCTGCCCGCTGGCCCATTCCCCGGCCTCGATCCTTCGCCGCAGGTCGTCCGTGATGCGGCGGCTCGGCAGCTCGCGGGGACGGTCGGGCACCCCTTGATCATTCCAGGCCAGCTCCCTCCCAGGGAGACTGGCGACTGTGACATCTACTGACACCTTCAGCATCCTTTGACTACTCCAACTCCCACTGACTACTATCCAGGGTAGCTGCCACAGATGCAGCGGCCCTGCCCGGTGGGTGAACACCAGGCAGGGCCTAGGAACCGAGCTAACTAGGAGCCCGATCCCATGTCCCACATCATCCCCGCGCACGGCAACGGCCCGTGGCGGTTTCTGATCCTCGACCAGGACCCCGCCGACCCGAAGTGGATCATCGTCATCGTGACCACCCCAGGCGACGTCCAGCCCGCTCTCATCGGCCCCGGTGGCGTGCCCTGCACCCTGGCGGGCGAGGTGGGCCAGTGGGTGTCCGCCCGGCTCGGCCACCAGGTCCACCTGACCCCGGTGACCAGGGCGCAGGTGTGGTCGATCGGCCAGGCCGGGAGCCCGCCGGGGGAATGAGCACCACCCCTGCCGCGCCCCGGTGCCGGAGCCAACCGATCAGGCGGCCCGTCGCGCCGCCTCCGGCAGATGCGGTCAGCGGTCAGGCGACGCGCCGCAGGTGCTCGCCCTTCTCGATGGTCCTGGCCTGATCGGTGTGCTTGCGGTTCAGCCCCGCGAAGAAGCCAAGGAACGCGTCCCAGAAGTAGGCCACGCCCGCGACGATGACGCCGGTGAGGGTGATGCCGATCCAGCCCCCCCTGGCCCCCGCGAGCATCAGGCCCGCCAGGTAGTTCACGTTCAGCAGCCAGGCGCTGCCGATGCCCAGCCCGACCATCGCCAGGGCCTTGAACTCCGGTGCGATCGACAGGTAGCGGTCGAAGATCTTCACCACCGCCAGCACGGCAAGGCCGCTCAGCACTATGACAAGGAATCCGTACATGACTCCCCCTTTCATCAGCCTTCACCTTCAGCATCTGCCCGCCCGGGGTGCCCGAGCAGGGCCGAACGGCGGCACTCAAGTGACAAAGGACCCCAAGCGGTCATCCTCCGTTCACGCCGGGGAAGCGGCCCCTTCGCTACCTCGGCGATGGTGGCACCCGAGACTGTGCGCGGCCTTGTCCCAGCTGACGCAGGCTACTAGCAAGGACGTGACAGCGCAGGTCAGCGGGCTGCAACTGTCTCGTGCCGCTGCGTGTACCCGGTCGGCTGCTGCGGCGACATGACCTGGTGTGCCCGACGCTGGGATGGCACCGGCCAGGTGCTGAACGCGGACAGTGCCGAGCACCTGGTGGAGTACATCGAAGTGGAAACCTCCCGCTGATCCGGGGAGGGGGTGCGCTCGCATGTACCGGAACTGATGCCCGCTCAGCCGATAGAACCGGGGGCAGATGAACTCAGCACGATGGGTCAGAGTGGCGTTCGCCAGGCAGCTCGCTCAGGACGCTTTGGACTTCTTGCCAGACCCGGCCAAGCACGATACCGAAGACGCCCGCTCCTGCGGTGACTCGCCGTAGTCCGGGTGCCTGCGGCCACCGGACCTGAGCCGCTGGGCCTCGATCACCCGGTCGCGCTGCGCCCTGGCCAGCTCACGCCCACGGGCTGGGTTGGGGCCAGCCAGCCCGAGCCGGTCAGCCAGGGCGCGGGCGGCCTGCCGGGTGGCGTCCGGCATCGGGATGTCGCCGTCCGGGTCGTCCTGGTCTCCGACGACAACCTGGCGCTGGATCGAGACCAGCTCGCGCCGGGCATGGCCCTCGAATGCGTTTTCCCTGGTCAGCCGCTCGCCCAGATTGGCCTCGACCGCACCCGCGATCGTCACCGCCTGGCCGTGCTGGTCGGTGAACGGAACGCCGCCAGGGCCGATGAGGGGCTGGTAGGCCGCTCCCCGCAAGGGTGCCTTGACCGCCTCGGCCATCTCGGTCGTGCTCAATGATCCGCAGTGCGCGGTGTGATACCTCGACATGCAGTAGCCGCCCACCGGGTCGCTCGGGCCACAGTTCGGCTGTGCCGTGACCGGGCCAGGGTGACCGGGGTCCAGGTGGTGCGCCGGGGCATAACCGGGCTGGGGCTGCGGGGTGTAGCTGTTGCGGCCAATGCGGCCGAGCAGGTGGCTCAGCCGGTCCTCAGCCAGGCGTGGGAGGGGCTCTTGATCTTCGAGGGTTCGCAGCTCGTCCATCGCACTGGACAACTCGATCGCCTCCCGAATCTGGGAGAGCTGGGCGGCGGCGGCTGCGGCAGGCACCCTGGCGGGCTCGCGGGGCTGCTCGTCTTCAAGATCACGAAGCGCTCACCGTGGCGGCCCAGCGTCGTCTCCCGCCGGTTCAGGGCGCTGGCTGAGGCCGCAGGCCTGCCGCCGATCAAGTTGCACGAGGCCAGGCACAGCGCGATCAGCCTGATGCACGACGCGGGTGTCCGTGACGACATCACCATGCGCGAGGCTGGCCACGCCGACCCCGGCACCCATGCCCGCTACACCCATGTGCTCGATGCGGCGCACCGGGCAGCGGCCGAGCAGGTGGCCGCACTGGTCGCCAGGGCGGGAGGGACGTCATGATCGCGGACGGATGTTCCCATCGTGTTACGAGCACGGCCGGGGCTGGTGGCCAGCCGGTGGCCTTCCGGGGGACGTTTTCCCAGCTCAGAGACAGTGGGGCGCCAGGGGCTCGAACCCTGAACCAACGGATTAAAAGCTTGAGCGGGGCGAGTTCACCACGATTCATGGGCGTTCGCGCCGCAGGTCAGACTCCACGCGCGTACCCGGATGAACTGGGGCGGATCGGGGTGAACTGCAACCCGAACTGCAACCCGGGGGAGTACGTGATCATGTCGCCTCAGGTTCGAACCTTCATAGCTCAACACTGGTAGCACGCTGGAGCGCTCCGGCGCTCGTGTCGCCGACGTGCTGGGGGTACGGTCCGGGTGGGGAGGGGTCATGGTGCAGGCGAAGTTCGCGGTGGCCGCCGCCTTTGTGTCGGGGCTGGGATTGCTCAGTGCCTGCGGCGGGCAGTCAGCCGCAACGGCTCCCATGCCCCCAGCGATGTTGCCCGGTGGGGCTGCCAGTGCCACCGGGCACCAGCCGGGGGCAACCGCAGCCGCCACCGGCCATCAGGCCCGCCACCGCAGTGGCACCGTGCATGGCCTGCTGGCCATCCATGACCCGGGCCAGGTCACCGGCACCCTCTCTGGCCCCTGCCAGACCCGTGACCACGGGCTGCTGCCCGACCGGTCCTGCACGCCCGGTGCCATCGACCCGGCGGTCACCCAGGCGAACATCGGCTCCACCATCTGCCGGGCCGGGTACACCGATACGGTCCGCCCACCCGAAGCGCAGACCGAGGCGTTCAAGTGGAACGTCGCCGAGCCCGCCTACGGCCAGCACGAGGTCTCCGGCGAACTTGACCATGTGATCCCGCTGGAACTGGGCGGGGACAACGACGCGAAGAACCTGTGGGTGGAGGCCGGGCCGATCCCCAACCCCAAGGACGCGGTCGAGAACGCCCTGAACCAGGCCGTCTGCAGTGGCCAGATGACGCTGCGGGCCGCCCAGCGGGAGATCGCCCGCAACTGGGTCAAGGCCGCGGCGGCCCTGGGCATCGGCATCCCCAGCCCGCAGCCGCCACCGGTCACCAGCAGCGGCGCGCACTGCACCGCGACGGCCTCCTACAGTTCCTCCTACGGCGACTGGGACGTCTACGTCCACTCCAACCAGCCCAACAGCCCCGTCACGGCCAGCAGCGGCGGCTACTCCCACAGCTGGCACACCGACAGCAGCGGGTACGCCGACGTCTACCTGCGCGGGCCCTCCACTGGCCAGACCATCAACGTCACCGCCGGCTCAGCGCACTGCAGCACCACCGCACCCTAGATGGCACCCGCCGGAAGTGCAGCCCGGCAGCCAGAGGCGAGCGAGACATGCAGCCACGCGAGAAGCCCGCTGACCTTGCGTTTCCTCGTGGAGCGGGTGACGGGAATCGAACCGGCACTATCAGCTTGGGAATCCGAAACGAAACAGGCCGCCATGGTGCCTGAGCTGGCAACTTGTCTGCCTGGTGGTGACCGCCCTGTGCCGCACTTGCCCGTGGTTAATGACGCGCCAATGGCACGTCGGTCTTGGGTCAGTGGTCTCTGTTCGTGAGTGACCACCAGTCCCTACCGCTCACCGCCTCACTGACACGCAGCATGGCCGTGACGACTGATTCGGCCACTTGCCGTTGCTAGGTCAGCGTGTTTTCGGTCGAGACGACGACCGCGTCCACGCCGGGCCAGCAGTCCAGTGGCGGGGGCGCCTGGTCGCGGAGGATGCCGGTGGTGCCGCCCTGGGCCGCCAGGGTGTCACTTAGCGTTGTGAGCAACTTTTGCACCCATGGCCTGAGCCCGTCACCGGTGAAATCGACAGTCACGTTCTGGTCGATCACGAACTGCTGGATGCCGGACAAGGCGGCGAAGTGGTACCCCATCAGAACCAGCTCGCTGTCTGCGTGTTTGCAGGCGTGACCGTTTCCGCACCAGACAAGCAGCGGCTCGTCGGGGGCGGCGGTCAGTAGCTGGCAGAGATTCTTGGCCTGCTCACGTTCGCGCCAGTTGGTGAACTCAAGGCTGAGGAGTTCCGCTTGGTCTTTGCCGGGATCGATGCTGGCCTCGTAGGCCCACAGGCTCCAGCCCAGCTCCAGCGCGGTGGTGATCAACCTGATCATCTCCGGCTGCGCGAGATAACCAGCAGCGCCCGGCGGGGCGGCGTGGATCGGTCCCGGTGAGTTGCCGGCAGGCCAGGGCAGAGCCTCCATGGCCAGCCGCCTGACCCCGACCTGGTGAGCGGCCTGGATGATGCGAATCCCGACTTCGCGGGTGCGTATGCAGCGAGCCAGGCCGCTGTGCGCTTCGTTGGCCATGACTACTGGCGCTTGGGCGAACCCCCATTGCGTCAGGTCCTCCACCGAGCACCAGCCTTTCACCGCTGCTCTCCTCCCGCTGGTAGTCGCTGGCTGGCCTGCCATTTTTGTCCGTCTTTCTTGCATGCGCCAGGGTCCTTCGGAGTGGCCGCCGGCATGGAACGCCTTCGTCGGCGGCGTCTTGGCCGCACGCCGTGCGCGCGATCGGGCGGAAGGCCTGCATTTTCATGATCTACGGCACACGGGGAACGCCGAGCAGCCCGGAGCGGCGTGGGGCTCAAAGAGCCGATGGCGCGGATGGGCCACGATAGCGAGCGCCCGCGATCATCTACGAGCACGAGGCACGCTGCGCCGATGCCGCCATCACCAGTGCGATCGACGCTCATGTGGAGTCCGAGCAGGGCAAGGGAGACCCTGGCGGTGGCGCCTCTGTGGCTGTCGTGCCCGCGGGCTAATGACGTCAATGGCACGCGACCGTCTTCGGGGCATCGCAGGCCTGGATGCTAGAGATCCGCGTGAGCCGCTGACCTGGTGTTTCGTCGTGGAGCGGGTGACGAGAATCGAATTCGCACTATCAGCTTGGGAATCTGACCGATCGGGGCCTCTGACTATGGTGACCTGGGCATCCGATGCACCGCTGGTGACCGTCATGGACCCCATGACACCCTGGCTAATGGCCCGGCAATGGCCTGTGGCCTGATGGCTGTGGAGGCGGCTCACTTAGCGGCGGGCTTCACGTTGACTACCCTTCACGGGGCGCTTGGTGGCCTGAGACTGACCTGTCCGTTAACGGGGATTAACGAGCGGTCCGTCCAGACGTCCGTAACGGTCTCGGAACGCTCCCTCTGTAGCATCGGCTTGATCTGGTCCGGTTGGCTAAGGGGAGCGGGTGCCCGGGTGGCACGATCTTGAGAGCTCGGTGGATAGCGCCTGCTGCGGCGGTCACGCTGGGCATGCTCGCGCTGGGGTCCGGCCTTGCCCGCGTGCCGCTCGACACGCTCACCCATCAACGGTTGCCCGGCGGGGTGACAGTTGACTGGCTGGTTTCGGTGGCCTTTGTGTTGCCGGGGGCGGTCGTGGGCGCTTTGGTGGCAGCTCGCCGGCCGGGCAACCCCATCGGATGGATCATGCTCCTGATCTTTCTGCTCGCTGGCATACCCGCCGGTGAGTACGCGGTGCTTGACTACCGGATCCACCATGGGAGGCTGCCGCTGGGCTGGGCGGCGGTGGCGCTCGTGGCCGACTGGCCGGTCTGGCTGATCCTGATCGTGATCTTCCTGTGGCTGTTCCCCGATGGGCGCTTGGCTGGGGGCCGCTGGCGGCGAGCGTACGTGATCCTGGCCGTCGCCGGGCTGCTGCTGGCGCTGGTGGTCTCAGCCAGCGGCGTCATAGCTGTTGCCGGTCATTCGGTGCCGGTCACCGCTGGCGGTACCCCCGTCGCGTATCCGTCCGGGCCATGGGTCGTGGCTCAGTTTGTACTGCTCATTGCGATGCTGGCGGCGGTGCTTGCGTGGCTGATCCTGCAACTGCCCAGGTACCGGCGCTCGGCCGGGGCGCGCCGCCAGCAGCTGAAATGGCTCTACAGCGGCGCCATCGTCTTCGTGGTGTCCGTGATTGTCAGTGCACTGGCTTCCGGCAATTCCGGAAATCCCTGGCAGTTGGTCGGCGCGATCGGCATGACGGTATTTCCGGTCTGCATCGGCGTCGCGGTGCTGAAGTACCGGCTGTACGCGATTGACCGCATCATCAGCCGCGTGATCTCCTACGCCATGATCACGGCGGTGCTCGCCGGTGTATTCGCGGCGGTGGTCGTGCTGGCGACGAAGGTGCTCCCGGGCACGACACCGGTAGCGGTGGCGGCCTCTACGCTGGCCGCTGCGGCTCTGTTCAACCCGCTGCGCAAGCGCGTGCAGCATGCGGTCAACCGCCGGTTCAACCGGGCCCGCTACAACGCCGACACGGCCATCACCGCCTTCGCGGCCCACGCGCGGGACGCGGTGGACCTGGACGCGGTCCGCACGGACCTGCTCGCAGCCGTGCATGCGGCCCTGGAACCCGCCCACGTCTCGGTGTGGATCAGCCAACGCGGCTGAGGTTGGCTTCCGCCAACTCCGCCGCACCAATGAATCCGCGGCGCCGCCGATCACGGCGGCCATTCCCCTGGATGACAGAACTAGCTCCCGCATATCTCCCCGGTAACAAGCCCGCCCGGTGCGGCTCTGACCAGCGCACGTTGACAGGCGACTCCTCCCTCGCCGGGCCTGGGCTTATTCACGTGTCCCGGTCCGGCGAGTCCCCTTGGGCACAGGCGCATAAGCCGCCAGCAGTCCGCTTACGACGCTGCTCTAGCATTACTGCTATGGCAGCAAAGCGCCGCGTGCCAGCGCGCTCGGCGAGGCCCACGGCCGCACCCGACGTCGCGTGCGCTTGCGGCCACAAGGGCAGCCACAACGAAATCGAGTGCTGGGACGCTAAGGGAAGGGCCCAAGGCGGCGCCGCAGGCTAGCCACCCGGAAATACTGAGCGCGCTGGACCCTGGGCGCGCACCGCACCGCTCGCGACGCGCCTGGGCGCATGTCCGTTAACGTGTGTCCAGCGGACACCGGGGGTAGCGGCGTGATTCGAGCACGCGAGCGTGTCCTTAACCTCCGCCCGTTGCCTCGAGTGTCCGGAATCGCTCGCCTACACCTCAACGGACGGGGCTGACTCGCAAGGACCGCGCGCAACCCGGCTCCACAAGACCGGGACATGTAGGAGCCTCCGGAAAGCCGGACGGTTCACCCCTGGGTAGTGGTGAGTACCAGGGCCTTGACCCAGGACCCGCGGATTAAACCCAAGTTACGTCGGCGTGTCGGCTGCAAATGGCTGATGAGTTGCGAAAACTTCACGGAATCGGCCGAAAGACGTAGCCAGAAAGACCAGGGGCAGGGTTGACCGTGATAGCTCTTTGATCACCAGGGATCTTCTCCGGACGGCTCGTTCGCCGCTCCGGCCGGGGTCATGTAGCCAGAACGTTGTCTTGCCTCGGACGACGTTTTGGCAGGTCATAGTGCGGATTTGTATACCCAAGATCAAGTAACTTCGGATTAAAAGGTTGAGCGGAGCGAGTTCACCGGGGTTCATGGGCGTTCGCCACAGGTCAGCCAGGAGGCGTGTACCCGGCTGAACCGGGCCGAACGGCGGTGAACTGCAACCCGAATTGCAACCCTCGAGGTTGACGGTCTTCCCCCTGCACGCTCCCGTGGCCACCAGCTCGGTGCGCGATGCTACCGATCAGGCCAGCAGGACGAGTCTTCGTGGCGTTTTCTTGTGGAGCTGAGGGGATTTGGGGCCCCTGATCCCCTCGACGCGAACGAGATCCTTGCCGTGCTGGTGGCGGGCTTTCAACTGCCGCGAAAGGCTCGGGTCGGGGCGATCTTCCGCGTTAGCCGGTGACGAGGGGCAGGTCCGGGTTGGCGCTCCACTCGGTCAGCGAGCCGTCGTACAGGCGGGCATCGTCGTGGCCGGTCAGCCAGAGCGCGAACAGATCGACCGTCGCGGAGATGCCGCCGCCGCAGTAGGCGATGACTGGCTGGTCCGCGCGGACACCGCCGCCGTTGAGGGCGGCGGCGAGCTCGGCGGGCGGGCGGAAGCGGTTCGTCGCCGCGTCCACAAGGCCGTTCCACGGCACGTTGACGCTGCCCGGGATGCGGCCCGGGCGGCTGTAGGCACTGGGGCCCTCGCCGCGGAACGCCTCCGGGGACAGGGCGTTGACGAGGCAGGCGGCCCCATTCTCGGTTTTCTCGCGGACGTCGGCCAAGCTGGCGAGGAGCTCTGGCCTGGGACGGGCGCTGAACGACGCGGGCGAGTAGGTGCTCTCGCCCGGCTCGACTGGGCCGTCTGCCGCGATCCAGGCGGCAAGCCCGCCGTCGAGCACGCTGGTGTCATCGTGCCCGAAGTAGCGCAGCAGCCACCACAACCGCGTCGCCCACATTGGCGTGTCCTGCGTGTACGCGACGACGTGCGTGCCGTCGCCGATGCCGAGGCGGCCGATCGCGGCGGCGAAGTGCTCCGCCGCGGGAAGGGTGAACGCGAAGGGCGACGCCGGGTCGGACAGTGCGCCGGGGATATCGGCGAACCCGGCTCCGGGAATATGGGCTCGCGCGTAGCTTTCGCGCCCGCTCTCCACGGTATAAGGGCCGCCGCCTGCCGCGTGGCGGAGGAAGACGGTGGTGTCGAACGCGCGCACTCGCTCATCACCGAGCGCGTCGCGGAGTTCCTCGGGGCTGACCAGTGGAGGCAGCAGTGGCATCTCGGGAACCTCCTGGAATGGCCGGGGCGGCGTCCCGGCGGGTGCGCAGCTCGGCCAACTGCCGCACCGCCTGGGGCTGCCCTTGCTCTGTACCCCACGGAACGATCATCGCAGGCGGGCCGGGAGATCAAGGGCGCAGGGCGCCCATGCGCGTCTCACGCCCTAACTCGGCTTGTGCTGGCGCTGCTGGCTACTGCTTTCGGAATACCTGGAGCCTGAACTCGGTGCCCACGGCGATCACTAGAATCTCGCCATCCGTCCGCCGCGTCCTCCAAGGCAGCCCGGAGTTCGCTCAGCGCCTCGACAGTTAGCGGCCTCTCAAGGTATGGGCGTCCCTTACGAGGCATCTCGCCAAGCAAGAACCGCCGCGGTTCACCTCGCCGACGTGGCTGGAGCCCGACAAGGGGTGTGGCGTGCAAAGCGGCGTTGCGTTGCCCGATCGCTTGGCGGGCACGTACCAACCACGCCTTGGCCTCATCGCGTGTCGCGGACGCCGCCCTGCCGGTCAGGACCTTCTGCGCGTCCTTAGCTCAACGCAGCAGCTAACGGCCACAGAGGGCGATGACGGGCGCCGCGCGTCGGCCCCCTGGCTCGGCACCGGCGTTCTCTACGCCTGGGCCGGGCAACCCAGGGCCAGAGCCACCGCCTCCCTAGACCTGGCCGTACAAACATCGTTAGGGCTTGGCGTGGATCTGCGAGGCCAGGCTCGGGTATCGGCGCGGGGGACCGGCAGAAGGTCGTCAGGCAAAGCAGCCCGAATCGGGCCAGGTTCGCGTTCATAGCGCAAGGCACACGGCCGCCACCCTGCTGCTCGCCCAGGGGGTCGACCAGCGCGTTGTGATGAAGATCCTCGCCCAGACAGATCAGCATGACCAGCCGCTACGCCCATGTCCTCCCGCCGGTAATGACCGACGCCGCCGGGTGAATCGGCCGGGCGCTGTAGGGCGAGGCGTGAACCCAACTGCAACCCCGATCAGCCGGTCGGGCACGCGCGAGAGAGTAAAATACCTGGTCAGAGGTGGGGCGCCAGGGGCTCGAACCCTGAACCAACGGATTAAAAGCTTGAACGGAGCGTGTTCACGAGGGTTCATGAGCGTTCACGCCGCAGGTCACGCAGGGCGCGCGAACTCCGGTGAACTGGGCCGTACCGGGGTGAACTGCAACCCAAACTGCAACCCTGAGCTTCGACGGTCAGCCAAAAATGCTCGGAGCTATTGGGGTACTACGTGGTTGGCCACCGCGGTCGGGCACCGAGAGATGTCGGCGTTATCGCCTCGGATTCGGGAACTGCAACCCGGCTGGACCGGACACATGCAATACTGCTGCATTCGTAGCATTGCCGGGGCGGGGAGATGCAATCCAAACATAAGTTGTTCATTACGTCTGCTGCGGTTCTTGTCGCGATGGGTGCGTTCGCGCTCGTGTGGCGGTTGACTGATCCAAAGACTGCTGACCATTTCTGGGATGCGCATGCGGCGACCGTGCTGCAGTATGTGGCGGCGCCGGTGATCGCACTCATTGGCTGGACTGGCCAGCAGCTACTGGCGCCTCGTTCCAAGCGATCGACGCCGGACCAGCTGATGCAGGCACAGCAGGCCCTGGCCCGCCGTGGCCTGGAGTGGTGGCGTGGCGTGCCTGAGCCCGCCTGGCCCGGTTATCTGCTGCGGGCTGGGCTACGGCCGCTCGACGTGCCGTGGGAGGTGAGCCCTCCGGCCGGGAAGGCGCTAGTCGGCGGTCCTGTCAGCACCGAGATCGCCGACCTGGCGATGTGGCTCCGGGATAGCCGGAACGGCCGACTGGCCATCCGTGGCGAAGCTAGCTCCGGGAAGTCGGTCTACACCCGGCAGTTGATGGCTGAGCTGCTGAAGAAACGCGGTGACGACGATCCTGTCCCGGTGTTCCTTCCGCTATGGTCATGGAATCCCGAGCAGCAAAGCCTGCACGACTGGATGAAATACCGGATCGGACTGGCCTACCCGGAGCTGGGAGGAGCGGCGACGTACGGCCCCTCTGCTATTGCCGGTCTGGTCGACCAGGGCCGGGTGCTCCCCATCCTCGACGGGCTGGATGCACTGCCACAGGCATGTCGTGTCGAAGTCTTTCGTCACGGCGAGGTCATGTCACAAGCACCGCTGATCGTTACCGGCCGCACCGATGTCGTACCGGACATCGACGATTTCGTCGTGATCGAACCGGACCGGGTCCCGGACAAGGAATCAGACAGATTTCTCAGAGGGATTACTGGCAAAAAAGTCTTTGACGAACTAAAACGCCAATTCGCTGTGGGCAGCGCTGATGACGAGAAGCTTCGCCAGGTCCTATCCGCCCCCCGGATTATCTACCTCGCCAGCATCGTCTACCAGGCACCCCCCGAGCCGCCTGATCCGGCACCCCAATCCGATACCACGGGTTGGCTTGATGAGGAACTCCATGAGAAAGTTGAGAGGTTCCTGCTCCGGAACCTGATTCCTGCCCTGCTGCCGGAAGGGGGCACCTGGTGCCGGGCCTTTCCCTGGTATGCCGCAGGCGCGGCAAGGTGGCTCCAGGGGCTTGCCCGACTCGACCTGCGCGACCCCGATGATCAGCGCCGGGCAGCAGACGCCCAGGACACTCCCGGTGATCCAGGTGCTCCCGCGCTGCCGGGCGGCCTGGCGGGTGATTTGAAGCCGGGTGGCGACACGACCACGACCAGCGAGCGCGAACGCCCTCCGCACGGCCTGGACGATCCCGCGACCAGCCGAATCGCCTGGTGGAACCTGCACCGCGGCATTCGGTTCCTGCGCAAATTTCAGGCGCCCCTGCGCGGGCTGGCTGCCGGGTTGATCGCTTTCATAGGATGCACGCTCATCTTCAGGTACTACCCCCCAGGTTATGTCTGGAGCTACGATCTCATGACGGCCGGCGGCTACGGCTTGCTAATCTTGATCGCTGCGAGCTTCTTGGGCGGTGCGCACAGTCAGAAACCTGATATCACGCTCGGGAATGGCAATTCACGGCTCGCCACCTTGTCGTGGATCGTCCGTTACTACTGGCCACGGTGGTGGCGAATCATGCTGGCGGCGGTTGTCGGCTTCTGCTGTTTCGGCATCCTAATCGGGGCTCGCGTTGCCATGGAAACCGATCACACGACGCAGGAAGGCGTGCGGACCGGGTTCTGGGTTGGTATTGTTCAGGGCGCCGTGCTTCTGGCGCTTATTTATATTATCGCGGGAGTGCCCGCCGCCCCGCGTACGGTGAAAGCCTCCGACTTCCCCACCCCCGACCGGCTCTGGGCTAGGTCGTTCTCGACGGCTCTCCTGGCCGGCGCGGCGTTCGGATTGCTCTGGGGAGGCACGGCCGTGCTCAAGCATGAGAGCAACCAGGTCCCCAGTCTCTGGCCCGCGCTCGGTACCGGATTGATCACTGGCATTGATTTCGCCCTCGGGGCATGGCTCTTCCACTGGTCCCGGAACTGGTTCAGGCCCGCCCTCGCCTCCGATCTCCGGCTCGCCGCCCAGAAGGACCTGGCCGGGGCGATCTTGCGCCCGTTCATCCTCGCGGCCACATTCGCGCTGTCCTTCGGAGTCACCGCACCCTTCCACTTCGTGTACAATTACGTCTTCACTTGGTTCGTAGTAGGCCTAGCGTTCGGAAGCCTGGACACAGAATGGCCGCTCTACGCCGCCGCGATCTCGTGGCTAGCACTGGCCAAAAGGGACCTCCCGGTCCGGCTGATGAGATTCCTGGAATGCTGTCGCGCAGTGGGGATTCTGCGGGTGATCGGCCAGGAATACCAGATCCACGACATCGGCCTGCTGCGCGAGCTGCGGCGCTATGGCCCGAACTAGGCGTTACAGTCGTCCTTCTGCTCAGTACCGTTGCGAGCACTACGGCCCCACTGGTTATGAACTGTTCACAGCGGCCGGAATCCGCCAGGTCCGCGTTCATTACGCCAGGCATACCGCCGCCACCTTGCTGCTCGCCCAGGGCGTCGATCAGCGTGTCGTGATAGAGATCCTCGGCCACTCACAGATCAGCATGACCGCCGCTACGCCCACGTCCTCCCGCCCGTAATGACCAGGGGGTCGGCAAAGTCCCCAGGGCCTGATGCGGGAGCTGGTGGCATACCGGTCATAGCCGGATAGCAGCGCGGGCACGGCCCTCGTGCGTGATCATGGCGGTTGCCACACCTGCCAGGTCACTGCCGAGGAACCATGCCCGCCTCGTCATCATCACCGATTGACCCTGCTGCTGGCCATCTTGCTGGCCTTGCCAGGGAGGCTGCTGAAGATCCGCCGGGCCTGCTGGCGGTGCTGGGCAGGGTCGCTGACCCGCGGTGCCGGCGGGGTGTGCGTCACCGGCTGGCGGTGATCTTGGGGCTGGCGGTGTGCGCGGTGCTGGCCGGGGCGCGTTCGTTCACTGCGATCGCCGAATGGGCCGCGGACGCCGGCGCGGAGACCCTGGCCAGGCTGGGTGCGGCGGGGGTGGTGCCGTCGGAGTCAGCTTTCCGCCGGACGTTGCAGCGGCTGGACGCTGACGTGTTCGATGACCTGGCCGGCCGGTGGGCGGCCCAGCACACTGCGCCCGGGCCGGGACGCCGGCGGGTGATCGCGGTGGACGGCAAGACCTTACGCGGGTCGGGGCATGATGGCGGGGACGGCCGCCACCTGCTCGCCGCCTTCGATCATGCCCACGGGGTGGTGCTGGGCCAGGCCGGGGTGGGCGCCAGGACCAGCGAGATCCCCCTGTTCACCGTCCTGCTGGACCGCCTGGACATCGCCGATGCGGTCATCACGGCCGACGCGTTGCACGCCCAGCGCTCCCACGCCACCTACCTGGCCGGGCGCGGCGCGTACTACCTGCTGATCGTCAAGCGCAACCAGCCCGGCCTGCACGCCCAGCTTGCGGCTCTGCCCTGGCGCGACGTGCCGGTGGCCTATACCAAGGCCGAACGCGGGCACGGCCGCACCCAGCGGCGCATCCTCAAGGTCACCGCGGTGGCCAAAGGCCTGGCCTTCCCCCATGCTGTGCAGGCCATCCAGATCACCCGCCGCCCGAAGGTGAAAGGCACATGGTCGCGCGAAACCAGCTATCCGGTCACCTCGCTGACCGTCACCCAGGCCACCCACACCCAGCTCGCGGCCATCATCCGCGGCCACTGGGGCATCGAGGACCGCCTGCACTGGGTCCGCGACCTGGACTGGGACGAAGACCGCTCCCACGTGCGCACCGCCAGCGGCCCGCGCATCATGGCCAGCCTGCGCAACCTGGCCATCACCATCCTGCGGCTGTCCGGGGCCACCAGCATCGCCGCCGCCCTGCGCTACCACGCCAGACGGTCTGTCCGTCCTCTACAGACGATCACCAGGTGCTAACCGACTTTGCCGGAGCCCTGCCGTAATGACCGACGCCGCCGAGCGAATCGGCCAGGCTGTGGGCCGAAACGTGAACCCAACTGCAACCCCGATCAGCCGTCGTGCGCAGCGCGGGACAGTAAAATCCCTGGTCAGAAGTGGGGCGCCAGGGGCTCGAACCCTGAACCAACGGATTAAAAGTCGCCGTGACCCCGTGACGGGCGGTGACAGGTGATGCCGCCGGTCGCCGTTTCTGCACTACAGCGGCGTGACCATGTGACCCGTCGTGCCGTTCCTCCCCGCCCGAAATCGGCTGCGCGTGCTCCGTGCGGGCTCCCTTCGGGCTCCCAGCAGCCCGCACCACCCCCCAACAGAAGGCGGACCGCCGCGGCGTTGCGAGCGCAGCGACGGCCCTAGGTCACCCATCCCCCAGGAGGACGGATAACCATGAACGACACGATCCCACAGGCACCCCCCGGCGACGGCGGTGACCAGCGGCCCGCGATCGCCCGCGACTACCTGGTGTCGGTGCGCCGCCACCAGGTGACCACGCTCCCGCCGTCAGTCCTGGTCCGCGAATGCGCGGAACTGCGCCGCCAGCTCGGCCTGGTCCTCGACGCCATCGACCAGGCGGCCGCGCTCACCGAAGCGCAGCGGGCCATCGTGCTGGCCGCGCTGGACGAGGCCGCGGACTGCCGCGAGCAGCGGGCAGCGTCATGGTGCGGCGACTGCGCGCCCGCGCCCGCGGAGTGCTGCCCGGAGCACCTTGACGACCTCGACCAGGCCGCCGCCTACCGGTCGCTGGCCCGCGAGCTCGGCGGTGACCGGTGAGCGCCGCAGACCTCGCCGCCCTCGACCGTGGCGTCATCGAGACCGGCCTGACCGCCGCTGAGGCCCTGGCCCGGGTCGCCGCCCTGGAAGCCCGCGTCCGCGCCCTGGGCGACGTCCTGGCGATGTGCGCCCGGGAAGCCGGGTTCTACACCGCGGCCGCCGCCATCGAGCCCGCCCCCGGCCCGGCCCGGCCGCGGCACCTGCACCTGGTGAAGGACGGAGAAGCATCGTAAACGGCACTGTGCGGCGCTGGCCGCTGCTCCTGATCGCCGCCCCGGCCGCGGTCGCCGTCTGGTCCGGGTGGGTAGGCCTGGGTACCCTGTGCGGGTTCGGCGTCATCCATCCCCTGCCCGGCATCTGGCCCGCGCTCCAGCTGAACACCGCGATCACGCTCCCGGTCGGCGTCGAGGCCTACGGCGCCTATGCGCTCGGCGCGTGGCTCGCCCCCGGCGGTGTGCCGGCGACGGCCCGCAAGTTCGCCCGCCGGTCAGCGATCGGCGCTCTCCTGCTCGGAATGTCCGGCCAGGTGATCTATCACCTGCTCGCCGCCGGCCACGCCACCCGGGCACCCTGGCCGGTCGTCGTGCTCGTGTCGTGCATGCCGGTCGTGACGCTCGGTTTCGGCGCCGCCCTCACCCACCTTCTGCGGCTGCCCGCCGGCGCCGGTGACCAGGCCCTTGAGGCCGCCCCGGTGGCCGTGCCCGGCACAGTTCCGTCGGACGTCATCGAGGCAGCGAAAGCGAGCATGCGCGCCACCGTCGCGGCCGGGAACCCGCTGTCTGTCAACCAGCTCGCCGAGCGGTTCTCGCTGACCCGTGGGACCGCGACGAAACTGCACCGGGCCATGCTCGCCGAGAGCAACGGCCACCCAACCGAATAAGCCCCCGGCCCGGGTGCACTCGCCTGACAGCAAGCACCCGGGCCGGGTCTCTCCCACCGAAATGAGAGGAACCCATCGTGACATCCGAACCGAACAACGGCGGCAGGGACGCCAAGGTTGTCCCGCTCCGCGCCGGCGACGCGCACACCGAGGCCCGCACCACTGAGGCGGCCGGGCCCGCCTACACCGACCTGTCCGACGGCCAGCCGCAGCGCAAGCCGGTCATCCCTGCCCACTGGCTCACCTGGGATGCTGCCCGCGAGCATGTCCGCCTGGCCGCCGCCCGGCACGGGCACGCCGCCGCCTACCACGGCGTCCGCGCGCCGGCCTACCTGGCGCTGACTGCGTGGTGGGCGCTGGTGGGGATCGTCCGCACCGCCGCGAAGCTGATCGCCTGGTGGCATGTGCCGGACCTGGCCAAGCTGGAGCGGCAGGCCGCCGCGGACGGGCTACTGTCGGACCATCTGCGGATCCACAAGGCGGGGAAGGAAACCCGCACCGCCCGCGGCCTGATTCTGGCCGTGTGCGCCGCCGGCGTGCTGGCCGCGGTCGCGGCCCTGTCGTTGGCCCCGGTGTGGGCATGGCTCCTGGTGGCCGTGGTGGCGGTGCCGCTGCTCGCCCGTGCCGGACGGCCGGCGCACAAGCCGATCGTCACCGCCGCCACCCTCCCCGCCACCGTCCAGGCACCCAGCCAGGACGTCATCACCCGCGCACTCGGCAGCCTGGGCATCGCCGGGATCGACCGCTGGCTCCGCGACGGCCGCGCCCTGGTGTTCCCCTCCCCGGTCCGCGAAGACGGGCCTGGGTGGCGGGCTGAAGTCGACCTGCCCTACGGGGTGACCGCGGCGATGGTGATCGACCGGCGGGAGCAGCTCGCCTCCGGGCTGCGCCGGCCGCTGGGCGCGGTGTGGCCCGAGCCAGTCACGTCCGAGCACGCCGGACGCCTCGAGTTGTGGGTTGGCCGCGTGGACGTCGCCAAGTCGAAGCAGGGCCCGTGGCCGCTGGCCCGTGGCGGGCAGGCCGACATCTTCGCCCCGGTCCCGTTCGGCACCGACGTCCGCGGCCGGGTCGTCAAGGTGCCGCTGGTGTATCACAACTGGCTTCTCGGAGCGATCCCGCGGCAGGGCAAGACCGCCGCTGTCCGCGTCTTGGCCTGCGCCGCTGCCCTGGATCCGCTGGCCGAGATGTGGGTCCACGAACTGAAGGGATCGGGTGACCTGGATCCGCTGGAGCGCGTCGCGCACCGGTTCGTGTCCGGGGTCGATGACGAGAGCATCGGCTACGCGGCCGAGTCCCTGCGCCTGCTGCGCGCCGAGGTCATGCGAAGGACGGAGCGGCTCAAGGCCCTCGACCGGGAGCTGTGCCCGGACAAGCGGACCACCAGGCAGATCGCCGCCAGGCGCTCCCTGCGGCTGTGGCCGGTCGTGTGCGTGATCGACGAGGCGCAGAACCTGTTCGCCCATCCCGAGCACGGCAAGGCCGCCGGCCTGGACGCGGAGTTCGTCATCAAAGATCGGCCCGGCGTTCGGTGTCGTGCTGGTCATCGCCACCCAGCGGCCCGACAAGGCGAGCCTGCCGACCGGGGTGTCCGGGAACGTGTCCACCCGGTTCTGCCTCAAGGTCACCGGACAGGTCGAGAACGACATGATCCTCGGCACCTCGGCCTATAGGAACGGGCTGCGGGCGACCACGTTCCGCCCCGAGATCGACGCCGGGATCGGCTACCTCGTCGGCGCCGGGCCTGCGGCGCAGGTGGTCCGGACGTTCTACCTCGACATGCACGCCGCCGAGCGGACCGCCATCCGGGCCCGGGCGCTGCGCGAGGCCGCTGGGACGCTCACCGGCCACGCCACCGAACAAGGCGACGAGGGCGCACGGGACGTCCTGGCGGACATGCTCGCGGTATTCGGCGCCGCCGCCGGGCTCCAGTGGGCCGACGCCGCGGCGCGGCTCGCGTCCCGCTTCCCGGCCCGCTGGGCAGACGCCACCGCCGACGCGGTGTCCGCCGAATGCCGCGCGCTCGGCGTCCCGAGCGTCAACGTCAAGGCCGGCGGTGGCGTCGCCCGCGGCTGCCGCGCCGCCGACGTCCGGGCCGTAGCAGGTGCCCGATGACCCCCCGTCCGGGTAGCGCTGCCGCTACCACCGCTGACCAGCGGGAACGCCGCCCGGCCGCTACCGGCGCTACCGGGGCACTCGTCCTGACCTGCGGGGTAGCGGCACGCCGCTGCAGCCGGCCGGGTAGCGCCCTGGTGACCCCATGGGGGTGATGAGACGTGACGCCACGACAGAGCACCTGGCCGAGACCTGCCGCGACGATGGCTGCCCGCGGTTCCCCTGCCGCATGTTCAAGGCGGGTCACCGGGCGGGCTACGACAAGGGCTACGACGAGAGCTACATGGCTGGCCACGCCGCCGGTTACAGCGCCGGCTACTCGGCCGGATACTCGGCCGGGGCGGCCTCAGCTGGGGGCGGGTGAGCGGCCATGAGCGCCACCACCGTCCTGCTCGCCCTGGCCGCCGTCGCGGCCTGGGCCGGGTGGCTGTACCTGTTCCCGTTCGGCCCGTGCCCGCGCTGCAAGGGCACCGGCCACATCAAGCGCGGGCCTCGGCGACGCCCGGTCTGCCCGCGCTGCAAGGGCCGCCGTCGCGTCCAGCGCCGCGGCTCGCGCACCATCCACCGGCTCGCCCGGCGGGTCCGCGACGGCCACCGGGCCGCCGCTCGATACCAGGAGGACAGTCATGGGGATTCCTGACGGCGCCCACACCCACGGCCACGGCCACGGCAGCGGAGGGAGCGGCCTCGGAATGGCGGTGCTCGTCCTGTTCGCCGCCGCGGTGGCGGTGAAACTCGCCGGGCCGGTCGTGGCCGCCCTGGGCGAGCTGCTCCGCGTCGCCCTGGTCGTGGCCGGCGTTCTGCTCGGCCTCGCGGGCGCTGGCCTGGTGGCTCTCGTCGCGTTCCGCGTGAGGCGTGCGCGGCAAAAACCGCCCCGGGTGGTGCATCGCATCACCCTCGCACCGCCCCGAGCGTCTCACGCGCTCCCAGAGTCGCAGCGGCCCGCGATCGAGCAGAGTGCCGGCCTTCACCTGCACCTGCACGGCGTGACCGCCAAGGACATCGCCGCGCTGCTCGCCCGCCGGAACGAGTGAACCACCGCGCTGGCCTAGGAGGCCCCGGCGATACGAACGGCGAAACTCGCCGGAACGCGGCTCTTGATCACGGCATCTAGCGTATCTGCCTGCGGATTGTCCCCGAAGTCGGCTCAACGGCACCTCGCCCATGGATGGTGGCGATCAGGCCGCACTCCCGCAGCAGGGCGGTGGCTTTGGGTCTGTCCCCGCCGCGGGGAGTGCCGTAACGTCCAGCCCGTGGATCTCACCACAAGCTATGAGCACGCAATCCCCGCTGCGGTGCGCGCACGATACGAACTGCGGGAGACCCGGAACGCAGCCATCATCCTTGCCGCCACGAATCCCGGTGAGTTCCAGGAGATCATCCAGACGATCAGCGGCTTCAGGCTCACAACCGCCGATCTAGTGGAGGCCGGCGGCAACAAGAGCAGGCTGGCGGCCCGGCTGGATGAGGCGTTCCGCCGCCGCGGATGGCGTGAAGGCCGATACGACACGCGCATCTCTGCCGAACTCAGGCTCATGCCCTACGCCGCAGCAGGCGAGCGGGGCGCAGACGTGGTGACAAGCGAAGTCTTCAACGAGGGCTACAGGGTTGACAACGTCAAGGCCCGGGTTGCGCTGGATGTGGAGTGGAACGCCAAGGACGGGAACCTGGACCGGGACATCAGCGCGTACCGGGCTCTGTACGATGCCGGGATTATTGACGGCGCGGTCATGATCACCCGCACCCAGGACGACCTACGCACGCTGGCTGAGCATCTCGCCCTGGAAGCGGGCCTGCCACCGGAGGCTGCGCGTAACCGCCTTGGCACAGCCACCACCACCAACCTCACGAAACTGGAGCCGAGGCTGACGCGGGGGGATGCGGGCGGGTGCCCGCTGCTCGCCGTAGCCATCAGTTCGCGGTGCTGGGAAGGTTCCTGAGCGCGCCTCGGTGAGGCTGTCCCACCCGTTTGTTAACGTGCCACCCAGGGATGCGGAAGGAGACCCCGTGGCGGCTGCACAAGGGTTTGACCTGGGTGTTAAGCCGCAGCGCTTGCACCTGGCTGAGCCGCTGCGGGCCGATACGCAGGCCAAGCGCCTGCCGCCGCTGCCCCAGGTCGGTGGCGGGTGGTCAACCGTGCTGGCCGACCCCCCCTGGCGGTTCGTCAACCGCACCGGCAAGGTCGCCCCCGAGCACCGGCGTCTTGACCGTTACGACACCATGACCGTCACGGAGATCGCCGGGCTGCCGGTGGCGGAGGTGGTCGCTGACCGCGCGCACCTGTACCTGTGGGTGCCGAACGCACTGGTGCCCGAAGGGCTCCAGGTGATGGCGGGCTGGGGGTTCCGGTATGTGTCCAACTTGGTGTGGGCCAAGCGGCGCAAGGATGGCGGACCCGACGGGCGGGGTGTGGGGTTCTACTTCCGCAATGTGACCGAGTTGATCCTGTTCGGCGTCCGTGGCTCAATGCGCACGCTGCCACCCGGCCGCCGCCAGGTGAACATGATCGAGTCCCGTAAGCGGGAGCACTCCCGCAAGCCCGACGAGACATACGTCATCATCGAGGCGTGCTCGCCGGGGCCATACCTGGAACTGTTCGCCCGCTATCCGCAGCCCGGCTGGACCGCATGGGGAGACGAAGCCGATCCGGGCATCGTGCCCCGTGGGCGGCAATGGCCTGCGTACGGCGCTAACGACCAAGGCGCGCTCAGGATCCAGGCCTGACCCGGCACGCCCTCAACGGCAGTCAGAAGTCCCAGCCGTCAGGGGGCGGCTTGGCGTCCTCCACCGCCAGCAGTGCCATTGCCCGAAGTGCCGAGCTGGTACAACATCGGCTCCAGCGTCACGCACAGCATCCACTGGGGCTTGCGGGGAACAATAGTCAAGACCTGTGGATCAAGATCTTTTAGGCGGCCTCTGGCGGTGTTTCCTAGCCGGGTCCTTCGGCTATAGAAGGCGATCACTGCGGCCGTAGTCTTGCGTACGGTCGTTGGGCGGCGAGCCTTGGTGTTGTATGGCTGGCTGCGGTGACTGCTGTTCAGGCGTCTCGGGTCAGGACCACCCGGTAGGCCAGGATGATGAGCGCGGCGGCCAGCGCGATGAAGATGCCGGCCTCGATGCCCTGGAGGGCCCAGAACCTGCTTGCAGGCTGGTAGGTGATCAGCGTGTGGAAACCGTGCGATGACAGGCAGGAATTCAGCCGGGCGTCTTGCTGCCCGACGGCGCGGCAGGCGGCCGGGGTGTCCTGGTAGCCGATGCCGGCGGTGTAGTTACGGCCGTTCGGCCCGAGGGTCGCGTTGGACAGGACCCAGGAGCCGGCTGGCGCGGCCTGGCTGCTACTGAACGGCGGGAGCGACTTGGTGATCGCGGTCAGGTAGCGGGGCCGGGCGTATTCGGCGATGAGGAAGCGCAGGCCGGCGAAGGCGGTGAAGGTGACGGCCATGGCGGGCAGGACCCGCTTGCAGATCGTGCCGGCCGCGATGCCCAGGGCCACGGCGAACACCGCGTAGGCGGCGGGCACGATCCCTTGAATGTCGAAGGTGAAGGTGGCTAGCCGGACCGGGACGCCGACCGCGTTCTGGGGGCCGCGCCACCAGCTCACCAGTACCGCCGTGGCTGCGCCGAACGCCGCGGCGGCGGCTAGTGCCCACAGGATGTTGCGGCTCAGCCAGCCCCGGCGCGTGACGCCCTGGGTCCAGGCCAGGTTGTGGGTGCCAGTTTCGAACTCTCTGGCCAGCAGCGGGGCACCCCAGAACACCCCGAGCAGGAGCGGAACCGCCATGGTGGCATCTACCAGGGTGGTGATGGCGCCGCCGCCGCGGAACAGGAGCTGGGTCGCGTCACCGCAACTGCGCGTCGTCGCGCAGCTGGCGAGGAACGCGTGGTAATCATGGGCCATCGCGATGCCGGTGAGCAGGAGCAGGCAGGTCAGCGCGGCGAGGGCGGCACTTGCGACGTAGGCCTGATTGCGGTGCAGCCGCCATATCAGGGCGTTCACCGGACGGGCCTTGCCGTGGTCAGCGGACCGGCGGTGCGGGCGTGGTCTTGCCCCATGTAGGCCAGGACGATGTCCTCCAGCCCTACCTCGGTGATCTCCCACCTGGGGTCGAGCACCGGGCCGCTGATCCGGGCCAGCAGGCGGGTCTGGTTCGCGGTCTGCGTTGCCTTTATTACCTCGATGCCCGGCTCGATGTCGGCCGCCTTCCTTCGGGGTCCCAGGAGCCAGCGGTGGGTCTGCAGGACATGGTCGATGTCGCCGGTGAGCTGAGTGCGTGATGCGGCGAGCAAGATGATGTGATCGCAGACGCGCTGCAGGTCGTGCAGCAGGTGCGACGACAAGATGACGGACAGGTCCCCGTCGGCGATCGCCTCGGTCAGCGACGCCAGGAACTCCCGGCGCGCCAGCGGGTCCAGGGCCGCTACGGGCTCGTCCAGTACCAGGACCCGGGGCCGCTTGGCCAGGGCCATGCTCAGGCCCACCTGCGCCCGCTGGCCGCCAGAGAGCGTGGAGACACGCCGGTCCTCAGGGATCCCCAGCTCGGCCAGTCGCGCTCGGGCTCCTGCCGCGTCCCAGGCACGGTTGAGGCGCACGCCGATCTCAAGGTGGTCCGCAACGCTTAGCCGGCTATACAAAGGCAGGTCCTGTGCCAGGTAGCCGATGCTGGCCAGGAACTCCGTGCTCTGCTCAGGCGGGCGCCCCAGCACGGACGCCTCACCGGCGCTGGGGGCGCTCAGCCCCACCAGAATCTTCAGCAACGTGGTCTTCCCGGCTCCGTTGGGCCCGACCAGCGCGGTGACACGACCACGCGGCACCGACGCCGAGCAGTCCCGCAGCGCCCAGCGGGAGCCGTACCGCTTGCCCAGCCCGGCGGTGCGGATCGCCGGCGTGTCCTGGGCGCTCATGCGGTCCGCTCCGCCCCTGAGCCCGACAGAGTCGAGCGCAAGAGGGATTCGATGGCCTCGTCGTCCAGTCCTTCGGCCCGTGCCGTCCGCACCCACTGCTCCAGGCTGCGGGCGAGCCGCAACTGCGTGCCCGGCGGAGGTCCTGCGGGGCGGCGGGCGACAAACGTGCCCACGCCCTGGCGTCCCTCAACCAGGCCCTCGTGCTCGAGCTGCCAGTAAGCCTTCATCACCGTGTTCGGGTTGATCGCCACCTCGGCCACGACCTCCTTGACCGTCGGCAGCTTGTCACCGACGTCAAGGACTCCCATCCGAAGGGCTTGCCTCACCTGCTGCGCCAGCTGAAGGTAGGCGGGCACCCCGCAATCTGGGCTCAGCTGGAAGCTGATCGACTGCTTCAGTACTTCTCTAGTCACCTAGTGAACAGTAGGATGCCTGATCAGCGGTGTCAAGCCCAGGAGCTTCCGGGATCTGTTGCCGCCGTCGTGCTGGAATTCTGCGATGCAGCCGGAGCGGAATCGGCCGGCGCCAGGTGCTTGCCGCCACCCAGCTACACGCAAATGGCGCTAGGCGGCTTGCGCCGCCAGCTCCTCGGGCACGGTTCGCGGAGGCTCGCCTTCACCGGCCGCAGCCTCGCCGGGTCGCTCGACCAGTTTGCCGTTGACGAAGGTCGCCCCGGCGCGCACCAGCGCGACCAGGTGCGGGGCGTTGACCATGCGCCAGCGGCGCTGCGCGGACTCGATCAGCTTGAATGCCATCGCCAGCGCGGCCGCCTTCGATCCGTGGCCCTTGGTGACCTTCGTCCGGTGGCGTACCGTCGCGAACGTCGATTCGATCGGGTTGGTAACCGGTATGAAGATGGCAGGCGTCGCCGGTCCGCTGGCCGCCTGCCTCTGGCGGGGCAGGGCTGTCTGGCATACGGTGCGACCGTCCGGGACAGGGGCGCCGGGAGTGAAGCAGGGTGGGCAGGCCGGTGTTGCACGGTGGGCTGAGAGCCCGTGTTAGTAGGTGGCCGCCCCTGCGACCTGCCCGGTTGCGCTGCGCGCGCGGATCCGTAGGTGTCGCTTCGCCCACCCGCTCCCGATCGGTATCAGGGCTGTGGAAGGGAGAACGGCGATGACGGCAATCAGGCGGTGTATCGGGCTGGATGTGCATCGTGATTTCGCGCAGGTGGCGATCTGGCAGGGTGGGCAGGTGAGGCAGGCGGGCACGTTCGCCACGACGCCGGAGGGGGTCCGCGAGTTCGCCGCGGGCCTGGGCCCAGCCGATGAGGTGGCGCTGGAGGCGACCGGGAACACGTGGGCGATCGCGACGCTGCTGGCCTGCCGGGCGGGCCGGGTGGTGGTGTCCAACCCGGCCAAGACCCGGGCGATCGCCGAGGCGAAGGTGAAGACCGACAAGGTCGATGCGGAGATCCTGGCGCAGCTGCTGGCCGCGGATTACCTGCCGTCGGTGTGGCTGCCGGATGCGGAGACGAATGCGCTGCGCCGGCAGGTCCTGCGGCGGGCGCACATCGTGCGGCAGCGGACCCGGCTGAAGAACCAGGTGCACGCCATCTTGGCCCGCAACCTGGTGCCGCGGTGCCCGGCCGCCGACCTGTTCGGGATCAAGGGCCGGGCGTGGCTGGCGGCCCAGGATCTGCCGCCCGATGAACAGGCTGCCGCCAGCGCGCTGCTGCGGCAGCTCGACTTCCACGGCCAGGAGCTGGCCCTGATCGACACCGACCTGGGCCGGGCTGCACTCGGCCGGCCAGAGGTGCTGCGGCTGATGACCATCCCCGGCGTGGATGCCACGGTTGCGCTGTCGATCGTGGCCGCAGTGGGTGATTTCACCCGGTTCCGCACCCCGGACAAGCTGGTGGCCTACTTCGGGCTGAACCCGCGGGTGCGCCAGTCCGGCGGCCAGCCGGCCAGCCATGGCCGGATCACCAAGGCCGGCCCCGCCCACGCCCGCGGCATGCTGGTCGAGGCCGCCTGGTCGGCGTCGAAGGCTCCCGGCCCGCTGCGCGCGTTCTATCAGCGCGTGCGCGCCCGCCGCGGCATGCAAGTCGCCGCCGTCGCCACCGCCCGCAAGCTCGCCGTGCTGTGCTGGCACCTGATCATCAAAGGCGAGGACTACGCCTTCGCCCTCCCCTCGCTGATCGCCCACAAGCAGCGCAAGCTCGAACTGCGCGCCGGGGCGCCATCGGCGCGGGGACGCAAAGGCCACGCCGCCCGCTACTCCCTCGCAGCGGTCCGCGCCGCCGAACGCGACCTCGCCGCCCAGGGTGAGGCCGCCTACCGCACCATGGTCGCCGCCTGGCAGCCCGCCAGGCCGGAACGAAAGAAGGTGACAGGCGCAGCCGCCAGCAAGGGGACGCGACTCATCAAGCCCGCAGGCTAAAGCAGCGCGGCAGGACTCCCAGTCCCATGTCCTGCTCTTCGCTTCGCGGTCAGCTGCGCCCGCCACCAGCCCGACGCTACCGCGGTCCTCACCGCGGTCAAGGTCGTTCGTCCAGCAGGGCGCTCCACCTTGACCGCGGCTGCGGGCCGCAGTATCAGGCAGCTGCGGCGGGAGCAGCCAGTCCACGTGCACATCCAGCCAGCCCATACGGTTGACATTTTCATCCGTGGTGCGCAGGTGCACCCAGTGCTCGGCCGGGAAATCATAGAAGGCCAGCAGCTCCTGCTCGTCGCCGGTGATCTTGGCGGCGGCCTTGGGGAACTTCGCGCCGTAGGCAGCGGCGAACGCCTTCACCGCGGCGCGGGCGTGGTCTTTGTCCTCGGCGTTCCAGATCTCCGCGAGGGCTTTCTTCACGCCCGGGTGCGCGGACTTGGGCAGCGCCCCGAGCACGTTCGCGATCTTGTGAAACCAGCAGCGCTGCGTCCTGGCCTGCGGGAACACCTCCCGCATCGCGCTCCAGAACCCCAGTGCCCCGTCGCCGACCGCCAGCACCGGGGCGCGCATCCCGCGGCGGGCGCAATCACGCAGCAGGTCGGCCCACGACTCGGCGGACTCCCGGTAGCCATCGGCGAGGGCGACCAGTTCCTTGCGCCCGTCGGCGCGCACCCCGATCATCACCAGCAGGCACAGCTTGCCCTCGCCCAGCCGGATGCCCAGGTGAATGCCGTCCACCCACAGGTAGACATAGTCGGCCGCGGACAGGTCGCGCGGTCATGAACGCTGCGGCCTCGGCGCTCCAGGTCTCGGTCAGCCTGGTCACCGTCGAGGCCGACAGCCCGGCTGACGAGCCGAGGAACTGCCCCAGCGCGGGCACGAAGTCCCCCGACGACAGGCCGTGCAGGTACAGCAGCGGCAGCACCTCGGCGATCTGCGGGGTCTTGCGCGCCCACGGCGGCAAGATCGCCGAGGAGAACCGCTTCCGCTCGCCGCTGTCCGGGTCGGTGCGCTTGTCGTTGACCCGCGGCGAGGTTACCTCCACCGCCCCGGCGCTGGTCAGCACCGTCCGCGGCTCCGCGGTGCCGTTGCGCACCACCAGGCGCCGGCCATCCTCATCGCGCAGCCCGGCGAACTGGTCGATGTAGGCGGCGACCTCGGCCTGCAGCGCCGCGGCCAGCATCTGCCGGGCGCCGTCCCGCACGATCTGATCGATCAGCGACGGCTGCCCGTCAGCCGGCAGCGCGCCAGCCACGTCAGGCACTACTGTGAGCATGGGTGTACCTTCCCGGCCCGGCGTTCCAGCGCCGGCCATTGCTTGAGACCTCTACGACTCGGTCACCGGGAAGGTACACCCTCCTTCACGCCCGCGCCCTTCCCGGCCGATCCACAGGTTTCAAGCATTGCTCCTTGCGGGACGTCGGCTCTCGCCCGGGTGAGTCTCTGACCCTGACCCCAAACGTGCTGGATGTGGGTGCTGCGGCCGAGTCGCCCTCTCCGCCTCGGGGCTGATCCTCGACCGCTGCGGAAGGTGCTACGGCCACGATCCGAGCGCCCATGTTCAGCGCACCAGGGAACGCCGCGAAGCGATTGACGCTCTTATGCGCCGCGCCACCAGCTCGATCTGGGCTCATATACCGACTGAGCCACAGCATCGTGGGGCGAGCGGTGGGTAGTGGTAAACCTCGCGTTCACTAGCCGGCGCCTGACCGGGCAGCGTCCAGGACATCCGTGTAGACGGCCATCAGGATCTGCCCAGTGACGGTCACGACGGGGCTGAGGCTATGGCCATCACAGAAAGTGATCGGATTCGCTGGTCACCGCGTCGCAGGTCTGCTCCGAACGCCGATTTTGCGTGGCTCTGGATCCCCGGGATCGAGAGTGATAAATCCAAGCAGACTATCCAGATCTGCGTCCTCGTCCGTGATGCATGACAGTTGCGAGAGTTTTCCCCGACAGCCGCCGTTTCCCGTCGCCCGGGCCGGGTGGCGCGCTGCTTCACGGGTCCCGCCTTCCCGGCCGATGCTGCTGTTCGGGAGTCTCCGACGAGCGTGGGCCGCGCGAGTGCTTCGACTGGCTGACCGCACCGTGATCTTGTCGCGCGTCGCGGTGGCCGAGTACCTGAGTGCTGCCGGGGTTGACGTCACGCGGTTTCGGCCAGGTTAGTGTCATGCTCCTTCCGTGCGTGCTACCGCCATCACCACTGCTGACCAGGACTTAACCACGAATGAACTCGTAGAGCTCAGGTCGTGACGCGGGCTGGCTGCGGGCGTATGAGGGGATGCCGGTATGCGATATGCGCAGCGGGCCGGTGGCCCCTGCCGAGCAGCGGCGGCGTGAACTGCTGTGGCTGCAGGCAGCTGAGCGGTTCGCCCGCGGCCACGGGATCAGCCAGATCGTGCACGACCTGCGGGTTGCCGAAGGGTTGGTGGAGCGATGGCATCGGGCCTGGCGGGACGGCGGGGCTGGGACACTGCGGTGCAAATGTTAAGGCGCCGCGTAGCGTGCGAGCAGCGGGATGAGCACCTGCGCGTCGGGGCTGCCCCAGCCGGTGACCGGATCCCAGCCGGGGGCCGCCTGGTAGCCGGTGATCGTCTTGGGCGGGAACTGCACGGTGTTGTTTCCCTTGGTGATGTCGTGGAAGGCCTGGTGGTAGCGGGGGCCGCGGGCGATCTGGTAGATGGCCGGGTTGACGAGACCCAGGTGGCGGCCGGCGTACTGGTCGGCCAGGGCGATCAGCGCGGCCCAGATCGGTGCGCTGGCGCTGGTACCGCCGCTGTTGCGGATCATGGTCCTGCCGCCGGCACTGAGGACGATGGCCACGCCGGTGTGGCCGCTGGCGTCGGCCGACACGTCGGGCACCCCCCGGGTGGCCCGGATGGCGGGGACGCCATCCTGGTAGCCGGGCCGGGGGAACAGGCGGCTGAACCCGCCGCCGGATGCCTGGACGGCCGATCCGGGGCCGCCGTAGGGCAGGCCCCAGGCGGTCTCGCCCTGCCAGGCGCCGGTGGTGTGACTGGCGGTCAGGCTGGTGCCGCCGGTGCCAAGCACGAGCGGATCGGAGGCCAGCAGGTTGACCTCCTTGACCGGGGTAAACGTGCCGGTGCCGGCCAGCGCCCCGTAGACGTCGCACGGTTCGGCCACCGCTCCGATGTCGCCCGAGGCGGCGACCACCGTCACGTGGCGGCTCGTGGCCGCCTGGAGTGCCGTGTTCACGCGGTTGGCCTGCACTTGGCTCACGCAGTGCTCGCCGCCGATTTGCCCTGCGGCGCTGATCGACATGACGCCGCCTTCCGTGCTGCCAAGACGCAGCGAGGCGACGGCGGCGGAGACCGCGTTGTTGGTGTTGTCCAGGGACGTTGACGGGACCAGGAGGATGACGAGGGTGGCGCGGGGTGCGAGCGCGTGCACCATCTCGGCGTCCAGCACCTCCTCGCCGAAAGCCAGCCAGGGGGAACGCGCGCCGGCGAGCGTGGTGACGACCCGCATCCGCGCGGCCGGCAGGTGGAACATGGTGTCGAAGGCCGCCATGTCCTGGCGCAGGTCGGTGACCAGGGGCAGGTTCAGCCGCGATTCGGCGAGCTCGGGCAGCACCACGGTCTCGCCGCGGCCGTTGATCCCGCGGCCGAGGAGCGGCTTGATGCCGTAGGCCACCTGGAGCTGCTGCGGCGTGTAGCAGGTCGTGAGCGAGTTACAGTCGGCGGTCGAGCCGGGCGGCGGGGCGGCCGGCTGGCGGGCTGGTCCGCCGCTGCTGGCTGCGCCTGTCTGGGCCGTGCTGCAGGCCGTGACGAGCAGGGCTGCCAGCGGCATGGCCGCGGCCAGCAGTCGCAGCCGCCGGACACGCGGGACAGCCGCGGGAAACTTGATCATGACGTGCTCCTTGCGTTCCCGGCAAGCAGTTCTGGTGCTCGGCCGTTCGCCTGTGCAGTGACCCGGGTGTAGGTCCAGCCGGCTACTCGAGGGGGTGGCGGCCGATCGCACTCGGCTCCCGCCCGGCGAGCAGCCAGCCACCGGTCACGGCAACGAGCGGCATGCCGACGAGGATGAGCAGCAGGTTGGCCACCGGGATGCTGGTCAGCGACGACAGGGTGTCCAGCTGGCTGGCCCGGAAGAAGCCGATCGCTGCGATGTACCCGGCGGCCGTGCCGACGACCGCGCCGGTCAGCGCGAGCGCGCCCGCCGTGGCGGCGGAGATGGCCCGGCGGGCTGTACTGCCCGCGCCGGCAGCGGTGAGCATGCGGAGGTCGCTGGCGGTCTCGCTGCGAAGCAGGCCCACGCTCATGGCGAGGATGCCGAGGGCCAGCAGGATGCCGAAAACGGTGGCCACGTCGAGGATCTCGGCGGACGTCGGGATGCTGTTGCGCGTCTCCACGGTCAGCCCGGCCGCCGGCTGCGGCGTGCTGGGCGGCGCTGATCTGACCTGCCGTCAGCGACGTCCGGGGCCTGGATGAGCCAGCCGGCCGTGCTGGTCGTCAGGTGGAACTGGCGCACGGCGTGCTCGGTGATCACGGTGTTCGGCGCCGACGTACCGGACGGCAGCGCGCTGACCTCCTGGATCGTCGGATTCGCCCGGCAGTTGCTCGGCGGGCAGGGCGAGTTGGGACCCGGAGGGCCGAATTTGTAACCGCCGTACAGGAGCTGCATCTTCGTCAGGCTCGACAGGCCAGGCCGCATGGTGAGAAAGTCGGCGTCCGGACTGACCTGCGCGGCGGTGATGCCGTATGCGCGCAGCAGCTGCGGAGTGGCCACGTACACGGTTCCGGACAAGTTTCGCCCGGACGCGGCGCGCTGCAGGAAGGAGTCGGTCGTCTCGAGCTGGACGATGTCCCGGGACCCGAGTGAGGCCGCGATGACCCGGGCGCCGGCGGCCATCGCTGCAAGCCTGGCGCGGGTCACGCGGAACGCCCCGGCTCGGTCCCGTTGCGGAAGAAGACACTCGTGCCCGGGTGGGTGCCGGGTGCCTCGGCAGCCGGTGTCGGTTTGCCGGCGAGTGCGTGCCCTGATGCGTTGCGCGCGGCCCGGCGAACTGAGCGTTGCTGCCGTGCGGGTAGACGATGAGCTGGTTCGATGCCAGGTTGGGCCCGACGTAGTCGAGGGGGTTGCCGAACCGCGCGGCGGCGATCACGCAGATGATGACGGCGATGAGCACGCTGATGCTGATTGCCCCGAGCGCCGCTCCGGAGCGGGCCCGGTACCTGGCCAGGTCGCGCAGGGCCAGCCGCACGGCTATCGGGGCCCGCCGGGCGGCCCTGGCCAGCAGCGCCAGGCACGCCGGGGCGACCAGCACCACCCCGGCGCACAGCGCGATCAGGCCCACGACCAGGGCGAGATACAGCGTCGACTTGTTCCCCATCTCGGCGGCGGCCGACGTCGCCTGCTCACTCGCCAGCCCGATCAGGAAGAACGCGAGCACCAGCAGTCCGGCGCCGGCCGGCCCGGCCCAGCGGCGCGCCTGCCGCGGGGCCGGTGGCCGCCCCGCGAGCGCGGCGACGATCGGCACCCGGGCGATCGCCCTGGCGGGCCGCACGGCCGCCAGGTACGCCGCCAGCACGGCGAGCGCCATCGACACAAAGATCACCAGCCAGGGCAGCTGGAAGGCTCCGATGACGTGGTGAGCGCTGGCTTCGGCGCGCGGGCGGTACGCCAGCCAGGCCGCCAGGCCGAGCGCGAACCCGGCCACCGCGCCGACCACCCCGGTCGCGAAACCGTTGGCGCTGACCACAAGCCCGACGTTGGCGTCTCGTCGCACCCTGCGCGCCGAGCATGCCGATCGAGCGCAGCCGCCGCTGCGCCAGCACCGTGAACCCGCCCACGGCGACCAGGGCGATGAGCAGCATCCCGAGCGTGGCCGCGGCGAGCGAGATGGTCACCGGGTTGAGCGCGTTGCGCTGAAGCCGCCGACTGCCGCGACATCACGTTCTGGCCCAGCGAGCGGGGATTCACGCCCGGCGCGTCAAACAGCACAGTGACCAGCGTGGGCGCGCTGACCTGGCCGGGTGCAACGAGCGCGAACTCGTCGAGCAGATTCTGCGGGTTAGCCACGATGCCGACCACCCGCCGGGCAGAGCCGCCAGCGCGCCAGGTGTCACCTGGCCTCAGGTGCAGTTCCGATGCGACCCCGCCGGTCAGGGCCACCTGGCCCGGCCCGCTGGGGTAGTGGCCGCTCACCAGCGAGAGCATCGGCTGGCCGAACGCGCCGTGCGGGTTCTGCGCGCGCAGGCTATAGGTGGCGACCGAGCCCGGGCACCGAGAACGTCTCGTTCTCGATCACCTCGACCCGGCCGAACCGGTGCGCTATGGCCGCGATCTCGGCGGTAACGTGCGGGCTCAACGAAGGGAACGTCGCCATGTCGGTCGCGGTGCCGAAGCCGGCGCCCGCCGGCGGCGGCGTGTTGGTGGCCACCGCCGAGCCGACGAAGGTGGCCGCGACCGCGACGGTGATCAGCGCCAGGATCAGCAGCTGCTGGCGCCACTCGCGGCGCAGCAGCCGCCAGGCCCAGCGAATGACCGCCCGCCGCGCGGGGACGCCCCCGTTGCTGGGCGCCGCTCGCGCGGGCCGCTCTCCTACCGTGGCGCTCACCGCGGCCGTCCGGGCGTGAGCAGGGACTCCGGACCCGGTGCCGGGGCAGTCTGATCGGTGACCCGGCCGTCACGCAGGAACACCACCCGGTCGGCCCACGAGGCGAGCTGCGCGTCGTGGGTGACCACAACCGCGGCCATCCCGCCGTTCTTGCACGCCTCGTGCACCAGGCGCATGACCGCCTCGGCGTTGCCCGAGTCGAGCGCGCCCGAGGGCTCGTCGGCCAGCAGCAGCCGCCGCTCCCCGACCATCGCGCGGGCGATCGCCACCCGCTGCCGCTCCCCGCCGGACAGCTCGTCGGGGTAACGCGCGAAGCCTGCCCGGCCAGACCTAGGCGCTCCAGCGCGGCCAGCCCGGCGGCCCGGGCCTTGCGTGCGGGCACGCCGTCCAGCTCCAGCGGCAGGCTCACGTTCTCGGCCGCGGTCAGCCCGGGCAGCAGGTTGAAGTCCTGGAACACATACCCGATCGTGCGCCGCCGCAGCCGTGCCTTCGCATTCCGCGACATCGCCGACTAGCGCCGCCCCGCCGATCAGCACCTCGCCTTCAGTCGGCTCTTCCAGGCTGCCCGCGATCGTCAGCAGCGTGCTCTTGCCCGACCCGCTCGGCCCCATCACCGCGACCATCGCGCCCGCCGTCCACCGACAGGCTGACCCGGTCCAGCGCGTGCACCTCGGCGGCCCCCCGGCCGTAGACCTTTGACACCTGGCGCAACTCCAGCATGCTCATCTGCGTGCTCCCACGCTCCGCCGCTGCCTCGGCGGCCGACGACCGGTGTTCCCGCCGGCGGCCCACCCCAGGGACGGGGTGACGTTCCAAGCCACGCTCATTGCCGGACCACCACCCTGCGCCGCAGCTTCGGGGCGCAGCGGCGCCGGCTCGGCGGCGGCGCGCTGCACGTGCTCGTCGGCCAGATCCAGCCACCGGACAACCGCCGCGAGCCGGGTCAGCTCGGCATCGACCACCAGGGCAAAGGACAGGTCGAACTCGGCCGGCTCCTCCTTCACCCGCGTCCACTGCTGCATCAGCTCCACCACTTGGCGGCGATGCGCCTGGATCACCTCATGGGCATCGACGCCCGGCACCCGCACCGCCACCAGCACCTTGGTCACCAGCTCGTCGCGCGGCGGCGGCGCCGGGCCCGGTGGCGTGCGCAGCCACCCGCCGAGCTCGGCCCGGCCGCCGGCGGTAATCCGGAAACTCTTCTGCCGGTCGTCGTCCCCGGCACCGTCCGACTCCACCAGGCCATCCCGCTCCAGGCGCTGCAGCGTCGTATAGACCTGGCCCACATTCAGCGGCCAGACGTCCCCCGTAGCAGCCTCGTACTCATCCCGCAGCTGCATCCCGTACTTGGCCCCCTCGGCCAGCAGCGCGAGCAGCGCATACCGAACGCTCATGCCAGGGCAGGTTCTGCTTGATGCATACTCAGTATGCTACTGGTATTCACCGGAGTGTCAATACCCGGGACCAACACCCGCAGCAAGGACAACTGCACCCCCCGAACGAGCCCAGCTCAGCCGGTCCGCTGATACTCCGCGAGTGACCGCCAGAGCACGCGGTTTACCGCCCGATCGCCGCGGGCACGTCTCCCCGCCTGCCCGTGCACGGCGAGGTTGCCTCAGATCAGGCGGCAGGCCAGGCTGCCGGCCTGCCGCCTAATCCAGGCAGAGCAGGCCACAGACAAGCCGCACCTCAGAGCCTGGCACGGGACAAAGCAGGACGCGCAGATCGCCCAGCTAGGGCGCGAAGCGAACGACCAGGCTAATGATCAAACAACCGTGCATATCGGCGGCTACGTGCGCGCCTCCGCCATGGACAGCAGTCACACGAAGTAATCGCGCTGTCCGCCACTGGGCAGCTCGCCGTGGCCGCCACTGGGCAGATCCAGCTGACCGTCGTCACATCCGACTGGGCGGATGACACTTTCCCGGGAGCACGGGCGTGGCAGGCAGCGGGCCAACCGATTACGCAGCGCCCGGCGGCTAACCCTCCCGGCTCGTGCTTCCGGCCGGTGCAGCACTACCTGGACGCGATGCTCGGAAGCGAGCCGCCAAGGTGAGCTACGGCGTCCGCCGGCATCGCCGAGGCGTGCGCGGAGCTGGCGCACGTCGGCAACCACGGTCCGCGGCCAGCAGGGCGCTTACGGCATCACGTCTGTCTTCTCGTCGGCATCGGCCGTGGCGGCTGCCGGTGCTGGCTTCCTGCGGGTGAGTTGGACCAGGTACACGGTGATGTAAATGATCAGCGCCGCCAGGGCCCCGGCGAATGGGTAGAACAGCCAGCGAACCCGGGCGAGATCATCAGGGCCTCGGCTCATCACCCACATGGGCAGCGCCACCCCGACGATCGCGAACATGACCAGGATGGCTGCGGCCCACCAAAGGCGCACATCGGGCCGGACGACCTCATCGTGCGCCTGGCGCAGCCGCCGGAACTCGGCCTGGTAATCCTCGACCTGCTGCTGCGCGCGCTGATCCGCCGCGGCGAGGTCGTCATAGCGCCGCGCCGCGATCGCGCCGTGGTCGGTCTTGCCTGCCAATGCCAGCATCCCAAGGTCGGGGGTCGCCACCTGGGAGAGCTGGGCCAAGGCGGACAACGGGCCGGCCCGGGCGGCCCGCTGCTTCCTGGCCGCCGCCAGCTCCTCTGCGCGGTCGCCGCGCATCTCCTCGAAGACCGTTCTCCACACTCGTGGCCAGCGGATCTCCAGCAGGCCGTGTGTGGCCTGGCGGAAACGATCCCACCCGCTCACATCCAGGAAGTCATTGATCGGCCGGGCGGCTAGTTCCGCACGCGCCCGGGCGAACTCCTCGGCCACGTCAGCGACGAACGGGCTGAGTTCGTCGTCGGTGAGCTGGCAGTCGTCGAGCCGCCGGAGGAGGTTCAGGTCAGTGATCCCCTCGCCGATCGCGTCCAGGACATTGCCGCGGAGGAAGCCGTCGGCGTCCCAGGCGTTCAGGTTGCTGCGCGCCTGCGCCGCCCGGCGGTGCGCGGCGGCAAGCCGGTCAGCAGCCTCGTCGAGCACCTTGCGGGTGCCCTTCTGGTCGCTGTCCAGGCTCACAAACCTGGCCACCAGCAGGCCGCCGATGATCGCGACCAGGCCGGCACTCGTGACGATGATCGTCGAGAGGAACGGCGCCGGATCAGTAACCACGCCGACACCGTACCGGGTCAATAGCTCCCGCATGTGCGCCTCGCCCGGGGCTCAACGGCGTCCTGCGGCAGCGTGCCCGGTGAGGCTGACCGGATCGAGGCGTTCCGCCGCGGGCTGCCCCGCCCGGAACGGTCGGTCCGCACGTGGCCGTGGCTGGCCCGGATCGCGGTCAACCCGGCGGCCGGGAAGCAGCGGGTGCGGGTCCTCGACGAGCCCCTCACCGAGTACCAGCGCTACCAGCTTGGGGGGTACGTTGAGTCGCAGGCCGTGGGTGATGAAATCCGCGTCGCCCGCCGGGGCGCCGCCCCGCATCTGGCGGCCGCGCTGGCAACCGACTTCTGGCTCTTCGATGGCACAACCGCCGTGATCCTCGCCTACGACGGCGAAGGCGCGTTCACCAGCGCCCAGGCTCGCCCGCGACGCCGACGAGCTCACGCTATGCCTGGCGGAACGGGACACAGCCCTGCGCCACTCGGTGCCGCTGAACGAGTACCTGGCGGCGCGCAGGCGGGCACCAAGGGCGTGACGGTCAGGTGATGAGCATGTCCGCCCGAGCCGTGTGGCGATCAACTCCAGGGAGTCGTGCCGAATACGGCTTCCGTGCCAGCAGACGACGGCATTGGCCGGCCAGAGACGCCGCTGCCAGCCGGCGGAAGGGTCGAGCCGGTCACCGTCCAGGTTTCGACGGTCCCTGTGCAGGCGCGGTAGTGCCGCCGGTAGCGGCGGTGGCTGCCCCGTCGTTCGCGAACAGCTCGACGAACATGACCGGGGTGGGCGGAAGTAAACAAACTAGGCCCGCGATCTGACCGCCGAGCAGGCGCAAACGCCATGGTCACGCCAGGCCATGTCACGTCTTTGCGAAAGTAAATATGCTAAAGTTTGTTTATGGGCGAACTAATCACCGTGACACCCAGGCGGGCCGCCATATGGGCGCGCGTCTCCAGCACCGACCAGCACACCGCAAACCAGCTCGCCGAGCTGCGCCACTGGGCCGCGAGCCGCAGCCTTGACATCGCCGCGGAGTACGTCACCGAGGACTCGGCCTGGTCCAAGGCGAACGGCAACGGCAAGGGCGCCGAGTTCGACCGCCAGCGTGACGCCTTGCTCGAAGGTGCACGCTTGGGCCGCTACATGGTCGTCCTGGTCTGGGGAGTCGACCGGTTCTCCCGCCGGGGCGCCGAGGACATGCTGAGTTTCGTCCGACGACTCACTGACACCGGCTGTGAACTGTGGTCGCTGAAAGACCCGTGGACCGAGTCCACGACAGACCCGATGACTCGAGAGCTGCTATTTAGCGTGTTCGCCACCATCGGCCGGTTCGAGTCCGAGCGGCGGGCGCAGCGGATCAGGGCAGGGCTGGCCCGGCGGAAGGCCGAGGGCAGGCCGATTGGGAGGCAGCCCGGCGCTAAAGACAAGCCCGGCAAGCCCCGCAAGCGCAGCGGGTACATCGCACGCTGGGAACGGGAGAGGGCGACGCGGAGCTAACACAGTGCCAGCCGGGAGGTGTGATCCGACAACAGATGCGCGACAGATCTCCGTCAGTTGAAGTGCGACACGTGCGCGGGTGCCAGAGCAGGCGTCGGAGCCTGGACGCACTGATCTAGCCGATGTGCGGCATCCAAAGTCAGCGCCGGGGTGTCCCCACTCGCCGATATCGGTGCGGCATAGCGCCTGGGACTTTGTACGCGCACAGAGCTCGCAGATTGAGGACAGCGCTAGCGATCCAGCCCTTCTAGGAACCGTCTCGCCTCCTCGTCGTTCCGGCGCCCCTCCTCCTGGTACGACTGCGCAACCGACCGCAGTGCGTCGGCAGTTCGCGGATGCGTGGCCTGGACGGCTTCGGCCCAGCTCTCGTACTTCTTCGCGAGGTCATACTCCTGCTTGCCGCCTTCGGTCATACCTCGCCAAGTGACGCCTCGCTTATTGAACAAGCCGATTGCGAAGCCTCGTTCGAGCCGGTCGTTCGAAACGTGCCCGCGGGGCCAAGACCGCCTACCGGGACTGGCTGCGCGTGCAGATCGTGCTGGCGGCCGCCCGCGGCCGGGCTAATGCGCGCATCGCCGCGGACCTGGGCGTCAGTGCGGACACGGCCCGCAAGTGGCGGAGCCGGTTCGCCGCCCGCGGCCTGGGCGGGCTCAAGGACTTGCCCCGCACGGGCCGGCCGCGGCGGATCAGCGCGCTGGAGCGGGCGGCGGTGGTCGCGCTGGCCTGCCAGCTGCCGGCCGCCACCGGGGTACCGCTGTCCCGGTGGACCGGCCCGGAGCTGGCCGCCGAGATCACCAGGGCCGGCCCGGCCGCCCAGATCTCGCCCTCCTCCATCTTGCGGATCCTGGCTGAGCACCCCATCAAGCCCTGGCAGTACCAGTCCTGGATCTTCCCCCGCGACCCCCAGTTCGCAGCCAAGGCCACCATCATCCTGGACCTGTACCAGGGGTACTACCAGGGCAAGCGGCTAGGGCCGGGCGACCGGATCTTGTCGGTGGACGCCAAGCCCTCCATCCAGGCCCGCAAACGCTGCCACCCCGCCAGCCCGCCCGCCCGCGGCCAGCCGATGCGCGTCGAGCACGAGTACGAGCGCGCCGGCGCCGTGGCCCTGCTGGCCGTCCTGGACGTGCACACCGGGCAGGTGCCGGCCGCCGCCACCCCGGCCACCACCGGGATCGTCCCGTTCATGACCGTGATGAGCCAGGTCATGAGCCAAGAGCCCTATCACAGCGCCCCGCGCGTGTTCGTCATCGTGGACAACGGCTCCAGCCACCGCGGCCAGGGCCGCCATCGGCCGGCTGGCCAAGGCCTGGCCGGACACCATCATGATCCACACGCCGGTGCACGCGTCCTGGCTGAACCAAGCGGAAATATTCTTCTCCATCGTGCAGAAAAAGGTCATATCGCCCAACGACTTCGCCACCACCGGCCAGCTCGCCGCCACCCTGCTCGCCTTCACCGACCGCTACAACCAGACCGCAAGGCCATTCAACTGGAAGTTCACCGCCAAAGACCTGGCCCGCTTCCTCGACCAGATCAGCAGCCACCAGGAACCCGCCGACCTGCCAAACGCCGCATAACAGGGCCCCCGACGAACTTACGGGGCTACCCACTTAGCCAGGCAGGGGAGCTGGGTGTTCTCGTCGAATCCCTCGGGGAGCGGGATTCGCCTCCGCCGCTCGACGTAGATCGGCAGGTAGCGGTTCCATGTTCCGCCGGCCAGATCGGAGTCCCTTAGCTTTGCCCGGAACTCGCGGGGCGTGATGTGACCGATGATCGCCACGTGGCTGTGAGAGGCCACGATGCGCTTGCGGTTCAGGCTGGCGAGGCGCTCGCCGTCCCAGGCCTGGCGGAGCATCCCAGGCAGCTTGGTCCCTTCCCGCGCGCACGCTGCCATCACCATCGCCATCTCGGTCTCGATCACCAGGAGCCGTTTGTCCTCGGTGCCGCCCTGGTCGTCCTCGTCTTCGAGGTCACGGTCGCGGATTCGCTCGATGAGGCCCTCACCGCTGGACAGGCCGCTCTCGGTGATGTCGTAGACCTCGCTGTGGGCTTTCCTGACTACGCGCATGGCCGTGGTGGTCGCCTCACCTTTCCGGCCGATGTTCGTGCGGCCGATCAGCAGCGACCAGACCAGGAGTGGGTGATGGGTGTTGCCGATGCGGACGTGGGGCTCGTGTCCGATCAGGGCGCTCGTGGCGGACAGAAGGGAGGCGTAGACGCCTACCTTGTCGGCTTCGGTGCCGGTGTCGGCGGCCTCGACGATCTCGCCGATTACGCCGCGGAACATGCCAGGCGAGCAGGCCGGGATGGCGGGTTGCGCTATCGGGGAGCGGTTCACCTTCGCCACGCTGGCCGTGGCCGGGCCGATCTTCGGGCAGTCGCACGAGTCGGGAAGGCTGCGGCACTCGGCGCAGGTCTCGGTCATGTCGCCTGCGCGGGCCAGGAGAGTGCGACCGCAGCTGCACACGCTCACGCCGCCGCCCCCCGGCCCCGGAAGTCGCCTGGCCGCGGGTCGCCGAACCGGGTCCGCAGCCCATCCCAGGTCCGCAGGTGCTGGCGGAGGTCGCGGACCACGTTGTGCTGTGCCGCCTTGTAAGCGAGTATCCCGTCGGCCATGCCCCGCTCGTACTCCCCGGCCATCGACGCCTGGCCGGCCCGGTACCCGTCCCGCCACGCCGCGACGCGTAGGTGCTGGTGGAGGTCACGTTCGTAGCTGAGGTCGAGCAGAGCGGCAGCACTGTCAAATGCCCCGTCGGTGCCCAGTTGTAGACTGCCCATCAGACGTGTCCCTGTGTGAGAGCGGGGAGGCGACAGCAGAATCGGCCGGTCCGGTAGTGCCCGGGCCGGCCGTTCATGTGTCCGGGTTTAGGCCGAGGCTGCGCAGCAGGTCGCTCCGGGTGACCCGGTAGGAGTTCCCGACGCGCAGGACAGGGCACGGGAACGCCCCGCGCCGCGCCAGCTCGTAGGACTTGGTCCGGCCCATCCCCCACGCCCGCCCGGCAACGACGAGTTCAAAGCTCACGGGTAGCTCTTCGAGCTCGGCCGCGGTCATGCGCGGCTGGGCTCCGGCTACCCCGAACTGTGCCACCATGGTCTACTCCAAGCCTTGTTATCGACCGTGACGACCCATATCTTCCGATACCGCCTTAGAGTTGTCAAGGTCGATCTGTCCCTGTTATTGTGCTTTGGTGGCACAGACAAGCTGGCCCGTGCAGATGTCGGCCGACGTCGGCCAGCGTGTCGCCCGGTGCCGTATCAAGGCCGAAATGACCGTCCAGGCCCTCGCTGACCGCTGCAAAGACCTCGGCCTGCCCCTGGACCGGACGGTCATCACGAAGCTGGAGAAGGGCCGCCGCCAGTCGGTCACCGTCCCCGAACTGCTCGTCCTGGCCCGGGCGCTGCGCGTGTCCCCCCTGGCGCTGATCTTTCCCGTCGGCCAGGCGGACACGATCGAGGTGCTCCCCAGCACCCCCATGGCCCCATTCCAGGCCGCCCAGTGGTTCAGCGGTGAGCGGCCCTGGCCGGGCACCGACGGCACCGAGGACCCCGAGGCGGACTGGTGGGCCGGGAGTTTCGCTCTTATCGCCTACCGCGAGCACGCAAAACTCGTAGACGACCACCGCGTCGCCCTCCGCGCTGCGGGCAACTACCGCCAGACGGCCACTGTCATGCCGGAGGGAGAGCGGCAGCCGTACCTGCAGCACGCCGAAACCCTGGAACGGGAAGCAGCCGACATCGAAAGGAAGCTCGGGGGCGTCCGCAAAGCCATGCGCGACCGGGGCGTAACCCCGCCGCCACTACCCGCGCACATGGAGCACGTTGACTACCCCAATGGCGACCAGGTCGCCGCATACGACCTCAGCACCCCCGGCAGCCGCGATGTCCTGGACAGCCGATGAAGCTCCCCGAACCCCACCGCCGCTGCAAGTGCCGCGACGCCGACGGCCGCGAACTCGGCCAGTCGTGCCCAAAGCTGCGCCGCAAGGACGGCACGTGGAATCCCGGGCATGGCACCGTTGGCGGCCGCCTCGAACTGCCTCCCGCGCCCGACGGCACCCGCGCCAGGATGCCCGTGTGGGGATTCCGCACCGAGTCGGAGATGCGCGACTGGTTCACCGGCGCCATCCGCCTGCTGGACATCCCCGAAGCAGGCCCCGGAGGGCACCAGGAGCGGGCCGAAATCCTCGCCCTGATCCGGCAGTCCCGCCGCGAGAAGGCCGCCCTGCCCGACTACGGCGATCTGCAGCGCAGGTACCGGCACGGCGCCTCGTTCACCCCTGGCACTACCGGCGACTACCTGCTGTCGTGGCTCGCCGACCGCAGGCGCGCCGGGGACATCTCCCGGCGGACGCTAGCCGGCTACGAGTCGCACATCCGGCGAGTGTTCCTGCCAGCCTTCGGCGACATCCCCCTCGACAAGCTCCGGGTCTCCCACGTCGCCGCAGCGTTCGCTGCGATCGACCAGGAGAACGCCCGGATCGAAGCCGCACGGGCGAGCAGCGACCCGGCAGTCCGTAAGTCGGTCGCCGGGAAGCGGGTCACGGGGCCAGCGACCAAGCAGCGGATCCGCGCGACACTCCGCTCAGCCCTGTCGGACGCCGCCGGAGCCGACCACGCGCTCATCACCTCGAACCCTGCGAAGCTGCTCCGACTCGAGTCGGGGAAGCGGCCGAAGGCCCGCGTCTGGACGCCTGGGCGGGTGGACGTGTGGCAGGCGGGGTACGAGGCCCGTCTCGCCGCCCTCGGCCCTGGCGCGTCACGGAACGCACAGTTCGCGGCGTGGCACGCGATCGGGTCACGGCCGTCGCCGGTGATGGTGTGGACCCCCGAGCAGACGGGGGCGTTCCTGGACGCGGTTGCGGGCGAGCGGCTGTACCCGCTGTTCCACCTGATCGCCTACCGGGGCCTGCGCCGTGGTGAGGCGTGCGGGCTCCGCTGGGCTGACACCGACCTGGACGCTGGTGAGGTTGCGATCCTCACCCAGCTCGTGCAAAACGGGTGGGGCGTCGAAGAGGACTCGCCGAAGACGGAGGCGTCAGACGGCACGGTCACCCTCGACCGGGAAACCGTCGCCGTGCTCCGCGCCTGGCGCAAGACGCAGCTGGCCGAACGGCTCGCCTGGGGGGAAGCCTGGGCCGACACCGGGCGTGTGTTCACCCGGGAGGACGGCCAGGACCTGCACCCGGCCCGGGCGACCGTGGTGTTCGAGCACGCGGCCTGCGCTGCGGGCCTCCCGCCGATCCGCCTCCACGACCTGCGGCACAGCGCCGCGACGCTCGCGTTCGCCGCAGGCGCGGACATGAAGGAAGTCCAGGTCTTGATGCGCCACAGTTCCATCGCTATCACCGCCGACACCTACACGTCGATCCTCCCCGAGGTCGCCTCCGGTCTGGCTGAGGCGATGGCCGCAATGGTGCCCCGGAAGGTGGCGCACGGAACTGGCGGGCTCCCTTCGGGCTCCCAATCACGGATAGGCACCTCCAGATTCACTGCCCGTGGGGCCTCGCCGCAGGTCAGGAGGGGTGGGGCGCCAGGGGCTCGAACCCTGAACCAACGGATTAAAAGTCCGCTGCTCTACCGTTGAGCTAGCACCCCAAGGCGCCCGGCTGGGAGCGCCACGCCCGAAGCGTATCTGTTCCTGAGTTCATGCCGGGCAAGCGCTGTTGCCCCGGCCGCCGGCCGAAGGTCCGGTTCGCCAGCCGAATGACCGGGAATCTGCCCGTTCATGATCATCCTCGCAGGGTTACTGAGCCTGTTGCGGCTGCGGGGCCGAGTGCAGAATCAACGGGCGCGGGTGGCGGCCCGACGAAGGCGGCCCCAGCGGCCGGGCGGCTGTGGGGTGACTGGCAACTGGGCCTGGAACCAGGGGTCCGGGCATTGGTCCACTGGCCCGGGCTCGAAATCCCGCCGGGCCTGCTCACGGACGAAGGCATCGAACTCGGGCTGCCAGTGCAGCATCCCCAGGCTCGGGTCGGCGCCGATCCACTCCGACGGCCGGTCCAGTTCACATTCCGGATCCGCGATCGCCAGCCGCAGCAGCGTGACTGCCCTGCTGGCCGCCTCGTTGCTGGGCTGGCCCATCGCGGTTGTCGCGTACAGGCAGGCCGCGTTGTAAACCGCCTGCCAGGGCAGCCTGCCGTAGACCCAGCCGCGGCCACCGTCCAGCACCCGGTCCAGGCCGAGCTGGCGCATGGTCCGGGACCGTCTCTTCCGCACCTCCTGCTGGGCTTCGCGTGGAACCTCCATGATCCGCAGCGCAAGCTCCATGCCAGCCAGGGCTACCCGCGGTGTGGCCAGCCGCCGCCGGGGATGCAGCCGCCAGTTCGGCCCGGACCGCAGCAGTTCCAGGTAGGCGGCGCGTTCCTGGCGGTGGATCAGCGCGCCCCAGAGCAGCCAGGAGGCACGCATCCGCCGCCGGTAGGCGCGCAGTTCCCGGCAGGCCAATATCAGCAGCACCCGGCTAATCCTGCGGAACTCGACCGCGGTGGGGTGTGCGGTTTGCATCAGGCCGGAGAGGGCCCGCGTCCGGGCCCCGGCGCCGCGCCCAGCCTGGTGAGCCAGGTGCAGGTCCTGGAACTGCCGCCCGCGTATCGTCCGCAGCAACCCGGACCAGGCCAGATTGTGGGCCAGGTCTTCCCGGATACGCGCTGGGGTATCGGCCTGGCCAGCTGGGACGGCCTGGCCAGCTGGGGCGGCGTGGCGACGCGCACCAGCGGGGTCAGCAGGCCACTTCTCCTGGATCGCGCCAGCCAGCGCGGCCAGCGAGACCGCCAGCCGGTACCTGGCCGGCAGGAACCGCGGGTTGTGCACCCGGTTGTCCAGGTGCAAGCGCAGCGCATCGACCGTTCTGCCGTCCAGATCGTCCAGGGACGCGAGTTCATATTGCACCAGGCCGGCGTTCGTGCTCCGGCTCACCGCGCTGGCCAGTTTCTCCCGCTGGCGCTGGCGGGCCTTCGCGATCGCCTCGTACGTCCGGTTGGCCGGCTTCATCTCCTGGGCCAGCAGGTAGGCCGACAGATCATCGCCGTCATAGGAGCCGGTCGCCCAGGCGGGGGTGGACCGATCGTTCCGGAACAGCTGCCGGGCTGTGAACCCGGCGACCCGTTCCGCGGCCTCGTCCTCCGCGCAGGGTGGCAGGATCCGGGTCGCCAGCGTCTGCCCGTTGCGGGCATCGCGGACGTCCACGGTGACCTGTACCTTCGGCCCATTCGGGTCTACGTTGCCGTCATCGGTGCAGTGATCGACGAAAATCTGCACCTCATAGACCCGCGGCCGGGCTTCCAGCGCGTGCACCGCCTGCATCAGGGCCGCAGTCAGCTTGCTGCCCTGCAGCCCGGAGTCGGAGACGACGGTGGCCAGGCTCGCCAGGGTGGACCCGCCCGGCATCGAGGCCGGCGACCGCACCGCGACGGCGGGCAGCCGGAACTTGAGTTCCTCGGTGATGACCCGCCGGGACTGCACGGCACGGCTGTCGCCACCGCTGCTACCGCCGCTGGCGCTGCCGTCGCCACCCGCGTCGCCACCGCCGTCACCGGCATTGCCGCCGCCGCTGCCGCCACCATTCGGCGGGACTGTCCCCACACTCACCGTTGGCTGCTGCCGGCGGGTGGACAGCGTGTCGAAGGCCACCAGGACGCTGCCGATGAGGATCAGCAGTAGCAGCCAGCCCATCGGCCCGAGCAGCACCGTGTGCCGGAGCCCGGGCGGGATGAACCAGCCCAGCATGTCCCGTGCGATCGCGTTGCCACCGGCCAGCAGCCCCCGCGCGAAGGTCGGGTGCTTGCCCGGCAGCCGCAGACCATAGCCCGTCACCGCGAGCACCCTCGCCGCGGCTACGACGCCGACCGCGAGCCGGTAGGTGCGCCGTGAGAACTGGTACGCCACCCACCACAGCAGCCCGAGGATCACTATCAGCGCGGGCCAGTCGTAATATGCCCGGTTCATCACTTGCCCCGCAGTGATGAGAAGGTCGGGGATGGCTACTCAGCGTATCGGCACTGATCCACTAAGCGCCAGCACCGCGCGGCCGCCGACGCGACCGGTCGGCAGTCGGTCAGGGGCCGGTCAGCGGAAGGCGGGCAGGCCGGTGAGGGCCTGGCCGACGGTCAGCGCGTGAATCTCCTCGGTCCCCTCGTAGGTCAGCACCGACTCCAGGTTGTTCGCATGGCGGATGACCGGGTACTCCAGCGTGATCCCGTTCGCGCCGAGGATGGTGCGTGCCTGCCGGGCGATATCGATCGCCGCCCGCACGTTGGCCATTTTGGCCAGGCTCACCTGCTCGGGCCTGACCTGGCCGGCCTCCTTCAGCCGCCCCAGGTGCAGCGCCAGCAGCTGGGCGCGGGTCAGGTCGGCCAGCATCCAGGCCAGCTTGCCCTGGGTGAGCTGGAAGCCGCCGATCGGCTTGCCGAACTGCTCGCGGGTGCGCGCGTACTCGACGGCGGCTTCCAGGCACGTCCGCGCCGCCCCGGTGACCCCCCAGGCGATGCCAAACCTGGCCTCGCTCAGGCACGACAGCGGCCCCTTCAGCCCGGTGACACCGGGCAGGGCCGCGTCGGCGGGCAGCTTGACCTCGTCGAAGTGCAGTTCCGCGGTGACCGAGGCGCGCAACGACATCTTCTTGTGGATCGACCGGGAGGTGAACCCGCGGGCGCCACGGGGGACCAGGAAGCCGCGGATGCCGTCGGGCGTGCGGGCCCACACCACGGCGACATCGGCGATCGACCCATTCGTGATCCACATCTTGGCTCCCGAGAGCACCCAGCCACCGCCGCTAGGTATCGCCTTGCTGGTCATGCCGCCGGGGTCAGACCCGTGATCGGGTTCGGTCAGGCCGAAACACCCCACCGCCTCGCCGGTCGCCATGCGGGGGAGCCATTCATCTTTCTGCGCGTCGGAGCCGTAGCGCCAGATCGGGTACATCGCGAGCGAGCCCTGCACCGAGACCATGCTGCGCAGGCCGGAATCGGCGGCCTCCAGCTCCCGGCAGGCGACGCCGTAGGCGACCGCGCCCATGCCCGCGCAGCCGTAGCCGGTCAGGTGCATGCCGAGCAGGCCCAGCTTGCCGAGTTCGGGCAGCAGCTCGCGGGGGAGCGTGCCGGCCTCGAACCAGTCGGCGATGTGCGGCAGCACCCGGTCGGCGGTGTAGCTGCGGACGGTGTCGCGGACCAGCCGCTCGTCCGCGGTGAGCTGGTCGTCGATCTGCATCAGGTCAAGGCGGCCTGGCTGGGCGGCGCTGGGCGGCATCGGCGGCTCCGTTCTGACGCGGCCAGGAAGGGCAGGTGACTATCAGCGTAAGCCGGCTGTATGCGGCGGCGGGCGGGGGCATGATCGGGGTATGGACGAAATGGAAGGACGCAAGCAACTCATCCGGCCGCGGGACGGCCGCATGGTCGCCGGGGTGTGCGCCGGGATCGGCGAGTACCTGGGCATCGACGCCAACCTCATCCGGATACTGTTCGCGGCGCTCGCGATCCTCAGTGCCGGGGCGGGCGTGCTGGTGTACCTGGTCGCGTGGGCGGTCGTGCCCGAGGAAGGCGAGAAGAAGTCGATCGCCGAGAACTACCTGAACAAGGACAAGGGGCCGGCCTAGCTGCGGGGCTGTCGGGTCCTCGGCCAGAGCGGCGGAAGATCAATTCGGCTGCCTAACGAGCGGTGCGTCGGGGCGAGTGCCGGGGGGTCTGGTGGTTGGACGGCGGCTGCGCGGAATCCGGGTGGCCGCGCTGGCGCTGAGGGTGGTAGCGGCGCTGCACGGGCGGATCGGGTGGCCGGACACGCTGGGGGTTGCCGCGGCGCCGCGGGCGTGTTGGCCACTGGGCCGCGCCGGCGCGCTTTGCCGGGCGTGGCCTCCGTCCCCTATGCTGGGGCGGTCCCCGACGGCGGGCGCCACGGGTCCGGGGCGGCTTGGTTTGCCGTCAGGGCCCCCATCGTCTAGCGGCCTAGGACACCGCCCTTTCAAGGCGGCGGCACGGGTTCGAATCCCGTTGGGGGCACTCTGCTAGCCCGGGGAGGCAAGCAGTTACATATGGTCCTGTAGAGCAGCTTGGAGTGCTCGCCACCCTGTCAAGGTGGAGGTCGCGGGTTCAAATCCCGTCAGGACCGCGCTGGCCCGTGATGGTGGGCCGGGCGAGGTCAGGTAGCTCAGTCGGTATGAGCGTCCGCCTGAAAAGCGGAAGGTCGGCGGTTCGACCCCGCCCCTGACCACCAGGTCAGAGGCCTAATCCGATGGTTTGGCAGCGTGGTAGGGAGCCAAACGGGGAGCCAAAGTGTTACCCTCCCTGTCATGGCGGGGTCCAGGGCGAGACGCCGTGGGCACGGCGAGGACGCGGTCTACTTCGACGCCGCCAAGAACCGCTACGTCGGCGCGGTGTCGCTCGGGTATGGGCGCGATGGGAAGCGGGTCCGGCGGAAGGTCTATGGCCGGACCAAGGTGGAGGTCCGGGACAAGCTCAAGGCGTTGCATGGCGAGCTTGACCGCGGCCTGCGCACCTCCGCCACGTACACAGTCCGGCAGGCGGTGGAGGACTGGCTCGCCAGTGGGCTGCCGGGGCGGGCGGAACGCACCCGGAGCATCTACCGCGAGGCCACGGCGCCGTTGCTGGAGCAGATCGGTTCCACACCGTTAAGGGAACTGTCGGCCGGGGATGTCCGGGTCGGGCTGGACGCGTTCAGCGGCCGGCATTCGACCAGGTACCTGCAGATCGCCAGGGCTTCCCTGGCCCGGGCGCTCAGATACGCCGCAGCTTACGATCTGGTCGGCCGGAATGTGGCGGTGCTGGTCAACCCGCCGAAGGGCCGGGTGGGACGCCCCAGCCGGTCGTTCACGCTCGACCAGACGCGGGCGCTGCTCGACGCAGCAGCAGAGTCCAAGCTGAATGCTTACGTAGGCTCGTCGCAGTGGCCGTGTTATTAGGCGATGGCCACGGCAACGCACCGAATACTGTTACCGCCTTTCCTGCTCCACCGCGCTCTCTACGCCGCCAGACAGGGCTAGCGGATCAACCGGTCTATCGGTCGCCTTCGAATGCTCAACCTCGCGTTCCCTGGAGTCAGCGCTGTCCGCCCCTGCCTTGATATCGACCGCCATGGCGGCTCGCCATTCTCCCAGTACATTCCGCCAATCTGCCGACCAGCGACCAAGGTCAATTATGTGCAGAACGCCTCTCTCCCAACATGCCCTTGCCACAGATCGGTAGATAGGTACAAGGAGCGCAACCGCGAATAGCATACCCACCGCAAGCTGTCCAAGTCCAACTCCCGCTAGTGGGCCACCGTAAAAGTGGAGCATGAAAGCAAAGAGACCGGTCGACAACGCTGCGCCAGTGGCAAGCCAACCCGTAATGACGTTCCTGGTCAGCTGAGGCGTGCTGCTCCAGACTAGCCTCCTGTGAGCGAGTTGGGGGATCATAAGAAGCAGCGCAGGTATCACGAGAAGTGCGAGCCCTTCAAGACCACCCAACCATGCGCTGTGACTCGAGCTCTGCGACTGGTTGAAGAACATAAAAGCGCCAGTGTTGCCATTTGTAGCCAGGAATACTAGAAAAGCAGGGAAGGAGAAACAGAAAGCGAGAAGCAAAAGGAGCTGCGCCCGAGCCGCTACAACGCTCATGTCCTCGCTCATGTCGCGTATAAACCAACGGATCACGAATACCAAAAAGGCAAGGAGCCCTAGATCAAAGCCTGCTCCAGCTAGGTCAACGCGCCACTGAACCGGCCAGGTGGCCGTGAACCTGAGAGCAAGCACAGTGACGAATACCAGTATCGCTGCCGAGGCCAACCACCTTTCCCACCCCACATGCTTCAATCCTGTTGACCCAAAGGCGAGATAAACCAGGCAAGCAGCCATAAAAAGACAAACGCTCGCAAAGGTCAGTCCAATGCCTACAGCCTTGGCAGAAAGAGCGAGACGCACGATGTGACCGACCCCGAACACAGACACAGAAACGAGTATCAGAACCACAGCCAACCGCTCTGCCCACTTCAGGCGCCTCCAGCGACGTCTCGCCTCCGAAGAGACACGACGCTTCAGCTGGGCCAGGATCCGCGCTTCACCCTCGAACATGCAAGCAGCGTAGAGCCTGCCAACCCAGGCGGCTGAACGCCCGCCACCGTGGCCACAGCGATACGTGCAGCAACACCTGCAGCAACCCAGTCGGCAGTCACCGACCTGAAACACCACCCATGGACCGACCAGCGGGTGACGACCGCTATCGACCGTTGCGGACAGAGTTCGCATCGAGGGGTCATGTGCTCCGTGCAACCTGGGCTCTCTCGTTGGGTTAATCGATCGTCGCCTTAAGTAGGCTTCTCGCGTGGCAAGCAGGACATGCTGGAACTGTGGCGTACTAGCCAACATGACGCCCGTGCCAGAATCGGGTACACGGCGTGAGCCCATCGAACCTGCGGTGGGGAAGTCGATCTTCACCAACCTGATGGCGTGCTTCCGATGTGACGGCTGCGGAGCTCTGAGCATTCGCAGCATGTGGTCAGGAGACCTCATTAAGCCTGACCTCTCCGCTGAAGAGATCGCCGGGGTGCTCACGGAGGAGTCACCGATGCCATTCGCCGAAACTCAGTGGTACCCGGCCGACATCCACGACAAGTGGTACCCGGACATGCCCGCTGAGATCGCGGCAGCAGCATCAGAAGCTCACAAGTGCCTTGCCGTGGAGGCATACCGCGGGGCGGTCCTCCTGGCCAGGTCGGTCATAGAGGCGACCGCCAAGGACAAGGGCATCAAGACTGGCAACCTGATCCGAAAGATCGATGCGATGCACGAGGCGCGGCTGATTCGCGACGATGTGCGGGACGGCGCGCATGAGGTGAGGCACCTGGGCAATGACATGGCCCACGGAGACTACGTCGAGCCTGTCTCCCAGCCGGACGCGGAGCTGGTGGTCACCCTGATGGATGAGGTTCTACAAGAGATCTACCAGGCCCCAGCTCGTGTCGCGCGGAGGCGAGCAGCACGCTTCGCGAGGGGTTCCAGAGCCCATGACGCAGACCCGCCCATCGCGCAGTAGCGCGGGGACTGCCAAGGGTCATCAGAGTGGGCTCTTAATCCGGTGGGGCGGCTGCAGCTTCGGCTCCGGCGATGGCTTCCCCGTCAGTGCCACTTTCACCGGTCGGCGGGTAGCACTCCGCGGCGACTGGCCGGATGGGCGCATCGAGTGGCGTGGGCTCGGACAGGTGTGTTCCCGGTGCGAAGATCCCGAGGTTCTCCAGCCGCCGCACCTGGGGCAGGACCTCGCCCTCCAGCGAGGCGAGCAGGCCGTTGTACCTGGCGGCGGCGGTGGTCAGGGAGTTGCCGAGTTTTTGCAGGTCTGGGACCAGTGTGCCGAGGCGGCGGTGCAGTTCGGCGGCTGACTTACCTATCTCGTGCCCGTGCCGTGTGCGGGCATCTTGCTGCAGGCCATGCGCGATACCCCACAAGATCGACAGCAAGGTGGCGGGCCCGGCGATCAGCACCCCGTCACGAGCGGCGTCATAGAACAGCGTGGGGCGTGCCTCATAAGCAGCGGCCAGCAGCTCCTCACTAGGCACATAGCACACCAGGAAATCCATCGCATCCGGCAGCTTGGCCGGGTAGTCACGCTTGGCCAGCTGGCTGACGTGCGAGGCGACCGCCTTGCCATGCCCAGCGAGGGCCTTGCGCCGCTCCTTGTCGGTGGCCGCGGCCCCGGCGCGCTGGAAATCGTCCAGCGGGAATTTGGCGTCGATGAACAGGCGGCCACGGCCGGGCAGGGTGAGGACCACGTCGGGGCGCCCGCCGCCGGGTAGCGAGGCCTGGACCTCGAAGTCGCGGTGGCGGCCCATGCCGCTGGCCTCCAGCAGGTTCTCCAGTACGATCTCGCCGGCCCGGCCTCGTTGGGCGGTGTTGGCGAAGACGGCGCCGATCCGCTGCACGTGGTCCAGAATCTGGCGATCGACCGCGTGGCGGCGGGTAGCGATCAACGCAATGGCCGCGCCCATGACCACGCCGCCCGCGAATGCGATCAGCACTTCTGTTGCCGTCATGACAGGCCACCTGTCCCAAAGAATCCGCCAGCTAACCGTGAGCAACGTTAGGGACACGTTCTGACAGTTCCTGGGTCGGCCATCCAAAGGATTGCTGGAGGTGACCGTGCTTAATGCTGGCAGTGCTGAAAAATCAAACGTAGTTTCGTAATATTGGCGTGGTGGCGGGGGACCCAAGCCGTGGGCGCCGCCGCTGGTTGAGCTGGCAGGCGGCATGGTGGGGCATCTGCTCGCGTGGGAACGCCACGAGCGCGATGGCTCCTGGTGGGTCTGGGTGTCCTGGGTCGATCAGTCCAGTAGCCGCACTGATCACAAGGTGGTCTTGGTCCGCGCCGACAGCTTGCGCCCACTGGAGCCGCCCGAGGCCTACAAGGCAGTGCCGCGCCGGGTACGCGGCCAGGACGGGGCAGATCCGGGATGCGAGCTGACGGCCAACGCCTAGCTCAGCTCATATTGTGTTCGGTCTCCTCGCCGCTGGCTGCGGCCACCAGCGTTTCCAGCGCGTTGATTATTTGCACTTTCGAGGCTGTCACCTGGGGTGGCTTCCAGGTGTAGGCGCTCAGAAACTTGCTCTTGACGGCGGAAGCTCCAGCAATGCTTGAGACCTGTTCCATGTAAGAGGTAAGGGCATGGATGACCGAGGGCGTGGACTTGGCAGAAGATCTGTCATACCCGAGAGTGAGGTGGGTCAGCCCCGACCAGCTGGGCACCTCGGAGAAGATCCATCCTACCGAGAGTGGCTCTGAACGGTCCGGGGTCGCCATACGGATGGACGAGCCTGTAGTTCCCCAGCCGAAAGTAAGGCCTAGGGCTCGACAACTATCGAAGATGTCTGACAGCGCCTCGCGGTATGCGGCATCGTCGATTGTGGCGAGGAAGCTGGCCTCGTCTATGCTCCCCCTTGCAGATGTCCGGAGTGTTGCAGAGGCCGACACAATTGACTGCGCAGCGTACGCCGTCATGTCCTGGCCGTTAAATTGAATCATCTGTACAAGGTGGTAGTGCCCGACGCGCACGGCCGTGTTCAAGTACTCCAAGCTGCGCGTCATCTGTGGGGTGAACTTCTGGGCGGCTACAACATAGTGGAAGTCACCATCACTCAGCACCGTCGCTAGGCGATCAACAAACTCATCCCAGTCAAAGCCGTCCGGCTGCCATACAAGTTCAGCTAGCCCTCTGAGCGTCCCGCAGGACTTGTAGGCAGGCGGGCAGTAGGGGCCCTCCAGGTACCGCTGAACAACGCCGCTTTCGAAGTCGCTGACCGCCATCCCCCAGAGATCTGAGCCGTAGTCGATGAGTTGAGCCAGGGCATGGCGGAAGTCCGGATTCTGCGGCCCGGTCTTGAATTCCACCAGAACGAGATCCCCGGAGGGAACGACTCCGACCAGATCGATGCTGCCTGAGGCCACGCTGGCCTCACGTCCAACGACAAGAAGTGGGCCTGTTATCCCAAGATCGTCAACGGGCAGCAATTTCGGGCTCTCCTTCATTACTTCCTGAAGGTGATGCTCATTTTCGGCAGGCATCTCGGTGAGGTCGAAAGTAGAACCACCGTGCAACACCAATACCTTGCGTGGCACACAACCACCTCCGAAGCGACAGCCTAGTACTGCTACCCAGGCATTGAGTTAGTAGGGCGCTGCTGCCGCCCGTGATACGACCCGACTAGAGGCCGACGCGAAGGGCGCGGGCAGCTCGAAGTCGCACACGGAACGATATGGCCCGCCGTTCACCGGGGTTCAGATGAGAGTTCATGTCGGTGAGGCGATGCTGAAGGCACTCCGGGTTATGGCCGCCGGAGGGTCGTGTGGCCTAGGTGAGCGCTAGGGGGTCAGCTCGGGCGCAGGAGCACCTTTGCAGTCGCTCGCCTCTCCTCCGCCGTTGAGGGATTGGCGAACCGGCGGCGGACAGTGGCCGCTTGAGCTCGGGTGAGCCCGGCAGTCGCGGTGTAGAACTCGCGTTCCCGGTCCTCGTGCAGCGTGTCCGCGTAGCCGTCGGGGCAACTCTTGGCCCCCTGGCAGGGTTCCCCAGCTTCGCGCCACAGTATGAACAGCTGACCAAGAGGGCATGCACGTTGGTTTGCTGATGGCTGTTGAGCGGGGTTCCCGCAGGGCCTGTTCCTTATTCATCCCGTTCTCCTCAGCGCGAAAGAGGGTGTCGAACGCGTTGGCATCCCAGTCCCGCCGGTCCAGCTGGGCCTACGCGATTTCTGGCGGTGGGCTTAGCGAGCAGGAGCGATGCGATACTCATATTCAGACTGCTTCTCGATAGCAACCTTTTCGCCGGGTTGGAGCTGGTTGTGAGCAAAGAACTCCCCAATGGGGCGACGGCACCTGAAGAAGTTGTGGGTACCAGCGATGTCGGTTTCCACCGGCTGAGAAAGCCCTGAAAAGTGCAGTGTTAGGAGTGTGCCTTTGGCGTCACGCCCGTTAGGTGGGCCGATCGTGTCTGCGGGGAAGAAACCAAGGTAATTCGCCAAGGGGATGTAACTGTTGTTGAGGCTACCCTGAGTGATCGGAATCATGATGCGATCGGGGCGTGAGTAGACTCCGCGCCTTAGCCTGACTATGCGTCTGCGCTCTGCGAGGTAGGCCAGGTCCGCTGCGACGTTGTCATAGGTCTCGTCGGTACGCCCGCTGTCGTGAAGGGCCCCTATCACGTCCTTGATCGACATTTCGCCGTCGGCAGCCCCGAGGAGGTCGACGATAGTTTCGGTGCGGTACTTGCCAGCCGCGCTGGCATTCCGAGCGTCATGACGCTCTGTGCCAGCGAGCCCCCTGGTCAGCGCTTCCTTCTGAGCCTCAAGACCCGCGATCTTCGCGCCCAGGCGGGTGTGCTCAGTCCTGGCTGCTGCGAGTTCCGAAGTCACCCGGTCGAGCTCAGCGCTCAGGATGTCATCTTCCATAGCCACTCCTAGATGTTCCTAGATCTAGTTAAATCTAAGTTAGATCTAGTTTCTTGTCAAGTCAGCGGAGGGCTTGGGGAGCTGCGTTCGGTTGCCTCCTCCTGCCACCCTGAGATCCACGGGAGCTGATGTAGGGCACGCTTTGGAGGAATCAGCCGTGGTGGACCCTTGCCCATAACGGCCATGGTCGCGGAGCGGCACGGTTCATGCAGGCATGGACGGACTGACCCCTAGCCTTGAACCACTGTTGAGTTGTCAAGTTTCGAGCGGGCTAAACCGACCGGCGACCAGGCGGGCGCACCGCTTGCCGCCTGCCGGCCGTGCTAACGCTTTGCTAACAACGGCCGTGGAAGAGTGAGATAAACCCCGGATCCCATGGGAGGCCACGCGTTGTATGGCCTGGTCAGGCGGCCTGGGAGGGACTCGTCTGGACCCGTGAATCCTGCTGGTCGGCGGTCACCCCCGCCGACGAGGACCCCGTCGCCCACGACCAGGACATCCAGCGCGAACGCTGCGTCTTGTTCGTCGCGTGCACCCGTGCGCGTGACCACCTCTACGT